>NZ_JANQBA010000002.1 GCF_025490915.1 Lacticaseibacillus parakribbianus | reverse complement strand
GAAGTGCGGTGGCGATAGCGAGAAGGATACACCTGTTCCCATGCCGAACACAGAAGTTAAGCTTCTCAACGCCGAGAGTAGTTGGTGGGTGACTGCCTGCGAGGGTAGGAAGCTGCCGCGCTTCATTTATGGAGGATTAGCTCAGTTGGGAGAGCGTCTGCCCTACAAGCAGAGGGTCACAGGTTCGAGCCCTGTATCCTCCAGTGCCCCACGGGCATTGGATCAGTAGTTGATTCACATGAGCCGTTAGCTCAGTTGGTAGAGCATCTGACTTTTAATCAGAGGGTCGACAGTTCGAGCCTGTCACGGCTCATTTTCATTAGAATTGAAATCTGCGGGTGTGGCGGAACTGGCAGACGCGCTAGATTTAGGTTCTAGTGGTTAATACCGTGGGGGTTCGAGTCCCTTCACCCGCATTTGCCGACTTAGCTCAGCTGGCAGAGCACCTGTCTTGTAAACAGGGGGTCGGAGGTTCGAACCCTCTAGTCGGCAGCAGTTGAATATTTCGCGGAAGTAGTTCAGTGGTAGAACATCACCTTGCCATGGTGGGGGTCGCGAGTTCGAATCTCGTCTTCCGCTTTTCACTTTCCGCCGGGATGGCGAAACTGGTAGACGCACAGGACTTAAAATCCTGCGGTAAGTGATTACCGTGTCGGTTCGAACCCGACTCTCGGCATGGTCATATTAATACGCACCCATAGCGCAACTGGATAGAGTGTCTGACTACGAATCAGAAGGTTGTAGGTTCGACTCCTACTGGGTGCATTCCGGCTCGCCGGAAAGCAATTGAATAGCGGTAATGCGGAAGTAGTTCAGTGGTAGAACATCACCTTGCCATGGTGGGGGTCGCGAGTTCGAATCTCGTCTTCCGCTTCATCGGGAAATAGCTCAGCTTGGTAGAGCGCTACGTTCGGGACGTAGAGGTCGTGGGTTCGAATCCCGTTTTCCCGATAAGCCAAGAAGGATCGACGTGCAGACGCCGATCTTTTTTTGCGTTCGCTTTTTTGGCCAACCATGGCTATAATGAAAGTCAAGATTAGTCAGACTCTCGACAAAGGAGGTGTCGTATTGCAAGGGCAGAACATGTCGGACGTGATCGAGCAGTACCTGAAGGCGATGCTTCAGGCCGAGCGGCAGGTCGAGATCTCGCGAGCCGAGGTCGCAGACCAGTTCAATTGCGTCCCGTCCCAGATTAATTACGTGATCAAGACCCGCTTCACTCCGGAGCGGGGTTACGTGGTCAAAAGCAAGCGTGGCGGCGGCGGCTACATTCGCATTCACAAGGTCAGCCAGCTGTCCGACCAATCGCTGGTGTGCCTGATGGCTCAGAAGTTGCCGGAGACGCTGGGCGACGCGGCGGCTCAGCGCATGCTACAGCAGCTGTACGAGGCCGGGCTGGTGAGTCGCCAAACCGGGACCGCGATGCTCAACGTGCTGAGTCCCCAGGTACTGGCCCAGCCCGACGCGGTCAGCGAGGGCCGGCTGCGAGCCAGGCTGATGCGGGCGTTGCTTGACAGCTTGCGCTACGGCCGCTAGCTGGTCTTGCGGTCGCCCGGTCCGGCTGGCGCAACCGCGCTGCCCGACCGGGATTGCCGCACCGCACCGCCGCGGTTGCACCGCGACTGCGAACTGTGACTTAATAGTAGATGAACGTTTGTGTTGAACCGATCCCAGGGATCAAAGGAGTTTGCGTATGGACAACTTATTCACCCCTAGTGCTAAAAACGTCTTACAAATCGCGCAGGATCAGGCCAAGGCCTTCCACCACCACGCCGTCGGTACCGAGCACCTTTTGATTGCCCTGGTGATCGAGCCCGAGGGCATCGCCGGCAAGACCCTGCGTCAGCTGTCGGTCACCGAGGCCGATGTGCATGACGAAATCGAACGCTTCACCGGCTACGGCACTAGCGCCGGCAGCAGCACTGCCAAGGACGCCTACCTGCCATACTCGCCTAAGGGCAAGGAGATTTTGAGCTTCGCCGGCGACGAGGCCAAGCGGCTCGGCGCCTTGAAGATTGGCACCGAGCACATCCTGCTCGGCCTGTTGCGCGAGGATGACATCCTGGCGGCCCGGATCTTGCAGAACCTGGACCTGAGTCTGGCCAAGACCCGTCAGCTGGTGCTGAAGAAAATGGGTATTTCGGATGCCCCGGCCAAGCACAAGGGCGGCCCGGCCGCCCGGCCGGCCCGGGCAGCCAGCGCCGGCACCCCGACACTCGATGGTCTCGCGCGAGACCTAACCCAGCTGGCCCGGGAGAACAAGATGGATCCCGTGGTCGGCCGCGACAAGGAAGTGCGGCGTCTGGTCCAGATCCTGGCGCGTCGCACCAAGAACAACCCGGTTTTGATCGGTGAACCAGGCGTCGGCAAAACCGCCATCGCCGAGGGCTTCGCCGAGAAGATTGTGGCCGGGCAGGTCCCGGCCGACATGAAGAACAAGCGGCTGATGATGCTCGACATGGGGTCTTTGGTTGCCGGCACCAAGTACCGCGGCGAGTTCGAGGACCGGCTCAAGAAGGTGATCGACGAGATCTACCAAGACGGGCAGGTCATCTTGTTCATCGATGAGCTTCACACGCTAATCGGCGCCGGTGGGGCGGAAGGCGCGATCGACGCCTCCAACATTTTGAAGCCAGCGCTGGCTCGCGGCGAGCTGCAGCTGATTGGCGCGACAACCCTGGACGAGTACCAGAAGTACATCGAAAAGGACGCGGCGTTGGAGCGGCGCTTTGCCACCATTCAGATCGACGAGCCGAGCCCGGCCGAGGCCGAGCAGATTCTGCAGGGCTTGCGGCCGCGCTACGAGGCGCATCACGGGGTGACCATCACCGACGCGGCGCTGCACGAGGCCGTCGTGCTGTCGACGCGCTACATCGCCAGCCGCTTCCTGCCGGACAAGGCGATCGACCTGATCGACGAAAGCGCCGCTAAGGTTCGCCTGGACGAGGCTGATAAGCCGACCAAGGCCGACAAGCTGCAGGCCAAGCTGCAAGACACCGTTGCCGCCAAGAACGAGGCCATCATGCACCAGGACTTCGAGTTGGCCGCCACCATCCGCGAGAAGGAGCAAAAGCTTCGCGCCAAGCTCGAGACCGACTCGACCCAGGCCGGCGCCGTTCGCACCGACGTTCAGGTGACCCCAGAGGACGTGGCCGAGGTCGTCTCGCAGTGGACCGGGGTGCCGGTCACCCAGATGCAAAAGAAAGAAAGCGAGCGGCTGGTCAACCTGGAGAAGGTCCTGCACGAGCGGGTCGTCGGCCAGGATGAGGCGGTGTCGGCCGTCGCCCGGGCGATTCGCCGGGCCAGAAGTGGCCTGAAGGACCCGACCCGCCCAATTGGCTCCTTCATGTTCCTCGGCCCCACCGGTGTCGGCAAAACCGAGCTGGCCAAAGCCCTGGCCGAGGCGATGTTCGGATCCGAGGACGCGATGATCCGCGTCGACATGTCTGAGTACATGGAAAAGTATTCGACCAGTCGCCTGATCGGGGCGGCGCCGGGCTACGTTGGTTACGACGAGGGCGGTCAGCTGACCGAGAAAGTTCGCAACAAGCCTTACTCGGTCGTGCTCTTGGACGAGGTCGAAAAGGCCCATCCGGATGTCTTCAACATCCTGCTGCAGGTGCTGGACGACGGCTTTTTGACCGATTCCAAGGGCCGGCGCGTCGACTTCCGCAACACGATTTTGATCATGACCTCGAACATCGGGGCCACCGCGCTGCGCGACGACAAGAGCGTCGGCTTCGGGGCGGTCAACGGCGCTGGCGACTTCAAGGCGATGAAGTCGCGGATGCTGCAGGAGCTGCGCCGGGCGTTTCGGCCTGAGTTCCTCAACCGCATCGATGAGACCGTGGTCTTCCACAGCCTCAACAAGGACGAGCTGCACGAGATCGTCAAGATCATGGCCAAAAACGTGCTGCACCGCCTGTCCGACCAGGACATCACGGTCAAAATCACGCCGGCCGGCATTAACGCGGTCGCCAAGGCCGGCTTCGATCCCGAGTACGGGGCCCGGCCGATTCGCCGGGCGTTGCAGCGAGACGTCGAAGACGAGCTGTCCGAGCTGCTGTTGACCGGCCAGGCCAAGGCCGGCGACACCATCACCATCGGCGCCAAGAAGGGGAAGCTGACCTTCGGCGTCCGGCCGGCGGCACCGGCGGAACCGGTCAACGCTTGACAAACAAACACCGAATCTGGTACCATTAGTGCAATTGCATTTCGGTTAGGATGTGGCTGCGTCGATCTATTGTCCGGCGTAGCGCAAATAAAAACGCAAAAGTAGCGGCACGGCACGACTACTTTTCGTTTTTTTTTGCTCAAAACGCCGCCCGACCAGCAGATGTAACCTAACTGTAATATTTGACGGTACCGTAAATCTATGAGGGGTGAACAAATTTGGTAGGACACTTAGTGAATTACGGCAAGCACCGCACCCGCCGTTCCTATTCCCGGATCAAAGAAGTACTCGATCTGCCCAACCTGATCGAGATCCAGACGAACTCATACCAGTGGTTCTTGGACGAAGGCCTGAAGGAAATGTTCGACGACATTATGCCGATCGAGGACTTCCAAGGCAATCTGTCGCTGGAATTCGTCGATTACCAGCTGCTTGAGCCAAAATACACGGTTGAGGAGGCGCGTCAGCACGACGCGAACTTCTCCGCACCGCTGCACGTCACCCTGCGCCTGACCAACCACGAAACCGGTGAGATCAAGTCCCAGGATGTCTTCTTCGGCGACTTCCCGCTGATGACCAAGCAAGGGACCTTCATCATCAACGGCGCGGAACGGGTCATTGTTTCCCAGCTGGTTCGCTCGCCTGGTGTCTACTACAACAGCGCCACCGACAAGAACTCCCGTGTGACCTACGGAACCACCGTGATTCCAAACCGCGGCGCTTGGCTGGAATACGAAACCGACGCCAAGGATCTGGCCTACGTGCGGATCGACCGCACCCGCAAGATCCCGATGACCGAGCTGGTGCGGGCGCTGGGCTTTGGCGCCGACCAGGACATCATCAACATTTTCGGCGACAATGACTCCCTGATGCTGACGCTTGAAAAAGACGTTCACAAGAACACCGAGGACTCCCGCACCGACGAGGCGTTGAAGGACATTTACGAACGCCTTCGCCCAGGCGAACCGAAAACCGCGGACTCCTCTCGCTCGCTGCTTTACGCGCGGTTCTTCGATCCAAAGCGCTACGACCTGGCCAACGTCGGCCGCTACAAGGTTAACAAGAAGCTGAGCCTGAAGACCCGGCTTTTGGGCCAGACTTTGGCCGAGACCCTGGCCGATCCCGACACCGGCGAAGTGATCGCCGCCAAGGGCGACAAGATCGACCGCCACGTGATGGACACGCTCGGTGGCTACCTGGACCGTGACGACTTCAAGACCGTCACCTACCAGCCGTCCGACCAGGGTGTGGTGACCGAGCCGATGACCATTCAGGTGGTCAAGGTTTACTCCCAGGTCAACCCCGAAAAGGAAATCAACCTGATCGGCAACGGCCACATCGACAAGAAGGTCAAGTACCTGACCCCGGCCGACATCATCGCCTCCATGAACTACTTCCTGAACCTGCAGGAAGGCCTCGGTGCCACCGATGACATCGACCACTTGGGCAACCGCCGCATCCGTTCGGTCGGCGAGCTGCTCCAAAACCAGTTCCGCATCGGGCTGTCCCGCATGGAGCGTGTCGTGCGTGAGCGGATGTCCATCCAAGACACCGCCACCATCACGCCGCAGCAGCTGATCAACATCCGGCCGGTCGTTGCTTCGATCAAGGAATTCTTCGGGTCCTCACAGCTGTCCCAGTTCATGGATCAGACCAACCCGCTGGGCGAGCTGACCCACAAGCGCCGCCTGTCTGCCTTGGGCCCTGGTGGTCTGACGCGTGACCGCGCCGGCTACGAAGTGCGAGACGTTCACTACACCCACTACGGCCGCATGTGCCCAATCGAAACGCCAGAAGGCCCGAACATCGGGCTGATCAACAGCCTGGCGTCCTACGCGGTGGTCAACCCGTACGGCTTCATCGAAACCCCGTACCGCCGTGTGTCTTGGACCGATCACCGCGTGACCGACAAGATCGACTACCTGACCGCCGACGAGGAAGATAACTACGTTGTGGCTCAGGCCAACGCGCCTTTGACCGACGACGGGGCATTTGCCGAAGAGACCATTTTGGCTCGTAAGAAGGACGAGAACATCGAAACGACCGCCGAGCACATCGACTACATGGACGTTTCGCCTAAGCAGGTTGTCGCCGTCGCGACCGCCTGCATCCCGTTCCTTGAAAACGACGACTCCAACCGTGCCTTGATGGGTGCGAACATGCAGCGCCAGGCCGTGCCGTTGGTCGACCCACACGCGCCACTTGTCGGCACCGGCATGGAGTACAAGGCCGCCCACGACTCCGGGATTGCCGTTTTGGCTGAACACCCAGGGACCGTTGAATACGTCGACGCCAAGGAGATTAGCGTTCGCCGCGACGACGGCGCCTTGGACAAGTACAAGCTGATGAAGTTCCGGCGCAGTAACGCCGGCAAGAACTACAACCAGCGCCCGATCGTTCGCCTCGGCGACAAGGTCGACGCCGACGAAATCATCGCCGACGGCCCTGCGATGGAGAACGGCGAGCTGGCCCTGGGCCAAAACCCGATCATCGCCTTCATGACCTGGAACATGTACAACTACGAAGACGCGATCGTGCTGTCCGAGAAGCTGGTCAAGGAAGACGCCTACACCTCGATTCACATCGAGGAGTACGAATCAGAGGCCCGCGACACCAAGCTCGGCCCTGAAGAGATCACCCGCGAAATTCCGAACGTCGGCGACGACGCCCTGAAGGACCTCGACGAGTTCGGGATCATCCGCATCGGGGCGGAAGTCCGCGATGGCGACATTCTGGTCGGCAAGGTCACCCCTAAGGGCGTTACCGAGCTGTCCGCTGAGGAACGCCTGCTCCACGCCATTTTCGGGGAAAAGGCCCGCGAAGTTCGCGACACCTCCCTGCGGGTTCCGCATGGCGGCGGCGGCATCATCCAAGACGTTCGCATCTTCACCCGCGAGGCCGGCGACGAGCTGGCGCCTGGCGTGAACATGATGGTCCGCGTCTACATCACCCAGAAGCGCAAGATTCAGGTCGGCGATAAGATGGCCGGCCGTCACGGCAACAAGGGGACCGTCTCCGTGGTTGTGCCTGAAGAAGACATGCCGTTCCTGCCTGATGGCACCCCGGTCGACATCCTGCTTTCGCCAATGGGTGTGCCATCCCGTATGAACATCGGGCAGGTGCTCGATCTTCACCTGGGGATGGCCGCTAAGAAGCTGGGCATCCACGTGGCAACGCCGGTCTTCGACGGCGCCAACGATGATGACCTGTGGGCCACCGTCAAGGAGGCCGGCATGGCCTCCGACGGCAAGTCCGTCCTGTACGACGGCCGCACCGGCGAGCCGTTCGAAAACCGCGTGAGCGTCGGTGTCATGTACTACATGAAGCTCGCCCACATGGTCGACGATAAACTCCACGCCCGTTCCATCGGGCCTTACTCTCTGGTTACGCAGCAGCCGCTGGGTGGTAAAGCCCAGTTCGGCGGTCAGCGTTTCGGGGAAATGGAAGTTTGGGCCTTGGAAGCCTACGGGGCGGCTTACACCCTGCAGGAAATCCTGACCTACAAGTCCGATGACGTCGTTGGGCGGGTCAAGACCTACGAGGCGATCGTCAAAGGCGAACCGATTCCTAAGCCTGGGGTGCCTGAATCCTTCCGCGTTTTGGTCAAGGAGCTGCAATCCTTGGGCCTGGACATGAAGGTGCTGGACGCCGCCAAGAACGAAATCGAGCTGCGCGACATGGATGACGAGGACGACGACGTGGTATCCGTCGACGCCTTGGCTAAGTTTGCCGCCCAGCAGGAAGAAAAGAAGGCCCAGGAGGCTGCCACAGCCGCCACCGAGCAACACGACGAACACTAGGAGGTTAGCCCTTTGATTGATGTCAATAAATTCGAAAGCATGCAGATCGGCTTGGCCTCGCCGGACAAGATCCGCAGCTGGTCGTACGGGGAAGTCAAGAAGCCCGAGACGATCAACTACCGGACGCTGAAGCCCGAACGCGATGGGCTGTTCGACGAGCGAATCTTTGGGCCGACCAAGGACTGGGAGTGTGCCTGCGGGAAGTACAAGCGCATTCGCTACAAGGGCATTGTCTGCGACCGTTGCGGCGTCGAAGTGACCCGCAGCAAGGTGCGGCGCGAGCGCATGGGCCACATCGAGCTGGCCGCGCCGGTTTCCCACATCTGGTACTTCAAGGGGATCCCGAGCCGCATGGGTCTGGTCCTCGACATGTCCCCGCGGGCGCTTGAAGAAGTGATCTACTTCGCGTCCTACGTGGTGATCGATCCCGGCGACACGGCGCTTGAGAAAAAGCAGCTGCTGACCGAGCGCGAGTACCGCGACAAGCGCGACGAGTACGGCAACGTCTTCAATGCGAAGATGGGGGCCGAGGCGATCAAAGAGCTGTTACAGGCCGTTGATCTGCCCAAGGAAGTCGCCGAACTGAAGGAAGACCTGAAGTCCGCCCAGGGCCAAAAGCGGACCCGTGCGATCCGGCGTCTGGACATCCTCGACGCGTTCCTGGAATCCGGCAACGATCCGGCCTGGATGGTCATGGACACGATTCCGGTCATCCCGCCAGACCTGCGGCCGATGGTTCAGCTCGAAGGTGGGCGCTTTGCCACCAGTGACTTGAACGACTTGTACCGCCGCGTAATTAACCGCAACAACCGTCTCAAGCGGCTGCTCGACTTGAACGCGCCGAACATCATCGTTCAAAACGAAAAGCGCATGCTCCAAGAGGCCGTCGACGCCTTGATCGATAACGGGCGTCGTGGCCGTCCGGTCACCGGCCCGGGCAACCGACCGCTGAAGTCCCTGAGCCACATGCTCAAGGGGAAGCAGGGGCGGTTCCGTCAGAACCTGCTGGGCAAGCGTGTCGACTACTCCGGCCGTTCCGTCATCGACGTCGGCCCGACCCTGAAGTTCTACCAGTGTGGCCTGCCGCGTTCCATGGCGCTTGAGCTCTTCAAGCCGTTCGTGATGCGCGAGCTGGTCGCCCGTGAGATGGCCTCCAACATCAAGAACGCCAAGCGCAAGATCGACCGTGAAGACGACGACATCTGGGACGTTTTGGAAGACGTGATCAAGGAGCGGCCGGTTCTGTTGAACCGCGCCCCTACGCTGCACCGTCTGGGGATTCAGGCCTTCGAGCCGGTCCTGGTCGACGGCAAGGCGATGCGCCTGCACCCGCTGGTGTGTGAAGCCTACAACGCCGACTTCGACGGCGACCAGATGGCGATTCACGTGCCGCTGTCCGACGAGGCCCAGGCCGAGGCCCGGCTCTTGATGCTGGCCGCTCACCACATCCTGGCACCTAAGGATGGTAAGCCAATCGTGACGCCTTCCCAGGATATCGTTTTGGGTAACTACTACCTGACGATGGAGCAGAAGGGCCGCGAAGGCGAAGGCATGATCTTCAAGGATGCCAACGAAGTCCTGATGGCGCTGCAAAACGGCTACGTTCACCTGCACAGCCGCATTGCCATCGCCGTCAACTCGATGCCGGACAAGCCGTTCGAGGATGCTCAGCGCAATAAGCTGATGGTGACCTCCGTCGGCAAGGTGATTTTCAACGAAATCATGCCGGCCGACTTCCCGTACCTGAACGAGCCAACCCAAGACAACATTGTCAACGGCGTCCCGGACAAGTACTTCCTGAAGCCGGGTGAAGACCTTGACGCCTACCTGACCGATGCCCCGCTGATTCTGCCGTTCAAGAAGGGCTTCTTGTCCGACATCATCGCGGAGGTCTTCAAGACCTACAAGGTGCAGCGGACCTCCGACCTCTTGGACGACATGAAGACCCTGGGTTACACCCAGGCGACCCACTCCGGTCTGACCGTCGGCGTGGCCGACGTGCCGAACCTGCCTGAAAAAGGCGAGATCGTTGAGGCGGCCCACAAGAAGGTCGCCACCGTGTCCAAGCAGTTCCGTCGTGGACTCATCACCGACCAGGAACGCCACGACCGTGTGATCACGATCTGGAACGACGCCAAAGACGACATTCAGCAAAAGCTGATCGACGCCTTTGACCCGACGAACCCAATCTCCATGATGAGTGACTCCGGGGCCCGTGGTAACATCTCGAACTTCACCCAGCTTGCCGGGATGCGTGGCCTGATGGCGGCGCCAAACGGCGGGATGATGGAAGTGCCGGTCCTGTCGAACTTCCGTGAAGGCTTGTCCGTCATGGAAATGTTCATGTCCACCCACGGGGCCCGCAAGGGGATGACCGATACCGCGCTGAAGACCGCCGACTCGGGTTACCTGACCCGGCGTCTGGTCGATGTGGCCCAGGACGTCATCGTTCGCGAGGAAGACTGTGGCACCGACCGCGGTCTGCTGGTCACGGCGATCCGCGAAGGCAACGAAATGATCGAGCCGCTTTACGATCGTCTGGTCGGCCGTTACACGCAAAAGACCGTTTACGATCCAAAGACCAAGGCCGTCATCGTGCCAAAGGACACCCTGATGGACGAAGACGCGGCCCAGGCCGTGGTCGACGCCGGCGTTGAGGCCGTCACCATTCGTTCCGTCTTCACCTGCGACACCAAGCACGGTGTCTGCCAGAAGTGCTACGGCCGCAACATGGCTACCGGCACCCAGGTCGAAGTCGGCGAGGCCGTCGGGACCGTCGCTGCCCAGTCCATCGGCGAACCTGGTACGCAGCTGACCATGCGTAACTTCCATACCGGCGGCGTTGCCGGCGGCGAAGATATCACGCAGGGGCTGCCACGTGTCCAGGAAATCTTCGAAGCCCGCAACCCTAAGGGGCTGGCGGTCATCTCCGAAGTTGACGGTGAAATCACCGCCATCGACGAGAACCCGGCTGAACACACGCGTGAGATCACGGTGAAGGGCGAAACCGACACCCGGACCTACAGTGTGCCTTACGCCTCCTCCGTGGCGGTGGCCGAAGGCGATCACATCGATCGCGGCGGCCGCCTGACCGGTGGCTCGATCGACCCCAAGCAGCTGATTAAGGTTCAAAACGTCATTTCGACTGAAAACTACCTGATCAACGAAGTGCAGAAGGTTTACCGGATGCAGGGGGTTGAAATCGGCGATAAGCACGTCGAGGTCATGGTGCGGCAGATGCTGCGCAAGATCCGCGTGATGGATCCAGGCGACACCGACATTTTGCCGGGGACGCTTTTGGACATCGCCGAATTCACCGAACGCAACAAGCAGACCCTGGTTCAAGGGGGCATTCCGGCCACCGGTCGCCCGGTTCTGCTCGGGATTACCAAGGCCTCCCTGGAGACCAACTCCTTCCTGTCGGCGGCTTCCTTCCAGGAAACCACCCGTGTCCTCACGGATGCCTCGATCCGCGGCAAGAACGATCCGCTGGTCGGCCTCAAGGAGAACGTCATCATCGGGAAGATCATTCCGGCCGGTACCGGGATGGCGACCTACCGTCACATGGAACCCAAGACCGTCGGCACCGTATCCGACAGCGTCTACTCAATTGCCGACATCGAAAAGCAGATGAAGGACAAGGAGGCAGCCAAGGCTGCCGCCAACACCGACACCCCGACTCAAGACTAGGCGACACTAAAAGAGGCACCGGCCAGCGCAATGCGCTTGTCGGTGCCTCTTTGCGTGGCCGCTGGCCGGCCGCGTCCTAAGCAGCCTGGCCACCAGTGGCGTCTGGGCCTCGCCCTGGCTCAGACGATGCTGGCGTTCAGCACAGTCTTGAAGTGCTCAAGGGCCCAGGCCTGACCGCCGGGCTTGAAGGTCGCCACGGCGTCTTGGTGGATCACCAGCGGGTAGTTCAGGTTGTAGGCGTCGACCGCCGTATGCAGGACGCAGATGTCCGTGCAGACGCCGACCAGATGGAGTTCAGTGACCTGCCGCTCACGCAGCCACAGGTCCAGCGGAGTGCCGGCGAAACTGGAGTAGCGCGTCTTGTCGAAAAGCGTGACGTTCGCTTCCGCTTGGTGTTCCGTGTACCACGGGGCGAGCGGCCCATAGAGTTCGCGACCCCAGGAGCCGCGAACGTTGTGCGGCGGGAACAGCTTGCTTTCCGGGTGGTAGGGATCGTGCGGCGTGTGAACATCGGTGGGCAGGTAGACGAAGTCGCCGGCCGCCCGGAACTGCTCGGCCAAGGCGACGATGCGAGGCGCAATCGCCTGAGCCGGGACGCCGGCCGACAGAGCGCCTTGCGCCGCGACAAAATCATTGGTGTAATCGATAATCAACAGGGCTTTTGGCATTTGTAACACCTCCTGCTGCCAACTGTAGCAGAAAGCCGGGCGTTGTCAAGACATCTTAACGCTCGTGAAACCGTGTGCATTCCAGGCAGCCTTAACGCCGGCGCGACGGCCTTTGACCGGCAAAAAAGTTTGCGAAACACCGCGATTTACCTTGCGTTTTGGCGGCCGCTTCTGTATACTATCAAGAGTGCTGTGTAATCTAGTGGGTTACTATGCACTTCTGGCTCGTGTTGGGCCACGGTAGCGTGGATGTGAGAGGTTGCGACACGCCCGGCCGCTTTGCCACGGCGGCGTGGCGGAAATTTTCACGGAGCTAGTCTACTAACTGATAATAGACGAAGGAGGTCACACAATGGCAAAACAAAAGATTCGGATCCGGTTGAAGGCTTACGAACACCGCATCCTAGATCAATCCGCAGATAAGATCGTCGAGACAGCCAAGCGCACAGGTGCTACTATCTCAGGTCCGATCCCTCTGCCGACGGAACGCACGCTTTACACGGTGCTGCGTTCGCCGCATAAGTACAAGGACTCTCGGGAACAGTTCGAAATGCGCACCCACAAGCGCCTGATCGACATCGTTAACCCGACGCCCAAGACCGTTGACGCGCTGATGAAGCTCGATCTGCCAAGCGGCGTTGACATCGAAATCAAATTATAATTTATAGTATTGGAGGTGTACCCATGACACGTAAAGGAATCTTAGGTAAGAAAATTGGCATGACGCAAGTTTTCACCGCTAACGGCGAACTCGTTCCCGTTACCGTGATCGACGTGACCCCAAACATCGTCCTGCAAGTCAAGACCGTTGAATCTGACGGTTACGAAGCAGTTCAGCTGGGCTACGGCGATAAGCGTGAAATCCTTAGCAACAAGCCAAGCGTCGGTCACGCCAAGAAGGCGGACACGACCCCTAAGCGCTTCATTAAGGAAATCCGTGATGTAGCGCTTAGCGAATACGAAGTAGGCAAGGAAGTCAAGGCTGACGAATTTGCTGCTGGCGACATCGTGGATGTCACCGGTACTTCCAAGGGCCACGGTTACCAAGGTAACATCAAGAAGGATGGCCAATCTCGCGGCCCTATGGCTCACGGTTCTCGTTACCACCGTCGCCCAGGTTCTCTTGGCGCCATCATCAACAAGGTGTTCAAGGGCAAGAAGCTGCCTGGCCGGATGGGTAACCACACCCGCACCATGCAAAACCTGACCGTTATCTCGACCGACCTGGAGCACAACGTTATCCTGATCAAGGGGAACGTTCCTGGCGCCAACAAGTCGTTCGTGACGATCCGTTCCGCTGTTAAAGCAGCAACCAAGTAATACGAAGGGAGGACAATAACTAATGGCAAACGTTACTTTATACAAGCAAGATGGCTCCGAGAACGGCACCGTTGAACTGAACGATGCAATCTGGGCGATCGAACCAAACGAAAACGTCGTGTTTGACGCAGTTGTGATGCAACGCGCTTCCCTTCGTCAAGGCACTTCTAAAGTTAAGAACCGCCACGAAGTTTCCGGCGGTGGCCGCAAGCCATGGCGCCAAAAAGGGACTGGCCGTGCGCGTCAGGGCTCGATCCGCAGCCCACAGTGGCGTGGCGGTGGGATCGTCTTTGGCCCACACCCGCGTTCCTACGCTTACCGCATCAACAAGAAGGCTTACCGCCTGGCAATCAAGTCCGTTCTGTCTCAGAAGGTCACCGATTCCGAACTCGTCGTTGTCGACGGGCTGAACTTCGATGCACCGAAGACCAAGGACTTCGCCGCGGCGCTTTCCGCGCTGAAGGTTTCCGAGAAGGCACTGGTCGTTCTTGAAGCCGGCAACGACAACGCAGCTTTGGCTGCCCGCAACCTGCCGAACGTCAAGGTGATCCCGGCTGACGGTGTCAACGTCCTGGACGTTGTCAACTACGGCAAGCTGATCGTGACCCAATCCGCACTCTCAAAGATTGAGGAGGTGCTCGCATAATGGAAGCACGCGACATCATTTTACGCCCAATCGTGACCGAGCAATCCATGGCAGCCATGGACGACAAGAAGTACACCTTCGAAGTTGCCCTGCATGTCGAAAAGACCGCCGTTCGCCGTGCCGTTGAAGAGATCTTCGACGTCAAGGTCGCCAGCGTCAACATTGCCAACGTCAAGGGCAAAAAGAAGCGTCAAGGCAACTTCGTGGGCTACACCCGCAAGCGCCGCAAGGCCATCGTGACCTTGACTGCTGATTCCAAAGAAATCAAGATCTTCGAAGACTAGTTCAAATAATAAGCATAGGAGGGAACAAGCGTGGGTATTATTAAGTACAAACCTACCAGCAACGGTCGGCGTAACATGTCTGGCTCTGATTTCGCTGAAATCACCAAGACGCGTCCTGAAAAGACACTGCTTGAAAGCCAGAGCCACACGGCTGGCCGTAACTCATACGGTCACATCACGGTTCGTCACCGTGGCGGCGGCCACAAGCAATTCTACCGGACGATTGACTTCAAGCGTCAAAAAGACGGTGTCGTTGCAACGGTCAAGGCAATCGAATACGATCCAAACCGGACCGCTAACATTGCACTGCTGCACTACGAAGACGGGGTCAAGACCTACATTCTGGCACCTAAGGGCCTGAACGTTGGCGACAAGATCGTTTCCGGCGAAGAGGTCGACATCAAGGTCGGCAACGCAATGCCGCTGAAGAACATCCCGGATGGGACCACGATTCACAACATCGAGCTCAAGCCTGGTAAGGGCGGCCAACTGGCCCGTTCCGCCGGTGCCTCTGCCCAGCTGCTGGGTAAGAACGATGACGGCAAGTACGTCACGGTTCGCCTGGCTTCCGGTGAAGTGCGGATGGTTCTGGCTGTTAACCGTGCGACCATCGGCGCTGTCGGCAACGAACAGCACGAACTGATCAGCATCGGTAAGGCCGGCCGCAAGCGCTGGTTGGGCTTCCGTCCGACCGTCCGTGGTTCGGTTATGAACCCTAACGATCACCCGCATGGTGGTGGTGAAGGTAAGGCACCTATCGGCCGTCCATCTCCGCTTTCTCCATGGGGTAAGAAGACCCTCGGCAAGAAGACCCGTGATCACAAGGCCAAGTCCGAGAAGTTCATCGTTCGTCACCGTAAGACGAAGTAAGCCACTTACTGAATCACATCGAATAAAGGAGGTCACACAATGGGTCGCAGTCTTAAAAAAGGACCTTTCGCCGACGCTCATCTGATGAAGAAGATCGAAGCACAGGCGGACAGCGACAAGAAGACCGTCATCAAGACCTGGTCTCGTCGCTCTACCATTTTCCCAAGTTTCATCGGTTACACCATCGCCGTTTACGATGGTCGCAAGCACGTCCCAGTTTATGTTTCCGAAGACATGGTTGGTCACAAGCTGGGCGAATTCGTCCCAACCCGTACCTTCCGTGGTCACGCTAAGGACGACAAGAAGACCAAAGGGCGCTAGAAAGGAGCATATTCATGGCTGAACAAATTACGTCTGCAACCGCAACGGCCAAGACGGTTCGGATCGCTGCTCGCAAAGCGCGTTTGGTGATCGACCTGATCCGTGACCGCGACGTTGCCGAAGCATTGGCGATCTTGGACTTCACGCCTCGTGCGGGTTCCCCGCTCGTTGAGAAAGTTCTCAAGTCCGCTATCGCAAACGCGGAACATAACTTTGACTTAGATGCGCAAAACCTTTACGTCAAGGAAGCCTACGTTAACGAAGGCCCAACCTTGAAGCGGTTCCGTCCGCGCGCCAAGGGTTCTGCATCACCGATCAACAAGCGCACCAGCCACATTACCGTGGTTGTTGCCGAAAAAGAAGCATAAGGAGGGATAACGCGTGGGTCAGAAAATCAATCCAAACGGTTTCCGTGTTGGCGTCATTCGTGACTGGGAATCCAAGTGGTACGCAGACAAAGACTTTGCTAAGTACCTTCACGAAGACATCAAGATCCGTAAATTCATCAACGACAAGCTTGCAGAAGCCTCCGTTTCGACTATCGAAATCGAACGCGCTGCAAACCGCGTGAACATTTCCATTCACACTGCCAAGCCTGGCATGGTGATCGGCAAGGGCGGTGCCCAAGTTGAAAGTCTGCGCAAGCAGCTCAACGACTTGACCGGCCGCAAGGTTCACATCAACATCGTCGAAATCAAAAAGCCTGACTTGGACGCCAAGCTGGTTGGCGAAAGCATCGCCGCTCAGCTTGAACAGCGTGTGGCCTTCCGCCGCGCGATGAAGCAGGCGATGCAACGCACCATGCGTTCCGGCGCCAAGGGCATCAAGACCCAGGCTGCTGGTCGCTTGAACGGTGCGGATATTGCCCGTCGTGAGCACTACTCCGAAGGCACCGTGCCTTTGCACACCCTGCGTGCCGACATCGACTACGCATGGGAAGAAGCGACGACGACGTACGGCCAGATCGGCATCAAGACCTGGATCTACCGGGGCGAAGTGCTGCCTGATAAGCCTAACCGTCCTCAAGCGAAAGGAGGGAAATAACCAATGTTAGTACCTAAGCGTGTTAAGCACCGTCGCGAATTCCGCGGCAAGATGCGCGGTGCAGCCAAGGGTGGCAAGGAAGTCAGCTTTGGTGAATACGGTCTGGAAGCCCTGGAATCCCACTGGATCTCCAACCGCCAGATCGAAGCCGCTCGTGTCGCGATGACTCGTTACATGAAGCGTGGCGGGAAGGTTTGGATCCGCATTTTCCCTCAAAAGTCCTACACCAGTAAGGGTGTTGGGGTCCGCATGGGTAATGGTAAGGGTGCGCCATCCGGCTGGGTCGCAGTTGTTAAGCGCGAAAAGATCATGTTCGAAGTTGCTGGAGTTCCTGAAGAAGTTGCCAAGGAAGCACTGCGCCTGGCATCGACCAAACTCCCGGTTCGCACCAAGATCGTGAAACGCGAGGAAGTAGGTGAGCAATCTAATGAAGGCTAAGGAAATTACGGCATTAAGCGCTGCTGAGATGCTCGAAAAGGAAAAGCAGTACAAAGAAGAACTTTTCAACCTGCGCTTCCAACAAGCAACTGGTCAGCTTGAAAACACTGCTCGCTTGAAGCAAGTGCGTCACAACATCGCACGGATCAAAACGGTCCTTCGGCAGCAAGAACTCAACAAATAATCGGAAAGGAGACAATCACCTTGGAAGAACGTAATTCTCGTAAAGTTTATCAAGGCCGCGTCGTTTCGGACAAAATGGACAAGACCATTACCGTCGAAGTCAAGACGACTAAGACTCACCCGGTATACGGCAAGCGTGTGAAGTACTCAAAGAAGTACTACGCCCACGATGAGGAAAACACCGCTAAGACCGGCGACTTGGTCCGCATCATGGAAACTCGTCCGATGTCTCGCAACAAGCGTTTCCGTTTATTGAACGTTGTCGAAAAGGCAGTTCGTATCTAATCGAGATCGAGACGAAAGGAGGACCAACCCGTGATTCAACAAGAAAGTCGTCTTAAAGTGGCGGACAACTCCGGTGCCCGCGAATTACTTGTCATCAAAGTGCTTGGCGGTTCCTACCGCAAGACCGGTAACATCGGTGACATCGTTGTGGCAACTGTAAAACAAGCTACACCAGGTGGCGTTGTCAAGAAGGCTGATGTTGTGAAGGCTGTCATCGTCCGCACCAAGTCCGGTGCGCGTCGTGCAGACGGCTCCTACATCAAGTTTGACGAGAACGCGGCTGTCATCATCAACGCCGACAAGAGCCCAAAGGGGACTCGTATCTTTGGACCAGTCGCACGTGAGCTGCGTGACGGCGATTTCATGAAGATCGTTTCCTTAGCGCCCGAAGTTCTGTAATCTGACCAATAGGAGGTGCGAAACATGAAAATCAAAACTGGTGACAAAGTGCGGGTCATGCGCGGTAAAGATGCCGGCAAGACAGGGACGGTGACCAAGGTTCTGCTCAACGCAGACAAGGTCATTGTCGAAGGCGTCAACATGATCAAGAAGCACCAAAAGCCAAACAATGCCAACCCTCAGGGCGGCATTATCGACAAGGAAGCAGCGATTCACGTGTCCAACGTGATGCTGCTTGACCCGGAATCCGATAAGCCAACGCGCATCGGTTCCGCCGTTAAAGATGGTAAAAAAGTGCGGATCGCCAAGAAGTCCGGTTCCGCAATCGAAAAGTAATTCAGAAAGGAGGACTAAACTCGCATGACCAACCGTTTACAAGAACGCTACAACACTGAGATCGCGCCTGCTCTGGTTGAGAAATTCAGCTACAAGAGCACGATGCAGACCCCTAAGGTCGAAAAAATCGTCCTGAACATGGGTGTCGGCGACGCGACCCAAAACGCCAAGAACCTTGACGAAGCCGTTGCCGAGCTGAAGCTCATCTCCGGTCAGCAGCCTTTGATCACCAAGGCCAAGAAGTCCATCGCGAACTTCCGCCTGCGTGAAGGCATGGCTATCGGTGCCAAGGTTACCCTGCGCGGTGAACGCATGTACGACTTCCTTGACAAGCTGATCAACGTTTCCTTGCCTCGAGTTCGTGACTTCCACGGTATCTCCGCGAAGTCCTTCGACGGGCGTGGGAACTACACGCTTGGGGTTAAGGAACAACTGATCTTCCCTGAAGTGGATTACGACAAGGTTAACCACGTTCGGGGTCTTGACGTTGTCATCGTCACGACTGCTAACACCGATGAAGAAGCACTCGAGCTGCTTTCCAAGCTTGGGATGCCATTCGCCAAATAAGGAGGGACACACTTGGCTAAGAAGTCAATGATCGTGAAGAACAATCGGCCTGCAAAGTTCGCAGTGCAAGAATACACACGCTGCCAACGTTGTGGCCGTCCGCATTCCGTCTACCGTAAATTCAAACTCTGCCGGATTTGCCTTCGTGAATTAGCACATGCCGGTCAAATCCCAGGTATGCGCAAAGCTAGCTGGTAAACAACCACAAGTCAAAGGAGGTTAAATCAATGGTCTTGACCGATCCAATCGCAGATTACTTGACCCGGATCCGTAACGCCAACATGGTTCGTCACGAATCCCTGGTCGTACCTGCATCTAAGATGAAAATCAACATTTCCGAGATCCTTAAGTCCGAAGGCTTCATTCGTGATTACGAAGTCATCGAAGACGACAAGCAAGGCGTGATCCGCCTCTTCCTGAAGTACGGGAAGAACAACGAACGCGTCATCTCCGGCTTGAAGCGGATCTCCAAGCCTGGTCTGCGTTCATACGTGAAGGCAAACGAAGTGCCGAAGGTATTGAACGGCCTGGGCATCGCGATCCTTTCCACTCCAGAAGGCGTCATCACTGACAAAGAAGCCCGCGCGAAGAACGTTGGCGGCGAAGTGCTCGCGTACGTCTGGTAAGACAAACAATTCAAAAGGAGGTGCCTACAAGTGAGTCGTATTGGTAATAAAGCAATCACCGTCCCAGCTGGTGTCACCATCACTGCCGACGGCGAGAACATCACCGTTAAGGGTCCTAAGGGCGAATTGACTCGCCACTTTGCGCCTGAAATCGAAATGCACCAGGAAGGCGCAGAAATTACTTTCACGCGCCCGGATGATTCCTGGAAGGCGATGCACGGCACGATGCGTGCGAACCTGAACAACATGATCGTCGGCGTGACCGAAGGCTTCGTCAAGAAGCTGAAGCTCGTCGGGGTCGGCTACCGTGCCCAAAAGCAAGGTGCTAAGCTGGTCCTGGCCGTCGGTTACTCCCACCCGGTCGAGATGGAAGCCCCTGCCGGCGTTGAATTCGATGTGCCAAGCAACACCGAAATCAACGTGTCCGGGATTTCCAAGCAGGTTGTGGGTCAGTTCGCAGCCGAAATCCGCGCCGTTCGTTCCCCAGAACCTTACAAGGGCAAGGGTATTCGTTACGTTGACGAATACGTCCGTCGTCAGGAAGGTAAGACCGGTAAGTAGTCGTTAGCAAACTAAACAAGAGGTGAACATTGTGATTTCTAAGCCAGATAAAAACAAAACTCGGCAGCGGCGTCACGCGCGTGTCCGGGGTAAGATTTCTGGTACGAGCGAGCGCCCACGCTTGAACGTTTTCCGTTCTAACAAGAACATCTACGCGCAATTAATTGATGACGTAGCGGGTGTGACGCTAGCAAGTGCCTCCACTCTTGATAAAGAAATTGCCGCAACCGACAACAAGACCGCCCAGGCAACCGCCGTTGGTGAACTGATCGCCAAGCGGGCCATTGCCGCCGGTCACAAAGATGTGGTCTTTGACCGTGGTGGTTACCTCTATCATGGTCGCGTGCAGGCTTTAGCTGAAGCTGCGCGTGAAAACGGCCTCGAATTCTAATCAAAGGAGGATAACCAACACATGGCATCATACATCGATCCAAACCAACTCGACTTGGAAGACCGCGTCATTGCGATCAACCGCGTCACCAAAGTTGTCAAAGGTGGTCGTCGGCTGCGTTTTGCAACCATCGCGGTCGTCGGCGACAAGCACGGCCACGTCGGCTTCGGTACCGGTAAGGCGCAGGAAGTGCCTGAAGCGATCCGCAAAGCCGTTGAAGACGCCAAGAAGAACCTGATCGAAGTGCCGGTCGTCGGCACGACGATTCCGCATGAAGTGATCGGTCACTTCGGCGCCGGCGAAGTACTGCTGAAGCCTGCCGTTGAAGGGTCCGGGGTCGCTGCTGGGGGCGCTGTCCGTGCCGTCATGGAACTCGCCGGTATCTCTGACGTTACCAGCAAGTCCCTCGGCCGCAACACGCCGATCAACATGATCCGCGCAACCGTTGAAGGGCTCAAGCAGCTCAAGACGATTGAAGAAACCGCAGATCTTCGCGGCGTGTCCGTTTCTCACTTACAAGACTAGGAGGGCACATAATGGCTCAATTAAAAATCACGTTGACCAAGAGTGCTGCTCACCGGTTGCCTAAGCAACGCACGATTGTGAAGGAACTCGGTCTTGGTCGGGTTAACAGCTCTGTTGTTAAGCCCGACAACGCAGCCACCCGCGGTGCGATTTTCCAGATTTCCCACTTGGTTTCCGTTGAAGAGATCAAGGACTAAAACTACACACGAAACGGAGGTGTCCTAGAGTATGAAGTTGCATGAATTAAAGCCAAGCGAAGGCTCACGCCAACACGGCAAGCGCCTCGGCCGCGGTACTTCCAGCGGTCAGGGTAAGACCGCCGGTAAGGGTCAAAAAGGCCAACTGGCACGTCAGGGCGGCAAGACCCGTCTTGGGTTCGAAGGTGGCCAGATGCCACTGTTCCGCCGCATGCCAAAACGCGGTTTCAAGAACATCAACCGGAAGGACTTTGCTGTGATCAACTTGAAGGATCTCAACAAGTTCGAAGACGGGACCGAAGTCAACCCAGCATTGCTGATCGAAAGCGGCCTGGTCAAGGACGCGAAGGACGGCATCAAGTTGCTGGCTGACGGTCAACTCGACAAGAAGCTGACCATCAAGGTCAACAAGGCGTCCGAAGCTGCAGTTGAAGCGGTGAATGCCGCAGGCGGTTCGATCGAGGTGATCTAATGCTGAAGACCCTCATTAACGCGCTCAAAGTCAAGGAGATCCGCAACAAGATCCTCTTCACCTTAGGCGTTTTGCTGGTTTACCGGTTAGGATCTCAGATCTCGGTTCCTGGCGTCGATGCTTCGGCGTTGACCAAAATCAGTGAGAGTGGCTTGATCCCGTTACTTGACACTGTCAGTGGTGGCGGCCTTTCGAACTACTCGATTTTCTCCATGGGGGTTTCACCATACATCACGGCGCAGATCGTGGTCCAGCTGTTGCAGATGGACATCGTGCCCAAGTTCGTCGAATGGAGCAAGCAAGGGGAGGTCGGTCGGCGCAAGCTGAACCAGGTCACCCGTTACCTGACCATCGGCCTTGGGTTCTTCCAGGCAATTGGGATCACGGCCGGGTTCCAAACCCTGTCCGTATACGGCCTGGTGAAGAACCCGAGCATCGAGACCTATGTCGTCATCGGGATTATCCTGACCGGCGGCACGATGCTTTTGACTTGGATGGGTGAGCAGATCACCGATAAGGGGATCGGCAACGGCGTGTCGATGATCATCTTTGCCGGGATCATCGCACGTCTCCCAAGCGGTTTCCAGCAGCTCTTCACGGACAACATCGTCAACAACGATCCGAGCGACCGTTGGAAGGGCGCGTTGTTCCTGATCGCGCTGGCGGTTTTGCTGATCGCCGTCGTGACCTTCGTCACCTGGGTGCAGCAAGCCAACCGGAAGATTCCAATCCAGTACACGCGGCGCGTCACGGCAGCGGGGAGCAATTCCTACCTGCCGCTGAAGGTCAACGTGGCTGGGGTGATTCCGGTCATCTTCGCCAGCTCGTTCATCGTGACCCCGCAGACCATTCTGATGGCCTTTCAGGCCAAGCATGCCGGCGATGGTTGGTACCAAGTGATGACCAACATCTTCAACATGCAAAAGCCGGCCGGGACCGCGATCTACACCCTGTTGATCGTCGTCTTCACCTTCTTTTACGCCTTCGTCCAGGTCAACCCGGAGAAGGTCGCCGAAAACCTCACCAAGCAGGGGAGTTACATCCCAGGTGTTTGGCCCGGTAAGGAGACCGAGAAGTACATGTCCGGCGTCTTGATGCGGTTATCCACCGTCGGGGCACTGTTCCTGGGCGTTGTGGCCCTGATGCCACAGCTGGCCGCGAACATCTGGGGCCTGCCACAGTCCATCGGGCTGGGCGGCACGAGCCTCCTGATCGTGGTCATGACCGCCGTTGAGCTGGTTCGCCAGCTGGACGGACTCTTGATGAAGCGCGAGTACGTCGGCTTCATTCGAGACGATCTCATCACAGACTAGTCAATTTCGAGGAGGATGCAACGTGAATCTCATTTTAATGGGACTTCCCGGTGCAGGTAAGGGGACCCAGGCCGAGAAAATCGAGGCCGAGTACCCCATTGCCCACATCAGTACAGGGGACATGTTCCGTGCGGCCATGGCGGCCGGCACGGCGCTGGGACTCAAAGCCAAGTCTTACATGGATTCCGGGTCTTTGGTCCCGGATGAGGTGACCGAGGCCATCGTGAAGGAACGCTTAGGCGAGTCCGACACCGACGCCGGTTACATGCTGGACGGCTTCCCACGCACCATTGCGCAGGCGGAAGCGCTCGAGCAGATCACGGCCGACCTGGCCAAGCCGGTCGAGGCCGTGATCAACATCGCCGTTGAACCCGAGGTCTTGGTGGATCGCCTTTCCGGCCGGTTCATCTGCAAGACCTGCGGGGCGACCTACCACAAGCTGTACCACCCAACCAAGGTGGCCGGCACGTGCGATCGCTGCGGCGGCCACGAGTTCTTCCAGCGCGACGACGACAAGCCCGAAACGGTGAAGAACCGCCTCAAGGTCAACATTGAGATGAACACCCCGCTGCTGGACTTCTACAAGTCCCGCAACCTCTTGTTTGAAGTCAATGGGGACCAAGACATTGACCTGGTCTTTGCAGAGATCGAGAAGATCTTGAAGGCGATCGCCAAGTAGATCACGCGTCTTTTGCAAATACCCCTGACTGTTTTCAAAATTCATTTTTTATGGTACAATATCGCGGTATGTGCGGTGAGTGCCAGTGGCCTCACCCTTTTCGCGCGTAGAACCAGACATTTAGGAGGAAATTCTTAGTGGCAAAAGACGATGTAATCGAGATTCAAGGCACCGTGGTCGATACTTTACCGAACGCGATGTTCCAAGTCGAGCTTGAAAACGGGGCGACCATCCTGGCCCATGTCTCCGGGAAGATTCGGATGCACTACATCCGCATCCTGCCTGGCGACCGGGTGACCGTGGAGCTGTCGCCGTACGATCTGACCAAGGGCCGGATCACGTACCGCTTCAAGTAGGGTTGCGCTGCAGCCCTTGCCACGTGCCTGACAAGATATCCACTTAACCGGGGCCGCATTATGGCCCACCCAGAGGAGGCTTAATCATGAAAGTACGTCCATCTGTTAAAAAGATGTGCGAGCACTGCAAAGTGATCCGCCGCAAAGGCCGTGTCATGATCATTTGCCCTGCTAACCCAAAGCATAAGCAACGCCAAGGCTAAAACCTAAAACACAAATAGGAGGTGTCCATCGTATGGTTCGTATCGCTGGTGTCGACTTACCACGTGGTAAGCAAATCGTTATTGCCCTGACCTACATTTTTGGGATCGGCAAGACCACCGCTCAGAAGATCCTCAAGGAAGCAGGCGTTCCTGAAAACGTCCGCCAAGAAGACCTGACCCCAGATCAAGAAGACAAGATCCGCGCAGCCGTTGACAACATCAAGGTTGAAGGCGATCTCCGTCGCGAAGTCAGCCTGAACATCAAGCGGCTTCAGGAAATCGGTTCCTATCGTGGGATCCGTCACCGCCGTGGTCTGCCTGTTCGCGGTCAAAACACCAAGAACAACGCACGGACGCGCAAGGGTAAGAAAGTTACCATTGCCGGCAAGAAGAAATAATTAAGAAGGAGGTAATATTCGATGGCAGCACGCAAAACAACTCGTAAGCGCCGGGTGAAGAAGAACATCGAGTCCGGTGTGGCTCACATTCACTCCACGTTCAACAACACGATCGTTATGATCACCGACCCTCGCGGCAACGCGATCGCTTGGTCCTCAGCTGGTAGCCTTGGCTTCAAGGGTTCCCGTAAGTCCACGCCTTTCGCCGCTCAGATGGCCGCGGAAGCCGCAGCGAAGGAATCCATGGAACACGGCATGAAGTCTGTTGAAGTCACCGTCAAGGGCCCTGGCTCTGGTCGTGAAGCCGCGATTCGCTCCCTCCAGGCAACTGGACTTGAAGTGACCGCGATCCGCGATGTTACACCGGTTCCGCACAACGGTTCCCGTCCTCCAAAGCGTCGTCGTGTGTAATTGTGACCAGACGACTCGTCTTGGTTGACAATGTTCACTTCTCGTTTTGAAAGGGGTACAGACTAGATGATCGAATTTGAAAAGCCGAACATCACCAAAGTTGACGAAAGCACCAACTACGGCAAGTTCGTGGTCGAGCCGCTCGAACGCGGCTACGGGACCACGTTAGGTAACTCGCTGCGTCGCATCCTGTTATCCTCTTTGCCTGGTGCTGCGGTCTCCAACATCCAAATCGACGGTGTGCTCCACGAGTTCTCCACGATTGACGGCGTGTTGGAAGACGTCACCCAGATCATCCTCAACATCAAGAAGCTCGCTTTGAAGATGACCGCGGATGATGACAAAACCGTCGAGATCGACGTGGCCGGCCCGGCAACGGTGACGGCTGCCGACATCGTGACCGATAGTGACGTCGAAGTGCTTAACCCTGAGCAGTACATCTGTACCGTTGCTGAGGGCGGCCGCTTCCACGTTCGGATGACGGTTCGCACTGGTCGCGGCTACGTGCCGGCGGACCAAAACAAGAGCGACGACATGCCGATCGGGGTACTGCCTGTCGACTCCATTTTCACCCCCATCAGTCGGGTCAACTACCAAGTTGAAAGTGCTCGTGTTGGGCGGCGTAACGACTTCGACAAGCTGACTTTGGATGTTTGGACTAATGGTTCGATCTCTCCGCGCGAGGCCATCAGCCTGGCCGCGAAGATTTTGACCGAACATCTCGACATCTTCGTCAACTTGACCGATGAAGCCAAGAACGCCGAAATCATGGTTGAAAAGGAAGAGACTCACAAGGAAAAGATGCTCGAGATGACCATCGAAGAGCTCGACTTGTCTGTTCGCTCCTACAACTGCCTGAAGCGTGCTGGCATCAACACGGTTCAGGAACTGACCAACAAAACAGAAGCCGATATGATGAAGGTGCGCAACCTCGGCCGCAAATCACTTGAAGAAGTGAAGAACAAGTTATCCGACTTGGGCCTGGGTCTGCGCAAAGAAGATTAATCTCGTAAAGGAGGCCAATCCATGAGTTACCGGAAATTAGGGCGTACGAGCTCTCAACGTAAAGCACTGCTTCGCGATCTGACGACGGATCTGATCATCAACGAACGGATCACGACGACCGAAGCCCGCGCCAAGGAAATCCGCTCCACGACGGAAAAGATGATCACCTTGGGCAAGCGCAACGACTTGCACGCACGCCGTCAGGCTGCCGCATTCCTGCGCAACGAAATCGCGGACGTCAAGGAAGACGGCGACAAGGTAGTCGTTCAGTCTGCCCTGCAGAAGCTGTTCTCTGACGTTGCCCCACGCTACGCAGAACGCAACGGCGGTTACACCCGCACGTTGAAGACCGCGCCTCGTCGTGGCGATGCCGCACAAATGGTCATCATCGAACTCGTCTAAGTTCGCCTGACCACTTTTTTCAAAACCGAGCCGACCCCCGTGGCCGGTTCACTTTGATCATTTGATCGATGGAGCGTTACGATGTTGGCTACCTTTTGGTATGGGCGTCAGCCCCAGGCCTCGGCCTGCCGAGTCTAGCTTGCGAGCACCGGGCAACCGGTGTCTCCATCTCAAATGATTTTTTTTACATACTGGGCCTCCGCGAAAGCGGGGGCCTTTCGTGTGGTCGCGCGGCGCTGCCACCGGGCCGCACCGGCCGTGGTGCCGGCGGCGGCCACGGGGTCTGGCTTTTCCGCCGGCGGGTGGCCGTGTTACGATGGAAGTGTCGAGAGGACGCCGCTGACGCAACGAGAAAGTGGGGACGACCATGACAGACGCTACCGTGCCACGCGTTGAAGGCGTGGCGATGCTGCCGAACCTGTTTTTGCGCGTGACCTATCGAGACGGCGAGGTTCGCTACGTGCGAAGCCCGGTCAACAAGCAGATCACCGCCGGGGCCTCGCGCAAGGTGACGGCCAAGACGCTTGGGGCCATGATGCAAACCAGCGCCGCCAGCTACATTCCCGCCAACGCCATCGACATCAATCCGGACAACACCTTCGCCGTCAATGCGGTGCGCTACGACGGCGACGACCTGTACCGCAACGGGCGGCGGTCGTACATGGGGTGAGCCCAGATCAAAAGGCGACCGCCACCACGGGGCCGCCTTTTTGGTGTTTTCAGGCCGGCGGCGTCAGCGCGGGGAATCAGGTGCCGCGTGGCCGCACGGGATTCGGTGACCCGGTGCGGTGGTTGCGGTGACAGTGGCGTGGTGAGAGTGATACAGTTAGCGTTTTAGAAGCATGACAGATGCAAATATGGTATCATGATTCCGTCATGCAAAATCGGAAAAGAGGGGCATCATGGCCGAAGCGATCACGATCGATCATTTGAATTTTCATTATCCGGATGCGGATCATCCCACGCTCAAGGACATCAGCCTGACCGTGCATCAAGGCGAGTGGGTCGCCATCATCGGCCACAACGGGTCGGGCAAGTCGACGCTGGCCAAGAACATCAACGGCCTGCTGGCGCCGGATTCCGGCACGGTGGTGGTCGGCGGCCTGACGCTGGCCGAAGACACCGTGTGGGACATCCGGGCCAAGGTCGGCATCGTGTTCCAGAACCCGGACAATCAGTTCGTCGGCGCGACGGTGGCCGACGATGTCGCGTTCGGGCTGGAGAACCGCGGGGTGCCGCGGCCGGAGATGCTGGTGCGGGTGCGAGACGCGCTTGAGGCCGTCGGGATGAGCGAGTTTGCGACCCGTGAGCCGGCACGGCTGTCGGGCGGTCAAAAGCAGCGCGTCGCGATCGCCGGCATCGTGGCGCAACGCCCGGACATCATCATTTTGGACGAGGCGACGTCGATGCTGGACCCCGCCGGCCGTGCCGAGATTGTCGCGCTGATCCAGAAGCTGCGGGCGGACACCGACCTGACCGTGCTGTCGATCACCCACGATATCGACGAGGCGGCCAAGGCCAACCGCGTCATTTTGCTCAACGACGGCGAGATTCGCGAGGCGGGGACGCCGGATGAGATCTTCGCCTACGGTCCCGAGCTGATCAAGCTGGGGCTGGACGTCCCGTACCCGGAGAAGCTGAAGGCGGCACTGGCGGCGCGTGGCGTCAAGGTGCCGGCGACATACCTGTCTGAGGAAGGCCTGGTGGATTACTTATGGACATTACATTCGACCATGTGAGCTACACGTACCAGGCCGGGACACCGTTCTCCGGGCTGGGACTCAAGGACATCAGCACCACCATCAAGGGCGGTGCCTACACGGCCATCATCGGCCACACCGGCTCCGGCAAGTCGACGCTGCTGCAGCATCTGAACGCCTTGATCAAGCCGACCAGCGGCACCGTGACCATCGGCGACTTCACCATCACCAGCGAGACGTCGAACAAGAACCTGCGGCCGCTGCGCCAGAAGGTCGGCATGGTGTTCCAGTTCGCCGAAAATCAGCTGTTCGAGCAGACCGTGGCGCAAGACATCGCCTTTGGCCCCAAGAACTTCGGGGTGCCTGAGAAGGACGCGCTGGCGCTGGCGGCCAAAATGATGCCGCTGGTGGGGCTGCCGGAGGCGCTGCTCGAACGCTCGCCCTTTGACCTGTCGGGCGGCCAGATGCGCCGCGTGGCGATCGCCGGGGTGCTGGCGATGCAGCCGGAGGTGCTGGTCTTGGACGAGCCGACCGCGGGGCTTGATCCCGCCGGCCGCCAGGAAATGATGCAGATGTTCAACCGGCTGCACCAGGAGTCGGGGCTGACCATCGTGCTGGTCACCCACCAGATGGACGACGTGGCCGACTACGCCGACAACGTGCTGGTGATGCAAAACGGCGAGCTGGTGCGGCAAGGGACCCCGGCCGAAGTGTTCGCCGACCCGGATTGGCTGCGTCAGCACTCGCTGGGGCTGCCCAAAACGGCGGTGATGGCCGAGAAGCTGGCGGCCAAGGGCTTCCAGTTCGATCCGCTGCCGCTGACCGCCGGCGCCTTGGCGGATCAGCTGCTGCCACAGATTGGAGGGGACGCCCGTGAATAAGCTGCTGCTAGGGCGTTACCTGCCCGGCGACTCCTGGGTCCACCGGCTGGATCCGCGAACCAAGCTGATGGCCAGCTTCTATTACATCGCCATCATTTTCCTGGCCAACAATTGGCAGTCTTACCTGCTGATGTTCGCCGTGACCATGGCGATGCTCGCCGCATCCAAAATCAAATTGGGCTTCTTCTTGCGTGGGGTGCGGCCGATGATCTGGCTGATCCTGTTCACCGTCGTGCTGCAGATTTTCTTCACCAAGGGGGGACCGACGTATTGGTCCTTCGGGTGGCTGGCGATCACGCAGTTCGGGCTGGTCAACGGCGCGTTCATCTTCATGCGCTTCGTCTTGATCATCTTCGTCTCGACGCTTCTGACGCTGACCACGCAGCCGCTGTCTCTGGCGGATGCGGTGGAGTCGCTGCTGCGGCCGCTGCGTAAGTTACACGTGCCGGTGACCGAGCTGGCCTTGGTGCTGCAGATCGCGCTGCGCTTCGTGCCGACCCTGATGGACCAGACGACCAAGATTATGAACGCGCAACGGGCCCGGGGGGTCGATTTTGGCTCCGGCAACCTGTTTCAGCAGATGAAGGCGGTGGTGCCGCTTCTGATTCCGTTGTTCGTGGATTCGTTCACGATTGCCGAGGACCTCGCGACGGCGATGGATGCCCGTGGCTACCAGGGCGGCGACAACCGCACCAAGTACCGCGTCCTGAACTATCACAGGGCCGACGTGTTCGCCGGACTCGCGATGGTGGTCTTGACGGCGGCGCTGGTGCTGCTTCGCGCGTAGACAAGTGTTGCAGTCGGCGGTCGGGCCATGTGGTCGGCCGCTTTTGACTGCCGGAAAGGCATACGATGACGCATTACAAACTGACGCTGGCTTACGACGGTACCAAGTTCGCCGGCTACCAGGTGCAGCCCCGCCAACGCACGGTGCAGGGGGTGTTGCAAAAGGCCTTGGGCAAAATGGCCAAGTGCGAGTCCATTCACGTCGACGGCTCCGGTCGCACCGACTCCGGGGTGCATGCGCTGGGCCAGGTGGTCTCCTTTGATTTCCCGGGAAATATTCCCGCCCGGTCGATGCTGCTCGCGATGAACTCGCTGATGCCCCTGGACATTGAGATCCTGAAGGCCGAGATCGTCCCCAGCGCGTTTCACGCCCGGTACTCGGCCATCGGCAAGCGCTACCTGTACCGGGTTGCGCGTGGCCGCTTCACCGACCCGTTCAACCGCCTCTACACCGGCCACTACCCGTACCCCCTGGATCTCGACCTGATTCGCGCGGCGCTGCCGGATGTCGTCGGGACCCACGACTTCACGAGCTTTGCGGCCAGCGGCGGCGTGATTGTCGACAAGGTGCGCACGATTTACGAGGCGACCGTGCGAGAAGACGTCGCGCGAAACGAGATCGTGTTTGAGTTTTACGGCAACGGGTTTCTCTACAACATGGTGCGGATCCTGGTCGCCACGCTGCTGGAAATCGGCAACGGCCGGCGCCCGGTTCACGACTTCCTGCGCCTGTACGAGGTGTTGGACCGCCAGCAGGCTCGCGGCACCGCCCCGGCCTCGGGGCTGTACCTGAAGGAAGTGTACTACCCGGAGGACGACCGGGCGCGGCAGTGACGGGCGTTGGCGCCTGTTGGGTAGCGGACCGGCAAGGCGGCCGTCGCGGGGCGGCGGATGCGGCGGTGAGCTTGGCCCCGGGTTGCGCGTGGTTGGGCCAGCGGCTCGGCTGGGCGGCGGTGTTCGCGCTGTGTCTGGGCCTGACGGCGCTGCTGGGCGGCTGCGGTGGCGTGGTGCTGCGTGGCCCGAAGATTCAGGCGTGATGGCTACTGGGAAACGCCTGGTGGAGTTGACGCGAAAAACGCGTCAGTCGCGTTGACTTCCCGCCGCATTTTTGGTATGTTAGTAGCTGGTATTGTTTGCCCCACGATAAGCCCCGGAAACTTATGACGTGTCAAACAAGCACAGAAACATTGGAGGAAACAAATCGTGCGTACAACATTTATGGCTAAGCCAGGCGAAATCGAACGTAAATGGTATGTGATCGACGCAACGGACATCAGCCTTGGCCGTTTGGCTTCCGTCGTCGCTTCCATCCTGCGCGGCAAGAACAAGCCGACCTTTACCCCGCACGTTGACACCGGTGACAATGTCATCGTCATCAACGCCGCGAACCTGAAGCTGACCGGCAACAAGGCCAGCGACAAGATCTACTACCGTCACAGCCAACATCCAGGTGGTTTGAAGCATGAAGTTGCTGGCGATCTGCTGAAGAACGACCCAGCACGCTTGGTCGAATACGCTGTCAAGAAGATGCTGCCTACCAAGAACACGCTTGGTCACCAGCAATTCATGAAGCTTCACGTGTACGCCGGGGAAGATCACTCCCACGAAGCACAGAAGCCAGAAGTACTCGACATCACCAACCTAATCTAAGGAGGATACAACTGTGGCTCAAGTATCTTACAGCGGCACTGGTCGCCGCAAAAACTCCGTTGCCCGGGTCCGTCTGGTTCCTGGCTCCGGCAAAATCACAATCAACGGCAAGGACGTCCACGACTACCTGCCATATGAAAACCTGATCCTTGATCTGACCCAGCCTTTCGGTATCACCGAAACCACCGGTCAGTACGACGTCTTGGTTAACGCCAATGGCGGCGGCTTCACCGGTCAGACCGGTGCCATTCGTCACGGGATTTCCCGTGCGCTGCTCACCGTTGACCCAGACTTCCGCGGTCCCCTCAAGCGTGCCGGCATGCTCACGCGTGACCCTCGCATGAAGGAACGTAAGAAGCCAGGTCTGAAGAAGGCCCGTAAGGCTAGTCAGTTCTCCAAGCGTTAATCGTTCTCGATTCGATGCTGCGAGCGGTTGCTTCGGCGGCCGACTGGTCCGGCTTACGGACAAGGTAAGCCCACTCATTGCGAGTGGGCTTATTTTTGTGCCTTCTGCGCCACGTGGCGAGCTAAAAAGTTGACGGGCAAAATGACAGGGCTTACACTAGCCTCAGATGATTATCTTAGGACGGGGAGGCGGCTTTGATCACAGCCGCAGCACGACCACTGTCTATGGGGAACGGTCCGGGACATAAGCATTCCCAGTACCCCACTCATGCCATGCCGTACCAGGCAACAACGCCGACGTTTTCGCGCAACGGTCCCCTCCGATTGGGACCGACCACCAGGGTGTGGACCACCATCTTCCTGCCGCACAGTCCGGTGCCTACTCGCTTGCGAGGTAGCTGCGGTGCCGAACTGACAGGGAGCTTGTACCAGCCAGCATGTACCGCGAGTCGACCTGTGCCGGCTCGCGGGGGCGAAACCAGCGTCAATCACCAATCAGCAAGCCTTAGCCGCCGAGCGCAAGTCGCTGGGTGGCTTCGGCGCGTCCGGCGCATTTGGGGCCGGTGTGGGCCAGGCGCTGCGTGGCGCGGGTCGACGATTGCCTGCCGGCGTCACCGCTTGGACCGCGGCACCGTGGCCACGGCAAGCAAAAACCGTCAGACCATTGAGTCCCGGGCAATCATTAGACAAGGCGTCTGATGATTATGGGGTCCCTCAATTCGGTCTGGCGGTTTTTCAATGCTTCGGAAATGTTAGTACTCGCGGCGCTTGCGCCATCCGGTGAGGCCGAACAGCGAGAGCAGCGCGGCCACGCCGGTCACGCTCAGCAAGGCGGCCGCCCGGGTCGCCTCGCCGGTTTGCGGCAGATCGCGGCCGGCAGCCTTGGCGGCGCCGGTCGCGGTGGTCGTGGCAGTTGGTGCGGCCGCGATCACCGGGTTGACGGCGGTCACGCCGGCCTTGTCAGCCGCGCCGGCCGCGACGGCGGTTAGCTTGCCCGGGTGGGCGACGGCGACTGCGTGGGTCGCGGTGCCGGCGGCCGGCTTGCCGGCCAGCGCGTGTTGCTGACGCGCCACATTGTCCTCAAGCGATTCCGTGTGGGTCAGCTTGGCCAGCTTGGTTTTGGCGGCGGCGAGCCTGGTTTGGGCGGCGGCGGTTGCGGCTGTGGCCTCGGCCAGCGCCGCCTTGGCGGTATGAGCGGTGGTCTTGGCGGCGGTTAGGGATTGCTTCAAGGCGGCGAGCTTGGCCGTGGCCTGGTCGTAGGCGGTTTGGGCCGCGGCCAGTTCGGTCTTCGCCGCGGCCAGGGCGGCTAACGCCGACGCTTGGGCCGCCGGCACATCGGCCAGCAGGGCGGCCTGCTTTTGGGCCGCAACCAACGCGGCCCGAGCCTTGGCGACTGCGGCCTTGGCGGCGGTCAGCGCCGTCGTGTCGGCTTTTTGCTTGGCGAGGGCCGCGGTCAGTGCCTGCTTGGCGCTGGTCAGCGTTGACGTGGCCTGCTTCAGCGCGGCCTGGGCGGCAGCGGCGGTGGCCTGGGCCTGCTTCAGCGCGGCGGCCTGTTCGGACTGCGACTTCAGGCTGTTGGTGTAGGCGGTCTGCGCCTTGGCGGTTGCGGCCTGGGCCTTTTTTAGTGCGTCTTGGGCCTTGGCCAGCGTCTTTTGGGCGGCGGCCAGTGCGGCGGCGTTGGCCTTGCTGCCGGCGGTCAGCTGGGTGACCTTCTTTTGGGCGACGGCGGCAGTGGCGGTGGTGACGCCTGTTTGCGCCGCGGTCTGCGCGGCCTTGGCCTGGGTCAGCGCCGCCTTGGCGGCTGTCAGCTGGGCGGTGGCGGTGGCGACGGCCGCCGCCTGCTTGGTGGTGTCGACCTTGGCACCGCTGGTCAGGCCAGGCGTGGTGATCACGGTGCGGTCAAAATTGGCGGCGTTGCCGAAAGACGCGGCGGTGTCCGGCACGAAAATCATGCGGTAGGCCTCCATGGTCGCCGGGTCGGCGCCGAAGAAGGTGTCCCAGGCCCCGAAGAAGGCGTCGTGGACGCCGTTAGCGGCAATCGAGGCCAACTGGTAGTTGGCGATGCCCAGGATCTGTTTGCCGGGCAAGAAGGTGGTGTCGTTCTCAACGGTGGCGGTGCGGTCGGCGTAGATGTCGGCCCCGACACTGTAGACCTGATTGAAGACGAAGGCCATCAAGGCGCGTTCCTTGACCTCCTTGAAGGTCATGGTGTGTTGCGTGACGGACCAATCCGCGATGCCGACGTCTTGGTCATCGGACACGACTTGCTGGATGATCAGGTTCTCGTCGACGCCCGAGGTCTTGGCGAGGTGGTCCAAAGTATCGGTGATGTCGCCACCCTTGACCGCGGCCGCATTGACGGCCTTGGCCAAGGCGATGGTGTCTTGGTTGACCTTGACCGCGCCGACCTTGTCGATGATCCCGAACTGGGTGCGAATCTCGTTGATGGCGCCGGCCAGCGTCTGCACCAGCTCGGTGATCTCGGCGGAGTTCAGCTGCTTGAGCGTGTCGTTGTAGTCGCGCGAGATCTTGAAGACCTTTTTGTCGTTGGCGGTGTTGCCGGTGTAGGCGAGGGTCAAATGGCCGTTGGCGGAGTCGCCGCCGAACGCCTGGTTGATCGCGTTCATGTCGGCGACGCGGGTCTTGACGCTGGCTTGGGCCTGGGTGTCTTGGATGTACTTGGTCACCGCCTTCTTCAGCGTTGCGGTGACGGTCACCTTGACGCCGCTCTTGGTGCTGGATTGGCGCTTGGCGGCGGTCAAGGCCGCGGTGGCCTGATCCAGTGCCTGCTGCGCCGTGGTGACGCCGGTTTGGGCCGTCTTGACGGCGGCCTTGGCGGCGGTCAGGTTGGCTGTGGCCTTGGTGAGTGCTTGTTGGGCAGTGGTCAAGGCGGCCTTGGCCTGGGCAGTGGCGGCGTTGTCGCTCGCCTTAGTCGCAGCGGCGACGGCGGCCTGGGCCTGGTCGACGACGGCCTGGGCTTTTGCTTCGGCGGCCTTGGCGTTGTTGAGTGCCGTCAGGGCCTTGCCGGTGTCGGTTTTCTTGGCTGCGGCAGCCACCGCGGCGTCGGCCGTCGCGGCTTGGGCCTTGGCCTCGGCCTGCGCCTGGGTGGCGGTGGTGACGGCGGTCTTGGCGGTCTGGACGGTGCCGGCATCCGCGTCAACGGTTGACTGGGCCTTGGTCTGGGCTGCGGTTTTGGCCGCAACGGCGGCCGTAGCCTCTGTCACGGCCTGCGCCGCGGCCGCCTGATCGGCCGGGGTGGCGTGTTCGGCCGCGCTTTGGGCGGCGGTGACGTCGGCCTGCGCCGTGGCGACACTGGCTTGGGCCGCCTTCACGGTTTGGGCGGCCGCTTGGGCCTGGGCCTCACCGGCGGTCACGGTTTGGGCGGCCTTGGTTTCGGCTGCGGTCGCCGAATCGGCTTTGGCCTGTGCCGCGGCCTGTGCCTGCGTCGCGGTGGTGGCTTGGGCCTGGGCGGTGGTGACGGCCGCTTGCGCCTGCTCTACCGGGGTGGCGCTGGTTGCCGTCGCGGTGGTGGTCGGCTGGGTCTGATCGGCCGGGGCGGGGGTCGGGGCCGTTGTGTCGGCCTGCACGACGGCGTGGCCGCCGATACCGGTGATTGCGGCCGCCGCCAGCGTGGCGGCAAGTGTCAACTTACCTTTATGTAGGGTCGGCCCTTGGGGGAGCCGTTGCGCTCGATAATCCTGACGTGTTTGCGTCATAATACGTGTGCCTCCAAACTTTATTTGCTCGGCTGCAATATCGGTCGTGATCGATAATTGTTGCGCCCGCCATCGCAGCCGAAAATTACATATATGCATGTGGATTTCCGCCTGCTTCGCCGGATTTGCATATATGCACGCGAGTTTCGAGATGTTCTCATCGAAATCACAATAAATAGAACGATGTAAGCATGTTATAAAAATACTTATACGGCGAGTTTAGCGCCTTATTGCGGCCCAGTCAACGGGGTCAACCTACCGTTATTTATCGGCCGACGGGTCGGACATCTCCGCCGACCGCCGCGGGGTTTTGTGCTATTCTTGAGGGGTGATGAAATTCATTTTTGGGGAAGCTTATGAGTCAGTTTAATTTCTTATTGTCCGACGTGCTGGCGCTGGGCACCGCACTGCTGGTCGTGCTCGGCGGCCTCGCCTTCGCCACTTGGGTTCGGGCCAGCACCGCCGCACCCTGGGTCGTGGCGCATCGCGAGGCGCTGCTAGGCGCCGGCGCGGTGGTGGGGACCTTGTACCTGGGCGGGTTGCTGTTGAACGCGGCGACGCGCTGGACCGCCTTGAACCTGCTGATCGTGGCGCTTGCGCTGCTCAGCCTAAGGCCGCTCGGGCGGCCACGGGCCTGGCTGGGTGGGACGATGCTTGCGGCCTATGCGCTGGTCGCGCTCGGCCACCGCGCCACGTGGCTTGCGGTCGCGGGGTTGCTGGTCGCCGTCGCGGCGCTTGCGGGGCGATTCGCCGCAGCAGCGGCGCGGCAGCGGCACGGCCTGGTTGAATTCGGGCTGCTGATTGCGCTGGCCGCCGGCTTGTTGGTGGCCCAGGCGCAGTGGGTGGCGCCGGCACCCGGGCCGGCGTTTTGGGGCCGCGAGCTCTTGGGCCTGGCGCTGTTGGCCGGGCTGGGTCACGGGGCGGCCGCCTTGTTGGCCGGAACGCTTGCTCGCACCAACCGCCTGGTGGTGCAGACGCGGGTCGATGAGCTGACCGGGGTGCAAAACTTCGGCACCTTCACCAAGGAGCTCGGGCGGCTTTTTGCCGAGTTTCAGAAAAACGGCACGGGCTACTCGGTGTTTGAAGGCGACCTCGACCACTTCAAGCAGATCAACGACACTTACGGCCACCTCGGCGGCAACGCCGTGCTGCGGCGGCTGGCGCGTGAGCTGGCCGGTTTTGCCGACGGGCTGCCGTTCTCGGCGACCGCTTACCGGCTGGGCGGTGAAGAGTTCGCCATCATCGCCCGAACCGACCTGTCCCAGGCCGCGGCCCAGGCAATCGGTGACCGCTTCCTGGAGCTGCTGCAGCTCGTTCAGTTCAACGACGTGGCAGAGGGGCTGACCATCACCTGCTCGATCGGCCAGGCCCGGGTGCAGGACGCGGATTACAGCGCCGAGGACGTCTACAAGCAGGCCGACCGCAACCTCTACGCGGCCAAGCACAGCGGCCGCAACCGCATTGTCCCGCAGGCGGATGGCACCGGCGGCCAAGGGTCCTGACCGGCGGCGTGGCGGCCGTCTGGTGGCGGGGCCTGACCGCCACCGCGTGATGGAACGTGACGGCTGCCCGTGGCCAAGCGGTGCCGGTTGACCGGTGAGGCGGCGTGGTGGCTGCCTCCGCGGCGGGACGCCAAAAAGCAGTTCAACCAATCGTTGAACTGCTTTTTTGGACCCGCCGTGCCGGTGGTCGCCTACTGTTGCTCGGCGGCTTCGACCTGCTTGCGCAGTCGGTTTTGGTACTTGATCAGCCACAGGTCGTCTGGGTACTGGGCCATCAGGTTGGCAGCGAATTCCACCGGGTCGGGCCCGACAATCTGGGCGACCGGCACTTGCTCGGCCGCGCTTTCCTGAAACATGCGCAGCATCTCCTCCAGCGGCTCTATCAAGTCGCCGCTCCGCGCGAAGTTCCACAGGTAGGCCTGCAGCGCCAACAGCGTCTGGGCGTAAGGTGCCGGCAGGGCGTTGACGTCCTTCAAAAACTGCCTGTAGCGCTTCTTATCGCGAATCATCTTGGTCAATCCCGTTGTCATGGTCGGTCTCCTCTGACTGGTCGTCGCCGCGTCGCCGGTTATTGCCATCGGGCGGCGGTTGAGACGCACAGTCTTGCTAAGCTAAATGTTATCACTAGGTACCGGTACATAATAACAATGAGTAGCCGTGATGTCAACTAGCCGGCCGAGTTTTCAGCGGGTGAGCTGCGGCAGGCGAAAATCGAAAAATATTTCCGAAATATCAACTTAACTTGAGATTCGAAAACGCGTTCAAAACGTTCTGGCTATACTAATTGGTAATTACGGCGCCGGTTTTTGATCCGCCGCTGCAGTGTCATTTGGGGGAATTTGGACGGTCAATCTCAAGGAGGAATTAGGAGAATGAGTCGATTGACGAATCAGCGGGTTGCGCCAGGCGCAGCCAAGGAACACTTCAAGATGTACAAGAAGGGAAAGCTGTGGCTGACCGCCGGTATTTTTGCGGTTGCGATTGGTACCGCTTCCGTCGGCGGAACCAAAGTGCAGGCGGCCAACCCGGCGCAGCCGACCATGGAGCCGGTGGCGACCACCATCACGAGCACCGGCCTGGAGCTCAGCGCCGCCATCGACAACAAGTATCCGGGTCACATCGACCTGATGTACCGGATTGACAACGGCAACGGTTCCACCGCCATCGCGCCGGATATGTGGATCAACGGCAACGTCGATGCGACCTACACGGTTCAACCGCTTGACATCCTGGGCTATGTGCCCCAGGCCGCCGGCACGTTGCTCTCGTCCACCGCGACCGGGCCGACCAGCAAGGAGCTGCGGCTACCGCTTGGGACTCAAAACGCTGTGATCTGGTACAAGTGGGTCGGTTTTGACACCGTGAAGACCCATTACGTCGACGAGAACGGCAAGGAACTGGTGCCGCCGACCGAGTCCAAGCAGGGCACTGCCGGCACCGAGGAAACCGTGACCGCCCCGCACATCGGCGGCTACACCGTTAAGGGCGATGCCAAGCAGACGGTCAAGCACGGCAGCAACCAGAACAGTGAGACCCAGGTGACCTTCACTTACACCAAGAACCCAGAGCCTAAGCAGTTTACCCGTAACTTCCTATTCGTGGATGTCACCGACCCGGACAACCCGGTTCCAATCACCCAGCAGACGGCCCGCGGTGCCTGGGGTACCCCGCCGATGTCGTACGACTACAACTACGTGACCAGAGATCTGGAGAAGGAGGGTTACGTCTACGTCTCCGACAACGTGCCGGATCAGTACGTCACCGGCCCAGACGACCCATTCACCGTCAACACCTACGTGATCAAAATGGTCAAGAAGCCGACCACCACGACGACGGACCCGGGAACCACGACCACAGACCCGGGAACCACGACCACAGACCCGGGAACCACGACGACGGACCCAGGAACCACAACCACAGACCCAGGAACCACGACGACGGACCCGGGAACCACAACCACGGACCCGGGAACCACGACGACCAAGCCGGCCGTGGTCAAGAAGGGTAAGCTGGTGGTGAACTACGTCGACGCGCAAGGCAACATTATCCACAAGCAAAATGTGATTACGCGCAAGGTCGGCCGCCAGTACAAGATTGCGGTGCCGAGCTTCAAGGGCTTCACCTTCGTCGCGGCCAAAACCGGTGAGTTGCGCGGCACATTCACCGCCAAGAAGCAGACACTGACGCTTCTTTACGAGGCCGACACCCAAACCGCCTCGGTCACCTACATCGACGCGAAGGGCAAAACCGTTTTACGCACGGACACGTTGACCGGCCGGACCAACCAAGCTAGTGATTACGATCCTACAGCGACAATTCAGGCATACTTGACTCAGGGCTACACGCTGATCAGCAACGATTTTCCTGAAAAAGGGCTGACCTTCGACGCCAACGACGGCAAGGAGCAGCTGTTCACCATCGTGCTGAACTCGCCTGCCGCCGCGGATGAGGACGACACCACCGGCGACGTGACCATCAACATCGACAGTCACGACACGACGGTTGGGGATGTCACCATCGGTTCGAACAATCCGACCACCGGCGACACCACAATTTCGGGCGATACCAACACGGACAACAGTCAGACCGTGACCTCGGGCGACACCAACACGGACAACAGTCAAACTGTCATCTCCGGGGACACGAACAACGACAATAGTCAGACTACGGGTGATACCACGATTTCTGGCGACACCAACACGGATAACAGTCAGACTACTGGTGACACCACGATCTCGGGTGATACGGACAACAGCCAGACGACTGGTGACACCTCGATTTCCGGTGACACGGACAACGGCCAGACGGTGATAAGTGGTGACACGACGACCGATAACAGCCAGACTACCGGTGACACCACAATCTCGGGTGATGTGGATAATAGTCAGACGACTGGCGACACCTCGATTTCCGGTGAAACGGACAACAGCCAGACGGTGACGAGTGGTGACACGACGACCGACAACAGCCAGACTACCGGAGACACCAACACGGATAACAGCCAGACGACTGGTGATACCACAATCTCGGGTGATACGGACAATAGTCAGACGACTGGCGACACCTCGATTTCCGGTGACACGGATAACAGCCAGACCAACACGACGAACACCGATCACAGCGGCGATACCACGATTGTTGAAAATGGCGATTCAACCACGACGACCACTGACAACGGCGGTTCTACCACGGCAGTCGCTAACGGTGGTTCCACCACCACGGATGGTAACGAGACCGAAAACGGGACGGATATCACCCCGGGAGACAATGGTGATGATACCACGCCGGACACCGACGACAACGGCGATGTGACTGAGCCGACCCCTGACGGCAAGGACAGCGACACCCCGACGGACACGACGCCGACGGATACGACGCCAACCGATACAACGCCGACGGACACGACGCCAACGGATACGACACCGACGGACACGACGCCAACCAACACGACGCCGACGGATACGACGCCAACGGATACGACCCCAACGGACACGACGCCGACGGATACGACCCCAACGGACACGACGCCGACGGATACGACGCCGACGGACACGACGCTAACGGATACGACGCCAACGGACACGACGCCAACCGATACGACACCGACGGATACGACGCCGACGGACACGACGCCGACGGACACGACGCCGACTGATACGACGCCGACGGGCACTCCGCTCACTGGGTTGCCAATCACTGGCGGTAACACTGCCACGGCAACGCCAACCGGGAACACTGCCACGACGCCGGCTCGGGCCACGAACCTGACCACCGGTCGCACCACAGCGACACCGACAACGTTGCCAATTACCGGCGGTGCAACCGCGACGTCGCTGAACAGTCCAGCCGCAACGCCGGCCACGACCAGCGGTGATACCTTGCCGCAAACCGGCGAGGTCAAGAACACCGCGGTGGTGGTTGCGGGACTCGCAATCCTGGCGTTTGGCCTGGCCGGTGCGTTCCTGAAGCGCCGGGCTCACTAGCGCTGGCACCACGATGACTGCAGTTCAGCGCCAAGGTTGCGACGACCGCCGACGTCTCTCAGACACGGGCCACGCTAGCCCCCACTGACGCCGCCCGTCGCGCCACCGCAAGAACTGCACGAACCCTATTCCCCATGCCAGCCCCACGCTGGCGCAAACGGCCCCTCGACTTTTTCGAGGGGCCGTTTTTCTGCCGTTAGTCCAGTACAAATCCCGGTATTGCGGCTTTTGCTTGGAGGTGATTGTGTGCTGGCCGTTTCGTCTCATTCGCCGGCGTTTTTACGCAATTTTTACGCAACCCTTACACTGCGGCGTTAGCGGGGATACATTCACGCGCTACACTGGCTGAGTCCGGCAGGGCCGGACCAAACTGGGTTTGGGGAGACGAGAGAATGAGAGTGAAACATTGGCAAAAATGGGCCGTGGTGCTGACGTCGGCCAGCGTATTGGGCGGCCTGGGGGTCACCGCGGTGCCACACATTCCGGCGGTGGCGGTCAACCGCTCCGCCAAGGCGGTGGCCAAGCAGCTGATCTCGCAACACACCACGACGCTGGCACCGGGCGTGTCGGCGCAGCAGGATACATACATCAACCAGCGGGGCGAGCAGACCGTCGCGCATATCGTGCGAGTCGACCTGGGCGGCCAGGCGACCATCGCCGCGGCGCTGCCCAACGACGGCACCAAGGTGGGGATGCAGACGGTGCGGGGCATGGCCAACGCCGCCATTGAGCACGGGCAAAACGTGGTGGCCGCGGTCAACGCCGACTTTTTCAACATGGCGACCGGCGAGCCGCACGGCACCGTGATTGAAAAAGGCGTGGAGCTTCACGCCCCGGGCGGCGCCGACCGCTCGTTTTTCGGCATTCGCAAGGACGGCACCCCGGTAATCGGCACCCGCGAGCAGTACCCGAGCGTGAAGGCGAGCCTCCAAGAGGCGCTGGGGTCGCAAAACATCTTGGTGCATCAGGGCAAGGTCCAAGACACCGCGCCGATTTCTAACGACAACGCCGCGCGAACCGCGGTCGGCATCACGGCCGCCGGCGACGTCTTCTTCGTCACCATCGACGGGCAGCAGGCGCCGTACAGCAACGGCAGCTCGATGGCCGACTTGGCGGCCCTGATGATCGAAAAAGGCGCGGTGGAGGCGGTCGACATCGACGGCGGCGGCTCCACGACGCTGGTCACCAGAAAGCCCGGTGAAGACGCCTTGTCGGTGTCCAACTCGCCTTCCGACCGCGAGGAACGCACGGTGGCCGACTCCTGGCTGATCGTGTCCAAGGCGAAGGCGGATCACCAATTCGCCAGCGCGACGGTCGCGCCGCACCATCAGGTCTACACCCCGGGGTCGCAGATTGCCTTCACCGCCAAGGGCCTCGACGCCTCCGGGGCGACCGCGGCCCTGCCGAGCGGCCTGACCTGGCGGCTGAAGACGCCGGCGCTTGGCACCATCGACGCGACCAGCGGCCGCTTCACCGGCAACGGCCGGACCGGCGACCTGACCGTGCAGCTGTGCCGCGGCTCGCAGGTGGTCGGCACCAGCACGTTGACCATCGCGACGCCGGACGCGATCGCCTTCACCCAGCCGGCCCTGTCGGTCAAAATGGGGGCGGTGGTCGACCTCGGCCTTCGCGCGACCTACAAGGGCCGCCCGGTGGTGCTGCACGACGGCGACATCACCTGGCAGTACGACGCCAAGCTCGGCCACATCGACGCGGCCAACCAGCTGCACAGCGCCGCCACGTCCCAGGCCGGATCGGTGGTCGCCACGGTGGCCAACACCAAGCTGAGCGCGACGCTTGGCCTGACGGTGGGGCAGCTGCCAAGCGTCCTGTACGATTTTGAAAACGGGCTGGGCGACTGGCAGTCCAGCACCGCCGGCCGCGGCGAAACCAGCACCGTGGTCGCGACCAAGGCCGGCGACGGGCCGGTGCGGTTCGGGGCCCATTCCCTGGCGCTTCAGTACGACTTCACCAAGGCCCAAACCGGCACGACGCTCGGCGCATACGCCGGGCCGAGTCAGGCACTGCGCATTCCCGGGGCCCCGACCGCGCTGGGCATGTGGGTCCATGCCGACGCCGCGGCGCGTGGCTACTGGCTGCGCATGTACATCACCGACCCGACCGGCTCGACCAAGCCGATCAACCTGACCGACCAGAAGAACGGGGTGGATTGGACCGGCTGGAAGTACGTCGAGGCCGAGATTCCGGCCAGTTACGCCGGGCCGTTCACCACCTTCCCGCGGCAGATGATCCGGTTGTTGTCGCTGAAGTCCGGCCTGCCCGGCGGCGGTCCCAAGACCAAGGGGACGCTGTACGTCGACAACGTCCGGGCGGTCTACGGGGCCAACGTCGACGACCTGACCGCACCGGTGGTCGATTCAATCAGCGTCGCCGATCGCACGTTCCACACCGCCGCCGTCAACATCACGGCGGCCCTGCACGACCCCCAAGACGCCCATGCCACCGGGATCGACTGGACCCACAACCAGATTTTCGTCGACGGGCAGGACTTCACTGGGGCCAAGGGCCATTACTCCTACGACAAGGACGGCACCCTGAGCCTGAACGGGCTGCACTTCACCGACGGCACCCACCGCGTCCGGGTGGTGGCCACCGACGGCTTCGGCAACACAGGGGAGCAAACGGCGACCTTTACCGTGGCGACCGCCGCCAAAGACACCGCCATCGGCCTGGCCGCCCCGTCAACCGCCGCGCTAGGCGGCACCGCTCACGTCGCCTTGACCGCGGCTAACCCGGCGGCGGTTCGCACGGTCAAGGCCACCGTTCAGGTCGGTCGCGACTTCCCGGTTCGCGGCGTGACTATGGCGCCTGGCGTCACCGGCACCTGGCAGGCCGACCCGGTCGCCGGGACCGTCAGCCTGCAGCTGACCCGCGGTGCCGAGGCCGCCACCAGGGCCCAGGCCCCGCTGGCGACGCTCGACGTGGCCGTGCCGGCGCCGACGGCGGCCGGCACCGCGCTGACCACCAGCGTGACCGCCGGGACCGTGAGCTTCGCCGGTGCGACGGGCCACGACACCACCGGCACCTTCGCGACGGCGCCGCAGACCACGACCATTGAGGCGGGGCTGCGCCTGGCCACGGCCCCGCTGGTCAGCGGCCGCCCGGGCGTGGTCACCGTCACCGACGCCCTCGGCCAGCCGGTGGCCGGCGTCAAGGTGGCGGCCGTGACCGCCGCCGGCAAGCCACTGGCTTTGGGTAGCACCGACGCGCTCGGGCATCTGAGCAGCGCCGCCCTGACCGCCAAGGCCCAAAAGCTCACGCTGACGGCCCAAAAGGATCAGGCCTACGCCTTCAATTACAGCACCCAGGTCTTCGCCCCGAGCCTCACCGCGGCGCCGACCAACCTGCTGACCGGTGCCACCGCCGATCCGACCACGATGAAGACCTTCACCTGGATGACCGCCCCCGGTACCGAAAAGGCGATCTTGCAGCTGGCACCGGTGACGGCCGGGGCTTCCGGCGACCACGCGAAGGCGACCGGCGCCAAAGCGGTCAGCTCTAAGGCGGCCAGCGCCAAGGCGACCAGTGCGAAGGTTGCCGGCGCCAAGGCGGCCGCCGGTGATGCGGCCGCGGCCGGCTGGACCGACGTGGCCGGCACCACGCAGCTTTTGACTTACAGCGGCGACGGCAAGGCGCTGCAGTTGTCCAGCGTCACCGCGACCAAGCTGACGCCCAACACCACCTACCGCTACCGGGTCGGCGATGGCACGCACTGGTCCGACGTTCGCCAGTTCACCACCTTGGCCGCCGTTGACCACCTGACCTTCAACGTGTTCGGCGACACCCAGGTCACGAACCCGGCCGGGCTGGCCGATTTTGACCGGGTGCTGACGGCCATCGAAGGCGCCAAGCAAAAATCGGACTTCGCGATTCACGTCGGCGACTGGAACGACGATCAGTCGCTGTTCAAGGAGGCCGACATGACCGCGGCGATGTTCAACCGCCACCCCGGCTTCGACTCGCTGGACCTGCTGCACGTGCTGGGCAACCACGAGTACATGGGCGACGACGGCACCAAGTCGGCCGCGATGATGGGGGTGCCGCGGGGCAACGGCGCCAGCGTCAACCCGACCGGAACCTACGCGGTGGATTACGGCAACCTGCACATCGCGACCATCGGTTGGACCGACTCGGCCGCCACGATGAAGGCGGAGATGGACTGGCTGCGGCGGGACATGAACCACAGCGCGGCCACCTGGAAAATCGTCTTGACCCACCAGCCGGTGTACAACAAGAACCCGGCCGACGCCGGGGCCATGCTTTTTCACGACCAGCTGGCCCCGGTCTGCGACGAGCTGGGCATCGACTTGGTGTTCAACGGGCACGACCACTCGTACGGCCGCACCAAGCCGCTGGTGGCGGATCAGGCCAAGGCCGGCGGTACCGTCTACGTCGCGGCCGGCCATACCGGCGACAAGACTTACGAGATTGCGCCGACGCAGCCTGGCGTCTGGGCCAAGTTGCAGCAGGACCCCGACCAAAAAATTTACCTGACCGCGCATGTCGCCGGCAACCACCTGCAGCTGCTCGCCCAGCAGCCGGACGGCACCGTGGTCGACGACACCACGCTGGTCGCCCATGCGCTGGATCGCAGCAAGCTGGCGGCCGCAGTCGCCAAGGCCGAGGCCGTGGTGCTTGCGCAGTACGACCCGGCCGGCCAACCGGCCTTCCAAAAGGCCCTGGCCGCCGCGCAAAAGGCGCTGGCCCAAGATCGCCTGGCCCCGGCCGACCGCGACGCGGCGCTGGCGGCGCTGACGACCGCCCAAAAGGCGTTGAAGCCGCTGGCTACCGGTGGCGACAGCAATCACGGCACCGACCAGGACGGCACCGACCAGGGTGGCAGCGACCAGGGTGGCAAAGACGGCAAGGGTGACGGCAGCGACGCCGGCGAGCAAGACGGCAAAAACGATGGCAAGGGCGATGGCCAGGGCGGTTCCGCAGGCTCGGATGGCACAGGCGGCTCGGGCGACGCGTCAACCGGCACCGACGCCGGGACCAAGCCGCAACCGGGCACCGGCGATAAGCCGCTGCCTGGCGAGCAGCCGGCACCTGGCGCAAAGCCCGGCCAGAAGCCGGGTCAGGGAACGGATCAGTTGCCGGGTCAGAAGCCGGGCCAGAAGCCGGGACAAGAGCCAAGTCAGAAGCCGGGCCAGAACCCGGATCAGCAGCCGGGCAGCGGCCCAGCCACCCCGGCTCAGGCCGGTCACGGCCGGGTGGATCCGGCGGCGACTGGCCGCGGTCGGGCCGACTCGGCCGCGACCAAGCACCAGCAGGCCGCGATGCCGCAAACCGGCGAGGCCCAGGCCCGGGGTCTCGCGTGGCTCGGCGCGGCGCTTTTGGTCGGCCTGGCCGGCATCGGCGCGGTGAGCCGCCGGTGGCTGCGGCGCTGGGTCAACTTCCGCGGCCAGTAGCGGGTTTTCCAAGCGCTAGCGCCACGCCGGTGCCAGTGACCTGCCGGCGATCGCACATGGCGTCGCGCCGTCTCGGCTAAGGTTCACAGGACGCAAACGCGGCTCTCGGCATCAGCCCCGCAAGACACAGCGCGGCCTTTCGGCGCAGGCCCCACAGGCCGCAAGCGCCGCCTCAGTGTCAGAGCCACCCGCCGCAAGCGCCGCTCCTGGCGCAAGCGCCACAAGACCCAAGCGCCGCCTCGGCAAAACATCCGCAAGACGCCAACGGCCGCCCCTCAGCGTGTGAGAGGCGGCCGTTTTTGCTGTCGGAATCAGGTGTTCGGCGTCGGGTTGAACAGGCAGATGTCGTTGTAGATGCCGTACTGCTCGGTGAACGGCTTGGTGGTGCCGGACGCGACGCTCAAAATGGTGTCGCAGATCGACTCACCCATGTCCTGGATGCTGGTGCCGGCGGTCAAAACCGAACCGGTGTTGATGTCGATCACATCCGGCCACTTGGCCTTCAGCTCGTTTCTAGTGCAGACCTTCAGCACCGGCAGGGCGGCGAGGCCGTAAGGGGTGCCGCGACCGGTGACGAAGACCTGCAGCGTGGCGCCGGAGCACATCTGCATGGTGCCGCAGACCAGGTCGGAGGCCGGGGTGGCGGCGAAAATCATGCCGCGCTTGGTCGGGATGCCGCCCGGGACCAGCACCTCTTGAATCTCCTGGCTGCCGGACTTGGCGATCGAGCCCATCGATTTTTCAACGATGGTCGAAAGACCGCCCTTTTTGTTGCCGGGGCTGGGGTTGGCCGAGCGGTCGACCTTGCCCTTGGCCAGGTAGTCGTCGTACCAGGAGACCTGCTGCTTGAAGGTCTCGCAGGTCGCGGGGCTGGTGATGCGATTGGCGATGAAGGGGACCCCGTCTCGGACCTCGGAGACCTCGGAGAACATCACCGTGGCGCCGGCTCGCACCAGCATGTCGGCGGCATAGCCGACCGAGGGGTTGCCGGAGACGCCGGAAAAGGCATCCGAGCCGCCGCACTGCAGGCCGATCAGCAGCTTGCTCAGCGGCTGCGGGGTGCGGCGCCGTTGGTCCAGCTTTGCTAGCTTAACGGCGGCCATCTTGACGATCGCGTCGATCATGCCCTTGAAGCCGTGCTGGGCCTGCAGGATCACCAAGTTGTCTGCGGTGCAGTGCTCCTGCAGCAGCATGGTCGGCTGCAGCTTCTCGCAGCCCAAAGACACGCACATGATCTCGCCGCCGAAGTTCGGGTGATGCACCAGGTTTTGCAGCGCGTGAATCGGGATCTCGGCGTTTTCCGCGTTGATCGCCACGCCGCAGCCGTACTGGTGGTTGATGGCGATCACGTCATCGACGTGGGGGAACTGTGGCAAGAGGTCCTGCTTGATTTTGGCAATCGCCGCGTTGACGATGCCGATCACGCACTGCACGGTGGTGTGAATCGCCAGGATGTTGCGGGTGCCGGCGAAGGGGGAAAAGGCCGGGTCGTTGGCGTAGCCCATGAAAAAGTCCTGCTTGGGCTCGCGAATATCGGTCGGCGACTTGAAGTCTGGATTGGCGCGTAAGGCGTCAAGCGCCGGGCTCTTGGGCAGGCGCAGGCTGGTTTCGTTGATCCAAGACCCCTTGGGGTAGTCGCGCAGGGCATAGCCCAGCACCACGCCGTAGCGGCGAATCGGCTCGCCTTGCGCGACGTCTGCCAAGGTGACCTTGTGGGACTGGGGGATGTCTTCTTGCAGCACCAGGCCCGGGTGGCCGTCGACCGCATCCCCGCGGTGGCCGGCCTCCACCAGCACGGCCACGTTGTCTTGAGGCGTTAACTGAATGACTTTCATTCCGCGTTCCTCCTAATGGTTTACAGAACAAGTATAGCGCTTGCATCGGCCGGCGATAGGGTCTGGGGACCAGACTTTGGCCGCCGCTGCTGGCCGGTTGCGGTCTGAGGACCAGGTACCGGTGACCGGCCGCTGTGCGGCCCGGCGACTGGCGACCCTGACAGTGGCATTTTGGCCACGAGCGTGTAGACTGGGGGCAGGAGGATTAGACCATGACAGTTATGTTTGAGCTTTCCCACGTCGGCTTCGCCCCGGGCGGCCGGCCGATTCTCAAGGACATCAACCTGACCGTGCCGGCCGGGGCCTACTGGACCATCACCGGGCCGTCGGGGTCGGGCAAAAGCACCCTGCTGCGGCTGTTGGCCACGCTGTTGACGCCGACCAGCGGCACCATCACCTACGCCGGGCAGCCGCAAGCGGCGATCGCCAAGCCCGACTATCGCCGCCAGGTGTCCTACTGCTTCCAGCAGCCCAGCCTGTTCGGCGAGACGGTGCGAGACAACCTGGCGTTTCCCTTCGCCATCCGCAACGAGGCCTTCGACCAGGCCCGGGCCCTCGCGGCGCTTGACGCGGTGGCGCTTGACGCCAGCCAGCTGACGGCCAAGGTGACCGCGCTGTCCGGCGGCGAGAAGCAGCGCGTGGCCCTGATTCGCAACCTGCTTTTCAAGCCCAAGGTGCTCTTGCTCGACGAGGTGACCACCGGGCTTGACGCCGACACCAAGGCGCTGGTCCATCACCTGGTCGAGGCGCAGGTGGCGGCCGGGCTGACGGTGCTGTCGGTGACCCACGACGAAACCGAGATCGCGGCGGCCCAGACGCTTGTGACCATCCGCGGCGGGGAGGTGCAGCATGACTAATCTGATTGTGAGCCCGCTGGCCCTGACCTTCGCCATCGTGCTGGTGCTGATTGCCCTGGCAATCAACCTGCACGAGAAGATCGGCCTGGAAAAAGACATGGTGATCGGCGTCGTGCGGGCGGTCGTTCAGCTGACCGTGGTCGGGTACGTCCTGACCTACATCATCAAGGTCGACCGGCTGTGGCTGACCGGGCTGATGGTCGCCATCATCTTGTTCAACGCGGCCCTGAACGCCAACAAACGCGCGGCCGGCATTCCCCACGCCTTCGCGATCAGCCTGCTGGCGATTGGGACCGCGACGATTTTGACCCTAGTGCTTTTGGTGGCGACGCGAGCCGTGCGGTTCACGCCCAGCCAGATCGTGCCGGTGTCCGGGATGATCGCGTCCAACACGATGGTCGCCATCGGCCTGGCCTACCGCAGCATGAACACCCAGTTTCACGACCAGCGCCAAGGGGTGTTGGAGCGGCTGGCGCTTGGCGCCGACCTACGCCAGGCCTCGCGCCACATCGTTCGCGAGTCGATTCGCACCGGCATGGCGCCGACCATCGACTCGGCCAAGACGGTGGGGATCGTCAGCCTGCCGGGGATGATGTCCGGGCTGATCTTCGCCGGCGTCGACCCGACCAAGGCGATCATGTACCAGATCATGGTCACCTTCATGCTGCTGGCGGCCACCAGCATCGGTTCGGTAATCGCCTGCTACCTGGCCTACCCGCGCTTTTACAACGAGGACGAGCAGCTGCGCTGAGACATTGAGACGTTCCGCCGGTCAGGGCGACCGGCGGTTTTTTTGACATTCGTCGTTGACAAACGTAAACCCGACGGCTATCATGAATCTTGTGAGTTACAGATGTAAACCAAGGAGGGTCACTATGCAAGAAATGTCTCGGGCCGAGTGGGAGGTCATGCGCGTCGTCTGGACCAAGGGGGCGGCGACCAGCGGCGACATCATCGCGGTGCTGGCGCAAAAGCGCGACTGGGCCGACTCGACGATTAAGACCCTGCTGCGCCGGCTAGTCGCCAAGAAGGCGCTGGCGACGACCAAGGCCGGTCGCCAGTTCACCTACACGCCGAGAATCGGCGAACAGGCGACGATGCAGCAGGAGGCCGGCGACTTTTTCGCCCGGCTGTGCGATATGAAAAAAGGCGCGGTGCTGACCACGCTGGTGCAAGACACCACGCTGAGCCAGGCCGACATCGCCAAGCTCCAGGCGCTGTTGGCGACCAAGGCGAAGACGGCCCCAACGCAGGTGGCCTGCAACTGCCTGGGCGACACCTGCACCTGTGAGATGAAGGAGGCAACAAGCAATGGCACAGATTAGCGTGACCATCGGGGCGGTGGCCCTGATCGGTTTTATCGTCTGGTGGTTCTTCGGCAAGCACCAGGTCGCAAGCGGCACGGCAAAGCTTCAAGGTGAGACCCAAAGCATCGCGATCAAGGTGCTGGGCGGCTACACCCCGGAACACGTGGTGCTGCGCCGCGGGGTGCCGGCGGTGTTGACCTTCACTAGAAGCGACCCGTCGTCTTGCCTGGACCGGGTGGTGTTCCCGGATTTTGGCATCAACCAGGCGCTGCCGCAGGGCGAGCCCCAGGCGATCACCATCGACACCAGCAAGCCGGGTACCTACACCTGGGCCTGTGGGATGGACATGTTCCACGGCCAGTTAGTCATTGAATAATTCCACGGAGGAAAACAACATGAGTGAAGCAAGTCAAAACGTCAACATCGAAGTCGCAGGCGGCTACCAGCCGCAGGTCGTTGTCCTCAAGGCCGGCGTTCCCGCCACCTTGACCTTCAACCGCACCAGCGCCCAGGGGTGTCTGGATGTCGTGCATTCCCAGCAGCTCGGGTTTGAAACCGCGCTGCCGCTGAACCAGCCGCAAACCGTCGCGCTGAACACGACGGCGGCCGGCGAGTACGACTTCAGTTGCGGCATGGACATGTTCCACGGCAAAGTGGTGATTCGCTGATGTCGATTCGCACACGGTTTTGGGTCGCGCTGGTTTTGAGCCTGCCGATGCTGGCGCAGATGGTGTTGATGCCATTCGGAATCATGATGCCGGGTGGCGAGTGGCTGGCCCTGGGGCTGACCACCGTGATCATGGCGGTCACCGCCGTGCCGTTTTGGCGAAGCGCCTGGGCCAGCTTCACCAAGCACCACGCCAACATGGACACGCTGGTGGCGCTGGGCACGGCGATCACCTACTTCTACAGCCTCTACGCGATGGCGACCGGCCGGCCGGTGTTCTTCGAAACCGCGGCGGTGGTGGTGACCTTCATCATGCTCGGCCAAGTCTTTGAGGAACGCATGCGCGATAACGCTAGCAACGCCGTGGCCAAGCTCGCCAACCTGCAGGCCAAAGACGCCGGCGTCGTGCGAGACGGCCGGGTGGTGCGGGTGCCGATCGACCAAATCGTGGTCGGCGATCGCATCCGGGTTTTGCCAGGGGAAAAAATTGCGGTGGATGGCGTGATCGTCAGCGGCACCACCAGCATCGACGAGTCGATGGTGACCGGCGAAAGCCTGCCGGTCGCCAAGGCGGCCGGTGACCGCGTGATCGGTGCGACCATCAACGGCACCGGCACCGTCGACTTCACCGCCGACAAGGTGGGTGAGGACACGATGCTGGCGCAGATCGTCGCGATGGTCCAAAACGCGCAGAACTCCCACGCGCCGATTCAAAAGCTGACGGACAAGGTCGCCGACGTCTTCGTGCCGGTGGTGCTGATCGCCGCCATCGCGACGTTTTGGATCTGGTTCGTGCTGGTCGGGGCCGGCGTCGCGACCAGCCTGATTTTCGCCGTGTCCGTCGTGGTCATCGCCTGCCCGTGTGCCTTAGGGCTGGCGACGCCGACCGCCTTGATGGTCGGCACCGGCCGCGCCGCCCGGGCCGGGATTTTGATCAAGAATGGTGAGGTGCTGGAGGCCGCCAACGGCATCGACACCGTAGTGTTCGACAAAACCGGCACCATCACCAACGGGACCCCGGTGGTCACCGACGTGATCGGGGATGAGACGGCCGTGGTTCGCCTCGCCGCCGCGCTTGAGGCGGCCTCCGAACACCCGCTGGCCGCCGCCGTAGTGGCCAAGGCCGAAGCGCTCGGCCTGACCGTGCCACCGGTGGCCGACTTCGCCGCCGTCGCCGGCAAGGGCGTCACCGGCACGGTGGCGGGTCATTCGGCCTTCGTCGGCAGCGCGAAGCTCGCGTCAGGCGCCGTGCCGACCGCCCTGGCCGCCCAGGCGACGGCGCTGCAAGACGCCGCCAAAACCGTCGTGTACGTCGGTGAAAACGGCGCGGTCGTCGGCCTGATCGCGATTCAAGACACCGCCAAGGCCACCTCGCAGGCGGCTATTCAGGCGCTGCACGACCGCGGCCTGAAGACGGTGATGCTGACCGGCGACAACGAACGCGTGGCTTCGGCTATCGCCAAGCAGGTCGGCATCGATCAGGTGATCGCCGACGTCCTGCCGCAGGACAAGGCCGAAGCGGTCCAGCGGCTGCAGGCAAGCGGCAAGGTGGCCTTTGTCGGCGACGGCATCAACGACGCGCCGGCCCTGACCACGGCCGACCTGGGCATCGCGATGGGCTCCGGCACGGACATCGCGATCGACGCCGGGGGCATCGTGCTGGTCAAAAACGACCTGCGCGACGTCGCCACGGCGCTGGCCCTGAGCCAAAAAACCTTCGGCCGCATCAAGCTGAACCTTTTTTGGGCCTTCGTCTACAACGTGCTGGGCATTCCCGTCGCCGCCGGCGTGTTCGCGGCCCTGGGTGTCACCCTGAGCCCAGAGTTGGCCGGGCTGGCCATGGCGGCCTCGTCCTTGTCGGTGGTCACAAGCTCGCTGCTCTTAAACCGCACGAAGCTCGGCGTCCGGCGCCGGGTCGCGGCGTGAGCCCAGGCGACAACGCAACAGCACCTGGCGTCTTTCAAGGTTAAGCCTTGAAGGCGCCAGGTGCTGTTGTCAGTTCTGTGCGACTGCCGTCAGGTACCGGGTGATGTCTCGCTTGGTCGCGGCGATGATCGCCTGCCGGTCGGTTTCGGCCAGGTCCAGGCCCTAGGTGCGGCCTGGCGACGCGACTTAGCAGCGGCCAGGCCGCGTTCAACCAAGGACCAGTCGCAGCGACCAAGGGGCAAGTTTGCCCGTGTCGTTAAGGCGGCCGCAACTGACGCCTATTTGTGTGCGGTCGTTAAGCGGTGGTGTGGCCGATTAAGACCATTGGCGTAATTTATAAGCGGCGGTCGCGCGGGGGATTGATTGACAGGCTGATAGCAATAATGCTATCATATGAGCCACATCGCGAAAGGGGTTGGCGGCGGTGTATGAGGTGGTGCTTTACGAAGATCGCAACGGGTTTTGCGAGTTTGAGGATTTCTTGAACCAGTTGGACCGAAGCCGGGCGAAGACCGCTCGCGTGATGCTACGTAAGATTAGCTATCAGATGAGCCTCCTTCAGATGCAAGGCCCGGCACTCGGAATGCCTCACGCCAAGGCGCTAAGGGGCTTTCGCTACCCGCTTCACGAGCTGCGACCGCTACCTGAACGCGTGTTTTATTCGCCTTGGCGGCCCAGTACTTATGTGATTTTGAACCACTTTACGAAGCGCCGGGATAAGACGGATCCGCGCCAGGTTCAACGGGCCGTGATCTTGATGACGGACTGGATGAGGCGAAAGGGGAACTGAGATGAAAACTTGGCAGATGGTCAAAAATCAGTTGAGCACTGTGACGCCAACGGAGCAAAGCATCATTGAGACGCTGGCGCAGCTGCAAACCGAGCGCCAGCGGCAGGGGCTGTCGCAGCGTGACCTTGCCCAGCGCATCGGCATGACGCAGCCGCAGCTGGCCAAAATCGAGCGGCTGGATTCACTACCGACACTGGCCACGCTCGGACGTTACGCCGCCGGGCTGGGGCTGACCGTCAAGCTCTCGCTGGTCGCGTCGCCGCAGCAAGCTAAGACCGGTGCAAGAGCTGGACGTTGAGGCCGCACCTGACGCCATTCAAACAGGGGCCAGTCCGGGTCCGACAACGTGCAATCACGCTGCCGGGTCCGGGCCGGTCCCTGTTTTGGTGGTGCGGTTAGGCGGTGGTGCCTTCGTAAACGGTCTTGGCGATGCCAAAGGCCGACCACGCCTTGGGCCAGCCGGTGTAAAAGGCCAGCTGCGTGATCAAGGCAACCATTTCGGTCTGGGTGACGCCGTGGGTTTTGGCCAGCTTCATGTGGGCCTCCAGCTGCGGGAACAGGCCCTGGGCCATCAGCGCCGACACCGTGATCAGGCTGCGGTCGCGCGGCGAAAGCTCGTCCTCTTTGGCCCAGACCTGGCCGAACAACACGTCATCGTTCAGGGCCGCGAACTGCGGGGCGAAGTCGCCCAGCGCGTCGCGACCAGCGGTTTGTTTGGCCATTAGTCATTGTCCTCCAGTGCGTTGTAGTCGGCGTCCGAGACGGCCTCGAGCCACTCCGGGGTGCCGGCGGTGATCGCGAGGTGGGCGAACCAGGAGTCCTTGGTCGCGCCGTGCCAGTGCTTGACGCCATCGTGGGTCACCACCACGTCACCCACGTGCAGCAGCCGCGCCTTTTGCCCGGCCTCCTGGTACCAGCCGGTGCCGCCGGTCACAATCAGCAGCTGGAAGCCGTCGTGGTGGATGTGCCAGTGGTTGCGGCATCCCGGCTCGAACGTCACCTCGCCGACGCCGACGCTGATGGCGGGGTCGGCAATCAGCGTCTTCAGGTAGCTGTTGCCGGTGAAAAACTGCGCGTAGTCGACATTGGCGGCGCCGCGCGGGTAAAGCTTGGAAACTTGATCAGTCATGGTCTGAGTCCTCCTCGTGGTTGATGCGTTGCAGGTAAGCGGCGAAGGTCTCGGCGGCGTCAATCGTGCCGGCGAGCTTGCCTTGGTACCACGCGACCTTATCGTCCAGCACGGCCAGGTTGTGCTGCAACGCGCGAATCTGGGCCTGGGCCTCTTCCCGCACGTCTTGCAAAAGCGCCAGCCGCGCGGTCATCGTCGCGTCGCCCTGGGCCCGCAACCGCACGTACTCGCGCAGCTGCGCCATGGTCATGCCGGTACCCTTCAGGTGCAACAAGAATAGCAGCCAGGCGCCGTCTTCATCCGTGTAGTAGCGCTGGTCGTTGGCGTCTCGGTGCGGCGCCACCAGCCCCTCTTTCTCGTAGTAGCGCAGGGTGTAGCTGGACAGGCCGAGCCGGGCGGCAAACTCGCCGATGCGATAAGTCATGTGATCACCTCTTGGACTAAGCTACACCTTAGAGTGGACTCGAAGGCAAGCGTCAAATAAAAAAAAGTTTGGGGTCGTCGCGCGACTGCCCAAACTTGCGGTCACGGCTAGTCGAAGTACAGCTCGCGCGGCTCGCCCTTGCGGTAAGCGTCCCAGACGCCTCGCACCACGGCGTTCAGCGGCGCCTGGGCGACTTGGGCCAGCGGCAGCCACGCGGTCGCGCCTTCGTTCTTGGTCCCAGGCGTGACACGGGTGGGCGTTGGCTCGGGCAGCGTGGCCGCGAAGGCGAAGATCAGCTCCTTGTTGCCGTCTTCGCGCCTGAAGTTGACGACGCCGGCCAGCCGCCAGTCGGCGACGGTCAGGCCGCACTCCTCTTGCAGCTCGCGGGTGGCGCTTGCGGTCAGCGATTCGCCGGGCTCGCAGTGGCCGCCGGGGAAGGTCAGGCTGGGGGCGAACTCGGAGTCGGTTTTGTGCTGAACCAGGAGCTGGCCTTGGCTTTGAACTAGGCAAAAGCAGGTGAGCTCGGTGGGGTAAAAACGGTCGGTCATGGCAGTGCCTCCGAAAGTGGAATAAGGCTAGTATACGCGCTTGTGCCGCGGTCGCGCTGGCACTTTTGGCCTTTTTGGGCGATAATGAACAGGAGTACTCACCTGCGCGTCGCAGGTGGCGTGAGGGGGAATTACAATGGAAGAAGAATCAAAGCAGACCTACCAGACGCTGTACCTGATCTTGGCAATCCTGGGGGTCATCACCTGCACCGGCTTTGGCGGCGTCGCCAACACCGCGCTGGCGCTGGTCCTGGCCGGCCTGGCGATTTACATGATGGTCAAAATTCCGCGGGGGGACAAGAAGCGCCGCACCGCGCTGATCCTGTTTCTCGTGGCGACCGGGCTGCAGATCGTGTTTTTGGTCATCGCGATTTCGTCGGTTCACAACGTGGTCACCAACCTCAACAACCTGAAGGAAGAGCTCGACGCCTTGTCCGACAAGCAGGCCGTCCAGATGGTCGGCGGCCTGATGGCGTCGATGATTTTCGGCTTCGCCTCCTGGGTGGTTCGCATCATCGGCACGGTGTTCGCCTTCATCGGCTACAACCGCGAGAAGAAGCTCGCCTTCGACCAAGAGAACCCAGAGGCCTGACCCGCGGCAGGCCTTGCGACAACCTGGCAATGGCGTCAAGAGAACCGGCGGAACAGCCGCCGCTAGCTTGAACGGAACCGGCGGTAACCCGGCGCTGGCTTGAACGGAACCGGCGGCAACCCGCCGAGTTGCGCCGGCGGCCCCACGTGAGCGTTTGCGTGGGGCCGTTTTGATGCCGCGATGAAAGGAGCTGCTATGATTTACGAAACCAAGCGGCTGATCGCACGGCCGCTGACGCAGGCCGATTGGACCAGCCTGAGCCTGACCTTGTGCGACCCGGCGACGATGTATGCCTACGCCCATGGCTTCAGCGAAGCCGAGGTTCAGGCGTGGCTGGACAATCAGCTGCGCCGCTACCGCGAGGACGGCTTCGGGCTGTGGGCCCTTGAGCGCAAAACCGACGGCCGCTTCGTCGGCCAGTGCGGCCTGACGAAGCAGCAATTTTTGGGTCGGCCGGTGATCGAAATCGGCTACTTGCTGCAGCGCGACTATTGGCACCAAGGATACGCCTGCGAGGCGGCGATCGGCGCCAAGGCCTACGCCTTCTCGACGCTTGCGGTGCCGAGGGTCTGGTCGATCATCCGCGACACCAACTTCGCGTCGATGAACGTCGCGATTCGCAACGGCATGCTGGTGCGAGGCCGGGACGTCAAGCACTACTACGGCTTGGCCATGCCGCACTACGGCTTTGCGGTCGACCGGCCGTGAGCTAGCGCCACCCGCCAAAAATGGGGTCCCACCTGCAAGATACGGTGGGACCCCATTTTTTTCACCCGGACAAGCAAAATCCCCCGTCAGCTGGCGGGGGATGCGGCGTTGCTTATTTGGCTTCTTGCTGCTGGCCCTTGGGGTGTCGCACGTGCCACCAGTGCAAGGCGAAGGTGGCGGCGAAGGCGACCAGGACGAAGATGCTGAAGAAGGTGTTGGAGATTTCGATGTTGATCATCGGCAGGCTCAGCCCCAGCTTCAAGGCGATGAAGCCGATCAGGATGTAGGCCATGATCAAAAGCTCCGGCACCTTGTCGAGCAGCACGATCATCATCGAGGCGACGAACCGCATGGCGAGAATGCCGATGCAGCCGCCGATCAGGACGATCACGGGGTTGTTGTCGATCGCCAGGGCGGTGAGAATCGAGTCGATGGAGAACACGATGTCCAGCAGGATGATCGCGGCCACCGTGCCGGCGAAGGACCGCGGCTTGGTCAGCTTTTCGGCCTCGCTCGGCTGGTTGGGGCGGTGCTGTTCGTAGAAGAAGTGCAGCGACATGTACAAGAGGTAGGCGGCGCCAATCGCCTTGGCCGCCCAGAACTTGATCAAAAAGCTCCCGAGGCCGATGGCGATGAAGCGGAAAACGTAAGAGCCCCACAGGCCGTACATCAAGGCCATGTGCTCCTTGTGCGGCTCCTTCAAGGTGGCCGTCTGGGCGGCCAGTACCACGGCGTTGTCCACCGACAGCAGGCACTCCATGATGGCCAGCGTGAGGATGGTCATCAGGCCGCTGCCGGTCATGATGGCGGCATGCCACTCCGCACCGGAGAAGAATGGGGCGTAAAGTTTGATCAGCGTATCGATTCGAGGTTCTCCCTTCTGGTTCTATAGGTCATTATACAAAGACTTGGCGACCAGCGGGGGGCTTTTCGCGAAAGGTCGCCTTTTTTGGTCGGCAACCCGCATTCTGGAAACGCAAACATGGTCTGGCGACCAACTTTGACCGCCCGTGTCCTTCCTGAAAATGGCCTGGCAACCATCGGCCTCCGCCCGTCGACGCGGTGTCGCGGCCGCGTCCTGGGCCCGGAGAGCGTCGCGGTCACCGGCGAAACTAATAAAACAGTATATGCATAGTTTATGCAACAACGCCGTCGCAACGGCGGCACCGCGTCGGACCGCGTGAGCTCGCGAAACCGACCACAGCGGACGAAAGGCCCGGCGTAAGGGACCGGCGAAGGCCGCTGCAACAGTTTTTTGTAATGAAAATGAAATTATTGCTTGCAACTAATTGTTCATCCGGTATACTAGATAGTGCCGGCAAGTTTTCAGAAACCTGCCACATGGCCGATATTCACCAGACGAAATAAACATACAAAATGTAAGCAAGGAGAAATTACCATGAAGAAATTGATCGCACCTGTTCTGCTCACTGCACTCGCCGGCGTTGCGCTGGCCACCGTTAACCCCGTTGCCGCTGCCGAAACCACTGGGACCACCACCGGTACGATCAACTTCAAGGCCGGCGACCTGAGCCTGACCAACGTGACGGAGACGGCCAACTTCGGCTCCGATCTCACCGTTGAAGGCGTTTGGACCAAGGGCTTCAACGAAGCCGCCGATAACACGCTGACCGCCACCGTCACCGACTTCCAGGGCCTGGACAACGACAACTGGATGCTGAGCGTGAAGGCCGCCGGTTGGGTGGCCGGTTCGGACGGCTCCGCGGCCGGCGCCGCCATTCTCAACGCCAACGCGACGCTGACCGCGACTCAAGGCGACGCCCAAGACGCCACCAGCGCCAACCTCGCCGATGGCTTCCTGATTGCCTCCGGTACGACCGGTGAGACCCCGGTTAAGGACACGACCGTGACCCTCGACATCCCGAAGGAGACCGCCATCAAGGCCGGCAGCTACACCAACGCGCTGAACTGGAACCTGACCGCGGCGGCAAGCACCACCCAAGACTAATTATGAAAAGACAAAACTTCTTCCTCGCACTGCTGCTCGGGCTCATGCTCGGGCTGGGACTGCGAGGCCCAATCGTGCAGGCGGCTAGCCTGCCTTTTTCGGTTCAGGCGCAAACCGGCACGGCGCAGCGCAAGGGGGCCGGCTCGTACTTCGACGTCGTGGTGGCGCCGGGCAAGGCGACGCCGCTTAACGTGGTGCTGAAGAACACGACGGCCAAGCCGGTGAAGGTGGCGGTGCGGTTCCACACCGCCGCCACCGGCGCCAACGGCCAGGTGGATTACGCCGGCACCAGCAAGCCAGCGGCGACCTTGAAGGTGGCGCTGGCCGACCTGGTGACCGGGGCCAAAAGCGTGACGATTCCGGCCAAGGGGCAGGTGACCTACAAGGCCACGTTGACCATGCCCAAGACCGCGTTGGATGGCCTAATCGCCGGGGCCTTGACCTTCAGCCCGGCCAAGGCGGCCAAGGCGCAAGGCTCGGGGTTGGCCATCGTCAACCGCTACAGCTACAGCATTGCGGTGGTCGCGCGAAACACCGACCGCACCTTCACGCCGAAGCTGGCGGCCGGCCGCACCACCATCGCGACGGTGGCCGGGGCCAAAACTGCGACGCTGACGCTGGCCAACACCAGCGCGACGTTTTTGAACCAGCTGGCCGTCACCACCACCGTTAAGAACCTGACCACCGGCAAAACCACCAAGCGCCAGGCGACCGGGATGCAAATGGCGCCGAACTCGCAATTCGGCTTCCAGCTGGCACTGCCAGGCGACCAGGCCGGCCGCTACCAGGTGACCACCGCGGCGTATTACGTCGAAGACGCCAAGGGCGCATACGTCGGGCCCAAGGGTCAGCGCTACCGTTACCGGCTGACCAACCGCCAAACCGTCACCCTGACGGCGGCGGCCCAGGCGGCCCAGGCGAAGGCGGCGGCCGCCCAGCGCGGCGGCTGGCCGTGGTTCGTCTACGCCGCCAGCGCGGCGTTCGCCGTGCTGCTGCTGGTGATTGCGCTGCTGGTCGTGCTACTATTGAGGCGCCGCAAGCAGTAAGCGCGGCGTTGATGCAATCGCGCTTTCACGAAAACCAAAAGTGAGGCGGCGCCCAACGCAATCGCGAGGCCGCACCGGTAAAGGAGGTCGGGCATGCACAGACTGAGCCGCATCATCATCGCGTTGACGATCCTGTTCGGGCTTTGGGCCTGCGCCCGACCGGTGCAGGCCGCCACTGCCGCGGATTACGCCGGCAACACCCTTGAGACCTACGGCATTCCGGACGCCGTGATTCAGGTGGTGCTGGCCAACAGCACCTACGCCGACGGCCAGACCCCACAGGCGCGTGGCCAGCAGCCGGCAACCTTCACCATGGCCGACGTCGCGCAGCTGACGACCTTCAGCCTGGCCGAACGCAGCACGACGGCCAGCGGTGCGGTGGTTTCCACCTCCAGCGCCACCGTCAGCAACTGGGTGGCCGGCCTGGCCCAGGGGCCGACCGGCTACGACGTCAGCGAAAACATCTACAACCAGGTGCTGATCGCCGGGCAGTCGGACCAGGCGCTGGCCGACAACGCCCTGAGCTTCGATGGCAAATCGGCGAGCGAGCAGTACCACCCACCGTTCAACATGCTGATGCTGGTGGCGGCCGCTGCGACGAACGCGACCACCGTCGACCTCACCGGGGTGACCGAGCGCATTGGCGATTCGAGCCTGGCCCAGCAGCTGATGAGCCTCTTCGACACGCCGCGGCTGCCGCACCTGACCACGCTCATGTTGGGACACAACAACCTGGGAATGCTGAATTACTCGCATGTCGCCGACACGCTGCTCAACGCCACGGCAGCGCAGCGCATCACCACGCTCGACCTGAACACCAACCGCATCCTGCAGCTGGCGTGGGACCGCAAGTTCGCCGCGGTGACGTACGTGACCAAGCTGAACCTGGCCGGCAACGCGGTCATGTGGATTTCAAGCACCCTGAATTCGATGCTGCAGACGGTAATCACCAACGCCGGCGACTCCGACCTCAGCGACAGCGACCTGGATGTCAGCAACTGGAACACGATTATCTACATCCTGAACCTGGTCAACATGGACACCGGCAGCCTGAGCCTGTCCGACCAAAGCGTCAACGCGATCGTGACGGCCACCGCCAACCCGTACAGCGGCATTCCCGAGATGAACGACCACGCGGTCAGCGTGTTTTTGCCGCAGATGACCGCCGCTTCGATTCAAAGCCTGCTGGACAACAACGCCCATCTTTCCGCCGCGACCCGCCAGGCGCTTCAAGACTGGCTGGCGCAGCTGCAGCAACCATCGGCAACCCTGGCCGTCAGTAGCACTTGGAACTTCGGCACCCTGACGCTGGGCCAACTGCCAAGCGCGGTGACCAGCACCGGGCTGGTCAGCCTGGCCGCAACGCTGCCGGCCAACAGCCGCCTGACCGTCGCCATCTCGCCTTGGCAAAACGCGGCGGGGGCGAGCTTCGCCGGCGCGATGACCCTGCCGGCGGTGAGCGGCCTGTGGGGGACCACGGTACTGGGCCGAACGCCGCAGACGTTGATCGAAAATACCGGCACCGCGGCGGTCACCGTGAGCCAATCCGTCGGCAACGTGAGCCTGCAGCTGCCGGACCAGACGACCGTCACCGCGACGGCGTATTCCGCCACCGTCAACTGGAGCATCGTCAGCGGGGTCTCCGCCACCGCCGACTGAGCCTTGTTCAAGGACCGCTGCCACCGCAGCGGCCCTTTTTGGCGTGACCTCAAAAAATCCTTAATTAATGTAGATAAATTCACAAATTATCGGCATAATCAAAAGTGATGGGCGGGGACTCGCCCATACGGAGGGACGACATGAGCAAACATCATCATCACCGGCGCCTGCGCTGGGATCGCGTCGCCATGGCGGCCGGCTGCACCGTGCTGGTCCTCAGCCTGCTGGGCTGGGGCGTCCACACCATGGTGGCGCCAGACGACGGCCTGGACGAGCCGGCGACGGCGGCCAAGGCCGAAACGGACGCCAGCGCCGAGACCACAGGCAGCAGCGCGGCCAGCACCAGCGCGGCCAAGACCGCGACGGTCAAAAAGGCCGCTGCGACCACGGCGCTGACGGCGGCCCAGGTGACCCAGCGCCAACAAAGCATTCGCACCAAGCTTGCGGCCTACCTGAAGGAGGTCGGGGCTAGCGGCAACGTCGCCGTCAGCTTCTACAACCTGAGCCCAACCGCTGACAGTGCCGCGGCCAAGGCTCGGACCGCCGCGGTTTACCAGCAAGGGGCCCTGGCGGCCAGCGTCAACGGCACCACCAGCTGGACCGCCGCCAGCACCTATAAGCTGTACATCACCGCTTACCTGTTCCACCAAGTCGAAAGCGGGGCCCGGACTTGGACGAGCGAGGACGAAACCGGCTTCACCAACATGATCGTCAACTCCGCCAACGAGTACGGCGAGGCCCAGCTCTACCGCTACGGCGCCACGGCGATGAACGCCTACTTCGCAAGCCTGGGCATCGTCAGCCCGGTGTTTGGCAACGGCATCGCCAAAACGACGGCCAACGACCTGGTCACCATGCTGCGGCGCATCGCGCTGCGCCAGGCGCCCTTTGCCAACGCCAGCCTGGCCAGCAAACTGACCGGTGACATGGCGACGCAGGTCTACCGCGACGGCATTCCCGCCGCCGTGGCGAGCCTGACGCCCAAGGCCGTGGTGCAAGACAAGGTCGGCTGGCTGGAATCGACCGACAACGACGCGGCGATCGTCACGCTGCCCAACGGCCAGCGCTACCTGCTGGCCGTGTTGACCACCAACCAGGACTACATGGACTGGTCGCTGGTCCAAACCGTCGCGACGCGCGTTCAGCAAATCGTGTACGGGGACTGAACACTGGCGGGGTGCCGCCTCACGGAACCGGAGCCGTCAGTTGCCGACCGGTCGCAACCGTGAGCCGGCGCAGGCCGGCGGTCGCCGGGGGCTGAATCGGCGGCCGTCGATCGCGCAAGCCGGCACCCAATCACGTGAGCTAAAAAGTTGACGCCGGCGGTGACGGGGCTTACATTAGAATCAGATGATTGTCAACGGGCAGGGAAAACGCCGCGGCCGCGGCGCTTGCAACTCTACTGCTTAGGGGGAAGGTCCGGGACATAAGCATTCCCAGTACCCCCACCCATGCCATGCCGTACCAGGCAACAACGCCGACGTTTTCGTGCAACGGTCCCCTCCGATTGGGACCGACCACCAGGGTGTGGACCACCATCCGCCTGCCGCAAAGCCTGGCGCCTACTCGCATCGCGAGGTAGCTGCGGCGCCGACTGACAGGCGGCTTCTTGTCCCAAGGCACCGTGCCGCAACGCGGCCGCCGCGGGTCAATCAGCACAAGAACGCACCGATCAACAAGAAGACCGAGGCCGCCACGGGTCGAGACCCGCGGTGGCTCCGGCGCGTCCGGCGCAGCGCTGCGCCGGATTTTTGAATGCCGCAACGCCAAAATCCCGGTGCCGCCAACCCGTTCGGGTCGGCGGCACCGGGATTTGATTTTGGCGTAGCTCACGCGTTGGCGCGAACCGCCGCGATCAGAAATTGGGCGGCGCCGGCGCCGGCCAGCGCGTCGTAGTAGGCGCCAAAGCGGCTGTCGCCTTCGTACAGCGCCATCAGGTTGCGGTGCATGACCGGGTCGTACTTGCGCCACATGATCTCAAGCCACTGCCGGTGCAGGGTGTAGACCTGTTGGCCTTGGGGGCCGGCGGGGGCGGCGCCAGCAGCCGTTGCCTGGCGCAGTGCCTGGGCCAGCTGCCGCTCGATTGCCTGGGCGCGGTTGTAGGTGGCCTCATCGAGGCCTGCGAAGTGGCGGTCGGCGGCCGCTTTTTCCGCCGGGCCCCATTTGGCCAAGACCTCCTGGCCGAACTCGGCGTCGTTGTGGGCGAGGGCCGCCTGCTTGAAGGCGGCGAATTTGTCGGTATCTGTCATCGGTTGTCCCTCCTGATTGGTGAGTGTGCTGTCCAGCTCGGCGATGAGGTGACCCAGCGCCTGCTGCTGGGCGACCAGCCTGGCGCGTTGGGCCCTCAGTGCCGAAACGCGCGTCGCGGCGTCGACTGCCAGCAGCGCGGCGATGCTGGTCAGGCTCAGGCCAAGCGCCGCGTAGAAGCGAATCAGCTGCGCCCGGTCGGCGTCTTGGCTTGAAAACAGGCGGTAGCCGTTGGCCGCGACGTGCGGGTGCAGCAGCCCGAGCCGGTGGTAGTAGCGCAGGGTGCGAGGCGTCAGGCCGGTCAAGGCGGCAAACTGGCTGGTGGTGTAAGTGGGCATCTCATTCCTCCGTTCGGGGCCGGGTTGGCCCCACTCAGTAGCATAAGGGCTGACGCGACGTCAGGGTCAAGGGCGATTGCCAAAAAAAATGGCCGGCGGTTTCGCGCCGGCCGGTCGCCGACGATCGGCGGCACCGGGATTTGATTTGGGCTGCGGCTCACGCGTTGGTGCGAACCGCCGCGATCAGAAATTGGGCGGCCTCGGACCGGCGGGTGGCGCCGCCGCCGCGACCTCGGGCAGCGGTTATTTCGCGGTCGCCGGCTGGCCCGTGGCCAAGCCGCCCGACCGCTCGCCGCCCGACCGCTCGCCGCCCGACCGCTCGCCGCCTGACCGCTACGGCGTCGGCGCGGTCGCCTGCTCGCGGTAGGCCTTGGGCGACAGGCCGATGGTTTTTTTGAACAGCTTGGAGAAGTAGAAGGGGTCGTGGTAGCCCAGGGTCGTCGCGACCGCCCCGACGCGCATGTCGGTCAGGCGCAGGTAGCTGCAGGCGCGGTTCATGCGCGACTCGATGAACAGCTCGATCGGCGAGCGGCCGGCGTACTGGCGAAACAGCTGGTTCAGGTAGCTGATCGAGACGCCGGCGTGTTTGGCCAGGGCGGCCGCGGTGAGGTCGGTTTCCAGGTGGCTGTTCATGTAGGCGATGCAATCGGACACCAGCTTGGCCTTCAGGTCCTGGACCGGCGTATTTTGCATGAAGTAGCTTTCGGTGATGATCAAAGTCAGGTAGTTGGAGGCGCAGATCAGATTGGCGATCGAGACCTCCTGCTCGAGCAGGGTCAAGAGCTCCGAGAAGTGCTGCTCGATTCGCGCCTGCTTGGCCGCGCCGAGGTGCAGCAACTTGGTCTGATCGGTCGCCTGAATCTGCGCGAAGGTCTGGGAGGCAAAATGAAACCACATGATGGTCCAAGGCGCCGCCGGGTCGGCGAAGTAGCGGTGCGGCGTGTTGGCCGGAATGAAGCAGATGGTGCCGGCGGTCATCGGGTAGGTCGCGCCGCCGAATTCGACGGTGCCGCGGCCGGCGACGCAAAACAAGAAGATGGTCTGGGCCGCCCCGTGCGGCCGCTCGCGGTAGTGAAACCGCGCGGCGGGGTAGTAGCCGATCTCCGTGATGTAGTTTTGGTTGACCAGCGCGTGGGCCAAAAGCGCCGCCGAATCGCGCATCGGCAACAGCAAGTAGCGCTCGCCGGCAAAGCCGGCCTTTTTTTGAATCGTCATACGATCACCTCGGGCCCTTTATACCGCGGGAGTGGCGGATAGTCAATGCTTTCGGCTGAAAGTGCATTCATTTTGCCGCCGGGAGCGGCTACGATAGGGGCGATTAACAAAAGGAGTGTGGATCACATGCAAGTGAAAGCTTGGGAAGAGAACGTTGTGCTGCCGACCTATGAGGTGGCCAAGCCGGATAAGAACCCGCTGTTTTTGGAAAAGCGCGTCTACCAGGGATCCAGCGGCAAGGTCTACCCGCTGCCGGTGACCGAAAAAATCGCGGACAAGCCGACGGACAAGACCTACCGCGCCGTCTACCTCGAAAACGACTACCTGAAGGTGATGATTCTGCCGGAGCTCGGCGGCCGCATCCAACGGGCCCTGGACAAGACCAACGGCTACGATTTCATCTACTTCAACCACGTGATCAAGCCGGCCTTGGTCGGGCTGGTCGGGCCCTGGATCTCTGGGGGCATCGAGTTCAACTGGCCGCAGCACCACCGGCCGTCGACCTTCATGCCGGTGGAGCACGAGCTGGTTCCAAACGCCGACGGCAGCCAAACCGTGATCGTCTCGGAAATCGATCAGATGTACGGCACCAAGGGGGAGGCGCGGTTCACGCTTTACCCGGACAAGGCCTACATCCAAATTGACGGGCAGCTGTACAACCGCACGGACCTGCCGCAGACCTTCCTGTGGTGGGCCAACCCGGCGGTGCCGGTCAATGACCATACCTACTCCGTTTTCCCGCCCGACGTCAACGCGGTGATGGACCACGGCAAACGCGCGGTGTCGAGCTTCCCCATCGCGACGGGAACCTACTACAAGTACGACTACTCCGATGGCGTGGACATCTCGCGCTACAAGAACGTCAAGGTGCCGACCTCGTACATGGCCTACCACTCGGATTACAACTTCATGGGCAACTACGACGAGAAAGTCGCGGCGGGGCTGTTGCACGTCGCCGACCACCACGTCTCGCCGGGCAAAAAGCAGTGGACCTGGGGCTCCGGCGACTTCGGCCAGGCCTGGGACCGCAACCTGACCGACCACGATGGCCCGTACATCGAGCTGATGACCGGCGTGTTCACCGACAACCAGCCGGACTTCTCGTGGCTGGCCCCGTACGAGGAGAAGACCTTCACCCAGTACTTCATGCCGTACAAGGGCGTCGGCCACATCAAAAACGCGACCAAGGACGCGGCGATCAACGTCGAGCTGACCGACGGCAAGACCCGCGTGGCCGTCTACGCCTCAAGCAAGCTCTCGGCCCAGCTAACCTTGGCCCTGGACGATGAGGTGCTGTTCACCGACCACGTCGCCTTGACCCCCAACGCCGCCTACGAGAAGCTGCTCGACACGCCGATCGCCGCGATCGACGAGCGGGTGAAGCTGACTTTGAGCGACGACCACGGCGTGATCGTCGCCTACCAAGGGGCCCCGGCCGCCATCGCCGACCTGCCGGATCCGGCGGCCGCTATCGGCGAGCCGACCGCAATCAAAACCACCGAGGAGCTTTTCTTGGCCGCCCAGCACATCGAGCAGTACCGCCACGCGACGCTGGACGCGGCGGCCTACTACCAAGAGGGGCTGCGCCGCGATGCCTCGGACATTCGGCTGAACAACGGCTACGGCCTGTACCTGTACCGCCGCGCCGAGTTCAAGGCGGCCAAGGCCCACTTCGCCAGGGCCGTGGCCAGACAGGAACTGCACACGCCCAACCCCGACACCGGGGCCCCGCGTTTCAACCTGGGGCTTGCACAGCTGGCGCTGGGCGAAGACGCCGCGGCCTTCGACAGCTTCTACAAGGCGACCTGGAACGACGACACCAAGGGCCCGGCCTTCTTCCAGCTGGCCCTGGCCGCCGCCCGGCAGGGGAACGACCGCCAGGCGCTGGCCTTCGTCACGCAGGCCTTGACCCGCAACACCCACCACCTCAAGGCACGGGTGCTGCAGGTGGTGTTGATGCGGCGGTTGGGCCAGCCGGTTGACGCGGCGATTGCGGCCAACCTCGCGATCGACCCGCTGGATCTCGGCAGCCTTTACGAGGCCGGCCGCGGTGACGTCGCGGCCCAGGCGACCTGGCAGCAGGCGATGCGCCAGTCGTTGAACAACTACCTGGAGCTGGCCGATGACTACTGGCAGATGGGCGAGCTGACGGCGGCCGCGGCGATTTTGCAGGCGGCGCCGGCCGGTCCGATGCCGCACTACTACCTGGCGGCGCTGGCGTTGGCCCAGGGCGACCCACGGCAGGCCGCAGCCGAGCTGGCCGCGGCCGAGGCGGCGGATCCGACCTACTGCTTCCCCAACAAGCTGCGCGAGTACCGGGTGCTGACCACCTTGATTGCGGCCTTTCCGGACGACACACCGCATGCGTCCTACTACCTGGGCAACCTGTTGTACGATAAGCGGCGCCACGAAGCGGCCATCGCGGCCTGGGAAAAGGCGCAGGAACAGCTGCCCGATTTTCCGACCCTGCTGCGCAACCTGGCCTTCGCTCGCTACAACGTCCAAGACGACCTGAAAGGCGCCTTGGCGCTTCAGGCCAAGGCTCAGGCGCTTGATCCGACCGACGCGCGGCTGCTGCTAGAGCTCAACTCGCTGCAGCAGCTGGCCGGGCAGCCGGTGGCGACGCGGCTGGCGGGGCTTGAGGGCAAGCTCGACTTGGTCCACCAGCGCGACGACTTGCTGGTCGAGTACATCACGCTGCTCAACGCGAGTGGCCGCTACCAAGACGCGCTGGCCGAAATCATGCACCGCCAGTTCCACCCGTGGGAAGGCGGGGAGGGCAAGGTCTCCACGCAGTACGTGACGGCCCTGACCGAACTAGCGAAGGCCGCGCTGGCGACGGCTCCCCAAAAGGCGATCGTCCTGCTCAACCGCTCGCTGGAGCGGCCGGCCAACCTCGGCGAGGGGAAGCTGGCCAACTACCACGACAACCTCAGCGAGTACCTGCTCGGGGTGGCCTACGACAAGCTCAACGACCCCGAGGCGGCCCGGGAACATTTTGAAAAGGCGACGATCGGCGACCAGGAGCCCGGCGACGTCTTGTACTACAACGACCAGCCGGCCGACCTGATCCTCTACATGGGGCTGGCCTACCTGCGCCTGGGCGAGACCAAGGCGGCCAAGCGCTGCTTCTACGCGCTGACCACTTACGGCCAAAAGCACCTGCACGACGTCGCGCATTACGACTACTTCGCCGTGTCGATGCCGCAGACCACGGTGTTCAAGGCCGACATCACCAAGAACCACCGAATTTACTGCCGCTACCTGCTGGCGCTGGGCCACTACGGCCTGGGCCAGCACGACCTGGCGCGGCAGCTGGCGACCGCAGTGCTGGCCGCGGTGCCGGATCACCTCGGCGCCATCACCTTGCTGCAACGATTGGCTGACCCACTGTTTGAGACTTTGTAGGAGGACAAAATGAAACCTATGCACTGGCCGCTGCCGTCTCCGGACGGCCACCTGGTGGCCACCATCAACTTGGATGCCCAGGGGCAGCTGACCTACGCCTTGGCGCTGGATCAGACGCCCTTGATGACCGAATCGCCGCTTGGCCTGGTTTTGACCGGCGCCGATCTGACCCGCGACCTGACCTTTGCGGCCGGCCCGACCCGGTCGCGCGTCGACGAGCGTTACGCGCTGCCGGCCGGCAAGCTGGCCGAGTACCACAGCGCAGGTTGGGCCTACGTGCTGCGCTTCGCCCAGGGGACGCAGGCCTTTGAGCTCGAGTTTCGCCTGGCCAACAACGGATTTGCCTGGCGCTACCGGGTGCCTGGTGCGACCGGGGCGACGGCGGTGGTGAGGGAGGCCACGGCCTTCAACTTCGCAGCGGGGCTGACCGATGTCTGGCTGCAAGACATCGTCGCGTCTTACGAAGGCCCGTACAACCACGGCCACTGGGGCCAGGCGCGGCAGGGACAGCGCTACAACCTGCCGGCCTTAGTCCATGGCGCCGAGACCCCTTGGCTGATGGTCAACGAGGCCGGGGTGTTGAACCTCGAGCAGAATTACTGCATCAGCCACGTGGTGGGCACCGCCGGGGCGGGGCTTGACCTCGAGTTTGCGCTTGAGGAAAAGGGCCGGCCGGTGGCGACCACGCTGCCGCTTGAGACGCCTTGGCGTTACCTGCTGGTGGCGCCGACGCTCGACGACGTGGTCCGGGCGCATTTTAACTACGACCTGAACCCGGCCTCGATCATCGAAGACACCAGCTGGATTCACCCGGCCCGGACGCTTTGGGCCTGGTGGAGCAACGACTTGGGGGCCCAGAAGTTCACCGAGGCCAAGGCCTACGTCGACTTTGCGGCGGCCAACGGCTTTGAGGCCGTGCTGCTCGACGCCGGCTGGGATGCCAGCTGGATTCAGGCGTTTTGCGCCTACGCCCATGCCCATCACGTCCAGGCCTGGGTCTGGACGGCGATGCAGGCGATCGACACGGTTGAATCCGCCGAGGCCCACCTCCCGCTGTGGAAGCGCTGGGGCGTCGACGGCGTCAAGATCGACTTTTTCGAAAACGACTCGGCTCATACCGCCAAGCAGTACAAAATGATGGCGGAAATCGCGGCCAGAGAAAAGCTGATGGTCAACTTCCACGGCTCGACCAAGCCGATGGGCGAAGGCCGCACCTGGCCGCACTTCATCGCCGCCGAGGGCATCGAAGGCATGGAGTACTACAAGTGGAGCAGTGGCCCGACCGCCGAGCATAACTGCACCGTGCCGTTCATTCGCAACGCGGTGGGGCCGATGGACTACACGCCGACCGGCTTCATCAACGCCAACCGCAACACCACCATGGCGCATCAGGCGGCCTTGGCCGCGGTGTTCGAGTCCGGCTGCCAAGACTACGCCGCCAGCATCTACAACCTGCTGCCTTGGACCGGCACCCGCTTTTTGCAGCGGCTGGCCGCCAAGTACGACGGCATGCGGCTGTTGGCCGGCGAACCCGGCAGCCACGTGGCGATGCTGCGCTGGACCAAAGACGCTTATGTGATCGGCGTGATCGTCAACGAGCGGCGCGACCTGACGCTTGACCTGAGCTTTTTGCCCGAGGGCGAGTTTGAGGTCGAGCTGTACCAAGACGACCGCTTCGGCGATCAGATTCACGTCACCACCCAGAAGGTGACCCGCGACAGCAAGCTGCTGCTGCGACTCCTGGAGCACGGCGGGGCCGGGCTCTACATCGCCCGGCACGTCACCCCTTATGCGGTCAAGCCGACCGGCCGCTTCATGGCGGCGGGGCAGGTGACCTACCCGGCCAGTTCGATGACCCCGCTTTTGGGCAGCGTCCGGTCCGCGGTTTCCGATGAGGACGGCCGCGCGGTGCTGCAGCTCAACCACACCGCGACGATCGCCTGCCCGGAAAACTTCGCGGCCGGCTCGCACCGGCTGCGCCTGACCTACGCGGCGCTTGAGCCGATCACGCTGACGCTGGGTGACGGCCACACGCGCCAAACCGTGACGCTGCCCCCGGCCAGCCACGGCGGCACCGTGTTCGCCGTGCATGACGTCAGCTTCCCGCTGGTCGGCGGTCCGTTCAACCTGACGCTGACCCGGCAGGCCGGACCGGCACCGCTGCTGTCAGCGGTGCAGATCGGCCATGCGGTCGAACCCGCACCGCTGACGCTTGACGTCGCCAGCGCGGCCCTGAGCGGCCACGCGCATCTGACCGAGGCGACGCCGGCCGTGCTGGTCGGCTTGGATGCAAAAAGTAGCGCGACCTTCGATCCGGTGTTCGTCGCCGACACCGGCCGCTACATCCTGGCGGTGAACTACTACGCCGCCGCCGGTGGCACCGCCACCGTCACGGTCAACGGCGGCCAGCAGGTCCAGGCGGGGCTTGGCGGCGTCGGCGTCTGGGGGGCGACCCAGGTCGGCGAGCTGTTGACCCGCGAGGTGCTGGTCGACCTGGTCGCCGGCGCCAACCGCATCGAACTGACCACCGCCGGGCAGCTGCCCAACCTAGTCAACCTGACCCTGCAGCCGGCCTGACCAGGCGTCAGCACAGCCCAAATAAGCCAGTCATCATCGCGCCGGCGCCGCGGTGAGGGCTGGCTTATTCGCGTTGGCGGTCGCGTTGGCGGTCGCGTTGGCGGTCGCGTTGGCGGTTGCGTTGGCGGTCGCGTTGGCGGTTGCGTTGGCGGTTGCGTTGGTGGTCGCGTCGGTGTTACGCCAGGTGGTGCAACACCGACGCGACTGGACAACACGGGCCTGGAGACACGAAAACCCCGCGGCTGCGCCGTGGGGTTTTTGGGTTTGGAAGCCGAATCTGACAATCCGATCAGTCTGTATTTAGCCTCGAAGGTCACGAGCGACGGCGGAGGCTCCGCCGGACCGCCGCCCCGGCCTGGCGCCGTAGCGCTGGTGCGTCCGGGCCGGGGCCCGGATTGTCAGCCGCGCCTAGCCGCTCACTTGCCGGCCGCCGCCGCGTGGGCGGCTACCTGGGCCTCGAAGGTCTGCAGGGCCGGGAAGCACACCTTGGCGGCGAAGAAGGTGAAGAACCCGGCCGCCAGAAACAGCGCGAACAGCGGCTGGTAGTACAGCGCCAGCAGGGCGAAGACGGCCAGCGAGTCCAGCTTGAACAACAGCCCGAACTGGTGGTAGAGCTTGCCCAAAATGAACAGGTACAGGTGGGGCAGGGTGACGGTGAAGCGACCGATCAAGGCGCTGCCGAAAATCGTGATGTAGGCGTGGAGCAGCAGGAGCAACACCGGAAAGACGATCAGAATTGGGTTACCGTTTTGAACGCTGAAGGCAAAAAACGTGGTCAACAGCAGAAACAGCACGGTTTGAACCAGCGAGAAGCCGTAATTTTGCAGCACCCCCTGGCGGTAGTAGTGCAGGTAGTCGCGGATCATGCGCGGCGACTCGCCGCGCAGCTGCTTGCCCATCAAGGCCAAGGCGGCAATCAGGCTGGGGATGAAGGGCAGCAAGACCAGGTAGGCCAAAAAGCTCTTGAACAGCTCGGCTTGAAAGAGGATGAAGGCGATGAGCAGCGGCAAGTTGGCGACCAGAATCAGGCAGGACAGCTGCAGGGCCAGGTAGATCTTGTCGATGGCCTTGAGGACGATGTTTTTAGGCTTCATGAATGTTGATTCCTTCCATGGGATCGAGGCAGGGACGGTTGAGGCGGCGCCACTCGCTCGGCGCCATGGTGAAGCGCTTCTGGAAGGCCCGTGAGAAGTTCAGCTGGTTGGCGTAACCCGCCTTTTCGGCAATCAGCTTGATCGAATCGCTGGAAAAGCGCAGCATCTCCGTCGCCTTGGCCAGCCGGTAGTTGATCAAAAACTCCTGGATGCTCTTGGAATACATTTTCTTGAACACCGCCCCGAGGTAGCTGCGGCTGAGGTTGCAAAACTCCGCGATGTCCTCCACGGAAATCGGCTCGGCGTAGTGGTACTCGATGAACTCGATGGCGCGAAGCACGTAATCCAGCTGGCGCTGATCGCTTCTGGCGTAGGCGTTCAGCGCGTCGTCGTTGTGCCGCTTGGTCAGGTAATCGACGGCCAGGTAGGTGTGAGCCAAGAGGTTCAGGGGCGACTGGTCGGCGTTGTTGGCCAGGTACATCATCTCGGTTTGCAGGTGCCGGAACAGGTGGTCGTTGGGCGTGCGAAAAATCGGGCTGTCCTGGCTGAGCCCGGCCAGCTTCAGCAAATGATACGCCTGCAGCCCGTCGAATTCCATCCACACGTAAGACCAGGGCAGCTCCCGGTCGGCGTAGTAGGTGTTGACCTGCTCGGGCACAATCAAAAAGCCGCTGCCCTTGTTCAGGTGGTAGTCGACGGTTTCGCCGGTCGAGCGGGTCGACTGCAGCGTCCCCTTGCCGTCGATGATCAGGTGAAACAAGAAGTGGTTGCGCTTGACCGGCCCGTAGTAGTGCAGCGGCTCGCAGGCCGCAAAGCCGGCCTGGTACAGCCGAAGGTCGAGCATTTCCTCTTGTGCAAGCGTCAGCAATTTATCGGTTTCCATGGTCCTCCTCCTGGCGCCCACGACAATGGCGGCCGGCCCCCCTCTCGGCCGACCACGCTGTAAGCGCTTTTCGCCTCGAGTATAGCAGAATGCGAGAACATGTCAATAATGCTAGGAAAAAGCGCATTTCGCCGCATTCAAAGCCGGTCAGTCCATATCATTGGGGTCGCCCGGTCCCTAGAATGAGGGGGTAGACTGGAGAGAGAAGAGGAAAACGCATATGACGGTTGTATACCACAAGACGGATTCGACGTTCCACCTGACCAACGCGCAGCTCAGCTACGTGCTGGCGGTGCTGCCCAACGGCCAGCTCGGCCAGGTGTATTTTGGCCCGCGCATCCCCGACCGGGAGCACCTGTCCGACCTGATCGACGCCCCGCTGACCTTCGATCCAAAAGAACCCGACGCCAACCAGATGGACCAAGTGCGGCAGGAGTACCCGACGTTCGGCACCGGCGACATGCGGACCCCGGCCTTTGAGGTCGCCCAGCCAAGCGGCAGCCACGTCACCAATTTCACCTACCAAAGCCACGCCATCACCCCGGGCAAGCCGCGCCTGGCCGGGCTGCCGGCGACCTACGTGGAAGACGACAGCGAGGCCACGACGCTTGCCATCACGCTGCACGACGCGGTGATCGACGCGACCCTGGTCTTGTCCTACACGATCTACGAGCACCGGCCGGTAATCACCCGTAACGCCCGGTTCGAGGCGACCACGACGCCTTTGACCGTCACCCGGGCCGCCAGCTTGGCGCTGGATCTCCCGGATCAAGACTACGAGCTGATGACCCTGACCGGTGCCTGGGCCCGGGAACGCGCGATCACCACGCGGCCGGTGGTGCCGGGCATCGCCGCCATTCAGAGCCTGCGCGGTCACTCAAGCGCCCAGTTCAACCCGTTCATGGTGCTGCGCCGGCCGCACACCACCGAGTTCGCCGGGGATGCGATCGGCCTGGCGCTGGTTTACAGCGGCAACTTCCAGGGGCTGGTCGACGCCGACACGATGAACAAGACGCGGGTGGTGATGGGCATTCACCCCGATCATTTTGCCTGGCGGCTGGATGTCGACGGTGCCTTGCAGACGCCCGAGGTGGTGATGGTTTACGCGACCCACGGGCTCAACGCGATGAGCCAGGCCTTCCACGACCTGTTCGCGCATCGGCTGGCTCGCGGCCCGTACCGCGACGCCCCGCGGCCGATTCTCCTGAACAACTGGGAGGCCACGTACTTTGACTTCGACGAGGCCAAGCTCCTGGGCATCGCCCGGACGGCCAAAAAGGTCGGCGTCGAGCTCTTCGTTTTGGACGACGGGTGGTTCGGCGAACGCCACGACGACCAACGCGCCTTGGGTGACTGGCAGGCCAACCTGGCCAAGCTGCCCGGCGGCATCACCGGCTTGGCCGACAAAATCACCGAGCTGGGCCTGAAGTTCGGCCTGTGGTTCGAGCCCGAGATGGTCAACCCGGACTCCAACCTGTTTCGGGCCCATCCCGAGTGGGTGCTTAGGACCCCGGACCGCGTGGCCTCGGTCGGGCGGCACCAGTACGTCTTGGACTTCTCCAAGCCTGAGGTGGTCGACGCCTTGTACCAGCAGATGAGCGCGATTCTGGGCACCGCCAAGGTCAGCTACGTGAAGTGGGACATGAACCGCAGCCTGACGGAGGTCTTCTCCCAAGGCGGCGCCCCGGAGTCTCAGGGCAGCGTCTACCACCGCTTCATCCTCGGCGTCTACGCCTTGTACGAGCGGCTGATTCGGGCCTTCCCGGATGTCTTGTTCGAGTCCTGCGCCAGCGGTGGTGCCCGGTTCGACGCCGGCATGCTGTACTACGCGCCACAGGCCTGGGCGTCCGACGACACCGACGCGGTGGCCCGGCAAAAAATTCAGTACGGCACGTCTTTGGCCTACCCGCTGTCTGCCATCGGCTCGCACGTCTCGGCCGTGCCGAACCACCAGGTGGGGCGGATCACGCCGCTGACCACCCGAGCCAACGTCGCGTACTTTGGCACCTTCGGCTACGAGCTGGACCTCAACAAGCTCAGTGCCGCCGAGCTGGCGGAGGTCAGCCGCCAGGTCGCCTTCATGAAGGCGCATCGCGAGTTGATCCAGTACGGCACCTTCTACCGGCTGCTCAGCCCGTTTGACGGCGACGAAACCGCCTGGCTGGTGGTGGCCAAGGACCAAAAGACCGCCTTGCTGGCCGACTACCGCACCCTGAACCAGCCCAACCAGCCGGTCGCGACCTACCTGCACCTGCAGGGGCTTGACCCCGCCTTGAACTACCGGGTCAACGGGGTCGGGTCCCACGCCGGCGCCGAGCTGATGAACGCCGGGCTGCGCATCGCCACCGAAAACGACCAGCAGGCCTTCGACGGCACCTCAGGCGATTTCCAGTCGCGACTGTACGAGCTGACGGCTGAGTAAGCCGCCGCGAAATGCGGCCATCCAGCTTGTGCGGGTCGGCTTGATCCGGCACCGAACGCCTCGAAATTCGGGCGGTTCACCCTTACGGTGAGCCGCCCTTTTTAGATGGGGCAAAAGTGGTCTAAGCGCTTGCAAAAGTTAATTAACCCGGATAATGCTAAATTGTGGGCGAGATGTAAACGCTTTATCCAAAATATAGCGAGATGCTAGACTTTATCAGTAATGGGCTGAAATAGCGCATTAGGTCGGCTGCATCGAGCATCTGCCCATGTATTTAGCCGCGAATACCCCCTATACTTTGGGTATCAACTAAGGAGGTTGGACAAATGAACAAGCACTTTGTAAGTCACACACTCTTGCTAAGTGGTTTAGTACTTGGCGGCGCTGTCATGCTTTCTGCATGCGGTGCCAAAGACTCTGGTTCCAAATCGGACACGAACAAACCCGTCACGCTTACGTGGTTCGATGGGAACTCGGGGTCTGCCAAGTTTGATGATCCAGTGGCCAAAGAAATCGAAAAGCAAACCGGGGTCAAGGTCGACATCCAAAACCCATCCGGCGACCCGGACGGCAAGCTCTCGCTGCTGCTTTCAAGTCACGATTATCCCGATATTGTTATGGTTAGCCGCTCGTCGAATAACCTGAATAAGTACATTTCATCCAAGGCCTTCGTGCCGCTCAACGACTTGATCGACAAGTACATGCCGAACGTCAAGAAGATGTACGGCAACACCCTGAACAAGACGCGCTGGTCCGACGGGAAGAACTACTACCTGGCCAACTGGTACGGCGGCACGGGTAGCGCGGTCGGTGGGTTCGAAATGCGCTACGACTACATGAAGGAGCTGGTCGGCGCCAAGCGAGCCGCCTCCTCCAAGCCGTTCACGCAGTCCGAAATGATCGACATTTTGACCAAGTTCAAGGAAAAGCACCCCAAGATCGACGGCAAAGATAGTGTGCCTTTGCTGTTGAACGGCACCGGCGCCTTCTGGGTCGTCGACGGGATGTTCGGCGTCAAGAAGTACTACCAGACGGAAAAGGGCGGCAAGCTCAACTGGAACGCCTACGATCCGCAGTACCTCAAGGAAATGTTGTTCGTCAACGAACTGCAGCGCAAGGGCCTGCTCGACAAGGAATGGGTCACCAACAACGACACCCTGTCCTCGCAAAAGCTCTCCGCCAACAACGTGCTCGGGACCATGTGGGCCTACTGGAACACCGACACGGCGTCCAAGAGCCTGGAAGCCACGCACGGCAAGGATGCCCACTATGTGGCCTACAAGGTCATGGGTGACGGCGTCGGCCCGAAGGAGACCACTTACGGGGCCGCCGGCTCCCTGGGCTGGGACGCCATCGGCATCACCGACAAGTGCAAGGACAAGAAGGCCGCCGCGAAGCTGTTGAACTTCCTGGCCAGCCGCAAGGGTCAAAACCTGATGTTCTGGGGCTTCAAGGGCAAGGACTACACCATCAAGAACGGTGAGTACGTGCCAACCGCCAAGGTCGAAAAGGCCTTCAAGGCTGATCAAGACAAGGCCAAGAAGGAAACCGGGATCACGCGTTGGACCTGGTGTGTCACCTCGACACCGCCGACACCAAAGAGTGCTCAAAGCCTGACCGCTTACATCGGTGACCAGAGCATGAGCGCGAAGTTCGCCAAGCAGAACCTGACGGACACCGCCTACGACACGGCGCCTTACGATTCACTGCTTCCGGAAGGCAGCACACCGGAAGGGTTGAAAGCTCAGAAGATCCAAGACATTCAGACGCAAGCCATTCCAAAGATGGTCAACGCCAAGACCGCGGCCGGCACTAAGAAGGCCTACAAGCAGATGCTCAAAGACATCAACGCGGCCGGGCTGAAGGACGTCTTGAAGGTGGTCAACCAGAAGTACAAGGCTCAAAACAAACTTTGGGGCGAATGAGTTGATCGGTTCTGTAAAGCTTGAGGCTAACCCCTCAAGCTTTATTCATAGAGAGGAGTGAGTTTATGGATAACGCAACACCGGCACCGACGACTCAAGTGACGCACCCGAACAAGAAGAAGAATGGCTGGAAAACCATCGTCGACCAGCGCTACTTATGGCTTTTGGCCTTTCCCGCCATCGTCTGTGTCATTTTGTTCAACTACGCGCCAATGTCCGGGATTTACATGGCCTTCACCAACTACAGCTCAAGTTCCAACGGCTACATCTCGGATCTGACCCACGCGCCGTTCGTCGGGCTCTACTGGTTCAAGTACTTCTTTGAAAACGACTTCGGGCTGATCATGCGCAACACCTTGGGCGTCAGCCTGCTGTCTTTGCTGTTCGGCTTCCCGATGCCGATTATCATCGCCGTCTTGCTCAACGAGGTTCGCGTCGGTTGGGCAAAGAAGGGCATCCAGACCGCATCCTACCTGCCATACTTCATTTCCTGGGTTGTCGCGGCCAACCTGATTTTGACCATGTTCTCCGCCAACGGGATTATCAACGACATCCTGCAGGCGCTGCACATCACCACCAAGGAGATTCTGTTCTTCCAAAACGGGAAGTACTTCTGGTGGATCCTCGCGATTGCCAACATGTGGAAGGGGATGGGCTACAACGCCATCATCTACCTGGCGGCGATTTCCGGGATCGACCAGGAGCAGTACGAGGCGGCCGACATTGACGGCGCCACCCGCTCGCAGAAGATTCGCTTCATCACGCTGCCGGCCCTCAAGCCGACCATCATGATCCTCTTGATTCTCTCTATCGGTGGCATCCTCAACACCGGCTTCGAGCAGATCCTGCTGTTGCAGAACTCCTCGATTCTGAATTACGCCGATGTGCTGGACACTTACTCGTACCGTTACGGGATGGTCAACGGCATGTACTCCTACGGTACTGCCGTCGGGCTGTTCAAGGCCGTCGTGTCCTTCTTGCTTGTGATTTTTGCCAACAAGCTGTCCAAGAAGTACAGCGACGCGGCGCTTTTCTAAGGGGGGAACATCATGACGGAAAAATTGCACAAATACTTCGCACGTTCCTCCAAGGGCGACGTCGTCTTGGACATCGTCAAGTGGGTCGTGTTGGCCCTGGTCCTCTTGGTCACCTTGTACCCGTTTTGGAACGTTTTGATCGTGTCGTTCAACGACGCGACCGACGCGGTTCGCGGCGGCATCTACTGGTGGCCGCGCAAGTTCAGCCTGGCCAGCTACACCAACATTTTGCAAAACGTGGAGTTCCTGGACTCCATCAAGGTCACCGTGGCCCGGACTTTGATCGGCACCCCGGTTTCGCTGTTCGTCACCGCGGCCTTGGCCTACGTGATGTCGCGGCGTGACTTCTACGGTGGCAAGACCTTGACCATGATCTTCATCTTCACCATGTACTTCGGCGGTGGCCTGGTGCCGTTTTACATGATCATCAAAGCCCTCGGTTTGATCAACAACTTCTGGGTCTTCATCATCCCAGGCGCCTTGAGCGTCTACAACATGATCTTGATTCGCAGCTACATCGACACGCTGCCGGAGGACCTGTTCGAATCGGCCCGGCTGGACGGGGCGTCTGACCTGACGATTTTCTTCAAAATCGTCGTGCCGCTGTCCAAGCCAATCCTGATGACCGTCGCCTTGTTCGTGGCGGTCGGGCAGTGGAACTCTTGGTTTGATGCCTACTTGTACACCTCGTCACAAAGCCTCAAGCCGATGCAGGCGATCCTGGTTGAAATCCTGAACCAGTACGCCACCGGCGACGCCTCCAAGGCCGCGGTCAAGAACGCGACGGCGGCCCAGGCGGTCACCCCAGACAGCATCCGCATGGCGGCGACCATCGTGTCCTCCGTGCCGATCATCATGGTTTACCCGTTCGTCCAAAAGTACTTCGTCAAGGGCATGATGCTCGGGGCCGTCAAGGCATAACTGCATCCGAAAATCCGGGCCTCTGCCTGACACAGTCGCGTGTCGCCATCAACTGTTAACGCTCAAGTAGCGAACGGAAAGATTTTTAGCCTCGGCGACACCTTCAACCACATCTAGCACCCGCGGCTGTTCCCTAGCGGCCGCGGCTGCGCAGGCGCAGCGTCTTCTCACCGCGCCTGGTCGGGCTCGCCTTTCGACGCCCACTCGAAAGGCGATGCTTGGCAATGCGCAAGTCAACCCCTCGACTCGCGTGTTGCCAAGCACCGCTGAACCTAGTTTTTGTCACTGTTGTCTGTTGCATTCAATAAGGAGTTATCGCTGATGAAGATGGAAGATCAAACGCTGACGATTAACGGCGCCTGGCAGCTCCAGGCCCTGGCACCTTTTGCCGTGACGGCGACCGGCGTTCGCCTGACGCCGACTGAGACGCCGGTGGCGGCCGCCACGACCGTCGCCTTCGGGGATCGCACCCTGGCCGCCACCGCGACCACGTTTTCGCTGAGCGAAGGCACCGCGACGGTCACCGCCGCGGCGTTGAACGCGACCACCGGGCTGGTGCAGGTCAGCGTGACCGGCGGCGCCGGCGCGACCGTGGCGCTGCGCCAGGTCGGCTTGACCGCGACTTTGGCCGGCACCGAGGCCTGGCGGATGCTGGCCGTGCCGTTTGACAACGACAAGTGGGCGAAGTTCGTCGATTACCCGCTGAACGCGGCCCGGGAGAGCTACGGCTTCACGGCGCTTCACGCAAGCGGCAGCAACGCCGGGCTGGTGGTCGGCGCCGTCGACCACGATACGTGGAAGTCCGCCATCGACGTGGTGGATGCCAAAACGGCGCGGGTGCAGATCTACTCCGGGGCCACCAGCGAGGTGACGCGCGACTTCGACGGGGCGGTTCACGGCACCGTGAGCGGCACGACGGTCAGCTCCGCGCGGTTCTTCGTCGGCCAGTTCGCTGATTTTCAGGCGGGGCTGGCGAAGCTGGGCGACGCCTTGCAGGTCGTGCAACCGCCGCTGACCTGGTCGCACCCGGTGCCGGTGGGGTGGAACACTTGGGCCGCCTTCATGGGCAACATCACCTACGAGCGCTTCTTGACCTCCGCGGATTACCTGGCCCAGCACAAGGAATTCAGCGACGCCAACGGCAGCCAGTGGCTGAACCTGGACGCCAGCTGGAACAAGTTCACCGACCGCATGAAGGTGCTGCCGGCGCGGCTGCAGGCGAACGGCCAAATTGCCGGCTCCTACCTGGCGCCGTTCATCTCCGGGGGCAACTTCGACGAATACGTCTCCGGCACCGATGACAACTACCGGCTCAAAGACATTGTGCTGCGCGACCACGCCGGCAACATTTTGCCGCCGGTCGATGGGCTGTACTCGCTGGACCCGACCCACCCCGGCACCATCCAGCACCTGCAATATGACCTGGATCGCATCGTCGCCTGGGGTTTCCGCTTCGTCAAAATCGACTTTCTCGGCCACGCCAGCCGCGAGGGGGCGTTCTACGACCCGTCGATCACCACCGGCATGGCAGCCTACAACTTCGCGATGAAGCAGATCACGGCCCGGCTTGCGCCTGAGCGCATCGGCTACGATATGTTCATCAGCCTGTCGATCGCGCCGATTTTCCCCGGCGGCTACGGCCACGCCCGGCGCATTTCCTGCGACGCCTTCGGGGCCTTGGACCAATCCGAGTACGTCAACAACTCGATGACCTACCTGTGGTGGCTGCAGGGGCGGCAGTTCGCCTACAACGACCCGGATCACATCGTGCTGTTCCACAGCAACGACTCCGATTCGATCAGCCTGGCCGAGGCCAAGACGCGCTTTTCGACCGGCCTGATCTCCGGGCTCAAGCTGATTTCAGAGGACTTCGCGGTGCCACAGGCCAGGGCCAACGCCGAGGCGATTTTTGGCAACGCCTCAATCATGGCACTGGTCAAAAAGGAGCTGGCCTTCCGCCCAGTGGGTGAGCCGCTGCTCGGCAAGGCCTCGGCCACGGTGTTTTACGCGCGTGACACGAACGCCACCTATGTCGCCTGCTTCAATTACAGCCTGTCGGAGCCGGCGGCCTTGAACCTGGACCTGGCGACGGTCGGCGTCGGGCAGCACGGCGCAATCACCGAGCTGTGGCACAACCAGCCGGTGGTGGCCGGTGCCCTATTGACCGCGACCCTGGCCCCTAAGGAGACGCTGATTTTCCAAATCGCCGATTGAGGTGCGACATGGCCGAACTTGAGATGAACTACGACCAGCCGGCCCGGCAGTGGGAGGAAACCCTGCCGGTCGGCAACGGTAGCCTCGGTGGCATGGTCTGGGGCGGCATCGGCGTTGAGCGCATCGGGCTCAACCAGGAGACGCTGTGGTCGGGCTACTACCGCGACAAGAACAATCCCTCGGCCTTCCAGTACCTGGCGCAGGTGCGGCGGCTGATTCAGGCCGGGCGCAACCACGAGGCCGAGGCGATCATGGCCGCCCACATGCTGGGGGAGAACAACGAGTCCTACCTGCCGCTGGGCAACCTCGAACTCGAGTTTCTCAACCAGCACGTCGCAAGCAACTACCACCGCGTGTTGGACCTCGCCACGGCGACGGCCACGGTCAGCTACGACATGAACGGGGAACACTTGCGCCGCGAGGTGATCGCGAGCTTTCCCCACCAGGCGATCCTGATTCACCTGACCGGGCGCCAGTCCTTTCAGGTGCGGTTCAGCTCGCTGTTGCAACACGCGGTGGTCGCCGCTCGCACCGGGTTGACCATCACCGGGCAGTGCCCGGAACACGTCGAGCCCGAGTACAACTGGGACGTGCCGGCGCCAATCCTTCAGGGGACGCGCGGCCAACACTTCCAAGGCGCCGTGCGGCTGCTTCACACCGACGGCCGCACCTACGCCTACGACCAGATGCTCGAGGTCAGGGACGCGAGCGACACGCTGTTGGCCGTCGAGTTCGTGAAGCCGGCGCGGCTGCCGGCCGGGGCCACCTGGGACCAGCTGCTAAGCGTTCACGTCGCGGATTACCGCCGGCTGTTTGCGACCGTCAGCCTGGACCTGGGGCCCCAGTCCGACCTGCCGGTGCCGCTGCGGCTGGCCGCGGTGCGAAACGGCGCCAGCGACCCGGCCCTAGTCGCCTTGTACTTTCAGTACGGGCGCTACCTGATGATCGCAAGTGCCCGGCCCGGCAGCCTGCCGCCGAACCTGCAGGGCATCTGGAGCTGGCAGCTGCGAGCCCCTTGGAGCGGCAATTGGACCACCGACATCAACCTCGAGATGAACTGCTGGCCGCTTCAAAGCTGCAACCTGCTGGACTGCTTCACGCCGTTCGTCGACTTCATGCACGGGGTGGTCAAGGAGGGCACAAAAACGGCGCGGATCAACTACCACGCTCGGGGGTTCGTCGCCCATTGCAACCTCGATTACTGGCAAAACACCAACCCCGTCGGCATCAACTACGGCGACCACGAGGGCAACGCCGTCAGCGTCTGGTGGGGGATGTGGCCGATGGCCGGGGTGTGGCTGGCCCAGGAGTTTTACAAGCACTACGAATACACCAAGGACCGCGCCTTTTTGGCCGCGGAAGTTTACCCGGTGCTCAAAGAAGCCAGCGCCTTCTTGTGCGACTGGCTGGTTGAGGCGCCGGATGGCCAGTTGACCACCTGCCCGGCCGATTCGCCGGAAAACCAGTTCCTGCTGCCCGACGGCGAGCCGGCGGCCTGGACCGCTGGCGTCGCCTTGGACCTCGAGCTCACCGCGGCCACCTTCCGCGATTTTCTGCGAACGACCACGGCGCTTGGCCTCGACGACGCTTTCACGCGGGAGGTCGCGGCCAAGGCAGCGCGGCTGCAAGAGACCCGCGTTGGGGCAGACGGGCGGCTGCTCGAGTGGGGGAAGCCGCTGCCGGAGCGTGAGCCCGGCCACCGCCACCTGTCCCCGGTGTTTGGGCTGTACCCCGGCGACTTGTTCGCCAACGACGCCAAGCGCCAGGTGGCCTGCCGCAAGCTGATCGAGTCTAGGGTCGCCCATTCCACCGAGCAGATCGGCTGGAGCTGCGCCTGGCTGATCAACTTGTACGCGATTTTGGGGGATGGGGAGCAGGCGGGACGCTTCGTCCGCAACCTGCTGGCCCAGTCCACCCTGGCCAACCTGTGGGACTCCTGTCCCCCGTTTCAAATCGACGGCAACTTCGGCGCCATCGCCGGCATCGCCAACATGCTGGTGCAAGACCACGGCGCAGGCGTTCGCCTGCTGCCGGCGCTGCCTGCCGAATGGCGCGACGGCAGCGTCACCGGCCTGCGCCTCAAAGGCGGCCGCACGGTCGACTTGACCTGGCGCGACCACCGGTTGGTTGCCCACAAGATTCACGAACCCAAGGAAGAAGCGAGCTCAATTGACGACAAAATCTGACGTTCCCATCTGGAGCCTGCACCCGCTGGATTACCACACGGTGCCGACTCACCTGGCCTATGATACCCAAGTGATTACCCTGGCGACCCCGGTGGTTGCCCCAAGCGTTCGGCTGCGGCTGAGCAACGCGTTCGGCACCCAACCCTTGGTGTTCACCGCGGCGACGGTACAAGACGCCGCGGCCCCTGACGCCGCGGCGCTGCCGGTGACGCAAGGCGGCGGCGCGACGTTGACCGTGCCGGCCGGCGGCGTCCTGGACAGCGACGCAATTGGGTTGACCGGTTCGGGGCCGCACCGGCTGACGGTGACGCTGACCGCGGTGGCCGCGACCGTTGAGACGCTGACTTGGACCTACGACAAGACGTTGGTGCAGGTGGCGCATCGAGACGCGGCCGGGGCCGCGGTGGCTTCGCGCGACTTGTTCGCCCTGGCCGCCAACGACCCGCATGCCCTCGTGCTGTACGGCTTGCAGGCGCTGTTGGTGCCGGCCCCGGCGCCGCGGCGGCTGATCGCGCTGGGGGATTCGATCACCCAGCAGGGGTACTTCCTCGGGGCCCTGGCGCAAAACTGGCCCGGGCTTGCCATCGTCAACCTCGGCGTGTCCGGCAACCGCGTGTTGCGCGACACCGATCCCAGCCAAGGGGTCGGCAATCAGTACGGCACGGCGGCGGTGAACCGTGCGGCCGGCGAGCTCGCCGCCTGTGGGGCCGGCCCCCAAGACCTGGCCGTCGTGCTGTTGGGTATCAACGACCTGGTGCAGCCGGGCCCATGGGCACCGGTCGAACAGGAGGTACCCGTGGCGGCCCTGCTCGCCGGGTTTGCCAAGCTGCAGGCGATTGTGGCCGCGGCGCGGGTGCCGGCGGTGGTCAGCACCTTACTGCCGTTCGGCGGGTCCGATTACCACACCCCGGCCCGTGAGGCGGTGCGGCAGACGCTGAACCAAGCGATTGTGGCCGGCCGCTTCGGGGCGAGCGTTGATCTCGCCGCGGCGGTCGCCGACCCGCAGGACCCGACGCGCGACCTGGCCGAGAACGACTCGGGCGACCACGTTCACCCGACGCCGGCCGCCGGGGCGCTGATGGCCCGGCAGCTGGCCGCCGCGCCGGCGGTTGCGGCTTGGCTGAAGGGAGGACGCCATGCGACTCGATGAAATCAATGTGCGAGACCCGTACGTCCTGGTGGATCACGGCCGCTACTACTTGTACGGCACCCGCGGCGCGACGACCTGGGGGCCGGCCGACGGCTTCGACGGCTACGTCAGCCGCGACTTGAGCGAGTGGCTCGGGCCGGTGACCTGTTTTCAAAACCGCGGCGACTTCTGGGCGACGGAGAACTACTGGGCCCCGGAGGTGTCGGCTTACGGCGACCGCTTCGTGATGCTGGCGACCTTCAAGGCCCCGGGCCGGGCCCGGGGGACCCAGATTCTAGTGGGCGACCGACCGCTCGGGCCCTTCAAGCCGCTGACCGCCGGCCCGGTGACGCCGCCGGACTGGGAGTGTCTCGACGGGACGCTGTGGGTGGAAAACGGCACCCCGTACCTGGTGTTTTGCCACGAGTGGCTGCAGGCGCGAGACGGCACCATCTGCGTCCAGGAGCTGGCGCCCGACCTCACCCGGGCAATCGGGGAGCCGCAGGTGCTGTTTCACGGCTCCGACGGCGTCAGCGTCACCCCCTTTGAGGCCGCGACGGCAACGAAGGCGGCCGCTTATGTCACCGACGGGCCGTTCTTGGTGCAGCGGCCGCAGGGGCTGTTCATGCTGTGGTCGTCCTACGGTGAGGGCAAGTACCTGCTGCTGGCGGCGCGGTCCGACACCGAATCGGTGCTTGGCCCCTGGCGCCAGTGCCCGGTGCCGGTGTTTGGCCGAGACGGTGGTCACGCCATGGTCTTTGAGACGCTGGCTGGCCAGGCGCTGTTGACGCTTCACGCGCCGAACGACCAGCTGCGGGAGCGGCCGCATTTTTACCCGTTCGAGATTCGAGACGGGCAGCCAAGTATACGTCGTTAGAAAGTTGGAGAGTAAATATGATTGAGTTTGATTCCCAAAAGCAGCAGTTTCACCTATACAACGACCAGATCAGCTACGTGATGGAGGTCCTGCCGGGCGGTTACCTGGTGCATGTCTATTCCGGCAAGCGGATTCGCCGCTTCGCCCAAAGCCAGCCCTACCCGCACGACGGGCGGTCGAGCTTCTCACCGAACGTCCCGGACAAGCGCCTGCAGGGCTTCACCCTGGACCTGTGGCCGCAGGAGTACCCGGGCGACGGGGCCGGCGACTACCGCGAAACCGCCTTTGAGTTCACCTACGCAGACGGCACCAACGCGACCACTTTGACCTACGACCACCACGAGATCGTCGCCGGCAAGCCTCGCCTGACCGGGCTGCCGGCCACCTACGTCGAGGCCGACAGCGAGGCGCAGACGCTCAACATCACGCTCAAGGACGCGCTGCGCCACGTCGCCGTGGTCTTGAGCTACACCATCTACGCCGACCGCAACGTCGTGACCCGCACGGCCCGGGTGGACAACGAGGGCGACACGCTGATTCGGCTCAACAAGGTGATGTCTGGGTGCTTCGACTTCACGGATTCGGACTACGACATGATCCAGCTGCCAGGCGCCTGGGCCAACGAGAAGCAGCTGCGGCGCGACCACTTGGCCGCCGGCATCCACGTGCTGGACAGCAAGCGCGGCGCAAGCTCCGTCGCCCAGCAGCCGTTCATCGCGCTGTGCAGCCCCAACACCGACGAGTTCCAAGGCGAGGTTCACGCCTTTCACTTCGTCTACTCCGGCAACTTCCGCATCGCCGCGGAGGTCGACGCCTTCGATCAGACCCGGGTGTTGGCCGGCATCAACCCCTACGAGTTCGAGTGGCAGCTGGAACCGGGTGCCAGCTTCCAGGCCCCGGAGCTGGTCTACGTATACTCCGACAAGGGCCTGAACGGCATGTCCAACACCTTCCACCACCTGTACCGCGAGCGGCTGGCCCATGGGCAGTACCGCGACGCCCAGCGCCCGATTCTGGCCAACAACTGGGAGACCACGTACTTCAACTTCAACGAGGACAAGCTGGTTGATCTGATCGACAACGCCCACAAGCTGGGCGTCGAGCTCTTCGTGCTGGACGACGGTTGGTTCAAAAAGCGCAACTCGGACACCACGTCGCTTGGCGACTGGCAAGTCGACCGCGACAAGCTGCCGCAGGGATTGGCCGGGGTCGCCAAGGCCGCGGTCGACCGCGGGATGCAGTTCGGCCTGTGGTTTGAACCCGAGATGATTTCCGAGGACTCCGACCTGTTTCGGGCCCATCCCGACTGGCACGTTCACGTCGCCGGCTACCCGAGCTCGCGCGGTCGCAACCAGCTGGTGCTGGACTTTTCGCGGCCGGAGGTGCGAGCCGAGATTTTCCGCCAGATGACCGCGATTCTCGATGAATTGCCAATCACCTACGTCAAGTGGGACTTCAACCGCAACCTGACCGAGGTCGCCTCGGTCGGACGCGCCGCGGATCATCAAAAGGAAACCGCGCATCGCTACATCCTGGGCCTGTACGAGTTTTTGGAGAAGCTGACCGCCCGTTACCCGCAGATCCTCTTTGAAAACTGCTCGGGCGGCGCCGGCCGCTTCGACCCGGCGATGTGCTACTACATGCCGCAAAGCTGGGCCTCCGACAACACCGACGCGATCGCGCGGCTGAAGATTCAGTATGGCACCAGCCTCTTGTATCCGGCCTCGATGATCTGCGCCCATGTCTCCGAGTCGCCCAACCAGCAGGTCGGGCGCATCACGGACCTTTCGACGCGCTTTGCCACCGCTGCCTCGGGCAACCTGGGCATCATGATGGACCTGGGCCAAAAAGACCGCACCGACCTGCCGGAAGTGGCGGCCGGCATCAAGTTTTACAAGGCCCACCGCCAGCTGATTCAGTTCGGCGACTTCTACCGGCTGCTCAGCCCGTACGAGACCAACGATTGCGCCTGGATGTTCGTCAGCCCGGACCGCAAAGACGCGCTGCTGTTCTTCTTCCAGATTCTCAACAGCGCCAGCCGGCCGCACGTCAAGCTGCGGCTGTGGGGGCTGGATCCGGCAGCGACCTACGAGATCGACGGCCTCAAGCTGCCGGGCGATGAGCTGATGAACTACGGCCTGTTCATCGACGCCGGCATCAACCACGATTTTCAGGCGCGGGTCTTGAGCCTGCACCAAGTCAACTAAGGGCGGCAAGCGTCGCACAACGCCTGGGGGTAACCCCGGGCGTTCGGGCGTTAGGTCGCGACGAGACATTGGAGGAATGAACATGACCAACTTATTGCTGCATTACGATCACCCGGCGCTTCAGTGGGAGGAAAGCCTGCCGCTGGGCAACGGGAGCCTCGGTGCGATGGTCTGGGGGACGGTCGGCCGCGAGGTGATCGGCCTCAACGAGGAAACGCTGTGGTCCGGCTACCCGCGTGACAAGAACAACCCGCAGGCCTTCGCTCACCTGCAAGAGGTGCGGCGGCTGATTTTTGACCAGCAGTACGAAAAGGCCGAGGCCGTGATCGCCCAGTCCTTGCTGGGTGAAAACAACGAGTCCTACCTGCCCATGGGCAACCTGATCATCGACGGGCTCAACCAAAGCATCGTGACCAACTACCACCGCAGCCTGGACCTGACGACTGCGGTGGCCAGCGTCGATTACGACATGGGCGGGGCTCACCTGCACCGCGAGGCCTTCGTCAGCCATCCGGCCCAGGCGCTGATCATTCGCCTGCAGGGGCCGCAGTCCTTCCAGCTCAAGTTCGAATCCGAGCTGGCGGTGACCGTTGAGGCGGCGGGTGACACGCTGAGTCTGAGCGGTCAGTGCCCGGAACACGTGGATCCCGAGTACCACTGGGAGGCCCCGCAGGCCGTGATCCAAGGCACCCGCGGCATTCGCTTCGCCGGTGCGGTGCGGATTCTCGCCACCGACGGCCGGGTCAACGCCTACCACGGGACGCTGGACGTTCACGACAGCCACGACACGGTGATCGCGGTGTCCTGCGTTCGAAAGCCCCAGCTTGCCGGCGATTACGCCGCCTTGAAGGCCCAGCACGTGGCGGATTACCAGCGGCTGTTCGGCCGCGTCGCGCTGAACCTTGACCAGACGGCCGACGAAACCGCGCCGACCGACGTGCGGCTGGCGCGGGTGCGTGACGGCGCCACCGACCTCGGGCTGGTCAGCCTGTACTTCCAGTACGGGCGCTACCTGCTGATCGCCTCGGCCAGAGAAGACAGCGCCTTGCCGCCGACGCTTCAGGGCATCTGGAACTGGCAGCTTAGGGCGCCTTGGAGCAGCAATTGGACGGTCAACATCAACCTGCAGATGAACTACTGGCTGGCCCATGTCGGCAACCTCGAGGAGGCCTTTCCGCCGTACCTGCGCCTGATGCGCAAAATCGTGACCGAGGGTCAAAAAACCGCGGCGATCAACTACCACGCCAAGGGTTTTGTCGCGCATCACAACATCGACGCCTGGGGCAGCACCAACCCGGTCGGCATCAACTTCGGCGACCAATCGGCCAGCGGCATCGCCGTGTGGTGGGCGATGTGGCCGATGGGCGGCGCGTGGCTGGCCAGCGAGCTGTTTTCAGAGTACCGCTACACCAAGGACCAGGCCTACCTTAAGGGTACGGTTTACCCGATGCTGCGCGAGGCGATGCTTTTCTTGAACGATTGGCTGGTCGACCGCGGCGACGGCACCTACACGACCTGCCCCTCGAGCTCGCCTGAAAACCAATTCATCACGCCGCGCGGCAACTTCGCCGGCATGACCGAAAGCGTGGCGCTGGACCGCGAACTGGTTCGCAGCACCTTCCGCGACTTCCGCCGCACCTGCGAGATTCTGGCGATTGACGATCCGCTGATTGCCGAGTTTGCCGCCAAACTCGCGCATTACCCGGACGTTGAGGTCGGCGAAGACGGCCGGCTGCTGGAGTGGAACCGCGCCTTCCCGGAGCGGGAGCCCGGCCACCGGCACATGACGCCGGTGTGGGGCCTGTTCCCCGGCGACCTGTTCAGCAAGCGCCCGGACCTGCAGGAAGCCTGCCGCAAGCTGATCGAACACCGCCTGGCCAACCTGGACGTCAAGGACCAGATCGGCTGGAGCTGTGCTTGGCTGATCAGCCTCTACGCCGTCTTGGGCGACGGCGATAAGGCCGGCGCCTTCGTGCAGCGGCTGCTTCAGGGGTCGACGTTGAACAACCTGTGGGACTCCTGCCCGCCGTTTCAGATTGACGGCAACTTCGGCGGCGCCGCCGGCATCGCCAACATGCTGGTGCAAGACCGCGAAGACGGCTTGAAAATCCTGCCGGCGCTGCCGGCGGCCTGGACCAACGGCCACGTCGCCGGGCTGCGCCTGACGGCCGGTCGCACCATCGATATCACCTGGGCCGACCACAAGCTGGTCGACTACCAGATTCACGAGGCACCGGTCGCCGTCACCGGCGGTACCGCGGGTGCGGGCGCAACGAACGGGGCCGCGGCCGGCACCACGGCCGCTGGGACCATCGCCGGTGCGGCCGAGACCACAAGCAACGCCGCGGCCGACGCGGAGGCGCCGCAATGACGCCGCGGGTGCTGCTGCTCGGCGACTCGATTCGCATGGGCTACCAAGACGTGGTCAAAGCAAAGCTGGCCGGCAAGGCCGAGGTGGTGGCGCCGGCTGACAACGGCCGCGACACCACCTACACGCTGTATCAGGCCAACCAGCTGCTGGCTGCGGCCGGGGATTTTGACGTCATCCACTGGAACAACGGGTACTGGGACATGAACATCGAGCCGCCGCTTGCGACCCCGCTGCGGCCGCTGCCCGAGTACGGCTACCAGTTGGACCGGCTGGCCGAGCTGCTGTTGGCCCACTGCCACACGCTGCTGTTCGCCACCAGCCTGCCGATCGAACGCAGCGGGGCGGCGGTCGACAACACCGGCACCGGCGCGATGATTCACTACGATAACGACTGGGTGGTCGCCTACAACCAGGCGGCGACGACGGTGATGGCCGCCCGGGGGGTGGCCATCGACGACCTGTACCAGGTGGCGCTTGCCGGACCGCGGTTTTACAAGGGGGCCGACCACCTGCACCTGACCGAGACCGGCAACCAGGTGGTGGGGCAGGCGGTGGCTTCGGCCATCGCCGCCGTGCTGTGAACACGACGCCAAGGAGGCAATCATGAAGCTAATGGAACAAACCCCGGCGACGCGCTTTGAAGACGCGCATCTGCTGGGCAACGGGTCGCTTGGCGCCACGGTCTACGGCGACCCCGTGCATGACGATGTGTTGATCAACCACGACACGCTGTGGTCGGGGGCAGAACACGACACGTTCAACCCCGAGACCCGGGCCCATTTTGAAGCGGCCCGGCGGCTGACCCTGGCCGGTCAGTTCCGCGCGGCCAACGACTTGATTAACGACCACATGGTGGGGTGCTGGAGTGCGGCCTACCTGCCGCTGGCCCATGTCCACCTGACGCTGGGCAACACCAGCAACTGGCGCGACGCCGAGCAAAAGCGCCGGCTGGCCGGCGAGCGGCTGGTCACCGACTACCGCCGCGAGCTGGACCTCGACACGGCGGTCGCCACGGTCAGCTTCAAGCAGGCCGGCCAGCCGTTCACGCGCAGTTACTGGGTCTCGCACCCCGACAACGTGGTCGGGATTCGCTACCAGAGCCCGGCGCCGTTCGACCTGTCCTTGGCGCTTGACTCGCCGCTGCGCCACGAAAGCCGCCACCTGAGTGCCGACACTTTGGCGGTCACCGGCCGGGCCCCGGATCAAGTCGAGTCTTACTGGCCGCAGTACTCACCGCGCATGGTTTACGAAGCAGGCTCACACGCGCTGCGCTTTTGCGCGGTGGCCACGGTGGCCGCCACCGACGGCACCCTGACGCAAGACGCGGTTCGCACCTATGTTCACGGCGCCACCTTCGTCGAGGTGCTGGTCAGCGCGACCACCAATTACGCCGGCTTCCAACAACCGCGCGACTTGGCCGTGCAGCCTTTGGTCGAGACCGCCCAGGCGGTGGTCGCTCAGGCCGCCACCCGCGACTGGGCCACCCTGACCGCCCGGCACGTCGCCGACTACCGCCAGCTCGCCGACCGCTTCGGCCTGCGGGTGGCCGGGCCCAGCACCGACATCTGGCCGACCAGCAAGCGCCTGGCCGCCTTTGCCACCATGGATGACCCGAGCCTCTCCGCCCTAGTGATGCAATACGCGCGGTACCTGATGATCGCAAGCTCGCGGCCGGGCAGCCAGGCGATGAACCTGCAGGGCATCTGGAACGCCAACCCGTGTCCGATGTGGGCGTCTAATTACACCACCAACATCAACGTGCAGATGTGCTACTGGATCGCCGAAAACCTCAACCTTTCCGAGTGCCACGAGCCCTTGATGGCGATGCTGCAAGAGCTGGCCGTGACCGGCCACCGGGCGGCTGAGCACCTGATCGGCTCGAGTGGCTGGATGGTCTGGCACAACACGGACCTGTGGCGGATGGCCGACGTCGCCGGCGAGGACGCGTCTTGGGCGTGGTGGCCGACCGCCGGGCTGTGGCTGACCCAGCACATCTGGACGCACTACACCTACACGAAGGACGGCGCCTTTTTGGCCAAAATGATGCCGGTCTTGACCGGGGCGATGCAGTTCGTCTGCGACTTCGTGGTGTGGGACGACGCGCTTGGTGCCTACGTCACGGCGCCGTCTTTGTCGCCGGAAAACAAGTTCGTGCTGCCGGGCCACACGGTGCGTGACAACGCCGAAGACCTCGAGCAGATCCGCCAGACCAGCCGCTTTTCGCCGGATCACCCGGCGCTTGCCGCGGTGTCCAAGATTTCGACCATGGACCTCAGCCTGATTCGCGAGCTGATTGACGACTATCAGGCCGCCTGCCGCGACCTGAACCAGCCCGAGCTGCCGGCGGTCGCGACCGTCGCGGCACATTTGCCGAGCTTTCAGATCGGCCGCTACGGCCAGCTGCAGGAGTGGGAGCAAGACTTCGCCGAGTGTACCCCGGGGATGGGGCACGTGTCCCACCTGGTCGGGGCATACCCCGGCAGCGTGTTGACCCACGACCCCAAGCTGATGGCCGCGGCCAAGGCGTCGCTGGACCGCCGCCAGCGCAACGGCGCGGCGACCGGCCAGTGGCCGAGTGCCTGGAACCTGTGTTTGAACGCGCGGTTCAAGGACCGCACGGCCTGCTACCTCAACGAGGCGTCGCTGCATGCGGGGCTTGGCGCCAACTTCTTCACCGAAGAGACGCTGCAGATCGACGCGGTGATGGGTTGGGCCGCCGGGCTGGCCGAGACCTTGTTGCAGGGCCACCGCGGCGTCGACGAGCTGCTGCCGGTGCTCTTGCCCAGCTGGCGGGACGGTGACTGCCACGGCCTGCGTTCGGCGGCCGGCATCGACTACGCGCTGGTGTGGCGCAACGGCGAGCTGACCCAAGCGACGTTGTCGGCCACGCGCGACGTCACCCGCACCGTGGCCTACCAAGGCGCGGCGCTTGAGGTGACGCTTGAGGCCGGACAGACCAAGACGCTGGTGTACGATGCGGCGAAGGCGACGCTGCAGGAGGTGGCCGATGCTTAAGCCAGAGGCCAACAAGGCGCGAACGGTGCTGAGCTTGCCCAGCGTCTGGGACTTTCAGTTGGCCGGTGAGACCTTCGATTCGGCCTGGGTTCGCCACCCGCTGCCGGACCCGACGCCGATGGCGGTGCCGGGTTCGTACAACAGCCAAAAAGCAACGGCGGCCTACCGCGACCACTACGGCTGGGCGGTGTATCAGACCCGGCTGACCGTGCCTAGCGCCTTTTTGACCCAGCGGGTGTGGCTGCGCTTCGGCGGCGTCACGCACCGGGCGCAGGTCTTCTTGAACGGCGAGTTGCTCGGGGAGCACCGCGGCGGGTTTTTGCCCTTCGAGTTCGAGCTCACCGCGCGGCTGCCGCTGCCGGAAGGGGCGCTTTTGACCGTGGCGGTGGACAACCGCATCGACTTCACGACGCTGCCGGTGGGCACCAGCCCGGCGGAGGCCCAGGCGGCCTACCAGCCGTCCGGGGTGCCGAGCATCGACGTCGCCGAGGCGCGGCGAGCCCCGTTCAACCGGCCGAACTTCGACTTTTTCAACTTCGCCGGCATCCACCGGCCGGTCTGCCTGTACACCACGCCGCAGACCTACATTCAAGACGTCGCCGTGACGCCATCGCTTGACGGCACCACCGGGCTTTTGCGCTACTCGGTCACCACCAGCGGGGCGACTGCGGTCAGCGTGACGGTCCAGGACCAGGCCGGCGTGATCTGCGCCAAGGCGACGGGGCCCAATGGGGTGCTGCGGCTGCAAAACGCCCACCTCTGGGCCCCGGGCAAGCCGTACCTGTACCAGGTGACGGTGACGGCCGCAGCCGACCGCTACCAGCTGGCCGTCGGGGTTCGCACCGTCCAAGTCAGCGGCACCAAGCTCTTGATCAACGGCGAGCCCTTTTACTTCAAGGGCTTTGGCAAGCACGAGGACGCGGCGGTTCACGGCCGCGGTGAGGACGACTGCCAAAACGTGCTGGACGTCGACTTGATCCACTGGCTGAACGCCAACTCCTTTCGCACCAGCCACTACCCCTACGCCGAGGAGATGTACGACCTGTGCGACCGTGCCGGCATCGTGATTATCGACGAGGTGCCGGCGGTGGGGCTTGGGTGGGGCCAAGACGGCCGGGCCTACCGCGACCCGGCAATCTACGCCAACCACGCCAAGACGCTGCAGGACATGATCGCCCGCGACAAGAACCACCCGAGCGTCGTGATGTGGTCCTTGGCCAACGAGGCGGCGCTGGATCAGCACCCGACGCTCGCCCGGGATTATTTTCACCGCCTGTACGAGCTCGCGCATGTCAGCGACCCGGCGAGCCGACCGGTGACCGGCGTCAGCTACCCCAACGACTACCAAAAAGACCTGACCACCCGCACGATGGACGTGGTCTGCCTGAACCGCTACTACGGCTGGTACAACCTGTCCGGCGACCTCGATGCCGCCTGCGATGCGCTGGCGGTCGAGCTCGACTGGTGGGCGGCCCAGCACAAGCCGGTGATGCTGACGGAGTACGGCGCCGACACGATTGCCGGGCTGCACAACGTCGTGCCCGGGATGTTCGACGAGGAGTTCCAAGTCGCTTACTACCGGCGCCTCAACGCGGTGCTGGACCGCTACCCGTTCGTGATCGGCGAGCAGGCCTGGAACTTCGCGGATTTCGCCACGATCCAAGGCACCCTGCGCGTCGACGGCAACAAGAAGGGGCTGTTCACCCGCGACCGCCGGCCCAAGATGGCGGCGCATTACTTCAAGGACCGCTGGGCGGCCGTGCCGGACTTCGGGTACAAGCGCTAGGCCACAACAAAGCAGCCTGGCTCCGCGAAAGGATTGCGGAACCAGGCTGCTTTTTGGTGTGATCAATCGGTGGCCGTGGCGGCCAGGTGCATGAACGGCAGGTAGATCAAGGCGCCGATTGGCAAAAGCACCAGCTGCAAGGCCGCGGCTCGCCAGTCGCCACCGGTGGCCAGAAAGCCGCTGAGGACCGGCGGGGTGATCCACGGCAGCGCAATCATCGTCGGGGCGATCCAGCCGGCTGCGGTCGCCGCGTAGGCCACCAGGCCGTTGACCACCGGTACCAGCAGGAAGGGGATGGTCATCGCGCGGTTTTGGACGATCGGGTAGCCGAAAATGATCGGTTCGTTGATTTCAAAAATCCCGGCCGGCAGCGCGACGCGGCCGAGCTCGCGCAGCCGCGGCTGCCTGGCGACCAGGGTGGCCAAGACCAGCGCCAGGGTGGCACCGCTGCCGCCCAGCTGGGTGAAGCTGACTTGCCAGGCGGTGGTCACCGTGTGGGTCAGCGGCTGGCCGTTCGCCCAGGCCGCGAGGTTCTCCGCCAGCGCAATCGTGATGAACGGCTCCGTCAGGGTGCCGGAGATCACGCCTTGGTGAATGCCGCGGGTGTAAACCAGGTTGGCGAAGCTGTACAAGAGCAGGTAGCCGCCGATGCTAGTGGTGACCCACAGAAGCGGCCGGTCCAGCCAGGTCGCCCCCAGCTGCCACCAGGTGGTGCCGGCGATTTGCCAGGTCAGCAGGCTGACCCCGGCGGTCGCCAGCACCGTCGCCAGCGGCGCGATCAGCCCCTGCAAGAAGGCCAGCGCGTTGGGCGGCACGGCGCCGGCCGGCAGCCGAAGCCGCATCGCAACCAGGCTCAGGCCGTGGTTGAGCAGGCCAAACGCGAGCCCCGCGGCGATGCCGGTCAAAATGCCCAGCCCGGCCGCTTGCGGGGCGGCCAGCTGGTTGAGGTAAGCCAGGCCGAAGGCGGCGACGGCGCTCATCAAGGCGTCCTCGTGCCAGGTCTCCGCCAGGCTTTTGGCGGCCAAGGCGGCGGCCAGCGGCCCGGTCAGCGCCAGCAGCCTAGCGACGCCTTGGTGCAGCGGGGCGGCCAGCGCGGTGGCCGCCCCCAGCGCGTTGAGCCCAAGCGTGGCCAGCACCAAGACGCTCAGCGCCAGTGTGATTGGGTTCAGCGGCCAGGTCGCGCTGCGAAAGGCCTGGGGCAGCGGGTGGTGGTCCAGCCAGCCGGAGAAGGCGACCACCCGGCCCTCCAGACTGCGGTCAGTCATGACGCGCGGTTCCATCCGCCGGCTCGGTGGTCTCGCCCGGCCGCGCGGCGCCGTCAACGGCTGCCTCCCCAGGCGTTAGATTCGAAAGAGCGGCGCCGCCAACGGCTGCCTCGCTAGGCGTTAGATCCGATAAATCTCGGCCGTTGGTCGCGATCACCCGCTTAAACCAGGCGTAGCTCTTCTTGGGGCTGCGGCTGAGGTCGCGCAGGTCGTGGTTGGTGCGGTTGACGTAGACCAGCCCGTAGCGCTTGCGCATGTCGCCTTGCGAGCTGAGGATGTCGATCAGGCCCCAGCCCAGGTAGCCGAGGATCGGGATGCCCTCGTATTGTATCGCGTCTTTCATCGCTTGAATGTGGGCGCGGTGGTAAACCACGCGGTAGTCGTCTTGAATCGGGTGCTGGCCGTCCCATTCCTCGATTACGCCGATGCCGTTTTCGATTGGGAAAACGGGCAGGTGGGTCTTGCTGTAAATCTGGTCGATGCAGTAGCGGAAGCCGAGCGGGTCGATCTGCCAGTGCCACTCGGCGGTCGCCTTGAGGTAGGGGTTGGCCTCGGTGCCGACGTCGTGGTACTGATACACCGGCATGTCCGGCGTGATTTTGTCACCGTTCAAGACGTTGGAGTAGTAGTAGCTGAAGGCGATGTAGTCGCTTCTCAGGTGCGAGAGCTCCTCGAGGTCGCCGGGTTGGAACACGTCGTCGATGCCGAACTGGCGCATCTCGGCCAGCACCTCGTTGGAGTAGGTACCGGTTGAGAACAGCTGCAGCAGGTTCTGGTTCAAAAACTCGTCTTGCTTCCGGGCGACGAAGGCGTCGTGCGGCTTGGCAGTCGCTGGGTAGTACAGCATGTAGGCCAGCATCCCACCGATCTGCGCCTGCTTGTAGGTCGCGTGAAGGTAGTTGGCCAGCCGCGCGTGGGCCATCATGATGTGGTGTTCGATGAAGTACAGCTGATGCACGTTGTAGTCGCCGTCGAGGTCGCCGGCGGCCCCGAACGCGCCCATGTGGTAGAGGTTTTGCTCGTTGAAGGTCAGCCAGTATTTCACCTTGTTGGCGAAGCGGTCCATCATCTCCTTGCCGAACCGCACGAAGGCGTCCATCACGTGGCGGTCGGCGAAGCCGTGGTAGGCCTGGGCGAGGTGCAGCGGCATGTCGAAGTGATACAGGCAGATCATCGGCTGGATGCCCCGGGCCAGCAGGTCGTCGATGAAGCGGTCGTAAAAGGCGATGCCGGCCTCGTTGAAGGCGCCGTCGCCGTCCGGGCAAACGCGACTCCAGGAAATCTGGAACCGGTAGCAGGTCATGCCGAGGTCCTTCATGTAGTCGAAGTCCTCGCGGTAGCGGTGGTAGCTGTCGGTCGCGACCTTCCAGTCGGACTGATGCTCACTTGATGGTCGAATGTCATATACGGACGGGCCCTTGCCGTCTTCGTTCCAGGCGCCTTCGGTCTGCATGCTCGACACCGAGTTGCCCCACAGAAATCCCTTTGGAAGTTCAGTCATCTTGTCATTCCTCCTGCGTATGATTGCTGAATACCCTTTCATCATAGCGGCACAACGGGTAGAATAGAAGTGTCCAATGTGCTGTGGACATGGCAAAATGTACTGAGAAGGGCAGGCGAGTCGGATGGTCAAGCTGCGACCGGACGAACTTTTTTTCAAGGCCTACGCCGCCACGCAGATGGATCTGAACTTCGACTTCTGCGGCCTGGCGCATGGGCCCAACGCGACGTCCAACGGGCAGATGCTCAAGGGCAACGCGGTGATTCATTACGTGCTGCGCGGCAAGGGCAGCTTCGCCTGCAACGGCCACACCGTCGTACTGGGGCCGGGCGACTGCTTCCTGCTGCCGCCCAACGTGCCGACCGCCTATTGGCCCGACGCCACCAACCCGTGGGAATATTTTTGGCTGGGCATGAGCGGCACCAAGGTCACCTCGTACTTGGGCCGCAGCGCGTTGACCACCGCCAATTACCTGCACTGCGACCCCGACTCCCAGTTCGTCAAGCAGCTGCATGCCTTGATGGCGCTGGCCCAGGCGCCGGCTGACGCCGATCACGACCTGCTTTTGACCGGTGAGCTCTACCGGCTGCTGTACTGGCTGGCCCGGGAACACCCGCAGCAGGTGACGCCGCTGCCGCGCCAGGCGCGTTACTTGCGCCAGGCCCAGGCGTTCCTTGAGGCCAACTACGACCGGCCGCTGAGCGTCGTCGACGTCGCCGGGCACCTGAACCTGTCGCGCGGCTACTTGTACCGGCTGTTCAAGGACGGCATCGGGGTGTCGCCGCAGCAGTACCTGGTCGGCCTCAGGCTACAAAAAGGGGCCGACCTGCTGGCTCGCACGAGCTTTCCCGTGCAGCAGATCGCCCAGGCGGTCGGCTACGTCGACCCGCTGGCCTTTTCCCGCAGCTTCACCCGGGCGTTCGGGCAAGCCCCCACTCAATACCGCGCCAAACGCGCGTCCAAGGAGAATAACGATGAAATATAAGCAGTTTGTGGCGAACCACCGCGGCGGCTGGGCCGCACTGGTCTGTGTCTTGGTGTATCTGGTGTTCACGATCGCCGGTGGCCTCTTGGGCTACGGGCTGGGCGAGACCATCTGGGCGGCGACCCTGGCCGAGGTGGTGGCGCTGTTGGCGCTGGGCCTGTTCAACTGGCTGACGCTTTCCGTGAGCTGGCGGCTGGCCTGGCACGACGGCCGCACGGCGGGGTGGCTGAGCCTGCCGGCGCTTGGCGTCGCAGTGATCCTGGCGGCGACCACGCGCTGGGGGGCGGTGCAGCAAACCGCGGCGGTGGCGGCCGGGACCGTTTTGTACAGCCTGGTCGGGGCCGCCTTGCGCGAAGGACTGTTTCGCGGCCTGCTCTTGCCCAGCATGCTGCGCCGGGACCGGCTGTGGTACGCGGTGTTGATCGGCGGCATCGTGGAGGCCTGCATGACGCTTGTGATGTCTTTGACCGGGATGTCCGGCTACGCCATCTTGGCCCAAGGGGTCGCGGCCCTGGCCTTCAGCTTCGCCTACGCGGCCGTGTACCTGAAAACCGGCAGCCTGCTGTGGGGCATCGCCTTGCATGCCGTCGTCGATGTGGCGACCGTCTTCAACGCGGCCGGCGGCGGTCCGCAGTCGGGGACGCTGTACGGCGTGATGCTGGCGCTGGACCTGCTCGTCGCCGCCGCGGCCTGGGTGGTGCTTTTGAGGACCCCCAAGGACGCCGCGCTGGCGGCACTGGGGCTGCGGGGAGACTGAGCGGAAGTAACGGCACGGACGGATCACTGCGGCGGCCGTCTGGGCCTTTTTTGTTTAGAAAACGAGGCAACGATGGGTTCATGTACAAAACTTTATGATGCATGATACAATGACGCCAGTACGAAAGTGAAGAGCGGTGGTCCAACCGACGAAAGGAGGTGACCGAATGGTGGCAACATCATCCGATCAGCAATCCGACCAAAGGTGTGTCCATCTTGTACGTAAGCGACTGGTGTGCATTGATTGGCACCGTCTGGAACTGGCTAACCGCCAACTCGCATGCCATCAGCGAGCTAGGCGGAACGCTGGCGACGCTTCTGATCGCGGCCGCGACTTGGAAGACGGCGTCCCGGAACCCCGGGGAACCAAAATAGGACAAAGAAAAACCGCGCTAAACTTTTCCCGAAGTCTCGCGGTTTTCTTTGTCGCCTGACTCGCCACCGTTCCAAAACGGTCGTACGAGGATATGTGTATCCCGCGGTGTTGGCAGCACCGCGTTTTTCTGTACCCTCATTCTAGCATGAACATGTTTGTCTGTCACCTGATAGCCAAGCCACGTTATCACGCGACGTTTTTGGTTAGGTGGTTCGTAGCCGCACAGCGCGGAAGTGGCTAACGACGCACCGGTACTCGGCTCAAGGCCCAACCCCACCCGACGTGTCCGGCTATTCCCGCTCGGCGCCGCTTGGACCACACAAAAAAGCCCCGCATTCCTGCGGGGCCCGGCGTGTGGCCGAGGGGGCTCGGTCGCACGCGGTGTTTGAAGGTTAGGCGGCGGTGAGGGGGCCCACCGCCGGCCGGTGGTCGCGCCAAGGCGTGACGGAAATTTCAACTCACGCACTGGTCACATCGCGCGTTTCGCGTTTGCTTCCAGCACAGCGGGACTTCAACTCACGCACTGGTACATCGCGCGTTTCGCGTTTGCTTCCAGTGCAGCGGGATTTCAACTCACGCACTTGGGTGTGGGTTGTCCTCGGTGGGTTACGCCTGGGTCTTGCCCTCGGCCGCCAGCTGCTTGCGGTAGGCGGCTTCTTCCGGTGCGTTGCAGTAGACGAAGTGGCCCGGGAGCAGCTCGACGAACTTCGGCTTGTCGGTTTCGTAGTGGTGCTGGGTTGGGTCGTAGACGATCGGCTTGATGTGCCGGGCAATCTGCGGATCCGGCACCGGCACGGCCGACAGCAGCGACTGCGTGTAGGGGTGGATCGGGTGGCGGAACAGCTCTTCGGTCTCCGCCAGCTCCACGATGCGGCCGGAGCGAATGACGGCGATGCGATCGGAGATGAAGCGAACGACGGATAGGTCGTGGGCGATGAAGAGGTAGGTCAGCTGGGATTCACGCTGGAACTTCTTCAGCAGGTTCAGGACCTGGGCGCGAATGGAGACGTCCAAGGCGGAGATCGGCTCGTCGGCGACCACCAAGTCGGGCTTCATGATCAAGGCCCGGGCGATGCCGATGCGCTGACGCTGGCCGCCCGAGAATTCGTGCGGGTAGCGGTACAGCTGCTCCGGCAGCAGCCCGACTTCCTCGAGCATGGTGCGGACCTTGTTGATGCGGTCTTCTTCGTTCTCGAACAGGCCGTAGTTGTACAGGCCCTCGGAGATGATGTAATCGACCGTCGCGCGTTCGTTCAAGGAGGCGGTTGGGTCCTGGAAAATCATCTGGATTTTGCGTTCCAGTTCGTGCTTGGCCTTGCCCTTCAGGCCGCCGTTGATCTGTTGGCCCTCGAAGGTGATGGTGCCGTTGCTGGTCGGGTTGATGCCCAAAACCGCGCGGCCGATGGTAGTTTTACCGGAGCCGGATTCACCGACAAGCGAGAACGTTTCGCCCTTGTAGATGTCGAAGTTGACATCTTGGACGGCGACGAACTTGCCGAAGGTGATCTCCAGGTCACGGAGCGATAGGAGAACTTCTTTTTCAGTCGTCAACGTGCTCACCCTTCCCATAAGTCGTGTTTGCCAAAAGCTTCTCGTGCAGGTTTTGAATCAGTTCAGGCTTTTCAACCTTAGGCGCCCGGGGATCCAGGAGCCAGGTCTTGGCGTAGTGCGTGTCGGAGACCTTGAACATCGGCGGGTCGGCCTTGAAGTCGACCGCCATCGCCCACGGGTCGCGCGGCGCGAAGGCGTCGCCCACGATGTCTTTGTACAGTGACGGTGGGGTACCCGGAATGGAGTAGAGTTGACCGCCGCGGGTTGCCAGTTGCGGCAGTGAAGAGAGGAGACTCCATGTGTACGGGTGCTTCGGGTCATAGAAAATTTCGTCGCAGGTGCCGACTTCGATGATGCGCCCGGAGTACATTACGGCGATGCGATCCGCGATCGAGGCGACAACGCCGAGGTCGTGGGTGATGAAGATCGTCGTGAACTTGTATTCCGCCTGCAGCTCGCGGATCAGCTCCAGAATCTGGGCCTGGATGGTCACGTCAAGCGCGGTGGTCGGCTCATCGCAGATCAGGATGTCCGGGTGGCAGGCCAAGGCGACCGCGATGACGATGCGCTGGCGCATGCCGCCGGAGTACTCGAATGGGTACTCGTCGTAGCGGTTCTTGGCGTTCGGGATACCGACCTTGTCCATCAGGTCGATGGCCATGCTCTTGGCTTCCTTTTTGCCCTTGCCTTGGTGCTTGATGATGACTTCGGAAATCTGGGAGCCGATCGTCTTGATCGGGTCCAGCGAGGTCATCGGGTCCTGGAAAATCGTGGCGATCTGCTTGCCGCGGATGCCTTCCCAGTCCTTGTCCTTCTTGAGGGTTTCCAGGTGCTTGCCGCGGTAGTCGATGGTGCCACCGACGATGTCACCGTTGCCTTCCAGCATCCCGGTGAAGGTCTTGGTGAACACGGACTTGCCGGAGCCGGACTCGCCAACGAGGGCGAAGATTTCGCCTTCGTGCAGCTCCATGGAAACATGGTGGATCGCTTTGAGAACCTTGCCGCGAACCTTGAAGTTCACGGACACGTCGTCAACTTTGAGAATTACGTCGTCTGCCATAGTATTACCTCCCTAGATTATTTGACTGCAAAGCTTAACGGTGCGTCCGTGGATCGGATGCGTCGGCCAGGTTCTGACCAACCACGTAAAGCGAAATGGTGATCAAAGCCAAGACCAGAACCGGCAGCCAGAACAAGTAAGGGTAGCTGGTGATGTATGGCGCGTAATCGGAAATCAGACGGCCCAAAGACGGCACGTTTTGGCTCAGCCCAACGCCCAGGAAGGACAGGAACACTTCGTAGGAGATGAAGCCGGGCAGCGTGGTCGACGCGTTGGTCACGACAACCGAGGTCAGGTAAGGCAGGATGTTGCGGAAAATCATCCGCACCGTCGGCGTCCCGAGGGTCCGGGAGGCGATGTTGTACTCGCGGTCACGCATGATCATGACCTGAACACGGATGAAGTACGCGGTCCCAATCCAGCTGGTGACGGTCATGGCGAAAATCAGGTTCCAGAAGCCGGAGCCGAAGGTGTAAGACAGCACGATGACAATCAGAAGGCTTGGGACGTTACTGATGACGTTGTAGACTTCCAGCATCACGCGGTCGACCTTCTTGGAGACGCCCCAGATGGCGCCGACCAAAACGCCGATGACCATGGTGATCAAGGTACTGATGACCCCGATGGAAATCGAGGTGCGAGCCCCGGCCCAGATGGCGTCAAACAGCGACTTACCATCCTTGTCGGTCCCGAACCAGTACTGCATGGACGGCCACTTGAAGCGGCGGGACAGGTCGTTCACGCCGGTCACGTCGGTCAGGCTGTAGCCGGAAAACATCGGCTGGATGAAGGACATCAAAAGCACAACAACCATGACAACCAAGACGATGATCGTGATCTTATTGGAGAAGAATTGGCGGCCAACCGAGCGCCAGTACGAGTACTTCGGCGTGTCGATTTTTTCGCTTGCCTCTTCATCCAGCTTGACCAGCTTGAAATCGGAATCTTTGATCTCTGGATTTTCCATCACTAATCATCTCCTGACGTTGTAAGTTTGATGCGTGGATCGACGACGACCATCAACAGGTCACCCAGCAGGACGGACAGCACCCCGATGGTCGTGAAGATGAAGACCAAGGCGATGACGACCGTGTTGTTGTGGGCGAGAATCGAGGTCGGCAACATTTTGCCCATCCCGGGCATCGCGAAGACTTGCTCGGTGATGGTGGCGCCGCCGATCAAGCCGATGATCGAGCCTGGAATCCCGTTGACAATCGGGATCGACGCGTTCTTGAAAATGTGCTTGCGGTAGATTTCGCCTTCGTTCAGGCCCTTGGCCCGGGCGAAGTTGACGTAATCGGACTGCTGCTGGTCGATCATGTAACGACGGAACCAGATGACCAGCCCGGAGACCCCGAGCAACCCGAGGATGACGGACGGCAGAATCCAGGAGCGGATGTCACCGGCGCCGTAAGTCGGGAACAGGCCCGGCAGGCCGAAGCCGTTGGCCCCGACGTAGCGGAACGCGAAGATGAAGGCCAAAGAAGGAATCGCGATGAAGGCGGTGACGATGGCGGTGCCGATGCGGTCGAACAGGCGGCCCTTGTAACGCGCCATCAAAATGGCCATTGGAATGGCAATCAGGTACTGGATGACCAGCGCGATCATGCCGGCACGGAACGAGGTGCCGATCATCGACGGATCGCTCATGGTCGAGGTGGTGCTGGTGTAATCATCCTTGAAGCGGTCGTAGGTCATTTCGTCGCGCTGACTCTTCTTCTGGTAGGCGCGGGTGTAGACGTTGTTGGACAGGTTCAAGGTCTGGCCGTTGATCTTGTACTGCTTGGCCACGGTCTGGCCCTGACCACCACCGATGACCTGGCTGACCTGGTTGCCGGCGTAGGTCGGGTAGGAGATCCCGAGGTCGAACTTCAGGAAGTTCTGGTGAATGTACGGGAACTTGTCGTTGAAGTAGATCTGGTAGCGGTACTTGGTGCCGGAGCCGACCAAGGCCCAGCCGACCAGCGGATCCTTTTGAATCTTCAGGTAGCGCTTGAGGCCGGGGTTGGACTTGTCGTGAATGGCCCAAGGCGTGTCAATCTGGATCAGGCGACCGTAGAAGCGGCCGAGACGCTCAAAGATCGACAACTCGCGCGTGGCGTAGTAGTCCTTGCTGCGCTTGAAGCGCTGGATGGTGTAGCCCGTCTTCTTGGCCCAGGCATCGAACAGCGCCTTGTTGGCGGCGGTGTGGGCGGTGGTGGCGGTCTTCTTATCGTCCTTCTTCACTGCGGCGATCAAAGACTTGGTGTCCTTGTACTCGATATAGTTCATCTTCTGGAACGCATTGTTCTGGTAGTCGATGTACTTATCGGGGGTCGCAAGCAGCTTGCGGATGTTCGGGTCGTCCTTGAGCACATCGCTTCGGGGAACCAGTGAGTAAATGATGATGTACGAAAGCGTGGTCACCAAGAAGATACTCACAAGCGAGCGCAGGATCCGGAAAAACAGATATTTCTTCATATAAAGTCCTCTCTCTCTTTTTCAGAAGAAAAAGGGCTGGTCACCCGAAAGTGCCAACCCTTCAACGCACTTCTAAGTTCTCATTATACTACCCTTGAACTTAGTTTTGGTTTTCCTTTGCGATTTCCGTACGCTTTGCTTGCCATGCGGCTTTCGCCTTGTTGAATTGCTTGGTCGTAACGGTCTTCTTTTGAAGCTTCATGAACTTGAAGGTTGGGGCAACGGAACCGCTCCAGCTGTAAGCACGGGTGTAAGGCACAACCTTCGTGACAGATGGGGTACCACCATCGGAAACCAGCGGAATCTGAACGGCGGAGTCGTTGAACGTTGCTTCGGCCTTAGCGAAGGCTTCGTAACGGGCGTTAACGTCTGTCGTGATGGCCTCAGCCTTGTCGAGCTGGCTCTCAAGCTTGTCCAGACCAACCGTCTTTTCGACGGACTTGGTCTCGGCCGTTGCGTTGCCTGAGGATTCGGCATCCAGGCCCAGGGTGATCAGAGAAGAACCGGTGGATGGCTTGTAGACATCCAGGTAGGTCGATGGGTCTTGGTAGTCAGGGGACCAGCCGGAAGCGGTGGACAGGTCGAAGTCGGAAGCCTTGCCGGCGGTAGCGGCGTAGGTTGCGGCGTTGTACTTGTCGAGGTTCAGCATCTGAACGTCAACGACGACGTTCTTCTTGCCCAGGGATGCTTCGATGGATTCCTTGATGGACTTCGCGGAGTTGACCAGACCTGAAGAGGTTTCAAGCGTTGGGTAATCCAAGTGGATTGGCAGGCTAACCTTGGAGCCGAGTTCCTTGATCGCCTTGGCGAAGTAGGTCTTGGCCTTGGAGGCGTTGTAGGTCGAGTTGTTACCATCGGTGTAGTCGATGTCGCCGAAGGCTTCCTTGTTCAGGGCCTTGGTGTCGGCGGAAACGACATCGCCGTAAGCCTTGCCGTCCACGTTGACGAAGTTGTAAGGGGTCCAGGTGTTACGCAGGGCCTTGGTGGCCGCAGCCTTACCGTTGGTCTGCGCGTTGTAGGCGCCCTTGTCAAGCGCGAACTGCACGGCGAGACGGAAGTTCTTGTTCAGGATCGCAGCCTTGGTTGCGGACTTCTGAGCGCTGGTCGTCTTGCTGGTGTCGTGGTAGGACTTGCGGTTCAGGTTGAACGTCATGTTGTAGGTCGCGGCGCCTTGGTCGGACCACACGATGTTGTTGCCGTCCTGCTTTTGAACCGTCTTGTAAGACGGGTTAGCAGGGTAGACACGGGCGGTACTGAATTCGCCCTTCTTGAAGGACTTGTACAGGCCATCCGGATCGGAGCCGTCGTTGAAGGTCAACTTAACGTCTTGAACGTGAACGTTCTTCTTGTCCCAGTAGTTCGGGTTAGCCTTGAACTCGATGACGGACTTCGCGGTGAAGTTCTTCAGGATGTAAGCCCCGTTGTACAGGATGGCGTCGGCGGAAGCCTTCCCGAAGTTCTTGCCCTGTTGCTTCAGGAACTTCGCGTAGACTGGGTACATAACACCGTACGTGGTCTTGGATGGGAAGTAGGATTCAGCCTGGTTCAAGGTGTATTGAACGGTGTACTTGTCAACGGCCTTGACGCCGACATCGTCGAAGTTCTTGTCCTTGCCGGAGATGTAGTCGGCCAGACCCTTGATGGAGTCTTGAACGACGTACAGGGTTTCGGACTTGCCGTCAACCGCGTGCTTCAGGCCGGTGACGAAGTCCTGGGCGGTCACGTCGGCCACCGTGTTGCCTTCGCTGTCGGACCACTTAACACCCTTGCGCAGGTGGAAGGTGTAGGTCTTGCCGTCCTTGGAGACGTCGTAGGACTTCGCCAAGGCGCCTTCGAGCTGACCGTACTGGTTGGTCTCAAGAAGGCCATCTTCCCAGTTTTGCAGCTGATCGGAGTTCGTCGCACGAGAGGTGATTGTGTAGTCGAACGTGTCCGGGTCGGTTGAGTAAACGTACTTATAAGTTGTAGGTGCGGCCGACTTCTTCGCGGAGTCACCGTTACTGCTCTTGCCCCCACATGCTGCCAGTGCTACTGCACATACAAGACCGACAGCGAGCAGTCCAGATTTCTTTTTAGTATCCAAATTGCAAACCTCCAAACAATTTTTTGACGTGGCATTGATTGCCGGGTCATTTAAGAATTGTTCAAATTATAAGTCCATGAGAATTTGGTGTCAACTGAATCTGCGAAGAAATTTCAAATAATTTTCTCATGTGCTGTCAAATGGGCATTCCTGGGGCAAAGTTTTTTTCCGAGTTTGACGAAATTGTGACCATCCACACACAAATTCTTATTTGTGTTCGCAATTCGCAGACAATTGTTCGACCGTGGCGAGACGGTGGCCGGGGAAAATTAAGTTTCTTAGCAAGTGCTTAGGAAAAAACGCCATTGCATCTGACGCAAAATGAAAGTTGCGGTCGCAATGGCGTTTATTTCTGCACTTTTCAAGGCTGGACACGCGTAATGATCACGTTGTTCGTTCCGGTAGAACCGCTTCCGGTTGTGTTGTGTGGCGTTAGGATGACAGTTACACCTGTGAACAACGTAAGCGCAAGCATAATCAGGTGAAATTGAATTTTGCGCATTGTGAGAGCCCTCCTTTCGTGATAGTGTGGCGGAGAACTGTGCTTGATACTTGGATATGATTGGAGGATTAGTTGTTGAATACGACCGAATTGGGTAATGTCATTCGAAAGATTAGGCAGCGACGAGGTATTTTGTTTAAGGAGATTGATGCACCGGTCAGCATTAGTACCCTGTCGCGCGTTGAAAACGGGCAATCGTCTCTCACGTTGGGAGATCTTTCACAGGTACTTAACGAATTGGGCTGTACGGTTGCTGAGGTTCTGGGTCATTTGGATACAACGACACCTTATCCGGAAGTCTGGGCTGCCTTCGAGCGAGCCGCGAGAAAAGAAGACTCGAAAGCTTTAGATGGGATTGTCACCCAATACCAGAACCGTCAGGATTACATTGGCCGCTTGATTTGGTTGACGGCTGTCGGGTGGCAATCTACTGACTTCTCCTCTCGCTTCACAGACTCAAACCAAGTCGAGGAATTCCTAGAGCTGATGTTGAGGCCACAGCCTTGGTACCAGTTCGAGTATGATATTCTCGTCTTGGCCATCAACTATTTGCCTTCAAAGCCGATGCAAACACTGATTCGGCGGGCTGCGGTTGAGTACAGTCGTGATCAAAACAGCGTATATGAGGAGTCGTTAATGGCCGCCCTGTTTAACGCCGCATATATCGCTGATCAGCACCATGATAAGGCGTTGGTTGACCTAATGCTTGGGGTACTTAGGGGCATACCGGTCAGAAAAAATACGGTGTTCATAAAACACCGCATGAAGCTATTGGAATTAGCGCTACATTTTAGATTCTATGGCGAAGGTCATGCACTTGAGCAGATTGCGCAGTTGATCTCGGCTATGAGACTCATTGGCGCAACTGAGTTCGCAGATGAAGAGCTCAGGTGGATTGAGTCAATGCGTATTGCGTTACCAGACATCTAGCCGGCACACCAGGCGCGTAGATGTTGAATGAAATGCTTCATTGGCTTGTGCTAGCAGGATGAGGTGCGATGTTGACTGAAAACGTGCCACGCAAGCGGTAAACGCAAGATGTCTATCGTGCAAAGCCGCGCTGCCAACGCTTCTTGACATTGCTTCGCTTCGGCAGCGACCGGCCGACAATCAGCTGGCCCCAGATGCCAAAGGCGACGAGCCCGAATGAGCAGTAGATTCGCGCCACCAGATTTTCCGTGTAAGGCGGCATCAGCGGCACGGCGGCACCAAGTGCGATGATCAGGCCGGGCCAAGCACGTAGCGCATCGAAGCGCGAATTCACGAAGATGATGATGCCTGCGACCACCCCCAGCACAAGCAGCGCAATCATCAGCGGTGAGTGAAGCATCAACAGGTTGCCGTGAAAGCGGCTGAGGCCCCACTCCGCCGTATTGTGCCGGACGCGGTAATAGACGTCAAGCGACGCCTCGAGCCGGTAGTATTTCGTGTGATAGAACCAGCCGAAGCCTAGGGCGTAAAGAATGCCGTAAACCCAGGCTAAATGACGGTAGATCCAATCGTGAGTGTGTTGTGAGACATGCATGGCAAGGCCTTCTTTCCCAAAGAGTACCGAAAAGGAGTCGTTCACTTTGCACTAGGCCCTGTCAAGTTGACGGATGAAATAATATAATGTTTCGTCTGTTTCTAAACGGCTTTATCCCAGTATTCATCTGGGGTGAGGCCGTTTCTTTGTGCCGAACGATTATGGCGATTGAAGTACTCAACACCTTTTTCCACCAGCTTCACGAGCTCTTGATACGTCTTAGCCATTGGGTGCCGACCCATCCACCGCAGCTTGAATTCATTCCACCAGCGCTCCATCGGCGCGTTGTCATAGGGTGTGCCTGGACGGGACATACTACGCTTCACGTTGTGAAGCTCTAGGAAGTGGTTAAATGATCCCGCCGTGTACGCTGAACCACGGTCGGTATGCGCCATCGGATGAACGTCCCCAGCTACCGCGAAGGCTCGCTGAAAAACTTGAATCTCCGCAACTGCGGTCTCGGTATCGCTGAGTTTAAAAGCTAGTAGACGACGTCCGAACAGGTCGAGGACACCGCTCAATCGCACGCTATGTTCACCATTCAAGCCATACTTTAATTCCGTGGAGTCCGACAGCCATACTTGGTTGGGACCATCAACTTCAAAATTCTGGTTGAGCACGTTGTCGAGTATGTGCTGCTCGCGTTCCTTGCGATGATTCCGTTTTTTAACTCTAATCTTGCAGTGAATGCCGAGCTCTCTTTGCACCCGCTTGATCATTTTGAAGGTGACCGAAAAGGTCACCTCAGGGTCATGCTGAAGGGCAACGAGTAGGTTACCCGCGCCAATCCCTTGATGATGGAAGTCGTACCAATACTGCGTTCTTTCCTTGAGCTTGGCGTCGTGTTGTTTCCACGCTGTCTCGACGCATTTTAGGCCTTTGTAGTATGCTTGACGGCTCACACCAATTAGCCTTAATAGCGTCGCCGTGGCGCCGTGCCTGCCTTGACTGACTTCACTTATTGCGATGTAGGCCAGCCGATGTCTTCTGTTCACCCCCTGCGCTGAAGTTCCTGCAGTTTTTTTAGGAAGGCTTCTACCAGCTCTTTATCGGCCAGCTCAGCCTTGAGCCTACGTACTTCCAAACGTAGTTTTTCGTTCTCCGTCAGATCGGCTTGAGCCTTGTGGTGGCCACGATTATCAACGAGAGCCTCATAGCCGCCATCCTTGGCCTTGAGTACCCAGGAACGGGCTTGCTGATAGGAAACTTGGAAATGATCCGCAGCTTCGGCGTAGGAATGCTTGTCTTTGGTCACATACTCGACCACTTCAATTCGCTCTTCAAAGGTTGTCTTCCGGCTCATAGTGGGGACCTGTTTTCTGATCGGCGATGCCGTCAAAGTCTTGTCCTCATTATACTTGGAAATCCATCTGCAGAGGTCCGCTTCTGAACGAAGGCCATACTGAAGAGCCAGCTCATTAAGCGTTCCTTCGCCATTTTGATAGGCTAGAACCATAGCTAATTTCAGCGCTGACGAATAATGGTTATTCTGCTTAGCTTCACTAAGGCCCTCAAGTCCATCGCGTTCGTATCGTGCCTGCCAACGCTCTACGCTATGCTCACTGAGTCCGTGCTCGCGCTCAAATCTCTTGGGCCCAAGATTAGAGTGCCTGAATTCTGCCAAGAAGGCCAACTTCTCTTCCACCGTATATTTTGATCTGGGCATACAAAAATCCCTCCGTGATTGCCAGATGAATTATAGTATTTCATCTGACAACCACAAAGGGATTATTGCACTTTGAACGACTCTTTTTTGGCGTCGCAGTAACTGGCAATCAGTTGCCACCGCCATTGTGGTAGGCAGCCCAGAGCTGATCGTAGAATGGCTGAACTTCCTGGGTGCTGGCGCTGACTGGCGCAACCGCAGACGCAGCGAAACCGATGGCGATGGTGGCAACTAAGGCGATAAGTTTAAGTTTCATGGCAATATGTTTTCCCTTGATTGTTTTGTCGAGGCCCTCAACAAGATTAGTGTAAGCGCATCCGGCCGTGCCGCCAACGAGAATCGACGGCGAGTTGCAGACGTGAAAATACAAGGGCCAGAATCGCATAGCGCCGGGATCGGAGCATTTCCTAAAACCAAAAAAGTCACCGCTTCGTAAACGGTGACAAGCTGGTGAGGTGACGTTGTCAAAGGCAAGGGATAGTCGTTCGGAGTCTGCTGGCTCAGCCTTCCTCGCTGGCCGCCGGTGCCTCGGCCGCGTCCGGCGCGAACGTCGGCAGCCCGGCCAGCAGGTGGAACTTGCGCATCGCGGCCATCGCGGCCAGCACCAGCGCAATCAGGATGACGCCGGTGCCGGTCATCAGCCAAAAGGCGGCGACGTGGTCGAACAACACGCCGTAAAGCAGCGTCCCCAGCGGCATCAGCATCATCGACAACGCGGATTGCAGCGAGAACACGCGGCCCTGCATGTTGGCGGGAATCAGCTGCTGCATGTAGGTGCTGAGCGGCGTGTTGACGAACACCAGCAAAATGCCCTGAAGCGCGTTCAGCACGAGGTAAAATCCGGTGTTGACGCCGTTGCCCCAGCCGGTCAAAGTTGGCAGCCCGAGGACGCCCATCAGAAGCGACAGGCCGAGCAAGAAGGCGTAGGACACGTCAATCGGGTGGTGGCGCAGCGTGATCTGCGACAGCAGCAGGCCACCGAGAAACATCCCGACGGCAAAGGCCGAGTCGGTCCAGCCGTACTGGGTGTTGGACAGGTGCAGCGTGTGGACCAGGACGTAAGGCAGCCCGACGTTGAGGGCGGCGAAGAAGAAGTTGATGGCGGCGCCGGTCGCCGTCAACAGCAGGAAAATCGGCCGGTCGAGCAGAAAGTGAAACCCTTCGGCGAAGTTGCGCCAGAGGCTGGGCTTGGCGGTGGTGGCGGCTGGTTCGGAGGCGGCCTCAGACGCCGCTTCTGCGGCCGCGGCGGTGGTGGCCGCAGCGGGGGCCGTTGCCGCCTCAATCGTCACGGCTGCGTCGGCCGTGTTGGCCGTGGCGCCCTCAGCGTCGGCTGCGGTGGCGGTGGCGGCGGTCGGTTCCCCGGTCGCCGCTGGTTCGGCGGTCGGTTCGGCCGGCGCTTTGCCGGTTGCGGCGGCGGTCATTGACTCGGCCGCCGCTTCGCTGGCAGCGGCTGGCACCGCGTGGAAGTTCAGCGTCAGGATGCCGACCAAGGCGATCAGCTCGAAGCCGACCTCGATCAAGGCGAAGCTGCCGATGGCCACCAGCGTGTAGACCAACGCGCCGATCACCGGGGCCAGGAAGCTGGCCAGGGACTGCAGCGACTGGTTCAGCGAGTTGACGCTTTGCAGTTCCGTTTTGGCGAAAAGCTGCACCAGGCTGGCGGTCAGGGTGGTGCTCAGGAAGCTGTCGGTGATCTGCAGCAGCACGATCAGGGCGATCAGCTCCTGGTAGTAGGCGGCCGGCCACAGGGCGAAGGCGGCGGCGAAGGCGATCAGCCCCAGGGTGGTCCCCAGCTGCGCCAATACCATGATCGCGCGGTGGTTCTTGGTGTCGACGATGTAGCCAAGCACCGGCGTCAGGCACAGCGATACCAAGGGTCCGGTGATCAGGCTGATGCCCATGCCCAGCGCCGAGCCGGTGCGTTGCAGGATGTACAGGCCGATGGCGAACGACAACATGCCTGAGCCGAAGGTGCCGGCGAAGCGGATGATCAGAATCTTGATGGTTTGTGCAGATAACTTGCGCATGATTGCCTCCTGAGGTGCGATTTTTGGGTAAAAAAAACACACCCCACCCCAAGTGAGGTGTGTCCTTACTTTTAATTAGATGTAATGGATCGTGACGTCGCCGATTTTGAAGTCGCCGGTCAGGTAAACCGTCGGGCCGGTGCCGGTCGGCGTCACGCCCTTTTCCTCCAGGTCGCCGATGAAGGCGTTGAGGTGGGATTCGATGCGCCAGTCGCGCGGCACGTACAGGCTGACGTCGCCCATGGAGCCCTGAATGTCGATGGTCGCCTGGTCGGCCGTGATCTTGGCCTCGTCGAAGTAAACCTTGGCGTCGCCCATGGAGACGCGGATGCTGGCGTGTTCGAAGTGATCGGATTGGATGTACCGCACCGCGCTGCCCATGCGAACGTTGACGTCGACTTGGTCGTCGTGCGTGGTGGTGGTGCTGTCGGTGAAGCGGTGGTCGTCGCCGATTTCGATTTTGCGGCCGCCCTTGGAGACGAAAGTGAAGCTCGGGTGGTGCTTTTTGTGCAGCGGCGCCAGGATCAAGGACAGCCCGATGCTGAGCAGCGTGGCGCCACCCAGAAGCGTCCATGGCACCAGCGGCTCAATGCCCAGCGGCTTGGCCCAGACCATGCCGAGAAAGGCCAGGGCGAACACGACCACCGGGGCGGAGAGATCGAAGAGGCCCTTCAAGGCGGCGGCGCCCAAGATCAGGCTCAACAGCCACGGCCAAAAACCGATGGAAAAGCTCAGCCAGCCCATTTTGCTGGCGACTAGGACCCCGGCGCTGGTCAGGAAGAACAGGCCCCAAAACAGGCGGCTCAAACTGGTTTTCACGTTCATCACGCATTCCTCATTTCATCTAGGCGTTCTAACAGTTGCTTGGCGTTGCGGCGGGAGGCGAAGACCTGCTTGTGCGAGCGGTGAAACGACACCTCGCAGTTGGAAATCGAGCGGTTGACCGCGGCGACCTGCGTCAGGTTCACCACCGTCGACTTGGCGACCTGCAGGAAGCTGTGCGGCAGCGCGTCCAGGGTCTCGCGCAGCGTTTTTTTGCTGGTGTAAATCTCGTCGGTGGTGTGAATCTGCAGCTGTCTTGATTCGGTTTCGATAAACAACACCTGTTCAAGCGGCAGGTAGTACTCGGTGCCGCGCTTGTAGCAGGCGATGGTCGCGGGTTGCGGCGCCAGCAGCTCCTGGAGACGCGCCACGGCCGGGTCGTCGGGTCGCCCGTGGATGACCACGGTGACGTCCGTTGCGGCGGGATCCGGAACAAATTGGATTTTCATGGCGAGCCTCCTTTCGTGAGAGGGCGGAGCCGAGCGTTTAGCCGACCGGCTAGCGCGGGGCGGGACAATGGGCCCGAACCTGGCCCAATGCCCCGCCCAAGCTAGACGCGCCGGCGATGCTCGGCGTAGCCCGTTTGGTGAGAGGGCGGAAAAGCGCGGGTTTAGCGGGACAGGTAGCCGAGCCGTGGCGCTTGGGCCTGGACTTGGCTCGAGGGCCGCGGCGTAGCTAGCCGCCCCCGCGTTGCGGCGCGGCGCCCGTTTGGTGAGAGGGCAAAGCGGCGCGAACTTAGCGGGGCGGGTAGCCTAGCGCTGGGGCTTGGGGTGATTCTGTATAGAAAGAACGGCGCGGCGCGAATCGAGTGCGGCGGCGCGGTCTGCGATTTGCGGTCACCGCTGAGCCAAGAGAGAGGGGGTGGCTCAGAGGCGGCCGCAAGTCGCAGGGCGGCGCCTGTTCAATGCTTAGTCTAGCAGAGACCGAAGCAATTGTACTCAATCAGTCGTTGAGTTCCTGCCTGCATGGTCTATTACACACCTTGAGTCCGGGGTACGGAAGAATTCCTGCGCGAGCGGTCCAAAACAATGCGCAAGTGGTCTTTGGGGATTGCACCTATTTAATAGAAGAAAGCGCTTCATTTTTGGATTAAATCTGTGAGAACGCTGGCATTTCGCTGAGCGTCCTGCTATTCTTAACCCAATCATACCACGAGGGGGAGATGCAATGAGGCACGATTCGACGTGGCGGCGTTACGTCGTTCACCGGTACTTGGCGGCGGCCTATGCGCTGGTGTATGTCGCGGGAACGCTGCTGTTTTTCAAGCTTCACTTCTACCGGCTGGCGGCGACCAACGACCCGGCGTACCGGGCGCGACACGCCAACTACACGACTTGGGGACTCAACCGGCTGCAGGGCAATTTGACCGCGCTTCATGCACCCTGGATGTGGCTGCTTTTGCTCGCCGGGGTGGGAGTGGGAATCTGGATTTTTCATAATAGTAAGGGGATGCCGGTTCGCGCCTACGCGGGGCTCGTGATCGCGGTGGCGGCCGCGGTGCCGCTGCTGCCGCCTTACAGCGAGAACCTGATGGCGCGATTCTACATGGCCTGGGGCATGATGGCGGTCGGCGTTTTTTGGCAGCAGCTGGTGGCCAAGGACGTCGCCCGACCGCACCGAACGATGGGATGAAAGCGTTCGCGGTTTGGATCCTTAATGAGTAAAAATGAAGGAGCAGTGAGAAAATGCTGACCTGCGAGAATTTACGCTTCGGCTTTCGGCACCATCCCGTTTTGACCGACATCGGCTTTGAGCTCGCCCCCGGCGAAATCGTCGGGTTGGTGGCGCCCAACGGCACGGGCAAAAGCACCCTGCTGCGCAACCTGACCGGGCTTTTGACGCCTCAGGCCGGCACGGTGACCCTGGACGGCGCCGATGCCAGGCGTCAGCGCCGCGCGTTTTTGCACGGCCTGTTCTTCCTTGAGGACGGACAGGGGTTATTGCCCACCCTGACGGCCCGGGAGCACTTCGCCTATGTGAAGGCCGCCTGGAACTCAGACGTCGGCATCGACGCGGTGCTCAGCGCCTTGCACATGACGGCCTACGCGGATAAGCGCGTCGGCCGGATGTCGTTGGGGATGCGCCAGCACGTGCTTTTGGGGCTGTACATGATCGCCGATGCCCGCTACTTGCTGTTCGACGAGCCGCTCAACGGGCTGGATCCGACCAGCATTCGCCTGTTCACGCAAATTTTTACCAAGCTCAAACAGCGCGGCAAGGGCATCATCATGTCGTCGCACCAGCTGGGCAACGTGACGGCGATGGCCGACCGCGTGTTTTTCCTCAAGGATACGCGCTTGCAGGTGTTCGACGCCGCGAGCATCGACCTGGACGCCACCTACGACGCGCTGTACGGCGTTCAGGAGGCGGATTGGTGACGGCGGGGTGGCGCTTCGCCTGCTGGCGCGTGTTTCGCGGCCGCGCCTGGTGGGTGCTGCCGTTTTGCCTGTTGGTGATGCTTTTGTGGGGCAACTTCCAGCGGGTGCGTGAAACCACGACGATGAGCAACATGCCGGAGTTTTCCGCGATGTATTCGCTACGCTACCGCTACGGCGAGGTGCTGAACACCTGGCGCCAGCAGCCCAAGCCGCGGCCGGTTTTGACCAATCCCAGCGTCAAGCAGATGGAAAGCGCGGTGGATGCGACCGACGCGTTGAACCGCATGGTGCGGCTGGACGAGTACGACAACCGCGCGGCGCTGGTGCGAGCGGAGCTTACGATGGACCGCTACTTCCTGCGCCAGGCCGCGGCCGGGCACGGCCACGCCGACATGGACGTGCTGACGCTAAAAAAGCGCGTGACGGAGCTTGTCGCCAACCAAAAGGCGCATCGCACCCAGTACTACAGCCGCGAACGCCGGCTGCCCGGCGCGTTGAGCCTAGCGCGGAGCCTGGCCACCGACACCCCCAGCAGCTGGTTTGCGGTGCTGTTTTGCTTTTGGGCCGGGTTGTTCATCCTAGCCGACAAGCGCGGCGGCGCCAGGGCGCTGCTTGATCTGGCACCGGTCGCCAAAGGGGGGATTTACTGGCGCCGGGCCGCGTTGGTCGGCGGCTACGGCAGCGTGGCGATCGTGTTGGCGGTCGCCGCGGCGCTTGGCGGCTCGATTCTCCTGGCCGGTACGGTCGGGTGGCAGTACCCGCTGGTTTACTCACCGGACGGCAGCCACGCGGCGCTGATGTCAGCCGGTGCGTTCATTGTGCAGGCGACTTGCTGGCTGGTGGCGGCCTTTCTGCTGACGGTCGGGCTGGCCACGGTTATCCAGCTGCTCACGCGGCAGCTGATGGTGTCGCTTTTGGCCCTGGTTGCGCTGGTGCTGGTCGGCAGTGCCAGCGGCCTCGGGTGGCTGCCGATGAGCTACCTGGATCTGCCCAGGGTGATTTTGCCGGCGAGCGGCTACGCGCTGCCGCTGCGGCTGCCGGCCGCCGCCGCCTTGATGGCCGGGTGCGGCGTGTTGCTGGTGGCGCTTGGTGGCTGCTGGGCGAATCGCCGCCAGCGGCTGTGAGGAGGACGGCAATGGGAGAATTTCGGTTTCAGGGGCGGTTTTTGCGCCGCCGCTGGCAACTTTGGCTGGTGCCGCTGCTTTTGGTCGTGCTGCTGGCCGTACCGCTGGTTCAAAAATCGGTCAGCATCCAAAAAACCAACCACGCGGCGCTGGTCAGGGAGCTGTCCTTCAGCGTGACGGCGACGACCATCAAGGATCTCAAGCAGACGATTAAGGCCGACCCGGGTGCGTCAATCACGCAAAACGCCACGGACTCGCTCAAGGCGGCCCGACAGCTGCAAAAAGCCGCGGCCCAAAACGACACTTGGGCCTACACTTTGGCGCTGGCCAAGTACCGCAAGCTGGGCGGCAGCGCCGATCCGGTGTTGGATGCGCTGGTCAAGCGCCACATTCCGATGGTGTCCTTCTACGCGCCACACAAGCCGGCCTTGAACGCGCTGCCGCGGCCCAAGACGTTGTGGCTGTTAGTGGTGCTGGCCTTTGGCATCGCCGACGCCTTGAGCGCGTTGACGCCGCGGCAGGAGGACCTGATCGCCTTGGTGCCACGCGCCAAAATCGGGATTTTCTGGCGGCGGCTGGCCTGGAGCTTTCTATGGACCTTCGGCAGCTTTTTGGCGGCCAACGCCATCGTGTTCGCCTACCTGGCGGCTCGCGGCGGGGTCGGCCACCTGAACTACCCGGTGGCCAGCAGGATCACCGGCACCTACCCGCTGTGGCAGGCGCTCGCCGCGTATCTGGCGATGGTTGCGGCCTGGACGGCGCTGCTATGCGCGGTGGCCGGGCTGGTGCGGTGTCTGACGGCGAAGTTCACCAGCGTGTTGGCGGTGCTGTTGGCGGTGCTGCTGCTCAGCCAGACCACGGTGTTTCAAAGCGCGAACTTCTCGCACCTGGCGCTGTACTGGCTGCCCAATTACGTGGACATCAGCATCCCCATTGACCTGACGCTGAGCGTGCCGCCGCTTGAGGCCGCCGAGTGGGGAAGCGTGCTGCTGCCGCTGCCCCAGGCGCTGGTCCTGATGCTCGGGGCCGCCGCGGCGCTGGGCGGCGTGGCGACCCTGCTGGTGAGCCGCAGGCGGTGGCGGTGAGGTCGCGTTCACTTTCACCACGATGTTGCGTGACGAGGACAAAAAAAGGCTCAGCTCTTGCAAGTTGCAGGAGTTGAGCCTTTTTGGCGACCCTCGCACCGCGAAGGCGGCCGGGGGAGTGGTCGCTTTTGCGGTGTGATGGCCGGTGGTTGTGGCTGTCAGCCGCAACCACCTGTGGTTAAAGCGTGAAGGCGATGGTCAAAACCTGGTACGGCGTGGCGGTCAGCGTCACGCTGCCGTCTGCCGCCGGGGTCAGCGCCTGAAGCGGTGTTTCATCCAGGCGGGTCAGGCCAACCGCCTTGGCCGCGAAGTGCGGGGTCACCGTGAGCGTCGTGTCGACGCCGGTGAACTCGTGCAGGCGCAAAATGACGCGGGTCTGATCCTCCGCAAGCTTAATGGCGTCGACCTCAACGTCTGCCGCCTCGCTCAGCGTGAAGAGCTGCGGGAGTTTGGCGTCGGTTTGGCTGACGGCCAGCGGTGCGTTGAGCAGCATCGCCTGCTGTTCAACCTCACCTTGGGCAAAATCACCGGCATGGGCGAACAGGCTGTACGTGAAGCGGTGTTCTCCCTGGTCGGCCGTGGTGTCCGGGTAGGTGCCGGCCTTGATCAAGGACAACGACAAGGTCTGGTCGAGGGCCGCGTAGCCGTACTTGCAGTCGTTCAGCAAGGCGACGCCGTAGTCCGGCTGCGACAGATCGGCCCACTTGTGGCCGACCACCTCGAACCGCGCGGTGTCCCAGCTGGTGTTTTGGTTGATCGGGCGGCGCAGGTTGCCGTACTGAATGTCGTAGGTGGCAAAATCGGTGCGGATGTTCAGATCAAACGCGGTCCGAAGCAAGAGCTCCTGTTCGTGCCAGTCGGCGACGGTGTCAAAATCGATGCGGCGGCTGTCGTCGGCCAAAATCAGCTTCTGGGTGACCGTTGAGCGGTCGAAGCGGTAGGTGAAGGTGACCACGGTGGCGGCGTCCTGCCGAACGCTTTGGATGCTTGCGGCGGTCAGGTCGACCGACTTGGCCACGTAGTCCTCGTCGATGTTCCAGTTGTCGAAGTTCATCGGCCGGTCCTCGTAGATGGTCAGGCGATTGCCGACGTGGCCCGGCAGCAAAACTTCGCGCTGGTTGTCCTTGTCAAAGACGCGGGTCAGCTGGCCGGCGGCGTTCCACGCCACCAGGTAGTGGGCGGATTCGATGCTGTCGCCGGCAAGCGCTTGGCTGCTCAAGGTTGCCGGGGTGAAGGAAAGCTGGGCGCTGGCCAGCGGCGCCAGCGGCACGTTGATCAGGCGGTAGCCTTGCGCTTGGCGAATTGCCGTCAGCGGGGTGCCGTCGGCCAGGGCGAAGCGGCCCTCGCGCGGCTCTTTGATGACGGCCTCACCGGTCGCCAGGGTGCCGCTTGGGTTGGTCAGCGTCAGCGCGGTGCCGCCGGCCGGGGTTAGGTCGGTGATGGTCTGGGTCATGGTCGCGACGTCGGCGTGGACATCTTCGTAGGTTTCCTGAATCGCAGAACCCGGCAAGACGTCGTGGAACTGCGTCTTCATCAGAATTTCCCAGGTGCGGTTCAGGTCTGCCTTAGGGTAGGCGACGCCGTCAAAGACGCGCTGGGTCGTGCGAGCCAGCTCCAGGTTCTTGAGCGCAAACTCCAGCTTGCGGTTGGCGCGTTTGACGAACGCCTGCGACGTGTAGGTGCCGCGGTGGTACTCCAGGTACAGTTCGCCGGCCCAAACCGGGTACTGCTCGCCGTTTTGGGCGACCTGGTCCTCCAAGGTGTCGAAAAAGTCGTCGACGCGTTCGTTGTGAATGCGCGGCATCCCCGGCAGCTCGTTAATCACGCGAATGTTTTCGACCATCTCGCGGGTCGCGCCGCCGCCGCCGTCGCCGAACCCGTAAGGCATCATGATGCGGTGGTTGAGCTGCTTATCCTTGTAGGCGCGGTAGGATTGCAGGATGACCCGCGGCGTGATCTCGCCGTTGTAGGTGTATTTGAACATCTCGGGCTTGCTGTAATCGTAGGTGACCTCGGTGGTGGTCAAAAAGTAGGTCAGCACCTCCGAGCCGTCCAGACCGCGCCAGACGAAGGTGTCGTGCGGGGCGCGGTTGGTGTCGTTCCAGGAGATTTTGGACGTGACGAAGTGATTGATGCCAAAACCCTTCATAATCTGCGGCAGCGCGTAGGAGTAGCCGAACACGTCCGGCAGCCACAGCACGGTCTGCTTGGCATTGAGTTTATCGTTAAAATAAGTCGATCCGTACAGGAACTGACGGGTCAGGGATTCGCCGCTCGGCAGGTTGGTGTCGGGCTCAACCCAGGTGCCGCCGTCGGCCTCCCAGCGGCCGTCCTTGGCGTAGTCTTTGATTTGGGCGAACAGCTCAGGGGCGCGTTGCTCGATGAAGTCGTGAACCTGCGGCGTGGAGTAGAAGAACTTGAACTCCGGGAACTCCTTGAGCAGGCGCAGCGCCGTGGTGAAGGAGCGCGTGGCCTTTTCGGCGGTGTGGCGATAGCGCCACAGCCAGGCCACGTCGATGTGGGTCTGCCCGATGGCCGCGACGTCAAACCCGAGCTTCTGCCCGGCGTGGGCCTTGGTGAACGCGTGGATTTCGGCCAAGGCGGCGGTGCAGGCCGCCGTAATCGCGGCCGTGTCGGCGGTGGCCCAGAAGAAGCGCTTGAAGGTGTTGCGAACCAGCCGCACGTAATCGTACTTGAGCGGCTCGTCGTCGGCCAGCTCCGGAATCAGGTCGATGATGTTCCACAGGTAGGTGTAGGCGTCGCGAATCGGCTTGCGTTCCGGCCCCACCGCCGCGGTTTTGATTGCGTAGTACTGAATTTTCTTGGGCCCGCCACCCTCAAGCCCGGACCACATCAGAACCGACACGACATTGTCGCCGCCGAACTCGGCCGGATCCAAGAACAGCTCCTCGTGGTTGGTGTCGACGGCCTGGTAACGCTCGCCGTTGATGTAGGCCAGCCCTTCATAGCCGTCGTTGTAACCGTCGCCGGTGCGGCCCAGATCCAGCCGCACCACCGCGCGTTCCGCGGTCGTCGGGTCCAAGTGCAGCGGGAACTGTAGCCAAAAGTACTGGTCGCGGCCCTCCCACTGGGTGCCGATGGCGGCGTCCTGCCAGTCGGCCTCGGCCTCGGTCGGCACGGTGCGGTGGTCGGCCCGGGTGTCGTGCCACATGCGCAGGCCCGACAGGTCGGTGAAGCCGGTGTAACGGGCGGCGCCCAACAGCCGCAACTGCTGCCGCGCTTTTCTGGCGTTAAAGATCTCGATTGAATCGTTTCCCTGGTAAGGCATTTTGTCCTCCTCGCGGCGCATCACACGCCTTATTTTCACCAGATTATAGCCGAATTTTCATCCATAAACAATGAACTGAGGACAAAATTTGTCTATGAATCATAGAATTTGCGCTGGGTAGGCAACTGTCTGCAGGGGGCGAACGACTTAGCCGCAATAAGGAGAATATGAGATTTCCGGGGGGCGTGGCGTTCTCGCGGGTAAGCCTCGCCCAGTTCCGTGAGGCGGGAACGGAAATTTGGGCACACAAACGCCTCCAGCCGGGTCAACCGGTTGGAGGCGCCTTGGTTTTTAGACACACACCACGGCACGGCAAAGCCGGCGAGGTGTGTGGCACGTATGCGAGAGGGGATGGGGCTCGACGACTCAGCCAATTTCTGGACTCAAACCAGTTAAGCTGTTTTCTTTTACGCGAATTTCTTCGTCGCTAGACACTCACGCCGCGGACGTGGTCGACATAGGTCGACGTTCATCAGATGAGGATGAGGAAATTGGCTGGGCCGTCGCCGAACATGGATCACCCATGCTTGTAGTTTATCATTGGTTTGATTATATTGCAAGTGATTTTCCTGCTTCTAAAATGTAAAAGTTATGTAAATGGTACATATAGGCAACTAATTTCCAATGCTTCAGGCATATTAAATTACAAATGTGATTATTTGAAATATAATAATTGGGGAGGTGAGGAGATGACGAAAACATTCTTTCGGGCCTTGGTCACCGGCGGCTATTCGGGTGAGGCCATTATTGATACTGTGAAATTGCAGCCCATTCAGTTACTCGAAGTCCGTTTTTTGGCACTTCTGGACGGGGAGGGCAAGACGAGACTGGAAACCGATGAAGTTGGCTTCGTTGCCTTCACTTCAGCGTTTACGCTCGCACCAGTGGCCTGGGGCGTCGGGGATGAATTCTGGGCGACCGGCGAGATGGGATTTGTGCAACTGAAACTGGTCGGGAATGCCATGCGGCGCGTTCAAACTCTGAGGCATCGCACAAGGACGCATATCGTGGCGACGGCCAGCGGCCTTGCCAAGCGTCACCCCAAGTCGCCGGCCTGGCGCCGGCTGACCGCGGCATTTTTGGCCGATGAGCTCACTTTCGACCAGTTCGTGAAGCGGGAGCTGGCGCTGATGGCGCGGTGGCAAGACATCGTGCCGCGGGAGTCGCTGGTTCAACGGCAAAACGCGCTTCAGGCCGAGCTGACGCGCAACCTCGAGGCGATTGCCCCGTCGCTGCCCTTGGTGCAGGCCCCGCGCGAGGTGCATCGGTTGCAGCTGGGTGGCCACGACGCGGTTTACCCCAAAACCACGGTGAGCGATCACGCGCTGGCGCGAGATCCCAACTACCAGCGCATGGTGTTGGGGCGCATCATGCGCCAGGCGGCCTACCGCAAGCAGCACGGCATCGCGACGCCGGTGCCAAGCGAGACGACCGAGGGGAGGCGGTGACCATGGCAACCAAGCAGCCCAAGAACCAGGTGACGGCCACCCTAACGGTGACCGGCGGCAGTTTGGTGATCGCGCTGAGACCGACCGGCGATGTGTTCAAGGCGCCGTGCCTGATCACGGCGGTGGAAAGCGTGACCGCAAGCGGTGAAACGGCCACCCAAGACGATGGGCTGACGGTCAGCACCACGCTTTTGCTGCCGTTCACCGCGACGCTGGCAGCCGCCCGGGTCAATCCGGGCGATGAGCTTCAGGTCGGTGGGACGCTGGCACTGCTCAACCGGCTAGATCCGGATTACGCGGGGGTGGCGCTGCGGCTGCAGAATGAAAACTTGCGCCGGGTGAGCCACCTCAGCGGCCGGTGGCAGCGGCGTCACGGCTTTGCCCCGGGGCTGGACGCGCTGGACGCGCAGCTTGCGGCCGGCCGCCTGCCGTTTGCAGACTATCAAAAACGTGCCGCGGCCTGGGTCGCCGACCCCGCGGCCGCAGATTTTGTCGCGCTTCAGGCGGCTCAACGCGCGGTGATGGCCAGGCAACACCGACGTCTGGCCCCTCACGCGCGGCTGCTGTCGGCTATCTGGGATCCGGTGTTGCTGACGCCGCCGGCCAGCACCAGCGCGGCGCCGCCGCTGCGCATCGACCGCGAGCGGTTGACCGATCCAACTTACCTTGAGCGGCTCTTTGGCGCTTGGCTGCGCAATGCCGAGGATGCGCAGCCGTAATCCTCGGTGGGGGGTCGCACCTCGTCGCCCCGCGTTTTGCCGGCGGTCTGCGGCCTTGACCCGGTTTGCGGCCATGAATTGGTTCGCGGTCTTGCCCCGGCTTGCGGCCTTGACCCGAGACGGCCTTGTCGGCATCTGCGGCCGCCCCTCTGGCCTGCAACTCGCGGCGTCGCTTCAACGAACGACGCGCCTGCCGCCTCCCCGGATTTCAGGGAGGCGACAGGCGCGTCAGGTTGGTTGGCCCTCGGTTTTGGCCACGAAGCGGCGGATGAGCGCGGCCACCACGCGCTTGGTTTTGGCCGGGTCGCTGGTGGCGTGTTTGAGTTGCATGTCGATGGCACCGGTGTCCCAGCTCCAGCCGACCGTCTCGCCAAGCAGGATGAGGTAGGTGGCAAACTGCGGCGGCTCATGGACGACGGTCAGCGTCGCGGCCGGGTCGGTTTTGTCCACCGGATCGATCGCCAGCGACGCGTAGATCTCGCACATGGGAAAATCGCCCATCAGCGAATCCGCCAGCTGCTCGGCCAGCTCCTGGTAGGTCATGATCGGTCACCGAACGCCGCCTGGGCGGCCCGGTCGTAGCCCCGCTCGCGATTGATGCGACCGAGCAGGGCCTGGTCGTGGGTGATGGTCTCACCGGTTTCGCGCAGGTGGCGATACAAGTCGGCGTAAGGCAGATTGGCGGCCTCGGCCCGGGCGATTTCCCGGGAAATATCGTAAGGCACCTTGCGAAAAGCGACGTCGAGCCGCCCGGCGGGGTCGATGGTGAGGATGGCGTAATGGGCGCGTTGGTCCTTGAAAAACTGCGGCCACGGGCTGTACGGCTGGCCGACTGCGCCGGGGTTCACAATCAGCTGACCTTGTGAGCTTGGGCGCATGAGCTGCTGGTGCGTGTGACCGTAAACGGCGAGGTCGGCATCGCCGGCCAGCGCGTCGAAGGCCGGCTGCGGCTGACTCGGGTAAAGCGAGCGGCCGTCCGGGGCCAGCCGCGAGTTGTGGGCGGCGACGATGGTCAGGCCGTTGACCCGGCGGGTGGTGACGAAGGGCCGCGCCGCGACTTGCTGCCACTGGGCGGCTGAGAGCTGACGCTGGGCGTATTGGGTCAGCATCGCCAGGTACACCACGGTCGGGCCGGTCAGCGGCTGGGTGCCGTCGGCGATTTCGAGCATCGCGCCTTCCCAGTTGCCGTTGAGCCACACGCCTGGGTGCCGGGCCTCAAGCAGCGCGACCAGCCCCGCGGCGCTTGGCCCGGGCAAAAACAGGTCCCCCAAAAACCAGGTGGCGGTGACGCCTTGCGCGTCGGCATCCGCCAAAACGGCCTCTAGCGCGGTCTGGTTGCCGTGAACATCGGCGAGTAAGGCAATGCGTTGCGTTGTATCAGCCATCCTTAACACTCCTTTGAATACATGCGATGCCTTTATCCTACACTATTTTGGCGGCAGGTAAAGTCTGGGGTACAATGGCGAGCAGGAGGTGGGCCCATGACGACAGACAAACTCGATGAACTGTGGGACCTGTACGACCGCGACTGGCGCGTCTGCGGCACCCAGCGGCGTGGTGACGCGATGCCGGCCGGCTTTTTTCACCTGACCGTCGCGGTGTGGGTGTTCGCACCGGACGGGCGGGTTTTGATCCAGCGGCGCGGTCACCAGAAGCTCAATCAGCCCGACACTTGGGACGTCGCCGCCGGTGGCTCGGCGCTGCGCGGCGAAACTGGCGCCGCGGCGGCCACCCGCGAGCTGCAAGAGGAGCTCGGGCTGACCGTGCCGCTGACCGCGGCCGACTGCTTTGCCACCACCTGGTACCGCGACTGGGTCGAACAGAGCTTTGCGGTGGTGCTGCCCAACTTGTTGCGTGGGCCACTTCACCTGCAGACGGCGGAGGTGGCCGCCACCGCACTGGTCCCCCCAGCGGTCGCGGTGGCGCGGCTGACCCGACCGGACCACGGTGGGTGGCAAGCGGTGCTGGAAGCGGCCTGGGCGCAGGCCGGCCGCTAGCCGCAGGCGCCAAGGCCACGGCGGCCGTTACCCGCAGCGGCTGCGACGACACACAAGGGTCTGCCAAATCCGAATTGGCCGGATTTGACAGACCCTGACTGTTTTGTGGTGGCCTGATGAAGCGACCGCCTGGCGTCCGGGGCGGCCGTGCAATCGGGTCCGGCGACCTAGTGCGGCCGCTGCGGTTCGCGGTGGCCGTACGTCAGCAGGCCGCCGATGAACAGCGCGAGGCTGGCCAAGGCCAGCAGGTCGAAGCGGCCGGTGGTGGTGACCTGGCCGGTTTCAAAGTCGTGGTTTTGCAAGAACGCGGCAATCAAAAAGCCGTTGGCGACCACCGCCGCGGCCTGCGCCAGGACGTACCCGGCCAGACGAGCGGTCAGCGCCCGGTGCTCGCCGGCCCCAAGCACGGCCAGCATGAGCTGCAGGCCAAGCACCAAGGCCCCGGCGGCGAAGAGCAGGGTTTCAACTTTTGTCATCGCACTCCCTCCTTTTGCGCCAGAGTCTAACAGGCGCCGGCGTGAGCGTCAAGCAATCTGCTTGCAAGCCCGGTGCGACGGGTTTTTCACCGATCAATTGTGGCAAGCCGCCGGCCGCGGCCTGGGACCAAAAAAGGCCGCGGTCGGCGGCCCTTGGTCAGTTCGGTTGCGTCGTCGTCTGCTGGGTTTCGGCCTGCAGGCGCTGGTCGTAGGTGCGGGTGGCCGGCAACAGCCAGGTCGCGGCGCCGCAGACGAGGGTGCCGACGCCGGCAATCACGAAGAGGGTCGCCACGCCGAAGCGATCCGCCAGCGGCCCGGCGAAAATCAGGCCGACCGGGCCGGTCAGGCTCATCAAGGCGTTCAACACGCCGAGGACGCGGCCGAGCCGTTCGGGCGGGAAGCTCTGCTGGATCATCGCCATCAACAGGGTGTTGAAGAACGGCGTCCCGACGCCGGCCAGCGCGTTGAGCCCGACGAACCACCAGAAGGCCTTTTGGGTGCCGGGCAACAGGCCGCTGGCGCCGATGGTGACGCCCAAAATCAGGTAGGCGAAGATAATCGGCCGCATCCGGTCGCGCCACCTGCCGAACAGCCCGATGACGGCGCCGCCGAGGAGCATGCCGGCGGAGTAGACGACTTCGATCAGGCCGGCCTGCGCGACGCTGCCGTGGAAGTGCTGCATGGTCATCAGCGGGTACAGGCTCGCCGCCGGCATGAACACCAGCGTGAAGGCCATGCCAAGCACCGTGATTGCCCAGAGGCCGCGCCGGCGCCGCAGCATGGTGAAGCCGGCCTTGGTGTCTTGCCAAACCGGGGTGCCGGCATCCGCGGCCGGGCGGTGGGGGATGCGAACCGGCAGCAGCATCAAGGTGCCAAGCGCCGCCCCCAGCACGTCCAGCAGGATCAGCCAGCGAATGTCGACGAGGCTGAACAAGAATGCGCCAAGCGCCGGCGCAATCAGCATGTTGGCCGACTGCACCATGCCGAGCTGCCCGTTGATGCGGGTGAGCTCGACCTCCGGCACCAGCGTCGGCATCAGCGACTGAATCGTCGGCATCTGGAAGGTTTGGGCGATGGCCCGCATCGCCAGGCTGACAAAAACCAGCCACAGGGGAAACTGATCGTGACCGACGAAAAATAGCGCCAGGGCGAAGGCGGCGACCACCCAATCGGCGCCGATCAGCAGGCGTTTTTTGTGGGTGCGGTCGATGAAGCCGCCGACAAACGGGCTGAGCAGCACCATCGGCAGCATCCCGACCAGCGTGGCGAGGCTCAATATCGTGGCCGAGCCGGTCTGCTTGGTCAGGTACCAGATGATCGCGTACTGGACGATCATGGTCGTGATGCCGGAGAGCAATTGGCCGCCGAGAAACAGGTTGATGTTGCGACGCCAGTGGGGCAGTGGGCTCATGGTTGGACCTCCAAGTGTTGTGTCTCACTTCATTATATCAGGCCCAACCCCGCTTGACATTCGCCACTTGGCCGGCTACAATTCAGATAATTTCTTGGCCCAAGTAGGCGTACCCAGAGAGCGGTGGGAAGCTGGAAACACCGTGTACGATGCCGAATCCTAGCCAAGCCCTCAGTTTAATCCGCAATTAAAAAGCGCAAAGCCTAGCTTTGAACGAGAATGGTACCGCCCGCTTGGGTGTCTCGATCAAAGCGGGCTTTTTTGCGCAAAAAGGAGTCGCTCATGCGTGTTCTCAACTGCCGCCGGGTGGTGGTCAAAATCGGCACCAGCAGCCTGATTCACCCCTCCGGCACCATCAATCTGCAAACCATCGACCGCCTGGCCTACGCCTTGGCCGCCTTGACCAACCAGGGGCTGGCCGTCGTGCTGGTGACCTCCGGGGCCATCGGGGTCGGGCTCAACCGCCTGCACCTCAGCGAGCGGCCGGCCGCCATCGCCGCCCAACAGGCGCTTGCGGCGATCGGCCAAAGCGAGCTGATGCGCCTGTACTCGCAGCGATTCGCCGACTACGACGCCCAGGCCGCCCAGCTGCTTTTGACGCACGATGTGTTCGATTACCCGCTGTCGCGCCAGCACGTGCTGGATACCATCGACGCGCTGCTCGCCGCCCGGGCGATTCCCGTGATCAACGAGAACGACTCGGTCGCCGTCGATGAGCTCGACCACCGCACGACCTTCGGTGACAACGACCAGCTGTCGGCGCTGGTGGCCACGCAGATCGACGCCGACTTGTTGATCGTGATGTCCGACATCGACGGCCTGTACACCGCGGATCCGCGCAGCGACCCGGCGGCCTCGCGCATTCCGCGGGTGACCGCGGTGTCCCAAGCGCAGATCGAACGGGCCGGCGGCACCGGCAGCCGTTTTGGCACCGGCGGCATGGTGACCAAGCTGAAGGCCGCGGCCACGATGCTTGACGCCGGCAAGCAGATGGTGCTGTGCAGCGGCGCGGATCCGCGGGTGCTGCTGCAGGTGGTGGCCGGCGAGGCCATCGGCACCTGGTTCGCCCCAGCCGAAAAGGAGGACGTGAAATGACGAACTTAACCACCATGGGTCAGGCCGCCCGAGCCGCGGCGACGCAGCTGGCCCAATTGACCACCGACGACAAAAACGCGGCGCTGCTCGCGATGGCGGCGCAGCTCGAGGCCGCGACGCCGGCCATTTTGGCCGCCAACGCGCAGGACCTGGCGGCGGCCGCGACGGCGCCGACCAAGTTCTTGGACCGGCTGCGCCTGAGCGAAGCGCGAATCGCCGACATGGCCGCCGGGGTCCGGGCAGTGGCGGCGCTGCCGGATCCCACCGCGCGATTGGACGCCGGCTGGGTGACCCACGCCGGCCTCGAGATTCAGCCGCGCCGGGTGCCGCTGGGCGTGATCGGGATGATCTGCGAGGCGCGGCCGAACGTGACCGTCGACGCCGCGGCCCTAACGCTCAAAAGCGGTAACGCGGTGATTCTGCGCGGCGGTCACGAGGCGCTTTTGACCAACCAAGCGCTGGCCGCGGTGCTGCAGGCGGCGCTTGCGTCCTGCGGGTTGCCGCAGACCGCGGTGCAGCTGGTGGGAGACCCCAGCCGCGCCAGCGCCACGGCCCTGATGCACCTGAACGGCTACTTGGACGTGCTGATTCCGCGCGGCTCCGCCCGGCTGATTCAGGCGGTGGTGCAAGAGGCGACCGTGCCGGTGATCGAAACCGGCGCCGGCAACTGCCACATCTACGTCGACGCGGCCGCCGACCTCGCGATGGCCGAGCGCATCGTGGTCAACGCCAAGGTGCAACGGCCCAGCGTCTGCAACGCCGCCGAGAAGCTGTTGGTGCATGAGGCGATTGCGAAAAAGGCGGTGCCTAGGTTGGCCCAGGCCCTGACCGAGCATGGCGTGGCGCTGCGCGGTGACGCGGCCGCCTGCGCCCTGTGGCCGGCGATGACGCCGGCGACGGAAGCGGATTGGGAGACGGAGTACAACGACTTGATCATGGCCGTGAAGGTGGTACCGGACCTGAACCATGCAATCGCCCACATCAACCGCCACGGCACCCGCCACTCCGAAGCCATCGTCACCAACGACTACGCGGCCAGCGAGCGGTTCCTGAACGAAGTCGACGCCGCCTGTGTCTACGTCAACGCCTCGACGCGCTTCACGGACGGCGCGGAGTTTGGCTTCGGGGCGGAGATCGGCATCAGCACCCAGAAGCTGCATGCCCGGGGGCCGATGGGGTTGGCGCAGCTGACCACCATCAAGTACGCGATTCGCGGCAGCGGTCAGATTCGCGGCTGAACCAATCGTTGCGATAACCAACTTCTTTAAAATAAAAAGTTAAAAATTATTTTTACCATAACCCGGATTTTGATATACTCTAGTTATCAAAATATTGGGAGGGCTTTCACATGACCAACATCACGAAGGGGGCCGTCGTCAAGTGCCAGGCGAACGGCAACATGGAACACGACTTCATCGGCACGGTGACCAAGTGCTACGAGAACTCCTGCCTGGTGCAGATCGACGAGTTCGACCCCAAGGACCGCATGAATGCGCGTGAGCTTTTGCACATGACGGTGATCGCCAACAGACGCATGGAGGTGCTGGTGCCGGGCCAGCCCGAGCCGGCAACGGCGCCGATCATCTCCGCCAGCTGAGTGTCTTGCCCCCGTTGTGGTATAATAAGAACAGTTGCGACACTTAGGCAAAGATACGGGGGAAAACATGGCACAAGAAATTACAGTAGGATCGACGGTCGACGTCAAGAAAAGCGCGAACGTGCCGCTGTCCTTCACCGGCACCATCGAGAAGTTGTACGCCAACTCCGCGATGCTGACCATCGACAAGTTCGACAACGCGGATGCCGAGGTCGTCGAGGACCTGAAGCACAAGACCGTTGTGAACTACAAGCACATGACCCAAAACGGCAAGGCCGTTCAGCCCCCGAAGCCGGACGACGCCAAGTAGGGCTGATTCCCAACGGCGACCGCGCCAGCCCAAAACACCCGCGATGCGAGACCGAAGCAGCAGCTTCAGTTCCGCGTCGCGGGTGTTTGCGTTCATGTCCTGAATTCAGCAACGGGCTCGCGGTCCAAGCCGGACCCTGCGCTAGCCGTCCCGCTAAGGGCGCTCGGGCTCACGCTCTAAACGCGTTCCCCCGAGCAACGCGGGAGCGGCTAGCTACGCCGCGCGGTCGGGGCACAACCCCGCCCCACCCTCACGGCTAGGCTACCCGTCCCGCTAAGGGCGCTCGGGCTCACGCTCTGATACTCAGCCCTTCCTCGCTGATTGTTAGCGGCAGGACCGTGCCGGCCGTCAGGCGTTCGCGCAGCCGCACCAGGAAGTCGGGCAGCGCGGCCGGGGCCAAGCAGATCAGGGCCGGGCCGTTGCCCGAGGCGAAGCAAGCGAAGCCGCCGGTGGCGACCACCGCCCGGGAGACCATTTCCGCGTGGGGGTAGTAGCTGGCCGTGACCTGCGCCTCTAGGGGAAAATGCCGCCGCAACCAGGTGCCGTCGCACCGCTGCATCGCCGCCAGCAGGTCGGCGATGGCCGGTGGCGCGAGCGTCGGTCGCGCCGGCACCGCCACGGCCGGCACTTGGGTCGGCAGGTAGACGGCGCCTTGCAGCCCGGCGATGCTCAACGGGGCGGTGCCGGTTTCGCCCTGTTGCAGGCCGCCGCCGGCCAAGGCGGTGCGAATGGCCAACTCGTCCGGCTCGAAAAAGGCGGTGTGGGCGATCTGTTCGTTTTCGCTCAAGGGGTGGTCGCCCAAGGCGCTGGCCAGGCTGACGCCGGCCAGCGTGGCGGCCAGGGAGCTGCCCAGGCCCATGCCGGTCGGCAGCGTCGAGGCGACCGACAGCTGGTGCGGCTCCAGCCCCGGCGCCACCGTCTGCGCGACGGCGACGATGAGATTGGACTCATCGTGCGGCAGGGTGGGGTCGGCGTGTGCGACCTCCCACTCGTACCAAGCCGGTCCGACCGTCACGGTCACCCCGCGGTCGATCGCGAAGGCGAACGCCGGCTGCACCAGGGACGTGACCGTCCCGGGGACCCAGATTTTCATAGACAACACGCTCCCAGAATTCGATTAGATGTAACTAAGTATATCTAACCGTTATCTCATTTTCCACCCATTTTCAAAAAAATTTGAATCAGGGTATAATGGAAGCTAAGAAAACCGGGCGTCGCAACGCTCGCGAAAGGTCGCCACATGGTCGAATTAGTTCTGCTCCGGCACGGAGAAAGCACCGCCAACTTCACGAACACCTACACCGGCTGGTCGGATGTCCCGCTCACCGCCAAGGGCGTGGCCCAGGCCCAGGCCGCCGGCGCCGCTTTGGCCGCGACCGGCATCCAGTTCGGCCACGTTCACACCTCGGTTTTGCAACGCGCCATCGCGACGGCCTACCTGGTGCAGGACGCGATCGGCCAAAACTGGCTGCCGATCACCAAGTCCTGGCGGCTCAACGAACGCCACTACGGCGCCTTGCGCGGCCTGAACAAGCAGCGAACCCGCGACCTGTTCGGGGCCAGCCAAGTGGCGGCCTGGCGCCGCAGCTACTGCGACCTGCCGCCGCTGTTGGCCCATGCCCAGGGCGGCCGGCGCTACGCCGGCTTTCCCCGGGCCATCGTGCCGCGGGGCGAAAGTCTGCAGGACGCCGAGGCCCGGCTGGTGCCGTACTGGGTGGATGAGATTGCCCCGCGGCTGATCGCCGGGCAACCGCAGCTGGTGGTCGCCCATGGCTCGACGCTGCGGGCCCTGATTAAGTACTTGGAGGGCATCAGCGACGCGGCCATCGACGGGGTCGAGGTCGCCAACGCCCAGCCGATCGTCTACAAGCTGGACGCCGGGCTGAACATCCTGAGCAAGCGGGTGCTGCCGACGCATTGATGCGGCCACTTTTTGGTTGCGGTTTCGTTATAGCGGGGTTAAAATATAATCGTTATAACACGAGATTTGTGAAAATCGATTAGCTAATCACATGAAATAATTATCACAGGCCGCGAGTTGCATATTCGTAACGCGCGTGGCGATGACTATTTTGGGGGTTGGCTATTTTTTTGCGCCAAAATGGTGAGGGCGGCCGATTGCAAAATCGGCAATGGAGGTTGAGACATGTTACACAGACTGCAAGCCACCTTGATGGAGCTGGTGGCGCTGCTCGCGTTGGTGGTCGGGTTTGCCTGGCGACCGCAGCCGGTGGCGGCCGCGGGGCAGCCGCTGCAAACCGTGATTGTGAAGAACGGTGAGGCCAACGGCTACGATTTGATTTTGAAGAACAACAGCGACCGCGACTACCGCAACGTGACGGTGACCGCAACGCTGCCCAAGGCGCTGGCCGGCCAAAGCGGTAAGCTGACCTGGCGCGTCGCCAAATTCGGGCTGAGCGGCCAGCGGCGGCTGCCGTTCACGGTTCATCCGCAGTCGGGCCGAGTCACCGTGGCGACCAAGGCGGTGCAGGTCCAATACGCGCGGTTTCAGGCCTGGTGGGTGGCGGCTGGCGCCCTGGTGGTGCTGATCGGCGGCACCGGGACCTTTTTGCTCTGGCGGCGGCACAAGGCGGCGCTGGCGCTGCTTTTGATCGGCGTGGCCGGCGGTGGCCTGGCGCTGACGCTGCTGCAGCCGGTGGCCGCGACGGATGAAACGCACGGGCAGGCCCGTTTTACCCGCAATGGTCAGGTCTACACCGTGACCACGGCGATTCGCTACGACGCGGTCGGTGCGACCCGGCTGGTCCCGTTCACCGCCCGGGTGAGCGGCGAAGCGCCTGCTCGCGTGACCGTGAGCGACCGCGACGGCGGCACCAAGCGAACCGTCGCGCTGCGAGGCGGGGTCCTGGCGACCCGGCTGGTCAAGTCGCACCGCTACCGCATCAGCGGCGCCGGCCTTGACGCTACCCTGACGCCCGGCGGCCGCAACACCTACAAGGTGAAGGCGGCGACCGGCCGGCTGCAATTGGGCGAAGCCATTGCCAAAAACGGCGGCACGATGGTGTTAAAAACCACCGCGGCCGATCTGCAAACGGCGGCCGGCTACCGCATCGACCCGGCCCATTCGCGCGTGATCGTCGCCGGCGTGACCGGCGATTACCGCGTCGGCGACTGCCTGTACTTGCCGCCGTTCGGCTACAACTACGGCGGCGCCGCGGTTCGCGTCACGGCCGTCGATGCCCAGGCCACCCAGACGAGCCTGACCGTCACCGACGCCAAGGTCGACGCGGTGGTCGCGACGGTGGATGCGCCCAAGACTGAAGTGTCGGTCGCCCAAGCCATGTTCGTTCCGGCCCCCGGCGTCAAGGTGTCCGGTCAGCCCGTGGCCGGGGTGGGGATGGAGAAGACGAGATTTGGATCTATTAATCCCGCCTTTGAGGCAGTTGGCGCAAAAAAGGTCTCAATCGAGTGGTCAAAAGAACGCGGAGAAGATAGTAAAATCAGTCTCAGTAATGAATTTGAATTCTCTGGCAAACTTGAGGCTGAGGCCCACATTAACTTTTTGACACATAAAAATAGTGCCAGCCTCTCTGAAAAACTTGAGTTTAGTAACGAGTCGAGTCTTGAAATTAAGGGGAGCACAAAGGATATTAAGGCACTAAAAAAGCTAACGGACGGTATTGAAATTGGTAACATATACTTCAAAGTGCCGCTACCAGGCATCAGCGTTCATGCGCCACTGAGAATTTTTGTTAAATTCGACGGCAGTTTGAAAGCAAGCGTTAAGTTGGCCGTTACGCAAAGTGCGACTGCTGAAATTTCAGAGGAGGGTGAGGCCAGCTTGACGCGTAAGATAACACCCACCTGTGAAGGCTCGGCTGATATCAAGGGCACTCTCACCGTGGGGGAAAACGTCAATCCAGAATTAATGGTGCTAGAGAAGCTTTCACCAGTTGATCTCGACGGAACTTTTGGCTTTGAGGTAGAAGGCCACGCAAAATTTGGATTTTCCAAGGATTTGGTCACACTAACAAATAGTAGTACCAATGATTACTCAATCGAAGGTAGTTTCGTTTCAAGTACGAAGGCGGAGAGTAAGTTACCGAAGTTCTGGGGTGGGAAACCGCTGGAAAGCGAGAAATTAAAATGGAAGCTGCGACTCTTCAAGTACAGCACCAAGGAGGAACGAGAGAAGAAGGCAGCGGCGAAAAAGAAGGCAGACAAAAAGAAAAAAGTCGACGCAAAGAAAAAAGCCGAAGCAGCCGCCAAGAAAAGGGCGGAGGCTGCGGCCAACGATCCGCGTAAGCTGCTGCCGGGCAAATCGTTTATGATGAGGCTCGAGCAGATCGACGGCAAGGACCCGCAGGTCGTCTTTCCGCAGGATTTTGCGCCGGGGTGGGTGACGAAAGTGCTGTACCCGTTCGGTTATTTCATCGACGACCACCGGATGAAGGTCAGCTACTACAGCGGGAACTTCCCGGTGGCAACGGTGACCTACACGACCACCGGCAACCGGCTGCGCTTCAAGGACCAGCAGGGTGTCGCCTACGCCATTCCGTTCACCGTGACGAATGGGCAGATCACGTTCCAGAATGTGGTCCAGAGTCGTGCTGATGCCACGAAGACGTACAAGGTGACGTTGTCCTTCACCCTTTCCGACGACACCGCCCAGATTCAGCAGATTCCGGGCTTTGAGAAGCCCTGACCGCCGAATGGGGTCGTTAACTACTTCCGTTAGTCACGATTGAGCCTCCCGGTTGGCGCGTGTGGCCGACTGTGCTAACGTTTTACCCAGTGCGTGTCAGAATCGTTGAGCCAATCTTTGGAAAAGGGGTCACCGGTCGCGCAAAACAGCGCGGCGGCCCCATTTTCGCGGATTGGCTTTTTTGATGCGTCAAACGGAGTTGAAGTAGGGGGATTGGATGATGAAACGAGGAACACGCGCGGCCTTGGTGGCCCTGGTGGCGCTGGTCGCAACCGTGGTCGGCCTGGCCTGGCGACCGCAGCCGGTGGCGGCGGCCACCGCGCCGCTGCAGACGGCCATCGTCAAGAACGCGACGGCCAACGGCTACGATTTGATTTTGAAAAACAACAGCAACCGCGACTACCGCAACGTGCGGGTGACCGCGACGCTGCCCAAGGCGCTGGCCGGCCAAAGCGGCAAGCTGACCTGGCGCATCAAGCGCTTCGGGCTGAGCGGCCAGCGGCGGCTGGCCTTCACGGTGGCGCCGGGCTCCGGCAAGGTGACGGTGGCCGAGCCCGGCGCCACGGTTCACTACGCCGGCCACGCGACCTGGTGGCTTGCGGCCGGCGCCTTCGTGGTGGTGCTCGGCGCAGGCGGCGCGTTTTGGCTGCTGCGGCGGCGCCGCGCGGCGACGGCCATTGTGCTGATTGGGTTGACCGGCGGCGGTCTGGCGCTGGTTTTGAACCGGCCGGTGACGGCGACCGAGTCTATGCACAGCCAGGTGCGGTTCACCCGCGACGGCAAGGTCTACGCGGTGGCCACCCAGATTCGCTACGATACGGTGGCCAAAACGGTGCTGGTCCCGTTCACCGCCCGGGTGAGCGGCGACAAACTTGCCCGGGTGACGGTGAGCGACCGCGACGCGGCCACCAAGCGAACCGTGCCGCTGCAAAATGGCGTCCTGGCGACCCGCCTGGTCAAGTCGCACCGCTACCGCATCAGCGGCGCCGGCCTTGATGCGAACCTGACGCCGGGCGGTCGCAACACCTACAAGGTGAAGGCGGCCACTGGCAAGCTGCGGCTCGGCCAGGCGCTGACCAAAAACGGCGGCACCCTGGTGTTGAAAACCACCGCGGCCGCGCTGCAGACGACGGCCGGCTACCGCATCGACCCGGCCCATGCCCGGGTGATCGTCAACGACACGACGGCCGATTACCGCGTCGGCGACTGCTTGTACCTGCCGCCGTTCGGCTACAACTACGGCGGCGCCGCGGTGCGGGTGACCGGCGTTGCGGTCCAGGCGACCCAGACCGTTTTGACCGTGACCGATGCGAAGGTCGACGCGGTGGTCGCGACAGTGGATGCGCCGCCAACCACGGTGTCGGCTGACCAGGCCGTGTTCGTCCCGGCGCCGGGCGTCACCGTGTCGGGCCAGCCGGCGCAAGGCGTCGGGCTGGAACACACCGGGTGGTCACACGCGGGAACCGTGTTTGACGCCCAGGCCAAGGTGGTGGAGGCGCAAAAATTCAGCTTCGAGTACAAGTACCCGAACAAGAAGGCCGCCAAGGCTGCGACTAAAGATAAGAAGGACGGCGACGACGACAGCGATACCGGGTTTAGCGTCAGCGACGAGATGGCGGCCTCGGGGGAGGTCAACTTCTCGGTTCACACCAACTTTATTACCCACAAGACCAAGACTAAGCTGGCCGATACCGTGACCTTCGGCAACACGATAGAGGTGAAGCTGGCCGGCGACACCAAGGACGCACCTAAGGACTCGTTTTTTGGGAGCCTGGCGGAAGGTCTGCCGGTCGGCACCCTGCGCTTTCCCACGCCAGTCTGGGGCGTCAGCGTCGAGCTGCCGGTCAACTTGGTGCTCGACTTGAGCGGTGAGCTCACCGGCACGTACAAATTCGAGATCGCCCGAAACGGCTCGCTGACCTTCCAAACCGGCAAGAAGTTCAAGCATCAAAGCAAAACCGACATCACGTCCTCAGGCAAAGTCGAGGCGAAGGGAACCGCGCAGCTGGGCTTCCGCGCCAAAACCAAGCTGATGATCCTCCAGTCGGTGTCGCCGGCCGACCTCGACGCGTTCGCGGGGCTTCAATTCGAGGCCGACGGGACCTTCACCTTCGCCAAGGGCAAGGTGGTGCCGCACTTCGCCTTGGCGGCGGCCGGGTCAATCGAAGGCGACGTGCTGCTGACCGGCAAGGCCGAAAGCGAACTGCCAATGCTTTGGCACGGCAAAAAAGTGGAATCCAAGGAGCTTGAGTTCAAGTACCAGCTATTCAAGCTCGACGGCAAGACCGGCACCAAGAAAAAGGCCACCGCCGACAAGGCAGACAAGACCGCGTCGAACGCCGATGGCCTCACCAAGCAGCTGGTCGGCAAGTCCTTCCAGATGATGCCCGAGCAGTTCGACGGCGAACCCTTCGCCAAGGCGTATGCCGAGGACCGGGCGCCATACACCCTGAATGTTTACTGGCCCTTCGGCTACTTCCTCGATGATCACCAGATGCGCGTCGGGTGGCTGGGTCGCAACGCGATGGTCGAAAACGAGCCCTACACCATCAGCGGCAACACGCTGCACTTCGAGGACTGGGACGTGCCGTTCAAAATCGTGAATGGTCAAATCACGTTCGGGAACTTCAATTGGACTTGGCACTGGACCGGCGACGACAAGTATGCCGGCGATCACAAGATGGTGCTCAGCTTCACGCTGGGTGACGACGCCGCCGAATTCAAAAAGTACCCGGGCTTTTAGCCGCTAACTGAACATCATCACCGAATTGGGCCAACCGGGTCGCCACCGGCTGGCCCTTTTTGGCGTGTTCTCGGCGACCCTGGACCAGCCGTGCAACCGCCCGTCTGTTAACGGTATCAGGCCGCGACCGCACGATTGGGACCGGTAACAGCGGCCGAATGCTTGTGCCGCTCGGCGGATTCCCATACGCTGGTATAGGTAAGAGAAGCCGCGGCTTCAGGCTCACGCACATGAACAGGAGGTATCCCCATGACGACTTGGTCCGATCAGGCCATCATTTATCAGATTTACCCCAAGTCCTTTCAGGATTCTAACGGCGACGGGGTCGGCGACCTCAACGGCATTCGCCTGCGAATTCCCTACCTCAAGGCGCTGGGGGTGACCGCGGTGTGGCTCAACCCGATTTTCACCTCGCCGCAGGTCGACAATGGCTACGATGTCGCCAACTACTACGCCGTCGACCCGCAGATGGGGACGATGGCCGACCTGGAGGCGCTGGTCGCCGCGCTTCACGCCGCGGGGTTGCGGGTGATTCTGGATTTCGTGATGAATCACACTTCCGATCAGCACCCTTGGTTCCAAGACGCGATTCACTCGGCCGATTCGCTGTACCGCGACTATTACATTTTCGCGGGGCAAAACAACCGGCGACCCAACAACTGGGGCAGCTTCTTCGGCGGCTCGGTGTGGGCCGAAGACCCCGCCGGCTCCGGGCAGTCGTACTTTCACCTGTTCGACCGGCGGATGCCCGACCTCAACTGGGCCAATCCCGAGGTGCGACACGCGATGCAAGACGTCGCCGACTTTTGGCTGGCCAAGGGCATCGACGGGCTGCGGCTAGACGCGTTCATCCACATCGCCAAGGCGCCGCTTGAGCAGGACTGGCCGACGGCGGCCGGAGACGACGAACCGGTGATTGCCGAGCCGTTTTTCGCCAACCGACCGCAGGTGCAAGACTGGCTGCAGCCGTTTTGCCAGCACATCAAGGCCGACTACCCGGACGCGCTGTTGCTCGGCGAGGCGGCCAGCGCCAGCGTCGACCTGGCGGCGGCCTACACCGCCAAGTCCAGTCAGCTGATGGACAGCGTGGTGACCTTCCGCTACTTCACGGACCGGCCGGTGTCGAATCCGCAGCTGCCGGCGGCCTACCAGCCCCGCGAGATGGATTGGCTGGCGTTCAAAAGGGTTCAGGCAACCTGGCAGCAGACGCTGGTTGCGCCACCGACGCTGTACTGGAGCAACCACGACATGGCACGGCTGGCGACGCGGGTGGCGCATGACCCGATTCAGGCTCGCAGCCTGGCCATGCTGATGTACCTGCAGCGCGGCATTCCGATTATCTACTACGGCGAGGAGCTGGGGATGCAAAACTTGCAGTTGCCCGACCCCGCGGCCTTCGCCGACGCGACCGTCACCGCCTTCGTGGCCCAAGTCGAGGCGGCCGGCGGCACGACGGAAGAGGCGCTGGCCTGGGTCAACCGCACCCACAAGCTGCCGGCCCGGGGCCCGATGCCCTGGGGCGACGCCGGGATCGCCGGCGCTGAAGCCGCCGATGCTGACGGCGCGGCCGCGGCGATTGGTGCGACCGCACAATCGACCGCACCGGTGGCCGCCGGCTTCACGACCGGCACCCCGTGGCTGACCGGCCGGGCCGCCGCTGGCGCCACCGCGGCCGAGCAGGATCAGGACCCGACCAGCCTGCTGTTTTTCTACCACGACCTGATTGCGCTGAAGAAGCAGCCGCTGTTTGCCACCGGCAACTACCAGCTGCTGTCAACCGCCGACACGATTTACGCTTACCGCCGCACGTTGGCCGACCGGCAGGCGCTGGTGGCGGTCAACCTGAGTGCCGCCCCGGCCGTGCTGCAGCTGCCGCTGGCCGGGATGGCCCGCCAGCTGACCGCCGGCGTGGTCACGCGCCACGGCGACACGCTGAAGCTTGGCCCCCACGCCGGCGTGGTGCTGACGACGCGCTAGCCGGCGGTTGACCTGAACGCCCCAAAACGATCCCACAAAGGAGACTTAACCATGAACATTGCTGCCATTGCTCACCGGCCCGAAAGTGAGGACTGCTTCCTGATCAATGATTCGACGCTGCGGCTGCGCCTTCGCACCGCCAAGGACGTCACCGCCGTGCGGGTCGTGTTCGGCGACCCGTACTGGCAGGTGCCAGACGCCGCGGCCGGTTCGGAAGCGGCGGCCGCCACGGCAACCACCAACGCGGCCGCTAGCACCACCGCAGACGCCGCGGTAGACCCCGCGACCGTCGCCCCGACCGCCCAGGCCCCGGCGGCGCAGGGGCCGACGCGGTTCGGCTACCAGACGCTGCCGCTGCGGCGCCTCGGCGAGGGCGAAAGCCACGCATACTGGGGCGTCGCGCTGACGGCGCCATACGCCAGGCTGCAGTACCTCTTTGAGGTCAGCGATGCGAGCGGCGCCGTCGCGTTCGGCGACCGGGGACCACGATCGGTGGGTGAGGCCACCCGCCAGGACATGGGCAATTACTTTCGGGTGCCGTACTTCCACGCCAGCGACCGCGTCCGGGTCCCGGCCTGGGTCCAAGACACCGTGTGGTACCAGATTTTCCCAGAACGCTTCGCCAACGGGGACAAGACCAACGACCCGGCCGGCACCCTGCCGTGGCGACCGGAAGACCACCCGGGCCGCGACGATTACTACGGCGGCGACCTGCAAGGCGTGTTGGATCACCTCGACGACCTGGTCGAACTGGGGGTCAACGGGCTGTACTTTTGCCCGGTGTTCAAGGCGACGTCCAACCACAAGTACGACACCATCGACTACTTCGAGATTGACCCGGATTTCGGCGACAAGGCGTTATTTGCCCAGTTGGTCCACGCGGCCCATGCCCGTGGCATGCGGGTGATGCTAGACGCCGTGTTCAACCACCTGGGGGCCCAGTCCCTGCAGTGGCAAGACGTGTTGCAAAATGGTCCCGAGTCGCGCTTTGCCGACTGGTTTCACATTCACGACTGGCCGCTTGCGCCGTACCGCGACCCGACGCAAGGCGAAGGAACGCCGCAGTTTGACACGTTCGCCTTTGGTTCCAACATGCCCAAGCTCAACACCGCCAACCCGGCCGTTCAGGACTTCCTGCTTGAGATCGCGACGTACTGGGTGAAGCAGTTCGACATCGACGCGTGGCGGCTGGACGTCGCCAACGAGGTCGACCACCACTTCTGGCGCCGGTTCAAGGCGGCCTTGGTCGCCATCAAGCCGGACTTTTACATCCTCGGCGAGGTCTGGCACTCGGCGCAGCCCTGGCTCAACGGCCTGGAGTTCGACGGCGTGATGAACTACGCCTACACCCAGCAGATCGAGGACCATTTTCTCACCCACCGGGCGACGGCAAGCCAGCTGTGCGAAAGGCTGCAGGACCAGCTGATGAAATACCGCGACCAGACCAACACGATGATGCTCAACATGCTGGACTCCCACGACACCAAGCGCCTCTTGACGGTGGCCGGTGGCAACCTGGACCTGGCCCTGCAGGCGCTGGCCTTCACCTTCCTGCAGCCGGGCAGCCCGTGCCTGTACTACGGCACGGAGATGGGAATGACCGGGGCCGACGATCCGGACGACCGCAAGCCGATGGACTGGACCCAGCTTCACGCAAGCACCTGGCAGCACGTCGCTGCCTTGGTCGCCTTCCGCCGGCAACACGCCGCGGTGTTGGCCCAGGGCAGCACCGCGCTTGAAGTCACCGCGACCGGGCTGCTTCGGGTCACCCGGCGGCTGGGCACCACCCAGCTCACCGGCTGGTTCAACACGACGACGGCACCGCAGCCGGTGAGCGGCCGGGCGGCGCTGAGCCAGGCCACGGTCGCCGATCAGCTGCTGCCGGGCGGCTTCGTCCTTGAGGTCCAGACCGATTCTGATAGCGGTAACAGGGACCGATGAATTGTAAAAACGGTTTCACCCCGCTAAACTGATAAGTGTAAAGCGAAACGGAGTGAAGAATATGAGCGAACCTGTGATCAACCGATTGTTTGACATCGCGCCTTGGCGCCTGACCACGCACCACCTGGACCGGGCGAATATGCGCCTGGCCGAAAGCCTGACCGCCATCGGCAACGGCTACATGGGGATGCGCGGGAACTTCGAGGAAGGGTACTCCGGCGACTCGCTGTCCGGGACCTACCTGGCCGGCGTCTGGTTCCCGGACAAGACTCGGGTGGGGTGGTGGAAGAACGGCTACCCCGAGTATTTTGGCAAGGCGATCAACGCGCCGCGCTTCGCCGACCTGCGCGTCACCATCAACGACCACGCCATCGACCTGGCGAAGGTGCCGCACCGTGATTTCACGCTGGACTTGGACCTGCACCAAGGACTGTTGACCCGGCAGTTCACCGTGGCGGTGGCCGGGGCGACGGTTCGCCTGACCTTCCGGCGCTTCGTCAGCATCGCCATCAAAGAGGCCGCCTACCTGAGCCTTGAGGCCGAGTGCCTGGCAGGCGCCGCGACGGTCGCAGTCGCCGCCGGACTCGACGGCAACGTGACCAACGAGGACAGCAACTACGCGGACCGCTTCTGGCAGCCGCTGGCAGAAGACGCCGCCCAAGGCACCATCCAGCTGCAGACGCGGCCCAATCCCTTCGGCGTTCCGCAGTTCACCGTGCTGTACCGGCAGGCGCTGCGCCTGGACGGCCAGCCGGTGCAAGGGGTTCGCACCACGGCCCCGGGCAGCCTCCAGGAGGTCGTCAGCATCCCGCTGGCCACCGGCGAGGCGGCGAGCCTGGAGAAAAACGTCGTGGTCCTGACCAGTCGCGACGTCGCCTCGGCGGATCAGCCGGCCCAAGCCGCCGCTTTGATGACCCAGGTCCAAGCCGTAAGCTTCGCGCAGGCCCTGGCCGAACACACCGCGGCCTGGGCCAAGCGCTGGGCGACCAGCGACGTGGTGATCGACGGCGACGTGGCGGCGCAGCAAGGCATCCGCTTCAGCATCGCCCAGCTGTTCATGACCTACTACGGCGAAGATACCCGGCTCAACGTCGGGCCCAAGGGCTTCACCGGTGAGAAGTACGGCGGGGCGACCTACTGGGACACCGAGGCCTACGTGGTGCCGATGTACCTGGCGGTGACGCCGCCAAGCGTCACCCGGGCGCTTTTGCAGTACCGCCACGACCAGCTGCCTGGGGCGTATCACAACGCCCAGCAGCAGGGGCTGGCCGGCGCGTTGTTCCCGATGGTGACCTTCAACGGCATCGAGTGCCACAACGAATGGGAGATCACCTTCGAAGAGCTGCATCGCAACGCCGCGGTGGCCTTTGCGATTTACCAGTACACCGCCTACACCGGCGACGAGCGCTACGTCAACCGCGACGGCATCGAGGTGCTGGTCGGCATCAGCCGCTTTTGGGCCGACCGGGTGCATTTTTCCAAGCGGCGCGGCCTGTACATGATTCACGGCGTCACCGGCCCCAACGAATACGAGAACAACGTGAACAACAACTGGTACACCAACCGCATGGCGGCCTGGTGCCTGGAGTACACGCTCAGCCGGCTGCCGCTGGCCGACGCGGATGTGGTCGCGGCGCTTGGCGTGAGCGACGACGAGAAGGCGCGGTGGCAAGACATTCAAGACCGCATGTACTACCCGGTCGATCATGACCTTGGCATCTTCGTTCAGCACGACACGTTCCTGGATAAGGACTTGCGCCCGGCCAGCACCATTCCGGCGGCGGAGCGGCCGATCAACCAGCACTGGTCCTGGGACCGCATCCTGCGGTCGCCGTTCATCAAGCAGGCCGACGTGCTGCAGGGCCTGTACTTCCTGAACGACCGCTTCACCCGCGAGCAAAAAGAGGCGAACTTCGACTTCTACGAGCCGCTGACGGTGCATGAAAGCTCGCTGTCGGCCTCGATTCACGCGATTCTGGCCGCCGAGCTGGGCAAGGCGGATAAGGCCGTCGAACTTTACGCCCGCACCGCCCGGCTGGATCTGGACAACTACAACCACGACACCGAAGACGGGCTGCACATCACCTCGATGTCCGGCGGCTGGCTGGCAATCGTTCAGGGCTTCGCCGGGATGCGCTACACCGGCGGTCGCCTGAGCTTCAAGCCATTCTTGCCCAAGCACTGGCAGGGGTACCGCTTCGCCTTGACCTACCGCGGCCGCCAGCTGGCCGTCGCGGTGGCCGCGAGTGGCACCACGGTGACGCTTATGGCCGGCGAACCGCTGACGGTCGAAGTCGCCGGTCAGGTGCGGCACCTGACCCGGGAGGTGGCCGATGCTTAAAGGCTTGATCTTTGACCTCGATGGCGTGTTGGCCGACACCGCCCGGCTGCACCTGGCGGCCTGGGGCTCGGTGGCCCAAGACCTCGGCATCACGCTGCCGGCCGCGGCCGGTGACGCGCTGCGTGGCCGCTCGCGGGAGGAATCGCTGACGATCGTGCTCAGCTACGGACCACCGCAGGACTACGCGCCAGCCGAACGCGCCGCGTTTGCGGCGACCAAGAACGACCGCTACCGCCAGGCCATCGCGCATCTGACGCCCAAGGACCTGCTGCCGGGCATTCCGCGGCTGCTGGCCCAGGCCAAGGCCAGCGGGTTGACCATGGCGATCGCCTCGGCGTCCAAGAACGCGCCGGCGATTCTGGAGCGGCTGTCGATTGCCGCTGACTTCACCGGCGTGGTCGACCCAGCGACGCTGCACCGCGGCAAGCCGGACCCCGAGATTTTCGTCAAGGCCCAGGCGCTGTTGGGCTTGGCCGCCCGGGAGGTGGTCAGCTTCGAAGACGCCAGTGCCGGCGTGGCGGCGATCAAGGCCGCCGGGCAGTTCGCCGTCGGCATCGGCGATGCGGCGGTGCTGCACCAAGCCGACCTGGTGGTGCCAAGCACCGCCGCACTGGACCTGGCGGCGATTCGCACCGCCTTTGGCAAGTCGGTGAGCTGATTGTTTTACTTCACCTGGTTCATCATGCGACACTTAAGTTAAGGGAGTTAACTTGCGAGCCGTTGTCGTCGCCGGGCGACTCGCGAACCTGTGACGGCGGCACGTTGGCTCGGCCATCATCCAATAATTGGGGAGGAATCACTTATGAGTTCATGGAAGAAAGTTCTGTTGGGTACCGTCACGCTGGCAGCCACGGTTGCCCTGGTTGCCTGCGGGAAGGGCAGCACGACCACAAACACGACCAAGAAAACCACCACCCAGGCGGTTTCGGGAACGGTCAAGCTGTGGGTCGACACCACCAAGGTCCCGTACTACAAGACAATCGTGCAGGACTTCAACAAGAAGTACCCGAAGGTCAAGGTCACCGTCACCCAAAGCCCGAACGGCTCCGCCAACGCCAAGACCGACGTCGGCAAGGACCCGAGCAAGGCGGCCGACGTCTTCGAGGTCCCGAACGACCAGCTGGGCTCGATGGCCGATCAGGGCTACATCAACCCGCTGTCGCCGACCGCTGAGAAAACAGTCAAGGCCGACATGGTTCAGGCCGCTGCAGACGGCGTGACCTGGAACGGCAAGATGTACGGGTACCCGACCTCGCAGCAGGCCCAGACCGTGTACTACAACAAGTCCAAGCTCACCGCAGACGACGTGAAGTCCTGGGACGCCATGACTAAGAAGGGCGTTTTGGCCACCGACTTCACCAACGCCTACAATTTCTACCCCGTGTTCCTATCGGCCGGCACCTACCTGTACGGCAAGGACGGCGAGACGCTGAAGGGCACCGACGTCAACTCTGACAAGGGCGTGGCCGCGATGACCTGGTTCGCCCAGCAAAAGGCCAACAAGGGCGTGATGCAAACCAGCAACGCCTTGAACCAACTGAAGTCCGGCAACGCCGCGGCGATCCTCGATGGCCCGTGGGACGCCGCCAACATCAAGAAGATCCTCGGTGAGAACTTCGCCGTGGCGCCTTACCCGACCATCAACGTCGGCGGCCAGGAAGTCCAGATGCAGGCCTTCCTGGGCATCGGGTGCTTCGCCGTCAACTCTCACACCGCAACTAAGAACCAGAAGGCCGCGGCGACCCTGGCCGAATTCGTGACCAACAAGGCCTCCCAGCTGGTGATTTACAAGAACTCCGGCGCCATCCCGGTTGACAAGTCGGCCCAGGCCGATGCAACCGTCGCCGCCGACCCCGTGGCCAAGGCCGTGATCACGATGAGCGAAACCGGCTACTCGACCATCATGCCGAAAATGACCCAGATGGCGACCTTCTGGAACCTCTCCGCACCGCTGATCAACGGCGCCTACAACGGCTCGATCAAGCCTGCCCAATACGCCGACAAGCTGCAGACCTTCGTGGATGCAATTTCGAAGTAACCAGGGCGGAGCCGAGCGTTTAGGCGGCCGGCAAGCGCAAGGGTGGCGCTTGGGCCGAACTTGGCCCAAGTGACGGCCTTAGCTGGACGTGTCGCCGATGCTCAGCGTAGCCCGACGAAAACCAGGGCGTAGCCGAGCGTTTAGCGGGACGCACAGCGTAGGGTGGCGCTTGGGGCGTGACCTTCGCCCCAAGTGACAGCCCAAGCTATGCGCTACCGCGATGCTCGGAGTAGCCCGACGAACCAGGGCGGAGCCGAGCGTTCAGCCGACCGACCAGCGATACCGCACCACCGCCTCATCCGCGCCACCCGTTTTGCGCCAAGCTCCTAGCTCGCGCCGCTCACCCGCGGTGAGCGGCGTCATGGTAGGCGCTTTGGACAACCACCTGTTTGCGCCACACCGGCCCATCATGGTCAATTGGAGGGAGAAATATGTTTAGACACAAGAGCAAGTCACCGAATGCCGTGACCTACGGGGAAGTGTGGCAGAAGGGCGACGCCAGCTTCAAGCTATCATTCATCGTCATGGGCCTCGCCCAGCTGGTTCACAAGCAATGGGCCAAGGGCCTCGCCTTTTTGGGCATCCAAGTGGCCTTCATCGCGTGGTTCATCGCCAGCGGTATCAGCGCCTTGATGATGCTCAGTAACCTCGGCGAGATCAAGTCCAAGCAGGTCGTGTTCGATGAGGCCCAGGGGGTCTATCTGACTAAGCTGCCGGACAATTCCGTGGTCATCCTGCTGTTCGGGGTGCTGGCCGTCTTGATCGTACTGGGCATGATCGGACTGTACGTCGCCAACCTGCGCTCGGTCAAAAAGCTCTACACCCAGATCAAGCTGGGCGAGCCGGTGCCGACCAACCGCGAGGAGTTGCACAGCCTGCTGGACTCGCGGCTGCACAGCACCTTGCTGGCGATTCCCATCATCGGCATCGTGTTGTTCACTATCCTGCCGACCCTGTACATGATCTCCATGGCCTTCACCAACTACGACGGCAAGCACCCGATCGGCTTTTCCTGGACCGGCTTCAAGGCGTTCGGCAACGTGCTGACCGGCGACCTGGCCGGCACCTTCTTCCCGGTGCTGGGCTGGACGCTGGTCTGGGCGGTGGCGGCCACGGCGACCACGTTCTTCTTCGGGGTGCTTTTGGCGATGCTGATCGAGTCCAAGGGCATTCGGCACAAAGGGTTCTGGCGAACGATTTTCGTCATCGTCTATGCCGTGCCGCAGTTCGTGTCGCTTCTGATGATGGCGCAGTTCCTGGACCTGCAAGGACCCCTGAACAACTTGCTGATGAACTGGCATCTGATCTCAAGCCCAATCAACTTCATCGGCGCCTCGGCCAGCTCGCTGGTTGCGCGAATCACGGTCATCGTGGTCAACATGTGGATTGGGATTCCCGTGTCGATGCTGGTGTCGACGGCGATCATCCAGAACCTGCCGCAAGACCAGATTGAGGCGGCGCGAATGGACGGGGCCTCGGCCTTTCAGGTTTTCCGCTCGATCACCTTCCCGCAGATTCTGTTCGTGATGTCGCCGGCCTTGATTCAGCAGTTCATCGGCAACATCAACAACTTCAACGTGATCTACCTGCTGACCGGCGGCTACCCGATGAACAACAACTACAACGGCGCCGGCGACACCGACCTCTTGGTGACCTGGCTGTACAACTTGGTCTTCGGGCAGACGCAGCGCTACAACGCCTCGGCGGTGCTGGGCATCCTGATCTTCATCCTGAGTGCCACATTCTCGTTGATCGCGTACCGGCGAACCAACGCGTTTAAGGAGGGTTAACCATGAATTCCTATCGTGCCAAAAGGCGTCTGTCTCTGATTCTGCGTTACGCACTGCTGATCCTGCTGGCGGTGGTCTGGATTTTCCCCATCGTCTGGATCATCCTGGCGAGCTTTTCGTACAACGACACCGGGTTCGTCTCGACCATCTGGCCGGAGCAGTTCACGCTGCAAAATTACATCGGCATTTTCAGCAGCGACCAGTTCCCGTTCGTCTACTGGATTCGAAACACCCTGTTCGTGTCGTTGATCACCACGGTGCTGTCGACCTTTGTCACCATCTGTGTGGCCTACGCGTTGTCGCGGCTGCGCTTCCACTTCCGCAAGCCGTTCCTGCAGATTGCGCTGGTGCTGGGGATGTTCCCGGGCTTCATGTCGATGATCGCCTTGTACTACATCCTGAAGAACTTCAACATGCTGAACCTCGGCGGCCTGATCCTGGTCTACGTCGGCGGGGCGGGGCTTGGGTTCTACATCGCCAAGGGGTTCTTTGACACGATTCCCGTGGCCATCGATGAGGCCGCAATCATGGACGGGGCGACCAAGTGGCAGGTGTTCCTGCACATCGGGCTGCCGATGTCGCGGCCGATTATCGTCTACACGGCCTTGACCGCGTTCATCGGGCCGTGGATCGATTTCATTTTCTCGGGCATCATCCTGAGCTCGTCGGGCAACGCCAAGGACTACACCATCGCGTACGGCCTGTACAACATGCTGCACAGCACCCGCGGGGCGTCGACCACGTACTTCACCCAGTTCATCGCCGGGTGTGTGATCATCGCCATTCCGATCACAATACTCTTTGTCATCATGCAGAAGTTCTACGTCAACGGCATCACCGCCGGGGCGGATAAAGGCTGATCATCCCACTAATCAAGTGAAAAAGGCGTCTGAGTGGCGACCACGAGCCGACTCAGACGTCTTTTGCTTGACAAAGTGGTGGCGGTTCGCAGATTGGGCCGGGCCGACCGGACGTGCTACAATGGAATGAGAATTGGTATAGGGAGTGATGGGATGGTTACGCTATCGGATGTGGCTAAGCAGGCGAATGTGTCCAAAATGACGGTGTCGCGGGTGATTAATCACCCCGAGCAGGTGACCGCCGAGCTGCGCGGCCTGGTCGAGGCCGCGATGAAGACGCTGGATTACCGGCCCAACAGCGCGGCCAAGGCGCTGGCGCAGAATCGCACCAACGTGGTGAAGTTCCTGATTCTCGAGGACGTCGACACCACCGAGCCCTACTACATGAGCCTGCTGTTCGGCATCGCCAAGGGGCTGGACCGCCAGCAGTACGCTTTGCAGCTGGTGACCGACCGCAATCGGCTGTGCGTCGGCAACGCCGATGGGTTCCTGATCACCGGGGCGCGAACCAAGGACCAGCCGTGGCTGGACCAGCTGCAAAAACCGTTGGTGCTGTTCGGCGAGAACCGCTACGGCTACGACTTCATCGACACCGACAACAAGCTGGGGACCCAGCAGGCGACGGAATACGCGCTGGCCAAAAACTACCAGTCGATCATTTTCATCGGCATCGACGTCAAGGAGCCCTTCGAGTACTCCCGCGAGGCCGGCTACATCAACACGCTGCAAAAACATCGCCAAGTGCCGCGGATTCACCGCATGCCCAACCACAGCCACGCCTCGCAGCAGTTCATCGCCGAGAACTGGCGCAAGTTCGCCCGCAACACCTGCTTCATCTGCGCCTCCGACCGCCTGGCCATCGGCGTGGTCCGGGCAATCGCGGCCCAGGGCGGCCGGATTCCGGCCGACTTTGGCGTCATCGGCTTCGACGGCGTCTTCTTGGATCAGGTCTCCAACCCCAAGCTCACCACCGTTCAGCAGCAGGTGCCGGACCTGGGCGAACACCTCGCACGGATGTTGTTGGCCAAAATCGGCCAAAGCGGGGCCCAGCAAGGCGAGGTGCTGCTGACCCCGACGCTGGTGGCGCGGGGCACGACGCGTAGCTAGCCGGTGGGGGTCGCCAGGCGCTGGGGGTCGGCGCAACTAGGTGCGGGTCGCCGCAGCTCCGGCAGAGCTCACCTCAGTTGGCGGGAGTCGCCGCAACCTAAGTGTGGTCACCAGACCGTGGCGTTCACGGTGATCACGGCGGGTGCCACGACCGCGCCATGGTCGCCGCTGCGGCCTTCCGGTGAGAATGCCAAAAGCGCCTCGGTGAGGCGACCGGGCCTGTCGTGCTGACGGGCGGCCGCCTCACCGAGGCGTTTTGGTGCAATCACTGCACTTGCTGGAAGATGCCCCACTTGAAGGCGTAAAACAAAAGGGTCGTCGAGGCGCTGATCGCGACGAGTAAGGCGTAGCAGCCGGCCAGGTGGATGAAGCCGCGGCGAAAGTCGTGCAGGCGAAAGGCGCGGTAGAGAATTTCGGCGCCAAAGACCGCCCCGATGCCGTAGATCAGCACCTTTTGCGTGGCCAGCAGCGTGGGGTTGAAGGTCGGGTTGAACCACTCGGGATGCGCGACGCCGCCGATGAACAGGTAGATGATCCAGGCCGTGTAGACGAACGAGCCCAGGAAGGCGAGCCAGCGGCCGACGCGGCTGAAGTTGAACAGCCGCGACTTGAACATCAACAGGCCCGTGACCAAGGGATTGAAAATCACCACCGGCAGCGCGGCCGCCGCAATCAGGATGACCACAATCGGGCCAAGCGCGTTGCCAATCAGGCCACCGAGGGCGTCACCGGCACCGCCGGCGTTGCTGGGCTGCGCGTTGGCGTAGTACTTGCCGCAGATGGGGCAACCCTTGGGGCCGGAACCCACCACGCAGCCGCAGTAGGGACATAGATCAGAATTCATGTTGGAACCTCCCAGACACCAGAAATTTTGCTCACGCGCGTTGCGGCACCGCCGGATAAAAAACACTGCAATTCTTGCAGATATGTAATAAAATAGCGGCCCTGCGGTGCGGTAACGCGACGCAATGGGTACATAATAACACGCAGCACGGCCGGCGACACACGGTTTTGCAAATAATTGGGGCGGTCGCTCACCCTTGGCGTAATCTGTCGGTGGGACCAAAAAAGCACCCGCCTTCTGGCGAGTGCTTCGGTGAAACTTAGGCCAAGGCGCCCATCGGGTCCCATGGCTTCAGGACGGTCGGCTGGTCGTATTCGGCCTTGATCGTGTCCTGGATGGCAGCTGGCAGGTACTTCTTGTTCACAACGACCTGGTAGACGTAGTTGTCGAACCAGTCGTCGGAAGCGACGAAGTAGCCCTTTTGGCCGGCCTTGTCGCCCCAGGAGTTTTCGATCTTCCACTTGGTTGGCTTGCCGTCGACGATGTCAACGCCGGTGATGACCATGGCATGGGTCATCAGGCTTTGACCGTAGTCCAGGCGTTCTGCCTTGGTCATGTCGAAGTCGGAGGCGAACAGCGCGTTCTTGTCGTACAGCGCGGTGTCGAGGATGCCGAGCTTGCCGTCGGATTCCTTGCCGACATCGGAGCCGAACCAGACCGTTTCGCCTGCTTCAAGCTGCTTGATGGCAATCTGCTTGAAGTCGTCGATCGCGAGGTTCAGGTGGCGAACTTCGCGGCCGCCGATGACGTTGCCCAGCATTTCAACCGTGTAGAGGTGGTTGTAAGGCTTGTCGGCGGTTGGCGCGTTGATGACGGATTGGTAGTCGTCCGTGTTCCAGCCGATGTACTTCTCAAAGAAGGTCTTCGGGGTCAGGTCGCGGTCGATGTGGTATTCCTTGTCATCGTCGCGATATTCGAAGTCGAACTTGGTCGGTGGGGTCCCCAGGGAGTAAGCCAAAATGCGGTAGTCGTCGGAGAGCATCTTGGACTTGGCTTCTTCGATTTCGTCGGCGGATTTGCCGGCAGCGACCAGGCCGCGCAGCGTGACCGCGTCCTTGCGCAGCTTCTGGTTCAGCACCGCGTTCATCTGGTTGGAGGCGCTGGAGGAGAAGGTTTCAGGCATCACGTACTTCGGCACGATGCCGTACTTGTCGATCAGAGCCGTCAGCATGTCCCACTGACCGCCATCGCCCTGAGGGTTGGCCATCAGCCAGGCCACCTTGCGGGAATCGATGTCTTCCGTCGCCGTCTTGATGACGTTCTCGTAGAAGTAGTTGGACTTTTCGAACTTGTCCCAGAAGAACGTGTAGTTTTGGGACAGCTCGAAGTCCTTGATCTTGAACTGGGCCTGAATCTGGTGGCGCATGGTGTTCAGCGCCGCGAACATCCAGCAACGGCCGGACTGCTTCTGGTTGGCAACCGCGCCGGTTTCAAGGTCGATGGAGAAGGTTTGCTCCATCGTGGTTTGTGGCAGGGTGCTTTCAGCAGACTTCAAGATGCCGTTGTTCATCACACCGCGCTGAAGCACGTCGCTAGCCGGCGTGTTTTCAAGGGCGGATTGGTACTGGGAAATGTTCTCAGCAGAAATAGCCTTAGACATTAGAGTCACTCCTTTGATTAGAAATCGATGATATCTTTAACAGACCTGACCAGTGTATCACACTTAATGAAAACGAAAAACCCCCGCCGCTCAGCCAATTCTCATTAACCGGCGGCAGGGTGCCGCTTGCGGGTGGCCACCAGGGGCTGCCTGATTACGCGTTTGCGGTGCGGCCCCGCACACCCCCGGGCTACTCGCCGGTCGGCCGCAGCACGTCGGCGTATTCCGGCGTGGTGTCAAAGGCGTGTCTCGCGTAGGTACACAGCGGCTCGATGGTTTTGCCGCTGGTCCGGGCCTCGTCGACCACGGCACGAACCAGCTTGGCCGCGATGCCCTGGCCGCGCAGCGATGGATCGACGAAGGTGTGATCGATGACGAAGGCGCGGCCGTCGTCGATGTCCGGGTAGGTCACCTCGGCGACCAGCTTGCCGGCGTCATCTGTCATGAAGTAGCGGTTGGGCGTGTGTTGGAATGCCATGCTCATTTCCTCCTTTATTGTCGTTCAACGTAATCGTAACAATTCGCTATAATTCTTTCAAGAACCAGAACTCGCCGGGTGCGGCGTGGTAAAATGATACGCGACCAAAAGCACACCATTATGGAGGAAAACATGCACACCAGAGGATTTGAAATTGTTTCCGAGTTCGCCGACGCCGGCGTCAAGCTGCCGGAGCGGCAGACCCAAAACGCCGCCGGCTACGATTTTTTCGCCCGTGAGGATTTCGTGCTCAAAAGTGTCTGGCGCTACGACTTCATCCGCCTGTTTCGCCTGATCAAAAACGAGCACCCGCTGACCGACAGCGACTTCAAACGCGCCGGCAAGATTCTCAAGCCGCTTCTGGTGCCGACCGGCGTCAAGGCCTACATGCAGCCCAACGAGGTGTTGATTCTGGCCAACCGCTCCAGCAACCCGCTCAAGCGCGGCCTGATCATCCCCAACGGCATCGGCGTGATCGACGCGGATTACTACAACAACGACAACAACGAGGGCGAAATCTTCATTCAGATGGTGAACCTCTCGCCCAAGGACGTCGTGATTCAGCAGGGCGAACGCATCGGTCAGGGCATCTTCATGCCATACCTTTTGGCCGACGGCGACCTGGGTAACACCAACACCCGCACCGGCGGCTTCGGCTCGACGAAGTTTTAGCCGGCGAAGCCGCGCAGCTTAGCGAACCGAGGCCGCTTCAGGCACCAGGTGTTTGCGCCAGCGGCATCACACCCGATTCGATTTTTTTAGGAGGTCGACACATGGCTAAAGCCAAAACACAGTACGTCTGCCAGAACTGCGGGTACATCTCCGCAGGCTACCTCGGGCGCTGCCCGAACTGCGGCACGTGGAACTCACTGGTCGAAGAGACGCTGAGCAGCGGCCCCAAGCCGGCGCCTCGCACCACCACCGGTGGCAGCCGGGTGCGGCCGGAACGCATCGATGCCGTGCAGTTCAAGAAGGAAAAGCGCGTGGAAACCGAGCTGTCCGAGCTCAACCGGGTGCTGGGCGGCGGCATCGTGCCGGGTTCTTTGATCCTGATCGGCGGCGACCCCGGCATCGGCAAGTCGACGCTTTTGACCCAGGTCTCCGGCTTTTTGGCCAAGGCCGGCGGCAAGGTCTTGTACGTGTCGGGGGAGGAAAGTGCCAGCCAGATTAAGATGCGGGCCAATCGGCTGGGCGTCGGCGACTCGGGGATGTACCTGTACCCCGAAACCGACATGCCGAGCATCACCGCGGCGATTGCCGACATGGCGCCGGATTACGTGATCATCGACTCCGTCCAGACGATGAACGTCCCGGACATGTCGTCTGCGGTCGGCTCCGTCGCCCAGATTCGCGAGGTGACGGCCGAGCTGATGCGCATCGCCAAAACCAACCAGATCACGATTTTCATCGTCGGCCACGTCACCAAGGAAGGCGCGATTGCCGGGCCGAAAATCCTCGAGCACATGGTCGACACCGTCTTGTACTTCGAGGGTGACATGCACCACACCTACCGGATGCTGCGGTCGGTCAAGAACCGCTTCGGCTCGACCAACGAGATCGGCATTTTCGAGATGCACGAGTCGGGTCTGGCGGAGGTCGCCAACCCCAGCGAGATTTTCCTCGACGAGCGGCTGGAAGGGGCGACCGGCTCCGCTGTGGTCGTATCAATGGAAGGCACCCGGCCGATTCTAGTCGAGCTGCAGGCGCTGATGACGCCGACGATGTACGGCAACGCCAAGCGAACCAGCTCCGGTCTGGACCACAACCGCGTCAGCCTGATCATCGCCGTTTTGGAAAAACGCGCCAACCTGATGCTGCAAAATCAAGACGCCTACCTCAAGGCGACCGGCGGGGTGCGGCTGGACGAGCCGGCCATCGACCTCGCGATGGCGATGGCGATTGCCAGTTCCTACCGCGACAAGGAGATTCCGCCGACCGACTGCTTCGTCGGCGAAATCGGGCTGACCGGCGAGGTGCGGCGCGTCAACCGCATCGAGGACCGCATCAAGGAGGCCGCCAAGCTCGGCTTCACCCGCATCTTTGTGCCCAAGAATAACCTGCAGGGCTTCACTGCCCGTGATAAAATCAAAGTGATAGGCGTCACAAGCGTCGGCGAGGCCCTCCAAAAGGTCCTGGGCGGCCGCGACTGACGTCGATCCGCGGCCGCACTTCGAGCGAGTTAGGCCGCAAACCAGGGTGGAATGTGAGGTAACGCGGGAGCGGCTAGCTACGCCGCGGTACTCGGGGCCAAGCCCGGGTCCTAAGCACCACGGCTAGGCTAGCCGTCCCGCTAAATTCGCCGCGTTCCACCCTCTAAACGGGTTCCACCGAGCAACGCGGAAGCGCATAGCTACGCAGCGTCACTCGAGGCCAAGCCCAGGCCTCGACTGCCACGGCTAAGCTATGCGTTCCGCTAAAGGCGCTCGGTTCCACCCTCTAAACGGGTTCCACGCGGCAACGCGGGAGCGGCTAGCTACGCTGCGGCACTCGGGACCAAGCCCGGGTCCCAAGCACCACGGCTAGGCTAGCCGTCCCGCTAAATTCGCCGCGTTCCACCCTCTCTTGAAAGGAGGAATTCCATGAATACTAAGAAACGCATTATTTCTATTATCTTCGCTCTGGTCGGAGTCGGCCTCGGGCTTGGGGTTTTGCCAGCGTTGTGGGATCTTTTCAACGTCGAAAACGTGACCTGGCTGACCAACCCAATCGTCGATGCCCTGCTCGGCGCCTTGATTTTCCTGATTCTCGCCGAGCTTTCCGCCGGCTGGATCTTGCGGCAGCTCAAGGCGGTCGAGACCTACCTCAGCAATCAATCGCCGAGCTACCTGCTTTTCGGGAGCTTAGGTACCATCGTTGGCCTGGTGTTAGCAGCCCTTATTTCAATCACCACATCCAATCTTCCCGGGCCATGGGGGACCGTCGTTTCCATCGTCTTGATGCTCGTCTTGGGCTACCTGGGTTTTCGCACCGGGACGACCCGCCGCGACGAGTGGCGCAAGCTGTTCAATGCTCGAGGCAAAAAGCCTGAGCCGGAATCCGGCGAGGTGCTGGAGCGTCGCGCCGGTGAAAACTATCGCAAGTTCAAGCTGCTGGACACCAGCGTCATCATCGACGGCCGGGTGCAAAGCATCGCCAAAATCGGCTTCATCGAAGGAACGCTTTTGGTGCCGACCTTCGTGGTGCATGAGCTGCAGCTGATCTCCGATTCCGCCGACGCCTTGAAGCGCGGTCGCGGTCGCCGAGGGCTTGATATCATTAACCAGATGAAGGCCGACCCGGACATCCACGTCGAGATGTACGACGGTGACTTCGAGGACATGACCGAGGTCGACTCCAAGCTCCTGAAGCTCGCCAAGCTGCTGGACGGCGTGGTCATCACCAACGACTACAACCTCAACAAGGTCGCCCAGTTCCAAAACGTGCCGGTGCTGAACATCAATGCGCTGGCCAACGCCTTGAAGCCGGACCTGATTCCGGGCGAGGGCCTGACCGTCACCGTCATCAAGTCGGGGACCGAGCGTCAGCAAGGCGTCGCCTACCTCGAGGACGGCACGATGGTCGTGGTCGAAGACGGCCAGTTCTACATCAACAAGCCGCTCGACGTGGTGGTCACAAGCGCCATCCAGACGGCGGCCGGCCGCATGATTTTCGCCAAGCCGGCCCATCAGCAAAAGTCGCTTCGCGAACAGAATCCAGATCCCAAGCCAGCCGGCAAGAAGCCGACCCGCAAGTAAGCCAACGCCCCGCAATCGCGATGATTGCGGGGCGTTTTAGCGAACACCAGTTGACGCAAAATGCTAAAATAGAGAAGAGCGAATGCCGGTGTGGTGGGATTTGTTAAGTGTGTTCCCCGCATGTGCGGGGGTGATCCTACGCCGAAGCACTTGTCGGGTCCGCCTGGGTGGTGTTCCCCGCATGTGCGGGGGTGATCCTCCAGCTTTTCGTTGCCAAACCACAGCTGAGTTGTGTTCCCCGCATGTGCGGGGGTGATCCCTTGATGCCGTCGCTATCGACGTTTTCCTCACGGTGTTCCCCGCATGTGCGGGGGTGATCCCACAGATGAAGACAGAACAGTACCTAAGCACTTGTGTTCCCCGTATGCGCGGGGGTGATCCCTGGAAGAAGCGCCAGAGCTTGGCAAGCCAAAGGTGTTCCCCGTATGCGCGGGGGTGATCCCATCGCGGGCATCGACCGCACCGTGGCCCAGCTGTGTTCCCCGCATGTGCGGGGGTGATCCTTACATCGTCCACAATGGTGACACCCACGACGGGTGTTCCCCGCATACGCGAGGGTGATTCTCCGATGTGGTCAGGCCAGGTGTCAGTGCCAGAGTGTTCCCCGCCTCTGCGGGGGCCTTTGTATTATTGTATTCCGGAATACAATAATACAAGTACCTTGGCGGTGGAGAGTGGCCGGCGCAATCGACGACCGGTCGCCTAACCTCAAGGCTAATTCGATAAGCAGGCGCCACTTCCACCGCCACTCCGGTCACCGGCCGCCGTGGCGGTGTTTTTTTGCCGGTTTTCCTCACGAACCTGCCGCGATGTCACAACGCGGCAACTTGGGAAAGCGCCGCCATCGTGGTAAGCTACCGGTGAGACATTACTCATGGAGGTCAATCATGCTGACAACAGATAAGTTCGGTGAGGTCGCCGGCCACGCGGTCACGGCTTACACCATTGAGAATCGCAACGGGGTGCAACTCACGGTGCTGGATTACGGCGCCACTTGGCATGCGCTGAATGTGCCGACGCCAGACGGGTCGCACCAGAACCTGATTTTGAACACCGACTTGGCCGGCTACGCGAAGCCGGATGGCTACTTCGGCAAGGCCATTGGGCGTTTCGCCGGCCGCATTGGCGCCGGTCAGCTGGTGTTGGATGGCCAACCGGTGGCGGTGCCGGCCAACGAAGGCACGACGACGCTGCACGGCGGTCCCCACGGCTTCAGCACGCTGTTTTTCAAGGCAGATGCCGCCGCAGACCACGTGACCTTCACTCGCACCGTGACGCCCGAGACCGACGGCTTCCCCGGGACACTTGACGTCAGCGTGACCTACACGCTGACCGCCGCCGACGAGGTGGTGATCGACTTCACCGGCGCCACGGACCAGACGACCGTGTTCAACCCGACCAACCACGTCTACTGGAACCTGAACGCAGCCGACGACACGATTGAAAATCACACGCTGCGACTGGCCGCGGCCAGCCACTACGAACTTGAGCCGTCCAAGGTGCTGACCGGCGCCGTGGTGGCCAACGCCGACACGCCTTACGATTTTCGCGAGCCGCGGCAGCTCGGGCCGGCACTGCGCGAGCTGCAGACGATTCCGGAAGCCGGGTTGGACGACGTGTTCGCCATTGACGACCACGCCGCCACCGAGCCGGTGGCCGTTTTGAGCCAGGGCCAGCGCCAGGTGACGATGTACTCCGCTCGCAACGCGGTGGTCGTGTTCACCTCCAACCACTTCGGCGACGAGCTGCACTTTTTGCACCACCAGTCGCGGCCACACGTCGGCATCGCGATGGAGGCGCAGACCAGCGCCGCGGGGCTGGTTGACCCAGGCCTCACCCAGGCCACTTTGGCCGCCGGCACCTCGCGCCACGAGCAGATTCGCTACGCGTTCACGTACTAGGCGACCCCCATGGAAGCGACAAGCGAGCGATTGATTCTGCGCAGCCCGCGGCCGGAGGACTGGCCCGGCTACCTGGCCCTGGTGCAAAGCCAAGGTGCGATGGCTTGGGGGGCGTTCGGCTACCAGCGGCCGCAGACCACAGAAGAGGCGATTGGCAGCTTCGCCAAGTTTTACCTGCCCCCAAACGCCGGCAGCCTCGCGGTAATTCTGCCAACCACCGAGCGGCTGATCGGCGTGATGACGGCCAGCAAGCAGTGGATCGGCACTTGGGAGTGCGGCTACCTGTTTCACCCCGATTTTTGGCACCACGGCTACGCGACCGAGGCCCTGCGGCTAGAGCTTGATTACCTGTTCACCAGCGAAAAGGCGCCGTACGTCTTCGCGGAGTACGTGCAGGGCAACGACCCCTCCCGCCGCGTCCTGGCCCGGTTGGGGATGAAGCCGGAGGGCACGGCGCGGTGCGGGTTCCTGCTGCGCGGTGAGCTGCGCGACCTGTGCCGCGTCGGCCTGACGCGAGCCGAGTGGCAGGCGTTACAGGCACCGTCCGACAATTGAATTGCGCTGGCAAAGAAGCCCCCACACGCATGATTACGGCGCGTGGGGGCTTCTTTGGTTTGGCATGGGGACAGGTGGTGGCGTCATGAGTGCGTTAGGACCGCCTCGGCGCGGCTACGAGGCCGCGCGGCTGTGGCGTTCCTGAATCGTGACCAGCCGCTTGTCGAGGTGGGGGTCGTCTTGAATCAGCTCGCCAATCGAATCGGCGATGATGCGACCGGAAATCGGGTTTTTGACCGAATCGATGTGGCTGACCACCTCGGCGTCGATGTCCCGGCAGTACTCGAAGGCCAGGTCGGTGCGAAGCAGCTTGCAGTTGACCAGCCGCAGCCCGTCGATGTAGCACAGGCCCTGGTCGGATTCGATGGTGCAGTTGATCAAGGTGAGGTTCTTGGTGTTCCACGCGAGGTACTCGCCGTTGATGGTCGAGTCGTAGATCGTGACGTTCTCGCAGTTCCAAAAGGCGTCCTTGGTCACGAAGGTGGCGTCATGCACCTCGACGTTCTTGGCACCATCAAAGGCGTAGTTGCCGACCAGATCGAGGTGGGAGACGCGAATGTTCTCGCTGTTGGCGCCGAAGTAGTCGCCGCTGGCTTGGACGTGGTCGAGCACGATGTCGTGGCAGTGCCACAGCGTCTCCTGGGCGTCGGCCAAATGAACGTTGTGCAGCGTGATGTGGCCGCTGCGGCGGAACTGCTTGGGGGCCTGGATGGTCGAGTCGGTGATGGTGATGTCGTCGGTGTACCAGATGCCGGAGCGGCTCATGGTTTCGAAAATCGAATCGCTCACCCGAACGTGCTGGCTGTACCACAGCGGGTACTTGTACTTGAACACATCGTGGCGCAGCGTGAGGTTGGCGCTTTCCTTGAGCGGCGACTCGCCGGCCGCGAAGGTGGAATCGGTGATGGTGGCGTCGTGCGTCGCAAACAACGCGCGTTCGCCGGTGAAGTATTGTTGGTTATAGTTGGTCATGTGCATCCTTTCGTTGTTGGCAGTCGTGCAGCCCCCGCGTCAGCCGGGCCAGCCCGTCTTCGAGCAGCGGGGTCGGGCAGGCGATGTTCAGCCGCAGGAAGTCTCGGCCGTTGCCGCGGTAGTCGGCCCCGGCGCTGACCTTGAGGCCGGTGTCTGCGAGCAAAAAGGCGGCCAGGCCAGTCGAGTCGTGGCTGATGGCACTGGTGTCCAGCCACAGCAGGTAGGTCGCATCCGGCTTCACAAGCGCGATCGGCAGCTCGGCCTCACTCAGCCGCTTTTGGACCAGCGCCAGGTTGGCCTGCAGCTTCTCGCGCAAGGCGGCAAGCCACGCGTGACCTTGAGTGTAAGCGGCGATGGTGCCGGGAATCGCCAGCAGGTTGGGCTCGTTGACCTCGTCGGTGCCCAGGCCCCGGGCGACGATGGCGCGAAGCTGCGGGTTGGGCACGATCACCGTGGCCGCGTGAAGCGCCGCGACGTTGAAGGTCTTGCTCGGCGAGCACAGCACCACCAGGCGGTCGCGCAGGGCGGCCGGTAGACTGAACGTCGGCACGTAATCCGTCGTCCCCAGCCGCAGGTCGCCGTGGATCTCGTCGGCCACCAGGGTGACGCCGTTTTGCGAGCACAGCGTGGCGATGCGGGTCAGCTCGGCTCGCGTCCAGATGCGACCGACCGGGTTGTGCGGGTTGCACAGCACCATCGCGGTGGTCAACGGCTGCGCGAGCTTGGCCGCGAGGTCTGCAAAGTCGATTGCGTAGGTGTGGGCAGCCGGGTCGTACACGAGATCGGAGCTGAGCGTGTGGCGGCCGGAGTTTTCGATGGAGTTGTAGAACATGTTGTACACTGGCGCGGTGACCACCACGCTGTCGCCGACGTTGGTGACGCGGCGCAGGGTGGCCGACAGGGCCGGAATCACACCGGTGGCAAAAAGCAGCCAGTCGGCGTCAAGCGTGGCGTGGTGTTCCTGGGCGTACCAGTCGCTGACGGCCTGAAAGTAGTCGGCGTGAGGCTCCTCGTAGCCGAACACGCCCTGAGCGACCTTGTCTTGCATCGCCTGTTGAATCTCCGGTGCGACCTGAAAGTCCATGTCGGCGATCCACATCGGCAGCTCGCCGGGCTCGCCCGACCACTTGATGGAATCCGTGTGGCGCCGGTCAATGGTGCTGGTGAAATCATACATGCTGGATTGTGCCTCCCTGAGTGTTTTGGGTGTGATGGGCGAAGGGGTTCAGGTCGGCTTCGTCGTAGTGTTCGATCTTGGCGGCCAGCCGGTCGTAGGTGCCTTGCACCGCCTGCAGCCTGGCCGCGATGACGGTCAGCTGCGTCTGGAGCAGCTGCTTGCGAGCGGCTGCGGTTTGCGGCCCGGCCTGGTACAGCGCGATGTAGTCGCACAGCGCCTCAATGGAGACGCCGGCGTTTCGCATGCACTTGGCGAAGTTACACCAGTCGAGCTCGGCGGGGCCGTACGTGCGGTAGCCGGCCGCCGTTCTCGGCACCGGCGGAATCACGCCGACGCGTTCCCAGTAACGTAGGGTGTCGGCCGACACGGCCAGCGTGTCGGCCACGGCTTGAATGTTCATGATGTCGCCTCCGTTTCTCCTCTATCCTAAACCTTGGAGGGGACTTTAAGGCAACCCCGTTCGGCCATTTTCTGCAAAAAAACACCCCTGTACAGGGGCGAGTGGGTCAAAACAGGCTGGTGCGAAGCTTCTGACGCAGCCTGGCGACCAGCGCCGGGTCGGGGACGGTGTCGGCGATCACGGCCATGATCGCATCAAGGCTCGGCGCCGCCGCGACGGTGGCGGCCAGGTGAGCGTTGACGTGTTGCACCAGCTCGTGCTTGTCGGCCGCGGCCATCAACGGGCTGACCACGAAGCACGGCTTGTTCAAGAGGTACAGGCGGCTGGTGTAAGACGTGGTGAAGATCAGGTCGAAGCTCGCGGCCTCAAGCGCCGGCAGGCTGGTGAAGGCGCGAAAGGTCAGGTTGGGAAACAGCGTGGTCAGCATGCGCAGGGCCAGCTGCCCGACGCCCAGGCCGCTGGGGCAGTAGAACGCGGCGGTCGGCTGGGTCGGCCGCGGTGCGGTTACGCCGCGGCTGGCCGCGACCAGGTGCATGGTCAGGTAGGCGACCTCGGCCGGCGGCACTAGTCCGACTTCGGTGCGGTCCGAGCAGACCGACGCCACCGCGGCGAAAGCCTTGGGGTAGGCGGCCTTGACCTGGGCCGTCAGCGGGTTGGCGACCGGGTAGTTGAAGCGCAACCGAAAGTACATTCCGCGAAAATGCGAGTACAGCTGCGCGACCACCGCCGCCTCATCCGCGAAGTGGGTCATTGTGATGGCGGCATAGCGCCGCACCAGGTGGGTCGCCAGCGGCCGCAGCTGGTCGTCGATGCGACCGCGAGCCGCGGTGCCGCTGGCCAGGCACAACACCAGCAAGGTGACGTACTGCACGGCCACCGGTTGGGTGATGCCAAGCGCCGCCAGCAGCGCCTGGGCGAAGCGGTGCTCGGGCAGGTCAACCAAGGCGGCGCCGTCGACGCCGCGCGGCAGGTAGTTCGGCGCCAGGCGCAGCCGCCCAACCAAAAACAGCAGCAGGTCGTTGAGCTCAAGCAGCCGGTGTTCGGTGAAGGGGATGCCGTGGTCGCCGGCGAGGTCGCGCAATAGTCGCAGGTTGGCCAGGCGGTCCAGCGGCTGAATCAGCTTGGCGAACAGCCGCAGCAGCCCGGTTTGGTGCCTGGCGCTGGCGTGAACGATCACGTCCATCAAAAAGGCGCGGATGTTACGTTCGGAGCCGGTCAGGCGGTAGCCGTTTTGCCGGTCGTAGGAGATGCTCAGGTGGCTTGACTTGAGGCTTGCGCTCAAGGCCTTGAGGTCCTTGGAAATGGTCGATTGGCTAACCTGCAAGGCGTCGGTCAGGTGAACCAAGGCCAGGTACTCGCCGTGGCAGGCCAGCATCAAGGTCAAAAACAGCTGGCGTTCGTCGGCGTTCAGGGCGTAGGTGTCCAGGCGAATCAGGCGGTCGGTGGTGCGCAGGTCCAGGAGGTAGCGGTAGGCCTGGGGGGCCAGCGTGACGGCCGGGCCGTCTGCGGCCAGCTGCGGCAGCTTCTGGCCGGCCAGCAGCTGGTTGAGCTTCTCGATGGCGTAATCGACCTGGCGTCCGGTTAGATCCAGGGCCGACTGGAGCTGGGCCTTGCCCTGCGTTGGCGACTGGATCAGCGCGTCGATGATCAGAATCTGTTTGGCGTCGAGCATGGCGACCTCCTTTCGTGGCCTCAAATGAGAAGATACCTCATTATACAACAACGGACAAAGCGGGAGGAGGCCGCGTTCAACCACCTGTGTGGACAAGTTTTGGCTAGCCAAATATTGGACTAAACCAATTTCGACGTTCTCGCCACGCACGGTCGCCGGCGGCCGCGGCGAATGGCGTAGACCAATCCGTCTGTAAATCTAGTCTCAAGCTAGTTTGTAAAATATATTAACGAATTATGTTGGCGGTGCCACAAAATGTGAAAGCACTTTCGGTTGAGTTACGCGCCGTTTGGGCATAAAAATAAAGAGTACTCAAGTCGTGCGACGCCTGCGCGTTGCCGACATGAGGAAGATGTTGAACAAGTGTCGCGAGTGATTCGCGGCAGCGGAGGCATTATGCAGGTCCAAGTTCTGGAGCACGAGCACGTTTTTGCACCGCACCCCGCAGGTCAGTGCCACGCCTCGACGGTTGCCGTCCTGGCGCCCGGCGTGATCGGCGTCGCCTGGTTCGGTGGCAGCGAGGAAGGCCACGCAGACGTGGCCATCTGGTTTGCCACCCTGCAGGACCATCAGTGGTCTGCACCACGCAAGGTAGCCGATGCGCCGGTCGCGTGTTGGAACCCGGTGCTGTTGGCGGAGAACGGTCTGATCACGCTGTTTTACAAGCGTGGCGCCGAGATTCCCACCTGGCAGACGCTGGTCATTCAATCACGCGACGGCGGCGCCACGTGGTCTGAACCACGTGAGCTAGTGGCCGGCGACCATGGCGGCCGCGGCCCGGTCAAAAACAAGTGCCTGCGGCTGCAAAGCGGCGACCTGCTGGCGCCGGCCTCGACCGAGGCTGGCGAGTGGAACTGCTTTGTCGATCGCTTCGACGGCACGACCTGGCAGCGCTCAGCGAATGTGCCGCTCGACCGCTTCCGCCTGCAAGGCACCGGCATCATTCAGCCGACGCTTTGGCAGTCGGCGGATGGCACGGTGCATATGCTGATGCGCAGCTCGGAGGGCTACGTTTTTCGCAGCGACTCCAAGGACGACGGCCGCACCTGGGCCCAGGCCTACGCGTTGGACGTGCCGAACAACAACTGCGGCATCGACGTGGCGCGGCTGGCCGACGGGACCCTGGTGCTCGCCCACAATCCGGTGAGCGGCAACTGGGCGGCCCGGACGCCGATGGTTCTGGCGACGTCTACCGACGACGGGCGGCATTTTGACCCGTTGCTGTGGCTCGACCACGTGCCGGCGGATAAGAACATCGTGGCAGCGGAGTTCTCTTATCCGGCAATTGTGGCCAGCGGCCAAGACGTGTACGTCACGTACAGTTGGAAACGGGCGACCATCGCGTTTTGGCACCTGCGGATCGCGGCGACGCTTTGACAACATCTCGACTGCAAGCGGTTTGGGCCGCTTGTAACTTGGTAAACTCTAGGGAGGAATTATGATGCGTAAGTGGACGAAAGGTTTGGCTTTGGCCGCATCGCTTTGCGCAGTTGGCCTGATGGCAGCTGCATGTGGGAAGAGTGGTAGCGGTTCTCAGGCAAAGACCGTGGTCACGATGTACCGGCCCGGCAACAAGCTGAAGAACAACACTGAGATGACCAAGCTCATCAACAAGCAGATTCAAAAGCAGTACCCGAACATTGAACTGAAGATCGTGCCGATCAGCTGGGGCGATTACCAGTCCAAGTTCAACGTGATGCTGACTTCCGGTGATCCGTTCGACCTGGCCTTTGCTCAGCAGTACCAGGCAACCGTGCAAACCGGGGCCTACGCCGACCTGACCAGCCTGATCAAGAAGTACGCCAAGAAGGCCTACGACAACGTGGACCCTTCGTACTGGCAAGGGATTTCCTGGAACGGTAAGATTTACGGCTTCCCAACCAACGCGAACTCCTTCATCAACCAGACGGTTACCCTGAACGGCAACTTCCTGAAGAAGGACAACATCTCCACCAAGGGCGTGAAGTCCCTGCAGGACGTGACCCCATTGCTGGCCAAGTTCCACAAGGCCAACCCTTCGGTCACCCCGTTCGCCGTGTCTAAGGGTTACATCACCATCGACCCAGGCTACGAGTTCCCACTGTCCAACACCCTGCCTTTTGCCATTGACCAAAGCGGCAAGAGCAACAAGGTCATCAACCAGTACAACACCAAGCAGCTCCAAAAGAACCTGAAGACCATGCACGAATGGTACCAGGCCGGCTACATCGCCAAGGATGCCGCAACGTCCACCACGGTTTACAACCTGCCGGACGACACCTGGTTCCTGCGGACTGAAGCCGTTGGCCCTTACGACTACGGCAACTCCGCGCTTGAAACGGCCGCGATGGGCAAGCCGATCACGACGATCAACATCGCCAAGCCTTACAAGTCTTCATCCGATGCCCAAATGGCGGTTTACGTGGTTTCCAAGACTTCCAAGCACAAGAAGGAAGCCGTTCAGGTGCTGAACGCGATCAACACCAACAAGAAGCTTTTGAACACCATGGTCTGGGGCATCCAGGGCAAGCAGTGGCAGTTCACCGACAAGGCCAAGGGCAAGGTTAAGACGCTCAAGGGCTACCAGGCCGACACCTACTACGGTGCTTGGATGACCGGTAACAACAAGCTGCTTTACACCAAGAACACCGTCACCGATGCGCAGGTCAAGCAGCGTGATGAATCCATCAAGAACACTGCGGAATCCGCAGCGCTGGGCTTCATGCCTGACACGACGTCTGTGAAGACCGAAATGTCCAACATCACCAACGTCATGAGTAAGTACAACGACATCCTGAACACCGGGACCGCCGATCCGCTGCCAACCATCGCCAAGATGAACAAAGAACTCAAGGCCGCGGGTTACGACAAGGTTCAAAAGTTGCTGCAAAAGCAGTACGACAAGTGGCTTGCCGAAAAGAAGTAGTCTGAGCTAATCTGAACATCCTACACGAAAACACTGCGTTGACCGACTTATGGCGGTGAACGCGGTGTTTTTGCAGCTATGAAGGAGGAACACAATGTTTCCATACCAAAAGCCAACGTTGACCATCCGCGCCCGGGTCAAGGACCTGCTGGGCCGCATGAACACGCAGGAGAAAATCGGCCAGGTCAACCAGCACCTGTACGGTTGGCAGAGCTACGAACGCACCGAAGACGGGTTCGGCTTGACCGCAGACTTCAAGCAACACGTTGCCTGGGGGGCGGGGCTTGGCGCGTTGTACGGCGTTTTTCGCGCCGATCCCTGGAGCCAAAAGGATTATCAGACCGGCGTTCGGGCCTGGGAGTCGGCTAAGCTCGCCAACCTGATTCAGCGCTACGTGATCGACCACTCGCGGCTGGGCATCCCGACGCTAATCGTCGAGGAGGCGCCGCACGGCCACCAGGCGCTTGATGCGACCGTCTACCCGACCAACCTGGCCAAGGGCAACACCTTCGACCCGGCCTTGATCGAGCAAAGCGCGTCGCTGCAGCGCCAGGAGCTTCGCGCCAAGGGGGTCAACCTCGCCTTGGTCTCCACGCTGGACCTGATGAAAGATCCGCGCTGGGGCCGCGCCGAAGAGACCTTCGGCGAAAGCCCAACGCTGACTAACGCCTACACCCGGGCCGTGATCGCCGGCTTCCAAGGCGACCTGATTCAAGACGACTTCTGGGACCGGCCGGTGGCCAAAGACGCCGCAAGCCACATGGGCGTGGTGATCAAGCACCTGATCGGCCAGGGCGAGGCGCTGGGCGGCCACAACTCCGGCACCGTGCCGATGGGGGCCCGGGAGTTCGCCGATGTCTACGCACCGCTGCTGGATTCCGTGCGGCACGCGATCGGCGTGATGGCGGCCTACAACGACATCGACGGGGTGCCGTGCCACGCCAACCGCGAGCTATTGACGGCGCAGCTGCGCGGTCAGCACCACTTCCAGGGGCTGATCATGGCCGACGGCACCGCGCTTGATCGGCTGACCGACCTGTACGGCAGCGTCGCGGTGGCCGCGGCCAAGGCGCTTCACGCCGGCGTCGACCTCAGCCTGTGGGACGACGTCTACACGCAGATTGAAGCCGCGATTGAGGCCGACGACAACGTGCTGGCCGACCTCGACGCCGCCGTCGCGCGGGTTTTGGCCACCAAGTTTGCGCTTGGGCTGTTCGATCACCCTTACGTGGCCGAAACCACTGAAGCCGACTTTAAGGCCTTGGCGAAGACGGCCAGGGCGAACAACCTGGTGCTGGCCCAAGAAAGCGTGACGCTGGTCCAAAACCGCGGCCTGCTGCCGCTGACCCGCGGCGCCGAAGTCGCCGCCATCGGGCCGCACGTCCAAAACATTTACCACTGGCTGGGGGACTACACCGGACCGCAGCTGCCCGAGCATTACCGGACGCTGCCTCAGGCGCTGAACGACTACGCCGGCAGCGTCACGACGGCGCTGGGCTCGGCCGTGCGGGTTGTTGAGCCCGACGACCACCTGATCCAAGAGGCGCTGGCCGCAGCGGCCAAGGCTTCGGTGATCGTGCTGACGCTCGGCGGGTCCAGTGCCCGCGATTTTGACATGCAGTTTCTCAGCAACGGCGCCTTGGAAAGCGGCGGCGTCAAGGCCAACACCGACACCGGCGAGAACATGGACGTCGCCAGCCTCACCCTGGGCGGCGACCAGCTGCGGCTGCTTCGCGCCCTTCACGCCACCGGCAAGCCGATTGTCGCGGTGATGGTGCAGGGGCGGCCCTACGACATCCGCGAAGTCATGCAGCTGGCCGACGCGGTGCTTGTCGCCTGGTACCCGGGCCAGTGCGGCCCCCAGGCGGTGGCGGATCTGCTGTTCGGTGCGACCGAGCCGACCGGCCGGCTGCCGATCAGCTACCCACAAAACGTCGGGCAGCTGCCGGTGTACTACTACCAGCGACACGTCGCCAAAAACGACAACTACTTCGACGAAAGCGGGGCGCCGCTTCTGGCCTTTGGCACCGGCCTGAGCTACTCGCAGGCCGCAGTCACCGGCCTGACTGCCGCTTACGACGGCAGCCAGGCGACCGTGACCGCCACCGTCACCAACCCAGGCGGCGAGCCGGCGATAGTACCGGTCATCGTGTTCATGAAGCAGCGCGGCACCACGGCGCTACCGCAGGAGAAGCGCCTGGCCGCCTTCACCCGCGTCAAGGTGCTGGCCGGGGCCACCACCACGGTCGCCCTGACCGTGACCAACGCCGAGCTGGCCTACACCGATGCCCACATGCACCCGGCACTGCCGACCACCATCACCTTCGAAACGGCGACGGCCGCGCAGCAGGCGACCATCAAGCTCGCCTAAAGACGCCGAAAACGGCAACCAACCTAGGGGCTGGTTGCCGTTTTTGAATGCCGCGACCACCGCGTCGGCGCCAGACCTATCGTTCCTGCGGCGAAAGAGTGGGCTAAAATGTGCGGCGCCGGCCCCGGCGACCGGCGGCGGCGCGAGCACGATTGGTCCGGTCCACCACCGAGAAAACGCTGACATTGGGCCTTGGGTCGCCGCCGACTTCGTGGTAAGCTACCCGTGTAAGGCGACTGGTGTGGACCGGTCGCCCAGAAAGGATGCAAGTGATGGACACAAGGGATTGGCGGGGCTGGCAGCTGGCGGGATTTTTGCTGCTGTCAATCACGCTGAACGCGCTGGGCAACGGGTTGACCGTCTGCCTGAACCTGGGATCGGCGCTTTGGACGGCCAGCTCGGTGAACCTGAGCCACGCCACGGGGATGTCGCTCGGAAACATGATGATGCTGATGGGGGCGGCGGTGATCATCACCAACGCCTTGATCATCGGCAAGCTGCAGTGGCGGCGGGTTGTGGGCAATCTGGTGTTCATGACGCCGTTCTCCTACCTGGTGCAAGGGGCAACGCGGCTGATTCAGCTGACGCCGGTGCAGAGCCTGCCGCTATGGGCCCGGGTGCTGCTGGATTTTGCCGGCATCAGCCTGGTCGGCGTCGCGGTGTCTTTGTACCAGCGCGTCAACATCATGGTTCACCCTAACGATGACATGATGCAGATTGTGCGGTTCAAGTTCTTCAAGGGCCGCGCAGTGCTGGCGCAGTGGGGGACCTACCTGATTCCGCTGACCCTGATCGCGCTGTCGGCCGTCTTCACGCACCGCGTGTGGGCGGTCAACCTCGGCACGGCCTTCGCGCTGATCTGCCAGGGCTCGATCGTCGGCTGGGCCGACTTGCACATCTTCCCGGCCCTAAAGCATCGCCACATCGACGGTGTCATCGTCAACCGGCAGGATTAATCACTCACACCAAACGCTGGCTTCCCGAAATGACGGGAGGCCAGCGTTTTTGGTGTGGCTTGGCAGCGAGCGGTCATTGGGGTGGCCCCGGCCTGACAGGTGGCTTACGCCTGCGCGTCGGTGGCCGCCTGGTGCATGCGGTGGCGGTAGCTCAACGGGGCCACGCCCATGTAGGCCTTGAAGGCGTGGTGGAAGGTCTTGACGCTGCCGAAGCCGCAGGTGGCCGCGACGATCGGCATCGGGTCGTCCGAGTCGACCAGCAGGAAGCAGGCCTTCATCAGGCGGTAGTCAGTCAAAAAGCGGCCGAAGGTGGTGCCGGTGTTTTTCTTGAAAAATCGCGCGAAGTACTGCGGGTTGAAGCCCAAGACGCTGGCGATGCCGGTCAGCGTGATCTCCGATTCGTAGTGGTCATCGATGTAATCGTAAATCGTGTTGAGCTGCTGCATCGCGGTTTTAGCCCGCAGCGCCGCGCCGTCGTCGCCGGCCGGGGCGGCGCAAGGCGGCACCGCCTGGTCCAATAGGTCCAGCAACAGGTAGAGGTGACCCAGCACCGCCAGGCGGTTCAGCGGGTCCTGGGCGGCGGCGAACAAGGCGTTGAGTACCCGGTTGAACGCCGCCACCGTCGCTCTGGGCCAGTCCTGGCTGCAGGGGCGGCGGGTGGTGAACAGCCGCGCGAGGTCCGAGACCGACCGCTGCATCGCCTGGGTGTCGAACACGCCGAGGTCGAACTGGTAGACGTTTCTCAGCGAGTTGGGTGCCGGCAGGAAGTAGTGCGGCTGACCGCTGGCAATCAGGAAAATGTCGCCGGCGTTGAGCTGCACCACCCGGCCGGCGACCCCGATGCGAATCGCGCCGGCGACGGCCTGGATGATCTCGATTTCTTTGTGCCGGTGCGGCGCGACCGGGCCCAGTCCCAGGTCGGGGAAAGCGCGGAAGGTCAGGGGTTCGTGCCAGGGGGGAATCTCGATGTAAGTGGACATGGCGACCTCCAAAGGTCATTTTTCGGGAAAATAGCGTCAAGCACCGGGGAGGAAAGCGCTTCACCTTCACATTATAATGAACTCGATTAAAACAATCGAGGAGATGAACGGAATTGACATTAAAAATTGGCATCATCGGCTGTGGCGGCATCGCCAACGGCAAGCATTTGCCTTCCCTGCACCAACTGGACGTTGACCTGGTGGCCTTTTGTGATCTGATTCCCGAACGCGCCGAAAAGGCCGCGGCGGAGTACGGCGTTCCCGGCGCTAAGGTGTTCACCGACTACCGCGAGCTTTTGAAGGAGGACCTCGACGTCGTTCACGTGCTGACCCCCAACGCCGCCCACGCCCCGCTGACCATCGCGGCGCTTGAGGCCGGCTGCCACGTCATGTGCGAAAAGCCAATGGCCAAAACCGCGGCCGAGGCCAAGGCGATGCTGGACGCAGCCCGTCGCACCGGCAAGAAGCTGACCATCGGCTACCAGAACCGCTGCCGCAAGGACTCCTTGTACCTGCACGAGGCCTGCGAGGAAGGGCAGCTCGGCGACATTTACTTCGCCAAGGCCCATGCGGTGCGGCGCCGTGCCGTGCCGACCTGGGGCGTTTTCCTAGACCACGAGGCGCAAGGCGGCGGTCCGCTGATCGACATCGGCACCCATGCGCTGGACCTCACCTTGTGGATGATGAACAACTACGAGCCGGCGATGGTGCTCGGCCAGACCTACCGCGAGCTGGGCGACAACCCGAACTCCGCCAACGCCTGGGGCCCGTGGGATCCCAAGAAGTTCACGGTCGAAGACTCCGCGTTCGGCTTCGTCAAGATGAAGAACGGCGCGACGATTTTCCTTGAATCCAGCTGGGCCTTGAACACCCTGGACGTCAAGGAGGCCAAGACCACGCTGTGCGGCAACAAGGGCGGTGCCGACATGGACCACGGCCTGACCATCAACGGCGAGGACCACTCGACCCTGTACCAAAAGGAAATCGACCTGAGCACCGGCGGCGTGGCCTTCTTCGACGGCGCCGGCGACGACCCGGCCCTGACCGAGGCCCGGCAGTGGATTGCGGCGGTCGAAAACGACACCGAACCACTGGTACGCCCTGAGCAGGCCCTGGTGGTCACCCAGATTCTCGAGGCCATCTACAAGTCGGCCAAGACCGGCCAACCGGTGGTGTTCTAACCAGGGCGGAGCCGGGCGCAGTTAGCGGAACGCATAGCCTAGCCGTGGCGCTTGGGGCCCGGGTTTGGCCCCGGGCGACGCGGCGTAGCTATGCGCTTCCGCGTTGCCCGTCGTAGCCCGACGATGAGAGCGTGGCACGAGGCACCCATAGCGGAACGGGTGGCCTAGGTTAGTCCGGGTGGCAGCTCAACCCAACCATCTCGTCATACGCGCATCGAACGGCAGCGGATTTCAGTTTGACCGCTGTGTAGGGCGGAGGCGCGGGCCGATCACTGCGAAGGCGGAGGGCCGAGGCGAGCCAGCGTGAAATTGCTGTTAGTCGGCCGGATTTGCCGGCTTACAGCAAGGGCGGGTCTGGAGACCGGCACGGGCTCCAGAGAGCCCCACGCGTTCCGCCGCCCCGGCCCGGAGCCGGAGCATTGGTCGGCACGGGCCGGAGCCCGGACTTTCAACACAATCCAGGACGCTCGCCCCCTTGCGTTAATTGAATTGGAGGAAAACACATTGATTAAAGTCACAATCTGGAACGAATTTCGGCACGAGAAGTCGGAGCCGGCGGTGCAGGCCGTCTACCCCGAAGGCATTCACAAGCAGCTGGCGAGCTTCCTCGAGGCGCCGGACGTGCAGGTTCGCACCGCGACTTTGGACGAGCCGGACAACGGGCTGCCGCAAAGCGTGCTCGACGACACCGACGTCCTGCTGTGGTGGGGCCACATGGCGCATGGCGACGTCCAAGACGCCACGGTCGACCGGGTCTACAACCGCGTGATGGCCGGCATGGGGCTGATCGTGCTGCACTCCGGGCACTTCTCCAAGATTTTCAAGAAGCTGATGGGCACCACCTGCAACCTGAAGTGGCGCGAAGACGGCCACCACGCGCGAATCTGGAACGTTAAGCCGAGCCACCCGATTGCCGCCGGCATTCCCGACCACATTGAGCTGCCGCAAGAGGAGATGTACGGCGAGCAGTTCGACGTGCCGACACCGGACGACCTGATCTTCATCTCCTGGTTCCCGGGCGGCGAAGTGTTCCGCAGCGGCATGACCTACCACCGCGGCAACGGCAAAATTTTCTACTTCCAGCCGGGCCACGAAACCTTCCGCAGCTACTACCTGCCGGAGGTGCAGCGCGTGATTCAAAACGCGGTGCGGTGGTGTGCCCCGGACGACCCGCGGCCGCGCGTGTTTGATCACTACCAGCCATTGGAGGACTTAGACTGATGAAATCCGGATTGCAGCTTTACAGCATCGGCGCCGCGATGCAGCAGGCACCGATCACCACCATCGAGCAGGTGGCCAAAATGGGCTACCAAGGCGTCGAATTCGCCGGCTACTTCGATCAACCGGCCGAGGCGCTGCGGGCGACGGTCAAGGACGCGGGGATGCAAATTGCCGGCTCCCACCTGAACTACGAGCAGCTGGTCGAACACCTTGAGGCCGTAATCGCCTACGAGCGGCCGCTGGGCAACCGGCGCCTGATCGTGCCTTGGGCGGCCTTTGACACGATTGAGGCGTGGGATCACGCCTTCGCCTTGCTGGAGGAGGCGGGGCAAAAGGCCCACGGTCTGGGCTACGAGCTGATCTACCACAACCACGGCCACGAGTTCATGACCTTCCCGGGCGTCGACCTGCTGGATCGCATGTACCAGGCGACCACGCACGTGAAGTTCGAGGTCGACGTCTACTGGCTGGCCTACGCCGGCATCGACGTGATGGCCTGGCTTGAGGCTCACCAAGACCGCGTCGCGATGCTGCACATGAAGGACCTCAAGACGTTGGACGGCGAGCGCCAAAGCGTCGAGCTGGGCACCGGCGACCTGCCGCTGCGCCAGTACACCGAGTTCGCCAAGGCTCACGGCATCGAGTGGCTGGTGGTCGAGCAGGAGGCCTTCGCCCAAGACGAGCCGCTGGTCGCCGCGGCCAAGAACGCGACGTACCTCAACAATCTGATCAAGGAGGTTGAACGATGAAGTTAGGTGTTTTCACCCCGGTTTTCAACGCGCTGTCCTTCGATGACATGCTGGACAAGGCCCAGAGCCTGGGCCTGCAGGCGATCGAAATCGGCGCCGGCGGTAACCCCGGCACCGCGCATCTGGATCCGGATGCCTTGCTGGCTAGCGCCGACAAGCGCCACGAGTACCTGGCCAAGGTCGAGGCGCATGGGCTGACCATCTCGGCTTTGAGCTGCCACAACAACCCGATCTCGCCGCTGCCGGCAGTGGCGAAGCAGGCCGACGAGACCTTGCGCAAAACCATCAAGCTGGCCGAGTTGATGAACGTGCCGGTGGTCAACGAGTTCTCGGGCGTCTCGGGTGGCAACGAAACCGACACCCAGGTCAACTGGCCGACCATCGCCTGGCCGACGGAGTACCGCGATTCCTACGAGTTCCAGTGGGAAAAGCGCCTGATTCCCTACTGGAAGGGCATCAACGACGTCGCCACGGCCGCGGGGATCAAGATCGGCATCGAGCTGCACGGCGGGTTCCTCTGCCACACGCCTTACACGATGCTGAAGCTGCGCGACGCCACCGGTTCGGCCATCGGCTGCAACCTCGACCCGAGTCACATGTGGTGGCAGGGCATCGACCCGGTCGCCGCAATCAAGATTTTGGGGGCGGCCGGCGCGTTGCACCACTTCCACGCCAAGGACACCTACCTGGATCAAGACAACATCAACATGCATGGCCTGACCGACATGCAGCCTTACGAGTCGCTGAAGACCCGCGCTTGGACCTTCCGCACGGTCGGCTACGGCCACGGGCTCAAGGACTGGCGTGACATGATTTCTGCCCTGCGCCTGTACGGCTACGATTACGTGGTCTCCATCGAGCACGAGGACCCGCTGATGTCCGTCGACGAGGGGCTGCACCGCGCCGTCGCCAACCTCAAGTCCTGCCTGATCGAAGAGACCCCCGGGGCGACCTGGTGGACCGGCGACACGATTTAATGCGTTCAATCAACAAAGGAGTAATCTCGTGAAAAAAATCATCATGGGCATCGTCGGCTACGGCGGCATGGGCTCGCACCACGCCCGGAACCTGATCGCGGCCGAACCCAACGTCGCACTCAAGGGGGCCTACGACATCGACCCCAAGCGCCAGGAAGCGATCGTTGCAGACGGCTTCAAGGCGTATGACAGCTACGAAGCGCTGCTGGCGGATCCGGACATCGACCTGGTGCTGGTCGCCACGCCGAACGACCGCCACAAGCCGCTGGCCATTCAGGCGCTTGAGGCCGGCAAGAACGTGCTGAGCGAGAAGCCGGCGATGATGTCGCCGGAGGAGCTTGAGGAGGTGCTGGCCGTGGCCAAGCGCGTCGGCCGCGAGTTCTTCGTTCACCAAAACCGCCGGTGGGATCCCGATTTTCGCATCGTGACGGCGCTGGTTAAGCAGCAACAGGCCGGCGAGGTCTTTCGCATCGAGTCGCGCGTCCACGGCGCCAACGGCATCCCCGGCGACTGGCGCCACTACAAGCGGTACGGCGGCGGCATGATCCTCGACTGGGGCGTTCACCTGCTGGATCAACTTTTGTACCTGCTGGACGGGCCGATCGTGCGGGTGTCGGCCGAGACCAGCCAGGTGCTGGGCAACGACTGCGACGACGGCTTCACCGCGACCTTGACTTGGGCCTCCGGCATCACCGCGGTGGTCGAGGTCGGCACGACCAACTTCATCAAGCTGCCGCGCTGGTACGTCAAGGGGGCACAAGGCACGGCGCAGATCACCGACTGGGACCTGAGCGGTGAGGTGGTCGTCGCCACCGGCATCGACACCTCGGCCCCGGAGCCGATTCAGGCCGGCGTCGGGCTGACCAAGACCATGGCGCCGCCGACTGAGGCCGCGATTCGCCGCGAACCGCTCCCGGCCGGGGTGCCGCTTGAGCCAAGCTTCTACGAGAACGTCGCAGAGGTGCTCAATGGGAAAAGTGAGCGCATCGTGCAAAACGCCGAGGTGCTGCGGGTCCTGCGCCTGATCACGGTGATTTTCAAGGCCGCCGCAACCCATCAGACCCAGCCATTCGAATAGCCCACAAGGACGCCTGCCGCATGCGGTGGGCGTTTTTTGGTTGCGGCGAGCGTGTATTTTCGGCCAAAAACCCGTATAATGTAAAGAAAAAAGAGACTGGTGGTAGTTATGGAAATCGTCCAAAAGGCGCCAGCCAAGATCAACCTCAGCTTAGACGCGCTGTACCGCCACCAAGACGGCGAACACGAGTGGCGGATGGTCATGACCGCGGTTGACCTGGCCGATTACGTCCACATCCAGCCGGCCACGGCCCTGCAGGTGACCACGGACAGCGGGTTTTTGCCCGAGGACCCGCGCAACCTGGCCTACCAGGCGGCCAGGGCGCTGGCCAAGGCGGCCGGGGTGACGGCCGGCGCCAAGATTCACATCGAAAAACACATCCCGGTGGCCGCGGGGCTGGGCGGCGGCTCCTCCGACGCGGCCGCGGTGCTGCGGGGGCTCAACGACCTGTGGCACCTAGGCTTCAGCCAAGCCAAGCTGGCGGCCATCGGCCTGACCGTCGACTCCGACGTGCCGTTTTGCGTCTACTCGCAAACCGCGCTGGTGCGAGGGCGCGGCGAGGTCGTCCAGCCGCTCGGGCCGCTGCCCAACTGCTGGGTGGTGCTGGCCAAGCCCAAGGTGTCGGTGTCGACGCCGAGCATCCTGAACGCGATCGACTACACGCAGCCACTGCCGCGGCCGGACACCGGCATGGTGCTTGAGGGCATCGCGCGGCGCGACTTCGCCCAGATGGCCAGCGGCATGTGCAACAGCCTCGAGCAGCTGACCGCCAGCCGCCACCCGGAGATCACCGAGCTCAAGCACCGCTTCTTGAAGTACGGCGCGACGGTCGCGCAGATGTCGGGCTCCGGCCCCACGGTGTTCGCCTTGTGCGAGCAGCAAAGCCGCGCCGCCCGGGTGTACAACAGCATGAAGGGCTTTTGCCACGAGGTCTACTTGGTTCGCCCGTTGGGGTGAGCCCAACCGCCGTGCCGGTAGCGGGCGGCGGTTTTTGATCGGCGGGGTGAGCGCGTGAGAAGTCGCCTGGCCTGAGCCTTGGGCGAACGATTCCTTCAAAAGGGATGCAATGAAAACGCTGAGCCTACCACCGCTCGCCTGTTTGGCTTGTTAATCTCCTGGGGGGCGTACAATTATCGCTGGCAGTATCTAATTGCCCGTTGGCTAAGCAATGTGAGGGGATGATGGTGATGTTCTTCTTGAGGCAACCGCGTGAGCTGTTTATACATGGGTGCGACTTTGGCGGCCGCAGTACCCGCTTGACCTACTGGTTGACCACGCTTTGGCTGGTTCTGATGTTCCTGGTGTTTGAAGGCTTCGTCAACGGCCTACCGGTGCTCTTGATGAGGACGGGGATCCCCGCAGGTGCGGGTTCTCTCATCACGGGAAGCATTGTTGGGGTGGTGGTTGGCGCCTTCGCGTTGCTGGCGGTGGCCTGCATCATACCGGTGCTGGCCTTGCACGAGCGGCGCTACCGCGATACCGGGCTTCCCGGCTGGCTGTTTTGGGTTTGGTTCGCCGCGACGATTGTGTTCAGCGGTTTAGGCAACGGGTCGTTGATTCAACAGATTCTTTTTCTGATCGATCTTGTCATCACCTTGTTGCCGACGGATTGCGTTAAGACCGCGGTCAAGCGGCGTCAAGGCGCCATCGATTAACGTGACTGGTGACGCCGAACTTGGGCGCTTGTCAGGCAGTGGAAGCGCTGTGGCCGCTTCGCACTGCGTGGCAGGCGCCTCTTTGAATGCGCAACCGCGGGGCCTTTGACCCCGCGGTTGACCGGAAAGGAGTCCCATCATGGATTTGAGTGCGTCAACCTTTCAGCTGCCGGCCGAGGCGAGCCTGACGCCGGCCCAAAAAGGCGTTCAGGCGGCGCTGCTTGACTTCATCGCGACGCATCGCGGCGACAAGCAGGCCGCGGTGTTCGTGCTGGCAGGCGATGCCGGGTCGGGCAAAAGCGCGGTGCTGGCCGCCGTTTTTGCCGCCTTACAGCACCGGGCCCGGCGCCGCGGCGACGCGTGGTTCGGGATGCAAAACAAGCTGGTGGTCAACCACAACGAGATGCTCAAGGTCTACTGGGCCCTTGCCGCCCAAGACCCGCTGCTGCACAAGGCCGACTGCGAAAAGCCCACGCCCCTGCTGAATCGGCTGGCCAAAAAGGGCGAGCGGCTCGACGTCGTGTTCGTCGATGAGGCCCAGCTGCTGTTGAGTCAGCCCGACCCCTTCAATAACTTCCGGGGTGGCGACCAGGTGACGGCGCTTTTGGGCGTGGCCGCCGTGGTCGTTTTGGTGGTGGACTTTGGCCAGGTGGTCAAGCTCAAGTCGCGCTGGACCCAGGCGACGCTGGACCGGGCGTTGGCCGGCCACGCGGTGGTTCGCCGGCGGCTGGCCGGGCAGCTGCGGGTGCAAAGCCCCGGCGTCAGCGACTGGATCAACGCGTTCAATCAAGGCGTGCTGCGGCCGCTGCCGAGCCGCGGGGTGCGGGTGTTCGCCGATGGGCGGCCGCTGGCCGATTGGATTGCGGCGCAGGACCGGCGGGTGGGGTTGTCGCGGCTGCTTGCGACCACCGATTTTCCCTTCCGGGTCTTCGGCGCCAAGGACTGGTTCGTGCAGGCCGGAACGCTGCGGCTGCCTTGGGACCACATCAACTTCACCGACCGGCCCTGGGCCAGCCGGCCGGAGACGCTGCACGAGGTCGGGTCGGTGTACACCATTCAGGGCTTTGACCTCAATTACGCCGGCGTGATCTTGGGGCCCAGCTTTGGCTACGACGCGACAAGCGACCGCGTCTTGGTCGACCCGTCGCGCTTCGAGGACCAGACGGCCTTTCGCCGCCGGGCCGACCTGCCGGACGACGCGGCGGCCAAGCAGGCGATTGTGCGAAACGTCGCCAACATCTTGATGAAGCGCGGTCGGCTGGGGCTTGGCCTGTTCGCCACCGACCCGGCGCTACGCCGGAGGCTTTTGGCGCTGGGTCACGCGGCGGCCGAATGAGGCGCTGAGCGTCCGTGGGGGACAGCTGGTGCTGGGCGCTGCCGCCTTCAGCCGGCTTCCGGTTGGCGGTGTACACCGCAGCGGCGGTTGACTTTCCTTGTGATGCCCGGCACAATGGTGGTGAATACAAGGTGCAGAATACTGCGGTGGCGACGCCGGGCATTGGCTTGCCGGCGGCCGGTCTGGGGAGACCCGCTACCGCCGCAGTTCGGCACCGGCGAAGGAGGAGTCGCTATGAAGCATCAACCAAGTCAGGCGTTTCGGTGGGGCATCGTGCTCAACGCCGGCTACATTGTGGCGGAGGTGGCCTTCGGGGTGGCGGTCGGGTCGATCGCGCTGGTGGCCGATGCGATGCACAACTTGAGCGATGTGCTGGGGCTTGGCATCGCGTGGTTCGCCGACTGGCTGTCTTGCCGCCAGCCGACGCTCAAACGCACCTATGGCTACAAGAGCTCCTCGATTCTGGCGGCTTTGATCAACGCGGTGTTCCTGCTGGTCGCGATGGGCGCGATCATCGTCGAGGCGGCCGGCCGCTTCGCTCACGCCGAGCCGATTCAAGGCGGCATCGTGATGGCGGTGGCCGGCGTCGGCATCTTGGTCAACGGGGTGACGGCCCTGATGTTTCACGCCGGGCAGTCGCACGACCTCAACATTCGCGGCGCTTTTTTGCACATGGCGGCCGACGCCGGGGTCTCTTTGGGCGTGGTCATCGCCGGCGGATTGTACCTGCTGACGGGCTGGACCTGGCTTGATCCGCTGGTGTCGATTCTGGTCGCGCTGGTGGTCCTGGTCAGCACCTGGGGGCTGCTCAAGGACGCGGTCAACCTGGCGATGGCGGCGGTGCCCAAGGCCATCGACTTGGCCAAGGTTCACGCGCTGATCGACGGCTTCCCGACGGTGGTCGGCTGCCACGACCTGCACGTCTGGGCCCTGAGCACCACCGACGTCGCGCTGACGGTGCATGTCACCCGCACGACGTCTTGCAACAACGACCAGTTCCTCGAGCAGCTGGGCCACAAGCTGCGCCACACCTTCGACATCGCGCATGTGACGATTCAGGTGGAGTACGGCGACTACCAGCCGCTGCAGGCGACGGACAACCCGTACTGAGGGCGAAGCGCGTGAGTGAAAAGGCCGGCGCCGGCCTTTTTTTGTTGCGCCAGCGACCGGGCGACCGGCGTCGGCCGGACACATGTTGTCTGGATACCGGCGAAAGCGGAACGAGCCGCCGGGCAAAATCCGGAATTTGCCCGATAGTTGCGAACAATTGCGAGAAATTGGCCGAAATATCTCGAAATTCACGGAACAATCCCGTATAATGTTGAAGATTGGTGCAATAGTTAGCACGATAATCCAAATATTCGGAGTTGGGAGATAACACTATGAAAGTTCGGCGCAGTAACCGCCTGATCGACATGACACGCTACCTGATGGAGCGGCCCCACACGCTGGTGCCGCTGACCTTTTTCTCAAAACGCTACGACTCGGCCAAGTCCTCGATCTCAGAGGACCTGGCGATCGTTCGCCACACCTTCGCCCAGCGCGAAACCGGCATCCTTGAGACGGTGCCCGGTGCGGCCGGCGGGGTGCGGTTCATCCCGACCATCGGCGAGCACGAGGCGACGGGCTTCATCACGGACATGGCGACGCGGCTTTGCGAAACCGATCGCCTTTTGCCCGGCGGCTACGTGTACCTGTCTGACCTGCTCGGGACCCCGGATGTGCTGCGCCAGATCGGCCGCCTGATCGCCACCCAGTACCTGGGGGCGCATGTCGACGCCGTGATGACCGTCGCGACCAAGGGCATTCCGATCGCCCAAAGCGTCAGCCAGTACCTGAACGTGCCGTTCGTGATCGTGCGGCGCGACTCCAAGATCACCGAGGGCTCGACCGTCAGCGTGAACTACGTGTCGGCCAGCTCCGCTCGCATTGAGAAAATGGAGCTGAGCAAGCGCAGCCTGCCGGCCGGATCGCGGGTCCTGATCGTCGACGACTTCATGAAGGGCGGCGGCACCGTCAACGGGATGCGCAGCCTGATCGCGGAGTTCGACGCCAACCTGGTCGGCATCTCCGTGTTCGCCGAGGGCAACTTCTCGGGCGACCGCATGGTGACCGACTACACCAGCCTGATTCGCGTCGACGAGGTCGACACCAAGGCCAACACGCTTCACGCGGTGGCCGGCAACTACCTGGCCCAAAACGCGGCGCATTTCGCCGACCTGGCGAAGCGGCAAACGGTATAAGCGCAAAAAGGGTGCGGTACACCAATGAGCCTGGACAATTAACTCATTCGGTTATGCGGCCCCTTAAAGGGCAAGTCTTCGGTATTCAACTGGGGGCTTGCCCTTTTTGCTTGCCCTGATGCCCATGCGAAAATGTCGCGCGAATTCTGACCAAAGCAAAACCCCAGATTTGGATTATTGGTCAAATCTGGGGCTGTCTCAGTAGATGTATCTGTCAGTGAGGACTGCGTATTGATTAGCCTCAGCGTAAACTTGACCATCAACCGCTGCGCTCACCTCCCGTTAACCATATGAATACGAATCGTTAACAGGGGGTGAGCGCAGCGGTCGGCTACGTACGTCGAACGCAATTTGTATCTATCAGTGAGACGTTTTCTTATTATGATGATGTTTTCGTTGTTGTGAGCTGCCTATAGGCCCACTGCACTCGGCTTATGCACCAGCTTTTAAAGCGAGAGTCAGGAAGTGTACCTACGGCTTCGAATGCGTCGTCAATGTCTGATTTAGAGGTCGTTTTCTTCACCGCGGTTGAGGACGGGTCAGTAAATAGTGGTTCGACTTTCAGGAGAACCCGGTACCGCTCTTGAAGTTTTTTGCCAGACAGTGATAGTTCTGGTTGCGGATAGTTTTGTGCCGCAATCAGTTTCTGCAGGCTAATCGCCTCAAAATACGCGCTTGAACGTTGAGTTCGTGGAACCCAGTGACTGTCAAATGATGAATTCATCATCCGGCTTTCTAGTGACCTTAGTCTGGAAACGTCTAGGGAATAGAGAAGCTGATTTCGCGTCGCTTCTAGACGACGCTTCTGCTTTGTAGATAGTGCTTTGCGATCAAGTTGTTCAAGATTCCAAAGCTGATTAATAATCGATTTCGAGGTTACTGGCTCGGTTCTGACCTGATGAAAAATTTGGCGACTTTCTTGAATGGTGTTCACAAACGAATTCTGCGTCTGATCGCAGCCAGTAACGGCAAAAAACACGCCAGTTAGGCCAAGTAATAGTAACCCTTTAGCTGTTTTCATAATCCACACCTTGATTTCCTGCTGGCTAGTGCCAACTCAGTTCAAAAGGAGGAACCTTACTATGAGAAATTCGTTCAAAGTGGTTCTGCTTGCAACTCTTGTCGAGGGCGTTCTGGCCGAATCGAAAACCGTTCAGGTCGCCGAGACCGATAACCAAGTGAGCTACCAAACCGTCACGCTACCGAAAAACGCTGCCAAGTTCTCGCCGCAAATGTCGGCGACCCAGACGTACCATGAAATTGCTCGGCAGTATCAGTATGCATATCCAAATTATGAGGGACCAATTACGGCCTACGCAGTGAGCCAGTACAAGAAAATGCTCTAGGGCAAATCAAACGCGTACATCGATACCGACGGGTTGGAAGAGCTCAGCGGATTCGGCTTTGGACTTTGCAACCGCTGACCTGTCTACACCAGTAGGCAATGTACCAGAAGTACTCACAGTGAGTCAAGCAAATCTCAGCGGGTCATCTAGTGCTCGCTCGTTAGGATACCCTGGTGATCCTTATGGAGACAGCTGGATGCTCAAAGAATCAACTGGCAGTATTGTGCCGGCAACTGAGGACACCTCAAAATACAATTCCCTGAATTTTTACGAATCTGATAGTATTCGAGCTCATCATGGCATGTCTGGTGGGCCGCTACTGAATGCAGAAAATCACGTCATTGGGATTAACTCGTATGAATGGCACGATAAAACAACTTTAGTAGAGTGCCGCTGGGGATTTCGAAGGATTACCTCTAACGTATACACCTTCCTATTTTCGATATAGACCGGTGATTTCTGATTCCGCGTCTCGCTGAGATACAGACGTTTTTTTATACGCGCATTTGATGATGTGACTACTATCCAGTTTGTGAGTCAGCGGTTCTACTTTAGGCTCTGATACGAGAAGACTGGGTACCACAGCCTGATTCGCGTCGACGAGGTCGACACCAAGGCCAACACGCTTCACGCGGTGGCCGGCAACTACCTGGCCCAAAACGCGGCGCATTTCGCCGACCTGGCGAAGCGGCAAACGGTATAAGCGCAAAAAGGTGCGGGGAACGCACCTTTTTATTTACAATTAAGTTAATGGTACGGTGAATTGCAAGTTCAGCGGATCCGCCTTATAGTGTTCAGGTAAGCAAACCAAAGGAGCAGATTATGGCAGAAAAATACACGATCATTCTGGCCGCGGGCAAGGGGACGCGGATGAAGTCGAAGGTTCACAAGGTGCTGCAGACCCTGTGCGGCAAGACCATGGTGGACCACGTGCTGACCGAAGTCGAGAAAATGCACCCGACGGAGGTCGTCACCGTGATCGGCCACGACGCCGACGCGGTGCGGGCAAGCCTGGGCAACCGCAGCCAGTACGCGCTGCAGGAGAAGCAGCTGGGCACCGGCCACGCGGCGCTTCAGGCGGAGCCGATGCTTGGCGGCAAGGACGGGGTGACCCTGATTGTGTCCGGCGACACGCCGCTGTTGACCGCCGAGACCTTTGAGAAGCTCTTCGCCTACCACCAAGACAAGGGCGCCGCGGCGACGATTCTGACGGCGCAGGCGCCGGACCCGACCGGCTACGGCCGCATCATTCGCAACGACCTGGGCACCGTGCAGCGCATCGTGGAGCAAAAGGACGCGACGCACGAAGAGGCGCAGGTGACAGAGATCAACACCGGCGTTTTCTGCTTCGACAACAAGCGCCTGTTCGAGGCCCTGCACCAGATGAAAAACGACAACGCCCAGGGTGAGTACTACTTGACCGACGTGATCGAAATCCTCAAGCGCGAAGGCGCCGTGATCGCGGCCTACAAGATGCCCGACTTCAGCGAGTCCATCGGCGTCAACGACCGCGTCGCGCTGGCCGAGGCGACCCGCGTGATGCAGGCGCGGATCAACCGCCGCCACATGCAAAACGGCGTGAAGCTGATCGACCCGGCGACGACCTACATCGACGCCGACGTCGTGATCGGCGCCGACACCACCGTCGAGCCCGGCGTTCAGCTGATCGGCCACACCGTGATCGGCGAAGACTGCGTGATCGGGGCCCACTCCAAGATCGTCGACTCGACGCTTGAAGACGGCGTCACCGTCACCAGCTCGACCATCGAGGAATCGGTGATGCACAAGGGCGCAGACATCGGCCCGAACTCCCACCTGCGGCCGCAGTCGGACATCGGCGAAGACGCGCATCTGGGCAATTTTGTCGAAATCAAAAAGGCGACGATTGGCCCTCGCACCAAGGTCGGCCACCTGACCTACGTCGGGGATGCGACGCTGGGATCCGACATCAACGTCGGCTGCGGCGTGGTCTTCGTCAACTACGACGGCGTCAAGAAGTGGCACACCACCGTCGGCGACCACAGCTTCGTCGGCAGCAACTCGAACATCATCGCCCCGGTCGCCTTGGCCGACCACAGCTTCGTGGCCGCCGGCTCGACCATCACCGACGATGTGCCGTTCCACGCGATGGGCATCGCCCGGGCCCGGCAGGTCAACAAGGAAGACTTCTGGTCCCGCACGGCCCTGGCCGACGACGCCGAATGGAATAAGTGACAAGGTGAGGCCGCGGAGAACCGCGGCCTTTTTGGAACCAGAGCGAAGCCAGGCGGGTTTAGCGGAACGCGTAGCCTAGCCGTGGCACTTGGGGCCCGGGCTTGGCCTCAAGTGACGCGGCGTAGCTATGCGCTTCCGTGTTGCCTGGCGTAGCTCGACGAGACCAGAGCAAAACCAGAGCGGATGGCCGCGCAGTTAGCGGGACGGGTAGCCTAGTCGTGGCGCTTGAGGCCCGGGCTTGGCCTCAAGTGACGCGGCGTAGCTAACCGCTCCCGCGTTGCGGCCAGGAGCTCGACGAAACCAGAGCGGATGGCCGCGCAGTTAGCGGGACGGGCTCCGGCCCGGGCTTGGCGCCGGCGGATCAGAGTGGGTGCCGTGTCGCTGAAACGTCTGGATTGATCGCCGGGGGCCATCGCCTAAAATGTTTTCTGAAAACCCTCCGACCCGCGACCGGTGGGTACGTCACGCCATGGGCTGGCGAACACAGTTTGCCGCCCGGTGGTGACACAGCGGTGGTTTTTCACGCAGCCTGCGGGAAAAACCCGCAAAAGGCGTAATCTCTGTTATAATCAAGGTATCAATGCCCAGAATCCGACTGGCCGCCGCGGCCGCCTGGGGATTTGCGGCTATTTTGATGGCACTCATTCAAAACATCATGGAGGAAACCATGCCTTACTCTGACCCAAAGTTGAAGATTTTTGCCTTGAACTCGAACAAGCCGCTGGCTGAAAAAATTGCGGCCGAAGTTGGCGTTGAACTCGGGAAGTCATCCGTGAACCGGTTCAGCGACGGCGAAATTCAGATCAACATCGAAGAAAGTATCCGTGGGGACGATATCTACCTGATCCAGTCCACCTCAGCCCCGGTCAACGACAACCTGATGGAGCTGTTGATCATGATCGACGCGCTGCGCCGGGCCTCCGCCCACACCATCAGCGTGGTCATGCCTTACTACGGTTACGCCCGTCAGGATCGCAAGGCGCGGTCGCGCGAGCCGATCACGGCCAAGCTGGTCGCCAACATGCTCGAACGCGCCGGCGCCGACCGCGTCTTGGCGCTGGACCTGCATGCCGCCCAGATTCAGGGCTTCTTCGACATTCCGGTTGACCACTTGATGGGGGCGCCGCTTCTGGCGGATTACTTCATCCGCAACGGCTACGCCAACGCCGATACCGTAGTGGTTTCCCCTGACCACGGCGGCGTGACCCGGGCCCGAAAGCTGGCGGAATTCCTCAAGGCGCCGATTGCCATCATCGACAAGCGCCGGCCGCGGCCGAACGTCGCCGAGGTCATGAACATCGTCGGGAAGGTTGACGGCAAGCGCTGCATCATCATCGACGACATGATCGACACCGCCGGCACGATCACCCTGGCCGCCCAGGCGCTGAAGAACGCCGGTGCCACCGAGGTGCTGGTCGCCGCGACCCACGCGATTTTCTCCGGCCCGGCCGTCGAACGCCTCGAAAACTCCGTGATTTCGCAGGTCGTCGTGACCGACTCAATCAACCTGCCGGAAGAGAAAAAGATGGACAAGCTGGTCATCGTCTCCGTCGGCCCCCTGATGGGTCGCGCGATCACCCGCATCCAGGAGAACAAGCCGGTTTCCCCGCTGTTCGAAAACCGCTTCACCAAGTAAGCCAGACAAGCCAACACCCCGCATTCCAGTCGCTGGAATGCGGGGTGTTTTGGTTGTGAGCGAAAACGGCTCGCTTGCCGCTTGGCCGACCGCGCTGCCCCGTGGATGCGCAGTCGCTGGGTCGCCGGCCGGTGCCACCGGCCGCTCACCACACCGCGTGTTGCGCGTTGGCCTGCCACTGCGCGAACAGCTGGTGGCGGTAGCTCGCCCGGCTCAGGCCGGCGGGTTCGATGGTCAACTGGCGCATCATCGCGCCACCGGCTGTGAACTGATGAGCGGAAACGCCGGACAACAGGTAGACCGGCCGCGTCAGCGCCTCGCGGCTGCTCACGTAGCGGTTCCACGCGGCCTGACGCGCGTTGGCCAGCTTGGTATTCTCGCCCAGCAGCGTCGCGACCTGGGTCTGGTAGGCGGCGAAGGGCAGGCGGCCGGTTTGTAGCTGCTTGGCCAGCTCGGTCAGGGGGGCCTGGAAGGCGACGGCCCGACCCGCCGCTGCCCGGACCGCGGCCTGACCGGCAGTTGACGTGGCCGCCTGGTCGGTGGCCGACGCGGCTGCTTGGCCGGCGATTGACGTGATTGCCTGGCCGGTGGCCGACCTGGCCGCTTGGCCGGCAGTTGACGTGGCTGCCTGCTGCGCCGACTTGAGGCGAGCGGTGGCCGCCGCGACCTGTTTGGCCTGCCGCCGGGTCAGCGCGGTGATTTTGGCCACCGCCGCCGCCCGGGCGTGGCGCAGGTCGGAGACGCGCTTGGCCGCGATCACGCGAACCAGCCGGAGCCGACCGGTCAGGCTGCCCTGCCAGCCCAGGCTGAGCTGCAGGCGAATCAAGGCGGCGTCAAAGACCAGCAGCACCGGGACGTGTGGCTGGAGGTGCAGGTCGCCGCTGAAGCTTTCTTCCTGCGCGTTGAATTTTTCCACCGCGGTGGCGGCCGCGACCGTCGCCAGCAGGCCGTCTTGGGCGTGGGGGTGGTCGCGGTCATCGAGCACTAAAGCGGTGGTCGCGCGGTCAACCGTGACCTCAAGCCGCTGGCGCTGCGACCGCGGCCGGGTCTGCGCCACAGTGGTGCGAAGCCGGATGCGGTACGGCGTGAGCGGCGACGGTGCGGTACTCGGGGGATCCAGCGGCAGGCCGGGATCGGTGTCGGCGGCTGGGGTGATGGTCGCGAGCAGCGCCGCCTGGTAGGCCGGATCGGCCAGCCTGGCCGAGTCGACGGGATACGCCGGCCGCTCGTCCGGTGGCGCCGCTTGAAGCAGCCGCAGCTGGGTCGGTGCGGCGATCACCAAGTGTTCCGGCGCCAAGGCGTCGAGTTCGGCGTAGACCTGGCGCATCAAGGCGATTTGGGCCTGCTGAACATGGGCGAGCTGGAGGCGAATTTTTGACGGTAGCGGTCGGGCTAAGGCCGCGACGCGTTCCTGAAAAACGGCGAAGGATAGCCGCCCGGCTTGATAGTCCGTGACGAGGTCGGCAATCGTGCGTCGCCGTGCCGGCTCCTGAACCCACGTTAACCAGTTGGCGGCTGCACGGCCAGTGGTTAGTCGTGCCGAGTCGACGATTCGACGAATGGCAGTCAATGCGGCGACGGTCGGGAGTTCGCGCCACATTTCAAGGGTGCTGGTAATCTGCAGCTGGTCCCCGGTTCGCCACAGCAGGCCTAAGGGGGCGGCGGTGGGTTGAAAGGCGAGATATGCTGGCGTCGCCGAGATTTCGAACACGGCATCATTTGCCAGTGTAATCGCGGAGACTCGAACGGCCAGCCAGGGGCGTTGTACCGGTTCGAATGAAGGTGTGAGTAAGGAACCGGAGTAGCCACCGATAATCGTTGCAGTTAATCGCAGGGGTAATTGTGTCATTGAAGCACCGACCTTCCCGTTTTCGCCAGTATAACCGGCAGCGGCCAAAATGTAACGAAATCTGCCTGAGGAGAACGCGTGAGCTTTAAAGTTGACGGTTCAAATGGCAGGGCTTACACTAGCTTCAGATGATTGTCAACGGGCAGGGAAATCACTGCGGCCGCAGCGATTGTGTCTCTACTGCTTAGGGGGAAGGTCCGGAGCATAAGCATCTCCAGTACCCCCACTCATGCCATGCCGTACCAGGCAACAACGCCGACGTTTTCGCGCAACGGTCCCCTCCGATTGGGACCGACCACCAGGGTGTGGACCACCATCTTCCTGCCGCACAGTCCGGTGCCTACTCGCAACGCGAGGTAGCTGCGGTGCCGAACTGACAGGGAGCTTGTACCAGCATGTACCACGAGTCGACCTGTGCCGGCTCGCGGGGGCGAAACCAGCGTCAATCACCAATCAGCAAGCCTTAGCCGCCGAGCGCCCGTCGCTGGGTGGCTTCGGCGCGTCCGGCGCAACGTCACGGTTGCGCCGGGCGTTTTTTGATTGGCCCAAGGCAACCCAAAAGCACCCGGCCGCAATCCGGCCGGGTGCTGCTACTTGCGCCGCTTCTGTGCGTCGCGCTTGAGGAGGTCTGCGATGATCTCGGCCAGCGTGTGCGTGGCCATGCTGGCCTCGGCGTCTCGCTGCACCGAAGCGTAAAGGCCGGTGAGTGTGTCTTGGATGTTGCCGCCGACGCGGCACAGCGGGTTGGTCTTGGGGTCGATGTGCAGCAGGTCGGGGCGGCCTTCGACGGCGCGGTAGACGTCCAGCAGGGTGATGGCGGCCGGTGGCTTGGCCAGCGTCGGGGCGACCTTGCCCGGCTGACTGTTGAGCAGGCCGGCCTTGACCAGCTTGGCCATCAGCTGCCGCACCGCGCTGGGGTTGGCCTCGACGCTTCTGGCAATCGCGGTGCTGGACAGGTCGGTGCCGGCGTAGATCTCGACGAAGGCGAGAATGTGAACCGCGTCGCTCAGCTTGTGCGAATACTTCATGCGCGGTCCCCTCCCGCCGGTCGCGGCCGGTATTCGCGGGTCAAAAACGCGGCCATGCCTTCCGGCTCGTAGCCGGTCAGCCGGCGGTAATCGGCGCTCACCCCACCGAGCAGGCCCAGGGCCCCGGCGGCGTACATGCTGGCGAGCTCCGCCCCGTCGCCTTCCGCCGCGTAGATGCGGCCAAACTCGCGGTTCGACACCGGGTGATACCCGATCGGCCGGCCGGTGACGTCACTCATGATGCGACCCAAGGCCGGCATGCTCAGCGCGGTTGACTGGCTCAGCAGGTAGCTTTGGCCCCGGTCGCGCAGGGCCGGCTGGGTCGCCAAGGCGGCGATCGCAGTGGCGCTGTCGGCCAGCGTGATGAAGCTGAGCTTCTGTGACCCGACCGGGTAGATCAGCGCCTGGCGCTGAATCAGCTCGGGCAAATACGGCACCAAGGGGTCGGCGTACAGCGCGTTTTTGACCACGGCGTAGGTGAGGCCGCTGGTCGCCAGGCGCCTTGGCGCGTACGCGTAGTAGGGCGACATGACGAAGGGGTTGCGTTCCTGGTCGGCAAAAAAGCTGACGAACACGACCCCCGCGACCTTGGCGGCGGTTAGCGCCTGAATCGTGTTCTCGAACTCCTGGATGCGCTGCACGAGATCGTAGGTTTTGCTGGGAATGACGATCACCACGTCTTGGTCCGTGAAGGCCGCCGTCATGCCAGCGACGCTCAGGTAGTCGCAGGCGACCACGCGAACGCCTCGGGCGACCAGCGCAGTCGCCTTGGCCGGGGTGTGAACGGCGGCGGTGACGGCGCCTGCGCCAACGCGTTCGCTGAGTCTTTCGACCACCCGCGAGCCGAGGTGGCCGGTGGCGCCGGTGACAAGATAGTTCATGGTCAGTCCTCCTTTAGTAAGTGGTGCGTCTTTAGGTAGCGCCGCGCGACGGTGGCGGCCTTTTGGTGCTCGACGGTCACCTGGTAGTTCATCCGCTGCATGTCTTGCGTCGAGATGCGGCCCTTCAGGCGGTTGAGGCTTCGCACCACCTGCGGATGCGCCTTGGCGAAGCTGGTCAGCATCAGCGGCGACCCTTGGTACGGCGGGAAAAAGGCCTGGGTGTCCTTGAGCAGCACTAGGTGGTACTTTTGAATCTGCGGGTCGGTGGTGTAGGCGTCGGTGACGTCGAGGTCGCCTTGGGCCAGCGCCTGGTAGCGCAGCGAGGGCTCCATGGTTTTGACGTTCGTGAAGGCCAGGTGGTAGGCCTTTTGCAGGCCGGGGTAGCCGTCCGACTGCTGGTAAAAATCGGGGTCAAAGCCGGCGCGAAGCTCGGGATGCGCGGCCAGGTCGGCGATGGTCTTGAGGTGGTACTGGGCGGCGGTCTGGGCGGTGACGGTCAGGCCGTAGCCGTTTTGGTAGGCCATCGGCGGCAGGAGCGTCATGCCAAACTGTTCGGCAAGCGCCGCCTTGCCGTCTTGATAGGCTTGAGTCGGGTCGTGGCTGATCGCCTTGGGGTGCTTGACCAAAGACTGCAGCACGGTGCCGGTGAATTCGGGGTAGATGTCGATCTGCTTGGCCTTCAGCGCCTTGAACAAGAAGCTGGTGCCGCCGAAGTTGCGCTTGAGCACGACTTTGAGGTGCGGCTGGTCGGCCGCAATCAGGTCCTGGTACAGGTTGATCAAAATCTCCGGTTCGCCGCCCATTTTGCCGGCGATCGTGATGGTCTCGGTTCGCGGCGCCGTGAGGGCCACGGTGGCGTAAGCGCCGCCGCCCACCACCACGAGCGCCGCCAGGCCAGCCAAAAGGTGGCGCAGCTTCACCCGGGCGAGCAGCTTGATCAGGCCGCTGGCGATCAGGGCCAGGGCCGCCGACAGCACCGCGCCGATCAAAAGCGCGGCGTTGTTGTTGCTTTGAATCCCCAGCAGGATGTAGGTCCCCAGGCCGCCGCCGCCGATCAAGGCGGCCAGCGTCGCGGTACCGATGATCATCACGACCCCGATGCGGATGCCGGAGATGATCATCGGGGCGGCCAGCGGCAGCTGAACCCGCAGCAGCTTGTAGCGGCGGGAGACCCCCATCGCGTCGGCGGCCTCAATCAACAGCGGGTCGATGTTGGTCAGCCCGGCGTATGTATTTTGGAAAACCGGCATGATCGCGTACAGCACCAGCGCGATGATCGCCGGCACCGTGCCGATGCCGACGAAGGGGATCAAGAGACCGAGAATCGCGAGGCTGGGGATGGTCTGGATGATGCTTGCGACCTGCAGCACGAACTCGCCGGCGCGGCGGTGGTTCATCAAGGCAATCGCCAGGGGAATCGCGATGACGATGGTGATGAGCGTGGCGATCAGCGCCACTGCGACGTGCTGGCCCAAGGCGACGAGCAGCTCGTGGCCGTTGGCGTGAATGTATTCTAGCGTTTGGTTAAGCATGCGCCGCCTCCTTGGCCAGGGTGGCCAGGTAGCCGATCAGGTCGCCGGACCGTAGCTCACGGCCTGCGACCTGCACGACCAGGGTCGGATTCGCCTGCAGCGCCGCCGCCCAATCGTAGATCGAAGCGCCAGCGGCCCAGGGCTCGCCGCCGCCTGAGCGCGGTACCCCGAAGCCGGCCGCCAGCACCTGGGCCAAGTCGCGCTCGCTTGCGCTCACGTCCTTGAAGAAGTCGGCGACAAAGGCGTTGGCCGGTCTCGCCAAGATGGCGTGGGGCTCGCCGACCTGCTGCAGCTGGCCGTTGTGCAAAACGGCCATGCGATCGGCCAGCCGCAACGCCTCTTGCATGTCGTGCGTCACGAACAAGATGGTGGTGTCCAGCTGCTGGTGCAGCCGCAAAATCAGGGCCTGCAGCTGGCGCTTGGCCACCGGGTCCAGCGCCGAGAAGGGCTCGTCCATCAGCATCAGCGTCGGGTTGGCCGCCAAGGCGCGAACGATGCCGACGCGCTGGGCCTCGCCGCCGGACAGCTGCGCCGGGCGGCGGTCGGCGTAAAGCTTTGGGTCCAGATCCACCAGCCGCAAGAGGTGCTCGAGGCGCGGGCGAATCTTCGCCTTGGGCCAGCCCAGCGCCTCCAGCTGCACCGCCGCGTTTTGCATCACGGTCATGTTGGGGAACAGGGCGCTGGATTGCAGCACGTAGCCGATGTGGCGGCGCAGCGTCTGCAGGTTGCCGGCGGCGACGTCCACGCCGTCGAGCAACACTTGGCCGCTGGTCGGCACGACCAGCCGGTTGACCGTTTTGAGCAGCGTCGTCTTGCCGCTGCCGGACGGGCCGACCAGCACGAACAGCTCGTGCGAGTCGACGCGCAGGTTGACGGCCTGCAGGGCGGCCGTTTCGGTGTATTGCTTGGTAATGTTGATGAATTCGATCACGTTGTCTGCCTCGCTTGTCTTTTTCGAACCTGTTGTTTTAATATTAACACCCACGTCGCGCGTTGCAAGTTATTTTGAAAATAACTGGTTGAAGCGGCCCAAAAAGCGCCCGACCGCAATCTCGTTGATTGCGGTCGGGCGCAGTGGGTGGGTGGTGGTCAAAAGCCCCCGATTGCGGCGCTAGGCGACAATGATGTAGGACTTGATGGCCTCGCGGCGGTCCATCGCCTCGTAGGCGGCCTGGATGTCGGCCAGCTTGAAGGACTTGGTGAAGACCTTGCCTGGGTGAATCTCACCCTTGAGCACGGCGTCCAGCAGCAGCTTTTTGTCGTAGGTGGTGACCGAGGCCGGGCCCCCGGCGATGCTGGTGTTGCGGTAGAAAAGCGGCGTCAGGTCCATCTTCGGGTTGTGCGGCACCCCGACGCGGCCGACGGTGGCGCCTGGGCGGCCGCACTTGACGGCGGTGGCGACGGCTTGTTCCGTGCCGACGCACTCCAGCACCGCATCGGCGCCAACGCCTTGGGTCAAGGCCATTACGTGAGCGACCCCGGCGTCGTCGCGTTCGGCGACGATGTCCGTGGCGCCGAATTCCTGCGCCAGGGCCTGGCGGTCGGCGTGGCGGCTCATCGCGATGATGCGCTTGGCGCCGCGCATTTTGGCCGCAATCACGCCGCACAGCCCGACCGCGCCGTCGCCGACGACCACCACGGTGTCACCGGCCTGAACCCGGGCGACCCGGGCGGCGTGGTAACCGGTGGCCATCACGTCGGCCAGGGCCAAAAGCGACTTGAGCATCGCCTCGCTGTAGTCCTCCGGCTTGCCCGGCACCTTGATCAGGGACCACTCGCCGTGCTGGTAGCGCATGTATTCGGCCTGGGCGCCGTCGCTGAAGTTGTCGGCGTGGCTGAGGCAGCCGCCCTCGAACCCGGCGCGGCAGGCGGCGCAGTGGCCGCAGCCGTGGGTGAACGGCGCGATTACGAAGTCGCCGGGCACCAGCGTGGTGATGGCGTCACCGACGGCTTCGACCACGCCGATCGCCTCGTGGCCGCTGTTTTGGGAGTGGGCGGCCACGTCGTCTTGGCCGCGGAAGCCCCAGAGGTCGGAGCCGCAGACGCAGGCCCGAACGACGCGAATGATCACGTCGTCCGGGGCTTGAAGCGTCGGCTTGGCGACGTCCTCAATGGCGACCTGACCGGGTTTAACAAAAATGGTGTCTTTCATCGTGCGACCTCCGTGTTTTGGGTGTTGGAATGGTGCGGGTATGCTGTTGCGGCGCCGCGCCGTCGTGAAGCGCCGACCGGGCTTCGGCCGGCGTCGGCATTGCGCGGCGAGGATGCGGGGGACGTGTCTTGCCCCACCACACCGACTGCCGTTAGCATAGCACCTTGGAGCGGGTCTAAGGCAAGCGGCAATTGCGCTTTTTTCGGCCGGCGACAAAAAGCCTGACCCCGGTTGTGGTCAGGCGCGTTTGCTTGTTGTTCAGGTGTGGGTGTGGGCTCACGCCACAATCCGCCCCCCGATGTTCAGCCGGTCGCGGCCGGCGCGTTTGGCCTCGTACAGGAAGTGGTCGACGCGCTTGTAGACATCCAGGTAGTTGAGGTCGGCGGGAATCGCCTCGGCGAGGCCGACGGACACCGTGATCGAAAAGGCGGCGCCGTCTGCCGTGAAGGTCAAGGCGTCGAGCTTGGCCTTCAGCGCCTGGGCGACCCCAAGCGCTGCGTCTTGGGGCAGGGCGGTGACGGCGATGCAAAACTCCTCGCCGCCCAGCCGGTAGGCCGCGGCGGTTTGCGGCAGGGCCTGGGCGAAGGCCGCGGTGGCCTGGCCGACGCCCTTGAGCACCGCGTTGCCGACGAGGTGGTCGTAGGTGTCGTTGATCCGCTTGAACCAGTCGATGTCAAGCTCCAGTAGCGTCAGGCCGGTGCCGTTTTGGCGGTAGCCGGCGTAGCGGGTGTGCATGTCGTGGTCGAAGGTGCGAAAATTCTTCAGCCCGGTCAGCTCGTCCAGCTCGATCTGCGACTCGACGCGCAGCTGGCTCACCAGCAGCATCCGGAAGTACTCGTAGGCCCCGACGGCGATCACCACGAAGGCGATGATCTGCCGCGACCAAAAGCCGGCAAAGTCCAGGCTGCCGCCGATCACCCACATCAGCCCCATCGCCAGGACCCCGGCCAGCGCCAGGCTGCCCAGCATCACCGCGTGGTTGCGCCAGAAGCGGTAGCCGCCAAAACTGGCGAAGGCCTGCACCAGAATCAGCCCGGCGAGCAGCGCCAGGACGGCCGGCGTCGGTCGGCCGCCCATGAACCAGGCGTAGCCCAGCGTCTCCAGCACCCCGATGGCGAACTGCCAGCGGTTGGCCAACAGCAGATCGAAGATGAAGATCGCGACCACCAGCAGGTTCAGCCCGGTCCAGTGCAGCCCGAGCAGCGGTGTAGTGAAGTGGCTGTTCAAGGCCGCCAGCACCAGCGCGTAGCCGGTGTAGGCCGCGGCCAGCAGGATCTCTAGCAGGTCGTGGTACTTGGCGACCAGCGGGGTCTTGTTGCCCCAAATCCAGTAGATGAAAGATAAAATACCGAACAGCACCACCAGGTTGGTGACCGTGCTGAACGCAAAACTCAAGGTGACCCATGTGGCTTCGCTCACGTGACGACCCGCTTTCCCCAAGCGGCGACCGATTCGGCCGCCAGCGGTTGTATAACTTCATTCTACTTGATTCACGCCGGCGATAACAGGGGCAAGCGGCGTCGGACACAATGTGTCTATTTATATAGAAGATTTCGCTCACGCCAAAACCCCTTCGCGAGGGGGCGAAGGGGCGAATCAGACGTTAAGCTGCGGGTTACAGGCGCTTGAACACCGGAATGCGTTCGAGCGGGGCGGCCGCCGTGACGGTTTGGCCGCCGGCGTAAGTCTGGCCGTCGTCGACGTTTTGCCAAGAACCGGCCGGCAGGTAGACGCTGCGGCTGCGCTCACCGGCGTGAAGCACCGGCGCCACCAGGTAGTCGGCACCGAACATGTACTGGTCCTGCAGCTCCCAGGCCTTCGGGTCATCCGGGAACTCGTAGAACATGGTCCGCAACAGCGGGGCACCGGTGGCGGTGGCCTGCTTGAAGAGGTCGGCGACGTAAGGCTTGAGGCCGTCGCGAATCTTCAGCTGGTCCTTCATGATGGCAAAGGCGTCGTCGCCGTAGCTCCACAGCTCGTTGGGATGCCCGGTGTAAAGGCTGCCGCCGCCGTGATCGGAGTCGGACAGCGCCGGAATGTCGTGGGGACCGCGGTCGCCGTGCATCCGCACGAACGGGGTGTATACGGCGAACTCGAACCACCGCAACAGCAGCTCCTTGAAGCCCGGATCCTTGACGTCGTCGGTCATGAAGCCGCCGATGTCGGTGGTCCACCAAGGGATGCCGGCCAGGCCCATGTTCAACCCGGCGGCCACCTGGTCTTCAAGCGCGGCGAAGGTGCTCGGCACGTCACCGGACCAGATCAACGTCGAGTACTTTTGGCTACCGGCCCAGCCGGACCGCACCAGGTGCAGGCGCGGCTGGCCGGGATGCTCGGCCTCGATGCCGTCTTCGAAGGCCCGCACGTACAGCTGCGGGTAGATGTTGGTGACCTCAAGCGCTGGGCCGAGGTAGTAGCGGTAGTTGTCGTAGTCGTAGACCGCGTAGTCGGGCTCGGCGTTGTCCAGCCAAAAGGCGTCGATGCCAAAATCGTAGTAGTTTTGCTTGCACTTTTCCCAGATGAACTTGCGAGCCGCCGGGTTGGTGCAGTCAATCTCCAGGCAGTCGCCTTGGAAGTCGTAGGTCTGAATCGAGCCGCGTTCGGTGCGAATCAGGTAGCCCTTGTCGTACATCTCGCCGAAGTTCTCGGACTTGCGGTCCACCGATGGCCAGACGGAGACGACGACCTTGGTGCCCATCGCGTGCAGCTCGTCGCACATCGCCTTGGGATCCGGCCAGTAGTCGCGGTCGAAGTGCCAATCGCCTTGGCGGGTCCAGTGGAAGAAGTCGATGACGATGATGTCCAGCGGAATGCCGAGCTTCTGGTACTTACGGGCGACGTCCAGCACCTCGTCTTGGGTGCGGTAGCGCAGCTTCGATTGCCACAGCCCGAGCAGCTTGTCCGGCACGGCCGGGGCCCGGCCGGTCACGGCCGTGTAGTTCTCGACGATGTGGGCCGGGTCATCGGCGACGGTCAGCCAGTAGTCCAGCTGCTTGGTCGCATCCGCGTGCCACTCGGTCATGTTCTTGCCGAAGGTGACGGAACCGACGCCGGGGTGGTTCCACAAGAAGCCGTAGCCCAGGCTCGACACGGCGAAGGGTACGGTGACCTGGGAGTTGCGCTGGGCAAGCTCCAGGGTGCAGCCTTTGAGGTCCAGGTACTTTTGCTGGTACTGGCCCATGCCAAAAATCTTCTCGCCGTCGTTGGAATCAAAGCGCAAGGTCAGCCCGTAGTCGCCGCCGACAATCGGTTTCCAGTCGCGGGCGATGATCTTCAGGCAACGCGACTCGTCGCTTTCGGTGCCAAAGTACGAGCGGTAGTACTCGCGCAAGATCAGCTTGCCGTCCTTGAAAAAGCTCAGGACCCCGGCCGCGTTGACCGTCGCTTTAAGCCGCCCGTTTTCGATCACGGCGGTGCCGGCCGCCTCATCGATGGTGATGTCGGCTTGGCGCTGGGCAGCCGGCACCGGTTCGCTCAGCGCCCAGTCGTTGGGCGTGAAGGTCGGGTACTCGGTGACGCGAACGCGCAGGGCATCTTGGCCCCAGGCCTCCAGCCGCAGTGTTTCGTTCTGGTGGCCGATCACAAGGGCCCCGTTATCGTTGGTGTATTGCATGATTTGCCTCCGTATTAACACGTTGATGATTTCGCGAAATCACTTATAGTGCTAATATAAGGCATGAAGTGGCGAGAGACTTGAATGAAATTGACCACTTCTAACACGATATTGACGAGGAGGCCGCCATGCCCAATCTGACCTTACGCGAACAAGAACCCCACGGTACCGCGCTGTTCCCGCTGCGGGTGCATGAATTCACCACCGATGCGCTGCGCAGCGAGCGGGTGCCGGCCCACTGGCACCCGGAGTGCGAGCTGCTGGTGGTGATGGAAGGGGAAGCGGCGCTGCACGTCGACGGCCAGACGGTGGCGCTTGGCCTGGGTGACATCGCGCTGCTCTTGCCCGATCAGCTCCATGCGATCACCGCCCCGGTCGGCACCCCCTTTGGTTTTTACGCGATCGTCTTTGACCCGGTGTTCATCCGCTCGGCGGCCCCCGACGCGGTACAGCAGCGCTACTTGGATCCGGTGCTGCAGCGGCGGGTGACGCTGCCGGTGCGATTCGCCCCGGCCGATGCCGCTTACCGGGCGCTGCGCCGGGCCCTCGATGCGATTCGCGTCAGCGGCACGGCGGAGCAGCCGGGCTTTGAGCTGGCGGTGAAAGCCCAGCTCTACTTGGTCTGGGCGGCGCTGTGGGCGGCGCGGCTGGGCGTGACCCCGGCCGCTTCGGTGCCAAGCGCCCATGTCGACTTGGCCAAGGCCGTGATGGCGACCATTCGCACCCATTACGCGGAGCCCTTGACGCTGGCGGGGCTGGCCGACGAATTCAGCCTGAGCAAGAGCCACCTGTGCCGAATTTTCAAGGCTGCGACCAAGGCGACGGTGACGGATTACCTCAACGACCAGCGCATCGAGCAGGCCCAGGCCCGGCTGCGCGACACGTCGCTTGCGGTGGGGGAAATCGCCGGGCAGGTCGGCTTCAACAACATCTCTTACTTCAACAAGCTCTTCTTGCGCCGCTGCCACCAGACGCCTCGCGCCTACCGCGCCGCGACGCAGCACAAGGGGTGAGCCGCGCGATGTCTGGCGCAAGCCGGTGGCGGCCGGTGCGGGTCGGGCACGGTGGCGGCCGGTTGCCACAATATTTTTCGCGCGTTCCTTCAATAAGGGGCGCGTTTTTTGTGTCGCCGCCCCAAAATGAATGCGCTTGCGTTCGCCGCAAAATACGTTATGATGAACCTGAATCTTGTTCGTAAGCTATACGAACGAACCTTTAGGAGGCCATGATGACATATCAAAATCCTGTTGTGCCGGGCTTTTACCCGGATCCGAGTGCCATTCGCGTCGGCGACACCTACTACCTGGTGAACAGCTCGTTCAACTACTTTCCCGGGGTGCCACTGTTTGAAAGCCACGACCTGGTGAACTGGACGCAGATTGGCCACGTCCTGACGCGGCCGAGCCAGCTGCCGCTTGGCGGCTCCAACACCAGCGGCGGCATCTACGCCCCGACTTTGCGCTACCACGACGGGCGCTTTTACATGGTCACCACCAACGTCGATCACAACGGCAACTTCTACGTCTACACCGACGATATTCACGGCGAGTGGTCCGACCCGATTCCAGTCGAGCAAGGCGGTATCGACCCGTCCCTGTACTTTGAAGGCGACAAGACCTACTTCATGAGCAACGGCGACGACGACGCCGGCAACCACGGCATCACCCAGTGCGAAATCGACATCGCAACCGGCAAGAAGCTCACGCCGTCCAAGGTGATCTGGACCGGCGCCGGCGGCCGCTACCTGGAAGGGCCGCACCTGTACAAGGCTGATGGGCGCTACTACCTGCTGGCCAGCGAAGGCGGCACCGAGTACGGCCACATGATGGTCTACGCTCGCGGCGACGCGCCGTTCGGCCCATTCGTTAACTACGCCCACAATCCGGTGTTGACCAACCGCAACCTCGGCGGCTACCAGATTCAAGGTACCGGTCACGCCGACTTGGTCGACGACGGCCACGGCCACTGGTTCCTGATCCACCTGGCGTTTCGGCAGCTGGACCGCTGGATTCAGCAGCACACGATGGGCCGCGAGACCTACCTGACGCCGGTCACCTTCGACCAAGACGGCTGGTTCACCGCCGGCGACCACGGCACTACCCGGGCGACGATGACGGCCCCTGGCTTGGAAAACGTGCAGCAGCACTCACCGCTGGTGCCGCTGAGTTTCCACAACACGACCATCGGCCGCGAATGGGTGACCCTGCGCGAGCCGGACAACGACCGTTACTGCTTCGACCAGACCGTACTGGCGATGCGGCCCAACCAGGCCTTGCTTGAGGAGACGCAGGTCAGCCCGACCGCCTTGTTCATGCGCCAACGCGCCTTTTTCTCGACGGTGCAAGTGACCGTGGACGTCCCGGCCAACGCCGCGGGGCTGACGGCCTACATGACCGAATCTCAGCACTACGACGCGATCGTCGAGCGGGTGGGGGACCAAGTGAAAGTCGCCCGGCGCCTGCGCGTCGGCCCGGCCACGACGCTGGATCACGTGCAGCTGTTACCGGCCGGTCCGGTGACCCTGAGCCTTGAAACCACCAACTACACTTACCACTTCTTCGCGGAGGCCCAAGGCAAGCGCTACGACCTCGGCGAGGCCCAGGCCCAGTACCTGTCGTCCGAGCTGGCCGGTAACTTCACCGGCGTGATGCTCGGCTTGTTCACCGAGCAAACCGACGCCCCGGATGCCGATTGGATCACCTTCACGGACTTTTCGCTGACGTTTCCTAAGGAGGATGACGCGCAATGAACGCACGAGACAAGGCCACGGCGCTGGTCGCCAAGCTGACTTTGGCCGAGAAAATCGGCCTGTTGTCGCGGCAGCAAAAGCCGATCCCTCGGCTGCACCTGGGGGCCTTTAACATCGGCGGCGAGGCGGCTCACGGCATCGTCGATCGCGAGCACTACCACCTGACCAGCCTGCCGATTCCCCTGACGCTGGCCCAGACCTGGGATCCGGAGCTCGCCCAAAAGGCCGGCCACGTGGTCGGCACCGAGGCCCGGGCCCTGTACAACATCACCGGCCGAACGGGACGGCTGATGCCATGGGCCCCGACCATCGACATGGAGCGCGATCCGCGCTGGGGCCGCAACGAAGAGGCTTACGGCGAGGATCCGAGGCTGGCCGGCAGCGTGGCCGGCGGCTACATCGACGGCATGCAAGGCACCGGCGATTACCTGCTGGTCGCCGCGGCGCCGAAGCACTTCATGGCCAACAACACCGAGGCCAATCGCGGCAGCGAGTCCAACTCGCTGACCCCGCACATGAAGCACGAGTACTACCTGCGGCCCTTCAAGTTCGCCTTTCGCGACCACCACGCCCAGTCGATGATGACCGGCTACAACGGCGTCAATGGGGTACCGATGATGCAGTCGCCGGAGCTTTTGGCGACGGTCAAGGGGGCCTGGGGGATGGACGGCTGCATCGTGACCGACGGCGGCGCCTTGACCCTGAACGTCGAGGATTACCACTACTACGACCGCTTCGAAGACGCGCTGGCAGACGCCTTGAAAAAGGGCATCGACTGCTTCGTCGACGAGCCCGATAAGGTCGAGGCCGCCGCTTTCGCCGCCTTGGCCGAGGGCCAGATCAGCGTTCAAGACATCACCCGGGCCGTCACCAACACGCTGAAGGTTCGCGCCCGGCTGGGGCAGCTCGAAGACGTCGAGCCCTTCGCCGAGTACGACCAGGCGACCATCGGCACCGCCGCCAGCGACGCGGTGGTGCAGGCGGTCACGGCCGGCGGCGCGGTCTTGCTTGAAAACCACGACAAGACGCTGCCGCTGACGACCCAAGACCGGGTGCTTTTGACCGGGCCTGCCGCCGACCGCTTCGTGCGGGACTGGTACGCGACCCTGCCGCAAAACACCGAGACCTTGGCCCAGGGCATGCAAAAGGCCTTGGGCTCACGCCTCGACGTGGTCAACAGCAACGACTTTGCGACGCTGGCGCTTGATCTGGCCGTGCCGGCCCAGCCGGGGCTTGGCGGGTTGACCTACGAAATCGAGCGGCTGCAGCAAGGCCAGGTCTTCTTGCGCGACCGCGCCAGCCACCGCTACCTGCGCTTCACCGAGGACGGTCAGCTTGAACTCAACGGCACCGAGGTCTACGACTGGGTGATCCGCGAGGCCTTTGTGCTGGACGGAGACGGGCAGCTGTTCGCCGTGGCGCATGATTTTGCCGCCAGCGACCGCAACTCGCTTCAGGCCGGTGGGCGCGGCCGGCGCATCGGCCAGATCACCGTGGTGGACCCGGGCCTCACCCGGGTGCTTGCGGCCTTGCCGGGCCACACCAAGGCCGTGGTCGCCGCGGGGAACCACCCGCTGCTGATCGCGCGGGAAACCGAGGACCGACCGGACATCGCGCTGCCCCAGGCCCAGGAGACCTTGATCGACGCGGTGCATGACGCCGGGGTGAAGACGGCGGCGGTACTGATCGCCGGCTACCCCTTCGACGTCTCCAAGCTGCGCTGCGACGCCTTGCTGACGGTGGGTTACGCCGGCCAGTCGCTGGGCACGGCCCTGGCCAACGTGTTGACCGGCGTGACGCCGCCGACGGGCAAGCTCGCCCAGACTTGGTACAACGCCGCCTGGCAGGGTGGGTCCATGCGCGAGTACGACATCGAAAAGCGCCGGCTGACCTACCAGTATGCCGACCCCGCCCAGGTGTCTTACCCGTTCGGCTACGGCCTGACTTACGGTAAGCTGCGGCTGCTTGAGGCCGCGGTTCACCGCGCCGGCACCGCCTTGACCATCAGCGTGGATGTCGTCAACCACGAGGACTTTGCGGTGACCGACACCGTGCAGGCCTACCTGAACGCAAGCAACCTGGCCGGCCGCGCCGACCGCCGTCAACTGGTGGCCTTCCAGAAGCTGACGCTTGAACCAGGCGCCACGGCCCAGCTGACCTTGGCTGCCGACCTCAGGGACTTCGCCTGGTACGACGCCAAGCGCCGCCGGCCGCTTTTCCCGGTCGGGGACTACACGCTTAGCGTCGGCTTTGACGCCTTCGACCACGCCGCCGTGCTGGGCTTGCCGCACCTCGGGCAGGCCGTTGCGCCTTACGACCTGGCCCAGCCGCTGGCGGCTAAGGCCTTTGACGCAAGCACCGGCGCCACCTTGACCACCAAGGCCGATCACTACGAGGCCGTGGCGCTTGAAGCCGGCGGTTCGGTCACCTACGATCACCTGCGCTTTGACGGTGCCGTGACCGTTTGGGCGTATGCCGAGCAGGGCGGCAAACTAAAAGCCGCCTCGGGGAACGAGACGGCCGAAACGGTGTTTGAGGGTGCAGGTTGGTTGCAACCAATAAGCCTGGCTTTGACCGGTGGGCTAGACCAAACGCTGCGGCTGAGCACCGATGTGCCGGTAACACTAGTCCGCATGAACACTGGCGTTACGGCCTAAATTCAAATTGGTTAGTAAATTATATTTACAAATCAACGAAAGCGATTTATAATACTTGATGTTGAAGCGCTTACAGCTTTTTTTCAGATTTCGTCGGTGTATTTGGCCAGGATCCGCCGGTACGCGAAGGCCTTGATGTATTGCCAGAAGGCGAAGCCGAAAATCAGGAACATGGCGCGACCAATATTAGTCAGGTAAAAGATGGCGAACGCGCATCCGTCGATCGCAATCAGAAGCAGGACCCAAAAGAAATTGGGAATGATCATCAGCACGGCGTTCTTGAAGGTTTGCCGCACGGTGTTTTGGAACAGGCCGATCAAAGGCATGACGAGTTCGACCACCAGCACCAGCACCACGGCGGCCAGCACCATCAAGACCAGCACCGGCGTCGCCAGCAGGTTGGCATTGCCCCGCCAAAAGGCGATGTTGAAGCCGAACACGGCGGCTAGCACCAGCACGATGAGCCAAGCGCCGGTGGCCTGCAAGAAGTTTCGCTTAAAGTTTTGAAGGTACGTTTTTGTAAGCGGTGTCGCCTCGATTCGCAGGTAGCGCTGCTGCGTCGCGTGCATGGCAGTGAGGGCGGCCCCGATCGTGAAGATCGGCAGGCACGTGAGCAGAAACACCCAGTTGAGCAAGGCGAAGCTGGCCAACGTACCCATGAAGCGGAAGAACGAACTGTTCGGGTTAAACTTCAAAACAATCACCTGTTTTCTAGATTTGTGATAACGCTGTCCATCATAGCCTACTAATTTCGTACCTGGCAAGTCTATTTATTTCGAGGGGGATCATCATGCAAAACGTCACCGCGGATCAACCGATCACAGATAAGGAGCGTCAAAAGCGGCACCAAAAGGCCGCCGCTAAGCGCGGGAAGCAGATGTGGTTGCTGCTCGCCCCGTTCCTGATTCTCGTTGTATTATTCTCATACCTACCACTTTTCGGCTGGGTATACGCCTTTTTCGACTATGAGCCACCTATTCCACTGTCCCAAAGCGAGTTTGTGGGGCTGCAGTGGTTCAAGATGATGGTTCAAAACCAGACGCAGATGCACCAGATCTTCCAGGTGCTGTTGAACACGTTTGCGATGAGCCTGTTGAACATCGTCACCTCGTTCTTCCCGGTGCTGTTCGCCATCGGCCTGAACGAAATCCGCAACAAGCACTTCAAGAACATCATCCAGACGCTGACCACGCTGCCAAACTTCATCTCCTGGGTGCTGGTTTACTCCATCGCCTTTGCGATGTTCTCCTCGGGTGGGATGGTCAACGACCTGCTGCAAAACCTGCACCTGATCACGGAACCGCTGAAGTTCCTGGATTCCGACTCCCACGTCTGGCTCAAGATGCTTTTGTGGAGCACCTGGAAAGGCCTAGGGTGGGGTTCGATCATCTACCTGGCGGCGATCACCGGCATTGACCCGGAGCTTTACGAGGCCGGGCGTGTCGATGGTGCCAACCGCCTGCAGCTGATTCGCTACATCACGGTGCCTGCCTTGATGCCGACCTACTTCGTCATGCTGATGCTGGCCGTGTCCAACTTCCTGAACAACGGGATGGATCAGTACTTCGTCTTCCAAAACGCGTTCAACCAGACCCACATCCAGGTCCTCGACCTCTACGTTTACAACGTCGGGATGGGCCAAAACAGTCTGTCGTATGCGACGGCGATCTCAATGCTCAAGAGTCTGGTCTCCGTGGCCTTGCTGTTCATTGTGAATAAGGTCTCGCAAAAGACGCGTGGCGAGTCGATCATCTAGTCGGAAAGGAGCACATCATGAGTAATATCGAAAAAAACGAAGTCACGAGCGGCGAGCGCGTGTTCCGCGTGTTCAACGTGATCTTCTTCATCATCTTCACGCTGTTGTGCATCTACCCGTTCTACTACCTGATCATCAACAGCATCTCGGCCAACAACCTGTCGGCCAACGGCCTGATCAACTGGTGGCCTAAGCACATCCAGTTCGAAAACTACGTGCAGGTCTTCAAGCTCGACGGCCTGGGCACCGCGGCGTTGGTCTCCGTCGCCAGAACCGTGCTGGGCACGGCGCTGACGGTCTTCGCCTCCGCCTTCATGGGCTTCATGTTCACCCGTGAGAAAATGTGGAAGCGCAAGTTCTGGTACCGCTTCGTCATCATCACCATGTACTTCAACGCCGGCCTGATTCCAATGTTCATCACCATGAAGAACCTGGCCTTGACCAACACCTTTTGGGTTTACGTGCTGCCTGGCATCGTGGCGCCGTTCAACATCATCCTGGTGAAGACCTACATCGAAAGCCTGCCGCGTTCGCTTGAAGAGGCGGCCGAGCTGGATGGGGCCTCAACCTGGCAGGTGTTCTGGCAGATTATCCTGCCAAGCTGCACCCCGATCCTGGCGACCGTCGCGATCTTCTCCGCCGTTGGTCAGTGGAATTCCTTCCAAGACACGCTGATTTACATCACCGACCAGAAGCTCTACTCGCTGCAGTACCTGCTGTACCAGTACATCAACCAGGCCAGCTCGCTGGCCGCCATGGTCAAGAACTCGGGCGGTGGCCTGAGCTCCGTCGCGGCGGTTGCCACGGCGCAGACCCCGACCTCGATTCGCATGACCGTTTCGATCGTCGTCGTCTTGCCGATCATGTTCATCTACCCAATGTTCCAGCGTTACTTCACTAAAGGGATCATGCTTGGTGCCGTTAAAGGCTGATTGCAATGATGTTTCACCGCTTTTAATTCATAAATTTGGCGCGACACGCCAAAGAGGGGGACTAAAGAATTATGAATAAGAAACGCGTTTTGTACACGTTGGTTGCCGCAAGCGCATTGCTTCTGGCTGCCTGCAGCAGCAACTCGGGTTCCAAGACCACCAGCAAGGCGGAAAAAGACGACGGCAAAATGATGACCGTCACCGTCTACGATGATCTGGCCAACTACCAGGGGACGCCCAAGGGTTGGTTCGAAAAGTACGTGGAAAAGAACTTCAAGATCAAGCTCAACATGGTCGCACCTAACGTGGCCGGCGGCGGCAACACGCTGTACGACACCCGCACGGCGGCCGGCAACTTGGGCGACATCATCATCACCGGTACCAACCACGTCGCCAAGCTGGCCAAGGCCGGCCTGTTGACCGACATGACGCCTTACATGAGCGGCAAGACCTACCTGAAGAAGTACAAGGGTGCGACGGACTCGATCACCAAGCTCGCCAACAAGAAGGGCATCTGGGGCATCAACTCCAGCGTCTCCTCCAACTCGCCGACCACGCCTTCCGAAGGCCTGGAACCAACCACGGCGCCATACATCCGCTGGGATCTTTACAAGGAAATCGGCTACCCGAAGATTAAGAACACCGACGACTTGATCAACGTCTTGAAGAAGATGCAGGCCCAGGCACGTAAGGATGAAGGCAAGACCGACATCTACGCGATCTCCCTGTTCAAGGACTGGGATTCCACGATCATGCAAAACGCCGGCCAAAACCTCGCGTTTTACGGCTACGAAGTCAACCAGGGCTTCGTCCTCAGCAAGGGCAACAAGTACCAAAGCGTCATCGACTCCAACAGTCAGTACGTCAAGGGCCTGCGCTTCCTGAACAAGGCCAAGCAGGCCGGGTTGGTTGACCCTGAATCGACCACCCAGAACTGGGACACCCTGTACTCCAAGTACCAAAACGGCAAGGTTCTGTTCTCCTACTGGGCCTTCCAGGGCCAAGGCGCTTACAACACCGCGGCTCACACGGCAGCGGGCAAGGGCTTCGAGCTCGCACCGCTTGAAAACGCCAAGATTTACAGTGTCGGCTCCATGCCAGACGGCAACAGCACCTTCATCGGCATCGGTTCCAAGGCCAAGAACAAGGCGCGGTTGGTCAAGTTCATCAACTGGCTGTACAGCCCAGAAGGCGTCCAGGTTCAACAGGCGCAATCCACCGGCTACTCCGCCGGCATCAAGGGCCTGACCTGGAAGATGCAAAACGGCAAGCCGGTTTTGACCGCCTTTGGTAAGAAGGCCTTCCTTGAAGGCGGCACCGTCAAGATGCCTGCCGAATACGGTGGCGGCACTTGGAAGGACGGCATCTCCACGCTGAACTTCGTCGCGGTCAACCAATACGACAAGGATCCTTCGACCGGCTACAAGTACGGCTACGTCACCTGGCCTTCTGTCTTGAAGCTCAACGCCACCAAGCTCTCCAAGGACTGGAGCGAGCACATGGGCGGCGCCACCAGCTCCATGGACTACCTGACCAAGAACAACAAGCTGCTGGTCGGTGCCGGCGTCTCCTACACCGCGCCTGAGGATTCCTCTCAGATCAGCACCATGCGCGGCACCATCGGCACCCAGGTCAAGAACACCAGCTGGAAGCTGGCGATGGCCAAGAGCGATTCCGAGTTCAACAGCCTGCTGGCCGGGATGCAAAAGACGGTCAAGGGCTTGGGTTACGATCAGGTCTACAAGGTTGACCTGAAGAACTCCAAGGCCAAAAACGCCCTTCGCGCCAAGCTGATCAAGCAGTACAAGGAAGAAAAGTAACCACCTGAATTCTGAATCGCAGTCACTTTCGGTGTGAGGCCGTTGCACAAAGTCGTGCAACCCGCCTCATCCGGTTGACCCGCCTTATTCGTAAGGCGGGCGACCCGGGTGAAGCGCATCACCGCGATTCGCTAAGACCACCAACAAGAACAAATAGGCTGAGCCGACGGCCACAACGGATCGTGTGGACATGAATAGGGTGCAAGACGGTGTGTGCGGTCTTGCACCCTTTTATGTTGGTCGGCGCCGCCACGGAGGGGAAAAACATGCTGTTTGAACCAAATGCCACGATTGTCTGCGCCGGCGATTCCGTCACCGACGCCGGCCGCAACTACCAGGCCGAGCCGGCCGGCTGGGACTCCTGGGGCCAAGGCTACGTCGCCTTGCTCAACGCGGCCCTGACCGCCGGCCGCCCGGACGCGCGGCTGGCCGTGATCAACGCCGGGGTCAACGGCGACACCATCGTCAAGCTGGCTGCCCGGTGGGACCGAGACGTTCTGGCCCACCAGCCCAACTACGTGTCAATCATGATCGGCATCAACGACGTCTGGCGCTTTTTCGACAGCCAGTTTCGCCGGCGCTTGGACCTGGTGGACGTTGACCTGTACCGCCGCACCTACCAGGACCTGATCGATAAGACCAAGGCGGCCGGGGCGACGCCGTTGCTCGTCAGCCCGGTGATGTGGGAGCTGAACCTAGACGACCCGATGCGCCACGCGCTTTTGGCCTACCAGGCCGCCGCCCGAGCGCTGGCCACGACCAACGGGCTGCTTTACATCGACGCGCAGGCCGCGGTCGACCGCTTCTTGAAGCAGGCCAGCGTCTTTGGCATCACGATGGACCGGATTCACCCGAACCTGCAAGGATCGGCGGTGCTCGCCAAGGCGTGGCTTGATGCGGTTGGCTTTGATTGGAGGGGGTAACATGGCACACACGTTCAAGGAGATTCAGGCGGTCAACGCCGCCGGTCGCTACCACGCCGACTGGGCCAGCATCGGCCAGCACCCGGCGCCGGATTGGTTCCGGCAGGCGAAGTTTGGAATTTTCACCCACTGGGGCGTCTACACCGTGCCCGAGTACAGTAACGAGTGGTACTCGCGCAACATGTACATCAAGGGCTACCCGGCCTTTGAGCACCACGTGGCGACGTACGGGCCGCAAAAGGTCTTCGGCTACAAGGACCTGATTCCGCTGTTTTCCGCCAAGCAGTTCGACGCGACCCAGTGGCTGGACCTGTTCCAGCAGGCTGGCGCCAAGTATTACTTCCCAGTGGCCGAGCACCACGACGGCTTTCAGATGTACCGCTCCGCGCTGTCGCACTGGAACGCCTACGAAATGGGACCGCACCGAGACGTTTTGGGTGAGCTGCGCCAGGCGACGCTGGACCACGGGCTGCATTTTGCCTTGTCCAACCACCGCGCCGAGCATTGGTGGTTCATGGGCCACGGCCGCGAGTTCGATTCGGACGTCCACGAGCCGCTACACAAGGGCGACTTCTACTGGCCGGCCGCCCCTGAGCCGGACAACCAGGACCTGTTCTCCAAGCCTTACCCGACCGCCGAGTTTCTCGAGGACTGGGTCGAGCGGGTCTGCGAGCTGATCGACAACTACCGCCCGGAGCTTTTGTACTTCGACTGGTGGCTGCAACACGCCGCCTTCAAGCCCTACATGCAAGAGCTTGCCGCCTACTACTACAACCGCGCCGTCGAGTGGGGGAGCGCGGTCAGCATCTGCTACAAGTACGACGGCATGGCCTGGGGGGCCGGCATTCCCGACGTCGAGCGCGGCGGCTTCGCGCAACCGACCCCGTTTTACTGGCAAACCGACACCGCCATCGCCAACAACTCGTGGTGCTACACCGATTCACTGGACTACAAGAGCGTCAACGAGGTGCTGATCAGCCTGCTGGACGCCGTGGCCAAGAACGGCAACCTGTTGCTCAACGTCGGCCCGCGGGCCGACGGGTCGATTGCCCCCAAGGACCAAGAGATTCTCAAGGCGATCGGGGCCTGGCTGGCCGTCAACGGCGAGGGCATCTACGGCAGCCTGCCTTGGAAGCGGTTCGGCGAGGGGCCGACCAACCTGAGCGGCGGCATGTTCGAGGATCTGTCGGCCTTGCACTACGGCCAACAGGACTTCCGCTACACCGCCAACCACGGCGCCGTCTACGCCTACGCGCTGGCGCCGGGGGCGGCGACGGAGCTGGTGCTCACCGCCTTTCGCGCCTTTGACGAGTCGAACCAGCCGCAGTTTCACGGCGTGATTCGCGGCGTGAGTCAGCTGGGCGGCGGCCCGGTCGACTGGCACGTCGAAGCAGACGGGATGCACGTGACGATTCGCCCAAGTGCTGACAACCGGCCGGTCGGGCTCAAAATAACGATGGAGTGACAATCATGCAAACATTCGTACACACAGTGTCGACGCCACTTTCTAACAGCGCCAAGGTTTACGGCTACGTGCTGGACAATTTTGCCGAAATGGATGAGAACCGGGTTCGCCCGACCATCGTCTTGTGCCCGGGCGGCGGCTACGTGATGACCTCCGACCGCGAGGCGGAGCCGGTCGCCGTGCGGTTCTTGGCGATGGGCTACAACGTCTTCGTCCTGCGTTACAGCGTGGCCCCGGCGCGTTACCCGGTCGCCTTGCTCGAGCTGGCGACGGTGGTCCAAAGCGTTCGGGCCCATGCCGCCGAGTACCACGTCGACCCCGCCAAGCTGATCATCGCCGGCTTTTCCGCCGGCGGTCACCTGGCGGCCGACTTTGCCACCCAGTGGCATCAAGACCTCGCCAGCCAGTACGGCTTCGACCCGGCGGCGATTCGCCCCAACGGCCTGTTTCTCGGCTACTCAGTGATCACCTCGGGACCGCTGGCCCATCACGACTCCTTCAAGGCGCTGCTCGGCGACGATTACGGCGACCCGGCGCTGATGGCCAAGGTCTCGCTTGAAAAGCAGGTGACCCAAGACACGCCAAAGACCTTCCTGTGGACCACGGCGACCGACGACTGTGTGCCGATGGAGAACTCGCTGATGTTCGCCTCCGCCTTGCAAAAGGCCGGCGTGTCCGTCGAGCTACACATTTTCCCCAAGGGTGGTCACGGGCTGAGCCTGGCCACCAAGGAAACCGCCATCGCCGGCAACGGCTACGGCATTCAATCGCAAGTCGACGCCTGGCCGCAGCTCTTTGAGGCCTGGGTGGCCAACAACTTCTAGGAGGATACGATGAGCTATTTATGTTTCGATATCGGCGGGACCTTCGTCAAGTACGCGACCTTCGACGCTGACGCCAATTTTCTGACCAAGGGCAAGTACCCGACGCGCTGCGAGGACCCGGAACAGTTTTTTGAGGACATGGCGGCCATCGCCAACGCGGATTCAGCGGTCACCGCCATCGGCATCTCCTTTCCGGGGTTCATCGACGTGACCACCGGCGTCGCCGTGCGAGCCGGCGCCTTGGGCCAGCTGGACGGCTACAACCTGATCGAACACTTCGCGGCTCACCTGAGCCGCCAGGTGCCAATCCACGTGGAGAACGACGCGAAGTGTGCCGCCTTGGCCGAGGGGCTCAACGGCAACGCGGTGGGGCTGACCGACTACGCGGTGTTGACCCTGGGCACCGGCGTGGGGTGTGGCCTGGTGATCAACGGCAACCTGGTTCACGGCAAGCACTTCCGCGCCGGTGAGTACGGGATGTCGGTCACGGACTTCACCACCCGCGGCTTTGCCACCCTGCACGACATGGCCTCGACCAGCTCGCTGGTTCGCGCCTACGCCAAAAGCAAGGGCGTGGCCTACGAGGCAACCAGCGGCGAGGCGCTGATGGCCGACCTCGCCAACCCGACGACCCGTCAGGTAGTGGCGGACTGGGCCGACCACGTCGCCGTGGCGATTTACAACCTGGTGGCGACCACCGACCCGGAGCGAATCCTGATCGGCGGCGGCATCTCCAAGAACCCGAAGATTCTGCCGTTCATCGAGGCCGCGCTTGAGAAGAACCCGTTTTGGGTCAAGGACTACCGCACCCCGGTTGTGCTGTGCAAGCACGACAACGACGCGGGGCTGCTCGGTGCCTTGGCCGTGGCCAAGCAACACTAAAAGGAGGCTACCATGTACTACGACAAACTCAAGGACTTCCCACCGAACTTCTTGTGGGGGGCGGCCAGCGCCGCCTACCAAGTGGAAGGCGCCTACGCCGAAGACGGCAAGGGGCCATCGATCTGGGACACCTACGCCCACACGCCGGGCAACACCTTCAAGGGCACGACCGGCGACGTGGCGATTGACCATTACCACCACATGGCAGAAGACGTCGGGCTGATGGCCAAGCTTGGGCTCAAGGCCTACCGCTTCTCCGTGGCCTGGAGCCGCGTGATTCCGGACGGCGAAGGGGCCGTCAACCCGGCGGGGCTTGATTTTTACCGCCGGCTGATCGCCGAGCTACGCAAGAATGGCATCGAACCCGTTTTGACCCTCTACCACTGGGATCTGCCCCAGGCGCTTCAGGACAAGTACGGCGGCTGGGAGTCGCGAGCGGTGATTCCGGCCTTCGCCAAGTACTGCCGCACCCTGTTTGAAGCGTTCGGCGACTCGGTCAAGTACTGGGTCACGATGAACGAGCAAAACGTGTTCACCGGCATGGGCTACCGCTGGGGCAACCACCCGCCTAAGGTTCAGGACGTGCGGCGGATGTATGCCGCCAATCACATCGTCAACTTGGCCAACGCGACGGCGATCAACTTGTTTCACGAGCTGGTGCCAAGCGGCCTGATCGGGCCGAGCTTCGGCTACGGTCCGGTTTACCCGTTGACCGGCGATCCCAACGACGTGCTGGCCGCACTGAACGCCGATGACTTCAACAACAACTGGTGGCTGGACGTCTACTGCCGCGGCGAGTACCCGTACTTCATGCGCCAGCAGCTGACCCGGGCCGGGCTGATGCCCGAGGTGACTGATGCAGACGACCAGCTGCTGAAAAGCGCGAAGCCGGACTTCTTGGGCATCAACTACTACCACGGCGGCACGGTGCAGCAAAACCGGCTGGAAAAGCCGGTGCAAGACGCCGAGCAAAAGGATTTCTCCGCCACCGATCCGTACCTGATGCAGCCCAAGGGTGAGCAGGCGCAAAACCCGGAGGTGCCGATGTTCAACTCCGTCTCCAACCCGTACCTGCAAAAGACCGACTGGGGCTGGGAAATCGACCCGGTGGGCTTCCGCGTCGCGCTGCGCCAGGTCTACGAGAAGTACCGCCTGCCGCTGTTCGTCACCGAAAACGGCCTGGGGGCCAAGGACGAGCTGGTCGACGGGCAGGTCAACGACGACTACCGCATCGCCTACCTCGAGGATCACGTTCGCACGATGAAGGAAGCGATCACCGACGGCGTTGACCTGATCGGCTACTGCGCGTGGAGCTTCTCGGACATTTTGTCCTGGCTCAACGGCTACCGCAAGCGTTACGGCTTCGTCTTCGTCGACCGCGACGACGACTCGGCCAAGGACCTGCGGCGCATTCCCAAGAAGAGCTTCACCTGGTACCACGACTTGATTCAAACCAACGGGGCGGCCATTCAGCCCGGCAAGTAGGCAAGTCGAGTAAGGAGTAATTATGCAAGCGAACCGGAACCTCGTGCGGGTCCTGAACGTCCAGCACGTGATGCAGCAGGTGTTCAACGATGGCCCCATCTCCCGCAGCCAGATTTCCAAGAACCTCGGCCTCAACAAGGTCACGGTGTCAGACATCGTGTCCGAGCTGATCGATTCGGGGTACCTGCTGGAGTCGGGGCAGGGTGACAGCACCCGCAACGGCGGCCGCAAGCCGACCATCCTGCGCTTCAACGCCAACCTGGGCTACGTGGTCAACTACGACATGGGCCAGGACTTCATCGACCGCATGATCAACCGCCTAGACGGGAGCGTGGTTTCCGTCGAGCGGTTTCCGGCGCGTGACATGGCCATCGAGGACCGCCTGGCCCTGATGGTCAGCATCGCCCATACCGACGCCTTGCCGGCCACGGTCCCGCTGCTCGGCGTGGCCGTGGCGATTCACGGCATCGTCTACCAAAACCGGGTGCTTTACACCCCGTTCATCGACTTCAAGGACCAAGACATCGCCAAACTCCTATGGCAAAAGCTCAAGGTGCCGATTGTGTTGCAAAACGAGGCCAACCTCAGCGTCATCTACGAGCGGGACTTCGAAAGCCACGACGCGATCGATAACATCGTCTGCATCAGTATTCACAGCGGCATCGGGGCCGGGATCATCTTGAACAACCGGTTGTACACCGGCAAGCTCGGCGAGGCCGGCGAGATCGGTCAGACCATCCTGTACGACCGGGCACTCAAGGCCCATCAAACGCCGACCACCATCGAGAGCCTCTGCTCCGAAACCGCGATCGTCGAGCGGCTGCGGCAGGCGGCCAACGACCCGCGACTGACGCGTGAGGACCTGGTCGCACGGTACCGGGCCAACGACCCGCTGGCGATCACCATCCTGGATGATTTTTGCTACGACATCGCTAACATCATCTACAACACGATTATCACCTTGGATCCGCGCCGCGTGGCGATCAACTCGCAGCTGATTGCGTCGGTGCCCGAGCTGCTGCCGGCGATCACGGCCAACATTCCGCACCTGACCACCCAGGAGACTAAGATCTACCTGGTTGACGACGTTCGCAACTGCACCCTGCTCGGCGCCTGTGCGACCCTGATTCAGCAGCTGCTGGCGGTGGGGCCGGGCGAGCTGAACTTCCGTCGCCGGCCGGCCTGACCCCCGGCGCGGTCAAAAAGTTCAGAAAAGTCGCGGGGATGGCTTGTGTTTGCAAGCTGAAAGCGCTACAATTCACCTGTAAGTTAAATATACTAACTAACCTAAAAACGGCTAACAAGAAAGGAAACTTTTGCATGGCTAAGACATATTTTCCAAACGTTGACAAGATCCCGTTCGTTGGCACCAGCAGCCTGAAGTCCGGGCTGAACTACCACTACTACAACGCCGATGAGGTGGTCGGTGGCAAGAAGATGCGCGATTGGCTCCGCTTCTCCGTCGCTTACTGGCACACATTCGGCCAGCAGCTCAACGACATCTTCGGCGATGGCACCGCCATTCGCCCTTGGAACGGCCTGACCGGCATGGACCTGGCCAAGGCGCGGGTCGAGGCGGCCTTTGAGTTCTACGACAAGATGGGCGTCGACTTCTTCTGCTTCCACGACCGTGACATCGCCCCAGAAGGCGACACGCTGCGCGAAACCAACAAGAACATCGAAACCATCACCGACATGTTCGTCGACTACCAGAAGCAGACCGGCATGAAGGTGCTGTGGAACACCGCCAACATGTTCACCAACCCACGCTTTGTCTCCGGTGCGGCTTCCAGCCCATTCGCCGACATCTTCGCCTTTGCGGCTGCGCAGGTCAAGGAAGGCCTCGACACCGCCAAGAAGGTCGGCGCCGAGAACTACGTGTTCTGGGGTGGCCGTGAAGGTTACGAGACGCTTTTGAACACCGACATGCTTCGCGAGCAGGAACACCTGGCCAAGTTCTTCCACATGGCCGCCGACTACGCCAAGGAAATCGGCTACACCGGCCAGCTGTTGCTTGAACCAAAGCCTAAGGAACCGATGATGCACCAGTACGACTTCGACGCCGCCACCACCATCGCCTTCATGAAGACTTACGGCCTGGATGGCACCTACAAGCTGAACCTGGAAGGCAACCACGCCAACCTCGCCGGCCACACCTACCAGCACGAGATCCGCACGGCGCGTGAGGCCGGGCTGCTCGGCTCCCTGGACGCCAACCAGGGCGACAAGCTGATCGGCTGGGACATTGACGAGTTCCCATCAGACCTGTACGAAGCAACGCTTGCGATGTACGAAGTCGTTGAAAACGGCGGCCTGGGCAAGGGTGGCCTGAACTTCGACGCCAAGCCACGTCGCTCCAGCTTCACCCCAGAAGACATGTTCTACGGCCACATCGTCGGCATGGATACCTTTGCCGCCGGCTTGAAGGTTGCGGAGCGTCTGCACGAAGACCGCGTCTTCGATGACTTCATCAAGGACCGCTACGCAAGCTACGACGAAGGCATCGGCGCAAGCATCGAAGCCGGCAAGGAAGACTTCAAGTCCCTGAACGATTACATCATCGACAAGCCACAATCCGCGCTGCTCGCTGCCACCAAGTCCGGTCGCCTCGAGGAGCTCAAGGACACCCTGAACCACTACATGATCGAGACCCTGAAGTAATCCCAAGATTGAACGTTAACTCACCGCGACCATCCCCCCGGTGATCGCAGCACATGCGGTCGTGCGACATTCCCAGAATGTTGCACGACCGTTTTTTGAAAGAAGGAGGATTCTCATGGCACTTAAAACCCTGCCGCTGCTGTTTGGCGGCGACTACAATCCCGAGCAGTGGCCCGAGGCGACCTGGGAAGGGGACCTGATCAAGCTGCGGCAAGCTCACATCAACTCGCTGACCTTGAACGTCTTCTCCTGGGCGCTGCTTCAGCCCAACGAGGCGACCTACGACTTCAGCCTGCTGGACAAAATCATGGCGCTGGCCGCCAAGTACCAGATGAAGGTGGTCCTGGCCACCGCGACCGGCGCGATCCCGGCCTGGGTGATCGAAAAATACCCGGATGTGGCGCGAACCGACATCGACGGCCGCCACGCCAGGCAGGGGATGCGCCACAACGCCTGCCCGAGCTCGCCGAACTTCCAGAGCCTGGCCCAAGACCTGGTGTCCCGGCTGGCCGCGCGTTACCACGACCATCCCGCCTTGGTCTGCTGGCACATCAGCAACGAGTACGGCGGCCAGTGCTACTGCGACAACTGTGCTTCGGCCTTTCGCACCTGGCTGCGCGGTCACTACCCGGACCTGGCGGCGGTCAACGCCGCTTGGAACAGCAACTTTTGGGGTCACACCTTCCACGACTGGTCCGAGATCCTGCCGCCGATGCACCTGACGGACATGATCGACGCCGGCTCTGACAAGCCGGTGTTGGCCGGGGCGGCGCTTGACTACCGGCGCTTCCAATCCGATGCCTTGTTGGCCAACTTCAAGCTGGAAAAGGCGGCGATTCGCGCCGTCGATGCGACCACCCCGATCACCACCAACCTGATGAGCACCCAAAAGGACCTGGACTACTTCCAATGGGCCAAGGAGATGGACATTGTCTCCTGGGACAACTACCCGAGCTTCGACACGCCGGCCAGCGAGACGGCGATGAAGCACGACCTGATGGCCGGGCTGCGCCAGGCCCCGTTCATGCTGATGGAGCAGACGCCAAGCCAGCAGAACTGGCAGCCGTACTGCGCCTTGAAGAAGCCCGGTGAGATGCGGATGCTGTCGTACCAGGCGGTGGCTCACGGCGCCAACACCGTGCAGTTCTTCCAGATGAAGCAATCTCAAAACGGCATCGAGAAGTTCCACGGCGCGGTGATCTCCCACGCCGAGGCGACCGGTACCCACGAGACCCGCGTCTTTCGCGAGGTCCAGGCGCTTGGCGCCGAGCTTGCGTCGTTGCCGGCCGACCTCTTGGCCAGCCGCAACCGCGCCAAAGTTGCCGTCTTGTTCGACTGGCCGAGCTTTTGGGGCGTTGAGTACGCGACCGGCCCGAGCCGGCAGATGGATTACGTCAAGCAGGTCCACCTGTACTATCAGATGTGCTACGATGCCGGGCTGGACGTCGCGATGATCGGCAAGGAGACGCCTTTTGACGGCTTTGCCGCCGTGATCGCGCCGGTGATGTACACCACCTCCGAGGCCCTGTCGGCCAAGATCGCAAGCTACGTGCAAGGCGGCGGGACCTTCGTGACCACCTACATGTCGGGCATCGTCGACGATCACGACAACGTCTACCTCGGCGGCTACCCGGGCAGCCTGCAGGAGGTGTTGGGGCTGTGGAACGAAGAGTTCGACGCCTTGCCGCCCGAGACGACGGTTAACGTCGCGCTGGGGGCCGACCAGTCGTGCTCGGCCAGCTTCCTGTGCGATGTCACGCACCCGACCACGGCCAAGGTGCTGGCGACCTACGACGACGCCCAGCTGTTTTACACCGGGGCCCCGGCGATTTGCCAAAACGACCTGGGCCGCGGCCACGCGCTGTACGTCGGAACCCAGCTGGATGCAGCCGGACTGCGCTTTTTGCTGACCAAAATCGCCGCGGCGGCTGGGCTTGACCTCACCGCGGCTGAGCCGTTCGCAGGCGTCGAGGTCACGCACCGCTACAGCCGGCAGGCGACCTACACCTTCGCCATCAACACGACGGCCAAGGCCTGCGCGGTGGCTAACCCGGCGCCAACTGGTCTTGACCTGCTGAGCGGGGCGACTCAGCCGGCCACCCTGAACCTGCCGGCCTTTGGCGTGGTGATTCTGAAGACGCCTCGCGCGTAATCGCAAGCGGCGGCGAGTGAGTCTAATCTCGCCGCCGTTTTGGTGTCGGTAAAGCGGTTGCGGCGGGGGAGGTATGGTAAAATAAGGCTATTAACAGTGCGGTATGGGTGTCAGGTCAGGCTGACGCACGGTGAGGAGTACAGGATGCGGACAGATAAGAATCTTTTGCGGGTGCTTAACGAGAAGCGGGTGTTGACCGAGGCGTTCAACCGCGGCACGATTTCGCGCAGTCAGATTTCCAAGAACATCGGGTTGAACAAGGTCACGGTGTCGGATGTGGTCGCCAACTTGATCGAGAAGGGGTACTTGATCGAGCAGGGGCAAGGCGACAGCACCCACAACGGCGGGCGCAAGCCCACGATTTTGACCTTCAACCGCGACCTCGGCTACATCATCACGATGGACTGGGGGTACGACTACCTGGTGATCGCCGCCGCCCGGCTGACCGGCGAGCTGTTGATCGAGGAAGGCATCGAAATTCGCGGCCTGAGTTTTGACGCCGTGCTCAAGGTGATTACCGACTGGATTGCCGATTACGACCGCGCGACCCCGCCGCACCTGCCGCTGTTGGGCATCGTGATTGCCGTTCACGGCATCGTCCACCACAACCAGGTGACCTTCTCGCCGTTCATCGACCTGGGCGGCGTCGACATCGCGCGGGTGCTTGAAGAGACCTTCACGGTGCCGGTCCGGCTGCAAAACGAGGCGAACCTGGCGGCGGTGTACGAGCGCGACTTCGAGCGGCGCCGCGAGGACGAAAGCCTGGTCTGCATCAGCATTCACAAGGGGATCGGGGCCGGTATCATCATCCACGGCAAGTTGTACACCGGCCGCCACGGTGAGGCCGGCGAAATCGGCCACACGGTGGTGTACAACCAGGCGTTCTTCGCCAACGGGCAGACGACGACCATCGAAAGCATCTGCTCGGAGGCCGCCATCGTCGACCACGTGCGAGACCGCCTCGGCGATTCGACCATCACCCGCGACCGGGTGATCGCCTTGTACCAAGCGGGTGACCCCGTCGTCGAAAAGGAGCTCGCGCGGTTTTGCCGCTACATCGCCAATGTGATCTACAACATCACCGTGGCGCTGGATCCGCGGCGGGTGATGATCAACTCCGGGCTGATCGCCAAGCTGCCGCCGCTTTTGACCCAGATTCGCAAGGACCTGCCCAGCCTGACTGCCGAGGCCACCGAAATCGACCTGGTCGACGACGTGCGGCACTGCGTCTTGCTGGGCGGCTGCGCGATGCTGACCCATGACCTCTTGAACATCGAGTCCGGCCAGCTGACCTTCGGCACCCAGGAGAACGGTGCAGGCGGCGCGGCCAGAGAGTTGAATTGACAGAAACGACACAGATGTTACCTGAACGCACCGCCGATTGGCGGTGCGTTTTTCTGTGTCCGGTCGCGTGAAAGGGCTTGCGTTCGCCGGGTGTAACCGCTACAATTTAAGGGTAAGTAAAGATAACTAACAAACTTAAAACGCACGAAAGGAGTCGCAGGGGCAACCCTGCGTCACACAATTATGGAATACGTCATTGGGGTCGATTTAGGAACAAGCGCGGTCAAGGTCCTCTTGGTCACGCGGGAAGGCGCCGTGGTTGCCACCGGCTCGCGGCCGTATCCGTTGAGCCAGCCGCAGCCCGGCTACAACGAGCAAAATCCCGATCACTGGGTCGAGGCGACGGCCGGGGCGATCAAGGACGTGCTGGCGCAAAGCGGCGTCCAAGCCGAAGACATCAAGGGGCTGAGTTACTCCGGGCAGATGCACGGCCTGGTGCTGCTGAACGCCGCCGGCCGGCCGCTGCGTCCGGCGATCCTGTGGAACGACACCCGTACCACCAAGCAGTCTTCGGAGATCATGGCCACCATGGGCCAGACCTACCTCGACATTACGCGCAACCGGCCGCTGGAGGGCTTTACGCTGCCCAAGCTGCTGTGGGTTAAGGAGAACGAGCCGGAGATTTTTGCCCAGGCCACCACGTTCTTGTTGCCCAAGGATTACCTGCGCTACAAGATGACCGGCAAGATTCAAATGGAGCTGTCGGACGCCGCCGGCACGGTGATGCTCGACGTCGCCGCCGGTCGCTGGAGCAGCGCCGTCTGCGCAGTCTTCGATCTGCCGGAAAGCCTGTGCCCACCGTTGATCCAGGCGACGGATCAGGCCGGCACCCTGACTGCGACCTTCGCGGCCGCTGTCGGCTTGAAGCCGGGTCTGCCGGTGTTCGGCGGCGGTGCGGATAACGCCTGCGGGGCCATCGGGGCCGGGATCACCAACCCCGACCGTGGCATGTGCAGCATCGGGACCTCCGGGGTGGTGCTGGGCTACGAGCCGGACGTCACCCACGATTACCACGGCGACTTGCACTTTTTCAACCACGCGATTCCCAATGCCTACTACTCGATGGGGGTAACCCTGGCGGCCGGCTACAGCCTGAGCTGGCTCAAAAACACGTTCGCGCCGGATGACGACTTCGACGATTTCATGCAGGCGACGATTGACACCGGCATTGGCGCCAACGGCCTGCTGTTCACGCCGTACATCGTCGGTGAACGCACTCCTTACGCCGACGCTACGATTCGCGGCAGCTTCATCGGCGTCGACAGCCGGCAGGGCAAGGGCGACTTCATTCGCGCGGTGATGGAAGGCGTGACCTTCTCGTTCAAGGACATCCTGAACCTCTACGCGGCGCATGGCAAAACCTTCACCAAGCTGACCTCGATCGGTGGCGGGGCCCACAGCCCGTTGTGGTTGCAGATCCAGGCCGACGTGTTCGACAAGCCGGTGGTTTGCCTGCAAAGCGAGCAGGGGCCAGGCCTTGGCGCCGCGATGATCGCGGCGGTCGGCCTGGGCTGGTTTGCGGACTTTGACGCCTGCGCCAAGACCTTCGTTCACGAGCGGCAGACCTACCTGCCCAACCCGGAGCACGTGGCCAAATACGCCAAGCTCTACAAGCTGTACCGGCAGGTTTACCCGCAGACCAAGGATCTGTCGGCCGCACTGGCCGACTTCCGCGCGTAAGCCAAGCACATTGAGCCGATGGGGGACCATCGGCTTTTTGCGTGCCGCCACGCAAAAACGCCAGGGCGTGGACCCTAGCGTTTTTGACGTCACTCGATGATTTTGCTTTGGCGTGTGATGCGGTGCATGCGGTCGATCCACGGCCGGATCGGGCCCTTGAGCAGCAGGCCCAAGGCGGTGAAGGCGAGGCCAAACGCGGCAAGCGCCGCGAGGTCTTGCCACAGCCCCGGCCAGTAGATGCCCCCGACCGTTTCGCGCAGCAGGTTGACGGCGTAGGTGAACGGTAGCCAGGGGTTGATGGCCTGGAAGAACTGACCGGACAGCACCACCGGGAAGTTCCCGCCGGCGCCGGAAATCGACAGCACCAAGATGATGATCCCGAGGCCCTTGCCGACGTTGCCGAACAGCGCAATCAGCGCGTAGAGAATGGAGACGAACACCACGGCTAACAGCATCGCAAACAGCAGGTAAAGCGGCTTGTTGACCACGTAGGTGTGAATCAGCACGATGTTGCCGGCCGCCGCGACCAGCGCCTGCAGCATCCCGAGGCCGGCGAAGGTCAGCCACCGGGCCAAGTAGCGCTGCCGAACGGTGGTGTGAGCGAGTGCGGCCGGCAGCTCGTATTCGGTCATCAGAATCGCGCCGAGCAGCAAGGCGCCGACCCAGATGCACAGGGCCAAGTAGAACGGGGCGCTTTGGGAGCCGTAGGTCGGAATGTGGTACAGCGTGGTCTGGCTGACGGTCACCGGCGCGGCCAAAAAACTGGCCTCCTTGGTGGCGTCGCGGCGCAACAGCGCGATCAAGGCGCTGAGGTCGACGGACCGCTCACCCTTTTTGATGGCGGCGGCCCCTTTTTGAATCGCGGTTTCAAGCGTCGGCCAGTCATCTTGCTTGAAGGCGGCCGCGGTTTGCAACCCGCTTTCCAAAAGCGGTAGCTTGGCGTTGGCCAGCGCAAGCGAGGTGGTCAGGTCGCGCTCAATGCCGGGCAGGTCGCTTTGGATGAAGCCGGTCGCCCGTTGCAGCTTGGCCTTCAGCGCCGGGAACTCGGTTTGGTAAAGCCCCGCGGCCAGGGTGACCCCGGATTGAATCTGGCCCATGTGGCCGTTGAGCAGCCGGTCGGCGTCGGCCAGCTCGGTTTTCAGTGCCGGCAGCTGGTGGCGCAGCGCCTTGAGGAAGGTGTTGGCCTGGCGCAACAGGTCCTTAGTGTTGGCGAGTAGCGCCGGCATGGCCGGCAGCACCTGCTGATTGATCTGCGTCAGCGTGGTGTCGGCGGCGCTCAAGGCAGCGGTGAAGTGGGTCACCACGGTCTGAACACTGGCGGCGAGGTTCAGATTAGCCAAAACCGTGGCCGCCTGGGCGAAGCCACCTGCCGTGGTCGCCAGTGTGGTTAGGCGCGACCGCAGATCGGTCAAGGAGAGGTTTGGCACCGCCTGCGCCAACGCCTTGGCCTGAGTCTCTAGGGCGTCTGCCGTGGTCGCCACCCGGTTGAGTCGGTCGATTGCCGTTGTCAGTGCCGCGGTATCTTTGATCTGCAATGTTTGTCCGGTTGCCTTCAGGTGCGTCAGCGTGGCGGCCAGGGCCCGGGCGGTGGCCGCCGCGTTGGCGGCGCGAGCGGCGGCCTGCGTCAACCGCGTGGCGATCGCCGCTCGCACCGCGGCGGTGTCGGGTGCCGCGTCCAGTTCGGCCAGGTCGGCGTTCAGGGCGGTCAGGTCGGCCGCCCAGGCGGTGTTGGCTTGCGCGATGACGCTCAGACCTGCGTCAACGGCGGTGTGAACCACGCCCAGCGCCTGGGTCACCTTGGGCAGCACCGAGTCTTTGGTGGTGGCCACCGTGGCCTGAGCCGCCTGGCCGAAGCGGGTCAAAGACGGCAGGGTGCCGTCGACCTGATCAATCACGGTCAGTCCCTGGCCGGTGACCGTCGCGGCCTTGGTGACGGCTTGGGCCAGCGTGTCGTACTGGGCGTTGACCGCGGCCAGCTGGGTGCCGGCGGCCTGGACCTCGGGCAGCTTGCCCTTCACAGTCACAGCCAGCCGGCCGGCGTCTTGGACCAGCGGCAGGTAGCCGTTGGCCGCCACGAGTTTTTGGCCGGCCGCGTTGACCTGCGGCAGGTAGCCGACCAGCTGGTTGGCCGCCTTGAGCTTGGCTTTCAGCGCCGGCAGCTTGGCCTGGACGGTGGAGATGGTGTTCAGGTACTGCCGGATGGTCGGCAGCTGGGCGTTCGTGGCGGTGACGAGGCTGGCAAAGCGGCGAATCAGCGGCAGGTTGGCGTCCAGCTTAACGCCGGCCTGGTTGAACACCCCGACCAGCGTCTTGGCCACGGTGTCGACGAACTGGCTTGAAATCGTGCTTTGCAGCGTCGTGGTGCCGCTGGCCGTGATTTTTGGCGCAATCGCATTGATCTTCTCGTTGACGTAGTACTTCAGCTTCGGGCGCTGAATCTTGCCATCGACGAAGGTCATCAGGTCCTTGGAGAAGCGGCGCGGCACCACGATGCCGGCGTAGTACTTGCCGCTTTGCACCCCATCGACCACTGCCTGCTTGGAGGTGACGAACTGCCAGCCGAGCTTCTTGTTGGCGTGAAGCTGGGTGATCAGCTCATCACCAATCGCAATTTTCTTGCCGGCGAATTGAGTTGGGGCGTCGGCCGAATACACGGCGACCTTCAGCGCCTGTGTGTTGCTGTAAGGATCCCACAGCGCCCAGACGTTGAACCAGCAGTAGAGGCTGGGGATGATGACCAACGCGCAGATCAGCAGGAAGGCGAAGGGACTCTTGAAGATGCGCTTCCAGTCCAGAACGAACAACTTTCCAATGTTTCGCATATTCTCTCCTTGTGGTATGTTCTGCGCGATATTATATCATGTTATGAACATTATTTTTGAAGAAAATAAAAGCGCGGCAGCGCCGCGCGTGGTATTCGGCCGGGCGACTGATGACCAGTCCGCGTAGGCTAGGCAAAGAAGCACCGCCATCCCGAATCGGGGTGGCGGTGCTTCTTTGCCTGGCGGGGTCGTGATCCACGACGCGGTCTGCGATAATCTCGCCGTTGCACGCGTCTTTGAATACGACTAATTCCAGTTCATGGACACAAGTGCCCCCAACGGCTCGATTGAACTTGGTTAGATTGGGGAGCCATAGTGGGTCAGCACCCAGTTTGTGGCGGCGGCGAAGTCTGGTTGCTCGATGATGCCGGGTAGGCCCGACGCGGGTTCGTTGCGCCCGGTGGCCACGTGCAAGCCGAGGCAGCCGGCGGCCAGGGCCAGGCCCATATCCGCTTGGTTCGAGTCGCCAATCACCACCGCCTCTTGGGCGGTGAAGGCGTAGCGCATCGAAGCCTGCCGGAACAAGCCCAGGTGAGGTTTGCGACAGTTGCAGCCAACGACTGCTGGGTGCGGACAAACGAAGACGTCATCAACGCCGAGGGCCAGGAGGCTGGCAACCAGCGCCTTTTCATCGAGCTCACCGCTTGCAATGCGGGTCTGGTTCGTCAAAACCAGACAGCGCAGGCCGTGCTCGCGGAGTTGCTGCAAGGCGGCCGGCACCGCCTGGATAGGGGACAAAGTCTGCGAGTGGATGGAAATGGCCGTCGCCGCCGAGAGTGCCATCGCGATCAATCAGAACCGTTGTGAGCATGTGGACCTCCTAGCTAGTATTCCTTCATTGACGTGGAAATGCGGCCTAGGTCGTATCTGAGAATAAAAATAGTCTGGGTTTGGCCTCAAATGCCATTAGTTAGGGCGGGGGATCAGACGCACCGCCGCCGGGCCCGGGGCCGAAGGTGGTGATCCGCCCGGGCCGGAGCCTGGATTGTTCAGATGCGACTCAGTCCTGATTCTGCTTGGCCAGCAGGTCGCGAATCTCGGTGAGCAGGACCTCTTCTTTGGTCGGGCCGGCCGGGGCCGCCGCCTTCTTGGGCAGCAGCCGGTTCACGGTGCGAACGATCAAAAAGACGATGAACGCCACAATCAAAAAGTTGATGATGTCGTTCAGGAAGGCCCCGTAGGTGAAGTTGGCGCCGAGGACCGAAACATGGAGCTTGGTCAGGTTGGTGCTCTTGGTGAACATGCCCAGAATCGGGCCGATCAGGTTGTCGGTCAAAGACGTCACCAGCTTCGTGAACGCACTGCCGATGATGACGCCGACCGCCAAGTCTAAGACGTTGCCGCGCATGATGAACTGCCGAAATTCTTTGAACACAATGAACCTCCTGTCGCCGGGACCACCGGCTGGTTTTGCCTTCAGTATACCGGTCTCAACTAGGTGGCCACAAGCGTTGTATCCGCTTGCATTCGAAATATAAATCGATAATAATTAAGGAAAGACCGACAGGAGGAAACAGCATGACACCAGAGGAAGCACAGGCGCTGATTGACGCGGCGATCGATCACATCGACACGGTCATCGTGGGGAAGAAACAGGTCATTCGCATGACCATCGCGGCCCTTTTGGCAGGCGGGCACGTCTTGTTCGAAGACATTCCGGGGGTGGGGAAAACCACGCTGGCCAAGGCGCTGGCGCGAACCTTCGCGGGGGACTTTCACCGCATTCAGTTCACGCCGGACCTGTTGCCCAGCGACATTTTGGGCGTGACGGTGTACGACCAGGCCCAAGGTGCCTTTCGCTTCCAGAAGGGGCCGGTGTTCACCGCCTTTTTGCTGGCCGATGAAATCAACCGCGCGACGCCGCGGGTGCAATCGGCCCTGCTGGAGGCGATGGCCGAGCGGCGCGTGACCATCGACGATCACACCCACGACCTGCCGGCGGACTTCTTCGTGCTGGCGACCCAAAATCCCGCCGATTACGAAGGCACCTACCCGCTGCCCGAGGCCCAGCTCGACCGCTTCTTGATGCGGCTGACCATCGGCTACCCGGATGCCCAGGCCGAACGCACCCTGCTGGCCCTGGGGCAGGCGGCGCCGCGGCTGGAGGCCCTGACGCCCCTGGTGTCGGCGGCCCAGCTGGCGACGCTCAAGGCGCTGGTCGCCTCGGTGCAAGTCGCCGGCTCGCTGCTTGATTACGTGATGAGCCTGGTCGTGGCCACGCGCGAACACCCCGAGCTCGCCACCGGGGTGTCGCCTCGCGGGGCCTTGGCGCTGGTGGCCGCGGCCAAGGCCTACGCGGTGACGGCCGGGCGTGACTACGTGGTGGCCGCCGACTTGCAGCTGCTGGCACCGGTGGTCCTGCAGCACCGCCTGCTGGTGCGGCCCGGTGCCAGCGCCACGGCCCAGGAGGTGCTGGCGGAGTGCCTGGAAAACACGCCGGTGCCGGTGCGGGGGTGATGCGATGCGGATGGTGATGCGAGACGTCTTCGTGGTGGCGCTGGCAGGCGTGGTGATGCTGTTCGGCGCGGCCTTCAACACCGACACCGGCTGGACCCTGGCGCTGTGTGCCGCCGGGTTGTTGGCCATCGGCGTCGTCAGCCTGGGCTGGCCGCTGCGGTTGGTTCAGGCGACCAGCCGCAGCCTGGCGACGGCGGAGGCGCCGGTGGCCCTGACGCTGCACGGTCGCGCCTGGTTCGCCCAACTAGCCGTTCGCGGCGGCGTTCAGCCTGTCAGCTGGGCACCGGTTTGGGGTCGGGCCCAGGGCAGCGTGGCCGTCAGGCTGGAACGCGGCCGCTACCACCGGCTGCCGCTGACCTTGGTGGCCACGGACGCGGTGGGGCTGCTCCAAAAGGCGCGGCCGCTGACGCTGCGGGAGCCGCTTTTGGTCGGCCCCAGGCGGGAGGCGGCGCTCTGCGCCAGGCTCTACCCGGTGCTTCGCGCGGCGACGGCACGGCTGCAAACCACGGCGGGGGCACCGAGCTTCGACCTGATTGGATTGCGGCCTTACGTGGCCGGCGACCCGATTCAGGCGATCGACTGGAAGTTGACCGCCAAGCACGGTGCGGCCATCGTGCGGCAGACCAGAAGTGCTACCCAAGTGCCGTGGCAGGCGGTGCTGATCGCCGACTCGGCGCAGTTTGAGCTGCAGCTGGCGCTGGTTCACACGCTGGCTTCGCGAGGGTTGTGGCGCGAGCTCACGGCGCTGACGGCGGCCGGGCCGGTGGTCGCCCCCAGCGAGGAGTGGTTCGCCACGGTGCAACCGGACGCGGTCGGTGCGGCGGGGCTTGCCGCCTTGCCGGGTCTTCCCACTATTGTGTTTTGCCCCGAGGCGGCGGTGGCCGCGGTGCAGACGGCGCTTGCGCCGCAGCCCGTCTTGGCGGTGGCGCTGACGGCGGCCGGGCCGGTCGTGATGGCCGGCGGTCGCAGCCAGTTGGTCAGGGGGTGAGGCGATGAGACAACGCAAGCTGGGTGATTGGTGGCGAGCGGCCCTGATGCTCTGGCTGATTCAGGTCATGCTCACCCCGTTTTTGGCCGTCAACGCCCTGGACCACCCTTGGGTGCTGCGCGGCGTCGGCGTTGCCGCGGTGGTTCTGGCCGCCGGCTGGCGCCGCTGGCCGCGCTGGCGGGTCCTGTGGGTGCTGGCCTTGGTGGGGGCAAGCCTGGGCAGCTGGTGTGCCTTGCTGCCCGACATGGCCAAAAACAATCGCAACCTCTGGACGCTTGGGCGCGAGCTAGCCCAGGCCTGGCAGGGGTTCGTCACCCGTGGCGGAGTGAACGTGGCGACGCTTCTGGCCGCGTTGCTCGGCCTGCTATTCGCCTTGGCCCTAGCAGTGCTCGGGGTGCGGTACGCGCATCCTTACCTGGCCCTGCTTTTGGTGCTGTGGTACTTGCTGATGGTGCATGCCATTAACGGCAACGCGCTGGTGGCCGAGAGCCTGCAGGTGATGGCGATTGCCTGCCTGATCAACGCCGGGTCTTGGCGAGGCGGCCTCGGTCGCGGGGCGGTCGCGGCCTTGATCGCCGGGGTCGCGGTGCTGGGTGTGGCGCATGGGTCAAGTGTTTTGGACACCGCCACGGTGCCGGTTCGCAACTGGGTCAACGCGTCCGGCCTGTACGATGTCTTGCTGGCCATGACCGAAGACACGCCGCGAACCGGGTACAGCGACAATGACACGACGCTGGGCGGCCCGGTGTACGACGACACCACGCCGGTGTTCACGGTGGCGACCAAGACCCCGCTGTACCTGCGGGTCACGGTCAAAACCGACTACAGCGGCCGCGGCTGGCAGGAGGGACCCTTGAGCCGCGATCAGGTGCAGACGCTGACCCTTGACAACGGCACCCTGACCGGTATCAAAGACGCCAAGGCCGCGGCCTACGCCGCTAGCCAGGCGGTCACCATCACCGCCAAGACGCCGGTCGACTACTTCGGGCTGCCCAACGGTGATGTCAGCATCACGGCGGTGTCGCCGGGGTCGTTCAACGACCTGTTTTACGCCGCGGATTTTGCCCGGCTGTTCCGCGGCCAAAGCGGTGGCATCAAGAAGCTGAGCCTGCGGGTGAAACCCAAAAAGCGCGACGCGGCTGCCCTCAGGCAGGTCGGCGACCGCGCGACGGAGGGCCGCACGGTGCAGCTGCCAGAGAAGCTGCCGGCTCGCATCAAGCAGCTGGCGACGCGCGTCACGGCCGATGCGACCAACGATTACGACCGGGCGGTGGCCATCGAGCAGTTCCTGAAGACGGATCCGCGCTTCACCTACTCGAAGGTCGACACGCCCAAAACGCCCAAGGGTCGCGATTACGTTGATCATTTTCTCTTCACCAGCAAGGTCGGCTACTGCGATAACTTCTCAAGCGCCATGGTGGTGATGCTGCGAACGCTAGGGGTGCCGGCGCGGTGGGCCAAGGGCTTCAACCAAGGCACCGCCATGGGCAACGATACCTACGCGATCACCAACGCCAACGCCCATTCCTGGCCGGAGGTGTACTTCGGTCCCAAGTACGGCTGGATCGACTTCGAGCCGACGCCGGGGTTTGGCAGCAGCGCGGCAACCCCGCTGACGCTTCAGACCAGCGCCAGCTCGAGCAGCGCCAGCGCAAGCGCCAGCACCCAAAGCTCGGCCAGCGGCAAAAGCGCGTTGCAGGCGGCCAGCCAAAGCAGCGCGACCGTGCAGCAGACCCAAGAAGCCGAAGGGCACAGCTTGTGGCGGTGGGCCCTGGCGGTGATCGCGGCCGCCTTGGCGCTGCTGGCCTGGCTGCTGCGCCGCAAGCTGGTGGCCCGGCTTGCCGCGGTGTACCTGACGCCGCAGAACTTCCCGCGGCGCTACCGGCTGCTGCTGTACGCGCTGGGCGGGGTGCGGCGGCGGCCGAGCGGCCAAAACCTGGTGGCCTACGCCGCGGCCATCGAGGCCCGGCTGTCGCTTGACGGCGCCTTCGCGACCCTGACCGCCGCCTACGAGGCCAGCGTCTTCGGCCACCACCAGGCGCTGCCGCTCACCGCGTTCAGGCGCGTTAGCCACGGCCTGCCCTGGCTGAGCCGCCGCCTTTAGGCCAGCCAAAAACACCGGTCACGTTCGTCCGAAGCGGGTGAGCGTGACCGGTGTTTTGACTGGCGGATTGTTAGGGCAAAAACGCCTGTTGCAGCGCCACGGCGAGGCCAAAGGCGGCGATCAGGCCGAGGATGACGATGTGGCGGCGCTTGTGGATCACCACGAAGGCCAGGTATTCGCGAATCACGGCGTTGGGCAGGAAGTAAAACGACGTGGCGGCGCCGACCCCGTTGGCGGCCAGCCCGGCGGCCCGGGCGAAGATGCCGGCCCGGAGCAGGTGGTAGTTGTTGGTGAAAAAGGCGGCCTTGTAAGGCTGGCCGGCGGTGCGGCTCTCAATCAGGCGTTTGGAGAACAGCATGTTTTGGTAGGTGGTTTTGGAGGCACCTTCGACCAGCGTGTCGGCTTCGGGAATCCCGGCGGCCAGGGCGAAGCGCTGCATGGCTAGCCCTTCCGGCAGCTTTTCGTCCGGGCCTTGGCCGCCCGAGAAGACCAGCGTCGCGTGCTTGCCGGTTTTTTGCAACTGCTTGCGGTAGAACTTGAGCCCGGCGTTGATGCGAGCGGCCAACAGCGGCGAGACGCGGTCGCCGCCAATCAGGCCGGAGCCCAGCACGATCAGGTAGTCCTTGTCACGGCGGGGGCGGTAGAGGTTGTACAACACAAGCGCGGTCAAGAAGTTGTACAAGGCGACCAGCTCGTAGCCGATGCCCAGGCTGAAGAACACGGCCAGACCGTTGTAGACCGGGTCGGGCAGCCAGCCACGGCCGATGCTGGCGGCGATTTCGAGCAGCAGCAGGCCGATGGCGATCAGAAGCGTCAGCATGTTGCCCAGCGAGTGGCCTTCGCGCCGCCACACCACCCGGGCGTTCCACAGCAGCCAGACCAAGTGCAAGGCGAACAAGACGCCGATCACCAACAGGGCGATGACGAAGAGGGTGGCGAACACCGCGATCAGCAGCCGGTTGTTGGAGGCGAGAATCGCCCCGGCGGCCGCGGTCAAAACGGTGATGCCAAACAGGTTGAACAGCAGGCCGTTGAGCAGGCGCCGCGGCTCCTTGAAGAAGCTGGTGAAAAACAGGGCCCCGAACAAGGCGACGGGGATTAACAGGTAAGGCACGACGGCCATGGCGACACTTCCTTGTGGTGATTAAATTTCCGTGGGGTTATAATGAGACCAATCCAGTGGTTAAAAAACAGGGGACAATCGCCCGGGCGCCTTCGCCGCGTTGCGCGGCGGTCCGGCGTTGTCTCGGAAAGGTGTACACATGCATGATCCAGTATTCGGCACCAAGGATCCGACTTTGACCTACAAGACGCGCATCGGCGTGTACGGGGTGATCCCCGATGACACCGGCAAGCGCCTGTTGATTCTGGAGGCGCCTAACCACGCGCTGTTTCTGCCCGGCGGCGAGGTCGAGGGGCAAGAAAGCGACGCGCAGACGTTGGCGCGGGAGCTGCTCGAGGAGTTCGGCGTGGCGGTGACGCAAGGTGCGCTTTTGGGCCGGGCCAGTGAGTACTTCTACTCGCACCACCGCCAAACCGCGTACTACCACCCGGCCACCTTCTACGCGGCCCAAGACATTCGGCGGGTGCAGGCGCCGCTTGAGGATTTCAACACGCTGATGCTGATGCCCGTCGAGCTGGCGGCGGCCCAGCTGAAGCGGCCGACGCACCGCTGGGCCGTGGCCCAGTGGCTGCGCCTCACGGCCGGATCAGCGCCCCGTTGAGCAGGTACTGCTGAAAGGTGCGGTAGACCTTGGCGTTGGCCGCCTCGGCATCGGTGTCTAGCATCACCTTGGGGAAGTAGAAGCGCTTGTCGCCGACGGCCTGACCAGACAAGGCGGCGACCAGCCGCGACAGCGTCGACAGCTCCTCGAGGGTGCCGTCGGCCTGGATGATCTCGATTTGGGTCTTCGGATTGGCGGCGCTTGGGTCGTATTGATCGTATGGCAGGTCGAAGCTGTCGTTTTCGGCGGTGTAGTAGGTGGGGTCAAACCCGGCCTGCTGCACCAGGTCGCGCAGCTTTGGCAGCAGGCCGGCGGTGGCTTCGGTGAAGGTCACCGACTTCAGCGGCCGCCGGCTCAAGAAGCGGTCGGCCAGGTCGGCCAGCACCGGATCGGGGTAGTCCAGCCAGTAGCTGAAGTAGGTGTTGAGCACCCCGTCGTCCAGGCGCAGGTAGTCTTGCAGCGTGAAGTCCCGCTTGAAAAACGGGATCAACAGCCGCGGGGCGAAGCTGGCGTCGAACTTGCCGGCCTCATACAGCACCTTGGCCCGTTGCAGCAGGTGGGTCAGAATCATCTCCATCCCGCGGGACACCGGGTGAAAGTAGATCTGCTGGTACATCTGAAAACGGCTGACGATGTAATCCTCCACCGCGTGCATCCCGTTGGCGTCAAAGCCGATGCCGCCGGCGTAAGGCCGCATCACCCGCAGGATGCGGGTGAGGTCGAACTCGCCGTACTTGGTGCCGGTGTTGTAAGCGTCGCGCAGCAGGTAATCCATGCGGTCGGCGTCGATTTGGCTTGAGATCATCTGCACGACCTGCGGGTTCGGGTAGGTGTGGGCGATCACGCTGGCCACTTTCTCCGGAAAGCCCGGCGCCACCTGCCGCAGGATGCGGCAGACGTTGGTGCTGGGGTCGGTCACAATCTGGCGGGTGATCGCCTCGTGGTCGGTGTTGAAAATGTGCTCGAAGGTGTGCGAGTAAGCGCCGTGGCCGATGTCGTGCAACAGCGCCGCGCAAAGCGCCACCAGCCGCTCGGCGTCGTCCCACAGACCGTCGCCGGCGGTTTGGGTCGGGTAGTTGGCCGCGAAGTTGTCGCAGATCTGGCGGGTGATCTCGTAGACCCCGAGGCTGTGGGTGAAGCGGGTGTGCTCGGCGCCTTGGAAGACCTCCGCCGCCACGCCGAGCTGCTTGATGCGGCGCAGGCGCTGAAACTCCGGGGTGTTGATCAGATCCAAGATCACCTGGTGCCGGACGTGGATGTAATTATGAACTGGATCACGAAACACTTTTTCGCGCGGTAAGTACTGAATCGGCATGATTTCTCCTGACTGGGCCAAGGCCCGTGTGTATCACCTTCATTATAAAGGAAAAGGCCGGTCATGACACGCGCTTGTGAATTTTGGTATAATGGCTGGCAGAAAGGGACGGTGAGTGCATGGATTTGACACATGGCATCGCGATTACGCTGCACCTGGAAACCTTCGTGGAGCAGGACGGCGAGACTGAAAAACACGTTTTTGACGAGCCCGGCACCTTGGTGGCCATGGGCGGGACGCTGTACATCCGGTACCGCGAGGTGGACCCGACGGCCGGCACGGACTACCCGGTGACGCTCAAGCTGCGAACCGACGGCTCCGTGCAGCTGTCGCGCGGCGCAAGCGACGCGGAGACCAACCTGCGCCTTCATTTTGCCAACGACCGGCGCATCTTGACCCGTTACCGCACTCCGTACGGCGACATTCCGGTCGAAACGGTCACGCCGCGGCTGGACGTGCGGATGACCGAGGACCCATTGGCCGGCGAGGTGTACATCGAGTACCAGCTGTTCGGCAACGGCGAACACCTTGGAAATTACCGGCTGCATTTGCAATTTACCGCCTGAGCGCGTAATATCTTAAATAGACTGTGGAAAGGGCGTGTACCGGTTGAAACTAGACGTATTTGCCGATGCGAACAAAGCTGAACTGTCCATGATCGAGGTGGCACGCGCCATCCTCGAGGAGAAGGGCGACACCATGCCTTTCGTGGACATTGTGAATGAGATCCAGACCTACTTGGGCAAGAGCGACGAGGAAGTTCGCGATCGCTTGCCGCAATTTTACACCGACTTGAACGTCGATGGCAGCTTCATCTCCTTGGGCGATAACGTCTGGGGCCTGCGCGAGTGGTACCCGTACGAATCCGTCGACGAAGAGGTCAACCACCCCGAAGAAGACGACGACGCCCCACGCCGCAAGAAACGCAAGAAGGTCAACGCGTTCCTGGCCGATGTGGCCGACGACGACGATGTCATCGACTACAACGACGACGATCCGGAAGACGACGACTTCGACGACGACGATGACGAGGCTGACGACACCGAGGCCGACGGCGATGAGCCGGACGACTTCGACGCCGCCGTGGATGCCGACGACAGCGACGAAACCGACGATGCGGCCGACGATCTGCCGGATGGCATCGAAGGGCAGCTGGCCGAGTTCGGCGATGACGATGACGAGGCCGACGACGCGGATGAAGACGGCGACGACTTCACGTCCGATGACGCCGATTCAGACAAAGACTAAGTGTTGACGAAACCGGCTGCGGCCGGTTTTTTGGTCTCACCGCGCCGGCCAAGGTCCACTACGCCCGGGCCTTTTACGCCAAAATGCTACGGGAGCCCTTCTACCCGCTGGCGTCGCGTCGCAATCGCAACACCACCTTGAGGCAGGCGGCGATGATGGCTAAGCGCCTGGCCTGAGTCATTTTACGCCGAAATGGGCGCCGGCCAGGCCGCTGAAACCGCGCCAGCCGCGGGTTTCACGCGCGACTTTCACAAAGCCCTTGACGCCTGGTGTTATTTTCGTTACTATACTTTTTGGGCGCTCTGCTCTTGCAGAGCCAAAACGGTTGCAAGCTCCCTGTTCGGTTGAATAGGGAGCTTGTTTTTGTTTTTACCCGTCAAAATCACACAAAGGAGTTTTCTCATGACCAAGTATATTTTTGTTACCGGTGGGGTCGTGTCTTCACTTGGCAAAGGGATCGTGGCGGCAAGCCTGGGTCGATTGCTCAAAAACCGGGGCTTGAAGGTAACGATTCAAAAATTTGATCCGTACATCAACGTGGATCCCGGCACGATGAACCCGTACCAGCACGGGGAAGTCTTCGTAACCGACGATGGTGCCGAAACGGACCTGGACCTTGGCCATTACGAACGCTTCATCGATATTAACCTGAACAAGTACAGCAACGTCACCACGGGCAAGATCTACTCCGAGGTGCTGGACAAGGAACGCAAGGGTGAGTACCTCGGCGCGACCGTTCAGGTGATTCCACACATCACCAACATGCTCAAGGAGAAGATCATGCGGGCGGCCACGACGACCGACTCCGACATCATCATAACCGAAATCGGCGGCACGGTCGGGGACATCGAATCCCAGCCGTTCCTCGAGGCGATTCGCCAGATGAAAAACGACGTGGGGGCCGAAAACACCTACTACATCCACGCCACCCTGGTGCCTTACCTGCGGGCCGCCGGCGAGATGAAGACCAAGCCGACCCAGCACTCGGTCAAGGAGCTGCGCAACATTGGCATCCAGCCGAACATGCTGATTCTGCGGACCGAAAAGCCGGTCACGGAAGGCATGAAGGAGAAGATCGCGCTGTTCACCGACGTGCGTCAGGACTCGATCATCGAATCCCGCGACGCCAAGACGCTGTACGAGATTCCCTTGGCGATGCAAGCCCAGGGCATGGACCAGCGCGTGATCGAGCACTTCGGCCTAGATGTGCCGGCGGCCGACATGACCGAGTGGACCGCCTTGGTTCACAAGGTGCAAAACCTGCACCACTCCGTCAAAATCGCCCTGGTCGGCAAGTACGTCGCCCTCAAGGACGCCTATATCTCCGTCGCCGAGGCGCTGAAGTCGGCCGGCTACTTCTGGGATTCTGACATCGACCTGGTCACCTTCCAGGCCGAGGACGTGACCGATGACAACGTCAAGGAGTTGCTGGGCGACGCCGATGGCATCCTGGTGCCCGGGGGCTTCGGCGACCGCGGCTTGGAAGGCAAAATCGCCGCGATTCGCTACGCGCGTGAGAACGACGTGCCGTTCTTGGGCATCTGCCTGGGGATGCAGATGGCGTCCATCGAGTTCGCCCGCAACGTCGCCGGCATCAAGCACGCCGGCTCCACCGAGGTGGCCCCGGACATCGAAGACCCGGTCATCGACCTGATGCCAGACCAGGTCAACGTCGAAAACCTCGGTGGCACGCTGCGCCTGGGCCTGTACCCATGCGTTTTGCAGCCGGGCACCGTGGCCGCTGCGGCCTACGACAACGTGCCGGAGGTGCAAAAGCGTCACCGTCACCGCTACGAGTTCAACACCAAGTACCGCAAGGCCTTGGAGGACAAGGGCCTGGTCTTCTCCGGCGTGTCGCCTGATAACCGCCTGATGGAAGTGATCGAGCTGCCGGCCAACAAGTTCTTCGTTGCCTCTCAGTACCACCCGGAATTCCAGTCGCGGCCGACCCGTCCGGAAGGCCTGTTCAAGGCCTTCATCAAGGCCGCCGGCGACTTCAACTAACTTAGACACAGCAAAGGGGTACCCGCGTTTTGCGGGTACCCCTTTGCGTGCGTGCGGCTGGCTCACAGGTACTTGGCGGTGAGCGACTCGGCGCAAGTGGTGATGCCGGCCGACGCGCTTATCGGGGGTGGGTTCGCCTACGCCTCCTTGAGGGCGGCCTCGATCTCCGCTTGCGGGCAATTGCGGAAGTGGTCCCAGCAAGGCGCCGGGGTGCCGGCGGCCGCGGCGGCCGCGCAGGCGCGGTGGAAGGCCAGCTTGCGGTGCAGGTGGGCCAAAGATTCCGCCAGGGCCTGCTGCTTGGCCGCAAGTTCGCGCTCTTGCTGAGTCAAAAGCGCGACAATTGCCGGCTCGGTGCCGGGCGTGTCGGCCAGGTCAAAGTAGGTCTGCAGCTGAGTGATGGTCATGCCGGCCTGCTTGAAGCAGCAGATCGACTTGAGTCGGTTGAAGTGACCGTCGTTGTAGAGGCGGCGGCTGCCGCGGCGCTGGACGTGCGTCAGCAGGCCGACTTGCTCGTAGTACCGCAAAGTCGACGCCGGCAGGTTGAACAGCCGGCTGAGCTGGGTGATGGTATAGGTCATAATTGCCTCCGAGAAATCGCTTTACTTCAAGTGTACTTCAAGTTGTACACTAAGCCCAGAGGTGATCAAAATGTATCTTGCAGATGAGAATCGGTACCAGAACATGACTTACAACCGCGTCGGCCGCTCCGGTCTGCGCCTGTCTGCGCTGTCTTTGGGGCTGTGGCACAACTTCGGCTCCGTCGACCCCTTGGCCAACCAAAAGGCGGTGCTCGCGGCCGCCTTTGACCACGGCATCACGCACTTCGACCTGGCCAACAACTACGGCCCAACCGCCGGCTCGGCCGAGGAAAACTTCGGGCGGATTTTTCACCAGGAGTTTGCGGCCTACCGCGACGAAATGGTGATCTCCACCAAGGCCGGTTACTACATGTGGCCGGGCCCGTACGGGGAGTGGGGCTCCAAGAAGAGCATCATCGCGTCTTGCGACCAGAGCCTGCGCCGGTTGGGACTGGACTACGTGGACATTTTCTACAGCCACCGGCCGGATCCGGACACCCCGTTTGAGGAAACCGCCCAGGCGCTGGATCAGCTGGTGCGGCAGGGCAAGGCCCTGTACATCGGCATCTCCAACTACTCGGCCGAGCAAACCGCGGCGATCGTACCAATCTTTCGCCGGCTGGGCACGCCGATCATCATCCACCAGGTCTGCTACAACATGTTCACCCGTGGTCCGGAAGACGGGCTGTTCCAAGAGCTCGCCAAGGAACAGCTGGGGGCAATCACCTTCAGCCCGCTGGCGCAGGGGCTGTTGACCGACCGCTACCTGAACGGCATTCCGGCCGACTCCCGCGCCGCTCGCAGCTCCAGCCCGTTCCTGCACCCGGACAACGTCGAAAAAACGCTGGGTACCGTCCGGGCCCTCAACCGGATTGCGGCCGACCGCGGCCAGAGCCTGGCCGCGATGGCGCTGGCCTGGATCTTGCAGCAGCCGACCGTCGCCAGTGTCTTGATCGGGGCCTCACGGGTCAGCCAGCTTGAGGCCAACCTTAAGGCGCTGGATCAGCCGCACTTTACGACGGACGAACTGGCGGCCATCGATCGGGTTTTGGCCCAAAAATAACAGCGCGTTCAAAGCCCCGGCGAAGCCATTCGCCGGGGCTTTGCTGACCCTCACGAAGCGGCCGAATCCGCGGTCGGCCGCTTCGTGAGGGTTTTCTCAGAATTACCGGTAATCCGGGATCGGCCTTGTGTTTTGTACAGAAGTTCATTAAAATAAAACGATGAACGTGTGTTTTTTTGCACGACTCTCCCATCAGTGAACGAATCAACCGTTGCGCCTGTCTTAGTGGCGCGGCCATACCTGTGAACGTCTGTAAGTGAGGAATAATTCAAATGAAAAAAATGCTGATCCGCGGCGGCAAGAAGCTCTCCGGCACGGTCGTGATCGGCGGGGCCAAGAACAGCACCGTTGCGCTCATCCCCGCCGCGATTTTGTCACGCACCCCGGTGACCCTTGACTCCGTCCCCCACATTCAGGATGTGGACAACCTGATGGCGATTCTCGACGAGATGAACGTGAAATCCGAATTCGCCGACTGTGTCCTGAAGATTGACCCAACCGAGATTCAAAACGTGCCGCTGCCCAACGGCAAGATCAAGTCGCTTCGGGCCTCGTACTACTTCATGGGCGCGATGCTCGGCCGCTTCGGCCAGGCGATCGTCGGCCTGCCCGGCGGCGACGACATCGGGCCGCGGCCGATCGACCAGCACATCAAGGGCTTTGAAGCCCTCGGCGCCAAGGTGGCCAACGAGCACGGCGCCATCGCGATTCGCGCCCCCAAGGAGGGGCTGCACGGCGCCCGGATTTTCCTGGACATGGTGTCCGTCGGCGCGACCATCAACGTGATTCTCGCCGCGGTGACGGCGCATGGCCGCACGGTGATTGAAAACGCGGCCAAGGAACCCGAAATCATCGACCTGGCGACCTACCTGAACAACATGGGCGCTGAGATTCGCGGCGCCGGCACCGATGTCATCCGCATCGAAGGCGTCGACCAGCTGGCCGCCCACAACGCCCACACCATCATTCCCGACCGCATCGAGGCCGGTACCTACCTCGCCATGGCGGCGGCCGTGGGGGACGGGGTGAAGGTTCAAAACATCATCTCCGAACACCTCGACGCCTTTTTGGCCAAGCTCGAGGAAATGGGTGTGACCATGGACGTCGGCGAGGACAGCATTTTCGTCTACCCGTCCGGTGACCTGCGCATGGTGCAGATCAAAACCATGCCTTACCCGGGCTTTGCCACCGACCTGCAGCAGCCGATCACGCCGCTGTTGCTCAAGGCGCATGGCGAGGGCATCATCGTCGACACTATCTACCCCAAGCGGGTGCGGCACATTCCCGAGCTGATTCGCATGGGCGCCGACATCACGGTGGAAAACGACGTGATCTTGCTTCACCACGCCGACCGGCTGCAAGGCACCGAGGTCGCGGCCGAGGAGATTCGCGCCGGGGCGTGTTTGATGACCGCGGCTTTGATGGCGGAGGGCGAAACCGTCATCACCAAGGCCGAAAACATTCTGCGCGGCTACGACCGCGTGATCATGAAGCTGCAGGGCCTCGGGGCCGACGTCGCGTTGGTCAACGAGTGAGGGCTTGCGCCGAATGCGCCGACTGTGAGGGGGCCGCGAGTGCGGCTCACCGCGTTTGTTGTACCCGCGACGCGGTCTGGGCGGCGAGCTTGATTCGGGGTCCGGACTGCAGGGTTGGCCACCGCACCGGATTTGCCGGCGAGCGGTTGCTTTTGGCGGCCGGCTATGATAAACTGCTAAGGTTGTGACACGAATATCTCTAGGTCAGGCAATGGCTTAGGGCAAAGGAGAAGATTACTATGAAGCAAGGCATCCACCCAGATTACCACCAGGTCGTATTCATGGACTCCGCAACCGGGTTCAAGTTCGTTTCCGGCTCGACCAAGAGCTCGAACGAAACCGTCGAATTCGAAGGCGAAACCTACCCGTTGATTCGTGTGGAAATCACGTCCGATTCCCACCCGTTCTACACCGGTAAGCAGAAGTTCAGCAAGGCTGACGGTCGTGTTGATCGCTTCAACAAGAAGTACGGTCTTACCAGCAAGTAAACCTGCAATTAAACAGACGCGCGACGCCTTTGGCCGCGCGTCTTTTTTGTGCCCCGAAAAAGGGCCGGTCGTCGCGACCCGCCCCGTGCCACCTCAGAGGATCGTGGCCGCGCAAGTCAGAACCGGACGTGTTCTCGGGCCCAAAGCGTGAGACTGAGGGCTCGCAGGCGTCGCCATGCGGCCGAAGCGGAACACCTGACGACAAGCTACAATCGGCTGGGTGAAGGCGGTACGACGCCTGCAGCCAGGCGTCTGACGGTGGGGCCATGCCTGGCGCTGGCCACGGCCAAGAATCTGGCGTGCGCTCACGGCGTCGTGGCGGATTGGCACGGTCGCTTCTAGGTGGACGCGCAAAACGGTGCCAACCGCCGCGACGGCGCCGCCTCGCGCGGCACCGAGGCGCTGACGCGGGTGAGCCAAGCCCAACCGGCGCGGTGCAAGCGATACCAAGTCAAAGCCGAGTCAAATGAGTTGACGGTAAATTGGTATAGTGTTAAGCTATCCGCGAATGATTGTTCTTGTGCGGGGAGGCGGCCAAGGCCTTGGCTGCCGCAGTATCCACCGCGCGGGACTGCGCCAGCGGTTCGCACCAAGGCGACAGCCCCCACCCATGCCAGGCCGCAGTGTATCGTCACACGGCTTTCAACTCGAGAGTTTTCGTGCAACCCCGGGACCGTACTTAGGGGAATACCAGGGACTTTCGCATCACCCCACCGGCTGCAGGCCGGCCACCGCCACTCCTAACCTAGTTAGCCGCGCGGATGACCGGAACCGCTGGGCGCAATGGCAGCATTACGGGCAGCAAAAGCCAGGAACGTAATTGAAAAGGCCAAGGCCACCGGATTCACCGAGTCCGGTGGCTTCGGCGCGGCCGGCGTCGCAACGCCAACAGCCCGAACCGTCATTGAAGACGATTCGGGCTGTTGGCGTTGCGATGCAGTCAGGCGGTTGGGTGGCGGCAATCCGCGACCACAAGCGCCGAGCCGATGCGGTGGCAGTCAACAATGCGCAAGGTCAGCCGTTGTGTCTTGCCACCAGCTGGGTCTGCCAGGTGCGAAACTTGGTCGCAAGCGTCGGGTCGATCAGCGCCGTCACCGTTAGAAACTGATTGAGGGCGGCCGCGTCTTGGGCCTGGCGGGACTCCAGCCAAGGCGTTAGCAGACGCAAAAAGGCGAAGTGGATGCGGCGGTAAAGATCACTCGAGTCGGTGATGTCGGGCTCGGCCGCAGCCAACAGCCTGCGTGTCTCGGCGTAGTCGCCGGCTTCCAGCTGGTTCACGGCGAGGTTGTAGACGGCCGCGGTGAAGAGCGGGGTGTAGCTGGACAGGTGGAAGGCGCGGTACTCCCGCAGCATTTTGGCCAACAGCCTTGTGTTGGTCTGCGGCGGCAGGCTGTAGGCGAGGTTGCCAAAGGCGATGTACTCGAGGCCAAACCAGCGACCGTCTTGCATCAGGTAGTCCGACACGAATTCGGCGTCCGCCGCGGCCAGTTGTGTCGGCTGCTGGGCCAGCTCGGCGTAACACGAAGCCACAATCAGCCGAATCAGGTAGCGCGGTGGCGTCGCGGGTTGCGCGTCGGCGTAATTCGAAAGCATCGCCGCGATGGCGGTCGCATCACCGCGGTCATAGGCCGCGGAAAGCTGGCGCATCGTGGCCGCCACGCTGCTGGTGGCGGCGGGGAGTAGCTGCGTGAACTCATCAACCGGCATCCCGGTTGGCGCAAGCAGCGCCACCAAGTTGGTCATGCGGATGTCCGCGCTGTCGCGTTCGAAGTGTGAAACCGCCGAGGCATCCAGGTCGCCACGGACCTGCTTGATGGCCAGGCCGCGGCGCTTGCGCAGCTCGCGGTAGGCGGCCCCCAGGGTGGAGTGTTCGAAAGTCATGGCCACGCCTCCTCAAAAATGTGAATCAATTCATCTTGACCTCCCCGTGCGGCCGCGCTCGGCTACACTGAAGGCAAGGCGCTGACTCTATCTTAGATGGGTCGCGCGTGAATTGAAAGGCGAAAGGATGACAATTATGGTTGCATTGACGCAAGAAGCCGCCTTGGCCATCGTGAAGTCGCTCGGCGTGGCGCCGGTCGGCAATTACCTGTGGGGCCGCCGCACCGGCTCCTCCGCATCGCACGTGGTGTTTGACATCACGTCTAACCCCGCCTTGTACGGGGATCTGTTCGAGCGGCCGGTGCTGTTGGTTTTCACGGCGGAGACGTTGTGGGTGTACCCGTTGAGCGGGCGCCACGAGGGGCGGCCCGAGGCGCTGGCGACGGCCGACATCTCGGACTTTCGGGTGAGCAACACGTTGACCGAAAAGCGCCTGGACATGCGCGTCGCCGGCAAGGGCCGGCACTTCCGTTTTCCGGCCGACCGCCGCGGGGGGATGGCCTACAATGGCGAGAACTTGGCGTATCTGACCACCATCGACTGGTACGGGTTGGTTGGCAAGTAGCACTCGGGGGCTGGCCGCGTTGACGCGGTCAGCCTTTTGCGTTCAGCAGCCCCGGGTCGATGCGGTGGTCCTTGAAGTAAAAGTCGCGGTCGTGGTCGTTGACCGGCCGGGCAATCTTGCAGGGGTCGCCGAACGCGACCACGTCGCTGGGCAGGTCGTGGGTGACCACGCTGCCGGCGCCGATCACGACGTTGTTGCCGATGGTGATGCCGGGCAGCACGATGACACCGGCGCCGAGTCAGCAGTTGTCGCCGATGCGAACCGGCGCGTTGTACTGCAGCCCTCGGGCCCTGAGTTCGGGCAGGACCGGGCGGCCGGGGCGGCCGTCGCCGAGGCCTGACCGTTCAGGTGCAGCTGCCAGTCGGCACTTTGGGGCAGCTTGCCCTGCAAGAAGCGCTCGTCAATGATGAAGCCAAACTCGTCCCAGGTCAGGGTGTTGTCGCCGTCTGCCTCGTGGCTGACGCGGCGGTCGACGGCCCAGCAGTCGCCGGGCCGGTAGGTGGTCGCGCGGTTGCCGGCGACGAAGCGCAGGGGCCCACCGGCGACTAGGAAGTTCAGCTCGACTTCCGGGTGCCAGTGCGGCGCCACCGTGATCGGGGTGCCGGGGTGGTGCTGAAAGAATTTGAACGGCAGGGTTGGCCACTGCTCGACTTGCTCGAATTTGATCATCTGCTGCCTCCTAGGACTCGTCACCGTTGTAGCAGATTGGTTGGCCGCCCGGATCGGTGTTCCAAAGGCGTATAATCCGCGGGACATTGCGCCGTTTTTGCCGCGTCAGAATGCTTGGGGCAAAATCGTGTGAAGCTGATGCCTGATGAAGTGGGTTCGATTCGTCTCGTGAAAGTCACGGTATACACTGGCCGCTTCGGTCGGCGACGCCAAGATGCCGTGGACCTCATTATGCCGGATGCGCCGCGGCTGGACGGCATCACGCCGCGGCCCCCATCCTTTTTGGCTCGGCCACTCGTGGTCCCCCAAACGGCGTCAATCACGCTCGCACGTCGCCAATCACCTTGGCCGGCACCCCGGCGACGATGGCGAAGGCCTGGACGTCTTTAGTGACCACGGCACCCGAGCCGACCACCGCGTCGTGGTGAATGGTGACGCCGGGGTTGACGGTGACGCCGCCGCCCAGCCACACGTTGCTTTCGACGGTGATCGGCTGGGCGGATTCGAACAAGTGGACTTGGCCGGCGTCGTCGAACTGGCGGTTGCGAGCGGCCGCCTGCAGCGGGTGAACCGGCGTCAGGAAGCTGCACCGCGGCCCGACGAACACGTTGTCGCCGAAGCGGATCGCGGCGCAGTCGAGAAAAATGCAGTCGAAGTTGAAGTAGCAGTGATTGCCCAGGTAGAGGTTCTCTCCGTAATCGAAGCGAACGCTGGGGTTGAGCTCGCAGTCGGTGCCCAGGTGGCCCAATAGCCCGGCGAGAATGGCGTGGCGCTTGGCGGCGTCGCCTTCGGTGGTGGCGTTGTAGGCGTCCGCGGTTTGGCGAGCCAGCTGGCGCTTGGCGGCCAGGGCCGGGTCCATCGCGTCGTACAGCCGTCCGGCCAGCATTTTTGTTTGTTCTGTCATGATTGCCTCCTATTGGGGACAGTTTACCACCCCCGGTCGCCTAGAGCAGGCCGAATCCGGCGGGTGTCGGCAGGTGCTTGCAATAATGTCGCGTCGGATGTGCTAAGCTTGTGGCAACACCTTGCAAAGGAGCTTGCTTATGACCATTCGCTTGATCGCACTCGACATCGACGACACCCTGCTGGATTCGCACCACCGGATCCTGCCTTCGACCCAGACCGCGGTGGCGGCCTGCCTGGCCCGGGGCATCAAGGTCGTCTTGACCTCCGGGCGACCGCTGGCCGGCATCGCGCCGTTCATGGCGGCGCTGGGCATTCAGGGCCCCGACCAATACGCCGTCACCAACAATGGGGCGGTGGTGGTGACCGCCGCTGGGGCCGTGATCGGCCGCCGCCTGGTTGACAACGCCGGCTACCGGCGGATGACCGCGCTGGCCAAGACCCTTGCCGTACCGTTCAACGTGGTGGCCGAAGACAGCACGATCATCACTGCCGACTGCGACGTCGACGCCACCATCGTCCAACAGGCCGCGGAGAACGCCGCCGGGCTGTTGATCCGCGAGCCCGGTGAGCTGCCGGCCGATTTTGCCGTCACCAAGGGGCTGTTCGTCGGCGCCAAGACCCGCCTGGACGCGGCCGCACCGCAGATCGAAGCGGCGTTGGCCGCCGATTACAGCGTCTTGCGAGCCGGGCCGAGCTTCCTGGAGGTGATGGCCCAAGGCGTCGACAAGGCGGCCGGGCTGCGCCAGCTCGCCACCCGCCTGGCGATTTCGCCGGCCGACATGATGGCCTTCGGCGACGAGGGCAACGACCTGGCGATGTTCAAGCTGGTCGGCCTGGCGGTGTGCATGCAAAACGGCTCAGACATGGCCAAGGCCCATGCGGACTTCGTCACCGCCAGCAACGACGACGACGGCATCGCTAAGGCCCTCACGCGCTTTGTACTGAATGATGCGGAGGTGGCGCGATGATTCGCCTGATTGCAACGGACATGGATGGCACCTTCCTGAGCGGCGACGGCACCTACGACAACGCCGCGTTCGCCCGGCTGCACGAGCGGATGCAGGCGCAAGGCGTCCGCTTCGTGGTTGCCAGCGGCAACCAGTTTTCGCAGCTCGCGTCCTTTTTCCCGGCTTACCCGGACCTATTGTACGTGGCGGAAAACGGCGCGTACCTTCGCACGGTTGACCGAGAGCTCGCGGTGCATGCCTTCGCCCCGGCCGCCACAGCCGCCATCTTGGCGGTGCTGGCGGACTTCCCCGAGCTGCAGGTGCTGGTCTGCGGCCGCCGCAGCGCCTACGCTGGCCCGACCGTCACGGCCGCCCACGTCGCCGAGATGCGGCGCTACTACCACCATCTCGCCGTGGTGCCGGACGTGGCGCAAGTCGCAGACGACGTGCTGAAGTTCGCCCTGAGCTGCCCCCCACAACGCACCGAGGCATTGGTTGCGGCCTTGAGTGAGCGGCTCGTCGGTTGGGCCGTGGCGGTCAGCTCGGGCCACGGCGACATCGACCTGATTCAGCCCGGGGTACACAAGGCTGCGGGACTGCGGGAGCTTGGGGCGATGCTCGGCATCGACCTGGCCGAGATGGCGGCGTTTGGCGACGGCGGCAACGACTTAGAGATGATTCAAGCAGTCGGCCTGGGCGTGGCGATGGCCAATGCGCAGCCGGCGGTGCTGGCCGCGGCCAAGGACCAGGCGGCCAGCAACGAGGCCCAAGGCGTGTTGCGCTACATCGACCAACACCTGCTCAAGTAACTCGCGCCGAGTGTGGCGGCGGCCCCAGTCCGGTCACGACACGGCACTGTGGTCGGGCCGTTGTCTTAAGTCAGGCGGCTGGCCAAGCGGTTGCGACGCCTGAGTACAGCAGAAGCGAAGCGGTCGGGCCCCTGCGGCACCGGCCGTTTTTGCGCCCCGTCGCGACATCATAGTTTCGGATAACGATGAGGGCAGTTTCAAATATTGAACACTTTTTCACAATCTGGCATAATGTGGGTGGTAAGTCGATAAACTAAGGATGGTGAGTTACATGTTGCATTACATTGGCATCGCCGGGACCAACTCGGCGCATTCCACGAATCGCCAGCTGATTCAGTTCGTGCAGCACCACTACGCAGACACGGTCGACGTCACGCTGCACGAGCTGACGGACCTGCCGCTGTTTTACAAAACGGCGGATCACAGTGTTCCGGCGGCGGCCACGGCGCTGGCCTCGGCCATTGCGGCGGCCGACGGCGTGATCATCGCGACCCCCGAGTACGACCACAGCGTCCCGGCCGTTTTGAGCAGCGCCTTGGCCTGGCTGTCCTACCACATTCACCCCTTCGCGGGCAAGCCGGTGCTGATCATGGGCGCGTCTTACGGGGCCCTTGGCACCTCCCGCGCCCAGGCGCAGCTGCGCCAGATTCTCGAGTCGCCGGAACTTGATGCGCGGATCATGCCGAGCGGCGAGTTCATGGTCGGCCACTCGCTTTCCGCCTTCGACGACGACGGGAACCTGACCAGCCAGACGCTGACCCACCAGCTTGACGCGCTGATGACGAATTTTGCGACTTTCGTGGACGTGAATCGCCAGCTGACCGCCAAGATGACGCGCAGCGCCGACTGGCAGGAGACCAATCACTGATCATTCAAAAAGGAGGGGCAGGCCAGGACTGAAATCCGCTCGCAAGAGTCGCCTGCCAATAATCGCTTTGAAATTCGTTGGAATCGCGGGGTCCATCGCGGATGAATCCTATAATCGCAAGCTGTTAACCTACATCGCCAGTGAGTTCGCGCCGCTGGCCGACATCGAGCTGTTGAGCATTCAAGACGTGCCGATGTTCAGCCAAGACGACGACCAGACCGACAGCGCCCCAATCCAGTACCTGGCCAAGAAAATTGCCGCGGCCGATGGGGTGATTTTGGCCACGCCGGAGCACAACCACACCCTGGCCCCGGCCATGAAGAACGTGATCGAGTGGCTCTCGTTCAACGTCCACCCGTTCGAAAACAAGCCGGTGTTGATCGTCGGCGCCTCTTATTACACCCAGGGCTCGTCCCGCGCCCAGCTGTCCTTGCGCCAGATTCTCGAGTCCCCAGGCGTCGGCGCCTTGGTGATGCCAAGCGACGAGTTCTTGCTCGCGGATGTTCGCACCGCCTTTGACGACCACGGCAACCTCAAGGACGCTCGCACCGTCAAGTTCCTCGGCAGCGTGATGGGCAAGTTCGCCAAGTGGGTGACGGTGCTCAAGGCGATGAAGGACAAGCAGCCGGACGAGGCCTGGCGCCAAGAGGACCTGAGCGCCGGCCACCCGACCGATACCACCATCGACGTGCCGATGGACGCCAAGGACTGGGTCGAGCAAGGGGCGGCCAAGACCAACGCCGCCGCCGGTCACGATTACGTCAAGCTCGACCGCGGCCTGTTGACCGTCGATCAGCTCAACTGGTTTTTGAACACGTTCCCGATGGAAGCGACGTACATGGACGACAACGACCAGTTCGTCTACTATAACCACTTCTTGGACCACGACGAGATGCTTGCGCCGCGCTACCCGTGGCAGGTCGGCAACGCCGCGATTGCTTGTCACCCGGAACGTGCCAGAGACCACGTCAAGCAGGTGATTTGGATGCTGCGCAGCAAGCAAAAGGACCTGTTTGCGATGCCGGTGCCGGGCAACAAGATTAACGAGAAGTACATCATGCACTACTACAAGGCGATGCGCGACGGCGACGACAAGTATCGCGGCGTCAACGAGTGGGTGCTCGACATCTGGCCGATTGTCGCCGATTACCTGCGTCGCACCGGCCAGACCCTGGCGCCGAACCCAAGCGCGAAGGCCGACGCCGTGAGCGGCGCGTCGCAAAGCGAAAAGCCGACGCCAGACGCCGACACCGGCGCCTCCGCGGCCACCCCGGCCGCCCCGGCGGCCGATGCCACCAGCGGCGCGTCGCAAAGCGCAGCCCCGGCGGCCGATGCCACCAGTGGCGCCTCCGAGGCGACCCCGGCGCCGACTACACCGGATGCCACCAGCGGCGCCTCCGAGGCGTAAGCGGTGTATCCCACAAAAACTGGGTTGCCCCAAGCGGGTAACCCAGTTTTTGTGTCCGAGACCAAAAACCGCCCGGCGTAAGCCGAGCGGTTGCCCAAGCGGTGGTTAGCCGATTTGGGTGTAGTCTTTGGGGGTGTGGGTGAACGGTTCGCAGCCGGTTGCGGTGACGTGAACGCAGTCTTCGATGCGAACACCGGCGACGCCGGGGATGTAGATGCCCGGCTCGATGGAAAAGCACATGCCCGGCTGCAGTTCCATGTCGTTGCCTTCCATGATGGAAGGGAACTCGTGGGTCGACATGCCGATGCCGTGGCCCAGGCGGTGGTTGAAGTACTCGCCGTAGCCGGCCTTTTCGATCACATCACGGGCGATTTTGTCCAAGGCGGCGGCGGTCAGACCCGGCCGCACGGCGGCCTGGGCGGTCAGCTGGGCCTCCAGGCAGACCTTGTGGATCTCACGCGCCTTGGCGGAGACGGGACCGCCGAACGCGACGGTCCGGGTGGCGTCGGACATGTAGCCGTGGTTGTTGGTGCCGAGGTCGAACAACACGAGCTCGCCCGGCTGCACCTTGGTCTGCTCCGGGCCGCCGTGGGGATCCGCGGCGTCGACGCCGGCCTGCACGATGGTGTCAAAGGACATGTGCATCACGCCTTCTTGCATCATCTTGTACTCGATTTCGGCGACGACCTGCTGCTCGGTGATGCCGGTCTTCAAGGCGGCAAAGCCGGCGGCAAAGGCGCGGTCGGCTTGGGCGCCGGCCTCAATCATTGTCGCGATTTCGTCTGGGGTCTTGATCAGCTGCAGGCCCTCGGTGAAGCGGCTGGCGTCGGCCGGGAAGGTGGCCTGCGGGAACTCGCGCATCACGGCCTCGAACTTGAAGACGGCCAGGTCGTCTTTTTCGATGCCCCACAGCCGCGGGTTCGGGTTGCGGCGCTTGATCTGATCGGCGATCAGCGCGAAGGGGTCCTCGTGGTCGAGGTAGCCGGCGACGCCATACGGCCAGCCGGTTTTCTTCACGGCCTCGATGGACAGGGCCGGTACGAACAGGAACGGGTCCTGGTCGGGGAAGACGAACAGGCCGGTGATTCGCTCCTCGGGATCGGAGTAGAAGCCGGTGAAGTAGTTGATGTTGGTGAAGTTGCTGATGTAGGCAAGGTCGAGGCCTTGGGTTTCGACCCATTGTTGCAGTGCTTGCAGGTGTTGATTCATGGTTAGCCTCCTAGACGGCGTTTGGCGCCGGATTCACCCAAAAGTATACCATATTGCCTGTTTTAACGGCTTTCTGAAAAGCCTTGGTGAAAGTTTGCATGAAAACTTCAGTAAACCGCTTGCATTGCGATTATACTTTTGTTACAGTTGATTGGAAATCAACAGCAGATGCCAAGGAGCAATGACACAATGGAAAAACAAACGATTACGATTTACGATGTTGCGCGTGAGGCCAACGTCTCCATGGCGACGGTCTCCCGCGTCGTGAACGGCAACCCCAACGTTAAGCCGGCCACCCGCAAGAAGGTCCTCGAGGTGATCGACAAGCTCGACTACCGGCCGAACGCCGTCGCCCGGGGCCTCGCCTCCAAGAAAACCACTACGGTCGGGGTGATCATCCCGGATGTCACCAACATGTTCTTCTCCAGCCTCGCACGGGGGATCGACGACGTGGCGACGATGTACAAGTACAACATCATTTTGGCCAACTCCGACGAGAACAGCCAAAAAGAGGTGCAGGTGCTCAACACCTTGCTGGCCAAGCAGGTCGATGGCCTGATTTACATGGGCAACGACATCTCCGACGGCGTTCGCCAGGAGTTCTCCCGCAGCAAGACCCCAATCGTGCTGGCCGGCTCCGTCGACCCAGACGAGCAGGTCGGCTCCGTCAACATCGACTACGTGGCCGCCGTTGAGGCCGCAACCACGCAGCTGATCAACAACGGCAACAAGCAGGTCGCGTTGATCACCGGGCCTTTGAGCCAGGCCATCAACGGGCAGTACCGCCTGAAGGGCTACAAGCAGGCGTTGGACAACGCCGGTTTGGCCTACGACGAAAGCCTGGTCTTTGAATCCGACACCAGCTACCACGCCGGGCTCGCGCTGTTCGAGCAGCTGCAAAAGGCCGGGGCCACCGCCGCGGTCATCGGCGATGACGAAGTGGCCGTCGGGGTTCTCGACGGCGCGATCGACGCCGGCGTTTCCGTGCCGGACGACTTCGAGCTGATCACGTCCAACAACACCAAGCTGACCGAGATGGCGCGGCCGCAGCTGACCTCCATCGACCAGCCGCTGTACGACATCGGTGCCGTTGCGATGCGCTTGCTCACCAAGATGATGAACAAGGAAGACATCGATGCCAAGACCATTCGCCTGGGCTTTGACATCACCGATCGTCAATCCACCAAGTAAGCCATTGCACCACGAAGCCGTCGCGTTTGCGGCGGCTTTTTGCGTGGCCGGCCGAAAGCGGCAACAAACCGCGGCACGACGCGAAAAAAGTTGCAAACACGCGTTTGGTTTGGTATATTAAGGTCAGCAAATCTCATTAGGCGGTGATTGTATGCCATCCCAGGCAAGTGCAAAGCGGTGGAAAGAGATCCTTTTGACCATCCATGATTCGATCGAAAACCGCGGCTACCCGCCGACAGTGCGGGAAATCGGCAAGGCGGTCGGCTTAAGCTCCTCCAGCACCGTGGCGGCCTACCTCGACCGTCTGATCAAGGAGGGGCTGATCGCCAAGGACCCGACCAAGCCCCGCACCCTCGAGGTGACCAAGGCCGGCCGCGCCTTCGCCGGCATTCAAGAGGCCGGCATTCCCATCATCGGGACCGTGGCCGCCGGTGTCCCGATTACGGCCATCGAGAACATCGAGGATTACTTCCCGGTGCCGGGCGAGCTCAGCTACGACCCAGACGACCTGTTCATGCTGCGCGTTCAAGGCAACTCGATGATCAAGATCGGCATCCTGAATGGCGATCAGATTATCGTCAAGCAGCAGGCCACCGCCGAGAACGGCCAGATTGTCGTGGCGATGACCACCGACGACGAGGCGACGGTCAAGCGCTTCTTCAAGGAGGCCAACGGCGTTCGCCTCCACCCGGAGAACGACACGATGGCCGACATGTACTTCGATGACGTCATCATCTTGGGCGTCGTGGTCAGCCTTTACCGCCCGGCCTTGGTCTGAGCCAAACAAAACGTCTGTCTTCTTGCGTGATGCAGGAAGGCAGACGTTTTTTCGTGACGTGATGGCGGGGGGTCGCTAAGTTCGCCCTGGATCGTCGGGCTCCGCCACGCTACTCGGTTCGCTCAGTTCGCCTGGCTTCGCCCTGGTCTACTGCACCAACACCATGATGATTGGGATGGCGACCATCGACAGCAGGGTGGTGGCGGTGACGGTGATGGCGGCGTTGTTCGCGTCGGCACCGTAGAGCTTGGCGACGACCGGGGCGTTGGTCATCACCGGCATCGCCGATTGCAGGATGAAGACTTGCTTCATCAGCGTCGGCACCGGGGCGAAGGCGACCAGGGCCGCCATCAGAAGCGGGGCGATGACGAAGCGGCCGGCGCAGATGCCCAACAGCTCGCGGTCGAAGCGAATGTTGGTGATTCCCGCCTGGTGCATCGCGATGCCGATGAAGAACATCGAGCCGGGGATGGTCAGGTTGCCGACGTAGGTGAGATCGGCCATCAGAAACTGCGGCAGCTGGATGTGTAGCAGCACCATCACGACGCCGACGATGAAGCCCAGAAGCGGCGGGGACAGCACCTTGCCCAAGGCCTGCTTGAGGTCAAAATGGGCCGGGCGTGGGCCGTCGCCTTGGATCAGGTAGACGCCGACGGTCCAGAAAATCGTGGTGTTGGCCATGTAGTAGACCAGCACGTACGGCAGGCTTTTGGGCCCGAACAGCGCCATGTTCACCGGCAGCCCGATGAAAACGGTGTTGGAGTTGAAGAACATGGATTTGAACAGGCCGCGGCGCATTTTGGGCACGGCCAGGGCCCGGGCGACCCCGAAGGACAGGCCGAACAGCAGGGCCATCGACAAAACGGGAAAGCGCAGGTCCGGCAGCAGCGTCAGCAGCTGATGGGCGGTGAACTTGCCGGTGATGGTGACGATCATGTAGGCCGGCAAGGCGGCCTGTAGGACCACCTTGGAAATCACGCGGCTGGCGCGGTCATCGAACCAGCCGATGGCGGTCATGCCGTAGCCCAGCGCGATCAGCACCAGGATTTCCAACACGCCGCCGATACTTGAGGCGAATGCAGACAATAGTAGACTCCTTTTCATGGCGTCGGACGGGGCAACCCGGCCAACAAAAAAGCAGCGGCGTGGCCGCTGCGAGGCGTGGATCGGTCAGACGAGAATCAGGTCTTGAATGGGAACGTCGTAATCGTTGATCGGCCAGGCCGCGGTGGCAAACTGCATCACCTTGGGCACCAGCGTGATCGTGTGGCCGCGGTAGCCGGCTAAGAAGCGGTCGTAGTAGCCGCCGCCAAAACCCAGCCGGGCGTGGGTGTCGGTGGCAAAGCCGATGCCTGGCACCAGCATCAAGTCGACCTGCTGGTTGACCTTGGCCTCAAGGTAAGGCGGTTCGGGAATGCCATAGGCGCTGGTGATGCGTCCGGCCGGCCCGGGATCCTCGAGAAAGGTCATCTGGCGGTGCGGCATCGTTTTGGGCAGGTAGACGGTTTTGCCGGCCGCCTCGGCTGCCGCAATCAAGGCCGCGGTTGGCACCTCGATCGGGCTCGCCACGGTCAGCGCGATCGTCGTGGCCGCCTGCCAGGCCGGGATGGCCATCAGCTTAGCGGCCAGCACCGCGCCGTCTTTTTGCGTCTGGGTGGCCTGGGCCTTGAGCCGGGCCAGCTGCTGGGGCCGAAATTCAAGTTTGTCGCTCATGCGTGTGCCCTCAGGTAGCCGGCTAGGACCACGGCGTTATTGTCGGTCTCGTCCTTGGCGCCGAACAAGAGCAGCACCCGCGGCACGTTCAGCTGCCGCAACTTGGCGATGAAGGTCGGGGTCTCGGGATTGGCATCGAGCTCCTGGCGGTACTTGGCGGCGAATTCCGCGGCCTTGGCTGGGTCGTGGCCGAACCACTTGCGCAGCTCGGTGCTAGGCGCAATTTGCTTGGCCCAGTCGTCCAAGGCCGCGTTGACCTTGCTGATGCCGCGTGGCCAGACGCGATCCACCAACAGGCGGTAGCCTTCTGGCTGGTTGTGGGCGTAAATGCGAACCGGTACGAATTCCATGATCATTCCCCCTTTGTCTCGATTAAAGCAGGCCGCGCCTGGCGCGTCAAGGGCCGCCGGCACCGCTCACCGCCCGGGGCGTGGCCTCAGCGACCGGCCGAACGCCGGTGGCAGCGCTGCCGCCGTGAAGCGAAAAAGAAACCGATTGTTCCCGGCACCAGCAGCCATTGGCCGGCCTGGCCGTGCCGCGCCAGGCCGGGCCGCACCTGTCGGCTTAGTCTTGCCGAAGCTTGGCGCCGGTCATCGCCAGCGGGTCGACCCAGGCGTCGTACTGGGCGGCCGTCAGCTGGCCGGACGCGATGGCGGCCTCTCGCAGCGTGGTGTTGTCGCGCTGGGCGGTCTGGGCGATCGCCGCGCTTTTTTCGTAGCCGATGTGCGGCGACAGCGCCGTTACCAGCATCAGCGAGCGGTCGACCAGCTCGCGCATCCGCTGGGCATCGGCGGTCAGGCCTGCAATCATCAGGCGATCGAACTGGGCGATGCCACCGGCCAGCAGGTCGCAGCTTTCAAGGAAGCTGGCAATCAAAACGGGCTTGTAGACGTTGAGCTCGAAGTTCCCCTGGCTGGCCGCGATGCCGACGGTCACGTCGTTGCCCATCACTTTGGCGGCGATCATGGTCAGCGCCTCGGCCTGAGTCGGGTTGACCTTGCCGGGCATGATCGAGCTGCCGGGCTCGTTGGCGGGAACGCGCAGCTCACCGTAGCCGCCGCGGGGGCCGCTGGCCAGGAACCGCACGTCGTTGGCGATTTTCATCAGGTCGGCTGCCAGGGTCTTCAACGCCCCGTGAACGACGGTCAGCTCGCTGTGGCTGCTGAGCCCGTGGTAAAAGTTGGGTAGGCTGGTGAACGGCAGCCCGGTGGCAACGCCGATGGCTTCGACCAGCGCGTTGGTGCGAGCGGTCGTCGTGTTCAGGCCGGTGCCGACCGCCGTGCCGCCGAGCGTCAGCCCCAACAGCTGCGGGGCAAGCGCGGTCAGGCTGGCCAGGTCGGCCTCAAGCGTCGCTCGCCAGCCGGAGCACTCCTGGCCGAACGTCAGGGGCGTCGCGTCCTGCAGGTGGGTGCGACCGAGCTTGACTGTGTCTTGGTAAGCCGCCTCCTTGCCGCGCAGCGTGGCAATCAGCGCCGTGGCGGCCGCCGCCACGCGCTGGACGGCGGGGTAGGCCGCCATGTGCATCGCCGTTGGGAAGGTGTCGTTGCTACTTTGGCCGCAGTTGACGTGGTCGTTGGGCAGCACGGCCAGGCCGCTGCGTTGGCTGGCCAGGTGAGCTAGCACCTCGTTGACGTTCATGTTGGTTTGGGTGCCGCTGCCGGTTTGGTAGACGTGCAGGGGAAAATTGGCCATCAAGGCGTCATCCGGCAGGGCCAAAAGCGTCGTGGCGGCCTGGGCGATGGCCGCGGCCACCGGGGCCGGCAGCGCCGCCGTTTGACCGTTGACGCCAGCGGCCGCCTGCTTGATGGTGATCAAGGCGCGAATCACCGCCGCCGGCATCTGTGGTCCTTGGGTGAAGTTGTGGCGGGACCGCTCGGTTTGAGCGCCCCAGGTGGCGGTGTCCGGCAGCTCGACTGGGCCGAGCGAATCGTGTTCAATGCGCATGTGTCTCTCCTTGTGAATTAGCCAAAAGCGTGAGTAACTGCGTGACGGCGGGGGTCGGCACCAGGTGTGAGCCGGTGACCAGCGCCATATCGAAGGTCGGCTGGCCGGGTTCGGTCAAGGTCAGGGTCACCAGCCCGTCGCCCGGGGTGACCGCGACCGAAGCCAACAGCGCCGCTCCGACGCCGGCCTTGACCATCTGCTTGAGAATGGCGACATCCGGGGTGCGGTAGACGATGCTGGGGTGAACGCCGGTGGTGCGGGTGAACCAGCTCAGCGCCTTGGTGTGAACGAACCCCTCCGACAGCGTGACAAAAGGCGTCTCGGAAAGCTCCGCAAAGGCCACCGACCGGCGCTTGGCCAGCGGGTGGTTCGGCGCCACCACCAGGCCAAACGGGGCGCTGGCCAGCGGCCGCGCGGTCAGCCCCGCCACCGCCAACGGGCCGATGGAGCCCAGCAGCGCCACGTCGAGGTGGCCGGCCTTGAGGGCCTCGAGCAGCCGGGTGGAGCCGGCCTCGTGGGTCTGCAGCCGATCCATCAGCCCGGCCTGAAGCAGCGCCGGCGCCAGGCGGGGGAAGTAGAAGCTGCCGATGATCGGTGGCAGGCCCAGCTGAATCTTGGTGCTGCGAGCCCGGGCCAGCTCGACTTCGGCCACGGCCAGCTGGTGGGTGATTACCGCGGCGTGGGCCGCCAGCTGGGCCCCGGCCGGGGTGACGCGCAGCTGGCCGTGGCTTTGGTCGCGGTCAATCAGCTGGATCTTGAAGTGGGCCTCCAAGCGCTTGAGGGCCATGGTGATGGTCGGTTGGGTGACGCCGAAGCTTTGCGCCACCTGCGAAAAATTTTTTATTTCGCATAATTTCTGAAAATAATCGAGGTCACGCGTGTTCAAGCCGGACACCTCCTGGTCATATAAAAATAGTTTATCACACCGCGGCGGTTTGACTATGATTTTTTCGGCGGGGTAAGCTGAGTTCATCGAAACCACAAAGGAGATCACGACATGAAATACACACCACAACAACTGCTGCACGATCCGTTTTTGAACAAGGGCACCGCCTTCTCGCCGGTTGAACGCGCCGAGTACGGGCTCAACGGGTTGTTGCCGGCCGCCGTTCAGACGCTGGACCAGCAGGTGACCCAGGCCTACGCCCAGTACCTCGGCAAGGGCGACGCGCTTGAAAAAAGGCTGTTTTTGATGCAGCTGTTCAACGTCAACCACGTGCTGTTTTACAAGCTGTTCTCCCAGCACATCAGCGAGTTCATGCCGGTGGTTTATGACCCGACCATCGCCGACACGATTGAAAACTACAGCGCCTTGTTCGTGGAGCCGCAAAATGCGACCTATCTGAGCATCGACGCGCAAGACGACATCGCATCCGCCTTGGCCAACGCCGCCAACGGTCGCGACATTCGGCTGCTGGTGGTCACCGACGCCGAGGGCATTTTGGGCATCGGCGACTGGGGGACCCAGGGCGTCGACATCGCCGTCGGCAAGCTGATGGTCTACACCGCCGCGGCCGGCATCGACCCATCCCAGGTGCTGCCGGTGGTGCTGGATGCCGGCACCAACAACCAGGCGCTGCTCGACGACGACCTGTACCTGGGCCTGCGCAAGCACCGCGCCTCCGGCAAGCCGTACCGCGCCTTTGTCGACAAGTTCGTCGCGGCGGCCACGAGCCAGTTCCCGCACCTGTACCTGCACTTTGAGGACTTCGGCCGCGACAACGCCGCCGAGATTCTGGATCAGTACAAAGACCAGATCACGACCTTCAACGACGACATTCAAGGCACCGGCATCATCGTCTTGGCCGGCCTGCTCGGCGCCTTGAACATCTCCAAGCAGCGCCTGGAAGACCAGGTCTACATGAGCTTTGGCGCCGGCACGGCCGGGGCCGGCATCGTCTCGCGCGTTTACGACGAGTTCGTGGCGCAAGGCATGAGCCCGGCCGAGGCCAAAAAGCACTTCTACCTGGTCGACAAGCAGGGCCTGCTGTTCGCCGACGATCCAACCCTGACGCCGGCGCAGCGGCCGTTCGCGCGGTCCCGCAGCGAGTTTGCTAACGCTGCGGAACTGACGACCTTGGAGGCCGCGGTCCATGCCGTTCACCCGACGGTTCTGGTCGGTACCTCGACGCAGCCCGGCGCCTTCACCGAGCCGATTATCCGCGACATGGCCGCCCACACCGAACGCCCGGTGATTTTCCCGATTTCCAATCCGACCAAGCTGATGGAGGCCAGCGCCGCCGACCTGATTCGCTGGACCGACGGCCGGGCCCTGGTCGCCACCGGGGTGCCGTCCGCCCCGGTCACCTTGGACGGGGTGACCTACGAAATCGGTCAGGCCAACAACGCCCTGATCTACCCGGGGCTGGGCCTGGGTACCATCGCCGTGGCCAGCTCGCGCCTGTCCGACGGCATGATCTCCGCCGCCGCTCACAGCCTGGGTGGCCAGTTGGACGCCACGGTGCCAGGCGCCGCGGTGCTGCCGCCGGTCAACAAGCTGGATGTGTTCTCCAAGACCGTCGCGGTGGCCGTGGCCGAAGCGGCGGTGGCCGAGGGCCTCGCCGCGCCGGTGGCCGATGTCGCGGCCACGGTTGCCGCTAGCCAGTGGCACCCGGAGTACCAGCCGCTGACAGGCGTTGAAATCGTGAAGTAACCCGCAAAGGAGAGAATACCTTGACTGCTTTATACACTTCGGTCCAAAGCATTTTGACCATTGTCTTGATCATCGCCTTGGGCTACCTGCTGCAACGCAACAATTGGTTCGACGACGCGTTCGGCGGCACCATCAGCAAGCTCTTAATGAAAGTCGCGCTGCCGGCCTCCATCTTTATCTCAGTGCTGGAGCGGCTGACGCTCAAGAAGCTGGTGAGCCTGAGCTCCGGTTTGCTGTACGGCTTCGGCGCCGTAATTTTAGGCTACCTGATCGCCTTTTTGCTGGTCCGCCTCCTCAAGATTCGCCCGGGGCGGCGCGGCACCTTCATCAACATGTTCGTCAACGCCAACACCATCTTTATCGGCCTGCCGCTCAACCTCGCGCTGTTCGGCGACCAGGCGACCCCGTACTTTCTGATGTACTACGTGGTCAACACCGTCTCCACTTGGACCCTCGGCGCCTTCTTGATGAGCTGGGACGACCCGACCGCCGGCAAGGCTAAGGTCGCCTTCAACTGGAAAAAGCTGCTGCCGGCGCCCCTGTTGGGCTTCCTGGTGGCACTGGTCTTCCTGCTGTTGAACATTCCCTTCGTTCACGTCGGCTGGCTGGGCTTTGCCGTCAACACGCTGGATTACGTCGGCGGCCTGGTGACGCCTTTGTCTCTGATCTACATCGGGATTATTCTGGCCAAGGCGGGATTCAAAACGATTCGCTTCGATCGCGACTCGATCGTCGCCTTGCTCGGCCGCTTCGTGATCGCCCCTGCCTTGATCACCGCCCTGATCGTGCTCGGCCTTCACGCCGGCTTCGACGTGCCGAGCCTTGAGATTAAGACCCTGATCGTTCAGGCTTCGGCCCCGGGCCTTGCGGTGCTGCCGATTTTGGCCACCGAAGGCCACGGCGACGTCGAATACGCCACCAACGTCGTGACGCTGTCGACGGTGCTGTTCGCCATCGTGGTGCCGATCGTGATGCTCCTGATTCAAGGGTTCTAGGTAACTCAAAAGCGCCGTCTCCAGGCAATTGGAGGCGGCGCTTTTTTGGGCGGCGCGAGGTCGCCGTGTTGGGTGAGCGGGTCAGTTGGCCGTGAGGGTGTTGACTTGGTAGTGCTGGCCGGCCGCAACGAACGCGGCGGCGACGGCCGGTCCGTACTGCGCAGCCAGCGCCTGCTCGAACACCGGGTACAAGTCGGTGGTGACGAAGCGTTCCAGCGCCGCGGCGAAGGCGTCGGCGCGACCGAGGGATTGCCTTGCCGCGCGGTAGTAGCCCTTGGCCTGCGCCCAGCCGTCGCGTAGCCGCACGTCGATCGCCACGACGTAGCGCTTGGACTCGCCGCCGTCCTTGAAGGTCAACGTGGCGTGACGCAGGCGAAGGAAGGGCAGGACGCAGGCCAGCACCAAAAGCCCGATGGCGACCACCGCCAGCACCAGCAACACCGCGCCGAGGGCCAAGGCGGACACCCCCAGCACCACCGGCACGACGACGGCCAAGACCACGGCGGCAATCACGATGGCCAAACCGGCGATGGGCAGCGCAGCTAGGCCGTGAATCGGCTTGCCATTAACGATAACGCTTGATTTTTTCATGAGCTTCCCGGCTTTCAAGTTGATGAGCCTAGCTTACCGCGGGGGTCCCCAACCGTCACGCTTTTTGCGCGAGCGGTCGAAAAATTGGCGTGAGCGGCCGCTCGGTGACACCAAAAAGGCCGCCAAGTGGTTGGCGGCCCAGGCTGCTCAGCGGTTGTGGGTCTCGAGGTAAGCCAAGGCGCTGTCGTAATCCGGCTCGTCGGTTTGCTCAAGCACCAGCTCGCGGTAGACGATTTTGCCGCTTGCGTCGGTGATCCAGACGCTGCGGGCGTCGGTGTGGCCGTCTTCGACCAGCAGGCCCATCACGCGGCCGAATGCGCCTTCGGCATCCGACAGCAGCTGAATGTTGGCGACGCCTTCTGCGGCACACCAGTTTTGCTGGTCGGCCGCGGCGTTGGTCGACACGGTGATGAAGTGGGTGCCTTCAAAATCGGCCATTGCGGCGTTGAAGCGCTTGGTCGATAGGCTGCAGACGCGGGTGTTGATGTCCGGCACGACGCTGATCAAGGTGTATTGGCCGGCCCAATCCGCCGGGGTGATGGTGCGCCCCGCGGCGTCTTGCAAGGTGAACGCCGGCAGCGCGTGGCCGATGCCAAGCGGTTCGCCGGTGGTCTGAAGTGGGGTGCCATGACGTGTGATTTGCATGATTAGCCTCCTATGGGTGACGTTACCTTCAGTATAACACAATCCTGCCGGTGACGAATTGTGAACAATTTAATTTCAAAAAAGCAACATTTTGATGACAGTTGTGTGCAAGGGTGGCAAGGTGTCAAAGCAGGCTGTTACAATACAGAAAGAGAGACGAAGGGAGCGGGACGGATGGCCAAGTGTTTGATCGTGTACACCTCACAGACCGGGTTCACCCAGCAGTACGCGCTGTGGATTGCGCGGCAGCTGCACTGCGAGGTCGTCGATAGCAAGTTCATTACGCGAACCGAGCTGCAAAACGCCCGGCTGGTGGTCTACGGCGGCCACCTGCTGTGGGGGCGGAAGGTCAGCGGCTTCTCGCGCTTTTACCGCCGGTATGCGGAGGTCTTGCCCGAGCACCTGTTGGTGTTTGGCACCGGGATGCTTGCGCAAAGCGAGCTGGACCTCGACCGGGTCTGGGCCCACAGCTTCGCCGGCTGCACCGTGGCACCGCAGTTCTTCTACTTCCGCGGCCAAGTCGACCCCAAGGCCTTGCCGGTGCGGCTGCGGCTGGTGTTTCACTGGACGCAGTACTTCGCCTCGGCCACGGCGCCGCAGCCGCCGAATGCCGCCTCGATCACGCCGCTTCTGGTCGCCGCCACGCAGCTGGACGACCTCGGCCTATTGGAAGGTGACTGACCCGACGCCAAACCCCCGCCAGCGGCCGCTGGCGGGGGTTTGATCGATTTCTGCCGGCTGACACGGCGGCCGAACGTGTTGCGGCCAGGTGGCGTGACGGCCAAATTTTGCTTGATGCGGCCGGTCGCCTAGTCGCCGATTTCGGCGGAAAGCGCCTCAATCTGGCGCTCGGTGTCGTCCAGGAAGTGAATCATGTCGCGCAAGGCCCCGTCGCTTGTGATGTCGACGCCGGCCACCTGGGCCGAGTGGATCGGATCCAGGCTGTCGCCCAGGGCCAAGAAGCGCTGCCAATCGGCAATCGCCGGCTGGCCCTCTTTTTGCACCCGCAGGTAGGCGCCGGTCGAGACCACCATGGACGCGGAGTAGGTGTAAGAGTACAGCCCCATGTAGTAGTGCGACTGGCGCATCCACGTGAGCTCCGGGGCCCCGTCGTCCAGATCGACGGCGTCGCCCCAGAACTGGTGCAAGACGCCTTTTTTGATGCGGTTGAGGTCGGTGGCGGTGAAGGACTCACCGGCGTCGATCAGCTTGTAGACTTTGCGCTGGAAGGCAGCCTCCAGCAGGTGGGTGACGCAGTTGTGGAAGTAGGTATCAGACAGCAGGCGGCTCAGGGCGAAGCGACGCAACCGCGGCGACTCGGCCTGCTGCACCAGACTGTGGGTCAACAGTAATTCGTGGAAGGTCGAGGGCCCCTCCACAATGTAGGTCGACGGGTTGGCGGCCAAAATCCCGTGAGCCTGGGCCGCAAGCGTCATCTGCCCGGCGTGGCCGAGCTCGTGAACCAATGTGTAAATCGCCGGCAGCGTGTCGCTCCAGCTCATCAGGATGTAGGGATGCGCCGAGTACGGGGCCGAGGCGAAGGCACCGGATTCCTTACCGACGTTGGGGGCAAAGTCGACCCAGCGTTCCGGAAAGGCCCGCATGATCAGGTCTTGGTAGGCCTGACCCATCGGCGCCACCGCGTCTTTGATGTACTGCGGGGCCTGATCTAGCGTGACCTTGGGCGTGTAGGTCGGATCCAGGTCGATTTGCAGGTCGGTGTAGCCGATGTGATCTAGGCCCCAGAGCTTTTGGATGTGGCCGATGTAGCGGCGCATGACCGGGGCCAGCTCGGTCATAATCACGTCGATCTGGCGGTCGAACATCTCGCGGGTGACTTCCTGGTCGGCCAGCAGGTAGTCGATTACGGAGTCGTAGCCGCGCATGGTGGCCAGCGTTTTCTCCTTGGCGACCTGGGCGTAGTAGCCGGCGGCCATGCCGTTTTGGTACTTGGCCAGGGTCTTGCTGAACTGGCGGTAGGCGGCGCGGCGAACCGCGGTGTCCGGGTGCTTTTGGTAGGTCTCCTCGTAGTCGACGAACGACAGCGGGTAGGTCTTGCCGTTGGCGGTGAAGGTGCCGAAATCCGCGTCGCCAAAAAGGCTTTGGCTGCGAATCGCGTTGGGGGCGTCAAGCGCCGGGGCGAGCTCGGCCAGGGCCTTTTCGGCGGCGGGATCGAGCGCCTGCTTCTTGTCTTGCAGCACGTGGCGGATGTACGGGGCCAGCTCGGCGTCGGCCGCCGCCACGGCGTCAAGCGTCGCCGTCGGCTGCTGTTGCAGCTCGGCGGCCAGGAAGGTCAAGGCGCCGTCGAGCTGGGCCATCAGGGCCTCAACGCGGTTGTTGCGTGCCGTTGCTTGGGCGTCGCTGGTGTCGGCGGCGGCCGGCAGGAAGCCGTAGTGCATCACGCGGTCTGCGATGTCTTGGATGTTGGCGTAGTCCTCCAAGGCGTCTTGAATCACCGCCGGCTGGGTCAGGCGGCCCTGGTACATGCGGGTGAAGTCGGCGGTCAGTTCCTTGAGCTTGACGATGTCGGCCTCAAAGGCGGCATCGGTGGGGTACAGCGCGGTCAGGTCCCAAGTCTGGTTGAGCGGGGCCTGGCTGCGGGTCATCGGGGTGGTAGACATGAGCATAACTTCCTTTCGTGGTCAGGCTTATTTTACCTGTTTTAGGCGCGTTTGCCGAACACTTCTGATATGATAAGGGCAGTGACTATAAAGAAAGTTGTGATCATGTGAAACTCTTAAGCGTCGTCGTGCCATGCTACAACTCCGCCGATTACATGGCCCGCTGCATCGATGCGCTGCTCACCGGCGGCCCGGAGCTTGAGATCCTGATTGTCGACGACGGCTCCAAGGACGACACCGGGGCCATCGCCGACCGCTATGCCCAAGACTACCCGCAGGTCCGGGCGCTGCACGAGGCCAACGGCGGCCACGGGCAGGCGATTAACTACGGGCTGGCCGAGGCCACCGGGCGTTTTTTCAAGGTGGTGGACTCGGACGACTGGCTGGACCCCGCGGCCCTCAAGGCGCTGATGGCTCACTTGGCCCATGCGACCTTCACCGCCGGGCTGGACATGCTGATCTGCAATTACATCTACGACAAAGTGGCGCAAAACCACAAGAAGGTGATTCAGTTCCGCCATCTGCTGCCAACGGACCGCGCGTTCACCTGGCGGGACGTGAAGCTGCCGGTGGGGAAGTACCTCTTGATGCACACGGTGATCTACCGCACCGCGTGTCTGCAGGAGGCCCACCTGAGCCTGCCGGCACACACCTTCTATGAAGACAACCTCTACGTCTTCTACCCGCTGCCTTACGTGACCGCGATGCGCTACTTGGACTTGGATCTTTACCACTACTTCATCGGCCGGGCGGATCAGTCCGTCAACGAGCAAGTGATGATCGGGCGCATCGACCAGCAGATTTTCGTCAACAAGGCGATGATCGATTACTACGCGACCACCCCGTTGCACGACCCGGCGCTTGCGCGGTACATGAGAAGCTACGTGACCATCGTGACCGGCATCTCGTCGATTCTCCTGCTGCGAGCCAAGACCCCGCAGGCTCTGGCCAAAAAGCGCGAGCTTTGGGCCTACATGGCCCAAACCGCGCCGGCACTCTACACCCAGATGCGCCACGGCCTGGTCGGGCGGGTGATGAACCTGCCCGGCCACACCGGCCGGGCCCTGACCGTGACCGCCTACCGCATGGCACGGCACGTTTATCAGTTCAACTGACACGTCAACAGCGCGACCCCGCTTGGGGGGTCGCGCTGTTTTGGCGTTTGGGCGATGGCGCCGGCCCGAAGCTTTCTAGCAGTCGGCCAAGCGCGGGTCCGCCGGCCGGTCAGATCGTGGCGGCCAAAAAGCTCAGGACGTCTTCGTGAACAGCGTCGAGATAGCCCTTGCCATGCGCGGTGCCGGCCAGTGCCCGGACGGTGAACGGCACTGCGGCGGTGCTGGCGGCCGCCGCCACCTGCAAGACCCCGCTCATCGGCACGAACTCCTGCAGCGAGTTGGCCAAAAACAGGGGGCCGGTTGCGTGGGTCACCCGCGGCGCCGGGGTCGCCGCCGCGTACTGCGCCTGATCCGGCAGGTAGTTGGTGACGAACCACTTGTAAAAGCCGGGGTCGGCGCCGCCTTGGTCGATGGCGCTTGACGCGACGCTGGCCCCCGGTTCGCGCGGCACGGGCACCACGTTCTCGTGCTCGGCCAGCCACGGCGCGATGTCCAGGATGCCGGACAAAGACACCGCGGGGATGCCGAAGCGAATCGCGAGCTCGACGGCCATGTTGCCGCCGGCGCTGGCCCCGACCGCCGCCATGTGCTCGCTGGGGAAGGGTAGGTCGTGGCGTTTGCACCAGCCCATCAAGGTCGCCATGTCGCTCAGCGGCGCCGGGAACGGGGCCACCTTGGCCAGCCGGTAGTTGGGAACCATCACGAAGTAGCCGGCGGCGGCCAGCGCCTCGGCCCAATCGGCGTCCTTGTGCTTGTCACCCTGGAACCACCCGCCGCCGTGAATCAGGATGATGCCCCCTCGCGCGTGGCCGGCCGGCTGGTACAAGTCGGTGGTCAGCCCCAGCCCCTCGGCGTAAAACACATCGGTAGCGATCAGTTGTGCCATGATGCACCTCCATTGTTGGCTTCACCTTTCACTTTACGCGGTCACCCGCCGCCGGGCAATTTTTTTGCCTGACGCGGCCAAGTTTTTTTGAACCGGCAGTGTGTGAAAAAGTAGACAGTTGCGACTGCGCTTCAGTACAGGTGAAGACCGCGAAATGAAGCCGGTTACGCTCATCCAGTCACACCTTGTGACAGCTGAAAATCGTTGGTGTAACAGCAATTCAAAATCTCCGTGAAAAAATTCACCGAAACTTGTTTACAAATTCACAAAACCTTGCTATATTATTGTTTGTGAAATGGTTAACGAAAACTTGCAAACAAAAGTGGAGGGATCCAGATGCTTAAAGAGACACCTAAAACTGAAGCGCCCGTCGATGTTGACAAGATGATCGACGAACTCGTCGCCAACGCCCATGAAGCGCTGAAGGTCATGAAGACCTTCGACCAGGCCAAGATTGACCACATCGTTCACCGCATGGCGATTGCCGGGCTTGACCACCACATGGAGCTGGCCAAGCTGGCGGTTGAAGAAACCGGCCGTGGTGTGTACGAAGACAAGGCGATCAAGAACATGTTCGCGACCGAAGAGATTTGGCACGCCATCAAGGACAACAAGACCGTCGGCGTGATCGCCGAAGACAAGCAGCGCGGCCTGGTTTCCATCGCGGAACCAATCGGGGTGATCGCCGGCGTAACGCCTGTCACCAACCCGACGTCGACCACGATGTTCAAGTCCGAAATCGCGATCAAGACCCGCAACCCAATCATCTTCTCCTTCCACCCAGGGGCGCAAAAGTCCTCGGCCAAGGCGCTTGAAGTGATTCGCGAGGAAGCGGAAAAGGCCGGCCTGCCAAAGGGCGCCCTTCAGTACATTCCGGTGCCAAGCATCGAAGCCTGCCAGAAGCTGATGAACCACCCAGGCATCGCCACGGTTCTGGCCACCGGCGGCCCTGGCATGGTCAAGGCGGCCTACTCCACCGGCAAGCCGGCGCTGGGCGTCGGGGCCGGCAACGTGCCAGCCTACATCGAAGCATCCGCCAACATCAAGCAGGCGGTCAACGATGTCATCTTGTCCAAGAGCTTCGATAACGGCATGGTCTGCGCGTCCGAGCAGGCGGTCATCGTCGATGCCGCCATCTACGACCAAGTGAAGGCCGAATTCATCGCCCAAGGCGCCGCTTTTGCCAAGCAAAAGGACATCCCGGCTTTGAGCAAGACCGTCATCAACCTGGAGAAGGGCTCCGTTAACCCACCGATCGTCGGCCAAAGCGCCCACACGATTGCGGATTGGGCCGGCATCGAGATTCCAGAAGACGCGCCAATCTTGATTGCCGAACTCAAGGGCGTTGGCCCGAAGTTCCCGCTGTCTCGTGAAAAGCTCAGCCCGGTTCTGGCCATGATCAAGGCCGAAGACCACGCCGATGGCTTCGCCAAGGCCGAAGGGATGCTCGACAACGGCGGCCTCGGCCACACCGCGGTCATCCACACCGCCGACGAAGACCTGGCGCTTGAATACGCCGATCGCATGAACGCCTGCCGGATTCTGGTCAACAGTCCTTCCACCATGGGCGGCATCGGGGATCTGTACAACGAAATGATTCCATCGCTGACCCTGGGCTGCGGCTCTTACGGCGGCAACTCGATCTCCCACAACGTCGGCACCATCGACCTGTTGAACGTGAAGACCCTCACCAAGCGCCGCAACAACATGCAGTGGGTGAAGCTCCCCCCCAAGATCTACTTCGAGCGTAACTCGGTCCGTTACCTCGAAAAGATGGACGGCCTGGACCGCGTTTTGATTGTCGGCGACCGCGGGATGGAAAAGCTCGGCTACGTCAAGATCGTTGAGGACGTGCTGAACCAACGCACCAACGACGTGCAGATCCAGACCTTCGTCGATGTTGAACCGGATCCTTCCTCCAACACCGTTTACAAAGGCACGGAAATTGCCAAGTCCTTCAAGCCCGACGCAATCGTTGCGATCGGCGGCGGCTCCGTCATGGACGCGGCCAAGGGCATCTGGCTGTTCTACGATGGCGACGGCGACTTCTTCGGCGCCAAGCAGAAGTTCCTGGACATCCGCAAGCGGACCTACAAGTTCCCGAAGCCGACCAAGTCCAAGCTGGTCTGCATCCCGACCACGTCCGGTACCGGCTCCGAAGTGACCCCGTTTGCGGTCATCACGGACTCCGACACCGGCATCAAGTACCCACTGGCCGACTACGCGCTGACCCCAGACGTTGCGTTGGTTGACAGCCAGTTCATCGAAACCGTGCCGCCGAAGGTTGTCGCCGACACCGGGCTGGATGTGCTCTGCCACGCCACCGAAAGCTACGTCTCTACGATGGCCACGGACTACACCAAGGGCCTGTCGATGCAAGCCATCAAGTCTGTTTTCGCCAACCTCGAAAACAGCTACAACGGTGACCTCGACGCCAAGGCCAAGATGCACGACGCCTCCACGATCGCCGGGATGGCCTTCGCCAACGCCTTGCTGGGCATCAACCACAGTATCGCCCACAAGCTCGGCCAGACCTTCCACCTGCCTCACGGGCGTTGCATCGCCATCACGATGCCGCACGTCATCCGCTACAACGCCAAGACCCCGAAGAAGCGGGCCATCTGGGCGAAGTACAGCTACTTCCAGGCCGCTGAAGACTACGCCGACATCGCGCGGGCTTTGGGCCTGAAGGGCAACACCACTGAAGAGCTGGTTGAGGCCTACGTTCAGGCCATCATCGACCTGGCTCACCGCGTCGGCGTCAAGCTGAGCCTGAAGGACCAGGGCATCTCCAAGGAAGACGTTTTGGCAAGCGTTGATCGCCTTGCCGAGCTGGCTTACGAGGATAACTGCACGGTCACCAACCCGGTAGAGCCTTTGATCGCAGACATGAAGCAGATTGTGCTTGATGAATACGAAGGCACCGACTCCGATCCATCCGTTCGCATCTAAGTTTCACCAACCTTTCACATGCCCCGGCCGCCACTGGCGACCGGGGTTTTGTGATTCCACGACGTGAGCTTAAAAGTTGACGGCAGCCGTGGCAGGGCTTACATTATAATCAGATGATTGTCAACGGGCAAAGAAAGCGCCGCGGCCGCAGCGCTTGCACTTCTGTTGCTTAGGGGGAAGGTCCGGGACATAAGCATTCCCAGTACCCCCACCCATGCCATGCCGTACCAGGCAACAACGCCGACGTTTTCGCGCAACGGTCCCCTCCGATTGGGACCGACCACCAGGGTGTGGACCACCATCTTCCTGCCGCACAGCGGCTTGCCTACTCGTGTCGAGGTAGCTGCGGCGAGTCGCTGACAGGGGGCCAGTTCTTGCGTCGCCTTGAGAAGCCTTTGCCGCCTCGTGGCAACGCCGATTAGCGCAACGCATCAAGAAGTTGACCGAGGCCGCCGCGTGTGCGAACGCGTGGTGGCTTCGGCGCGGCCGCCGCAGTGGTGATACTGCGGCGGCTTTTGGCGTGGCGTCGCGTTGGCAGGGCGGTAGCGCGGTTGTGGCATTCATGGTAGAATAAATCAGTATACGAAAAGGAGCGGTGTCGGTTGCAAGAACAAAAAAGACGGTTCAAGGCCGTAATCAATGGCAAACCTTACACAATCGTCGGGCCCGGCAGCGCGGCACATTTTGAGGCGGTCACGGCCATGCTCAACGAGCGGCTGGACCAGATCAAGACGCTGGCGCCAACGCTCAGTTCAGAGGATGCTGCTATTCTGTTGGCCTTCAACGCGTTGTCCGACGCGGTCAAGATCCAAGCGCAGGCGCAGCAGGACACGCAGGAGTAATTATGCTGAGTTTTTTGATTATCCTGGCGCTGGCGTATTTCTTTTACGCCGGGGCCCGGCGGGGGCTGCTGTTGCAGCTGGTGCATGTGGCCGGCTACGTGCTGTCCCTGCTTTTGGCCGCGGCCTGGTACAAGGGGCTGGCCGCCAAAATCACGCTTTTGATTCCGTACCCCTCGGCGACGGAGCAAAGCCGCTTTGTGTTCTTTGATAACCAAGTGGGGCTGACGCTGGACGACGCGTTCTACCGCGGCGTCGCCTTCGTCACGCTGCTGGCCTTGGGGTGGCTGGTCACGCGCTTTGTTGCGCTGTGGCTGCACGACCTCAAGTACCGGACGCTTGACACCCACCTCGATTGGCTGGCTGGCGGGTTCCTTAACCTGGCGATGGGCTACCTCTTCATCTTCTTGCTGCTGTACCTGGTGGCGCTGGTGCCGATCGGCGGCCTGCAGGACATGCTTGAACACTCGCTTTTGGGCAAGTCCATGGTGCGTTACTCCCTGGGGTTGACCAACCTGTTCACCAAGCTGTGGGTGGTCGGCTAAAACTGAATGTGCGGCCAAGGCGAGGGTGACCTCGCCTTTTGACTGCTCGGAACTGTGAAAGGAAATTCCCGATATGAATTCTAAAATACTGCAAACCCTGGCGTACGACCGCGTCACGGCGGCGCTGAGTCAGGAGGTCGCCACGGCGGCCGGCCAGCAGCGCGTCTCGGCGCTGCTCCCGACGGCCGACGCCGACGCCGTTCAGGCGGGGCTTGACGAAACCGCCGATGGCGCCACGATTCTGCGCCTCAAGGGTGGCATTCCGATTCCCACGCTGGGCAACATCGGCCCATCGCTCAAGCGCGTTCGCATCGGCTCGGTGCTCAACGGCACGGAGCTTGCGGCACTTTCGCGGGTGCTGCGAACCGTCAGCACCGTCGACCGCTTCTTGACCGACCTGGCCGATAACGTCGACCTGCGGGTGGTGTACGACCTGCAGCAGGCCCTGACCACGCTGCCGCAGCTGGAGCGGCGCCTGACCACCGCGGTGGATGAGGAGGGCAACCTGACCGATGAGGCCAGCCCGGAGCTCGGTCGCATCCGCCAGTCGATCAAGCGCCTGGAAGGCGACATCCGCTCGCGGATGGAGAACTACACCCGCGGCGCGTCGGCCAAGTACCTGTCGGACCCGATCGTCACCATTCGCGACGACCGCTACGTGATTCCGGTGCTGGCCCAGTACCGCGGCCAGTTCGGCGGCGTCGTGCATGACCAAAGCGCCAGCGGTCAGACCCTGTTCATCGAACCCCAGGCGATCGTCGAGATGAACAACCGGCTGCGCGAGGCGCAGATCGCCGAGGCCACCGAAATCGAGCGCGTGTTAGCCGAGCTGTCCGATGAAGTCGCGCCCAACGCGACGGCGCTGGCCGCCAACGCCGACGTGATCGGCCACCTGGACTTCATCAACGCCAAGGCCAAGTACGCGCGGCTGATCAAGGCCACCGAGCCGACCGTGTCGCGCGAGAACCACGTCGACCTGCTGGCGGCGCGGCACCCCTTGCTCGACCCGCACAAGGTCGTGCCCAACCGCATCACCCTGGGTGAGGACTACCAGGCGATTGTGGTCACCGGCCCGAATACCGGTGGTAAAACCATCACGCTCAAAACCCTGGGGCTTTTGCAGCTGATGGGCCAGTCCGGCCTGTTCATTCCAGCCGCGGCCAACAGCCAGATTGGCGTGTTCTCTGACGTGTTTGCCGACATCGGCGACGAGCAGTCCATCGAGCAAAACCTCAGCACGTTCTCGGCTCACATGAGCAACATCATCACGATTCTCGACCACCTGGATTCGGACGCCTTGGTGCTGTTCGATGAGCTGGGCGCCGGTACCGACCCGCAGGAAGGCGCGGCCCTGGCCATCGCCATTCTCGATGAGGTCGGCGTGATCGGCGCGGATGTCGTCGCCACCACCCACTACCCGGAACTCAAGCTGTATGGCTACAATACGCCCAACACGATCAACGCCTCCATGGAGTTCGACGTGGCGACGCTGCAGCCGACCTACAAGCTTTTGATCGGGGTGCCGGGGCGCAGTAACGCCTTTGACATCTCGCTTCGCCTGGGGCTTGACGCGACCATTGTCGACCGCGCCAAGCTGTTGATCGCCGACGACTCCCACGACCTGAACAACATGATTGCCGATCTGGAAAGCCAGCGCAAGGCCGCCGAAACCGAGTACAAGGCCACACGCCACGAGCTGGACGAGGCCGAAAAGCTCCACCGGGACCTCCAAGGCGCCTACACCGAGTTCTTCAACGAGCGGGAGCGGCAGCTCAACGCCGCCAAGGACCAGGCCAACGCGATTGTCGACAAGGCCCAGGAGAAGGCGGATAAGATCATCAAGAACCTGCGCCAGATGCAGCTGACCAATCCCGGCACCGTCAAGGAGAACCAGTTGATCGAGGCCAAAAGCGAGCTGTCGCACCTGCACCAGGAGAAAAAGCAGCCCAACCGCGTCCTGCGCCGCGAGAAGCGCAAGCAGGCGCTAGCCGCCGGCGACCGCGTTCGCGTCCTGAGCTACGGTCAAACCGGCGACTTGTTGGAGCAGGTCGACGCCAAGCACTGGGACGTTCAGATCGGGATCATGCGCATGCGCATCGCCACCAGCGACATCGAGAAGGTCAGAGACGACCCGGAGCCCGAGCCCAAGCGCCGCATCGCCGGCGTCAAGGGCGGCGGCATGACCGGCCCGAGCACCACCTTGGACCTGCGGGGCCAACGCTACGATGAGGCGATGGCCAACCTCGATAGCTACATCGACTCGGCGCTTTTGGCCAATTACCAGCAGGTCACCATCATTCACGGCCTGGGCACCGGCGCGATTCGCAACGGCGTGACCCAGTACCTACGCCGCAACCGGCAGGTCAAGAAGTTCGGCTTCGCCCCGCAAAACGCCGGCGGCTCCGGCGCCACGATTGTCGAGTTCAAGTGAAGCACCCAAGCGCCAGCTCAGCCGCTGGCGCTTTTTGTGCCCTTTTTTCTGGTCAACGGCGCGGCTGAGTCCGGTGCCGGTGTGACGGACTCAGCCGCCGCAACCTGTCACGCTTTGGGCAACCCCCTAATTTATTGTGCGGTTAATGACCCGGATTGTTTTCGGCCGCGGCGCGGGTGATGACCTTTGCTCACGACGACGATTGGCAGGCGGTGACCCGGGCTCACAGCCTGTGGTATCGGGTGTTAACCGAATAGGGGAACGCTTGCTTTTGGCTCGGCGGTGCGGTATGCTATGGTTAGTTACGAAAAGTAAGCATAGCATAAGGAGTGATCGTGATGGTACAAGTTGTAACCGACCAGAACTTTGAGACAGAAACTGCCACCGGCGTGACGCTGACCGACTTTTGGGCAACCTGGTGTGGCCCCTGCAAGATGCAAAGCCCGGTGATCGAATCCCTGGCCGAAAGCCGCAAGGACGTGAAGTTCGTGAAGATGGACGTCGACGCGAACCCGGACACCCCGTCGAGCTTCGGTATCATGGCGATTCCGACGCTGCTGGTCAAAAAGGACGGCAAGCCGGTTGAAAAGATCGTCGGCTACCACACCAAGGACCAGCTCGAAGAAGTCCTCAACAAGTACACCAACTAGCACCAAAAACCCGTCGCTCTCCGGTTCAGTCGTCATGGCTGGCCGGGAAGCGGCGGGTTTTTGCGTGGTGCGATTGCGTGGTGCGACTACAACGCGATGGGCTTATCGGCGGTCGGCTGTTCGGTCTTGGGGTCCAGCACGACGGTCAGGGTGACGGTTTTCTTGCGCCGGTCGATCGTTGGGTTGGCCTCGACCACGACGCCCAGCACTTGCTGCAGGCTCTGGGCCAAGAAGCCGGCCTCCAGGCGAAAATCGGGGTCGTCGAAGTTTTGGATGCGCGTCTCCACCACGGCGCCGGCCAGCAGGTACGACCGCTCGGCGCGTTTGGCCGCCTCGGGCGTCAGGGTGCCGAGACCGACCTTCTCGAACAAGGCGGGGATGTCCGGTTCGGCGACCGGCAGCTTGGCCGCCAAGGCGCGGCCGGCCCAGTACAGGATGTTGGAGGTTTCGACCCCTAGCAGATCTGGCAGCAACAGGTCGCGAATGGCCAGCTGGCCGAACAGCGGCCCGGTTGCTGGAAGGGTGAGTAGATCTTGATAACTTGCTTTTGCCATGACGGCCTCCTCGTGAACGTTACTCCTAGTATACTGGAATCCGCGGCAAAAATCAGCACCGAAGCCCGGCCGGCCCCACTTGATTTTGGCGGCGGAAGCGCCCACAATGAAGGTTCAGACTAAACGAAAGAGGCGTTTGCTATGAAGACGCAACCAATCGGTTTTATCGACTCAGGCGTCGGCGGCCTGACCGTGGTCAAGGAGGCGCTGCGGCAGCTGCCCAACGAAGGCGTCGTGTTCCTCGGCGATCAGGCTCGCCTGCCTTACGGGCCGCGGCCGGCGGCACAGGTGCGTGAGTTCACCTGGCAGATGGTCAACTTCCTGCTCGACCAAGACATCAAGATGCTGGTCGTGGCCTGCAACACGGCGACCGCCGCGGCCCTGCCGGATCTCAAGGCCAAGCTGAACATCCCGGTCATCGGCGTGATCGTCCCGGGCTCTCGGGCGGCGATCAAGGCGACTCAAAAGGCCCACATCGGCGTCATCGGCACGGAAGGCACCGTGGCCAGCCACGCCTACGCCGACACCATCCACGCCAAGGCGGAGGGGCTGAAGGTGACGGAGCTCGCCGCCCCGAAGTTCGTGCCGCTGGTGGAAAGCAACGAAATGACCACCCCGACGGCCAAGCGCGTGGTGGCCGAGACGCTGCAGCCGCTGCTGCACCTCGGCCTCGACACCTTGGTGCTCGGCTGCACCCACTACCCGCTGCTGCGGCCGCTGATTCAAAACGTGATGGGCGACGGCGTGACGTTGATCGACTCCGGTGCCGAAACCGTCAGCGAGGTGTCCACGCTGCTGGATTACTTCGACATCGCCAACGACGCCCCGACCGCGGCGCCGCAGCGTGATTTTTACACCACCGGCAACGCCGATCTGTTCGACGTGATCGCCGGCAACTGGCTGAACATGACGGTCAAGGCGACGCATGTGGCCATCGACCAGCTTGCCACCACCGGCCCCAAACAGGAGCCGACCCGCACCGTCGTGGTGGCCTCCAACAACGCCGGCAAGGTCAAGGAGTTGGCCGCGATGTTCGCCCAAGACGGCATTAAGGTCCTGAGCCTGCGCGATTTTCCGGAGGTCCCGGAGGTCGCCGAAAGTGGCGCGACCTTCGAGGAGAACGCGCGGCTGAAGGCCGACGGCTACGCCAAGGCGCTTGAGCTGCCGGTGCTCGCCGACGATTCCGGGCTTGCGGTCGATGCGCTGGACGGCCGGCCCGGCGTGTTCTCGGCCCGGTTCGCCGGGCGCGGCCACAACGACGCGGCCAACAACGCGAAGCTGATTGCCGAGCTGGCCGATGTCGCGCCGGCAGATCGCACCGCCACCTTCTACGCCACCTTGGTGTTCGCCAAGCCCAACCGGCCGGCGGAGGACCTGGTGGTGACGGGATCTGTGGCCGGGTTGATCACCGGGGTGCCGCGCGGCGCGAACGGTTTTGGCTACGATCCGTACTTCTTGCTGCCGGACCTAGGCAAAACCATGGCGGAGCTGACGGCGGCTGAGAAGAATGCGATCAGCCACCGCGGCAACGCGATGCGAGCCTTGGAGCAAAAATGGCGTTCCTGGTACCAGGACTGAGGAGGTCGCTGTGAAACTAGTCGTAGTGAGCGACACCCACGGGGATCGCGCGATTCTCGAGGCGATTTTGCGCCAGCAGCCCGGTGCCGCCGGTTATTTTTACGCCGGCGACTCGGAGCTTGCGGCGGCCGATCCGCTGTTTGACACGTTCCGCGCCGTGGCCGGCAACATGGATTTTGATCCGGACTTTCCGCTGACGGTGAGCGCGACGATTCAGGGTCTCACCGTGTTTGAGACCCACGGCCACCGCTTCGGCGTCAACTTCGGCCTCGGTCAGCTGATTGAGGCCGCCCAGGCGGCCAAGGCCCAGGTGGCGTTGTTCGGTCACACCCACCAACTGGGCTGCGAGGTTCACGACGGCATCCTGCTGGTCAACCCCGGCAGCATCTCCCAGCCCCGCGGCCAGTTCGCCAGCCTGCGCGGCACCTACGCCGTGATTGACGTGACCGAAGCGGCCTTCACGGTCACTTATTACTTGCGCGACGGCCAGCCGGCCCCGGGCCTTCAGCGGCGCTTCACGCGCCAGCGCTGAGCCACCAGAAAAAAGGCGCCGCCACCTTCGCAGTTGCTGCGAGGTGACGGCGCTTTTGATTTGGCCGAGTGAGACGTTCGCTCGGCGTGGCCGGCTACTTCATGAACACGGTCTTGTACAGCAGGATGGCGGTGATGGCCGCGGCGATCGGCGCCACCACTGGCACCCAGGCGTAGCCCCAGTCCGAGCTGCCCTTGTGGCGCAGCGGCAGCAGCTGGTGCAACAGGCGGGGACCGAGGTCACGCGCCGGGTTCAGGGCCGGGCCGGTCGGGCCGCCGAAGCTGGCAACCAGCGTGGCGACCAGAAAGCCCAGCGCCATGTGGGCGGTGCCGAGGTTGTCTTGGAAAAACGGCGCCTTGGTGATGCCCAGTGCCCCGAAGAAGAGAATGAAGGAACCGATGAATTCGTTGATGAAGCCGTTGAGCTTGCTCTTCGTGGCGTTGATGGTGCTGAAGGTCCCCAGGATGTGCTGGGTGTTGGTGGTCAGGTCGTAATGCGGCTTGTAGGCGGCGACCACCCACAGCTGACCGAACATCGCGCCCAGGAACTGGACGACCAGGTACGGCAACACTTCTTGCCACGGGAACATGCCGGCCACCGCCAGGCCGATGGTGAAGGCGGGGTTGATGTGGTTGCCCGAGATGCCGCCGATGATCATCGCGGGGATCATGACCCCGGCGCCGTAACCCACGGCAATCAGCATCCAGTCGGAGCCGTTCCCCTTCGTCCCTTTCAGGTCCACGTTGGCCACGGATCCGTTGCCCAGGGCAACCATGATCGCGGTGCCCATGAATTCAGCAATCAGCCGAACTCCTAAATCGTATGTCATTTCGTCTCTCCCTTTACCCGGACTTTCTGAAAATCCGTAATGCACATATTCTACCAATTTATGGAATTATAGGCAAGATTAACGAAGACGTAAAGCTTTTTGCTCACGGGTGCATCGCCCGGTCAATTCCGGTAAAATAAGGGGGTACCCACAAAGAGGAGTGTGCAAATGATCAACAAAGTGATCGATCACATGATGATAGAGAATCGCCAGCACTTCATGATCCCCGGCGAGGTGGTGGCCAGCGTGAACGAGGACAACTCGCTGCGCCACGCGTTTTTGGTTCTGACCAAGGTGCGTTACGCCAAGATTCCGGTTTTGGACCACGACGACCACCTGAAGGGGCTGTTGTCTTTGCCCATGATCACCAACACGATGCTCGGCCTCGATGACCTGAACATCGACCCGCTGGACCGCCTATGCGTCCGGGACGTAATGGAAACCGACCTGGTGACCGTTGAGGACCCGTACGATGTGGAAAACGTGCTGCACCTGCTGGTCGATAGCCCGTTCCTACCGGTGGTCCAGGCCGATGGCACCTTCACCGGCATCGTGACGCGCCGCGAAGTCATGAAGGGCATCAACTACATTGGCCACAACATCGACAAGCAATACGCGGTGACCCCGCTTGAGCAACCGGTTGCCAAGCCCTGATCAGCTGCCCCAGAGACAATCAACTTCACCAAATACCAAAACAGCGACCCGCCAACGCCGACTTGCGCGTCAGGGGGTCGCTGTTTTGGTCTGATCGTCACGCGTCCGGCCGGTCCAAAAACATGGTGGCGACGATGCCCAAGGCCCCGGCCACGCCGCACTGAAGCGCGGCGGCCAGCCAGTAGGGCGGCCAGGCCGGGGCAATGCCGGTTTGCACCAGAATCACGACGGCGGCGCAGACGATGCCCGATACCGCCCAGTAGACCAGCGCCTCGAACCGGGCGAGCAGCCAGGCCATCAGCCGCGCCACCGCCAGCAGGCCGACGGCGGCGCCGAGGGCAAAGGGCAAAAGCAGCGCGACGCTGGCGGCGGCCTGGCCAAAGCCTGCCCAGTCGCCGGCGACCGCGGCGCGAGCCGCAGTCCCCAGCTGCCCAACCGCGTTGTAGACGGTGCCGTACTGGTCGATCACCATCAGCATGATCGACCCGGAAATGCCGGGAATGGCCATCAGCGCCACCGAAAAGGCGCCGGCCCAAAGCATCGTGAAGAAGTCCCCGGCGCCGCGTAGCGTGGGAATCGCAATCAGGGTCGTCGCGTCGCCTTCGCCCAGCCGCGCCAGCCCGTAGATCACCGCAAAGCCGGCGACCGCAAGCAGCGGGTGCCAGGGCGCAAAGGCGACCTGCCGGCACTTGCGCCACACGAACGGCGCGATGCCCAGCACCAGCCCGGTGAAGAAGGCGTAGGCCAGAAGCGGCCACGCCGCGGTGGCGGCGAGGATGGCCTTGGTCGATAGGAGAATGCCCAAGGCCGCCCCCAGCCCCACCGGTATGAGCAATCGCAGGTGGCGCCGCGGGTCCTCGCGGAAGTGGTTGAGGGCGGCGAGCAGGCGGTCGTACAAACCGACCACGACGGCAAAAATGCTGCCGGAGAGACCGGGAATCACCAGGGCGATGCCGATGAAGGCACCTTTGATCAGGTTACGCATAGTTGTCCTTTCACGGGGGTTGGCGAGGGAAGGGCGACAAAAAAGCGGGTGGTTCACCGCGCCGGGGACAGCGGCCTGATGCCACGGTGCCACGGCGAATTCAGGGGTGGCGCGGCCGCTGGCCCCGGTGCGGTAGGTGCTACTGCTGCGGGTGTGGCACCGTCGCGGTCGGCAGCACAATGCCGGCGTCGGTTAAGGCCTGGCTGTAGGCGGCCAAAAAGTCGCGCTGAACCGCCAGTTGCTGCCCGTTTTGGACGAACATCAGGACTTGGTAGGAGAAGGTGCCGTCGCCGTTGTCGGTCAGCCCCAAGACATCCGGGCCGCTCTTGATTTCCTTGTGGGTCGGCACCAGTTTGCGGTTGACCGCATCGATCACCGCGTCGACCTTGGCAAAGTCGGTGTCCGGCCGCATCGGCAGCCTGACTAAGGCCTGCATGTTGCTTCGCGACAGGTTAGAGACAATGCTGATGTTGCGGTTGGGGATGTAGTTGATTGTGCCGTTGAAGCTTTGCACGATGGTGGTTCGCAGCCCGACGCTGGTCACTTTGCCCGAAATCGCGCCGAGCGTGACGGAATCGCCGACGTCGAACTGGCCCTCGAGGATGATGAAAATGCCGGTCACCACGTCGGACACGAAGCCCTGTGCCCCCAGGCCCAAGGCGATGCCGACCACGCCGGCGCCGGCGATCAAGGTGCCGACGGGAACGCCGAGGGTGGATAAGACGGCATATAGGTAGAAGAACAGCACCAGGTACGAGAAGGCGTTGCGCGTCAGCGTGTGCATGGTGTCAACGCGCGTCGGGGTCAGCCGACTGCGGTCCTTGTAGGTGGCGAAGCCGCGGTTGACCAGTCGCTTGCCGAGGCTGTTGATCAGCCAAAACAGCAGGGTGAACAGCACCAGCTGAACCACCACGGACACGACGCGGTCTAAGACGCCGTCCCAGTTGATGTTTTGAACATAGCGCAGGAAGAGGTTGGTCTGCTGCGTGAGGTCTTTGGCCTGAGCTAGAAAAATCACAATTAATCGCTCCAATCTTTCCTTAGTGTACCAAACCGGGCAGTTGACGGCCACTGACCAAAGGAAATCTTGGGAAAATCCCGCAAGCGTTTGCGGCGGTATAGTAATGATGATATTCTTAGGGTATCGGGCTTAAAGCCAGTGAGGAGGGTGTTGCATGTCAGGAGCAGAAGTTGCCGGCGTGATTGCGGCCGTTGCGTTGCTGGTCATCGCGCTGGCCATCGCGATCGTCGCAATCCGGCTGTCGGCGGTCACCAAGGAAATCAAAAATACGGTGGCAGAGGTCAACCAGACGCTCGCCACGGTCAACGGGGAAATCAAGCCGCTGACCAATGAAGTCGAAGCATTGCTAACGAAATCCAACACGCTGCTCAACGACGTGAACGGCAAGGTGGCCGCGGTCGATCCGGTGTTCACCGCGATCGGCGAGCTCGGCGAATCTGTGTCCGACCTGAACTCGGCCACGCGCAACCTGACCGAAAAAGTCGCAGGGGGCGTCCAAAACACCGCGAAGGTCACCGCCGCCGCCAAGGTTGGCAAGATGGCGATGTCGATGCTGAAGAAAAAAGAGTCCAAGAAGGATTAGTCACCAATAAGGAGGGTTCCACATGTCAAAGAAGAGTCACTTTTTGTTAGGGTTTGTGCTTGGCGCCGCCAGCTCGCTGGCCGCCACCTACCTGCTGACCCCGCAGACCAGTTCGGATTTGAAGAAGAAGTTCGCGACGACCAAGGATGACTTGGCCGACCGGGCGGCGGATTACTACGATTACGCCAAGGATGCGACGGCCGAGTGGCGCGATTCCGCCACGGCCCTGGTGGCTGACCTGAAGGCCAAGGCCCAAAAGCCCGAGGATGCGGTGGCCAACTACGACCAGGCAACGGCCTCTTTGAAGGACCAGCTGACGGCGGTGCCGGAAGTCGGTGGCAACGATGACTTCGACGACATCGTGCTGGACGGCAAGAGCGCCTTCGCCCAGGCCAAGGACCAGGCGGATGCCCCGGTGGCCGACGCCGAGGGGCCGGAGATGCAGGCCGCAGACGAGCCGGACACTCCGGTTGACGCGGCTGAACCAGCCGCAGACGAAGATTCAAAAGACTAAGCGCGTACACGCAGTGGCCACCGCGGCGAAGCCGACGGTGGCTTTTTGGTACCCAGAGCGTAGTGGGGCGGTGCTCCGGTTCGGGTCGCGGTGAGATAGGAGGACGAACATGACGACATTGGCGGTGATTTCGGATGTGCATGGCAACCAGACGGCGCTTGCCGCGGTGCTGCAAGACGCCAAAGCGCAAGGCGCAACGCAAATCTGGTTGTTGGGGGACCTCTTGTTGCCGGGGCCCGGCGCTGCCGGACTGTTTGCGCTACTGGCGCAGCACCACGTGCGATACGCCGTACGAGGCAACTGGGAGGATATTTTTCTCAAGGGGCTGACCGCTCATTACCAAGACACCGCCAAGCACCGCTACTTCACGGGGTTGGCTCGCCACATCGCGGCCCGGCTGAATGCGGCAGAGCTCGCCGTCCTGCCGGCGCTGCCGATGCAGGCAACGGCCCAGCTGGGTGGGTTGACCTTCAGCCTGACGCACAACCAGCCGGGCAAAAACGACGGGCAGGCGCTGGTGCCAGCCGGTTCGCAGGCCAATTTTGACGCGCTGGTGCCGGATGCGGCCGACGTGGCGCTGTACGGCCACACCCACCACCAGATTATTCGCTACACCAGCCGCGAGCAGTTGGTGCTCAATCCCGGCACCGTGGGCATGCCGGTGTTCAACTGGCCGCACCACCCCTTCGATCACCGGGCCCAATACGCGCTGCTCACAGTCGCCGACGGGATGATCGACCAACTGACGCTGCGCAAGGTTGACTACGACATCGCGCAGGAGGCGGCGCTGGCCAGGCAGGTCAACCTGCCTTACCTCGAACTGTACCTGGATCAGCTGACGACGGGGCGCATTCACACCTACGACACGGTCAACCAGGAGCGGTTGACCGCCTGGTATGCCGCCCATCCAGGGGCCGACGGTGGCGCAACTCAATCCTAAGACCGATGGGTTCACGACTCACTTTTGGTACCATAAGCGTAATGAATCGTTGCGTGACCAAAGGGGGGAGTCGAATGACACAGACACAGACGCTGGTGGCCAGTCGCGAGGCCGTGATCGCAGCCGTGGCCGCTCAGGCGCCGCGCCTTTTGGTCGATGCCCAGGCCGTGCCGGAACTCGCCGTGTTGGTAGGGGTGCAGGGTCCAGCGGCGGCAAGCTGCACTGAGGCGAACGTCGGCCAGCTGCTGGCCCAAAGCGGCGTCGGGCCCCTGTGGCGCTATGTCCTGCTGCGGGGCTGGGGGGCGGCCGCCGTGGTGGCCGTGCTGACCCAGTACCGGCTGGTGGCCGCCGACCTTGACGTGGTGACGCTGACGCGGCACTAGTGCATCGACGAAAAAACCGTGCGGACTCATTTTTCCGCACGGTTTTTTGCGCTTAATCGCCGCTCACCAGCAGGGCGCTGGTTCCGCGGTCGGCCAGCTCGTGGAGGCAAGCCAGCGCGGTGTCCACCATGCTTTGCACGGCGGTCTGGGTGTAATAGGCGATGTGGGGCGACAGCAAGACGTTCGGCTGGGCCAACAGGGCCTGCCACTGCGGGTCGCGGAAGTGGCCGCGGTGGCTTAGCGCCAGCAGGTCTTGCGTCTCGTTCTCGTAGGTGTCGATGCCGGCGCCACCGAGTTGGCCGCTGGCCAAGGCCGCCACCAGCGCCTTAGTGTCGACCAGGTTGGGCCGACCGGTGTTGATCAAAATCGCGCCGGGGCGCATGGTCGCAAGCGCCGCCGCATCGATCAGGTGGTGGTTGGCGGCGGTGCCCGGCACGTGCAGGCTCACGATGTCGCTTTGGGCCAGCAGCTGCGAAAGCGGCACCGGCGTGTGGGTGAGCCCGGGCAGTTGGGCGTCGTGGGTGTCATGGGTCAGCACCTTAGCGCCAAAACCGTTGAGCAGGCCGATCAGCTTGCGGCCGATGCGACCGGTGCCGACGACGCCGACGGTGCAGCTGTTGAGCTCGCGACCGAGGTGGGTGGTTGCCTGCTGGTAGCGGTCGGCCTGCAGGTCTTGTTGCACCAATCCGGTGTGGCGCAGCAGGTACAGCATGTCGGCGATGGCGAACTCGGCGATGGCGGCCGGGGAGTAGGCCGGCACATTGGTGATGGCGACGCCGTGCTGGGCAGCCGCGGCGAAGTCCACATTGTCGGTGCCGGTGTTGCGCAGCGCTAGGGTCGTGATGCCTTGCGCCTTCAGCCCCGCAAAGACGCCGGGGACGTAAGGCACGGTTTGAAAACAGGTGACGGCCTGGGCGCCTTGGGCCCAGCCAACCGTCTCGGTTGTGAGAAGCTCGGGGTGCAGGTCAAGCGCGTCGCCTGTTTGGGCGGCCCACTTGGCGAAGTAGGGGCGTTCCGACGGGCGAACGCCGAAAGCGGCGATTCTCATCTGGTCAAGTCCTTTCGATCGGGAGATAGAACCCTAAGCTTACCACTTCCCCGCCAAAAATGGCACCGCTTTCCGCAAATTTAAGCAATCGCTTTCAATTCATCGCCACAAAAAACGCACCGGGTGACCGGTGCGTCTATGGTCTTTGTGCATCCTCGGGTCAACGGGCGGCAATCGCGTCCTGTTGCACCGGCCACGCGGACCCTCGCCCCAATGGGTTCCGCGTCGCCTCGCCGCCGTCAGATTTCGAAGTGCGGGTCGCCCGCCAGCGTGTCGTGGTAGAGGTCGTTCATCTCGCCGACCGTGCGGGTCAGCTCGGCGACAAGGCTCGGCGGCGTCAGCAGCTTGGCCATGTTGCCCTGGCTGAGCAACCACATTTTGAAGGCCTCGGTGTACACCGTGGCCTGAATCGTGACCTTGTGGTGCGGCGCGTCTTGGGTGATGATGCTCGCGGTGGGCAGCCAATCAAGCGCCGCGTCCGGGCGCCCCCAGAAGTCGAAGGTCACCGTCACCCGCGGTCCCCCCGCCATGATCGGCAAGTAGCGCCGCAGCTCGCCTTCCGGGTAGCGGCTGGTGTAGCCGTTGGCCTGCCCGTCTTCCGAGCGCAGCCGGTAGTCTTGAATCCGGTCGAAGCGGTAGAACCGCTCGAGGCCGCGTTCCTGGTCGACAGCGATCAGGTAGAAGTAGTGGTCGGAGAAAAAAATCGCCTTGGGTGCGACCAGAACGCTTGATTCCTTGCCGTTGCGTGAGCGGTAGCTGAGCAGCACGGTCTGGCCGCGGGTGATGATCAGGCTGAACTGCCAAATCAGGCCGGTCAGCGGCTGGTTGTGGTGCAGCGGCAGGTAGTTGAACACCTCGTTTTGAATCACGCGGTTGATCACGCGCCGTTCGCTTGGCAGCGCCGTCTGAAGCAGGTTGGCGATCAAGGCCTTGGCCTCTTCCGCGTTCAAGGCGCGACTGGCCAGCAGGATTTTGATCAAAACCACCAGCTGCGCGGAGTTCAGCTCGCTGGCACCGGACTGAAGCTCAAAGGCGTGGGTTCGCTGGTTGTACTGAACCTCAAAGGCGACCTCCTCGTGGTCGAATAAGGCGTTGAGCTGGCTGATATCACGCTGGATCGAGCGCTCCGTCACCGCAAAGTGTTTGCTGAGCTGCTGCTTGTTCAGCGGCACGTGACGAACCAGGTGCAGTAAAATGTAGACCTGACGGTAGGCACTGTTCGCCATCAATCATTCCCCCTGATCCGTAAGACACGTCAATAAGAGTAAACTTCTGCTAAGTTTATTTTACCCTTTGCGTAGACACCGTGCGTCTAGCCGAAAAAATAATCATTTGTTTGCGCAACCATCACTGCCAAAGCCGCCATACCGATGGCAACGCAGGGACTGATGGTGGGGCCAAGGGCCGGCCCCAAGCACCAGCCCCACGCTAGGCGTTCCGCTAAACGCGCCGCTGCGCCCTCTGCCCCTAGTCAAGCTCCGAGCTTTACGGTAGAATGAGCAAAGGACGTTCGCCGATAGGCACTAAGGAGCTGACCCGCATGTTTATTTTCTTTTCCGCGCTTGGCCATGCGCTGGTCATGCCGCTGCCGCCACCGGCATCAGCGATTCGGCGGTAGCCACAATTGTTCGCCCGTTGTCGGGCATGACCGAGCCCGTGCGGCTCACACACACAATAAGGAGTATTCCAATGACCGAAGCAGTTGATTTACGTGCAGGGATGACATTCGTTGAAGACGGTAAGCTGATCAAGGTGCTTGAATCCAACCACCACAAGCCGGGCAAGGGCAACACCCTGATGCAGCTCAAGCTGTACGACGTTCGCGCCGGCAGCACCGTTCAGACCACCAAGCGGCCGAGTGAAAAAATCGAGCTGGCCGTGCTCGAAGACAAGCCGGCTCAGTACCTTTACACCCAAGACACCTTGGCCTACTTCATGGACCTGGCGACTTATGAGCAGTACGAGCTGCCGACCGAAAGCATCGAAGAGGAGCTCAAGTACCTGCTTGAAAACACCCAGGTCAACATCGAGTTCTACGGCAGCGAAGTGATCGGCATCACGCTGCCGACCACCGTTGAGCTGACCGTCACCGAGACCCAACCTTCCATCAAGGGCGGCTCCGTGACCGGCGGCGGCAAGCCGGCGACGCTTGAAACCGGCCTGGTGGTCAACGTGCCGGACTTCATCCAAAACGGTGAGAAGCTGATCATCAACACGCAAAACGGCACGTACCAAAAACGCGCCTAAGCGAATCCTTGTGATTTTATCAACGGTCGGCCCTGCGGGGACGGCCGTTTTTGTGCGGCCAGCGGCCGGCAGCGTCGGTCTCATTGAATCCTAATCAGGTCTTACAGCAACGTTATGTTTGCGCCGACCAATTCCTGTATACTAAAGGTGGAGAAGCTTAGGGCCCGGGCCCGGAACGGAGAAGTGAATGAGACAGTTAAAGTACCAGCGACGGCGGCGTCACATGGGTTGGGTGATTGGCATTGTGACAGTTTTGGTGGCGGCGGTCGCGGCGACCGGCGGCTTTTGGCTGTGGCGTGAGCAGCGCAACGCCAAGGCGCCGCGGCAGTTGAACGCGGCGGTCGCGGCGGCCAAAAAGGCGCATCGCGGCAGCGTGGTGACGCGCCAGACCAAGGCCGGCAAGGTGGTCTACCTGATGCCGGACGGAATTGAGAAACCGGCGCCGGCGGTGGTGCAGGCCGCCGCGAAGACGTTGGCGGCGCTGCCCAAAGGCGCGACGACCAAAACCGCGGTGGTGACGGTGACCCTGCGTGGGGTGCCGTACGGCCTGGCCAGCCTCGACGTGGCCGGTCAGGGCTACGGGGTGGTGGCCCACCGGCTCGCCGCGGTGGCGAAAAAGGCCACGGGCCTGGCGACGGTGACCATGGCCACCGGCCAGCCGGCGACGCTGCACCAGCTGGTCGACACCGACCCGGCGCGTCGTGCGATCAACTACCAGGCCAGACAGGTGCTGGCCGACAACAAGAAGCTGAGCGACGCGGCGCTTGCGGCGGTGTTGACCCAGCCCCTGTTGGCCGACCTCAACGCGCAAAACTTCACGCTGACGCCCACAACCCTGACCATTTTGGATGCCCAAAGCCGGCCGGTGGCCGCGGTGCCGCTGACGCGCATCGCCCAGTTCATGAAGGGTGGTCGCGCCAAGGAGCAGCCGGGCAAGGTGATCGCGTTGACCTTCGATGACGGTCCCAACCCGACGCTGACGCCGCAGATTCTCGCGGCGCTTCATCAGGCCGGCGCCAAGGCGACGTTTTTCATGCTGGGATCGGGCATTCACGACTACCCACAGGCGGCCAAGGCGGTGGCCGAAAGCGGCAACGAAATCGGCATTCACACCTACGACCACCAGTACCTGCCGGGCCTGAGCGTGACGGCCGGGCTGGATCAGGTTTACGGCAAAATGACCCAGACCTACTACCACACCTTCGGCACCCTGCCGACGCTGCTTAGGCCGCCGTACGGGGCGATCGGCAAGCAGCTGGCCGCCGCCGAGGACCTGCCGGCGATTCAGTGGACCACCGACTCGCAGGACTGGGAGTCCAAAAACGCCGGCGCCATTTTGAACCGCATTCGGTCGACGGCCTACGCCGGCGGCATCGTGCTGATGCACGACATTCAGCCGGCCACCGCCCAGGCGCTGCCTAACGTGATTCGAACGCTTCGCGGCCAGGGCTATCGCTTCGTGACGGTCAGCGAACTGCTCGGGGGCCGGCTCTTGCCGGGCCACCAGTACTTCGGCCGCGGCGACGAGCGGCCGGTGTGATGGCGGCCGGTACGACTGCGCAGACAAGAAACTGAGCCACGCCTTGCGACGGCGGCTCGAAAGGACAGCGACATGACGGAATTTTACTTGGTGCGGCACGGGGAAACCACAGTCAATCAGGCGCATCAGTTCAACGGCGGCCTGTCCGACGGGCCGCTGACGGCCGCCGGGGTCGCCGGGGCCCAGGCGGTTGGGGCCAGGCTGGCTCAGCACCGCTTCACGCAGGTTTTGACCTCCAGCATGCCGCGGGCGCTGGCCACGACCGACTTGATCATGGCGGCCAACGCCTTTGCCTTGACGACGCCGGTGCAGCCGGTGGCGGCGCTGCGGGAGATGGTGCTCGGTGATTGGGACGGCCGCACCGGCGAAGACATCGCCGCCCCCCAAGACATCGCCACTTACTTCCACGACCCGCTGGCCTTCGACGAGACGGTCGCCGACCGCATTCACGCCGAGCGCTACGCAAGCGTTCGCCACCGCACCCAAACGGTGATCGCCACGGCCTTTGCGGCGCATCCGACCGGGCGCATCTTGGTGGTGGGACACGGCATCGTGTTCCTGTTGTTGCTGAACGCGCTGATGAACCGGCCGCTGAGTGCGGCGCGTCAGCAGCGCATCCTGCAAAACGCGACGGTGACCAAGCTGGTGACGCGAAACGGCCAGGATTTCACCGAGGTTTACCGCGACCGCTGAGGCGCGGCGGCAGGCTAGGCGGCGGCCACTGGCGAGCGACTAGCGGCCGGCGCAGCTGGTGCCAGTCACCGCGGCGGCCAAATTAGTTTTTCGCTAAGGGTTGACATTTTTTTCTAATGCGCGTATTGTTCTCACCATACCAGTTCAAGGAGTGTTGATGATGACAAGATTAATTCCAACACAACTGAATAACGCGTATTACTACGGCTATTACGGATAGCGGTTTGTGTCTGGGGATGCAAACCGCGCGCAGGTTTGCATCCATATGGTCGTAGCATTTCAACATGCAAGCGATGGCCACGTGGATGAGCGAATACTCTCCAGGTGGCCCTTTCTTTTCCGGAAAAGTCTGCGGTCACGGGGAGTGTTCATCCCGTGGCCGTTTTATTTTGGGCAAAGAAGAGGAGTTTTATCATGAAGCTGAAGAAAATCGCACTGAGTCTCGCCACCGTCGCCGCCGTCTTGAGCCTTGCCGCCTGCGGCAAGAAGCAGGCCGCAGACAAGAACACCGTCAAGATTGGCATCCTGCAGCTGATCGACCAAAGCGCCTTGAACGCCGCGCGGAAGGGCTTCACCGAGGAGCTCGCCGCCGCCGGCTACAAGGGCAAGAAGGTGCAGATCGATTACGTCAACGCGCAAGGCGATCAGGCCAACCTGAAATCGATGAGCCAGCAGCTGGCCAAGGACGGCAACGTCTTGAACCTGGCGATTGCGACCCCGGCGGCCCAGGCGCTGCAAAAAGAGGACGCCAAGACGCCGATGCTCTTCACCGCCGTCACCGACCCCAAGGCCGCGGGGTTGGTCTCAGACGTTGACGCGCCGGACCTGAACGCGACCGGCGTCACCGACGCCGTGGATGTCGCCGGCCAAATCGATTTCACCCACAAGCTGTTCCCGCAGGCCAAGCGCATCGGGCTGCTCTACAACGCCGCCGAGGAGAACTCGGTGGTCCAGATTGCCCAGGCCAAAAAGGAGCTGAAGAAGCTGGGGCTCAAGGCGGTGGTCAAGACCGCGGCGACGACCAACGACGTGCAGCAGGCCGCAGAGGCGCTGGCCAAGCAGGCCGACGCGATTTACATCCCAACCGACAACGTGGCCGCGGCGGCGATGCCGACCATCGGCAAGGTCTCCGAGGCGGCCAAGGTGCCGGTGGTCAACGCCGACGCGACGATGATCAAAACCGGCGGCGTGGCGACGCAGGGCATCAACTACGAGGACCTCGGGCGGCAGGCGGCCAAGCTGGCCATCAAGATCATCAAGGGCAAGAAGGTGAAGGACCTCGCCGTTGAGGCTCCGGCCAAGACGTCTTTGGTCACCAACAAGCACCGGATGCAGCTGTTCAACCTGACCCAAGCGCAGGTCGAGGCGGCCGCCAAGTAACCCTGAATCCCGTTTCTCCTGATCCGAAGCACCGTGCGAAAGATTTGACCTTGACATGAGAAAATTATGAGTGTATTCTCGTAAACATACCAGAACAACTGGTAATGTCAAAGGAGTGTTGACCATGAACCAAGCAATGCCAACACAACTGAATCGCGCCTTTTTCGCCGGCTTTTTCTTCGGATAGCGGTCCGCATCCCCAATGGATGTGAACCGCGGTTCACATCCATGAGGCCGGCGCAGTTAAATGTGCAATCAACCGCCACATGGATTAACACAATCCATGTGGCCTTTCTTTTTCCGGAAAAAATCGATGGCCAGCCACGTGGAATTGTGTCCCCGTGGCTGGCCGTTTTTTGTCAGTCAGACAACTCAGGAGGAAGAAATATCATGAAGATGACCAAAGTTTTGACCGGCGTGGCAGCCGCCGCGATGCTGTTGACCCTCGCCGCTTGCGGCAAGAAGGCCCAGGCCGACGACGGCACCGTGCGTATCGGGGTGCTGCAGCTGATCGACCAAACCGCCTTGACCGACGCGCGGCAGGGCTTCACCCAGGCGCTGGCCAAGGCTGGCTACAAGGGCAAGAAGGTCCAGATCGATTACGTCAACGCGCAAGGCGACCAGGCCAACTTGAAGACGATGAGCGAACGCTTGGCCAAGGATGACAACGACGTCAACTTGGCGATTGCCACCCCGGCGGCCCAGGCGCTGCTCAAGGAAGACAACCAGACGCCGATGGTCTTCACCGCCGTCACCGACCCCAAGGCGGCCGGGCTGGTCGATGACCTCAAGGCCCCGGACAAGAACGTCACCGGCGTCGTCGACCTGGTCGACATCCCCGCCCAGGTCAGCTACATGCACAAGCTCTTCCCCAAGGCCAAGACGGTCGGCATGATCTACAACGCCGCCGAGCAAAACTCGATCGTCCAGGTCCAGGCCGCCGAGAAGGCCGCAAAGCAGCTGGGGCTCAAGGTGACCAAGCGAACCGTCGCCTCGACCAACGACGTGCAGCAGGCGATGGAGTCCCTGGCCGGCTCAAGCGACGTGATCTACGCGCCGACGGACAACACCGTCGCCGCGGCGATGGCCACGGTCGGCAAGGTGTCCTTGGCCAAAAAGGTGCCGGTAGTGCCGGCGGCCTCGACTATGGTTGAAGACGGCGGCGTCGCCAACATCGGCATCGATTACAAGGAGCTGGGGCGGCAAACCGGGCGGCTGGCCGTGAAGATCCTGCGCGGCCAAAAGGTCAAGCAGCTGGCCGTCGAGGCGCCGGCCAAGGTCACCGTGATTAAAAACGAGAAGATGATGAAGGCGTTCGGCATCACCGCTCAAGACGCGGCCGACGCCGCCAAGTAAGGTTGCGGCTTTCAGCGCTGAGACGGCGACTGGGTCGCATTCGTACCACACACAACGCTACTCACCCGGTGCAGCACTGCGCCGGCCCATTATTGGAGGACAAGGCACAATGGATATTTTGATCTCAAGTGTTTCGCAAGGCCTGCTGTGGTCCGTCATGGCCATCGGCGTTTACCTGACGTTTCGCATTCTGGACATCGCCGACATGACCGCCGAAGGGAGCTTCCCGCTGGGGGCCGCCATCACCGCCCATGCGTTGGTGTCGGGGGTCGGCCCGATCGCCGCCACGCTGCTCGGCGCCGGTGGCGGCGCCTTGGCCGGCCTGGTGTCCGGCATCTTGCACACCAAGTTCAAGATTCCAGACCTGTTGACCGGGATTTTGACCATGACCGGGCTGTACTCCGTCAACCTGTTCGTCATGGGGCGGGCCAACGTGTCGCTGCTCGCCAACGTCAAGACGGCCTTCTCCCTGGTTGACCTCGGCGACAGCACTTGGGACACGATTCTGGTGGGGGCCGTGGTGGTCGCCATCGTGATTGTGGCCTTGGTCTACTTCTTCAACACCGAAATGGGCCTGGCCGCCCGGGCGGTGGGGGACAACCAGGCGATGAGTGCGGCCAACGGCATCAACAACGACACGATGAAGATCATCGTCTACATGGTGTCCAACGCCTTGATCGCGCTGAGCGGCAGCCTGATGGCCCAGACCAACGGCTACGCGGATATCTCAATGGGGATCGGCACCTTGGTGATCGCGCTGGCCGCCATCATCATCGCCGAGATCCTGGTGCGTAACCTCAGCTTCGGGGCCCGGCTGGTCACCATCATCGTCGGCGCCGTCATCTACCGCCTGATCATCGCCTGGGTGCTCGACATGGGCGTCGACCCGAACGCCTTGCGCCTGTTCTACGCCCTGATGCTGGCCGTGTTCCTGGCCCTGCCGCTGGTCCAAAAGGGCCTGGTGCAGTGGCGCGAACGGCGCGAAAACAAGGCCCGGATGGCCAAGGAGGATTAGCATGAAAGCCTTAGAAGTCAAGCAGCTGCACCAGTACTTCGAAAAGGGAACGGTCAACGAGAACCACGCGCTGAAGGGCATCGACCTGACGCTTGACCCCGGCGATTTCGTCGCGATCATCGGCGGCAACGGGGCCGGCAAGTCGACGCTCCTCAACTCGGTGGCCGGCTCCATTCCCGTCACCCACGGCCAGGTGCGCATCGCCGGCAAGGACGTCACCTACCAAGGCGTGGCCAAACGCGCCAAGCTGATCGCCCGGGTCTTTCAAGATCCCAAGGCCGGCACGGCCCCGCGGCTGACCGTCGAGGAGAACCTGTCCTTGGCCCTCAAGCGCGGTCAGTGGCGCAATTTCTGGGCCGGCGGCGTCAAGCGGCGCGACCGCGACTTGTTCCGGCAAAAACTCGCCAGCCTGGGCCTGGGGCTGGAGGACCGGCTGACCGCCGAAATCGGCCTGCTGTCCGGCGGTCAGCGCCAGGCGGTGACGCTTTTGATGGCGACGCTGCAGGCACCGGAGCTGCTGCTGTTGGACGAACACACCGCGGCGCTTGATCCGCAGACCAGCGCGACGGTGATGGCGCTGACCGAGCAGCTGGTCGCCGCGCAGCACATCACCACGCTGATGATCACCCACAACATGCAAGACGCGCTGCGCTACGGCAACCGCCTGATCATGCTCGACCACGGCCAAATCGCCGTGGATCTCAAGGGCCCCGAAAAGGAGGGCCTGACCGTCGCCGACCTGATGCGCCTGTTCAAGGCCCAAAGCGGCGCGGAGCTGAGCGACGACGCGGTGCTTTTGAGCTAGTACAATCGAATCAGCCTGTGAACCGTCGGGAATGCCACCCGGCGGTTTTTTGGTACCGAATTGGATAGGCCCTAATCAAATAACGCGGCGGTCGGGGGCGGCACGAGACGCGTTGCGATAAGGCCGCGCTTTGATCAACTTTTTCAACCGAGCCGCCGACATTAAACAACAATTGACTTGTCGGCTCGCGGCTTCATTCGGTATAATGAAAGCGATTAGTCTGCGCCACTGCGCAATCTGGAGGAAGCCTTGTGAAAGAGTCCGTCGACCTGTTCTTGCAAAAAAGCGCCTGGGAGAAGCTCAGCCTGTATCGCACCATTCAGCACCTCAAACGCACCGAGCTGCCGGTGGCGACCCGCGTTCGGGAGCAGCTGGCCGGCACGCCGCGCGTCATCGAAGAGGTCAACTTGCGCCGCGTGGCCAACCTGACGGGCAAGAACTACGGGACGTTGTACTACACCTACAACCAGCTGCTGGAGCAGCTGCGGGCGCTGGCCAAGACCCCCGAGGCCGACACCGCGACGCTGTTTGCACTGCCCGACGGCGAGCTGCGCATGGCGCTGGTTGCCCAGGGGGTGCCGTACCAGTTCCTGCGCCACGTGCTGGCCGAGGACCTGCCGCATTTTGAGGCCTTCGTAGCCGCCAGCGACGCGTCGCGGGTGACCTGCCTGCGCTACCTGCGGCCGCTGCGGGACATGGCCAAGCAGCTGGGGGTGCGGATCGTGTACGAGAAAATGCACCTGAGCGGCGACGAGGCGCGGATCCGGATTTTTCTGACCGCCGCCTTTTGGTTGGCGACCGACGGGGCGGCCTGGCCCTTTGCGGCGACCACTCGCGACACGGCGCTTCAGCAGGTGACCGCCATCGGGGCGGCCTTCGAGCGCGACTACCAAAGCCCGGTCATCCGCGAGGTGCTGGCCTACTACAACGCCGTCACCGCCGCCAGGCTGAGCCACGGGCACGTGGTCGACAAGCCCAGTGCCCCGCTGAGCTACCCGGTGCCCAACCTGTTTGCCGATCAGGCCGGCCTCAGCCGCATCGCGCAGTTCAACGAGTCGCAGCACATGTATCAGCTCAACTTCCTGCTGCCGCTGTATGCGGTGGCCGAGGATCCGGACGTGGCGGCGACCATCGCGACCTTCCGCCGCTACAGCGCCGATCTCTACCAGTTCGTCGACCACTTCATGCGCAAGCTGCCCGACGCCGTGCTGGATCCCGATCACTTGAGTGCCGCGCAGCTGGCGATGATTCAAGCCGACTTGTTGGCGGTGGTGACCAGCGTCGCGACGTTCGGGCTGGACCTCGGCGCAAGCGTCGCCTACGCCTTCAACCAACGCGTGGCCCGGGGGGTGGCCGATCCGAGGCTTGAGACGCTGGTTCACCAGACGGTGGAGGCCGTGGCGATTCAGCAGCGCTTGACCTGGCTGGGCGATCACGACCTGGCCGCCGTCGCCCAGGCGCTGTACGCCAACCTGCTGCCGGTGCAGCGCTTCGCCCGGCCGCGGCACAAGGTGTTGGTGGCGCTGATGCTCGAGCCGACGATGCTGGGGTTTGCCGACCTGATCATTTTCATGCAGCAGCAACCCTTCGTCGAGCTGCTGCACGACCACTACGAGACGGCCGACTTGGTGATTCAGGCCTCGTCTTTGCCGCTCGACCTGGCGGCCACCAAGCCGCAAGTTCGCTTTCGCTGGAACATGAACGCCGCAAGCGACCTGTTCGGCGAACTGGCCGGGGTGCTCTACGCGCTGGCCCAAGACCGCGAGGCGTGACCGCAACGCCCATTCACCTAGCAGGGCGCGCTGGCCAATTGGCCGCGCGGCTGTTTATTTTGGCAGCAATTAGCACTCTCGTTGACAGAGTGCTAACGACGTGGTATCATGATTTATGTAAACAAGAAGGCGTCACCCAGCAGAATCGAACACGTTGAAGGCATCGCGCATCGGGATGTCTTTTTGCTTGCACCGCGCCGTGAGCAGATGGCTTGCGGCACCAGGCGTCACCCGCGTTTAATGGAGGGGACGACAAGTAGCGACCGGGCTTACCGGCGACAAGGGGGAATCATGATGGCAAGTTTCAACGATCCGTTTTTTAACAACGACATGGACGACTTTTTCAGTGATGTGCTGCGGCGCATGGGCGACGGTCAAAACCGCCGCTACGTGGTCAACGGCCACGAGCTGACCCCAGAAGAGGTGGCGAAGCTTCAGCAGGGCCAGGCCAGCGGGGCGATTCCGGTCCAAGACGCCGGCGCCCAGGCCAAGCCCGCAGGCGGCATTCTCGAGAAGCTCGGGCGCAACCTGACGGCGGAGGCCAAGGCCAAGACGCTCGATCCGGTGATCGGCCGCGACAAGGAAATTCAAGAAACCGCCGAGATCCTGAGTCGCCGCACCAAGAACAACCCGCTTTTGGTCGGGGATGCCGGTGTCGGCAAAACCGCCGTGGTCGAAGGGCTCGCCCAGGCGATCGTGCAAGGCAACGTGCCGGCGGCGGTCAAGGACAAGCAGATCTACTCGATCGACTTGGCCAACCTCGAGGCCGGCACCCAGTACCGCGGCAGCTTCGAGCAAAACATTCAGGACCTGATCAAGGCGGTTCAAAAGGCCGGCAACGTCATCTTGTTCTTCGATGAGATTCACCAAATCCTCGGGGCCGGTGCGACCGGCGGCGAGGAAAGCGGCGGCAAGGGCCTGGCCGACATCATCAAGCCGGCGTTGTCGCGCGGCGAGCTGACGGTCATCGGCGCCACGACCCAAGACGAGTATCGCAACACGATCATGAAAGACAGCGCCTTGGCGCGGCGGTTCAACGCCGTGACGGTGCTTGAGCCAAGCGCCAAGGACACGGTCACCATTTTGAAAGGCATCCGCAAGCTCTACGAACAACACCACCACGTGCAACTGCCGGATGACGTGCTGCAGGCCTGCGTGGATTATTCCGTGCAGTACCTGCCGCAGCGGACGTTGCCCGACAAGGCGATTGACCTGCTGGACATGACCGCGGCGCATCTGGCGGCCAAGCACCCGGTGGTCGACAAGGTGGCGCTGGAGAAGCGCCAGGCCGACCTCACGGCCCAAAAGGACCAGGCGGCCAAGGCCGAGGACTTCGAGCAGGCCGCAAAGCTCAAGACCGAGCTTGAGGCCGTCCAGGCACAGCTGGCGGCGCCTGACGCCACCGCCAAGCCGGTGGTGGCGACGCCGGACGACGTCGCCCAGTCCGTCGAGCGGCTGACCGGCATTCCGGTGGCGCAGATGGGTGCCAGCGACATTGAGCGGCTCAAGACCATCGGCACCCGGCTCAAGGGCAAGGTGATCGGTCAAGACGAGGCGGTCGACATGGTCGCCCGGGCGATTCGCCGGAACCGCGCCGGCTTTGACGAAGGCAGTCGCCCGATCGGGAGCTTCTTGTTCGTCGGCCCGACTGGCGTGGGTAAAACCGAGCTGGCCAAGCAGCTGGCCTTGGATCTCTTTGGCGACAAGAACGCGATCATTCGCCTCGACATGTCCGAGTACAGCGACCGCACCGCGGTTTCCAAGCTGATCGGCACCACCGCCGGTTACGTCGGCTATTCGGACAACGGCAACACGCTGACCGAGCGGGTTCGCCGCGACCCTTACGCGATTGTCCTGCTCGATGAAATCGAAAAGGCCGACCCGCAAGTGCTGACCCTGCTGTTGCAGGTGCTGGACGACGGGCGGCTGACCGATGGCCAGGGCAACGTGGTCAACTTCAAGAACACCGTGATCATCGCGACCTCCAACGCCGGCTTCGGGGACACCGCGCTGTCCGGTGACCAGGCCAAGGACCGCGACCTGATGACGCGCCTGGCGCCGTACTTCCGCCCGGAGTTCCTCAACCGCTTCAACGGCATCGTGGAATTCAGCCACCTGACCCGAGCGGACCTGGACAAGATCGTCGGCCTGATGCTCGATGACGTCAACCGCACTTTGGCCAAAAAGGGCCTGACGCTGACGGTCAACAAGCAGGCGCGTGAGTGGCTGATCACCCAAGGCTACGACGAGGCGATGGGGGCGCGGCCGCTGCGCCGCGTGATCGAGGCCAACATCCGCGACACGGTCACGGATTACTACCTGGATCACCAGGACGCCACCGACCTGGTCGCCGACTTGAAAGACGGTCACATCGTCATCAGCGCGGCTGAACCGCACACCGCGGCCTGACCGTGAGACCAGCAGGGCCCTTGCGCAAGCAAGGGCCCTGTTTGCGTCCGCCGCCGCAAAAAAGTCCGGCACAGGCTGCGCCGGACGCGCCGAAGCCACCGCGGGGGGAACACGCGGCGGCCTCGGTGTTCTTGCTGGTTGATGCGGTGACGCGGCGGTCGCAAGCCAGTTCTGGTGCCAGTCGCGATGCCGCTTGAAACAAGTGGTACAAGCCACCGGTCAATGCCCCGCCGCAGCTACCTCGCAGTGCGAGTAGGCGGGACAAAACGCGGCCGGTGGGTGGTGGTCCACACCCTGGTGGTCGGTCCCAATCGGAGGGGACCGTTGCGCGAAAACGTCGGCGTTGTTGCCTGGTTCGGCATGGCATGAGTGGGGTACTGGGAATGCTTATGTCCCGGACCGTTCCCCATAGACGGTGGCCGTGCTGCGGCTGTGATCAAAGCCGCCGCCCCGTCCTAAGATAATCATCTGAAGTTAGTGTAAACCTTGCCATTTTGGCCGTCAACTTTGACGCTCACGCGGTGGCACGGCGCCAAAACGCCCCTGATCAGCCAGTCGCTGGTCAGGGGCGTTTGAGTGTTCATCACTGTTCGGATTGCGCGGACTCAGTGCCGGCGCCACCGCTCTCGGTCGCCGCACCGGTGTCACCGCTCGCCTGTTCCGCCTGCGTCGCGGTTTCAGCGTCGGCGGTCGCCGCGTCCGTGGTCGTCTCGTCGCCGCTGGTGTCGTTGCCGGCCGTCGCGTCGCCGGTGTTGTCGGCGCTGCTTGTGGTGCTGCTTTGCGCCTGGCGCATTTCGGCCGCGGTCTTGGGCTCGTCCTTGCCGTCTGACTTGACGCCGTAGCCGTTGCTCATGCCGATGAAGTGCTCCCAAAACAGGGCGTAGTTGCTGTCGGTGCCGCCGATGGCGAACTTCGCCTGGGTGGTGGTCGGCGTCCAGTTGTTGTACAGGCTGGTCAGCGTCTCGCCGCCGACGTTATACGTGCTGCCGTTGTACAGGACGCTGCCGGCCTTTTGCCCGGTCTCGGCGTTGACGGCGACCGACTTGACGCCGCTTGGCCGCTGCATCTGGCGGGTGAGGTCGAAGCGGTCCGGCATCACCCGGTAGGCGGCGTTGACCAGCTTGGCCCAAAGGCGCTGGTTGACAACGGAGCCCTCGGAGCTCAGCGTGTGGTTGGCGCCGGCGTTGTTGTCGTAGCCCATCCAGCTGGCCATGGTCATGCCCGGCGTCGAGGCCAGGAACCAGACGTCCTTGTAGTCGTTGGAGGTCCCGGTTTTCCCAATCAGGTTGGACGTGTCGAAGTTGACCAGGTAAGGCACGGTCGACGCGGTCCCGGAGGCCACGACCTCGTGGAGCATCTGCTGCATGATGTAGCTGGTGGCCGGGGAGAAGACGCGGTTGGGCTTGGTCTTGTGCTGGTAGACGACGTTGCCCAGCGGGTCGACGATTTTGTCGATCACGTACGGGGTGACGTGGGTGCCGCCGCGCTCGAAGGTGGCAAAGGCGCCGGCGGCCTGCCGCACGGTCACGCCGTAGTCGGTCCCGCCCAAGGCCAGGCCCAGCTGGCTGTAGTCGTTTTTGGTCAGCGTGTCGATGCCGTTCTTGACCATGTAGGACTTCACGTCGACGCTTTGGCGCAGCCTTGAGTAGAGCTGCACGGTGGGAATATTATAGGAAAACTTCAGTGCGGTGGTGGCGCTGACGAACTTGTTTTGGACCACGCCGCCGTAGTCGGTGACGGAGTAGCCGCCAAAATCATGCGGGAAATCGGCCAGCATGGTGCCGGAGCCGATGATCTTGTTTTCGATCGCCGGGCCGTACACCAGCGTCGGTTTGATCGAGCTGCCGGGCGAGCGCTTGGTGTTGATGTGGTTGACCTGACCGGACGTACCGCCGACGAAGCTGACGATCGCGCCGGTGCTGTTGTTCATCAGGACGGCGCCGGTTTGAACCGGTTCCGAGGAGACGGTGGTCTTGCCGGTGATCGAGTCGGTGCTGGTGGTGGTGTAGGTCTGCCCCAGCGCCCCCTTGTTCTCGGCGACGACGGTTTGCATCCCGTCGTAGGCCGCCTTGTTGATAGTCGAGTGAATCGCGTAGCCCTTGGTGGCCAAAAGCGATTTGGCGTCGGTTTGGTACTGGTTGGCCAGCGCCGTGTTTTGCTTCAGTTCGGCGGCGGTGTGCCCATCCTTTTTGGCCAGCTGCTGGGCCAACACCGTGGTGGCCTCGCTGGTCACCATTTCGTAGACGTAGCTGTACTTCTGCGAGGCGCTGGTGGCCTCGGCGCGGGGCAGGAAGTCGGCCTTCAGATCGTAGGCCTTGGCCTCCTGGTACTGCTTGCTGGTGATCGTGCCGGCGCGGTACATGCGAAACAGCACGGTTTTTTGGCGGTTGAGGCCGATGTCAAGCTCGGCCTTGGGCTTCAAGGCGCCGGTGATGGTGTAGGGCGTGTAAACCGACGGGCTTTGTGGCAGGCCGGCGATGTAGGCGGCCTGGGCGAGGTTGAGGTCCTTGGCGCCCTTGCCGAACAGCCCCTTGGCCGCCGTCTGCACCCCGGCGATGTTTTGGCCCTTGTTGTTGCGGCCCAGGGTGACGATGTTCAGGTACGTCTCCAGGATTTTTTGCTTGGGGTAGTAGTGGTTCAGCCGCAGGGCGTACATGATTTCGACGGCCTTGCGCTTGAACGTGGTCTCCGAGCTCAGAAACTGCAGCTTGACGACCTGCTGGGTCAAAGTCGACCCGCCGGTTTGGCTACCCAGGCCGGTCAGATCGGAGAACACCGCGCGAACCAGCGCCTTGGGCACGACGCCGGGGTTGTCGTAGAAGTCCTCATCCTCGGTGGCGACCAGCGCCTTTTGGAGCCAAGGCGAGATGCCATCGAGGTCGACGGTTTCGCGCAACAGGTCGTTTTTCATGTGGCCGAATGAGACATTGTGGGCGAAGTACAGGGACGTCGCCTTGTCCACGTTGTCCAGGGTGCGGGTCATCACCGCCTTGGACGGGACCTTGGTTTCGTTGATGATCTCGGCGAAGTAGCCGCCGAGGACGCCGACGCCCAGCGCCCCCAAGACAATCAGGGTGCCGATCGCGTAGTAAAGAAGCGAACGCAGGGTTTGCAGGGTCACGTCCACGTACAGGGGCCAGGTTGTTTTCGATAACTTCGGCAGCGGCTCGGGCCGCGCCTTCTTGGGTTTGGGCGCCGCGTCGCCGCGAAAATGTGCCCATTGATGTTTGAATCCGGTTTTCAAGTCGTTCCCACCTTCGTGTTGGTCGCACAATATCAGTTATTATAACCCAAAACCCGGTGGCCTGCTTGCGGATGTGCGAAGCCGCCGCGTTTGTGCTACGCTGGTCTGAAAAGACGCAATGGAGGCTCCCATGTACCAAACGCTACTATTCGATGTTGACGACACACTGCTGGACTTCAAGGCCGGCGAGCTGGCGAGCCTGCGCCAGACCTTCGCTAGCTACAAGCTGACCGACACGGCGGCGCTTGAGGCCGATTACCTGAAGCTGAACGCGAGCCTTTGGCGGCAGTACGAGGCCGGCCAGATTCCCCGCGAGCAGATCTTCACCACCCGCTTCACCGCGCTGTTTGAAAAGCACGGCCTGGCGCTCGACGGCATCGAGGCCGAGCACACCTACCACGCGCTTTTGGACCAGCAGGCGATTTTGTTGCCGGGGGTTGAGGCGGTTTTGGACCAGCTGAAGACCGCCCGTTGCTACATCGTGTCCAACGGCATCGCGCCGGTGCAGCAGGCCCGGCTGACCAAGGCCGGCATCCGCGACCGCTTCGCCGCGCTGTTCGTCTCCGATGCGATCGGGGCTCCCAAGCCGACCACAACCTTTTTTGATTACGTCGCGGCCAAGATTCCTGCCTTCGACCCGGCGACCACGCTGATCATCGGCGATTCGCTGACCTCGGACATACAAGGGGGCCAAAACGCGCATCTGGACTCGGTGTGGTTCAACCCGCACTTCGTTCCCAACCGCTCCGCCATTCGCCCGGTGTATACCCTGAACCGCTTGGCCGACCTGCCGGCGGTGGTCCACCGCACCAAGTAAAAAGCCTCGCCTGAAGCGCCGGTCAACCGAGATGGTTGGTCGCGACAAGGCGAGGCTTTTTGGCAGCGGCGGGTGGGGGAGTGACGGTGGCGACGTGAGCCCATCCTGGTGGTCACCGCGTTGCGGTGGCCGCCCGTTGATCGGCCACCGCGGCCGTGAGCCGGCGCGGTCACGTCTGGGTCGGGTTTTGCCTACGTCGCGGGTCCGGCGTCACCGCCGGCGAATTGAGCCGGTGGCCGCGGTCACCAGCCCCTTTGTCGTGGCCAGCTGCAGGCTGCCGTCGTTGGCGAAGCCGGCGATGGTGCCGGTCTGCACCGGTCCGGCACCGGTCAGCGTGACGGTTGCCCCCAGCCAGGCGGCGTGTTGCCGGTAGGCCGGCATGATGCCGGCCGGCGCCGCCAGCCGGGCCGCCAGGCGGCTGAGGAAGGCGGCGGCCAAGCTGGCGCGGCAATCCGGTGCCTTGGCGTCTTGCAGCCACCCGATGGGAAGCGCCATCGCGGCCAGTGGCACCGCCGGCCGGGGCCGCAGGTTGACGCCGACGCCCAAGATGACGCGCAAGGCGCCGCCGGTGGGAGACGGCACCGCGGTGGCCAGGATGCCGGCCACCTTGCGCTCGTGCCAAAGCAGGTCGTTGACCCACTTGATCTGCGTGGTCACGTCCAGCTCCGCCGCAATCGCCTCTTGCAGGGCGACCCCGGCCGCCGGGGTGACCAGCGCCAGCGGCAGGGCGGCCGGCGGGGCGAAGGCCAGACTGAGGTACAGCCCGGCTGCGGCCGGCGAGCTGAAGGTGTGGCCCGTGCGGCCGATCCCGGCGGTTTGGGCCTCCGCCAGCACGACGAAGGGTAGCGCCGTGGTCGCCAGCTCGCGCGTGGCCGCCAGTTGCGTGGAATCGCGCGTGGCCGCGGCCTGAATGGTCAGCCCCGGCCAGCCGCTGGTGCGGTCTTGAATCAGTGCGACGTCAAGCATGGTCCTCCTTACAGGTCAAAAGACCCAGGCGCTTGGCCCGGGTCCTCGAAACCGTGAACTGTGGTGCGGTTACTTGACCAACCGCGCGATCGCGTCGGCGTAGATGGCGACGGCGCGGATGATGTCGGCCACCGGCATGTACTCGTTGGCCTGGTGCATCACGTTTTCTTGGTCGGGCATCTGGGCGCCGAACGCGACGCCGCGTGTGATGATGCGGCCGTACGTGCCACCGCCGATCACCTGCTCGTGAGCCGGCAGGCCGGTGTGGTCGTGGAAGGTGTCAAGCAGCGTTTGCACCAGCGGGTCGTCGCCTGAGACGTAGTGCGGCCCCTGGGCGTGGCCGTCGATGGCCACGTCGACTCGGTCTGGGCCGATGGTGGTTTCGATCCGGTCGCGAATCGCCTCGGCGTCGGTGCCTTGCGGGTAACGCACGTTGATCATGACGGACTGTTCCGCGTCCTGGCCGAAGCTGAAGAGGTCGGGGCTGGCCGTCAGATCGCCCATCAGCTTGTCGGTGTAGGCGATGCCCAGTTTGTGGCCGCGGGAGTCGTCGTGCATCAGGTCCGCGATGGCCGTGAGGTACTGCTTGCCGGCGGGATCAAACCCAAACGGCGCGAGCAGCACCGCCAGGTAGGTCGCGGCGTTGACGCCACCGCGCGGCTCCTGGGCGTGGGCGCCCTTGCCGGTCAGCGTGATGGTCAGGCCGCTTGCGGTGTCTTGGCTGGCCACGGTCACGCCGTTGGCCGGGCCGAAGGTGGTCAGCGCCTCGCGCAGTGCGGCCGGGACGTCACCGGTCAATGTTGCCGTGGCGGTTTGGGGCACCATGTTGGTGCGAATGCCGGCGGTGAAGCTGGTCAGGGTGAGGGCGGCGGAATGCGCGGCCACCGGCTTGAAGGTCACCTTGAAGGTCGCGATGCCCTTTTCACCGTTGATAATCGGGAACTCCGCGTCCGGTGAGAAGCCAAAATCCGGGGCCGGCTGGCTTTCCAGGTAGCGGTTGAGGCCGACCCACTCGGATTCCTCGTCGGTGCCGATGATGAAGTGGATCTTCTTGTTGACCGGCAGCTTGAGGTCGCGAATCAAGCGCAGTGCGTAGTAGGCCGCGATGCTTGGCCCCTTGTCATCGGATGAGCCGCGGGCGAAGAGCTTGCCGTCCTTGATCACCGGTTCGAAGGGGTCGGTGTCCCAGCCGGGGCCGGCCGGCACCACGTCCATGTGGCCGAACAGCCCGAAAATCTCGTCGCCATCGCCGTACTCGATGCGGCCGGCCACGTTGTCGACGTTCAGGGTCTTGAACCCGTCGCGCTCGGCCAAGGCCAGCATCGCGCGAAGCGCCTTGGCCGGGCCCGGGCCCAGCGGCTCGTCTTGGGTACCGTGGGCAACGTCTCGTGCGGAGTCGATGCGCAGCAGCGTGGTGAGGTCTTGCAGTAAGTCGTCTCGGTAGTTCTCGGCTTCTTTTTGCCAATCGATCGTCATCTTATCCCTGCTTTCTATTGATAGCCGGCTGATAGCCGGCGTTATCGCCACTTCCATTGTACCCGGTATTCGCGGTGCGAACAATGCCGCCGTCACGGGGCGGTTGACCACAGCGCCGTATCCAGGAGCGGCCCGTGAAACCACAGGCGCTGCGGGGCCTCGGGCAAGGCGCCGCAGTTGAGCGGTCGCGGCACCAGCGCCTGGGCCATGCCCAGCCGCTGCAGCCGCACCCAGCCGGCGGTGAGCTGGACCCAGGTGTGGCCGTGGCGTCGCACCACGGCCAAGATCTTGGCGCTTGCGTTGCGGGACAAAAAGCCGCTGCGACCGCTGGCGACGCTTGGACCGTTGTGTAGCCAGAGGCGCAGGCCGCGGGGCATAGCCCTCACGCGGCGGTTGAGCAAGGCGGTGGCCCAGCCGGCGGCCGGCGCCTTGGTCAGCCCCGCGGTTGGCACGTAGCGGTTTTGGCTCAGCTGGGCGTACCACACCCCGTTGGAGCGCACCTCTGCCTTGGTGGCAAAGCCCTGGCCGCTGGCCAGCGTGTGGCCCGTGGCGGCCTGGGTGTAGGGGTTCTCGTAGATCGGCAAGGCCGCGGTGGTGGTGTTGATCAGTCGCGCGTCGACGCTGCGCCGGCTGGCCTTGCGCCGCAGTCTCGCGTAGGTGCTTGCGACCTGCGGGTAGTTGGTGACCACGCCGTCGAGGTTCAGGTTGGCCAGCCAGCGCCACTTGGCGGTGGTCTCGTTCATCTCGTCCCAGACGTACACCAGCTGGTGCATCGCGTGAAGCGACTTGACCATGTCCGGGGTCACCAGGTCGGCGGCGACGTCGATACCCGAGGCGTACTTGAAGACGGCGAAGGTGATGCGGTGCAGCGACCCGACAATCAGGAGGCGTGGCACCTGCGGCAGCAGCTTTTGCAGGCGCTTCAGGCTTTTTTTGGAAAAGGAGTGGAACATCACCCGGTCGGTCATGTGGGTGCGAGCCAGCGCCGCGGCAATCTTGGCCTCCAGGTGGGGGTGGGGGATGCCCGGCTCAATCTTGGTCTCAATCAACAGGCGGCCCGGGCGGTGTTGGTAATGGGTTAAGACTTCATCAAGGCTGTGAACGGGCTCGCCATTTTTGGTATGATAGGCGTGAAGCGTGGCGAAAGGCGTGGTGGCAATCGCCAGGTCAGCCCCGGTCATGCGCATGATCGTCGGGTCGTGCTGCACCACCAGCACCCCGTCTGCGCTTTCCTGCACGTCAAGCTCCACCGCGTCGGCGCCGCTGGCCAGGGCCAGATCGTCGCTTTGCAGCGTCTCTTCGGGGGCCTTGGTCGGATCGCCGCGGTGGCCGACCACGGTGAAGGCGGTGCAGCACAGATAAATTCCAATTAATGACAACAAGATTGCGTTTCGCATAGGTCCTCCTCGGTGGTGCCTCGACCATACCACAAATGCCGCAGCGGCCCAAGTCAACGCAATCGCTGGAGGGTACAATGGCAGACAAGCAGAAGTTCGAAACCTTCGATCTGATTCAGGAAATCACGCTCAACGACGGCACCAAGTACGCCGAGTTGGGCAACATCATGATGAACGGCCGTGCCGAACGCGCCGCCTTGAACGGGCTGATCCAGCAGGTGCGAATCGTGCAGCTGAACATTCCCCACTCCACCTCGGTGCGGGTTTACGAGCAGTACGTCAACACCCACTACCAGTTCCCGCCGGTCGACGTCAAGCAGTGGGACGTCTGGGCCAAGCCCGAGGGGCCGGTTCTTGCGGCCTACAACCAGATTATGAAGGAAAACCATGTGGCGTAAGTGGCGCTACCTGCTGCCGGTGCTGGTGTTTGCGCTGGGGTTCGGCCTGGCGCGGCTGGACGCCGGCCTGTACCGCCAGCCGATCGCCCAGGTGACCGCGGTTCGCGTGTCCCACACCGCGCCGCAAAAAGATAACCTGGGAAATAATGACCGGCTGACCACGCAAAAGGTGTCCGCCAGGCTGCTCAACACCGCGCGGCGGGGCGAGCTGATTCACTTCACCAACGTCTACTCCTACTCCGGGGCGATGGACAGCCGCCTGAGTCAAGGCAGCCAGGTCTTCGTCAGCCGCACCAGCGGCGGCTATCAGCTGCACGACCGCAAGCGCGACGGCGTGATCATCGGCTTGTTCGGCTTCGCCGTGGCGCTGCTGATCTTGGTGATGCGGCGGCGCTTTGTGCTGTCGGCGGTCAGCATCCTGGCCAACGTCGGGCTGTTGTTGGTGGCGCTTCACGTGGAGATTCAAAACCACCAGACGCTGGCCTGGTGGCTGTTCACCGGCCTGGCGGTGCTGTTCACCGCGGTGACCACGGTGCTGGTCGTCGGCTTCAACCGCCAGGCCGCCGTCGCCGGACTGGCGACCATCGGCGCCACCGCCGCCGGGGTCGCGCTGGGGTACCTGATCTTCACGCTGACCGGCTACAAGAACCTGCACCTGGAGTCGGTGAAGTACGTGACGCAGGCGCCGCAGCTGCTGTTTTACGTTCAGATCATCATCGGCGCCTTGGGGGCGGTGTTCGACGAATGCACGGACATCACCGCTGCGGTGTCGGAGCTTGCGGCCGGTGGCGCGGCGCGGTTTCGCGCCGGCATGGCGATCGGCCGCAACATCATGGGGCCGCTGATCGCGGTGCTGTTCATGATTTTCATCGCCGACACCTTCACCGAAAGCGTGCTGTGGCTGCGCAACGGCAATTCGATCAGCCAGACGGTGATCTGGGTGATGGGGCTGGGCTTTGCGCAGTCGCTGGTGTCGGCCTTTGGCATCGTGCTGGCGGTGCCTTTGACCGCCGCACTGGCGGCCTGGGCGGCGCCTAAGGAGGTGGTCGCATGAGCACGATCACGGCCTTGGGCCTGGCGCTTTTGGGGCTTTTGCTGTTGGTCGGTGGCAAGCAGGGGCTGGCCAACTTCCTGGCGCTTGTGATCAACGCGGTGGTGATGATTCTGGCCGTCGTGCTGATGGCCGGGGGGTTCAACCCAATCGCCGTTGCGGTGGTGGCCGGCCTGTTCGTGCTGGCCGCGGTGATTTTCCTGTCGACCAAGGACGCTTCGGTCGCAGGCGCCGCCTTCGTCGCGTCGCTTGCCGTGATGGGGTTGGTGCTGGCGGTGGTGGTCACCGCGGTCATCCTCAGCCACACCGCCGGCTTTGGCCAGGAGGATTCAGAGGAGCTTGAAGGCTTTTCCTTGTACATCGGCATCAGCTTCCAGAGCCTTCTAATCGCCACCGGGCTGCTCAGCACCCTGGGGGCGATCGCCGAGGCGGCGGTGGCGGTTGCCGCCGGCATGACCGAGCTCGGGGCGGCGGCGACGCTCGCCGCTCGCCGGCGCATGGCCGGGGCGATCATCGGCACCGGGCTGAACACGTTGTTCTTCGGCTTCTTCGGCGGTTTTGCCGGCCTGTTCGTCTGGTTCGCCCAGCTGCACTACCCGTTTTGGGAAATCCTGAACAACCAGATTTTTGCCGGGGAGCTGATTCAGGTGCTGTTTGCGGTGATCGCCGTCACGCTGACGGTGCCGATCACCATGTGGGTCGTGTTGACCCGCGCCAAAGGAGGACGCCCATCTTGAACTTTTTCATTGCGGATACCCATTTTGACCACGCCGACTTGCTGGGCAACAACGACTTTGCGCCGCGGCCATTCCCAAGCGTTGCGGCGATGAACGCGGCGATGCTTGACGCTTGGGCCGCTCGCGTCGACGACAACGACGTGGTCTACCACCTCGGCGACATCGCGATGAACCCCGAACACGTGCCGACCAACGCCCGGGTGCTGGCGCTGTTGCAGGACTTGCCCGGACGCATCGTGTTCATCAAGGGCAACCACGACTACCAGGCGCTGTTCAAGTTCCTGGCGGCGCATGACCCGGGCTGGCACGACCAGCCAAAATTCAGCTTTCACCGCGTCGGCACGATTCTCAAGGACGACCACACCCAGTTCATCCTGTCGCATTACCCGATGATACTGGGCATCACCAAGCAGACGCTGAACCTGCACGGCCACATCCACCACAGTATGGTGCCGATTGCGACCAACCTGAACGTCGGCGTCGACGCCCCGGAGCGAGAGCTGCTCGCGACGCCGCTGCCGTGGGGCAGTCCGCTGACTGCCGGTGAGATTCACCAGCTGGCGGCGGCCAAAAAGGCCTGGGTAGATAAAAGAAATTAGACGATTCACATTGATTTTTAATCGGAGCCTCGGTAGAATGTCATTAAGACATTCGATGGAGGTGATGAGGTGGACACGCGGGAGATGAACGAGCTGCAGGCCGTCCGCCACGCGGTGCTGGCCGCCAGCCCGGCCGCCCAGGCGGCGCGGGTCAACGCGCTGTTGACGCTGGTGTTTCGCAAGATTGAAGGCAAGGACTTTACCCAGGACTATTACGAATACAGCTTCTGGCCGCAGCTGGCGCCTTTGCTTGAGCCTGCCCAGCAGGCGGCCATCGCGGCCTGCTTCGCGCCGCTGTTGCAGGCGCCGCCGGCCTAGTGCGGTTGGCCGGGGTCCTGCCACCTGACAGCGCCTGGTCGGTGGCTGGCCGGACCGAAAAAAATCGGCCGGCGGAATTTATTGGGGCGGGGCAAACGTGGTACACTTAGCTAAAGGAGTGATGACCATGAAACTGATCGCCAACCCGATCCGGCTGAACCTCAGCCTGCACAAGATGCTGCCCTACACCATGCGCTACCTGTACGGCAAAAGCACCGTCAAGGCCTTTCGCCTTTACACCCTGGGATCGGTTCACGTGCATTACATCGAAGGCTTTGCCAAAGACGATGTCGTGATGACCCACGAGAAGCGCAACATCAAGCAAGAAGAGATCGATTTTGTCGTCGCGAAGCTATTCCCGAACGTCGATGCCGCCGAGCTGACCATCAACCACGCGGCCAAAAACCAGATTGAATCGGACCTGCACCACAAGATTCGGGTCAAGGACCTTGTGATTATCGAACACCCGGTGGCCTAACCGGGACCATGCGACGACCTGCTGCAAGCTGCGGCGGTCGCTTTTTTGGTTGGTTGACCCGGCCGCGCTTTACGGAATGTTAAAGTTTTGATAGTATTGCGGTGAATTGCGCGTTAAACTAACTGAGTTTGCTTTGGCGAACCGATCAATCTTGAATGGAGCATTCGAATGAATCATATCAAGCGCCTTTTGGTGGGGAAGCCTTTGAAGTCTTCTGAAGAAGGCGGACAAAAGCTTGGAAAATTCAAAGCGTTGGCCATGCTGTCCAGCGACGCGCTGTCCAGTGTCGCTTACGGGACCGAGCAGATCGTTCTGGTCCTGACCACGCTGTCGGCGGCGGCCATCTGGTACTCGCTGCCAATCGCCGCGTTCGTGCTGATCTTGCTGCTGTCTTTGACGCTGTCTTACCGGCAGATCATCCACGCCTACCCAAGCGGCGGTGGGGCCTACCTGGTCGCCTCCGAGAACCTGGGCCAAAACGCCGGCCTGGCCGCCGGCGGGAGCCTGCTCATCGACTACATGCTGACCGTGGCGGTGTCGACGTCGGCGGGGGCCGAGGCGATTACCTCGGCGATTCCGGCGCTGTACGGCCACCAGGTCGCCATCGCCTTGGTGATCATCATCTTGCTGACCGCGATGAACCTGCGGGGCCTGAGCGAATCCGCGAACTTCCTGATGATCCCGGTTTACCTGTTCGTTGTGGCGATCACCGCGATGATCGTCTGGGGGCTGTTCCAGATTGCGACCGGTGCGATTCCTTACAAGGCCACCGCGGTGGTCGGCGGCGTCGTGCCGGGCATCTCCGCGGCCTTGATCTTCCGCGCCTTTTCCAGCGGGTCGAGCTCGTTGACCGGGGTCGAGGCGATTTCTAACGCCGTGCCGTTCTTCAAGAAGCCGCGCGAACACAATGCGGCCAGCACCCTGGCCATCATGGCCACGATCCTCGGCTTCTTCTTTGCCGGCATCACCTTTTTGAACTACTGGTACGGTATCGTGCCCGAGGCCAAGGTGACCGTTTTGTCCCAAGTGGCCAAGGCGACCTTCGGCGGCACCGGCGTGATGTACTACGTGATTCAGTTCTCGACGGCCCTGATCTTGGCCGTCGCCGCCAACACTGGCTTCTCCGCGTTCCCGGTTTTGGCCTACAACATGGCCAAGGACAAGTACATGCCGCACATGTACATGGACCGCGGCGACCGGCTGGGCTACTCCAACGGGATCTTGACGCTGGCAATCGGCTCCGGGCTGTTGATCACCATGTTCCAGGGCTCCACCGAGCGGCTGATTCCGCTGTATGCCGTCGGCGTGTTCATTCCGTTCACGCTGTCGCAGACCGGGATGATTCGTCACTGGTGGCAGCGCCACACGACGGAAAAAGGTTGGCTGGGCAAGAGCATTGCCAACTTCTCCGGCGCCTTGATCTCCTTTGCCATCCTGGTGATCCTGTTCGTCTACCGGCTGCCGGACATCTGGCCGTTTTTCATCATCATGCCGGCCTTGGTCTTCGTCTTTTGGAAAATCCACGGCCACTACCAGGAAGTCGCGATGCAGTTGCGCTTGCCGCAAGACATTGAGCTGCACGACTACGCCGGCTCCACGGTGATCGTGCTGGTCGGCAACGTGACGCGGGTGACCCGCGGGGCGCTGAACTACGCGCAGACCATCGGCGATTACGTCATCGCGATGCACGTGTCGATGGACGAAAACCCCAACAAGGAGCAGGAGACGCAGGCCGAGTTCAAGCAGGACTTCCCGGATGTTCGCTTCGTCGACGTTCACTCCTCGTACCGCTCGGTTGAGGCGCCGACCATTCGCTTCGTCGACATCGTGGCCAGAAACGCCGCCAAGCGCAACTTCACGACCACCGTGTTGATTCCGCAGTTCATCCCGAAGAAACCGTGGCAAAACATTCTGCACAACCAGACGACGTTCCGCCTTCGCGCCGCGTTCGCCAGCCGCGAGAATGTCATCATCGCCACTTACAGCTACCACCTGAAGCGCTAGCCTCTGCGCCTTCACCGAAGCGACCCGAGCCAAGCCCAGCTTGCGCCCGGGTCGCTTTGGCGTTGCCGGGGTTGGCCGGTGCGAGGGCGAACCTGGGAACCAGAATCTGGGTCGGCCGCACCACCGCCTCCGACTGGGGCGCCGCGGTCGGGCCGGCGGGAGCCGCGGCGTTCAAACCCGCGGTCCGGTGCGAGTCAAATCATGTTAGAATTGTCCTAGCACAAGAATAGGAGCTAGACCATGCCGCAAAAAACGCAAGACACGCCCATGATGCAGCAGTACCAGGCGATCAAGGACCAGTATCCGGACGCCTTTTTGTTCTACCGCATCGGGGATTTTTACGAACTCTTCTACGATGACGCCATCCGCGGCTCGCAGCTTTTGGAGCTGACGCTGACGGCTCGCAACAAGTCGGCGACCGACCCGATTCCGATGTGCGGGGTGCCGCACCACGCGGCGCAAAGCTACGTCGACATCCTCGTGGATCAGGGCTACAAGGTCGCCATCTGCGAGCAGATGGAGGACCCGAAGAAGGCCGTGGGCATGGTCAAACGCGAGGTGATCCAGCTGGTCACCCCGGGCACCAAGATGGACATTAAACCGGGTGCCGCCAAGGCCAACAATTACCTGGCCGCGGTGGTGCCGGCCGCCGGCAAGTACGGGCTGGCCTACGCGGATCTGACCACCGGCGAGCTCAAGGTGACCACGCTGGCCAACCGCTTCACGCTTCAAAACGAGCTGGCCGCCCTGAACAGCCGCGAGGTGGTGGTGCCGACCAAGCTCAGTGAGGCCGACGCCAAGCTGCTGGGGGCCGGGCGGCTGCTCAGCCCGACCGACGCCGTGGTGTTGGCCGAGGCCAGCTACGTCAGCCAGGACCTGACCGACGAGCTGCAGGTGCAGGTCGTCGCCATGCTGATGAACTACCTGTTGACCACCCAAAAGCGCAGCCTGGACCACATTCAAAAGGCGGTGGCCTACCAGCCCTCCGCCTTTCTCGAGATGGATCAAGACGCCCGGGTGAACCTGGACATCCTCAAAAACAGCCGCACCGGCCGCAAAGGCGACACCTTGCTGGACGTGCTCGACCGCACCAAAACGGCGATGGGCGGCCGCCTGCTCAAGCAGTGGCTGGACCGGCCGCTGCTGGACCTGGCGCAGATCAAGACGCGCCAAGACCAGGTGCAGGACCTGCTGGATCACTACTTCGAACGCAGCGAGCTGCAGGAGCGGCTGACTAAGGTGTACGACCTGGAGCGGTTGGCCGGCCGGGTGGCTTACGGCACGGTCAACGGGCGCGACTTGATTCAGCTGCAGACCTCGCTGGACCAGGTACCGGCGCTTCAAAGCATTTTGCAGGCGCTGGACGACGGCAGCTTCAAGCCCCTGCTGGCCGCCTTGGATCCGGTGCAAGACGTCGCCAACCTGATTCGCCGCGCCATCGAGCCGGAGCCGCCGATCGCCGTCACGGAAGGTGGCGTCATCCTGGCCGGCTACAACCAAAAGCTCGACGACTACCGCGACGCGATGACCAACGCCAAGCAGTGGATCGCCGAACTTGAGGCCCAGGAACGCGAGGCCACCGGCATCCACAATCTGCGCATCCGCTTCAACAACGTGTTCGGCTACTACATCGAGGTGACCAAGGGCAACTTGGCCAAGGTGCCGGCCGGCCGTTACGAACGCACCCAGACGCTGACCAATGTCGAGCGCTTTTCCACGCCCGAGCTCAAGGAGAAGGAGACCCTGATTCTGGGGGCCAAGGCCCACGCGACGGATCTGGAGTACGACCTGTTTCAAGACATTCGCGAGCAGGTCAAGGCCCAGATCGGCCGGCTGCAGGCGCTGGCGGCCCAGGTCGCGGCGCTTGACGTGCTGCAAAGCTTCGCGGTCGCGGCGGAAAACGACCACTACATTCGCCCGGAGATCCACGCCGGCCGCCACGACCTGGCGATTCACGGCGGCCGCCACCCGGTGGTCGAGCACGTGCTGGGCGAGGCCCAGTACATTCCCAACGACGTGGTGATGCAAGACGGCACCGACATCTTGTTGATCACCGGCCCCAACATGTCGGGGAAAAGCACCTACATGCGCCAGCTCGCCTTGACCGTGATCATGGCCCAGGCCGGCTCGTTCGTGCCGGCCGATTCGGCGAGCCTGCCGGTGTTCGATCAGATTTTCACCCGCATCGGCGCCGCCGACGACCTGGCCAACGGTCAAAGCACGTTCATGGTTGAAATGATGGAGGCCAACGCGGCCCTGAGCCACGCGACGGCCAGCTCACTGGTGCTGTTCGACGAAATTGGCCGCGGCACCGCGACTTACGACGGCATGGCGCTGGCCCAGGCAATCATCGAGCACCTGCACGACCACGTTCACGCCAAGACGCTGTTTTCGACCCATTACCACGAGCTGACCGCCCTGGGCGACCACCTGGCCCGGCTTCAAAACGTTCACGTCGGCGCCGTGGAGGAGCACGGCAACCTGGTGTTCCTGCACAAAATGCTGCCGGGGCCGGCCGACAAGTCCTACGGGATTCACGTCGCCAAGCTGGCCGGGCTGCCGGCCAGCCTGCTGACCCGGGCCGACCACATCCTGAGCCAGCTGGAGGCCCAAGGCGCCAACGCACCGGCGGCCAGCGGCGGCGCCGCCACCGCCTCGCCCGAAGCGGCCGGCACCACGACCGCGCCAAGCACCGGCACCGCGGCCGGTGCGACGCCGAGCCCGGCGCCGCAGCCTGCTGACCCGCAGTCCGGGGCCGCGGCGCTGGTTGCAGAGCCGGCCGCCGTGGCACCTACCGAACCGGTCGACGCGCAGCTGTCCTTGTTCGAGCCGGAACCCGTCGTCCCAAAGGCCGACCCGATTCTCAAGAAGCTCGGCAAGTTCGACCTGATGGCCGCGACGCCGATGGACGCGATGAACCTGTTGTACGAGCTGCAAAAGCAGCTGAAGAAACGGCGCTGATTCGTTGACGCCGGCGGTGAAAGGAGACGCAGATGCCTAAAATTCACGAGTTACCGGAAACCCTGGCCAACCAGATTGCGGCCGGGGAAGTGATCGAACGCCCGGCCAGCATCGTCAAGGAGCTGGTCGAAAACAGCATCGACGCCGGGGCCACCCAGGTCGATGTCTTAATCGAAGAGGCCGGGCTGGCCACGGTTCAGGTGATCGATAACGGGGCCGGCATCGAGGCCGCCGACGTCCCGACGGCCTTTTTGCGCCACGCGACGTCCAAAATCCTGACCACCCGCGACCTGTTCAATGTTCACAGCCTGGGTTTTCGCGGCGAGGCGCTGGCCAGCATCGCGGCCATCGCCGACGTGACGCTGGTGACCGCCACCGACAACGGCCTGGGTACGACCGCCCACCTGCGCGGCGGCGAGCTGTTGGACCAGCACACCACGGCGGCGCGGCGCGGCACCCAGCTGACCGTTCACGATGTGTTCTACAACACCCCGGCGCGGCTCAAGTACGTCAAGTCGCAGGCCACCGAGCTGTCGCGCATCGCCGACATCGTCAACCGCCTGGCGCTGGGTCACCCGGAGGTCGCGTTTTCCCTCAAAAACGGCCAGAACCTGATGCTCAAAACCGCCGGTCACAACGACCTGCAGCAGACCATCGCCGGCATCTACGGCGTGAGCGTTGCCAAGCGGATGATGCAGGTTGCGGCCGAGGACGCCGACTTTCGGATTCAGGGCTTCACCAGCATGCCCGACACCACCCGGGCCAGCCGCAACTACCTGAGCCTGATGATCAACGGGCGCTACATCAAAAACTACCGGCTGACCAAGGCGTTGATCGCCGGCTACGGCTCCAAGCTGATGGTCGGCCGCTACCCGGTGGCGGTGATCGACGTCACGATGGACCCGCTGTTGGTCGACGTCAACGTGCATCCGACCAAGCAAGAGGTGCGGCTGAGCAAGGAAGACCAGCTGGCGGCGCTGCTGGAGCAGGCGGTGCGGCGCCAAATGGGGGCGCAAAACCTGATTCCAGACGCCTTGGGCAACCTGCCCAAGCACTCAAGCGTCAACCTCGAGCAGCTGACCATGGCGCTGAACTCGGCGTCGGCCGGCCAGCTGGTCGGCGAACCCGGTCGCACCGCGCCGCGGCCCGGCGCCGATTCGCGGTCCGGTACCGGGTTTGGCTCGGCCGCGGCGCCGACCGACCAAGCGGTGCGGCCCGGCACCGCGGCTCCCGGCGCGACCGCCTCGGGGCTGCCCTTCGCTGACGTCGCGCCTCGCGTGACCGGGCCTGCGACCGCGGCGGCACCGGCTACCGCAAGCGCCGGGCCTTCAGCGACTGCCGCAAGCCGGCCGGGGAGCGTCAACCCGCAAGCGCCGGCTGCGGCGCCGACGCCTCAGGCCGGCGACCGCTTCGGCCTGGCCATCACGGCGCTTTCGGCCACCCCGATTTTCGACGACCCGCAGGCCCTGGCCGCGTGGGACGCGCGGTACGCGAGCCAGCCGGCGGCACCGGTTGCCACTGAGGCAGACGCCGCACCGGTCGCCTTGAAGCCGGTCACGCCGCCGGCCAAGCGCTTCCCGGACCTGCGCTACCTGGCGCAGGTTCACGGTACGTACCTGTTGGCCGAGGCCGAAGACGGGCTGTACCTGCTGGATCAACACGCCGCCCAGGAACGGGTGAACTACGAGTACTACCGCGTCAAGATCGGCGAGGTCGCCGCGGCCGAGCAGGCGCTTTTGGTGCCTTTGGTGCTGGATTACCCGGCGTCCGACGCGGTGGCGATTCGGGCTCACCGCGCGGTGCTTGAAGGCGTCGGGGTGTTCCTGGAGGATTTTGGCCAAAACACCTTCGAGGTGCGGCAGCACCCGACGTGGATGCAGGCCGGCCGTGAGGAGGCGACGATTCGCGAGCTGATCGATTGGGTGCTCAAGGACGGCAAGGTCACCGTCGCGCAGTTTCGCGAGAAGGCCGCGATCATGATCAGCTGCAAACGCGCAATCAAGGCCAACCACCACCTGGATGCCCCGCAGGCCAAGGCGCTGATTGAAAAACTTGCGCAGGTCGAAAATCCGTTCAACTGCCCCCACGGCCGGCCGGTCTTGGTTCACTTCAGCAACACCGACCTGGAGAAAATGTTCAAGCGCATCCAAGACAGCCACGAAAGCGAGCATCACCGCAGCTGAGCCCCAGGCGACGGCCGCGGTCGGTTTCGCCAATTCCTGGCCTGTGCTACAATGGACCAAACACATGTACTGCACAGTCAGAAAGGGGCAACTCATGTACGAATACCTCAAGGGCGTGGTGGCGGCCATCACGCCGAGCTTCTTGGTGCTTGAGGTGCAAGGCGTCGGCTACCGGCTGTTGGTGACCAACCCTTACGCCTATCAGGAGGGGGCGGCGGCCACCGTCTACGTTCAACAGATCATTCGGGATAACGACCAGGCGCTGTACGGCTTCGTCAGCGCCGGCGAGAAGCAGACCTTCAACCAGCTTTTGACGGTCACCGGCATCGGACCCAAGTCGGCCCTCGCCATTTTGGCCAACGCCAGCACCGACGGCCTGGCCGGCGCGGTGGCGGCCGGCGACGTCACGTACCTGACGAAGTTTCCGGGTATCGGCAAGAAGACGGCCCAGCAGATCATTTTGGATCTCAAGGGCAAGCTGGCCGCCCCGGTCGGCGACCTCTTCACCCCGGTCGCGCCGGTGGCCGACCCGGCCCTGAACGACGCCTTGGCGGCCCTGGTCGCTTTGGGTTACCCGGACAAAACCGTGGCGAAGCTGACGACCAAGCTGGCCAAAAGCGGCGCCAAAACCACCGACGCTTACCTGCGCGAAGGGCTGCGCCTGTTGAGCTGAGGGATTAGAAAGGAGGGCCAATGTGGCCGACGAAAGAATTGTAGGCACCGGGTCTGAGGAAGCGGAGGACGTGGTCGAGCGAACGCTTCGGCCGCACCGCCTGGCCGGCTACATCGGCCAGACCGCGGTGAAAAACCAGCTGGCCGTCTACATCAAGGCGGCCCAAAAGCGCGAGGAGGCGCTGGATCACGTCCTGCTTTACGGTCCACCCGGCTTGGGCAAAACCACCCTGGCCCTGGTGATCGCCAACGAGCTGAGCGTCCAGATTCGCACCACCTCCGGCCCGGCGATCGAAAAGCCCGGCGACCTGGTCGCCTTGCTCAATGAGCTGCAGCCCGGCGACGTCTTGTTCATCGATGAGATTCACCGGCTGCCCAAGATCGTCGAGGAGATGCTGTACTCTGCGATGGAGGACTTTTACATCGATATCGTGGTCGGGCAGGGGCCGACCGCCCATCCCGTGCATTTTCCGCTGCCGCCGTTCACGCTGATCGGCGCGACGACCCGGGCGGGGATGCTGTCGGCGCCGTTGCGCGACCGCTTCGGCATCACCGAGCACATGGCGTATTACACCGCAGAGGAGCTACAGCAGATCGTGCTGCGGTCGGCCGACATCTTCAACCTGACGCTGCCGGCGGACTCCGCGCTTGAAATCGCGCGGCGGTCGCGCGGCACCCCGCGGATCGCCAACCGGCTGCTGCGGCGCATCCGCGACTTCGCCGACGTCGCCGGGCAGGCGGTGTCCGTGCCGATTGTCGACCACGCGCTGGATCAGCTGCAGGTCGATCAAAAGGGCCTGGATTCAATCGACCGCAAGCTGTTGATGATGATGATTCGCGACTACCAAGGCGGTCCGGTCGGGCTGGCCACGATTGCCGCCAACATCGGCGAGGAAACGGCCACCATCGAGGAAATGTACGAACCGTATTTGCTGCAGATCGGCTTTTTGAAGCGGACGCCGCGGGGGCGCATGGTCACCCCGGCCGGCTTCGCCCACCTCGAACAACCGTACCCCATTCAATGATTGGAAGGAAAACATGTTAACGACTGAAGACTTCGACTACGACCTGCCCCAGGAACTGATTGCCCAGACGCCGCTTGAGAAGCGCGACGCCAGCCGCATGCTTGTGATGAACGCCGAAACCGGGGCGCTTGAGGACAAGCACTTCTACGACATCTTGGATTACCTGAACCCGGGCGATGCCGTGGTGATGAACGACACCCGCGTGATGCCGGCGCGGCTGTACGGCGTCAAGCCGGACACCGGGGCTCACATGGAAGTGCTGCTGTTGCGCAACACGACGGGCGATCAGTGGGAGACCCTGATGAAGCCGGCCAAAAAGGCGCCGGTGGGGACCGTGATCGATTTTGGCGACGGCCTTTTGACCGCCACCGTCGTGTCCGAGCTGGAACACGGTGGTCGCATCATCGAGTTCCACTACCAGGGCATCTTCATGGAGATTCTCGATCAGCTGGGCGAAACGCCGCTGCCGCCTTACATCAAGGAGAAGCTCGACGACCCCGAGATGTACCAGACCGTCTACGCCAAGGAGGTCGGCTCCGCCGCGGCGCCGACCGCCGGGCTGCACTGGACCAAGGAGCTGCTGGCGGCGGCTCAGGCTAAGGGGGTTCGGCTGGTTTACCTGACGCTGCACGTCGGGCTCGGGACGTTCCGGCCGGTGTCGGTGACCAACATCGAGGACCACAAGATGCACAGCGAGTTCTACCGCTTCTCCCAGGAGGCGGCCGACACGCTCAACGACGTCCGGGCTCACGGCGGCCGCATCGTCGCGACCGGTACGACCTCGATTCGCACCCTTGAGACCATCGGCACCAAGTTCGATGGGAAGCTGCAGGCCGACTCCGGCTGGACCGACATTTTCATCAAGCCGGGCTACCAGTGGCGAGCCGTCGACACCTTCATCACGAACTTCCACCTGCCCAAGTCGACGCTGGTGATGCTGGTCGCGTCGTTCACCGGCCGCGAGAACATTTTGAACGCCTACGAACACGCCATCAAGGAGCGGTACCGCTTCTTCAGCTTCGGCGACGCGATGTTCATTCACAAGTAACCCCAAGGAGGCCCCATGGAACCTGCTATCAAGTACCGCCTGCTGCATGTCGATAAGCACACCGGTGCCAGGCTCGGCGAGCTGATCACGCCGCACGGCACCTTCCCGACGCCGATGTTCATGCCGGTGGGGACCCAGGCGACGGTCAAGACCATCGCGCCCAACGAGCTGGAGGCGATGGGGGCCACCATCATCTTGGCCAACACCTACCACCTGTGGCTGCGGCCGGGCGAGGACCTGGTTCAAGCGGCCGGCGGGTTGCACCAGTTCATGAACTGGCACAAGGGGATTTTGACCGACTCCGGCGGCTTTCAGGTCTTCTCGCTGGCTCACATGAGAAACATCACCGAGGAAGGGGTTCACTTTCGCAACCACCTGAACGGGGCGAAGATGTTCCTGTCGCCGGAAAAGGCGATCGGCATCGAAAACGCGCTGGGGCCGGACATCATGATGAGCTTCGACGAGTGCCCGCCGTTTTTTGAAAGCTACGAGTACGTGGCCAAAAGCGTGGCGCGAACCAGCCGCTGGGCGGAACGCGGCCTGAAGGCGCATCAAAACCCCGCTCGCCAGGGGCTGTTCGGCATCGTCCAAGGCGCCGGCTTCCGCGACCTGCGCGAGCAAAGCGCCCGTGACCTGGTCAGCCTGGATTTCCCGGGTTATTCCATCGGCGGCCTGTCCGTCGGCGAGTCCAAGGAGGAGATGAACCACGTCCTGGACTTCACCGTGCCGCTTCTGCCGGACACCAAGCCGCGCTACCTGATGGGGGTCGGCTCGCCCGACGCCTTGATCGACGGGGTGATTCGCGGCATCGACATGTTCGACTGCGTCCTGCCGACCCGCATCGCACGCAAGGGGACGGCGATGACCAGCCACGGTCGCCTGGTGGTCAAAAACGCCCAGTACGCCCGTGACTTCACGCCGCTGGACCCGGATTGCGACTGCTACACCTGCAAGAACTTCACCCGGGCCTACCTGCGCCACCTGATCAAGGCCGACGAGGCGCTGGGCGAGCGGCTGATGTCTTACCACAACCTGTACTTCCTGTTGCACCTGATGCAGCAGGTGCGAGACGCGATCGCCAGCGATTCGCTGCTGGACTTTCGCCGCGACTACTTCGAGCAGTACGGCTACAACAAGCCTAACGCACGGAATTTCTGACCGCAGGCGGTGGTTAAACCGCCTTGAATTTGGTACAGTGTAGAGTGAACTAAAACAGAAAACGAGGTGCCTTAATTTGAGAAGTTCTTTTTCAATGATCATCGTGCTGGTGCTGATGTTTGGCTTCATGTACTTCGGCATGATGCGGCCACAAAAAAAGCAGCAGCAAAAGCGTCAGGCAATGCTCAACGCCATGAAGAAGGGTGACAAGGTCGTGACCATCGGCGGCCTTCACGCCGTGGTCGACAGCATTAACGAGGCCGACCAAACCGTCGATCTCGACGTCGACGGGGTCTTTTTGACCTTCAACCGCTCGGCCATCCGCACCATCAACGATGCCGGCAAGCCGGCCGCAGCCAAGCCTGCAGCCAAGAAGGAAGAAACCGAAGACGCCGCCAAAGACGACGACAAGGGTTACTCCGAAGACGACAAGTAGCACCACCCATAACGGCCGACTTGGCCGTTTTTTTGTGGCCCAGGGTGGCCCAGGCGAACCCGGCGAGGCGGTGTTGCTAGGCGCTGGCGCCTGGGGCCGGCCAATCGCAGCCGTCTTGACACCGCATCGCAAGTTGACACTTGTTCATCAAACCGCTACAATCAGAGAGTGTCATAATGAACTAAATAACACAGCATCAATGCATGGTACCACATGATGAGATGATGCGGAGGTGAAAAGATGAGCGCAGAAATGCTGGTCTCGTTAATCCTCGCCGTCATCGCCTTAGCCGTGGGAGTACTCCTCGGGATCAAGATTCAAACCAACCGTCACAACAAGGCGGTCGACCAGGCCCACACCAGTGCGGCCGGGATCCTCGAGACCGCCAACAAAGAAGCCGCGACCCTGAAGAAAGAAAAACTGGTTGAAGCACGCGATGAAGCCCACCGCTACCAAAGCCAGGTCGAACAAGAGCTCAAGGACCGACGCTCCGAGGTTCAACAATCGGAACACCGCCTCTTGCAGCGCGAGGAGACACTGGATCGCCGCGACGACACGCTTGACCGCAAGGAACAGAGCCTGTCGGACCGAGAGGGAAACCTGAACGAACGGCAAACGCGGCTGGATGCCCGGGAAAAGGACATCGAAGCCGCGATCACGCAGCAACACACAGAGCTCGAGCGCATCGCCGAAATGACCAAGAGTCAGGCGCGAGAGCGAATCCTCACCGAAACAAAGACTGAGCTTGCGCATGAACGCGCAAAACTGATCAAGGAAAGCGAAGACGAGGCCAAGGAGACGGCTGACCGGGAGGCGAAGACGCTGATCGCAGACGCCATCCAGCGCAGTGCCTCGGACATCGTGGCGGAAACAACGGTCACGGTGGTCAACCTGCCGAATGACGACATGAAGGGTCGAATCATCGGCCGGGAAGGGCGCAACATTCGCACGTTGGAGACGCTGACGGGGATCGATTTGATTATCGATGACACGCCGGAAGCGGTGGTTTTGTCTGGCTTCGACCCGATCCGGCGGGAAATCGCGCGGATCGCCTTGGAGAAGCTGATTCAAGACGGCCGCATCCACCCGGCGCGGATTGAGGAAATGGTCGACAAGGCACGCAAGGAAATGGACGAGCGCATCCGCGAAATCGGGGAGCAGGCCATTTTTGACGTCGGCATTCACAACATGCACCCGGATTTGATCAAGAAGTTGGGCCGGCTGCACTTCCGGACCAGCTACGGCCAAAACGTCCTGGATCACTCGATTCAGGTGGCCAAGCTGGCCGGGGTGATGGCGGCCGAGTTAGGCGAAGACGTGATCATGGCGAGACGCGCAGGATTACTGCACGACATCGGGAAGGCCATCGACCGGGAAGTCGACGGCTCCCACGTGGAGATTGGGGTCGAGCTGGCCACCAAGTACAAGGAGCCGAAAATCGTGGTCAACACGATTGCGTCGCACCACGGCGACGTGGCCCCAACCAGTGTCATCGCGGTGCTGGTCGCCGCGGCCGACGCCATTTCGGCGGCGCGGCCCGGTGCCCGTTCCGAGACGCTGGAGAACTACCTGCACCGCCTAGAGAAGCTCGAGGCCATCGCCAACAGCTACCAAGGCGTCGACCACAGCTTCGCCATTCAGGCGGGGCGTGAGGTGCGGGTGATCGTCAAGCCCGAGGCCCTGTCCGACGAGGAGTCGGTGGTCTTGGCGCGAGACATCCGCAACCGGATTGAAAAAGAGCTCGAGTACCCAGGCCACATCAAGGTGACCGTCATTCGCGAGAAGCGAACGGTCGAGTACGCGAAGTGAGGCGACGGTCTCCCCCTTGGGGAGACCGCCGTTTTGGCTTCACGGCGGTCGGTGTGGGGACCACTGGCCTGGCGTTGGGGCGAAGGCGGCGCAAGCGTGGCCGGCCGCGCTGCCCGGTCGCCCACCCTGGCCTGACAAGGGGCCGGGACCGCTTGACGCACCCGGTTCAAGCGTCTATCATGACGTCTTGTTAACAACAGGAGGAAACTATGTCACCGAAGAAAAAACACATCAGCGCCATCGGGATGCTGGTCACCTTAGGCATCGTCTACGGGGACATCGGGACCTCGCCCCTGTACGTGATGAACGCCGTGATCGCCGACGCCGGCAAGGTGTCGGCGCTGACGCCGGAGTACATCATCGGCGCGATCTCTTTGATTTTTTGGACGCTGATGCTTTTGACCACCATCAAGTACGTGATCCTCGCGATGCGAGCCGACAACAACGGTGAGGGCGGGATCTTTGCGCTTTACGCGCTGGTTCGCAACCACGGGGCGTGGTTGGCGGTGCCGGCCCTGATCGGTGGCGCCGCGCTGTTGGCCGACGGGACGCTGACGCCGGCGGTCACCGTCACCAGCGCGGTGGAGGGACTCAAGGGCCAAAACTTCGGGCCGCTTCAGTTCTCCGACTCGCAGCTGGTGGTGCTGGTGATCACAAGCACCGTGCTGCTCGCGCTGTTTTTGATTCAGCGCTTCGGCACCGCCAAGCTGGGCAACGCCTTTGGCCCGGTGATGCTCGTGTGGTTCCTGTTTCTGGGGGTCGCCGGGGTGGCGCACATGAGCGGCCACCTCGAAGTGCTTCGCGCCTTGTCGCCGCGTTACGCCGTGGCGATTCTGTTCTCGCCGGCCAACAAAGTCGGGCTTTTCCTGCTCGGTAGCATTTTCCTGGCGACGACCGGGGCCGAGGCGCTGTACTCGGACATGGGTCACGTCGGCAAGTACAACATCTACCTGACCTGGCCGTTCGTCTACGTGATGCTGATGCTCAACTACTTCGGCCAAGGGGCGTGGCTAATCAGCCACTACAAGGACGCGGCCTACGCGAATCTGACCACCATCAACCCGTTTTACGAAATGCTACCGCACGAGCTGCGGCCTTTTGCCATTATCTTGGCGACCTTCGCGGCGATCATCGCGTCGCAGGCGTTGATCACCGGCTCCTACACGCTGGTTCACGAGGCAATCAGCCTGAAGTTCCTGCCGCGGATGCACATCACCCACCCCTCGACGGCCAAAAGCCAGATCTACATCGGCGGGGTCAACTGGTTCTTGTGCCTGGTGACGATGAGCGTGGTCTGGTACTTCCGCACCTCTAAGGCGATGGAGGCCGCTTACGGCCTGGCCATCACCGTCACGATGCTGATGACCACCTTCTTGTTGTTCGAGTACCTGTCGGGCCGCATCGGGCGGCTTCGCGCTGGGCTTGTCACCGGCTTCTTCGGGGTACTTGAGGCGATGTTTCTGGTCGCTAGCCTCGTTAAGTTCATGCACGGCGGCTACATCACGCTGGTCATCATGCTGCTGATTTTGGCGTTGATGGTCATCTGGTTTTTCGGCAACAAGTCGCGCGAGCGTTACCAAGGCGAAAGCGAGTACGTCCACCTGAACGATTACGTCTCGCAGCTGGTCACGCTGTCCAAGGACGACCGCGAGCCGCTGTTCACCACCAACCTGGTGTACATGACCAAGGTCAAGGCCGACTACCGACTCAAACGCACCACGCTGTACTCGATTTTGGACAAGCAGCCCAAACGCGCGAGCGTCTACTGGTTCGTCACGGTCAACGAAACGGACAAGCCCTACGACATGCGCTACACCGTCGACATGATGCACACCCGCAACGTGATTTCGGTGCAGCTGTACCTCGGCTTCCGGACGTCGCAGCACGTCAACTTGTACATTCGCCAAATCGTCAACGACCTGCTGACGGCCGGGGTGATCGACCCGCAGCGGCCGCACTACACGACGCTTGAGGACCGTCAAGTCGGTGACTTCAAGTTCGTCATCATCCGCGAGCGGCCGCAGGGGATGCCGACCGAGAACATCCCGGCCTGGCGCCGCTACCTGATCGGCGGCCGCCTGTGGCTGCAAAACGTCACCACCAGCCCCGCCGACTGGTACGGCCTGGAGTTCAGCAGCGTGGTGGAGGAAACCGTGCCGCTGTTCATCCACGAGCCGCGCGAGATGTACTTCACGGACCACAAGATCCTGCACCCCCGGCCCAGGGCAAAGTAACACCCAAAAATCGCGCCCCCGCAGTCAGCGGGCGGCGCGATTTTTGGGTGGCGTGTTCTACGGCCACAGCACGATGGACTTGGTCACCTCACGGGCGCTTTTTTCACCCTTGACGAAGTAGTCCACCTGCACGCGGTAGGCTTGGCCCCGCACCGGCAGCTTGGTCAGGGCCAAATCGGTGAGGCTGCCGTCGGGGCCACCAAGCGTCATCCCGTCGCTCATGTCGATCAGCGAGTGCCCCTGCGCGTCTTGAATGCTCATGATGCCGATTTCGCCCGTCTCACCGTGCTCGTATCGCGAGTCGCCAGTGGCACGGTACTGCAACTCGGCGCCGTGGGCGTACTTGATCAAGGCCACAGGCGCCACAGTGAGACCGGGCACCCCGAAGTCGTAGGTTGCGCCAGCCAGCTTGGTCACGACCGGTGCCGGTTGGCTCATCTTCAGGTCGAAATTCCAGCGGCCGAAGACGCCGCCGAGCTCCTGGATGCGAATCGGCAGGGTGACTGAAGTCGGCGCGGTGTTGGCGGTGGCGTGGTACAGCAGCCGGAAGCGGTAGCCGGATTTGGTTTCCTGGAAGTCGTAGGTGTCGTTGAAGAAGTGCTGCTTGGCCGTGCTTGCGGCGTAGTAAGACAGCTCGTGCTCGCCGTTCATGTTAATCTGGCGCTCGGTCATGCCGGTGATTTCGCCGGTGACGCTGATGATTTTACCGGCGTAGTAGGCTTCAACCAAGTGAACCGTGATGCCGTGCGAGGTTGCGGTTTGGTTGAGGCTCTTGGCCACGCCGTTGACGTGAAAGGCGGTGGCGTTCACGTCGTTGCCGTTGCGCAGGTAAAAAGCGGCCAACCAGCCGACGTTGTCGAAGGCCTGGCCGACTTGGGGTACGAAGGCGGCCAGACCGGCGGTGGTCAGCGCCAAGGCGGCGGCTGCGGCAAGCAGCCCGTTGCGAACGCGGTGTTGGCGCGGCGCCTTTTTCACCCCTTGCGCCAGGGCGTCGTGAACCAGCGCCTCTGGCACCGGAATCTGGTCGAACTCGTCGTGCAGCAGCTGACGGTCTCGTTGTTCATCCAAAGTAATCTCCTCCTAAAATGTTGCGCAGTGCGAGGCGGCCGCGGCGCAAGCGCGTCTTGATGGTGGCCTCCGGGACGTTGAGGAGCCGCCCGATTTCTCGTGTCGGCAGGTCTTGGTAATAGAATAATTGCAGCGCTTGGCGGTATTCCGCCTTCAGTTGGGCGAAGGCGGCCAGCAGGTCGAGGTGCTCGGTGGTGTTGACGGGCGGCGCCGCCAGCGGCTCGCCGGCGTCTGCCGTGGGTTCCTCGCTGGCCCGCAGCGCGTAGACGCTTTGGGCCTGGCGAATCAGGATGCGGGTGTACCAGGTGAAAAACAGTTGGGGCTCGCGCAACTGACGCACGGCGCTCACCGCCTGTGTCGTCGCCTCCTGCAACACCTCCAAGGCGTCTTGCTCGTTGCCGACGTACAGGTAGGCGGTGCGGTACAGGTAGGCGCTACGGCCGTCCAGCAGTTGCAGCAGGGCGGTGCGGTCGCCACGCACAGCTCGCCTGGCGAGCTTCAGTTCAAGGTCATTCAGTGGCATGTGCGACCCTCCTTTCGCCCAGTTAGTGGCCAGAATTGCCCATTTAGTTTCACGGGATAAATATTTTTTTAGCCGCGCGGTTGCCAACGGCCAAAAGGACGCACCAAATCCGCCGGCGGGAAGTACCCCGGCGGCGGATCTGGGCATTGTGGTCACGTGGGTATCTACAAGGCGTTGGGTGGCTCGGTTCCTGTCCCACCGCGACGCTGCAGCGCCGCGCTGGGGCCAAAACCAGGTCCCGCACCTGTCCGGCACCAGCTGGCAGCTGCAACTGCCACGCGGTGCCGCCGTCCCAGAACCTGCGGACGCGCCGCGGGGCTGGGGTCTTACCCTCCTAACTCAGGACTGCGCCGTGCGGTGACATCCACACGCCTGAGCAGGCGGTCGTGCTTTGGCTCTAAAACGGGTTACGCCGCCTGAGCCAGCACACCTTCCGGGCCTCCGGAACGGTTTGTTGTGCT
>NZ_JANQBA010000019.1 GCF_025490915.1 Lacticaseibacillus parakribbianus | reverse complement strand
AGACCAATTCGGCGTCAAACAATTCGACTCAGCCCGCGTTTTTTCGCCGGCAAAGGCCGCACCACCGGCATTTTCCAGGTGCCCCAGCAGCAAAAAACCGGTGGGTACCCCCACCGGTCGCCATCAGTGAACGCGCTTGGTGGCACGCCACAGGAAGAAGAAGGAGACGAGCGTCACGGCTAAGACTGCGTAGCCGATCACCGCCACCCAAGGCGAAATCACCCCGCCGGTCGCGGGCAGCACAGCGGCGCCGGCGAGGCCGGCCTTCGAGCTATTTCCGTACATCAGAATTCCTCCTCATCGTTGCAAACGGGGCGGGGCGTGATCTGGCAGCGCGGCACAGACGGGAGGTGGTCCTCGACGTTCGGTCGGAGCTTACGCAATCGCAGTCGGCGCATCCGTTCAGTGGTTGTCGGTTGTGTGCGGCCACCCTGGCCGCCTTAATTTCAGTGTAGCAAGTTGACCACGGCGACTGCCAGCCAGAACCCCTTGCCTCCCCCAACTAAAACGCAACCGCAACCGGCTGCGAGCGGGCATCCGGTTCCTCCGGCGCCTGGTGCGGCCCCACACCAAAAATCCGGGCGGCGGCGGCCTCCCGGATTCTCAAAGTCAGTGATTCATTTTACAAGCTGCGGCCCTTGGGCGTGACCACAACGTAGCGCCGCGGGTCCGTGCCCTCCGAGTGCGTGTCGACGTACGGGCTATCCGCCAGCGTGGCGTGGATCGCCTTGCGTTCAAAGGACGGCATCGGGTCCAGGTAGACGCTGGCACCGCGAGCGACGACCTCCCTGGCGCTTTTTTCGGCCAGGCGCCGCACCGCGGCGTCGCGGCGCTGGCGGTAGTCGCCGACGTTCAGCATGACGGTCCACTTGGACTTGCCGTAGTGGTTGAACTCGGTTTGGGCCAGGTACTGGATGGCGTTGATGATCTTGCCGTGCTTGCCGATCAAAAGCGCCTCCTTGTCGGTGGCCAGATCGAACCAGACCTGATCGCCTTCGCGGGTGTTATCGATGGTCGCCGCCAGCCCCAGCTCGCGGGTGATGTCTTCCAGGTAGCTTTGCACCAGCGCGATGGCGGTTTGGTCATCGCGGTGCAGGCCGTTGCCCTCGTGCAGGTGGTGCAGTGGCAGCTGGTGTTCCGGCTTGGCGGCGGCCGGCGCCGGTGCGGCCTGGACCGCCGGCTTTTCCGGCACGGGATCGGCGTGCAGGCTGGCCGCGGTGGCCGGCTGCACGCTCAGGTTGACGATGGCCTGCTGGCGGCCCAGGCCGAACAAGCCGTGCTTGCCCTCCTGGATCACCTCGACGGCCACCTGCTCACGGGCGACGCCAAGCGTCACCAGACCGGCGTCTATCGCCTTTTGGATCGTTGCCCCTTGAAAAGTAGGCATGGGTGGTATCCTCCTTACATTGGCAAGTTGCCTTGCCCCGCGCTGGCTACTTCTTCAACGCGCGTTTGTAGGCCTTGCGCAGCGCCTTTTTGCGGTCGCGCTCGGCTTGGGCCTTCTCGTCGCGAGCCCGTTTCATCTTGAACGGGTTTTGCAGGAGCAGGGTCTGCCCCAGTGAAAAGGCGTTGGTGACAACCCAGTAAATCGCAAGCGCCGATGGGAACGTGAAGCCCATCGCAAGAATCATGATTGGTGAAACGGCGACCATGACCCACTGCACGGTGGTCCGGGTCGGCTGGGCCAAAGTCGAGGTCAAGCTGGTCAAAAGCGTGAAGACCGCGGCGAGAATCGGCAGGATCCAAGTCGGGTCGGGCTGGCCCAGGTTGGTCCACAGGAAGTGGCCGACCTTCAGCGCCGGTGTCCGGTAGATCGCCTGGTACAAGGCGAACAGGAACGGCATCTGAATGGCAATCGGCAGGCAGCCCATCACCGGGTTGATGCCCTCGGCGGCGTAGAGCTTTTGCGTCTCCTGCTGCAGCTTGCGCTGGGTATCGGTGTCCTTGCTGCGGTACTTCTTTTGAAGTTCCTTGAGCTGCGGCGCGATTTCCTGCTGCTTGGACATGTTCTTAATCGAAATGTAGCTCAGCGGGAAGATCAGGATGCGGATCAGGATGGTGAAGATGATGATCCCGACCCCGGCGTTGCCGCCGGAGATTTTGGCCAGCCACAAGATGAACTGCGCGGCGTTGTAGATGACGTAGCGGTCCCAGACGTTGGTGCTGTGAGCGGTGACCGTGCTGGTGCCACAGGCCGTCAGAAACACGGTCAAGGCCAGCATCCCCAGCACAACCAAGAGCCGCTTGGTATTGCGTTTGTTCACGAATTCTCCCTCTTTCATTCGACGCGTTGCGCCGTCGTATACAAAAGCCGGGTGGCAAGGCCGCCCAGACTCAGATGATGTCGATGTGATCGTTCAGGATGCCGGCCAGGCTCAGCACATGCACGAGGTTCTTCTTGGTCCCGGCCATGTCGAGCGTCTTGGCCGACTTACGCGCGATCACGAGAAAATCCGTCTGCGGGTCGATGTCCGGTTTGAGCTCGAGCAGCGACTGACGGATGTAGCGCTTCACGCGGTTGCGAACCACGGCGCGGAGGTGAACTTTTTTGCCCACGGAAATCCCCACGCGAAAATGTGGCTGATCGGCCGGCAGGTGGTAAACCACGAAGTTGCGGTTGGCCACCGAGGCCCCCTGATCGAACACGCGCTGAAACTCATCTTCTTTTTTGATTCGGTACGATTTACGCAATAACGCTCCCTCACAATCTGTTCTTAAGTATACAAGACTCGGTCAGTCGACGCACCTGAAACCGGCAATTTCCTATGTATGTGCAGTGCCAAGCAAGCCTAAGTGGCGCCTGGCGCAAAAAAGCGGCCCGACCCTAGCGCCTTGGCGCCGTTTTGTTGCCTAGCAGGTGACGGGCGAAGGTGCCCGGCTGCGGATCATGCGTAGGCCGGCTGAGCCGGGGCGCGAATTCCCCAGGAGCCGGGCTGCGCTACCCGCGGCTTTCCACGCTCTGCGCTAAACGGGCGCCGCGCGGCAACGCAGGAACGGCTGGCGACGCCCCGGTGACTGGGGCCAAGTACAGGTCCCAGCCCCCGGGGCTAGGCCACCCGTCCTGCTAAGACCGCCGCGGCTCTGCCCTCTGCGCTAAACGGGCGCCGCCGAGCATCGCGGGAGCGTCTAGCTGCGTCGCGGTCTCCGGCGCTAAGCCCAGCGCCGCAGCCCACGACTACGCTAGCCGTCCCGCTAAGCGCTCGGCTCTGCCCTCTGCAAAAAAAAACCACTGACCGCGGTCAGTGGGTTGTTAGGCGGATAATACTTTACGTCCCTTAGCGCGACGACGAGCCAAAACTTTACGGCCGTTCTTGGTGCTCATCCGCTTCATGAAGCCGTGAACGCGTTCGCGGTGACGCTTCTTAGGTTGGAAAGTACGCTTGGTGGTCATAAGGACACCTCCTGTTTATCGATTACTATTTTCAGTAACGTATTGTCATTCAAACATCTTCCCATTATACGGACCGCACCCCGCGGCGTCAAGCCGGTTTGCAAAAAAGCCGCGGCAATCTTATCCACAGATTTTGTGAAAAAGGCGGAAAAGCTGTGGATAATTTGTGGCCGGTTGCTGGGCGTTGCTGAAACTAATCACAGGCTTTTCCCGAGTTGTCCGGAAGTTCACAGCCGGTGATTGTGATTATCCACAGGTGTGATTTTGACTGTTGATAACGTGTGAAACACGCATTGTGTTGCGGCTTAGTTTCACAGCCAGCTTGTGGATAACCCCAGATGAACGAGGGTGTCGCCAAGTCGTTCACACCCTTGTGGAAAACTTATCACCAGCTTTGTCGACAACCTGCCGACTATTTTTCCCCAGCTGTGGATATACGTCTTACTTGTGGAAAACTTTCTGACAAAATGCTAAACTTAGGCTTGCGATCCCTAACTGCATGGCGGCATCTAACCGCGTGAATATTTATGCATGCCGGGAATTTTGACACGAAGGGGGCTTTGGGGTGCCATCATTAGACGAATTATGGGCGTACCTCGTAAATAAATTCCGCGACGACCTGGTCCAGGTCAGCTTCAACACCTGGATCGAGGCCGCCAAGCCGCTGAGCCTGAACGGTCACACCCTGGTGATCGGGGTGCCGACGCCTTACCACAAGTCTTACTGGGAGGCCAACCTCGTCACCAAGGTCGTGGAGTGGAGCTACGGGTACAAGAACCTCGAGATTCAGCCGCTGATCAAGCTGATCGGCGACAATCCGGTGCCGGAACCCGAGGTCGCGCCGACTCAGGCGACCAATCCGGTGCCGACCTTCAAGGCGCCGACGCACCTCAATAGTAAGTACACGTTCGAGACGTTCGTCACCGGCAAGGGCAACCAGATGGCGCATGCCGCGGCCTTAGTGGTGTCCGAGGAGCCCGGCAAGCTTTACAACCCGCTGTTTTTGTACGGCGGCGTGGGGCTGGGCAAAACCCACCTGATGCAGGCGATCGGCCACCAGCTGCTGCAGTACCACCCGGAGGCCAACGTGAAGTACGTCACCTCCGAGGCCTTCACCAACGACTTCATCAACGCGCTTCGCACCAACGGCACCGAGCAGTTCCGCCAGGAGTACCGCAACGTCGACCTGCTGTTGGTCGACGACATCCAGTTTCTCGGCAACAAGGAGCAGACGCAAGAGGAGTTCTTCCACACCTTCAACGCGCTGTACGAGGACAAAAAGCAGATCGTGCTGACCTCCGACCGCCTGCCCAACGAGATTCCCAAGCTCGAAGAGCGGCTGGTGTCGCGCTTTAAGTGGGGGCTGTCCGTCGACGTCACGCCGCCGGACCTAGAGACCCGCATCGCCATTTTGCGCAACAAGGCCAACGCCGAGCAGCTGGTGATTCCAGACGACACGCTGTCTTACATCGCCGGGCAGATCGACTCCAACGTTCGGGAGCTGGAAGGCGCCTTGGTGCGGGTTCAGGCCTTCGCCGCGATGAACCACGCCGACATCACCACGTCTTTGGCCGCCGACGCCTTGAAGAGCCTCAAGATCGACGACAAGGACGCGGCGCTGTCAATCAACCACATCCAAGACGTGGTCGCCAAGTACTACCACATCACGATTTCGGACCTGAAGGGGAAAAAGCGCGTGAAGCAAATCGTCATACCGCGCCAGATTGCGATGTACTTGGCCCGGGAAATGACGGACAACTCGCTGCCCAAAATCGGCTCGGAGTTCGGCGGCAAGGACCACACGACCGTCATTCACGCCCATGAGAAAATCACCGCGGAGATTTCGGCCGACGCCGACCTCAAGTCGCAGGTGATCGAGCTGAAGAACCGGCTGAAAAACCGCGGGTGACCGCCGGCCGGTAGGGGGAACCGCGCCCAAGCGGCGCCAGCGGCTGCGACCCACGCGCCATTGCGTCGCGGCGACCAGGCGCCACGCCCCGCCGGACCACCCACCGCGTTTTGGCCAGTGTGGACAACTCAACGAATCCGGCCGACTTATCCGTTCCCGTTATCCACAGGGGGATAAGTGTGAGCTCGCGCCGTTTTGCGAGTTATCCACAGAACCCACAGGCCCTACTACTATTACTTAAAGACCTAATATCTATACACGACCACCAGGAGGTCCGCTATGAAATTCACGATTACTCGCTCAACTTTCATCAAGACGCTCAACGACGTGTCACGCGCCATCACCAGCAAAACCACGATTCCGATTCTGACCGGTCTGAAGCTGGTGCTGTCCGATGAGGCGCTGGTGCTGACCGGCAGCGACGCCGACATCTCCATTGAGTCGCGCATCGACGCGACCGCCGAGACCAACGACTTGCAGATCGAATCCACCGGCAGCATCGTTTTGCCCGCCCGCTTCTTCACCGACATTGTGAAGCGCCTGCCCGAGCAAACCATGACGCTGGACGTGCAGGACAACTTCCAGACCGTGATCACCTCCGGCTCGTCCGAGTTCACCATCAACGGCCTGGACGCCAACAACTACCCGCACCTGCCGGAGATCGTCTCCGACCACCCGCTGGTGCTGGACGCCGCCGTCTTGAAGGAGCTGATCGGCCAAACCGTCATCGCCGTGTCCAACCAGGAGAGCCGGCCGATCCTGACCGGGGTTCACATCCAGATTGACAACGGGGAGCTGGTCGCCGTGGCCACCGACTCGCACCGCCTGGCGCAACGCACCATCGCGCTGCCGGCCGCCCAAGACGCCGACTTCGACGTCATCGTGCCGGGCAAGAGCCTGGTCGAGCTGTCCCGGACGCTGACCGACGACATCAAGCAAGTCGAGATCCGCTTCGCCGACAACCAGGTGCTTTTCCTGGCCGGCGCCACCGCGTTTTACTCCCGGCTGCTCGAAGGCAACTACCCGGACACCAGCCGCCTGATTCCGACCAGCTCGACCACGACGGCCGAGTTCACCGCCAACGGCCTGCTGGCGGCGATTCAACGCGCCAGCCTGCTGAGCCACGAAAGCGCCAATAACGTGGTTCGCCTGAACCTGGACGTGGCCGGGCAAAAGGCCACGATCTACGGCAACTCCCCGGAGGTCGGCAACGTCGAGGAAGACCTGCACTTCGAAAGCCTGACCGGCGACGACCTGGAGATCTCCTTCAACCCGGATTACATGAAGGATGCGCTGCAGGGCCTGGGCCAAACGGTGATTGCGGTGAACTTCACCGCCCCGCTGCGGCCGTTCACCCTGGTGCCGTCCGAGGACAAGGACCACTTCATTCAGCTGATCACGCCGGTTAGAACCTACTGATTGCAATAAAAAAGCACGCTTATGGCGTGTTTTTTTATTGTTTCGGAAGCGGACGGCTTGCCGCCCCCTGGCCGGCGGCGTAAAATAGGCGGTGATTCGAGACGGGAGGATGCGCATGACGGAATTGGCAGCGATTGACTGGGGCGATGCGGCCTTCACCGTAATCATCGGGGTGCTGGTGGTGGCGGTCGCGTATGCGTTGATCAGGCTCTTAATCAAGTGGGCTCGCAGCTAGGCGAGTCGGGCGGTCGCGCCAGCGGCCGCCTTTTTTGGTGCCGTGCCGGCTGCGGGTTCGGGCCCCGCGTGGCGGCTCGCAGCCTTCGCGGTGGCTAGCGGAGGCGTCGGCCTTGCAAGGCGATTTTCACGCGGTTTGCCGGGCCGATTTTTTGGCCGGCAGGCGATTTTAGGCGCAGATGGACGTTTTGGGGAATTTTGGCCGGTTCCGGGACCGGGGACCGGCCGCAACTAAAAATCGCTTAGAACGCGTTTGACGCCCAAATTCCGTTGTCGAGACACGCAAAAAAATGTATAATATATAGGTAAACGCTGTGTTTAACATTTAGCGCCAAAGGAGTGGCAACGATGAACGAAGTTTCGATCACAACCGAAACCATCACGCTGGGGCAGTTACTGAAAGACGCCGGCGTGATCGATTCCGGTGGGGCGGCCAAGTGGTTTTTGAAGGAAAACAAGGTCCAGGTCAACGGCGAAGCGGACGACCGGCGCGGTCGCAAGCTCGCACCCGGCGACGTGGTGACCCTGCCGGACGGCGCGGCGTTCACCGTGAAGCGGTCTAAGTGAGACTCGAGCGGCTCAGGCTGCGCGACTACCGCAACTACCCGGCGCTTGACGTCGCCTTCTCCCCGCAAATCAACGTCTTGATCGGGGCGAACGCGCAAGGCAAAACCAACCTGCTGGAGGCGGTGTACGTGCTGGCGTTAGCGCGGAGCCACCGCACCAGCAACGACCGTGAGCTGATTCGCTTCGGCGCCGATTTTGCCAAAATCGAGGGCACCGTGGTTCGCGCAACCGGCAGCGACGCCCTCGAGCTGGTGGTGGCCAAGGCCGGCAAGAAGGCCCGGGTCAACCGCATCGAGCAGCCCAAGCTGTCGCAGTACCTCGGCAAGCTCAACGTCGTGCTGTTCGCGCCGGAGGACCTGGCCATCGTCAAGGGCAGCCCGGCGACGCGGCGGCGCTTCATCGACATGGAGTTCGGGCAGATGAGCGCCAAGTACCTGTACAACCTGAGCCAGTACCGCACGATGCTGCGCCAGCGCAACGCCTACCTCAAGCAGCTAAAGTTCCACCAGGCCAAGGACCGCGTGTTCCTCGATGTGCTGTCCGACCAGCTCGCGGCGTTCGGCGCCGAGATTGTGGTCGCCCGGGAGGCGCTGTTGGCCCAAATGGCCGACTTCGCCGCGGTCATCCACCGAGGCATCACCAAGGGGGCGGAGGACTTGACCTTCGCCTACCAGACGCAGGTGCCGGCCGACCGGCGCGACAGCACCGAGGCGGCCTACCAGGCCCTGCGCGAGCTGCTGGCGAGCCACAAGGACCGCGAGATCGAGCAGGGCACGACCCTGGTCGGACCGCACCGAGACGACGTGGCCTTCGTGGTCAACGGCAAGGACGTCGCGAGCTTCGGCAGCCAGGGCCAGCAACGCACCACCGCGCTGGCCGTCAAGCTGGCCGAGATCGACCTGATGAAGGCTAACACCGGCGAGTACCCGGTGCTGCTTTTGGACGACGTGCTGTCGGAGCTCGACGACGACCGCCAGACCCACCTGCTGAAGGCAATCCAAAACAAGGTGCAGACCTTCCTCACCACCACCAGCCTGGACGGTATTGCCCGGGAAATAATCGCCGCACCGGCGGTCTTTCGCGTCGCCAGCGGCGAGCTGACGGCGGTGAGCGGGGATGCGGCCGCCACCATCGCCACCCAGCCGCGCGGCAGCGACGCCACGGAGAATGCGGCGGCCGCCCTGGCCGCGGCGCGTGGTGCGGCGGCACCGGCCACGGATGCGGTCGCTGCCGATCAGTCGGATGGGTCCGAGGCCGAACCGGACCAGACGCCGGCTGCGCCGCAGCCGGGGTCGGCGCCCGACTCAGACGAAACATAAATTAATGCATGGAAGCAATCATCATCACGCGATAACGCGCAGTGCCGGATTGGCCGCTCACGCTGGCCGGTCGGCTAAGCGCGGTTCCACGCGCTAAACGCGCTCCCCGCCGCAACGCGGGAGCGGCTAGCTACGCCGCGTCACTCGGGACCAAGTGCAGGTCCCAAGCGCCACGGCTAGGCTACCCGTCCCGCGCATGCGCGGCGTTTCACGCTCTCAACTAAACGCGTTCCACCGAGTGTCGCCGGCGCGGCCAGCTAAGGCCAGACGCCGGGCTAAAGTGCGGCCCAACGCCCAGCCTTACGCTGGCCGGTCGGCTAAGCGCTCGGTTCCACGCTCTGAAGGAGGATTCCCATTGTCCGATCAAGAAGACAAAGACTTGCAAGCAACCGCGTCAGATGACCTGACGGCGCAAGCCCAAGCGCCGGTTGACGAAACCGCCGCGGAAGAAAAGAAAGAGAAGCTGGCCGCCGAATACGACGCCAGCCAGATTCAGGTGCTGGAAGGACTCGAGGCCGTTCGCAAGCGCCCTGGGATGTACATCGGCTCGACCTCGGTTCAGGGGCTTCACCACCTGGTCTGGGAAATCATCGATAACGGGATCGACGAGGCGCTGGCCGGTTTTGCCGACGAGATCAACGTCTCCGTCGAGCCCGACAACTCCATCACCGTCTTCGATAACGGGCGTGGGATTCCGGTCGACATTCAGAAGCAGACCGGTCGCCCGGCGCTTGAGACGGTTTTCACCATTCTTCACGCCGGCGGTAAGTTCGGCGGTGGCGGGTACAAGGTCTCCGGCGGCCTGCACGGGGTCGGCGCCAGCGTCGTCAACGCGTTGTCGACCAGCCTGGACGTCACCGTCAGCCACGGCGGCAAGTACTACTACATGGACTTCACCCGCGGCAAGGTGAAGACGCCGATGAAGGTGATCGGCGACGCCCCGGAGCATGCCCACGGCACCAAGGTTCATTTTGTGCCGGACCCGGACATTTTCACCGAGACCACGGTTTACGATGACAAAATCCTGACCCAGCGCATCCGCGAGCTGGCCTTCCTGAACAAGGGGCTGCGCCTGACCTTCACGGACAAGCGTGCCGACACCGCCGAGAAGAAAATTTTCCACTACGAAGGCGGCATCAAGGAGTACGTCGCCTTCCTCGACAAGAGCAAGGACAACCTGCTCGAGGAGCCGATTTACGTCGAGGGCCAGGCCAACGGCATCACCGTCGAGGTCGCGCTGCAGTACTCGGTCAACGGCTATAACTCAACGCTGATGACCTTCGCCAACAACATTCACACCTACGAAGGCGGGACCCACGAGACGGGGTTCAAAACGGCCCTGACGCGCATCATCAACGATTACGCCAGGAAGTCCGGCGCCTTGAAGGAGAACGACGACTCGCTGTCCGGCGAGGATGTGCGTGAAGGCATGACCGCCGTGGTCTCGGTTAAGCACCCGGATCCGCAGTTCGAGGGGCAGACCAAGACCAAGCTGGGCAACGCCGACGCCCGGGCCGTCACCGACCGCGCCTTTTCCGAACACTTTAACAAGTACCTGATGGAGCACCCGACCGAGGCCAAGCAGATCGTCGACAAGGCGATGATGGCCAGCAAGGCCCGGGCCGCCGCCAAACGGGCGCGTGAGGCGACCCGCAAGAAGTCCGGCCTGGAAATTTCCAACCTGCCGGGCAAGCTGGCCGACAATTCCAGCAAGGACCCCGAGATTTCCGAGCTGTTCATCGTCGAGGGGGATTCCGCCGGTGGCTCCGCCAAGTCCGGCCGCTCCCGCCTGACCCAGGCAATCCTGCCGATTCGCGGCAAGATCCTGAACGTCGAGAAGGCCTCGATGGAGCGCATTTTGGCCAACGAGGAAATCCGCACCCTGTTCACCGCGATGGGCACGGGCTTTGGTGACGAGTTCGACGTCGGCAAGGCGCGGTACCACAAGCTGATCATCATGACCGATGCCGACGTCGACGGCGCCCACATCCGGACGCTGCTGTTGACTTTGATCTACCGCTACATGCGGCCGCTTCTGGATGCCGGCTACGTCTACATCGCCCAGCCGCCGCTGTACCGGATTCGCCAGGGTAAAATGCTGCGCTACATCGACTCCGACGAGGAGCTGGCCGAAGTGATCGGTCAGCTGCCGCCGAGCCCGAAGCCGGAAATCCAGCGGTACAAAGGGCTCGGGGAAATGGACGCCTCCCAGTTGTGGGAGACGACCATGGATCCGGACAAGCGCCGCCTGCTGCGCGTGTCGCCCGAGGACGCGGAAAGCGCCGATGGCATCTTTGACATGCTGATGGGCGACGCGGTCGGCCCTCGCCGCCAATTCATCGAAGACAACGCCGTGTACGTGGACGCGAAAAATATTGATGCATAACCAGAGCGGAGGGCCGCGTTTTTAGCGGGACGACTAGCCTAGCCGTGGCACTTGGGCCCGAACTTGGCCCGAGTGGCGCGGCGTAGCTAGGCGTTCCCGCGTTGCGGCCCGGAGCTCGACGAGAGCGGCTGCGCCGGGCTTTGGCGCTGGCCTGCAGAGGTCTGAAGCGTTGCGGAAGCCTTCGTGAGTCGGGTTTCTGACTACAACCGCGTGGGCATATCGCGACGTGAGACCGATGTTCGGAATCAGTCGCGCGGCGCTTGCCTGCCGCCCGTCACGGCGGTCGCCTCTTAGCCGCAATGTAACGGGCTCCGTAGCTCGCGACCTCGACCACCACCCACGAAATTTAAAGCAACCCACTGGCACTGAAACTGCCAAGCTTCACACAAGGACAACGCCGTGTGCTGTTGTTCACTGAAGGGAGAGATAATTCTTTTGGACGATCGCCAAGAAAGCCGGATTACGACAGTCAATCTGGCCAAAACGATGAAGACCTCGTTTCTCGAGTACGCGATGAGTGTCATCGTGGCCCGGGCCCTGCCGGATGTTCGCGACGGCCTCAAGCCGGTGCAACGCCGGATTCTGTACGGGATGAACGAGCTGGGGGTCACCCCCGACAAGCCTTACAAGAAGTCCGCCCGCATCGTCGGGGACGTCATGGGGAAGTACCACCCCCACGGTGACTCCTCGATCTACGAAGGCATGGTGCGAATGGCGCAGGACTTCTCCTACCGCTACATGCTGGTCGACGGGCACGGGAACTTCGGCTCCGTCGACGGCGACGGCGCCGCCGCGATGCGTTACACCGAGGCGCGGATGAGCCGCATCACCATGGAGATGCTGCGCGACATCAACAAGGACACCATCGACTACCAGGACAACTACGACGGCACGGAAAAAGAACCGGTCGTGCTGCCGGCCCGTTTTCCCAACCTCTTAGTCAACGGCGCCACCGGCATCGCGGTGGGGATGACCACCAACATTCCGCCGCACAACATGGCGGAGGTCATCTCCGCTTTGCACATTCTGATGGACAACCCGGACGCCACGACGCTGGACCTGATGAGCGCCTTGCCGGGGCCGGACTTTCCGACCGGCGGCCTGGTGCTGGGCAAGTCCGGCATTCGCCGCGCCTACGAAACCGGCAAGGGTGTGATCACCGTTCGCGCCAAAACCGAGATCCAAACGGAGAAGAACGGCCGCGAACGCATCATCGTCACCGAGATCCCGTACATGGTCAACAAGGCCAAGCTGGTGGAACGCATCGCCGAGCTCGCCCGGGAGAAGAAGATCGAAGGCATCACCGACCTGAACGATGAGTCTGATCGTGAAGGGATGCGCATCACAATCGACGTGCGGCGCGACATTTCCGCGACCGTCGTTTTGAACAACCTGTTCAAGCTGACGCCTTTGCAGACCGGTTTTTCCTTCAACATGGTCGCCATCGTCAACGGGGCCCCCAAGACCCTGAGCCTCAAGGCAATCCTGACCTACTACCTGGAACACCAGGAACAGGTCATCCGGCGCCGGACCCAGTTCGACCTCAAGAAGGCCGAGGCCCGGGCCCACATTCTGGAAGGCTTGAAAATTGCGCTGGACCACATCGACGCGATCATCAGCATCATCCGCTCCAGCGAAACCGGCGACAAGGCCAAGGTCATCTTGATGGACAAGTACCAGCTGTCCGACAAGCAAAGCCAGGCCATTCTCGACATGCGCCTGGTTCGCCTGACCGGTCTGGAACGCGAGAAGGTTGAAAACGAGTTCCAAGACGTTCAGGCCGCAATCGCCGATTACAAGGACATTTTGGCCAAGCCGGAACGCGTTCACCAGATCATCTACGACGAGCTGCTGGAAATCCAGCGCAAGTTCGGCGACAAGCGCCGCACCGAGCTTCTGGTCGGCGAGGACCTGAACATCGAAGACGAGGACCTGATCGAAGAGGAGAACGTCGTCATCACGCTGACCCACAACGGCTACGTCAAGCGCCTGCCGGCCAGCGAGTTCAAGACGCAAAACCGCGGCGGCCGCGGCCTGCAGGGGATGGGCGTCCACGACGATGACTTCGTCGAGCACATCGTCTCGACCTCGACCCACGACGTCTTGCTATTCTTCACCAACGCCGGCAAGGTCTACCGCAGCAAGGGTTACGAGATTCCCGAGTATAGCCGCACGGCCAAGGGCATCCCGATCATCAACCTGCTGGGCATCGCCAACAACGAGAAGATCCAGACCATCATCAACGTCACCCCGGGCGGCGCGACGGACGAGAAGTTCCTGTTCTTCGTCACCAAAAACGGCCTGGTCAAACGCACCCCGGTCAGTGATTTTTACAACATTCGCAAGAACGGCCTGATCGCCCTGAACATGAAGGAAGACGACGAGCTCAGCCGGGTAATCCCGACCAGCGGCGACGACACCCTGTTCATCGGCACCCACCTGGGCTACTCCGTCACCTTCAAGGAGGAGGACGTTCGCAGCATGGGCCGCACCGCGACCGGCGTTCGCGGCGTTCGCCTGCGCGAAGGCGACTACGTGGTCGGCTCCGACGTGCTCAAGCCCGATGCGGAGGTCTTCGTCATCTCCGAGAACGGCTACGGCAAACGCACCCCGGCCTCCGAGTACCCGATCAAGGGCCGCGGCGGCAAGGGCATCAAGACCGCCAACATCACGGAGAAAAACGGGCCGCTGGCCGGCGTCGCCACGATTGACGGCGACACCGACATCATGGTGATGACCGACTCCGGCGTCATGATTCGCTTCAACATCGACACCGTCAGCCAAACCGGTCGCGCGACGCTGGGCGTTCGCCTGATCCGCGTGGATGACGGCGCCAAGGTCGCGACCATGGCCAAGGTTGAGCCGGAACCGGACGAACCGGAGCCGACGACCGCAGCCGACGCGGAACCAAGTGCTGACGGCAGCCAAAACGCCACCGCCACTGGGACCGCCGGCGCAACCGGCAGCACCGTTCAGACCGGCGCAACCGCCGATCAAGGCGCAACCGTCGCCGGGGCAACCGACGCCGCAGGCAGCGCAGCGGCGCCGGCCGGCAACGCCGACGCGCAGCTGAGCGAGCTGCTGAACCGCGCCGCGGCCGACCAAGCCGACCAAGCGGCTGGCGACGCGGCCGGTAACGCCGACGACTCGGACGCCACCGACGACTCGGACAACGATGCGGAATAACTGAGACCCCACTGCGGGGCGTAACTTTGGGGTCGGGTTCGCCAGTGGCGGGTCTGACCCTTTTTGACAGGAACCGTTCGCGGTTTCGAATCGAGATTCGTGCGTTCAATCACGTGCGATTGTGAGGAGGCATTCATGACTTACGAATTAAGCTTAATGGAAATCATCGGGCGGCTGCTTTTGGCCGTCGTGGTGTCCGGCGTGATCGGCTACGACCGCGAGCACAAGAACCGGCCGGCGGGGCTGCGGACCCACGTGCTGGTCTGCGTCGGCGCCTGCATCATCGCGCTGGTGCAAAAGGAGATCGGCTTCAACGCGCTGAACACCGCGCTGGCCCACCCCCGCCTGTCCGGGGTGCTGCGAGCCGACGATGCGCGGCTGATCGCGCAGGTGGTGTCCGGCATCGGGTTTCTCGGCGCCGGCACGATCATCGTTCAGCACCGCACCGTGCGGGGGCTGACCACCGCCGCCAGCCTCTGGGCCGTGGCCGGCCTGGGCCTGGCTATCGGCATGGGCAACTACGAGATTGCGATTGCCAGCGCCGTGGTCGTGATCTCGGTGCTGATGTTCATGAAGAAGATTGTTCACGTCAACACGATGAAGAAAATCGAGATTCAGTATCGCCACAAGTTGGAGACCAAGGAGTTCATCCAAAACTACTTCGAGGCTCACGGCATCACGGTGTCGGACGTCAACTTCCGCGTGACCCAAACCGACGACGCGCAGATCTACACCAACATCTACGAAATCGAAATCCCGCGCAACATGAACTACGCGGATATCATCGAGGACATCTCGCTGAACAAGAACATCATGCGCATTCAGACCGTCAGCCTGTAACGGCCGAATACGGGAAGTCTGAAATGACGCGGCGACGGGGACTGTGGGGTCCAGAGACGGAGTAAATAACGTAATTTGTCTCGGAAGTAGAAGGCGAGGCTTCTGTGGGGTGCGTCTGCGGATTAAGGGGACGGCGAATCGTTTGCGATTCGTAAGCCCCCTCGGAGGTAATCGGTTTTAGGATTGACTTTGTTCTGCCTGCCGCAAAAGAATCAAGCAAGAAGCAACTAATTCTTAAATCGAAGGCGTTGTTACGGAGGACTGGGCTTTTAGGTTTTGGTAAATAAAGTGTGAAATCAGGAATATCCAGCCTTTAGCGCACGCGCTACGTATTTTTTAAATCTCGTAAAAACGGTAAAATGATTGACGAACACTATTTGAAAGCGTATGCTCTAGACGAAGACATGGGCCGATGGAGGATAACATGAAAAAGATTATTGGCGCTACTGTTGGTTTTTGTGCCTGATGGGGTTGATGACTCCAACAAATGTTGATGCAGCCAGTCAAACTAGAACATCAAAATCAGCGCTTCAGGAAGTAATTGTCAATCCAGATCAGTACATGGGAACGTGTGTTCTGTTTTCTCCCGGCTCCGGCACGCTACCGCAAAAAGCGGATTTTGGTTTCAAGGGAGAGAAGACTCTCGTTCAAGTTGTCTACGTCGGAAATGGAATGTATGAGGGCTTTTATCAGTAAAAGTTTTTTATGCTGACAATTTCTAATGGTCTGTGTCTTCGCTTGTTAAGCTATTCGCTGACGCGGATAGCTTTTTAATTTTTGCGGCAACGCGAAATTAACGAAAGATGGTTTTAAGCACACCATCGCGTCAGAGGCGTGTACACTGATTCTCCCGGGCTGAGCTGCTCGGGAGGATCACGTCATGGTACTTCTGTCCACCTCAGCCAAAAGACATCATTCAGCACAGTGCGGTTGTCCCAAATTGAAGACCAATCAGCAACAGATGCTGGAAATGGGGAATCGACTGCAGCATCATTGTCTATCGTTGATTTTATCCTGATGGATTAGTATTCCAATCAGTCCTTTACGCCAACAGCTCAGGTTGAGGACGGAACAGGCGAATTATACGTAGGTTACGAACGATTACGAGTTTGAAGACATGCCTTAGTTGGCGTGAATGCCTCTGATGTTACTTTTGCCGGATAAATATTTTTAGGGACGCTTTTGCATTAGTAAAGTGGAGGGATAAAGATGAGGGGCTTTCTAATCCTTGAACTTAAGAAATGGCGGTCCAGTCGTCGGCTGTGGCTATGCCTGCTAATCTTGGCTGCGTTAATGGTGGGCTGTCTGGAGCTTGAACTGCATCAGCAGGCTGTTGCCAAGGATTGGCAAGTTGAGCAAGTTAATAACAGAATCATGTTAGATAAGCGGTACGCCAAGTCGAGCAGTGAGACCGCTCGTGCATTGGCAAAACAGGATATGGTTGAGCATCAGCTACTTAAAAAGCGACTAAAGTCTGACGACGCCAAGCCGCTGTTGAATGGTGTGTGGCAAAGCTTCAAGGGCGGGCTGCCGAATGTTGCGCCGGGCAGCGATCTTATTGCCCGTACGCTTCATGCCGGTGAAGTCGAGGCAACGCGTGCCCAACTACAATATTTACGCCAGCATAATGTGACCCCAATATTACCACTTGTTTTCGCGACAAATGCTGAGACCGCAACGAATCAGAACATGGATGCGTATGATTTGGCGTTCTTCTCACATACGCGCCAGTACCATCCGAACGCTTGGACTCAGGTTTGGCAGTGGGCCTCAATCGGGGGCTTGCTGGTTGGGCTGACGGTTTTGAACTTATTTTTAGGGGACACCTTGGCTTTAGAGCGTTACGGTCGCATCGATCACGTGCGGTGGCTGCGGCTGCAAAATGTGTCGTGGCACCAGTTGGTTTTAACTAAGTTCGTTTTCCATTTCGTGGCTTCACTGGCGTTAGTGACCACTGCATTCGGTGTGTTTTTGCTTTACGCCACGGTGCGTAGCGGCCTTGGTGACCTGCGGTATCCGGTGCAGACATGGGTGGCCGGCAAGCTGGTGACGCCGCACTGGGCTTGGATTACGGCTAAAGATGACGCGAACTTTTTCTTGCCACTGCAGATTACAATGACGCCACTGGCACGCTACTTGGGCCGCTATGCTGGCTTGGTGGTTGCAATCTTAGCCGCTAACAGCGCGCTGGCCATGTTGGTCAACCGCTTCGTGCCCAGCCGAGTTGCCGGATTAATGCTTGGCGTAGTTTCGCCACTGCTATTCTTCGCGCTGCCGGCCAGCAAGTTTAACCCGTGGACTTATTTGAATGGGGACTGGGTGGCCAGTAACTATTTGGCGCATGTGCTTGGTACAAGCGTCACGGTATGGCCCTATGTACTTGGCGGAATTAGCGCCGTGGCGGTTCTTGCGCTGATGGGCGCCTTGATTCCCGTGAAAGGAAGGCGACTTTCATGACCGATATTAGTTTGAACCAAATGAGTTTTGCTTACCGGGGGCACCCGGTGTATGAGCATGCGAGCTTGACGCTGACGCAGCCGGGGGTTTACGGACTAGTGGGACCCAATGGCAGTGGCAAAAGCACGCTGTTCGACCTGCTTTGCGGGCTGTTGCGGCCGCAATCCGGGACCATTGCACTAGATGGCGCGGCGCCTAGTGCCGATGTGGTTTTTGACAAAATTGCCTATGGACAAGACGCCAGCGTCTTGTATTCGCACCTTTCAGCAGTTGATCACTTGCGCTTCGTGGCAAGGCAGCACCACGAAACGGCGGCGATTGCACGCGTGTCTGAACAGCTGGAATTAACCGCTTTTGCTGAGCAACCTGTTGGTCGTCTGTCCATGGGCCAAAAGCAACGGGTGGCCATTGCCTTGGCGTTGTTGCCGCAAACGCCGATACTGCTGCTGGATGAGCCACTGAACGGTCTGGATCCGGATTCCATCATCATCATTCGTGATCTGCTGATGTCACTGAAAGATAGCGGCCGAATCGTGTTGGTGTCGTCGCATAACTTGGCCGAGCTTGAGAAGGTTACGCAGCACTACTTGTTCAAGGTTGGCACGGCGATTCAAGAAGAACGGGTGATGGTGGATGCAGAGGCGCGGTATGAGGCGCTGTTCCACTAAGGAAAGACCAAAAAGTAGAAACACGCTGGTGGTGAGATGGGGTGAGGGCAATGTTTGAGCTGTGGTGGTGGCGTTTGCGGCGCTCGCGTCTGCTATGGATGCTGGCGGCCGGGGCGGTGGTGTTCGGCAGCGGCGTGGCCGGGGTGTCGTACTGGCGCAAGGGCCAGGAGGATCAGGCATTGGTTGCGCGACTGAATCGGCAGGTCGAGTCGTTGGCCCAAGAGGTGCAGCAGGCCCCGGCACGGCCCCAAAAACTACAGACGGCGGAAAAACCATACTGGCAAGCTTTGGCAATCAAAAAGCAGTTAGTCACGGCTCAGCATCACGCAGCCCTGGCACTGGCGGCAAAGGATTACCGGCGCTTTACTGACGACTACGCGGTCGCGTTGACGACGACACTGGAGCTGGAAAAGGTGCAGCCCGACAGCGGCTTGGCGTTCGCTCAAATGACATTACCGGCCTTGAATGCGCGCCGGCACAAGGCCTTGCAGATTGCGGCCAGCAAGCAGACGCTAATCTGGTCGATATGGTCGTTAGCGCCGCGCGCGTTGGCCCAGCGTTGTTTAGCATTTTTGATGTGGTTACCTGTTTTGGTGTTTGTCACTTTTGGATGTGGCACATTGTGGCGAGAGCTTTTCGACACGCCCAACTGGCGCTTCCAGTTGCTCAACACGCGTAGGGGCTGGCAGTTGCAGGTCGTGGACCTCGGATTCACCGTGGTCTTGTTGCTTGGATTCACAGTGGTTGCGGTAGGAATCGCCACGCTGTGGGGGTGTGCGCTTGGCGGTGCTGAGCAAGTGGGGTGGCGCTATCCGCTGAGTAACACTTCGACGCTGGGGCATCAGTGGCTGACCCAGCTTAGTTACTGGCTACCCTGCACGGTGATGGTAGTTAGTTGGTATCAGTTCGGAACGCTGGTGGTGCGCCAGCTCAGTGGACGTTTGGCGCTTTTGCTACTGGTTGCGATTGGATTGGGCTTCATCCCCGGTAGCGCGAATCCGTTCGCGCAGTTACAATGCAGGGCGTTGACGGCCGAGCAGACGGATGGTTGGTGGCCGGCGGCAGTTTTGGTACTGGTGGCGCTGGTGGCAGTGGCCGCTGTCGCTCGCCAACTGCGCGTGACGAGCCACGGGGGCGGCTGATAGTGCCACCTTGTGCGAACGGCAGCGCATCTTTGGTCAGACTGCGCTCGCCGAATAACCTGTTAAGTTAGCGGGGGGACCTACTCACCGCAACCGGAATGAATTTACAACGTAAGTGTCACAACTTAGCTAAATAGAAGAAACGCGTAGCCTGAGTCCTTGTAAAATGGAATCACCGCAACAACAGATACAAGGCACGCACGACTGAGGGCCGCTGCAAACAACCTACCTAGTGCCTGTTGAATGATTGAAACATTGTTATAGCAGTCTTCACGAAGACGCATGAGATGAGGACTCTGCGTCAACTGATGTTGGGGACCAACTTGATCTTTTCTGGGAGTTCTTCTTCGGTGGGACGCCTTGGTTGGTTATGCGAGGATTGGGTGGGGTGGCTCGAAGAAGTTGGTCTAGTCTCTAAAGGGCTGGGGCACTGGTTGCTGCCGGCACGGCTTTGAATTTTAGTTGCGGGCCTGCTACAATAATCGCAAGAAAAAGTGTCTGGGTGCTGACCCGCTGCCGGCGCCGGCTGTATCGAAAATCCGATCAGTCGGTGCTGGTGGCGGGTCTTTTGGTGTTCGGCGTCGCGGCACCGCGCCGATCGGCATTCAAAAAGGCGCCATCACCGCGGCTAGCTTGTGCGGGGATGGCGCTTTTGCGGCACCTCGGGTCACGCAATCGTGACGCGGGTGCCGACGCGAATATGCTCGTTGATCCACTTGGCGTCGGCCACGCTCAGCCGAACACAACCATGGGAGCCGGGCTCCTTGCCGAGCTTAGCGGCCTCCGAGGCGATGTAGTGGCCGGAGGCGTCGGTCGGCACGGTGTGGAAGAGGTAGACGCCGTGGTCCAAGAAGCTGGTGTAGTAGTGAGCCCCCAGCTTTTCACGTGCGTTGTAGAAGTAGGCGCCGCGTTCGGCCTGAATGTGAAAAACGCCGCGTGGGGTCGTGTTGTCGGTGCCGCTGGAACAGTACATGGTGTACACCAGCCGGTTGCCGTCCTTCAGGTAGACGCGCTGCTTAGCCAGCGACACGACAATCTGCAGGTTGGGCATCGCCGCGGCGTCGGGGTAGGGCTTGTCCTCCGAGGGGGCTCGCCAGTCGAGGTTGGCCGGCGTGGCGTCGGCCTTCGCCTTGGCGGCCTTGGCTTTGACCGCTTTCTTCGCGGCGGCCTTAGCTTTGGCGGCCTTGGCCGCAGCGGTCTGCTTGGCGGTAGTTGTCTTGGTGCCGGTGTCGTGATCGGCGACCGCGGTGCCAGTCTGCCGGTCTGCTGCCTTGGCCTTGGTGGTATTGGTTGTCTTGCTGGCGACCTTTTTGCCGCCGGTGGCCGCGGCCTGGGCCGTCGACGCATGCGGCGGCTGCAGCGCCTGGCGGTGGCTGCGCCAGGCGACGCCGGCGACCAGGGCGAGCACCACCAAGGCCGCCGCGGCCCAGCGAACCCAGGGCCGCAGGTGGTGCGTTTTCAGATAATCGCGCATTGCGCGGCCGGTTTCTCGCCACTTCGCCATCGGCTGATGCCTCCCATCACTCGTTACTTCTCATTGTAGCAGGACGAAGCGTTGCTGTGACCCCTGACGCGGCGTTTTTAGCGTTCCTTAACGCGCGGCTTTACAGAAAGCGGCATCGATGCTATACTAATCCCTGTTGTTTTGGAGAGTTGGCAGAGTGGTAATGTTGCGGGCTGCTTGCAGCCTGTGGGCGCGAAAGCGTACGGAGGTTCAATCCCTTCGCTCTCCTTATGCGGGTTCCCGGCGGTCGCCGGGGGCCTTTTTTGTTGTCGGAGACGAACGCAAAAAGGTCGGTCGGGTGTCGGACGCCGCATACAATGCCCGAACGGGGAGGGGTGTTGGCTTGCCGATTAGCAGCAGCATGCGTATTTGACCGCCGTTTCAATTCGAGCTAACAGGACACCAGATTCACGGCCACGTCATTTTGACCGGTCTGCTCGGCTACGACTTCGTGGCACGGAGCGGCCGAGTCGTTGAGCGTGTCAGCGCGAAGGAACGGGCGCAGGCGCTGGCTGCGGTGAAGGATACCTTCGGCTTCTTCGAATCGATTTGCTCGGCCCCAGGGATGACACTCGGGGCCTTTTTGGCGTCTGCCGCTCGCTTAATTTTCCGCAAAGCCCCGGGCAATCGGCCCGGCAAGGCGGCAGGGCGGCGGCTTTTGTGGCATAATAAAAGGCGATTGATCCGACACCAAACATACGGGAGCTATAATTATGGTCGATACTAGTAAAATTGTTCCAATCATGGTCGGGACGGACGTCAACGGCTACCAGATGGCCCGCTCGTTCCACGAGGCTTACGGCGTCAAGACCCACTGTGTCGGCGTCGCGCCGCTCATCATGACCCGTGACTCGCAGATCTGCGACGTGACGATCGTCGACGGGCTCAAGGAGGACGCGACCTTCGTTCAGGCGATCAAGGACCTCGCCGCGAAGTTCGGGGTGCCAGGCGTCAAGCCGATCCTGTGCATGGCCGGCGACGAGTACGTCGAGCTGGGCATTCGCAACCGCGAAGCGCTCAAGGACGTGGTCTGGATTCCGTACCCGGACCTCGCCGTGCTCGACGACGTTTACTACAAGGACCACTTCTACGCCCTGTGCGAGCAAAACGGCCTGCCGTACCCGACGACGGTGGTGGTCAACCAGCACGACTACAAGCAAAAAGTGGCCGCTCTCGCGATCGATTTTCCGGTCGCGATGAAACCCGCCGACGCCGCCCAGCAGATTGCCCTGGACTTTGAGGGGCAGCGCAAGGCCTACAAGTTCCAGAACAAAGAAGACATCCTGGACATGATTCAACGCACCTACGCGGCCGGTTACGACGGCAACATCCTGCTGCAGGACTTCATCCCCGGCGGCGACGATTCGATGTACACGGTGAACTTCTACGCCGACCGCGACCACAACGTGCGGCAGATCACGATGGGCCGCCAGCTGCTGCAGGACCCGTCCGACTTCCTGGTCGGCAATTACGTTGCGACCTTCATCGAGCACCACGAGGCAATCGAGCAGAAGCTGATCCACTTTGTGAAGGCCATCCACTACTCCGGCTTTGGTAACTTCGACCTTAAGTTCGACGCCCGGGATCAGGAGTTCAAGCTGATCGAGCTGAACCCACGCCAGGGCCGCTCCGCCTTTTACACCACCGCCAGCGGCACCAACCTGGTGATCCCGGCCGTGGAGGAGTTGCTGTTCAACGTGCCGTTCACCGAGACCGACTACAACCGCGCCGATTACCTGTGGCTGGGGGTCAACGCCGACGACGCCGTGGCCAACGTCGAGCATTCGGACGTGCGGGAACACATGAAGGAACTGATCGCGGCCGGTAAGGCATCCAACACGCTGCAGTACGCCGCCGACAAGTCCATTTTCCGCAACCACCGCGTCAAGAAGTACTACGACAGCTACACCAAGCGCTTCGCCGAGAAAAAGGCCAAGCGCGAACAAGACGGGATTTTCTAGAAAAGGAGTCTGCACATGCCAATCGTAAACCTGAACGACCAAGCCGAACTGGACCGCTACGAGGCCTTCGTGGAAAAGGCGCCGTATACCTCCGTCACCCAGTCCGTGAACTGGGGCAAGGTCAAAAACAACTGGACGCCGCTGTACGTCTACCTGGAAGACGGCGGCGCCATCACCGCGGCGATGTCGATTCTGATGACCAAAGACCCCAACGGCGACACCTTCGCCTACTGCTCCAAGGGGCCGGTCGCAGACCCCACCGACGTCGCCTTGATCCAAAAGCTGGTGGCCGAGGCCAAGCCGGCCTTGATCGAGCACAACGTCTTCCTGCTGCGGATGGATCCGGAGGTCTTGTACAGTGATGAGCTGAACCAGGAATTCGAACAGGCCGGTTTTGTGCTGCGGAACCGGCAGTTCACCGGCGACCACGACACCATCCAGCCGCGCTACAACATCGTGCTGGACGTGGCCGGCAAGGACATCGACGGCGTGATGGCGACGATGACCGGCAAGACCCGCACCAAGATTCGCCATGGCATCAAGGCCGGCGTGACCGTGGAATCCGGCGATTCAATCGACTTGGTGCCGGACTTCTTCGATTGCTACAAGATCATGAGTGAGATCCACGGCATCACCTACCGCCCTCAGGCCTACTTCGAGCGGATTGCCGAAGCCTTTGGCGGCACCGGTCACCTCAAGATTTTCATCGCCAAGTACGACGGCGAGGTTCAGGCCAGCGCGTTGGCCTTGACCTTCGGCGACAAGACCTGGCACGTGTTCGGCGGCTCTAAGCGCATCCAAAACAGCCTGATGGTGCCGTACGTGCTGCAGTACGACATGATCAAATGGGCGACCGAGCAAGGCGTCGCGCGTTACGACATGGGCGGCGTCTGGGCCGAGGACAACTCCGATGGCCTGTACCGCTTCAAGCACCCCTTCGCCCCGGACCGCGGCGTCCTGGAGTACCTCGGCGAAATCGATTACGTGCTGAACCAGGAAGCCTACGACAAGTTCACCAAGTAATCCAGAGCGGAGCCGAACCCAGAGCGCAGAAGCGCGGTTTTAGCGGGACGGGTAGACTAGCCGTGGCGCTTGGGACCCGAACTTGGTCCCAAGAGACGCGGCGGAGCTAGCCGCTCCCGCGTTGCGGTTCGTAGCTCGACGAACCCAGAGCGCAGAAGCGCGGGTTGACCGGAGATTCACAATCAGCTTCTAAGCCAGTCAAAGACACTATCCGTGCCGAGCGGCGAGTGATGTGTTATCATCTGAGCGATTGCAAGCATAGGAGGATGAGCCAATGAAGCAAATCATCATTCCCAATACCGAACTGACTATGAGCAGCATCGGCCTGGGCACCGCCAGCGCCGGGCTGACCTGGGCCGGGGCCGCGGCCGACCGGATTTTGGACACTTACCTCGACCTCGGCGGCAACGTGATTGACACCGCCCGGGTCTACTCGGACTGGGTGCCGGGCGAAACCGGCCGCTCCGAGCGGGTGGTCGGCGACTGGCTGCAGCGCTCCGGCAAGCGCCAGGACGTGGTGCTGGTCACCAAGGGCGGCCACCCGGACCTGCAGCGGCCGGACGCCGACATCCACCGCAGCCGGATGACGGCGGCCGCCATGCGCCACGACCTGGAGCTGTCGCTGACGGCGCTTCACACCGACGCCGTCGATTTGTACTTTTACCACCGCGACGACCGCGGCCAGCCGGTGGCGGCCCTGATCGAGGTGATGGAGACCTTCCGCCGCGAGGGCAAAATCCGCTACTACGGCTGCTCGAACTGGCAGGTCGACCGCATCGCCGAAGCCGCGGCCTACTGTGAATCGCGCGGCTACCGCGGCTTCGTCGCCGACGAGGCGCTGTTCAACCTCGGCGTGGCCCACAAGGCGCCGGGTGGCGACGACACGCTGGTCGCCTTGACCGGGAAGCTGGCCGACTACCACGCGGCCCAGCCGGCGCTTTTGGCGATGCCGTACTCCGGCGTGGCCAACGGCTTTTTCCATCACTTCGCCAAGGGCGGCGCCGCCGCGGTGGCCGGCAGCGACTACGCGACGCCGGCCAACCTCGCCCGAGCCGAGCAGGCGGTGGCGCTGGCTCACCGCACCGGTGCGACGATCACTCAGGTGGTGTTCGGCTTCTTCGCGGTTCAGCCCTTCGCCTGCCTGCCGCTGTTCGCGCCGCGCAACCTGGCGCAGCTGGAGGACACGCTGGGGGCGGCCGGGCCAACGCTAACCCCGGCGGATTTTGCGTTCGCAGCGGGGGACTGAAGTCGTTTTGCGTAATCAATAAGTGGGGCCTGAGTCGCCTAGGCGGAAGAACCGATGGTCGTCAAAACCCGCAGCATGCGCGACGCCTCGGCTGTCGCCAAGGTCACCGCCTTTTGGGCGGCGACGCGTGGGGCCGGCGCGTTGGCACCAGCGGCTTGCCACGGGGGACTACGGGCGGGTGCGAGCCACTCGGAACCGGGCGTTGGGATGCAACCCAGCCGAACCCGGGAAGCGGTGGCAATCCGGGCGGCCTGGGTTTTCATGAATTAGCTTTACGGCGCCGGGCCGTTTATGGTACACTTTTAATTTGTGAGCATGTGCCTTAGGGCCGGCTTACTCCTTGCTCCTAGGAACTAGGGGCCAAAGACCATAAGGAGGTGAACGTCAAATGGCTGAAACTAAGTATGAAGTAACTTACATCATTCGTCCTGACATGGATGAAGAAGCTAAGGCACAACTGGTTGAACGTTTTGACAATATTCTGAAGGAAAATGGTGCCACCATCATTGATTCCAAGGATTGGCAAAAGCGTAAGCTGGCCTATGAAATCAAGAAGTACAACGAAGGCATCTACCACATCGTGAACTTGACTGCTAACGATGCGAAGGCTGTCGATGAATTCGATCGTCTTGCCAAGATCTCCGGCGATATTCTGCGTCAGATGATCGTGGTTCGCGAAGACTAATTCATAGCCAACATTTTTACGAAGGGGAGCTGAAGGAATGATCAACAACGTTTCTTTGACTGGTCGCCTGACCCGCGATATCGAGCTGCGCTACACGCAAAGCGGTACCGCCGTCGGTTCGTTCACACTTGCCGTTGATCGGCAGTTCACGAACCAGCAGGGTCAGCGCGAGGCCGACTTCATCAACTGCGTCATCTGGCGTAAAAGCGCTGAGAACCTCAGCAATTTCACGCGCAAGGGGTCGCTGATTGGGATTGAAGGCCGCATCCAGACGCGTAACTACGACAACAATCAAGGCCAGCGGGTCTATGTCACCGAAGTCGTCGTTGATAACTTTGCTTTGCTCGAGTCCCGGGCGACCACCCAAGCGCGGCCGGCCGAACCCGCAACGGGCAATTCGAACCAAGGCTACGGTCAAAACCAAGGCTACCAGGCCCAACAGCCTGCCGCCCCGGCTTTTGGCCAAAACCCCGCCTCATCATCGAACAACAACAGTGGCAACACGAACCCATCGCGGCCGGCGGCGCCAAGCACCCCGACCAACACGGGCGATCCCTTCGCCGATAGCGGCAAGTCGATCGATATCTCCGATGATGATTTGCCGTTCTAAGAATTCTTGAAAAGGAGTGACACACATGGCACAACAGCGTCGTGGTGGCCGTCGTCGTCGTAAAGTCGACTTCATCGCCGCTAACCACATCGAATACATCGATTACAAAGACACCAACCTGCTGGAGCGGTTCGTATCCGAACGCGGCAAGATTTTGCCTCGTCGGGTGACCGGCACCAGTGCTAAGAACCAGCGCAAGCTGACCGTTGCGATCAAGCGTGCCCGCATCATGGGCCTGCTTCCGTTCGTTGCGGAAGACTAATCGCGCGAAACGTCGGGCCTCGGTCCGGCGTTTTTTTTATGGCTCGGGCCTGTTATAATCCAATCAGGAGGTGACATGATGACTGACGAAGTGCAGGCGCTGGCCGAACTGACCGCGCTTCAGGCCAAGATGGCGGCCTTTCGTCCGCTGGCGGCGGCCGAGGTGCGAGCCTTGGAGGAGGATGTGCGAATCGAGCACGTCTGGTCCTCGAACGCGATTGAGGGCAGTTCCCTGACGAAGTACGAGACGGCCTCAATTCTCAACCGCGGCATGACGATTCACGGGGCCCCGGTGGCCGAGATTCTCGATGCGATGGACCTCAACCGCGCCTATGACTACATGATGGACTTGGCGGCGCGACCGCAGCTGCTGACCGCCACCACGGTTCGCGACTTGAACCGGCTGGCAATGCGGCGGGTGGATAACCCCGACGCCGGACGGTACCGCGCCGTCGCGGCGTGGCCCAGCGGGTTTGAGGAGACGCCTTACACCGAACCCTTCGCGATTAATGCGGCGATGGCTGACCTGATTGACTGGAGCCACACCGCCCAGGTCACGCTGCACCCCGTGAAATACGCGGCCGAGCTGCACCGGCGCTTCGTTACCAACCACCCCTTCGCCGATGGCAACGGCCGCACGGCGCGGCTCTTGATGAACCTGGCGCTGACGGAATTCGGTTACCCAGTCATCAACATTCAACCGGACCGGGCGAGCCGCGATGCCTACATGGCGGCACTGCACCTCAGCCAGACCACCGGTGACGCGGCACCATTCACGGCGATTATCGTGGCGAATGTTCGGGCCACGCTGCAGGCGCGAATCGCAACCCTGCAGCTCGCCGAGGCGAACCGGCAGGCGGCGGCCGGCGACAGCCGCCTGGAAGCGGATGATCAAGGCAACCACCAGTGAAGTGCGTCGGGCCTCGGCCCGGCGTTTTTTTAATGCTCAAATAACGAAAAATTGATAGCGATGTCACGTCTTTAGTGATAAAATGATGAAAAAATGAACAGAGGATGAGAGCATGCTAACCGTCAAAAACCTAACCTTCGCGTTTCACGACAAGCCGATTCTCGACAACGTCGCCTTTGACCTGCAGGATGGTCAGGTGATCGGCCTGGTCGCCCCCAACGGCACCGGCAAGACCACGCTGCTGCGCCTCTTGTGCGGCCTTTTGCCCGACGCCAAGGCGACCATCGCACTCAACGGCGTCGACTTGCACCAGCACCGCACCGCCTACCTCAAGCAGCTGTTTTTCCTGGAAAATTCCAACCAGCTGTACGCCGACCTGACCGTCAAGGACCACCTCGAGTACGTGAAGAAGATGTGGAAGTCCAAGGTCGACGTCCAAAAAACCGTGGCCGAGCTGGGCATGGCGTCCTACTTCAAGAAGAAGATTAAGAACCTCAGTCTGGGCATGAAGCAACACGCCCTTTTGGCGATGTACATCGTCTCCGACGCCCAGACCATGTTCATCGATGAGCCGCTCAACGGGCTGGATCCGACGTCGATTCAGCTGTTCGAGCAGATTTTTGCCGAGTTGAAGGCCGAAGGCAAGACGCTTTTGGTCTCGTCGCACCAGATGGACTCCGTCGGGCGGGTGTCGGACTCGGTGTTTTTCCTGAAGGACCAGCACATCCACGACGTCGAAAATTCCGGGCAGGACATGATGGCCTTGTACACCGAGACCTTCCTGCAGGAGGCCGTGCATGCATGACCAGATCCATTTTGACCTGAAGAAGAACTGGCTGGCGACCACCAACCTGGTGATCTTGATCGCCTTCACGCTGCTGCTTCTGGTGACCTACTTCACCGCTCGCAGCACCGCCGATCAGTCCGACAACGATAATTACAACGCCTACAACGTCGCCGACGACAAGCTGCTGACCCACGTGGCTAAGCTGCAGGCGATCAAGAATCCGGACGCCGCGACGGTTCGCAAGCTGCAGCGGCGCATGGCCCAGCACGAGTACCTCAAGACCATCGAGCTGGCCCACACCGACCTCGACAACGTCTTCACCACCAACCTGACCAAGGCGCGGCTGGAGACGGAAAAGGCGGTCCTGGCCTACGAGCGCTACACGCTGCGCGAGGTGCAGGCCGGGCGGGGCAAGGACCTGGTCGTCATCGCGCTGCCGGGCAAGAAAACCGACAAGAGCCTGCTGGGCCGCAAGAAGGACGTCGCCTACTACGAGTATCTGGTCAAGCACAAGCTGGTCGAGGTGCCGGCGACCAAAAAGGACGCGCCGGCCAACAACTACATCGCCTACGCCTTCCTGTACAACGTGTCGCCGCTGCTTTTGCTGGCCGTGTTTGCCGTGCAGCTGGGCCAGCTCTTCACGGTTGAAAAACGCCGCGGCACGATCAACTTCCTGAACATCGTCCCGCGGGGCAAGCTCGGCGTCTTGACCGCGCGGATGGTCAGCTTCCTGGTGCTGACGGTGCCGCTGTTCCTGGCGGCCTGCGGTATCGCCTACGTGACGGCGGCGCAGCGCTTCGAGATCGGTTCCTGGCAGTACCCGATCGTCTACTCCGCCGATGGTCAGCACGTGTCAATCATGGGCATCGGTCAGTTCCTGCTGCTGTACCTGGCGCTGCTGTTGGCGGTCGCGGTGTTCATCATGATGGTCAGCACTCTGGTCAGCCTGTACTCGGGCAACCTCGCCGTCAACATCGTCGCCAGCCTGGTGGTCATCCTGCTGGGGGCCCCGCAGGTGATGACGCGGGTGCCGGCCGGCCTCGCGCGGTTTTTGCCGACCGCGTACTTCCAGATCAACTCGGTGATTTTGCACGAAACCAGCTGGTCGATTCCCGGCATCGGCTTCGGCGTGGTGGTGCTGTTGGCCTGGAGCCTGCTGCTTTACGCCGGCTGCACCCTGATTCTGCGCCGGCGCCAGCTGATCTGAGGAGGGGCCGCCATGTTTGGACAGATTCGCCTTGAACTGCGCAAGCAACCCTGGCTGCTGCACCTGGCCGGGCTGATCGCGATGCTGTTGCTGTTCGCCGGACCGCTCGGCCACGCGCTGGGCGTCATTCCCACCACCTATCGCTTCTTCGGCGGCGTCAGAACGCCCAGCTACGTGAACTACACCACGGACTCCGAGGCCAAGGCGGTGCAAAAGGCCCGGGCGGCGGTGGAAAAACAGTACGTCGGCGCCGTCAAAATCCGCCCGGCCAATGACACGAAGGCGATGCTCAAGCTGATGCGGGACCTGCGCCGGCCGCTGGCCCAGCGCGATTACCTGACCGCCAACAAGCTGACCCTGGCCGCCATCGACAAGGAGCCGCTTTTAGCCAACAGCTACGAGCTCAAGCAGGTCATCAACACCACCGACGCCGGTTCCGCGTCGCTGAACGCCGACGCGATGGCCGCCAGCCTGCACTACTACATCGACCACCGCATCAACAGCCTGCAGATCATCGACGAGAAGGTCAGCGCGGTGACCGCGGTGCAAGGCGTCATGAGCCGCTACGGGTCGCACGTCTACAAGGTGCTCGTGCTGGACAACAAGAAGCAAAGCTTCGTCAAGCTGAACGCCGGAACGCCTTTGACCTGGATTTTTCTCTGCTACGTCGTGCTGGCGCTGGCCCTGGTGTTCAACTTCGACCGCCGCAACAACACCGAGAACCTGATGCGCATGAGTCCGCGCCGCGACTGGGCGATGGTGCTGGTGCGAGCCGCAGTGACGCTTAGCATCATCGTGGCGGTGCTGGCGCTGACGGTGGTGCTGGCGCTGGCGATCAACGCGGGGCTTTCGGGCCACACGCTGGGGCCGCTTGGGTATCCGCTGATCACCACCAGCGCCGCGACCGTCATCGTGACGCCGGTGTGGCAGTACGTCGGCACGGCGCTTGCGCAGTACGTGCTTTGGGCGGTGCTGCTCAGCGGCGTCGCCTACGTCGTGACGCAGTTCGTGGCCGAACCGCTGTTGGTGCTCTTGCTGTGCTCGCTGACCTTTCTGGGGCTGCCGCTGAAGTTTCTTGAGGTGCTGCCGCTGCCGGTTCGGCAATTATTTCCCGGGTTATACACCAACCCGCCGGCGCTGGCCGACCGGGCGGATTATTTCCGGCTGATCCCACTGCACCGGGCGTTGACCGTGCTGATCGTCTGGACGGTGGTTGCCTGGGTGCTGGGCGTTGTCGTCCAGCACGTGCGGTACCGCAAGCGGGGGCCGTGGCTGAACTGAGCCAGGTACGAGGAAAAGGCGCCGGTGAGCGGCGCCTTTTTGTGTTATGCTGGAGGCACAGTAAGCGTTTTATGGGAGGCAAAACCATGCTCACAATCACCACCGACCGCCTGGTGCTGCGGCCGTTCGCTGCGGCCGACCTGCCGGCCTTCTTCGCCATTCAGCACGACCCGGTCGTCAACCGCTTCCTGCCGTGGTTCGCCCCGCAAACCGAAGCCGCGGCGGCGGCGCTTTTGCACCAGCAGTACCTGGACGACCCGGACGGCGAGGCCCTGGCCATCTGCCTGAAAACCACGGGGCAGCTGATCGGCTTCATCCACGCCGAGGCCAGCGCCGCCCATGATTTTGGCTACGGCATGGCCCAAGAATTCTGGGGTCACGGCTACATGAGCGAGGCCGGGGCGGCCCTGATCGCCCACTTGCCGGTGGCCGACTACCCCTTCCTGACTGCGACGCACGACCGCGAGAACCCGCGCAGCGGCGCGGTGATGCGGCGGCTGGGCATGACCTACCAGTACACGTACCTGGAGCAGTGGCAGCCCAAGGACATCCCGGTGCATTTTCGCCTGTACCTGCTCAACCGCGACGGCGAGGCGAGCCGGACGTTTCCGAAGTACTGGGACATGTACCCGACGCACTTTGTGGAGGAGGGGCTGGGCGATGCGGGTTCCTCGCGGTAGGTTGGACCTTGCCTGACCGCATTCGCCGTCAGCTTACTGAGGAAATCCGGGCGATAGTCGCAAGGCTATCGTCTTTTTGACGTGGATGGGGCGTGACGCGTTGGTGTCACGTCCGTTGACATCGAGTGAGCCAGGTGAACCAGCGGCGCGGTGGCTTGGCGGGAGCGAAACGCCGGACTTTCGTTGCTATTAAGCGACTTAACGCCGCGTGATCGGTTCAGTTGTTCGCTACGGGTTGAGCCAAGCACGACCTATCATTGTTGAAATAATCAGTCAAATACCGTGTGGTTCGATAGCGGGTGAAATCGTTCTTGAACAGTTTAATCAGACATTTATTGTGTTTGTACTGCGGTGAGATTGACTGAATATTCCGTCGGCTGTATACTGGCGATGCAAACGGTTACAACGGCTGTGAATGGCTCGTTTTGCGTGGCGCAATCGCCACAAAAGGAGGTCGTCATGCGTCAACACAAGAGGTGGTTTCAGTCTCTTTCCATTGATTTTTACATCGCACTGTTCATTCTGCTCGGCTACAGCCTTGCTTTCAATCAATTCGCGCCGCTGACCCGCTTTGCGCTCAGCAACTGGGGTTACTGGGTCGTGTTCGGCGCCGCGGGTTGGCGGCTGGTGGCCTTTTTGCGCAAGGGCAAGCCCGACAGAGAGCAGGCGCTTATCTACGCGCGGCTCAACGCCTGGTTTCCCTTCGGCACTTACCTGGGCTTGTGGCTGGTTGAGCACTTAGTGTTGCGGATCTGAGACCCGGGACGATTGAAAGAGGGGGGCCGCTGACGCGGTCCCCCTCTTCGCTAGTCTCAAGTGCGGGTCCCAAGCACCGCGGCTAGGCTACCCGTCCCGCTAAGTTCGCCGGCTTGCGCTCTGGTTTACTTCAGCGTTCCGTTCGTCACCTTGCCGGCCACGCTGCCCAGGCCCTTGGCCACTCGGGCGGTGAAGGTCAGCTTGTCGCCGGCCATGATGAAGCGAGCTCGGGGGTCGGTTTTGACGCTGACGGTGTAGACCACGGGGTCGTCGTCCAGCAGGAAGCTCATCGCGTCGCCGCTCAGGCTGACGCGGTTGACGGTGCCTTGAACCTTGGTCTTTTTGCCGGCGGTGGCGGCCGCGGTCGGGTCGCTGCCGAACAGGGCCCGGTAGGCGGTCAGGGCCGCGTCGGCGTCGCTGCCGGTGGCCACGGTGCTTTGGGTGCCATTACCGCTGGCCAGCAGGTAGACGTAGCTGCGGAAGGCGTCGGAGGAGTCCAGCATCGACACGACCCAGGTCGGACGGCCGTCGATGCGGTACAGCATCGGCATTTTCGGCTTCCAGCCGGTTTGCTTCATCATGTCCTTGGCGAGCTTTTGAGCCCGGTCCGGCGTCATCGCGTCGTGCGTCTCGCGGTAGTAGTAGGTCTTGCCGGTCGCCGCGTCGGTGAAGGTGTAGCCCATCACCGAGGTCTGCGCGGATTTGGCCGAGGTCAAAGACTGCTGGTAGTAGATCTGCCCGTCGTACATCACCGGGGTCACGTCGTTGTCGTGGCCCTCGGTGCCGGCGCCGGTCACGGCGACCATCACGCCGTTGCGAGCCCCGCCCCAGCCGTTGGCGTTCCACCAGCCGTTGCGCTCGGCACCCCACGCGGCGACCTGGCTGCTTGCGGTGGTCGGGTCGATGGCGACGTCTAGCCAATCCGGCTTTTGCGCTAGGTTGCGGTAAAAATGCAGCTGGCCGGACTCCGCGTTCAGGGTCACGACGGCCTTGTGGCGGAAATCCTGGCGGTTGGTCACGCCGTAGCGCCGCACCAGGGTGGCGACGTAGTACGGGGTGCCGTCCTCGGCGATTTCAAGCTGCGGGGTGTTACTCATCATCACGTAGCCGGAGGTCGCGGTGGCGGCGTACATCAGGCGCCGCGCGTCCTGGCCAAAATAGGCGGCCGGGGTGTAGCGCATCGCCTTTTTCACAAAACGCGGCGAGGCCGACTTGCTGGTCGCGTCGACCTTGAAGTAGCCGTCGACCTGCTTGTAGCGCAGGTAGCGGAAAAAGCTGCCGTCAAAATCCAGCGGCGCCACGTAAACCAGCTTGCCGCCGTTGATCTGGGCCCGGACGTGGTCGACCGCGTAGACGTTGGCGTTCGGAATGTTGCTCAGCGAGTTGTTGACCTGAGTCAGCACGGTCGCCGGCGCGTTGACCACCGGCGCCTGGGCCTTTTTGCCGCCGACCACCGGCAGCGGCGCCTTGGTCGTCGATTGGTAGCTGATCACCGGCGCGTTGTTGGCGACCTGCTTGGCGTCGACGACGCCCATGATGGCAAACACGGCCATCGCAATCAGGCTCAGCACAAAACCGGCGCCGGCCAGCCGCAAAAAGGGCTTGGCCAGTCCGGTCGGCTTGTGGCTCTTGGCGCCTGGCGTCACGTCCTGGCGCGGCGCCTTGCCGTGCTTGCCGGCGGCCGTGGCGAACTTGGTCCAGTCAATCTTGGCGCCGCCACCGGCGAAGCTGGCGGTGATCAAAGCCGCCACCGTGCCGGTCAGCAGGTTCCACAAAACCGTGGTGGCGAGGCTTGGCTCCGGCAGCGCGAAGTAAATCAAGGCGAGCATCAGCGCGAACAGCAGCACCGTGGTCACGGCCAGGCGCCAGGCGCGGCCGGCGCGGTGCCGGACGGCCAGGGCGATCGCGCCGATCAGGCCGACCGCCACCCCGGCCGCGGTGAAGCGCAGCGTAATCCCTAAGAACAGTCCCAACATAGGTCATTTTCCCCCTAATACATCATTATATTTATATTGTAGCAAACTCGGGTGTCGGGACATCGGGCTCGAGGTGCATTTTTCTTGAGATTATTTCCCGGGAAACGTCGCGGTGGCCTTGCAAGTTGCCGGTAAGTGGCCCATCATTGAGGCGGAGTCAGTTTTAGGTTGGCTTGAATTCGAACCCAAGGGAGGAGAGAAAATGGCAAAACCACAAACAAGACAAGACTTAATTCTCAGCACTTACCGGCACCACGACCGGCTGGTGGCGCAAGTCGACGCGCTGAGCCCGAGCGAGCAGGCCGCCGCCTTTGCGTTCAAGGGCCGCGACCACAACCTGCGCGACGTGTTCGTGCAGCTGGCCGCCTGGGAGGACCTGTACCTGGATTGGAGCCAGGCGAACCTCGCCGGCGACGCCAAGCGCTTCCTGCCGCAGCCTTACACCTGGCAGACGGTCGGCAAGCTCGGCCGCAAGATTCAGGCCGAGCACGTTGACACCACGCTGAGTGACGCTCGGCAGTTGTTTGAAAGCGCATACGGCAAAATTATGGATCAGTACGAGCAGCTGACCAACGAGCAGCTGTTCCTGCGCGGCTTCTACCCCTGGACCGGCTCGATGGCGCTGGGGGAATACGCGGCGATGGTCTCGTCGCAGCACTTCGCCTGGGGCATCAAGGTCCTGGACCGCTTCGCGCATCAGCTGGCCGAACAACACGCGGTGGCCAGCAATTAAAGCTCGCCAAAAACGGTGCCGCCCCTCGCATTGAACTTGCGAGGGGCGGCACCGTTTTGATACGGGGCGGCGGCGCGAACGCGTCCCGGCGATCTCAGTGCTTGAGGCGCAAGCCGCGCAAGTGCCGGCGCCGCGCTAGCCGGTTCGCTAAAAGCGCTCGGCTCTGCACTTTAAACGGGCGCCACCCGGCAACGCGGGAGCGGCTAGCTACGCCGCGTCACTTTGGCCCAAGCCCAGGGCCCAAGCGCCACGGCTAGGCTAGCCGTCCCGCTAAATGCGCCGGGTTCTGCCCTCTATTCCTCCGCCAACAGCGGGGCCTGGTTCAGCTGGGCCTGCAGCATCCAGATGCGCTTTTCCGTGGCGCCCTTGAAGCCGATGAAGATGTCTTGGGTGGTGTCGTCGCCTTCCGCCCCGGACACCTCGATGCCGTGCTGGTAGACGTCGGCCAAGTAGCGGTAGCCTTCGACCAAAATGGCCAGGCGTTCCGGCGTCGGGGTGCCGAATGTGCCGTGCTCGTCCTTGATGCCGGTGAGGTCGGCGAATTCCTCGAGCGTCGACACCGGCTCGCCGTCCAGCGTGATCAGCCGCTCGGCGATTTCGTCGAGCTGTTCATCGAGGTCCTCGCGGAAGTCGTCCATCAAGGGGTGCAGGTGCAGGAACTCGGGGCCGCGCATGTACCAGTGAACTTGGTGAACCACCGCGCTCATCTGGCTGAGGTCTGCTACCAGCTGGTTCAGGGTTTCCTTGGTCTGTGGAACACTCATCATCTGTTTCTCCTCCTAATGCGCCTGCCTTGCAGACGCGTGCCAGCGCTTCCAATCGACCCTTATAGTGTAACCGACGGCGCGACTCGGACCCAAGAAATATGCTCAAGCGGGATGGCGCCTGGGGGTGTAGAATGTGAAGGTTCGACTGGAGGCGTTAGAATGAGAAAAGTAGCACAAAATATGGCGCTGATCGCCTTGGGTGCGGCGATTTACGCGCTGGCCATCAATTACTTCCTGATTCCCAACCGCATCGGCGAAGGCGGGGTCACCGGGCTGACCACCGTCGGCTATTACGCGCTGAACATCAGCCCGGCGCTGACCAACCTGGTGCTCAATGGCCTGTTGCTGGTCCTTGGGTTGCGCTTTTTGGATCGCCGCACCATCGGTTACACGCTGTGGGCAATCGTGTGCATCTCCGGGTTCCTGCGGTTGCCAGTGATCGCCGGCTTCCACACCAGCCAATCCGTGATTGCTGCGGTGTTCGGCGGCGTGTTGATGGGCGTGGCGATGGGGGTCATTTTTCGCGCCAACGGGACCATCGCCGGCAGCACCATTTTGGCCAAAATCATCAACAAGTACTTCGGCATGAAAAACGGCACGGCGACCTTGATGTTCGACCTGTGCGTTGCGGTGCCGTCGGGGCTGATTATCGGCTTTCAAAACATGCTGCTGACGGTGCTTGAGCTCTACGTGTCGGCGGTGGTGCTCAACCGCTACCTCGACAGCTTCGGCGCCAAGCACTCGCTGATGGTGGTGTCGCCGCACAACCAGGCGATTGCCAAGGCGCTGACCGATGCGCTGGGGCAGGGGGTGACGATGCTTGCCGCGACCGGTTTTCACAGCCAAAAGCCGCAGGAGATTCTGTACTTCGTCTGCACCAACGCGGCGTGGCCCCAGGCGCTGGCTATTGTTGCCGCCGCCGACCCGAACGCCTTGATTGTCGCCGATCAGGTGCGAAGCGTCCGGGGGTTGCAGCTGAGCAAGCTGCTGTGAGGCCGGCCGTTAGCGCGGTGGCGGCAGCCGCCGAACCCCGCGGCGCCAACCGAGCGGCCGCCCCGCGTCGCCCCGTTCGGGGGAAACCGGCAAGGGGGCCGCAGCCGTTCGGTGGCGAGGCCAGCTCGGTCGACGGCGATTAATTGTGAAACACATTCCATCACAAGGAGGAACGCAACATGCGCATCATGCTGATTGGTAACGCCGGCACCGGCAAGTCGACCTTTGCCAGGCGGCTGACCGCGGCCACCGGCTGGCCGCTTTTATCCTTGGACACCGTGTGGCACACCATGGATTACGGCCACGTCGCCAAGCTCAAGTTCGCCCAGGCGCAACGCGCGTTCATGGCGGCCAACCGCGACTGGATCATCGACGGCAACTACGGCGGCACGATGCCGCTGCGGCTGGAACAGGCCGACACCATCGTGCTGCTGACAGCGCCGCGGGTGGTGTCGATCGCCCGGGTGATTCGCCGCTCGCTGGCGTTTCGCCGCGACCCCAGCACCCGCCCGGACATGGCGCCGGGCTTCGTCGAACACCTGGACCGCGACTACCTGGACTTTCTTGGCTACGTCTGGGATTACAACGCGCGGTTCGGCCAAAACATCGCGCCGCTGCTGGCCGCCCGGCGGCCGAACCAGCGGCTGTGGGTCGCGCATAACACCCGGGAAAAGGCCGCGGTGCTGGCGGCGCTGACGCGGTGACGCACCCTTGGCGCGACCGGCCGCCGGCTGTGGCCGTCCGCTTTTCGCAAGCGCGAGGCAAATGAGTTGACGGGAAATTGGTCC
>NZ_JANQBA010000018.1 GCF_025490915.1 Lacticaseibacillus parakribbianus | reverse complement strand
ACACAGCATACGGGTATAAGAACTGGATGAACTTCATCAACCGCATTTTCTTGGAACGCGTCTGGTTCAAACCAAATGGCACTAATAAAAGAGCACCCAGACCAATTAAGGTCCAGGCACTCTTATAAATCTGTATCAACTCCACTTGACGAAGAGCCAATGTTTTAGTCGAGCAGGGCCTGGGCCATGGCGAAGTCGCCGACGGTGGCCGAGCCGTTGTTCGGGACCTGGCTCAAGACGATCAGGTCCTCCAACGGTGGGGTCTGAACGTAGCCGTTGTTGAGCTGCTTGAAGAAGTCACGCACCTTCGGCAGTTCGGCCTCACTCAGGACGGAGCCGCCGAACACGATCTTGGCCGGGGCCAGGTTCAGGTAGGCATCAAGCGCCAGCTGCGCGGCGTAGTAGCTGATGTAGGTGAACACCTTGTTGTCGCGCGGCACCTTTTCGCCCGGGATGCCCAGGCGCTTTTCGATCGACGGGCCGGCCGCCATGCCTTCAAAGCAGCGGTTGCCGTGGAACGGGCAGACGCCTTCAAAATCGTCGCCGGGGTACGGCACGACCAGGGCGTGACCCATCTCGGCATGGGCGCGGCCGCCGATGAAGTGACCGTCTTGGATCGCGCCGCCACCGATGCCGGTGCCGATGGTGAAGTACACCAGCGAATCGACGTCCTTGCCGGCGCCGACCGAGTACTCACCGTAGGCCGAGGCGTTCACGTCGGTGGTGAACGCGATCGGCACGTTCAGCGCCGCCTTCAGCGTGCCGACCACGTCGGCGCCTTCCCAGTGCGGCTTCGGGGTTGCCAGCACGTGGCCGTAAGTGGCGGAGTCCTTTTTGACATCGATGGGGCCGAAGCTCCCGATGCCCAGTGCCGCGACCGGGAATTCCTTGAAAAAGGCCACGCACTGCGCCAGGTTCTCCTCCGGCGTGGTGGTTGGAATGCGCTTGGTCTGCAAGATGTTGTAGTGTTCATCGGCCACCGCCAGCACGAACTTGGTGCCGCCGGCCTCGATACTGCCAAGACGAGTTTCTGTGATCGTCATCACCCTCATTTCACGATTGATTGAATCCGGTTTCTATTCTAGCACGAAGACCGAATTCGCTCACCTTTAATTTAGCCAGTCCGTCCGGCCGCGCAACAGCGGCCGCAGCTGGGTCGTGAGGTTGGCCGCAATCGTGGTCATGCCGGCGATGCTTGGGTGCAGCAGGTCGGCGGAAAGCCCGGACAGGTCCGGCAGCAGCTTCAGGCCGCTGACGTAAGGCAGCTTGCCTGCGCATTCGCTTCGCACCACCTGGCGGAACTGGTCGACTTTGGCCGGGTCCTCCGGGTAATCGGTCGCAACCATGTCAAAGGCCAACACCGGCCGCTTGTCTTCGGCAAACGGCGCGATGAAGCGCCGCACCCGGGCGCGGAAGTCGGCGACCGAAAAGCCGCCGAGCATGTTGATGCCCATCTCCAGCGTGGCAAAATCCCAGTCGCTGCGGCCAGCCAAGGCGTCGGCCACCCCGGGTTCCAGCCGCGCCGACCCCGCAAAGCCGTAGTTGAGCAGGTCGGCGGAAAGCTTGGTGGCCGTCTGCTGGGCGTAGGTCGCCATCGGCGTCACCGCCAGAGTCCCGTGGGTGATCGAGGAGCCGTAAGCCAGGTAGGTCGCACTCGGCACCTCGCTTGGCCGCGGCGGCCGGATCGCGCCTTGGACGTCGATCAGCCAGTTGCGGCAGTACGGCAGGCACAGCCGCACCACCGCCGGATCAAAGGGCTGACCCAAGGCGGCCGCGACCTCTTGCAGCCGCGGCAGGTTGGCTGGACGGTGAATCGTCAGCGTCGTCGGCGTCGTGTGCAAAAGCAGGTTGGTCTCCTGGTAGGTGCCTTGAAAGCAGCCGTGCATCACGTACGCGACCTGCAGCTCCTCAGCTTCTTGCGCCTGCAGCGTGATCTGGGCGGTGTCGCCGGTCATCACAAAGCGCAGCTCGACGCCCGAGTCGTTATTGGAGGTGTGGGTCCCCGGCTCGTCCAGTGCGGCGAACATTGCCGCGTCGGCCCGGTCCAAAAGCACCCCGTGGGGGCTGGGCAACACCCGGGCGACGTTGTGCAGGTCCATGTTTTGGTATTCCATTGTTTTCCTCCCAAAAACGCGGCCGGTTCCCACCGGTCGCGCTTATTCACTGCCGCAACACCCGCACCGCGTACGGTGCGAGGGTCAAGGCCCCGGCCGCCACGGCGCTGCCGTCTTCGGCGTCGGTGGTCGCGACGGTCGTGGTCATCGTCTGAACGGTGGCGCTCATGTTCATCACAAAGTAATACGACCCTCTGGCCTGCACGGACACCACCGGGTTGGCGGCCGCCACCAGCGTTGGCGAAAAGCCCAGCGCGGCTGCCACCCGCTGGTACAGCGCCGCCAGCAGGTCGCGGCCGGTGCGAGGCGCGATGTAGTAGGCCTGCCCCGCCCCAAAGGCGTTGCCCGTCACGGCCGGGCTGCCCTGGTAAAAGTCGCGCTGGTAGGTGCCAAGCACCCGGGCCCCGGTGGCCTCAAGCACCTGGGCGAACTGCGTCGTCTCATACGACTGCTCGCCGTAAGCCACGGCGTTGTGCTCGCCTTCGTACAGCGAGTCGAACTCCAGCGGGTGAATCCCAAACAGCCGCTGCAAGACGCGTGGCCAGCCGCCGAGAATCACGGTGTCGGTGGGATCGACGATGCCGGTGAAGTAGCTGGACACCAGGGTGCCACCGCCTTGAACGTAGTCGCTCAAGCGCTTGGCCAAGTCCTTGGTCATCACGTACAGCATCGGCGCGATCACGAGGTCATAGCCGCTGAAGTCGTGGTCGCTTGGCACCATCGCGACGGGAATGTCGTGCTGCCAAAAGTACGCGTAGTGGTCCTCAAGCGTCTGGAAGTAGGCCTTGCGGTCGCGGCCAAACGCCGCCTCGCGCTTTTGGGCCCAAAGGCTCTGCCAGTCGTAGACGATGGCGACTTGGGCCACCCGCTTGCTCCCCTTCACGCCGTCAAGCGCCGCCAGCCGGGCCCCGTAGGCCGCGACCTCGCGGAACACGCGGTTGTTGGCGTCGCCGTCGTGGCCGACCACGGCGCTGTGAAACTTCTCCGAGTTGGCCCGGGCCTGGCGGAACTGGAAGTACAGGCTCCCCTCCGAGCCATGCGCGATCTGCTGAAAGGAGCTCAGCGCGTGAACGCCCGGTCGCTTGGCCTTGGCCACCGGCGAGTTGACCCGCGACGGCGTGGCCTCCATCACCAGAAACGGCTGGTTCTTCAGGCCGTAGAACGTGTCATGAACGAAGGCCGTTTTCAGCGCGGTCTCGGCCAGCGGCTCGAAGTTGTTGTTCCACTGCGGGTAGGCGTCCCAGGACACCAGATCGACGTGCTGGGCGAACTTGGCGTAATCGATGCCTTCAAGCGGAATGAAGTCGTGGCCCGGCCCCTCCGCCATGAAGTTGGTGGTCACCGGCACCGCCGGGTTGGCCGCCCGTAGCACCTTGACCTCGGCGTCGTAAAAATCAATCGTGCGGTCGGTCACGAAGCGCTTCCAGTCCAGCGCCATGCCGTGAACCTTGGTCGAGCCCAAGGCGTTGGGCGTTTTGATCTGCTCCCAGGCCGAGTAGGTGCCGCCCCAAAAGCTCATCAGCCAGGCGTCGTTGACGGCCTTCAGGCTGCCGTACTTTTGGCGCAGCCAGTCGCGCCACGCGTTTTGGCACAGGTCGCAAAAGCACTCGCCGGAGAATTCGTTGGAGACGTGCCACATCGCAAGCGCCGGGTTGTGGCCGTAGCGCTTGGCCAGCTCGCGGTCGATTCGCGCGACGTACTGGCGGTAGACGGGGCTGGTGTAGCAGTGATCGTGGCGGAAGCCGTGGGTGTGGCGGCGCAGCTGGTCGTCGACGCGGTTGACCTCCGGGTACTTCTCGGACAGCCACTGCGGCCGCGCCCCGCTTGGGGTGGCTAAAATCACGTTGCCGCCCCGAGCGTTGACGTCTTCAAAGACCTTGTCCAGCCAGCCGAACTCGAACTGGCCATCGGCGGGTTCAAGCGCCGACCAGGCGAACACCCCCAAGGTCACGGTGTTGATGTGGGCCTTTTGCATCAGCTTCAGGTCCTCTTGCAGCACAGCCGGGTAATCCAGCCACTGGTCGGGATTGTAGTCCCCCCCGTGCAGCAGCCGGGCATCGACATCAAAGCGCATGTTACCCCTCCTTGGTCAGAATCAAGAGCTTGGACTGAAAATCACCGGCGAGCTCGGCGACGGCCTGGTTGGGCCCGTTGAACTCGTAAGGCAGGCGCAGCCCCAGGTGCTTGAGCACAGCCCCGGACACCGGCACGGCGCGGCCGCTGATCGAATAGGACGCCTGCGAATCGACGAACGGCAGGCGCAGCCGATCCACGGCGTTGCCGTCGGGGTTGGCCAAGAGCCGGTAGAAGCCAAAGGCGATGCGGCTGTGATCCGCCGCCTCAATCGCCCAGGCCACGGTGTTGTGTTCGCCGTCTTCAAGCGTTCGCAGGAAGTGGAAGTCGCCGGTCAAAACCAGCGGCTGCAGCTTTTTGTACAGCCGAATCTGCGCGGCGATCGCGTCTAACACGCTTTGGGGTTCTTGGGTCAAATCCAGCTCGTAGCCCAGCGTCCCGAACAGCGCGACGTTGAAGCGCGTCTCAAGCGGCGTGGTGCGGTTGACCTGGCCGTTGGGCACGGCGGTGACGTGGTTGCTCATCGCAGACAGCGGGTAGCCCAAGGCGGTGCCGGTTTGAATCTTCAGGCGTTCGACGGCGTCGGAGTCGTCGGACACCCAGATTTGCGGCGAGTAAAACAGGATTCCCAGGTCAAAGCGGCCGCCGCCGCCGGCACAACCTTCAATCAAGACGTCGGGATAGGCGGTCAACAACTTGGCGTAAAGGCGGTAGACGCCTTGGATGTAGCGGTGGAAGAACTCGCCTTGCGGCCGGCCGATCGCGGCCAAGTACTGCGAGTAGGCCTCGGTGATGTTGCGGTTCATGTCCCACTTGATGTACTCCAAGTGCGTCGCGTCAATCACCTTGGACATCTGCGCAAACAGGTTGTCGACCACCGCCGGGTTGGCGAAGTCCAGCACGTACTGGTTGCGCCCGATCGCACGCCGCTCGTGCGGTGGTGCCACCACCCAGTCGGGGTGAACCGCTATCAAATTGGAACGCGGCGAAATCATTTCGGGCTCGAACCACAGGCCAAACTGCAGCCCCAGGTCGTGAATCGACTGGGCGAAGCCGTCGATGCCGTGCGGGAACTTCTTGGCGTAAACCTGCCAGTCGCCGAGGCTCGAGCGGTCGTCGTCGCGGTGGCCGAACCACCCGTCGTCCAAGACGAAGCAGTCGATGCCGACCTTTTTGCCGGCGGCGGCGAGCTTCAGGAGCTTCTCGGTGTCAAAGTCAAAGTAGGCCGCCTCCCAGGAGTTGAGCACCACCGGCCGCGGCCGGTCGCGCCAGATTGGCGCGATCACGTGGTTGCGAACGAAGTCGGCGTTGGTCCGGCTGAGGCCGGCCAGCCCGGCGTTACTGTAGGTCACAACGGCCTCGGGCGTGGTGAAGCTGGTGGTCGGGTCCAGGCGCCAGGCGAACTGGTCGGGGTGCAGCCCGATCATGAAGCGCGTCTGGTTCCACTCGTTGACCTCGGCTGAGGCCTGGAAGTTGCCGGAGTAGATCAGGTTGAACCCAAAGGCCTCACCCGACTGCAGCGTCCCGTCTGCGGCCTGCAGCGCGACGTACGGGTTTTGCTGGTGGCTGGAGGCGCCGCGCTGCGATTCGATCGCAGTCGTCCCCTGCGCCAGCGGCCGCGACTTGACGTGCCGCTCCCGGGCCCAGTTGCCGGACAGCTGCACGAAGCGGTAGTCGGCCGTCGGCAGGTCCAGGCCGCCTGACAGCGCCCGGGTCAGCGTCAGCGCCGCATCCCCGACGTTGGTCACCGTTTGCCACCGCACGACGGCGGCGCTGTCGTCAAACATCGCGTAATGCTGTTGCAGCGTCAGCCCGTGGGCCGCGTCGGCCAGGTCGACGGTCAACACCGTCACCTGCCCGGCTTGCCCGAAGCTGGCCGGCAGCGCCAGGTTGCGCGGCTTCTCGTGGCTTTCGGCAAAGCCCTGGTACGTGAAGTTCAGGTACAGCGGCGCGTCGCCGCGGGTGGCGGCAATGGCGCCTTGGCGAAAGTCCGAGGTGCCGTAAACCGGGTACTCCTGCAGCTGATCGGCCAGGGTGAACATGGTGTTTTCGGCGGAAAAATGCACGGTGCCACCGGACTTACTCTCAAGCTTGGTGTACGCCTCAAGCGTCTGGGCGGTGGCGGTCACCCGCGGCCCGTAGTACAGGTGACCGAGCTGGTTGTTGGGCAGCAGGTACAAAATGTAACTGACGGAATCGTTGTGAAGGTGAAAGATTCGGTTGTCGATGACGTTAAGCAGTGGTCTCATCTACTTTCTGTTGGCAGCCGGCCGCGCTGCGGCCGGTCGAATTGGGCAATTCAAAGCAAAACGGGTCACCAGGCCCTTGCAGCCCGGTGGCCCGATACGAAGTGCGGCTAATGCCCGGCAGCTTGAGTCAGCTGCTCGATGGCCTGCATCCGGCGCTTCAGATTGTGCTTGTACATGAAGGTGTACACCCAGCCGACGAGCCAGAAATTAGTGGTCAGGCGGTTTTTGGTGAAGCTGTTTTGCTCCGAGTAGGTCAACTTGGTGCCGTCTGGGGCCTGCGCGAATTCGTAGCGCGTGATGATCTCACCTTGGCTGTAGGAGACCTTGGTGGCGATCACCGCGTTGTCAACGACTTCAAGCACCTCGACGTGCGTCGGCACTTCGGCCTGTTGCACCTTGGTTCGCATCTCGGAATCGACGGCAACACCCGAGCCGAGTGCGGTGATGGCCGGATCGAAGTGTTGAAAATACTTCAGTTGCTGCGCGTAGACGGTGGCGTAAGTCGCCTCAAGCGGCGTGTGCAGCGTGGTCGTGTAAGTCATCGGCTTCAGTGGCATGGGGTACCTCCATTGCAAGTTAGGGTTAATCGTTTATTTGGCGGCGGCGGCCTTTTCGAGTTCCTTTTCGCCGTCTTGTTCGTCCTTCAGGAACTGCTTATCAAGTACCTGAAGGAACGGCACCCAGATCAAGGTCGACACGGCAACTTGAACCAGCTGCAGCGCGGCCCCCTTCCAGGAACCGACCGCAATCCAGCCGGACAGGAAGATTGGCGTGGACCAGACAACCGTGGCGCCGATTGGCTTTGGCACCAGGCCGATCGCCATGGCGACGTAGCCGATGGTGATCATCACCATTGGGCCGAGGACCCAAGGAATGAAGATAGTCGGGTTCAACACGATCGGCAGGCCGAAGGTGACAGGCTCGGAAATGTTGAAGAACGCCGGCACGGCAACCATGCGCATGGTCTTCTTCATCCGGGCAGACCGGGCGAAGACCCAGCCCATGGCCAGGGCAAAGCCGAGGATCATGCCGGTGATTTCAAAGACCCCCATGAAGGTCGTGCAGATGATGTGGGGAATCGGCTGGCCCAGGGAGTAGGCCTTGTAGTTTTGCAGCGCCAGGGCGTCGTAAATCGGCTGAACCACCGAGTTGACGACCAAGGTGCCGTGAATCCCGAACCACCACAGGAACTGGGAGAAGAAGCCCACGACTAATGTTGCCGGCAGCGTGGCGCCGATACCCTGCAGTGGGGTCTGGAGAATGTCGTAGATGAAGTCGAACGCGTTGCCCCAGCTGGTGAAGGTGAACAGGTAACGCACCGTGGTGAAGACCAGAAGCGAGGCGGAACCGGGGATAATCGCGGTGAAGGACGTCGCGATAGCAGGCGGAACGGATTCCGGCATCTTAATCGTGATGTTCGCGTTTTCAAGTGCCGCGAAGATCTCGGTGGCAACGATCGCCGTGATGATGGCGACGAACATGCCCTTGGAGCCCAGGTAGTTGATGTCGATGTAAGAGCTCGTCTTGTTGGTCATGATGGGCAAAAGCAAGGCGAAGGCCGCCAGCGAAATGCCGCCGGCGTAAAGCTGGGTGGCGTGGAGCTTGCCGGCCAGGTGGTAGGCGATGCCGAAGACCACGAACAGCGCCGTGATGTTCATCGTCGCGTTACTGATGGGGCCGAGGAAGTTGTTCAGGAAATCGGTTACAACTTTCGGCAGGAACTTGGCGAAGCTGAAGGTCGTGGGGAGATTTTGGATGATGATCATGATGGATGCGAACATGGTGGCCGGGAACGCAACCATCATCCCATCACGAACACTTAACAAGAACTTGTTTTCTGACAGCTTAGTCGCGATTGGTAGGACTTTTTCTGTCATCACATCTTGCATACTCATGCGATGTGCCTCCTAATTGATAATGGCGTTGGGTGCCGCCGCACCGCGTTGGCCGGTATCTTGGCCGAGATGGCCGCCTAACGCAGTGCGGGTACTCACGAAAAAATGTTTTTGAATAAATCGATTTACAAGACCCATCTTAACCGCTTACACTTAAAACCGATATATGCAAATGTTGAGGAGGCATGTCCAAATGTCGACAACTCGCGAAAATCCCCGAATTTACGATTTTTCCAACACCAACCGGACGTTCAACCTGGACGTCAACGTTTACACCTGCGGCAGCGAGGCCTGCGAGCCCGATCACGCCTACGGACCCACCGTGCGGTCCGGCTACATGATCTACTTCGTCTTGAACGGCGAGGGAACTTACACGGTGCGGGACCACCAATACCAACTGGGCCCCAAGCAGGGCTTTGTGATCGAGCCCAACACCCTGATCACCTTCAAGGCCAGCCACGAGAAGCCTTGGACCTACCTGTGGGTCGGCTTTTCCGGCCAAAGCGCGGCCAAGTACATGGCCGGCACCGCCCTATCGTCGGCCGCCCCGCTGTTTGACTTTGAGTTCAACTCCGCGATTTTGCGAGCGGCCAACCAGGTGATCGAAGGCTCCAACCACCGCGAAAACCGCAACCTGATCATGACCGGGCGGCTGTTCGAGTTCCTGTACCGACTGGCCACCGACTACCCCAACCAGCACACCGCCACGACCATGTCGCACCGCGAGCTGGTCGAGTACGCCTTGTTTTACATCTCCCAAAACTACAGCGAGCCGATCTCCGTCGCCAGCCTCGCGGCGGTGATGCACATCGACCGCACCTACCTGCACCGCCTGTTCACCAAGCGCGTCGGCCGCTCCCCTCAAGCTTACATCAAACGCTACCGCATGGACCAGGCCGCCCAGCTGCTGCGCGAAACCGACTTCCCGATTCAAGTCGTCGCCAGAGCCGTCGGGTACGAGAACCAGTTCTCCTTCTCCAAGGCCTTCTCAAGCCTGTACGGCGAGGCCCCGACTGGCTACCGGGCCCGGCAGCACGAGGGCTAGATCGCACGCTGTCAAGCCGCCGGGCGGGGGCCGGCCGGGGCCTCGCCTCCGCGGAGCGACCGCCGGGCCTTTCCGACCTCCGCGACAACGCGTATATTAGAGGCAATGCATTCCGTCTCAGAAAGGACCTCACCATGACTTTGAAGCTCGGCATCATTCTCGGCACCATTCGCCACCAATCGATCGGCGGCAAGCTGTTCGCCTACCTGCAGGCGGCCTTCCCGGACCACGACGACGTGCGGTTCGATTGGATCGACCTGCACGACTTTCCCCTACCGCTGTACGACCACGCGGAGACCCCGGCGGATTCACCGGTCCAAAACCTGGTGTTCGGCGAGTCGGCGTGGCTGGCGGCGCTGGCCGCCCAGGACGGGTACGTGATCATCAGCCCCGAGTACGACCACGCGATGACCGGCGCCCTTAAAAACGCGTTGGATTACGTCGGCCAAGAGATCAGCCGCAAGCCCCTGCAAATTGTGACCTACTCGCACGACGAAACCGGCGGCATCATGGCCGCCGAAAGCATGGTCAACGTGCTGCGAATGCTCGACGCCTTGGTGCTGCCCAAGCCCGTGCTGCTGGCCGGGTGCGACCGCAACTTTTTGCCGGACGGGCGGCTGGATGCGACCGTGCCAACCAGCGCGGCTTACGCCAAGCGACTGGCCGTCGCCTTTCACGAGCTTGAATTCTACGCGCGGCTGTCGCACGACCATCCCTATCGGCCGTTGAACGCCTGACTGGAGGCATTATGTACACCGAATTATCCGGCTCCGACCCGATCACCATCGACACCCCGCTCGGCGGGAAGGTCCCCTTTGGCATTTTGCAGTGCCTGACCGGGGCGACGCTTCACCTGGCGTCGCGCCAGGCGATTCTCAAGCCCGGCGACATCGCGCTGCTGCGGCCCAACGGCCCCTTCACGCTGGCACCGACCACCGGGCCCTTGAACGCCCGCTACTTCACCGTGCCGCTGACCGCAGACGCGAGCTTTGGCCCCAACGAACTGATTCACGCGATGCTGGCGTCGACGGAAACCGCCCACATCGTGTTTCGCCGCATCGACCACGCGCTGACCAACGGCTACTGCGCCCAGCTGGCCCGGCTGATTCGCACGACGCCGCAAGACGACCTTTTGGCCTATCAGGAAGGAACCGTCGCCCACCTGCTTTTGACCGAGCTGTCGCGCTCCGACCTCAACGCGATGATGATCATCGAGTCGGACTTTCCCGAAACCGACCTGCGCCACACCCCCAAGGACCGCCAGGCCGGCAGCATCCTGAACTACATCATGCAGCACATCGACCGCGTCACCCTGAACGCGGCGGCGGCGCATTTTGGCTACGAGGCGAATTACTTCTCGCGGCTGTGCCACCAGCTGTTCCAAAAGCCCTTCTCCGAGGAGGTCCGCTTCATTCGCATGAACCAGGGCAAAAAGATGCTGACCCTGTCCGACCAAAGCATCAACGACATCGCGGCGGCGCTGGGCTACAAGAACCCCGCCAGCTTCGATCGCCACTTCAAGCACTACACCGGCCTCACCCCGTCGCAGTACCGGGCGGCCAAGGCGAGCGAGCCAGGCGCTGACGGAGGCGAGGCGTAACCGGGCCCGAAACGGCGGATCCGAGGTGGCAAATCCGAGGTGGCTGCGGGTGGCCCGTGGTCCGACCGCCCCGCGACCGCGGCCGACGCGCCACGGCCGACGCGCCACGACTGACGCACCAGGGCTGACACGCCACGACCGACGCGCGACCGCGGCCGACACGCCACGGCCGACACGCCAAGGCTGACGCGCCACTGCGGTCGCCGCGCCACTGCAAAGCGCAGACGCAGCGCAGCAGGCCGGGCGCCGGCGCCAAGGCCGCGCCACCGCACCACCGAACCACGTCGCCGCACCAGCCGGGCGGTCGCCAAGCGACCGCCCTTTTTGGCGCGGCGAACGATCGCATCTGAATTTTTATTGAATATTATTCCATGACGTTGTATAGTGGGCGTAATGTTTTTTTAAAGAAGGAGACCGCATGAAACCCAAATCAATTCTCATCTGGCTGTTCGCCTGGCTGCTGTGCCTCGCCGGCCTGGCCGCCCAGCCGGTGCAGGCCGCAAGCGACGACTCGCTGGCCCAAGTCAAGGCCAAGGGCACCCTCATCATGGGCAACTCGCCCAACTACCCGCCCTACGAGTTCACCATTAACGAGAACGGCAAGGAAAAAATCGTCGGCATGGACATCGCGCTGGGCAAGCAGATTGCCAAAGACCTCGGCGTTCGCCTGGTGATTAAGAAGATGTCCTTTGACTCGCTGCTGGTCGCGCTTGAAACCGGCAAGGTCGATATGATCCTCTCCGGCTTCTCACCGACGCCCGAGCGCAAGGCCCACGTCGATTTTTCCAACAACTACTACGTCTCCAAGCAGTACCTCATCGTCAACAAGGCCGACAAGGGGTACTACAAGGACCGCCACTCGTTTTCGGGCAAAAAGGTCGGGGCGGTGCTGGGCAGCACCGCCGCCACCTTGGTCAAGCAGCAGATGCCAGGCGCCGACCTGACGACGATGGAGAACGCCGCGGATCTGGTGTTGGCGCTGAAGGCCCACAAAATCGACGCGATCGTCAAAGACTCCGCCTCGGCCATCGCCTACGCCCAAAGCGACAGCAGCCTGGCCGCCATCGACGGCAAGTTCGCAGTCTCAGCCGACGAGGCCGGCAACGCGATCGCGCTGCCCAAGGGCGCGACCAGCCTAACCGCCGCCGTCAACCAGACCATCGCCAAGGTCCAAAAAAAGGACCTGTTCAACAAGGTCTACCTCAAAGACGCCGGCAAGGCGATCGCCCAGACCAACGCGACCAAGTCGATGTGGCACTACTGGCCATACTTCGCCAAGGGCGTCGCCTACACCGTCGGCATCTCGCTGGTCGCCGTGGTGATCGGCACCCTGCTCGGCGCGGTGATCGCCTTCGTTCGCCTGGGTGACATCAAGGTGCTCAAGGCGCTTTTCACCGCCTACGTCGAGTTCGTCCGCGGGACGCCTTTGATGGTTCAGGTGATGTTCATCTACTTTGGCATCGGCATGTTCTACGACATCTCCGCGGTGGTCGCCGGCACCCTGGCCGTGGGCCTCAACTCGGCGGCTTACGTCTCCGAGGTCTTCCGCGGCGGCATCGAGTCGATCGCCAAGGGTCAAAGCGAGGCCGCGCGGTCCTTGGGCCTGAGCCAAAAGGCCACGATGCGCTACGTCGTCTTGCCGCAGGCGTTGGCCAACATCTGGCCGGCGCTTGGCAACGAGTTCATCTCGCTGATCAAGGAGACCTCGATCGTCTCGATCATCGGCGTCGCCGATTTGATCTACCAGCTGCGCGTGGTTCAGGCCGACACCTACTCAGGGGTGTTGCCGATCACCATCGCGATGGTCCTGTACTTCATCCTGACCTTCGGCCTCTCGCGGCTGTTGCGCCACTTCGAAAAAAAGCTGCACCACGCCGAATAACCGCACAAAAACAGGCGGCCGAACCCCCACGGGTGCGGTCGCCTGTTTTTCGCGTCTATGTCGCGTCTATGTCGCGTCTATGTCGCGTCTATGTCGCGTCTATGTCGCGTCTATGTCGCGTCTATGTCGCGTCTATGTCGCGTCTTTGTCGCGTCTTTGTCGCGTCTTTGTCGCGTCTGTGGCGCATGGTCAGGCCACCTGGCGCGGCTGCTCCAAAAGCACCCGGTCGACGATGCCTTGGGCCGCCACCACCGACAGGCCCGGAAAGGCCTTTTGCAACGCCCGAATCGCCTGCGTCTGGCCGAAGCCACGCTCTTGGGTCAGCCGCCGCGCAACCGCCTCAAGCTCGGCGGGATCGCGCGGAATGCTGGCCGAAAACCGTGCCAGTTGCACGTCTTGAACCACAATCACCGCTGCCCCGATCAACACAACCCACATCAACCAAGCCATCGCTCGCACCTCCCGCATGCCGCTTTGCCTCGGGCGGCCCATGCCACCCCTCTAAGCGCATTATGCCACTGATTGTAAGCGGATACAAGAAGTATAATTTAGCGGGTCAATAATCGGTCGCGTCAGACCTCATCACGGTAGTCGCCGCCAGATGATGTACCCGACAACGCAGTGCAGGCGTATACTCAAGTCACTATCCCCTACAAAGAGAGGCAAACTATGGCAATCACAGATTTCAGCGACCAAATTCGCAGCCTGGGCCAGCGCAGGCACTACGCCGCCGGTGCCGACCTCCTGCGCGAAGGTGACCCGGCGCAGCACCTGTTTTTCATCGAACAAGGCGGTGTCCGGCTGTGGCACAACGACGACGGTCGCGACATCACCGTCCAGTTCTTCTTTGAGGACCAGGTGGTCGCTTCCTTTGAGAGCTTTTACCTGAAAAAGCCCAGCCTCTTTGCCATCACGGCGATTGAACCGACCACCGTCGTTACCGTCGACGCAGCCGCGTTGCAGCGCGTGTTAGACCTTGAGCCGACTTTGATGGCGGCCTTCACGAACCACATCTGCCACCGCTTCATCGCTTACACCCGCTACTTTTTGAACCGCATCGAGCAATCCCCGGAGCAGCGGTTTCGCACCCTGCTGGCAACAGAACCGGCGCTGGTCGCCCGCGTCCCCCAGCACGAGCTGGCCTCGTACCTCGGCATCACGCCGGTGTCGCTGTCGCGCATTCGCAGCCGCATCAAAAAAGAGTCGGGCGCTTAACATTTGTTAAGGCCGCCGTGCAAAAGGTCCACTAAACTAACCTCATCAACCAATTGGAGGTTCGTTACATGGCCAAAACCATTATTGTCACCTGTCACCCCTACGCCGGCAGTTTCTGCCACGCACTGATGTTAGCCGTTCAGCAAGGCGCCAGTGCCGCCGGTCAGGAAGTCGACGTGATCGACCTGGAGGCCGACCACTTCGACCCGGTGATGCACAGCGCAGATTTAATCGGTTTTCTCAAGCACCAGGCGCAAGACGCCCAAGCACAAGACTACATTCGCCGGCTCCAAACCGCCGACCACCTGGTGTTGATTTTCCCCATCTGGTGGGAGCTGATGCCGGCCATGATGAAGGGCTTCATCGACAAGGTCGTCTTTCCCGGTGAAACTTTCGATTACACGCCGAGCGGTACGGGCATGCGCTCGCGCCTGACCCGCCTAAAGTCCACCACCATCATCACCACGATGAACACCCCCCAGTCCTTGTACCGCTGGGTGTTCGGCAACGCCATTCAACGCGCCTTGGTCCGTGGCACGTTCCAAAAAATGGGACTCAGGCACGTGTCTTGGTGCAGTTGCAACATGGTGAAAAAAAGCAAGGCGGCCAAGCGCCAAGCCTGGTTGCGGCAAGCCGAGCGCATCGGGGCGCGGAGCTGACCCATCACCAAAAAGCCCGCCGCAACCTGCGACGGGCGCGTCGAAGCCACCGCACCCTGTGAGTGCGGTGGCTTCGGCCTTATTTGGCTAGGATTCTGGCTTCGTCTTACCGTGGTGGTACCCACCGGTCTCGTCGGGGCCGCAGCTACCTCGCGATGCGAGTAGGTCCCAGCTTGAAGCGACTCGTGGGGTGGAAAAGTCCTTTACCCTGGTATCTCCTCCTAAGGCGGGGGAGTTGCACTAAAACGTGTACGTTTGAAAGCCGTGTGGCGCTACACTGCGGCTTGGCATGGGTGGGGTACTAGAGGCGCTTGCGCTCCGGATCGTTCCCCTATGCGGCAGAGGTGCCAGCGTTGCGGCCACAACGCCATCCCCGCACTTGAACAATCATTCGAGTGTAGCTTAACACCGGACCAATTTGGCGTCAACTTTTTTGACTCACACTGTAAAAAAATGATGATGATCGCGGTCACCGCGCCAAAACAGCGCTGCATCAGGATTAATGGATTATTTCCCCCTTGAGGGTTCGTCGATATGTTACCTGTTTCATCCGCGTAAGCACATGACGTTACATTCCAACCAATCGCGTTTATACTAACATCAAAAGCCAAAGTGGGTGATGACATTGAAACAACGTGAAAAACAGCCCCGTTTCACCGTTCAGATTGTCGGTGGCTTCTCAGGCAAGCTTCTCAATCAGTCTCTTGAGATTACCAACCCAAAATTGCTAGTCGTCTCCGTTACCGAAGTGGTACACGGCGACGTCACACTAACCTTCCCACCGACACTGGCGTATCTCGATTTTCATCCTGAGGCGTCACGGTTTGGTAAATTCATTTGGGAGGTTGGCGACATCCTTCAGCTCACCGGCCGAGTGATTCCATGCTACGAGTATCGGGGCCATGATGCCGACTCACGCCTCCGGTTTGTAGAACAACGCTTTCACAGCCGTGTGGTCGCGCACACCCAACGCTGGTTAACCCAATTGCCCCGTGCAATCAATCGTCGTCCGTTAACTGCGACGTTGAGTCGTTACCTCAACCACCAACTCTCATTTAATCGATTTCAAGAACAGATGTGGCGGTTGGCCCGACCGCTGCCTGCCCCCTACCAACGCGGCCTCCATCATGTCCAGCTGGCCCAGGTACAGGCGATTCGCAGCGTGTACCAGCAACGGGCATCACTTGCACCGGAACACCTCTTAATCACCGACGTCCGTCATCTAACCACAAAACACCTCGCGACCCCAACACCACCAAACAGCAGGCAACCGGAAATCTCTTTGGTCAAGGCACGCCTTCAAGATCCGGCTTATCTGACACAGCTGTTACGCAGAATCACTAACCAAAACCCGGTGTTCCCACCGCACACAGCGGCCATTCCAACTGACGCTGCCACGCCGCTTGCGTCACCAGCCATCCCCACACTGGCGCTGGCCCCCGCATCGCCCGCTGCGCAGTCCCGAGTCTCCGCTTCAACCCTAGTGTCATTGACCATCACCGTGCAACGTGCCCGAACCGTATGCGCGGCCCCTGCGACCGGTCCCCTCACGCCAGTGGACACCTTGGCGGCCACCGTGTCCGACTTCGCCCTGCCGCCGCAAGCACCGGATGGCACCGGTGCTTACTTCAACCCGCACTTTGCGACCTGCCTGGTTTACGACGCCGCCCTGGCTCGCCTGCAGCTGACGCCGGGCTACCAAGGGACCCTCACCGGCACCCTGACGCAGGTGCGTGTGGTGGCGCCTGCCCAACAGGCCGCGCTTGCCCGCGCCCAAAAGCAGGTGCTGCATCACCTGCGCCGGCTGCTCGATCAATCCCTCGCGACCTTTGGCGACCCGATTCTTCCCGCTTACGCCCAGCTTTCGGCCAAGCTGGCGGCAGGCCAACTCGACTTTGCCGCCTACCGCAAGGCGCTGGCCACGCTTCGTCCGGCGGCCGACCCGCCGTTGGCTGACCAGGCAGCGACGCGCCTGGCAGGCCTTCACCAAAAAGTACCGGGCGCTGACCGCCCCGGCGTGGTTTCTAGACCGCATCACCGACCAGGAAACCCAAGAAGACGGGGTGATGCTGCCGCTGCTTGCCATCGACGCCGCGCAACTGGGTGATGCCGCCTACCGCCACCAGCTGTTCGGCCGGTGGCAGCAAAACGCCGCCCAGGCCACCACGTCCAACCAGGGAGAGTGAGACGCCGCTCTGCCAGCCGCCACGCGACAGCCAAGCTGCCGCCGGCCGGCCACCGCAACCACGCCGCCCCGGACCGCTGGATTCACCGGACCACCGACGACTGATCACTTGACCACCGCCGGCCGTGCCACGCCGACCCCGGCCTCGCCGCCTTGCGCCGCTGGGTTTCCCCGGACACGTAACGGCAAAGCCATACCGCAACCACGCTTCAGCCAAGTCTCCGCCACGCCACAGCCTTAGCCACACCAGCCACGACACCACTCAACCACGCCAAAAACGGCCACCGCGCAATTCGCGCAGTGGCCGTTCTTGTTTGGCCCCCAGCCGCTAGCGGCTGGCCACCGCCTGGCTTTCGGCCAGGTGCTTGTTGGCCGTCGCCAGCATCAGCCGGATGCGGTTGAGCTGGTTGACCACGCTGGTGCCGGGGTCGTAATCGATCGGCGCGATGTTGGCGCCTGGGAACTGCTGGCGCAACGCCTTGACCATGCCCTTGCCGACGATGTGGTTAGGCAGGCATCCGAACGGCTGCATGCAGATGATGTTCGGCACCCCGGACTTCAGCAGCTCGATCATCTCGCCGGTCAAAAACCAGCCTTCACCGGTTTGGTTGCCCAGGCTCAAGACCTTGCTGGCGTCATGGGCGATGTCTTCGATCGCCTCGATGCCCTCGAAGCGCTTGGACGCCTTCAGTGCCTTTTGCATCGGCAGCTCGCACCAGCGAATCACCTGGATGGCGAACTCGCCGAACCACTTGGCCGAAGCCTTGGCGCCGAGGTGGTCGTACTTGAAGACTTGGTTGTACAGCGAGTAGTTCATGAAGCCGACGATGTCCGGCACCACGGCCTCGGCCCCCTCCCGCTCCAGCAGGCGAACCAGGTCGTTGTTGGCGATTGGCGAGTACTTGACCAGGATCTCGCCGACCAGGCCGACTTTCGGTTTGACCGCGGCGGTGAGCGGAATCGTGTCGAAGTCCTGGACGATCTGGGCGACGTTCTTCTTGAACTCGTGGAAGCTGCCCTTTTCAATCGACGGGCGAACCAGGTCCAGCCAGTCTTGGTGCAGCTTGTCGACCGCGCCGGCCTCGACCTCGTAAGGCCTGGTGTGGTACACCACCCGCTCGAACAAGTCGCCGTACAAAAAGGCGATGGCGACGCGCCGCAACAGCGGCAGCGTGAACTTGAAGCCTGGCGTCTCCTCGACGCCTTGGTTGCCCAAAGACAAGGAGACCACCGGGATGTTTTCGAAGCCGGCGTCCTTCAGGGCCTTGCGAATCAGCGGGATGTAGTTGGTCGCGCGGCAGCCGCCGCCGGTTTGGGTCATCATCACCGCGGTTTTGTTCAGGTCGTACTTGCCGCTTTGCAGGGCCTCAAGCATCTGGCCGATCGAGATAATCGCCGGGTAGCAGGCGTCGTTGTTGACGAACTGCTGGCCGACGTCGACCGCCTTGCGGTCTTCCATCGGCAAGTTGACCACGTTGTAGCCCGACGCCTGAAGCGCGACGTCGACCAGGCCGGCCTGGTGAATCGGCGACATCATCGGCAACAGCAGCGTGTAGCCGCTTTGGGCCATCGCCTTGGTGAAGTCCACCGGCTCCGGCGCCTCTGCCAGCTTTTGCGGCAGGATGTGGCGGCCTTCGCGCTCGGCGACGGCGGCCTTCAACGACCGCAGGCGGATGCGGATCGCGCCCATGTTGGTGCCTTCGTCGATTTTCAGGCTGGTGTACAGGCGGTTGTAGCGGTCCATAATCTCCTCGACCTGATCGGCGTCGATCGCGTCGATACCGCAGCCAAAGGAGTTGAGCTGGACGAATTCCAGCTGTGGCGTCTTGGCCGCGATTTTGGCCGCGGCGTAAAGCCGGCTGTGATAGACCCACTGGTTGACCACGCGCAGGCCCGCGACGTCGCCGAGGTGGGCGATCGAATCCTCGGTCAGCACGTGGAAGCCCTCGGCGGTCATCAGCTGGGAGATGCCGTGGTTGACCTCTGGATCCAGGTGGTACGGGCGGCCGGCCAGCACGATGCCGTGCTCGCCGGTGGCCATCAGCATTTTGAGCGTGTCCTCGCCGCGGTTTTGAATCTGCTGGTGGAAGTGGGCGAGCTCCTTGTAGCCGGCCTCAAGCGCGTCCGTGACTTCCTGCTTGGTCACGCCGAAGTCTTGCAGGCACTCGTACAAGTTGGCCGCGGTGCCGGCGTGATCAGCCAGGTTCAAGTAAGGCGAGCGCATGTCGACTTGCCCCGAGGCAATCTCGTCGACGTTGTTGCGGATCACGGCCGGGTAGCTTTGAACGATTGGGCAGTTGAAGTGGTTTTGGGCCTGCTGGGACTCGGTCACCTCGTAGACCACCGCCGGGTAGAAAATGTGCTGGTAGCCCTTGTCGATCAGGGCCTGGATGTGGCCGTGAACCTGCTTGGCCGGGTAGCAGACCGTGTCGCTGGGGATGGTTTCCATCCCTTTTTCGTACTGGGCCGCCGAGCCCTTGGGCGACAGCTCCGCGCGAAACTTCAGCTGGGTGAAAAACGTCTGCCACAGCGGGTAGTTCTCGTACATGTTCAAGACCCGCGGCAGGCCGATCGTGCCGCGAACCGCGAGCTTCTTTCGCATCGGCTTGTAGGAAAACAGCAGGTTGTACTTCTCCTGCACCAGGTTGACCTTGCCGTTGTCTTTGGGCAAGCGCTCTTTGAGGCCCCGGGCCTCGCCTTTTTCGCAGCGGTTGCCGGTGACGAAGCGCCGGCCGTCGTTGAACACGGTGATGGTCAAGGCGCAGTTGTTCTCGCAGCCCCCGCAGTGCATGTACTCCTTGGTGAAGGTCAGATTATCCATCTGGGCGGGCTCAAGCATCGTGGTGTGGTCGCCGGCCGCCGCGGCGTCTTGGGCGATCAAGGCCGCGCCGTAAGCGCCCATCAGCCCGGCGATGTTGGGCCGGATGACGTTGACGCCGGCGATCTGCTCGAAGGCGCGAAGCACGGCTTCGTTGTAGAAGGTCCCGCCTTGGCAGACGATGTGTTGGCCCATGTCCGACGGCTTGCGCATCTTGATCACCTTGAACAAGGCGTTTTTGATGATCGACACGGACAGGCCGGCGGCGATGTCGCCGATTGTCGCGCCTTCTTTTTGCACCTGTTTGACCTTGGAGTTCATGAACACGGTGCAGCGCGAGCCCAGGTCGCTGGGGTGCTTGGCCAACAGCGCCGCCTGGGCGAAGTCTTGAATCTTGTAGTTCAGGCTGGTCGCAAAAGTTTCCAAAAACGAGCCACAGCCGCTGGAGCAGGCCTCGTTGAGCTTGATGGTCGACAACGCGTGGTTCTTGATGGTCATCGCCTTCATGTCCTGGCCGCCGATGTCCAAAATGAAGTCGACGTCCGGCTGGAAGTAGCTGGCCGCGCGGTAGTGGGCGACGGTTTCGACCTCGCCGATGTCCACCATCAAGGCGTTTTTGATCAGGTGCTCGCCGTAGCCCGTCACCGCAGCCTTGGCGATGGTGACGCCGGCCGGCAACTTCTGGTACATGTCGCGCATGATCTGCTTGGTTTTCTCGAGCGGATCGCCGTCGTTGCTGTCGTAGTAGGTGTACAGCAGCTTGCGGTCGTCGCTCATCAGGGCCACCTTAGTCGTGGTCGACCCCGCGTCGATGCCCAAGAAGGCAGGCCCTTGGTAGCTCGCCAGGTCGCGGGTGTCGACCCGCGCCGTTGCGTGGCGCTTGCGGAATTCCTGCAACGCGTCGTCGTCTTCAAACAAGGGCGTCAGCGCATGCGCCGGGCGCATGGCCGAATCGTCGCCGTGCTCGAGGGAATCGAGCAAAGCGACCAGCGTGGTCTGCGGCTGGTCTGCGGCGTAAAACGCCGCGCCTTTGGCCACGAACAGCTGCGGGTCGGCCGGGAACACCACCTGCTCCGGCGTCAGTTTCAGCGTGGTGATGAAGCGCTCGCGTAGCTGGTCCATGAAATACAGCGGCCCCCCGAGGAAGGCGACGTTGCCGCGAATCTTGTGGCCGGCGGCGAGCCCGGAGATGGTCTGGTTGACCACCGCCTGGAAGATGCTGGCGGCGATGTCGGCCTTGGCCACGCCGTCGTTGATCAAAGGTTGCACGTCGGTTTTGGCGAACACCCCGCAGCGGCTGGCGATCGGGTGAATCACCTTGGCGTCTTTGGCCAGCTCGTTGAGCCCGTCGGCGTCGACCTTGAGCAGGGTCGCCATCTGGTCGATGAACGCGCCGGTGCCGCCGGCGCAGGAGCCATTCATGCGCTGCTCGAGGCTGGCGCCGAAGAACGTGATCTTCGCGTCCTCGCCGCCCAGCTCGATTGCCACGTCGGTTTGGGGAATCAGCGTCTCGACCGTTTTGGTGCAGGCGATCACCTCCTGAACGAACTTGAGCTTCAGCAGGTTCGCCAGCCCCATGCCGCCAGAGCCCGTGATGGTCAACGACAGGTGCGTCAACGGGCCGAGTTCGTGAATCGCCTCTTCGATAATCTTGTGGCTGGCCGCCTTGACGTCTGAAAAATGCCGCTCGTACCGGGCGAACTGGGTGTGATGCGCCTCGTCCATCACGACGAGCTTAACGGTGGTCGACCCCACGTCGATGCCGCCGATCCAATGTTGTGCCATACTTCCTCCTGGGCGCCCGAGGACGCCTTGCCACCGGCGTCTTCGGGCGCGGCAGCGCGTTGTGTCTACTTCCCCTTGGCCGCGACGGCCGCGATCAGCGAATCCGTGAACGCGTCGAGGTTGGCCAGGTCTTCTTCTTCAGGCTCCAGGTCGATTTTGACGCTGGCCGCGCCTTGCGTGGCGCCGGTGCCCTTGAAGGCCGCCGTGAACATCTCGACGGCCGTGCAGAAGCGCTCGTAGGCGGTGTCGCCAGACCCCGCCACGCCGAAGACCTGCTCGGGCAACTCGAGTTCCTGCAGCTCGTCGTAAAAGTCCAGCGCCTCGTCCGGCAGCTCGCCATCGGTCACGCCGGAGTAGGTGTAAGACGCGACCACGCACAAGTCGACGTCCAGGAAATCCTCGGCCACCGCCTGGGAAATCTCCTGCACGTCGGTGTCGTACCCGGCCGCCTCCAGCCGCTCATTGATGTGGTTGGCGATGAGTTCATTGTTGCCAGTCAGGCTGGCGTAGACGATCAATGCTGATGCCATGTTGTCCTCCTTGGGCACTGCCCTAAATGTGGTGAGTACTTACTCATACGATAGTCCGATGTTGCCGACCGCGCAACATTTTTGTGCCCTTTTGCACAAAATGTCACATTGCCTGGGCCCGGGCCGGCCGGGCTCACCGGCCCTTGCCGCAGCCCTCCGGATGGGCGACCGCTGCGGCCACCGGCTCGCCGAGCCCTGGCCGCCATCTGCCCCGGCTCACCGGCCGGGCGCTGGGCCCCTGCCCGGCCTCAGAAAATGCGCAACTACCGGCCCTGCGCCGACCCACGCAAAAGGCGGCCCGAGTCATCGGGTCGCCCTTCACTTGGCGGCAAGCGGTTTGTCCATGATGGTCACGGCCACGACGTTCAGGTCGCCCAGGTCCGTGGTGGTCGCGCTGACCGGCACGAAGCCTTGGGCCTGCCAGAACGCGGCGGCCGGCTTGTTGTCGTCGACCACGGCGACGCGCAGCCGCTGGTAGTCCTTGAAGCGCTCGGCCAGCTGCGCCACCGCCTGGCGCCCCAGGCCGCGGTGCTGGTTAGGCTCGGCGAACAGCAGCAGGCCGATGTAGACGGTGCCGGCATCCGGGTAGCCGACCAGCAGGTCCAAGACCCCGACCGGCACGGCATTTTCAAGCAGCAGGCCGTAGTGCTTGGCTTCGGCCGGCGCGTCCTGCGGCTTGGCCAGCCGGTCCGAAGTCACCGTCGCGCGAGTCGGCGCCGGCTGGTGCGTCAGGCGAAAGTAATCCGGCGCCGCCTGGTACAGGGCCAGCGCCGCCTTGCGGTCGGACATCGCGCTGACGGGTTTGAAAGTTAGCATGTCACGCCTCCTTCAAATAAAGCTGCTTGAGGTCGGCCTGCTCGCCGAGCGACAGCGCCAGTCCCGCACTCAGGTACTGCGCCATGCCGCCAAACGCCGCGTTGATGGTGGCAAGCGCCGCGTCCAGGTACTCGGGCCGGGCGATCCAAAGATCGGCGAGGCTTTGCTGCATGTTGGCGTTGGCGCCTTCCTGCTTGGCCGCCGCAATCACCTTCGCCTTTTGGCCGCCGACGTACTGGTTGGTCGCCAGGTAGTCCTCGCGAATCGTGGCCTCTGGGACCCCCAGCACCGCCAGGGCGAACACCGCGGCCATCCCCGTGCGGTCCTTGCCGGCCGAGCAGTGAAAAAGCACGGCGCCGTCGGTTGAGGCCAGCAGCAGGTCGAAGAAGTGGCGGTAGGCCTTCTTGGAGGTGTCGTTGGTGATGAATTCGCGGTAGGTCTTCAGCATGTTTTTGTAGCCGCCCTGGGGGTCAAAGGCGAACTCGGCCTGCTCCTCCGCCCAGGACTTAGTCACCTGGGTCTTGTCGTAGGGGAAAACCGGGTTGAAGTCGTAGGTCGCCCCGACCGGCAGCCGGTCGGGCGCGGCCTCGCGCTCCTCCGGCGAGCGAAAATCCAGGTCGGTGGTGACGCCGTGAGCGGCCAGGAAGGTCTGGTCGCGCTCGGACAACTCGTCGAGCTTGCCGGCTCGCACCAGCCGGTGGCCGGCCACCACGCGGCCGTCAGCCGTGCGGTAGCCACCCAGGTCGCGGAAATTGTAGCCGTGATGAATGTTCAGTAGTTGGACCAAATCCTGATTCTCCTTTTTGTAGACTACCTATACCCTACCCGACTGACCGGACCATGTCCAGGTGGGGAATCCCGTCCTCGAGGTAAACCGCCGACGTCGCGGTGAAGCCAAACCCCGCGTAGAATTCCTGCAGGTAGGCCTGCGCCTGAATGCGAACCGGCTGCCCCGGGTCCCGCCGCGCAATTTCCGCCAAGGTCGCCGCCACCAGCCGCCGGCCCAAGTGGCGGTGGCGCTGTTCGGCCACGACCAGCACCCGGCCGAAGCTGATCGCCCCACCGGCCGGCCACGGCACGATTCGTGCGTAGGCGACCAGCTCGCCGTGGTCTTTCAGCAGCACGTGAACCGCCTGAAAGTCACGGGCGTCGACCTCCTGGTAGGCACAGTTTTGCTCAACGACGAACACCTTGGTGCGAGCCGCCAAAATCGTCAACAGCTCACCGGGCGTCAGTGCCGCCGTCTCCTTGATCAAAAACTCCATCACTGGACCTTCTTCATGTACAACACCAGATCGGCCACCGGCGCCACCGTATCTTCGGCGACCGGCCGCTTGCCGTCCAGCCACACCCCGGAGCCGTCCGGCACGTAACCGCGCCGCACGTACAGGCGCTGGGCCGGCCCGTAGCCCGGATGCAGGCCGACGCCAAGCGTCACTGGCAATCCCGCCGCCTGCTCCGCGGCGGCCATCAAGGCGGTCCCGACGCCGTGCTGGCGAAAGGCCGCAAACACGTTGAAGTCGGCAAGCTCCGGCAGCTGCCCCGCCCAAGGCCCGTGCAGCGCCTTGGGCAAAAGCGTCAGGTAGCCGGCGACTTGGCCGTCAATTTCTGCGATGAACACCCGCCGCGAGCCGGCCTGCTGCTCGGCCCAGTACTGCGCCAGCACCCGTGGCCGCTGCGGCCAGCCCATCGCCGCGAAGCCGGCGTTGATCGCCGCAATGTCTGATTCTTGCATCTCGCGAATCATGTAACCCCTCCTAATCGGCGAACGGCGTCTCCCCGTTCAGGTAATGCCGCACCGCCCGTTCGTGCTGCGGTGAGAACAGTGGCGGCAAGTCAGCCGGCGCGAAGTACCGCAGCGCTTGGGTCTCGGCGTTCTCGGCGTTCAGCCGCCCCCCCACGACCCGGCAGGCGAAAAACAGCACGACGCACTGCGCGACGTCGCCGTTGGCGTAGTGCTGAATCGCCCCCGAGTCAACGCCGAGCAGCCGCGTTGGCGCCACCTCAAGCCCGGTTTCCTCGAGAAACTCGCGGCGGCAGGCCGCCGTGGCGGTTTCACCAAACTCCAAGGCGCCGCCAGGCAGCCCCCAGCCGCCGTCGCTTCGCTCCTGGAGCAGAATTGCCCCGGTCGCGTCGGTGACAATCCCCCCGGCAAAGGTCAAAATCACCGGTGCGTGACCGATCGCCCGGCGCAGGTCCTGAATGTAATCCATAACATCCTCCTCGGCTTGCTTAGCTCGATTAGCTCGATTAGCTCGATTAGCTCGATTAGCTCGATTAGCTCGATTAGCTCGATTAGCTCGATTAGCTCCAGTATACCGTTGCCGCCAAGGCGGCACAACGGCGAGTGCAAGCAGCCAATTGCAGTGACTCTCCCCCGCTTTCAATGCGGTAGCCAAGCGCCGCTACCGGAGCCACCCGATAGGCGCCATCACCGGGCCAGCTCGCGCATCATGCCACGCGGCTAACATTTCTCGCCTCGCGTCGCACACACTTGGCCGACCCGCCGACTCAGCGTAGCGGCCGGAGGGGCCCGGGGCCAGTCGGGCCGTGAAAGAATCAGCGGCCCGGATGACCCGCGGTCTTGGCGGGGCATTCGCGCGGCTGATTCCGGCAAAAGGTGAGACAAGCTCGAGGCCGTAGGCAACGGCTTGGCTCAGCTTTTAGGTTGGAGCCCAAGAGAGTGGAACGAGGCGGTTCAAGCTGGTCGCACCGGCGTTGCCGACTGGAACCCGTTTGGGCGGAAACCGGCCGCACAGCGCGACTGGCCCCGGGCCCCGGAGGCCGCGGCCGCAACCCAGGACCACGCCGCAACCGCAACCCCGCAACCCAAAGACCCCCGAGCCACAAAACGCGGTTCGGGGGTCACCTGGTTGAGGCTAGTTGCCGATGGTGCCGTTGCCGTTGACGTCGTGGCCGGTGAGGTGTTCGACCTCGGCCATGTAGTCGTGCTGGGCATCGTCGGGCGGCAGGTTGTTCTTTGGAATCTCATCGACGTTAGCGAACATCTCGATGTGCTGGCGCAGGTTGACGAAGGTCATCGGGGCGTTGCCGCCGAACTCGCCGTCCAGGTTGATTTTCATCTCGCCGTCGTCGAGCCGGGCGGCCTTGAGCCGCTGGGTCTTGGTGTAGATGATGTTGGCGTCATCGACGTGGCGGCCGCCGTTCAAGACCTTGGCCATCAGCACCAGGATGTCGCCGAGGTTGCCGGTTTTGACCACAATCAGCGAGAACTTGCCGTCGCCCAGGGACGCGTCGGGCACGATCTGCTCGAAGCCACCGATGGAGTTGGTCATCGCCAGCAAAAACATCGAGGCCGGGCCGTCGTATGTGCCGTCGTCGAACTCCAGGTGCATCGGCACCGGCCGCACCCCCGGCAGCATCTCCGCGCCCTTCAGGACGTAAGCGAAGTAGCCGAAAATCGACTTGAACTCCGACGGCACGGCGTAGGTCAGCTCGGTGAGCATGCCGCCGGCCGCGATGTTCATGAAGTAGTGGTCGTTGGCCTGGCCGATGTCCATGAGCAGCGTTTGGCCCTGCAGGATCATTTTGGCCGCGGCCACCGGGTCCTCGCGCGGAATGCGCAGGGCCCGGGCGTAGTCGTTAGTGGTGCCGGCCGGGATGATCGCCATCTTGGGCCGCTTGGGGCTTGGCGCGACCCCGTTGACCACCTCGTTGATGGTGCCATCACCGCCGGCGGCCACGATTAGATCGAAGCCTGCGGCCGTGGCCCGGGCCGCCTCGGTTTGGGCCGACAGGGGCGTCGGCGTGGTCTGAAAGGCGCTGCTTTCGTAGCCAGCTTGCTCCATCACGTCCAAAATGTCCGCGACGTAGCGCTTCATGCCTTCATTACCGCTGGTGGGGTTGTAAATCAGTCGTGCCCGTTGCATGCGGGGCCTCCTTTTACCGCTTCTTCAGCTCGCTCATCAGGATTTGGTTGACCACTTTCGGGTTGGCCTTGCCGTGCGTCTCCTGCATGATCTTGCCGACCAAAAAGCCGATGGCGCGATCCTTGCCGTTGTGGAAGTCGTCGATACTCTGCTGGTTGTCGTCCAGCACCGCGTCGATGATCGGGGTCAGCTTGGCAGGGTCTGACAGCTGCACCATCCCCTTGGCCTCGACCCAGGCCTTGGGATCCGTGTCGTTGGCGATGATCTCCTTGAAGACCTTCTTGGCGATTTTGCTGGAAATGGTGCCGTCTGCGATCAGCTTGATCATCGAAGCCAGGTGAGCCGGGGTCAAGGCGACCTGCTTGAGCTCGACGTGTTCGGCGTTCAGGTAGCCGGACACCTCGCCCATCAGCCAGTTGGAGGCCAGCTTGGGCTCGGCCCCGGCGGCCACGGTGGCCTCAAAGAAGTCGGACATCTCAAGCGTGTTGGTCAACACGCCGGCGTCGTAGGCCGGAATCTTCCAGTCCTCGACGTAGCGGCTGCGCCGCCGTGCCGGCGGCTCCGGCAAGGTCGCGGCGACCTCATCGATCCAGGCCTGGGAGACATGCACCGGCGGCAGGTCGGGCTCCGGGAAGTAGCGGTAGTCATCCGCGCCTTCCTTGACGCGCATCAGGATGGTCTCCTTTTTGTCGACGTCCCAGCGCCGCGTCTCCTGGCGAACGGCGCCGCCGGCCATCAGGAGCTGCACCTGGCGCTTTTGCTCGTAGGCCAGGCCGTCTCGCACGTGAACGAAGCTGTTCAGGTTCTTGATTTCGGTCTTGGTGCCGTACTTTTGGCTGCCGATCGGGGCGACGGAGAGGTTGGTGTCGACACGCATCGAGCCTTCCTCCATCTTGACGTCGGACGCGCCGGTGAACTGCACGATCTGGCGCAGCTGCTCGAGGTATTGGTAGGCCTCTTCCGGGCTTGCGATGTCAGGTTCGGACACGATTTCGATCAGCGGCGTCCCCTGCCGGTTCAAGTCGACGTAAGAGTAGCCGTCGTCTTCGTGCTGGTTCTTGCCGGCGTCTTCTTCGACGTGCAGCTCGTGGATGCCGATGCGCTTTTTCTGGCCGTCGACCTCGATTTCGATGTAGCCGTTGGTGGCCAGCGGCGTCTCGGATTGCGTGATCTGGTAGGCCTTGGGGTTATCCGGGTAGAAGTAGTTCTTGCGGTCAAAATGCGTGTCGCGCGTGATGTCGGCGTGAAGCGCCAAGGCGACCATGATGCCGTAGCTGTAAGCCCCCTTGTTAATGCTTGGCAAAACGCCCGGGAAGCCCCAGTCGATCACGTTGGTCTGGGTGTTGGGCTCGGCGCCGTAAGACACCGGTGACGGCGAGTACATTTTGGACTTGGTCTTCAGTTCGACATGGACCTCAAGCCCGATGGTGGTTTCAAAATTCATTCTGCACCTCCTGGCAGCTGGGCCAAGTAATCGTTGGCGGCTTCAAAGGCTTCGGCCGCCTGGAAAATCGTGGCCTCATCAAAGGCCTTCCCGATCAGCTGCAGCCCCACCGGCATGTGATCGACGAACCCGGCCGGAATCGACGCGGCCGGCAGCCCCGCCAGGTTGACCGGAATGGTCAAGATGTCGTTCATGTACATGGTCAAGGGATCCGTGACCTTGTCGCCGATCTTGAAGGCGACCGTCGGCGTGGTCGGGCCCATGATCAGGTCGTAGTCTGCAAAGACCTGCTCGAAGTCGCGAGTGATCAGGGTGCGAACCTGCGCCGCCTTTTTGAAGTAGGCGTCGTAGAACCCGGCAGACAAGCTGAAGGTCCCCAGCATGATGCGCCGCTTGACCTCGGGCCCAAAGCCTTCGGACCGCGACCGCACGTAGACGTCGGTCAGGTTCTTGACGTCTTGGGCCCGGAAGCCGTAACGGATGCCATCGAAGCGCTGCAGGTTGGAGCTGGCCTCGGAGCTGGCGATGATGTAGTAGGCCGGCACCGCGTACTTGGTGTGCGGCAGGCTGACGGTATCGACCGTCGCCCCGAGCTCGCGCAGCTGGGCCGCGGCCGCCTGAATTTGGGCGGCAACCTTGGGATCCACGCCTTCGCCCAGGTACTCCTCAGGCAGCGCGATCTTGAGCCCGGCGACGCCCTTGTGCAGGTTGGCCGTGAAGTCCGGCACCGGATCCGGTGCCGTGGTCGCGTCCTTGTCGTCGTGGCCGGCGATCACGTTCAGGGTCAAGGCCGCGTCTTCGACGCTGCGCGTCAGGGTCCCGACCTGATCGAGGCTTGAGGCAAAGGCGATCACGCCCCAGCGTGACACGCGGCCGTAAGTCGGCTTGACGCCGACGATGCCGTTGAAGGCCGCCGGCTGGCGAATCGAGCCGCCGGTGTCGGTGCCAAGCGCCATCGGCACCTGGCCGGAGGCGACGGCCGCGGCGCTACCACCTGACGAGCCGCCCGGCACCCGACTGTGGTCCCAGGCGTTTTTGGTCACCTGAAAGCCGGAGTTTTCCGTCGAGGAGCCCATGGCGAACTCGTCGAGGTTGACCTTGCCGACGTTGACGGCCCCGGCCGCCTGCAGCTTCTCAACCACCGTCGCGTCGTAGATCGGCTCGAAGTGCTCGAGGATCTTGGAGGCCGCCGTGGTGGTCAGGCCGTTGGTCACGATGTTGTCTTTGATCGCCACCGGCACACCGGCCAGGGGCTGGCTGAAGTCGCCCTTGGCGTCGACGGCCTCGGCCTGCGCCTGGGCCTTGGGGTTACGCGCCAAAAAGGCGGCGACGTCCGGGTCGATGGCATCGATTCGCGCGTTGGCCGCGGCCACCAGGGCAGAAGCCGTGGTGGTGCCGTCTTGAAGCGCCTGGTGCATTGCGGTGATGGTTAACTGATCCGCCACTAGTCTTCCTCCTTGTCGATGATGGCAGGCACCTGAATCAACGTCCCCTTGCGCGTCGGCACGTTTTTGAACAGGTCCTCCACATTCGTGTCATTGTGCGGCACGTCTTCTCGCATCACGTTGTGCAGGTGAATGCTTTGGGTCGTCGCCGGCACCCCGGTGGTGTCGACCTCCTCCAGCTGTTCCACCATGTTCAGAATCTCGCCGAGCTGGTCGGTGTACTGATCCAGCTCCGCATCGGTAAAGCTCAGCCGCGAAAGCTCTGCGACGTGGGCAACACTTTCCTTGGTGATCATCGAATCCCTACTTTCCTTGGGTCAACGCGAAAAGCCAGCCACGAATGACTGGCCTCGGGCCCGTATTCTTATCATAGTTTACCATAAACCACCGGGCCACAGGCGCCAAACTTGGCGCCTGGCCGCGGTTTTGGGTCGGACTAGTAGCTGCCGAAGACGTGCGTGGTGAAGGTCTTGGCGCCGCTTTCTCGGGCGACGAAGGCCTGGATGCCCTGCGTGGCCTGAATCGTAATCTCGATTTTAGCGCCGCTTGGCAGGTACTTGGCGGCGCTGGTCGCGACGTACTGGGTGAAGCTTTCCACCTCGGTTTCGCCGTAGAACTGGGTGTTGATGGTCACGTTCAGGCCGCTCAACGCCCCGTCTTCGTAATGGGCCTGGGCGGTCACGCCGGCCAGCGTCGGGAAGAAGTTTTCGACCTGGCTGGAAAACGTGCTGAAGTCCGTGGCCACCGTCGAATTGACGGGCTTGGCGTTGTTGACCACCGGCAGCACCTCGTTTTGCTGGTTGATGGTCTGCCAGTCGCCCAGCGTGGTGCCGCTTTTGGCCGTCACCGAAGCGAAGAAGGTACCGCCGACCAAGGCGTCTCGCGCCGCGTTCTTGTACAGGCTGACCACGATCGGCACGTTTTGGCCGACGCCGCTCATCTTGCGGACCCGGGCGATCACCTCCGCGGCCATCTTCTTACCCTCGGTTTTGAGCTTGGCGTCGTCGATGTGGGTGGTGTAGGTGGCACCGTACTTCTCTTTTTGGTAGTAGTCGTAGGCGTTGAGGCCCAAGGCGATCGCGATGCCGCCGTACTTGAGCTTGCTGCCGCTTTGCAGCATGTAGTCTTGCTCGACCATGCTTTGCAGGTACATCGGCCGCCGCGTCGTCTCGCCGGTCTTCTTGTTGTCGACCGGGTTGAGGCCGTCCGGGTTGGTCTTGCTCTTGCGGTTCAGCCACTTGGTCGCCGTCGCCGTGCTCAAGAGCTGCCCCTCCTGGAACACGTACTTGGACGTGGCGAAGTGGGTCTTGGCGATGTCCTCCAAGCCGATTTCCATGCTCTTGACGTTGAAGCTGTTGCCGCCTTGGACGTTGGTCTGAAGCGTCAGCCCCCGCGCCGAGCTGGTCTGGTAGCGGCCGTTTTTGATCACGCCTTGGTACAGGCTGTCATCCACCGTGCCGGTGGTTTGATAAGTCGCGGTTTTGGTGCCGGAGCTTGCCGTGCTGGTGTTGTCAAAGCTCAGCTTGCCGCACCCCACTAAGGTGACCGCGATCAGGCCGATGGCACCAGCTAAAAGTTTCTTCATTCGTCATTCTCCTTTGGTTTCTCCGCAAGCGCCTGGCGCAGGGCCGCCTGGTCCATCACGGTGACGCCCAGCTCCTGGGCCCGAGTCAGCTTGGACCCCGCCGCCTCACCGGCCACCACCAGGTCCGTGCGTTTGGACACGGAGCCGGTGATTTTGGCGCCTTGGGCCTTCAGCAGCGCGGTCAAAGCCGGGCGGGTATAATCGGCGAAGGTGCCGGTGATCACCACGGTCAGACCGGCGAACGGCCCGGTGGTGGCCACCGGCCCGGCCCCGCGGTAGGTCAGGTTGACCCCGGCGGCCCGGAGTTCCTCAATCAGCACCTGGGCCCCTGGGTTTTGGAAGTACGTCGTGACCGCCTCTGCGATGGTCGGGCCGATGCCAGCGACCGCGGCGATGGTCTCGGCGTCGGCCTGGGCCAGGTGGTCCAGGTCGCCGAAGTGGGCGGCCAGGCTGGCCGCGGCCTTGCCGCCGACGTGGCGGATGCCTAATCCAAATAGTAGGCGTTCCACGGAGTTTTGCCGACTCAAGTCGATGGCCTTTAACAAATTATTAACGGACTTCTCCTTGAACTTGTCCAAAGTCGCCAGGGTGTCCGCGGTCAGCCGGTACAGCCCGGCGACATCCGCCACCAGCTTGCGCTCCAGCAGCTGCGCGATGATCTTGGGCCCCAGCCCGTCGATGTTCATCGCGTTGCGGGAGGCAAAATGGGTCAGCTGCTCTTGCACCTGCGCCGGGCAGCGCGGGTTGACGCAGCGCAGCGCCACCTCGTCGTCCAGGTGAACCAAGGGCTCGCCGCAAGACGGGCAGGCGCTGGGCACCGGCGCCTTCACACTGGTCGCCGGCCGCTTGGCCATCACCACTGAAGACACCTCGGGAATGATGTCGCCGGCCTTGTGCAGCCGCACCGTGTCGCCGATGCGAATGTCTTTGGCGGCCAGCATGTCGACGTTGTGCAGCGTCGCTCGCGCCACCGTGGTGCCGGCCAAAAGCACCGGGGTCATCACCGCGGTCGGCGTCACCACGCCGGTGCGGCCGATGGTCCATTCGATATCGAGGACTTGGGTTTCGGCCTCCTCCGGCGGGAACTTGTAGGCGATTTCCCAGCGCGGCACCTTGACCGTGTTGCCCAGCTCCGCCTGAAGCGCCAGGTCGTTGACCTTGACCACGATGCCGTCGATGCCGTAAGCCAAGGCGTCGCGGTCGGCGGTTTGGGTCGTGATGTAGGTGTCGATGGTGTGTAGGTCGGCGGCCACCACGCTGGTCGGGTTGGTGGCAAAGCCGAGCCGCTGCATGAACGCCAGCGCCTCGTGCTGCGTGGTCAGGCCGTAGCGCTCGGGGTCCACCACGGTGTAAAGGAAAGTCGCCAGGCTGCGCTGTTTCGTCACCGCGACGTCCAGCTGGCGCAGGCTGCCGGCCGCCGCGTTGCGGGGATTGGCAAAGGGCGGCTCACCGGCCGCCTCACGCGCCGCATTGAGGGCGGCAAAGGCCTTTTTGGGCATGTAGCACTCGCCTCGCACCTCGAGGTCCAGGGGCTCGGGCAGCGTCTGTGGAATGTCTGGAATCGTGCGGACATTGGCCGTCACGTCCTCGCCGACGCTGCCGTCGCCGCGGGTCGACCCCTGCACCAGCCGGCCTTTTTCGTAGACCAAAGACAAGGACAGGCCGTCGATTTTGAGCTCGACGTTGTAGGCCACCGGCCGGCCGACGCCGGCCGCAAGCCGCGCCGCCCAGTCCTCAAGCTCCTCAAGCGAAAAGACATCGCCCATCGACAGCATCGGCACGGCGTGTGGCACCTTGGTGAAGTCCGGCGACACCGCATCTCCGACCAGCTGCGACGGCGAATCCGGCGTCACCAGGCTCGGGTCTTTGGCCTCAAGCGCGAGCAGCGCCTGGTAGGCCTGATCGTACTCGTGGTCCGTGACGCTTGGGGCGTCTTCGGTGTAATAGGCCTTGCGCCAGCCGTTGAGCTTGGCCACCAAAGCCCGGTACTGCGCGATTTCATCAGTTTGTGCCATCTTGTCTCCTCCGTTGTTGATTGCAGCCTCGGCGCCGTCTGCCAACCCAAGGCGATGCCGCCGAGGCCACCGCCTGCAGGGGCCGCCTCTGGTGGCCTGGCCACCGCGTCGCATCGCGACTCACTGCTTGCCGATTGCGGGCAACTACTGCTTGACGATCGGGGCGAACGCCGTCAGCAGGCGCTTGACGCCTTGCTGCGGAAAGGCGATGTCGAGCTCCTGATCGTCGCCCGTGCCCGAGACCTTGACCACCGTGCCGACGCCCCACTTGCGGTGTTCGGCCTTGTCGCCGACCGCCCAGGCCACCTTGCCGGCGGCGCTTTGCGGGGCGGCCACGACCTTGGCCTTGGTGCCGACCGGGTGGCGCGAGTACGTCGGGGTGACGGCGCGTTGGGTGCGGTCGATGAACGGGATGTTGGTCTTGGGTTGCGCCTGGCCGGCCCGGGTCAGCAGGTCGTCATCGATTTCGGTGATGAAGCGGCTTTCCGGGTTGTTTTGGCGCTGGCCGTACAGCATGCGGCCGTAAGCGTTGCTGAGGTACAGCTTGGACTTGGCGCGGGTGATGCCGACGTATGCGAGGCGCCGCTCCTCCTCCAGCTGCGTCTCATCCATCGCGGCGCGTGACAGCGGGAACAGCCCCTCTTCCATGCCGACCAGAAAGACCACCGGGAACTCCAGCCCCTTGGCGGCGTGAAGCGTCATCAAGGTGACCTCCTGGGCGTCTTCTTCGACGTCGTCTTGGTCGGACAGAAGCGACAGCTCGGCGAGAAAATCGACGAAGATGTCCGAGTCCTCTTCCTCCGGCTGGTACCGGGCGTCGAACTGCTGGGTCACCGACAGGAGTTCCTGCAGGTTTTCGATGCGGGTGTCGGCTTCGACCGAACCCTGGGCCTTGAGCGTCGGCAGGTAGCCGCTGTCTTCAAGAATCGCCTCCATCAAGGCGGTCACGGAGCCGCCTTGGCGCTTGGCCGCGATTTTTTCGATGGTCGCGCCGAACTTCACCAAGGCGGTTCGCGCCTTGCCGCCGACCGGCGAGAGCTCGGCGTTGGCCGCCGACTCCAGCAGGCTCCAGCCATTGTTGTCGGCGAAGGCCTGGAGCTTTTCGATCGAGGTCGCGCCGATGCCGCGCTTGGGCTCGTTGACGATGCGGTTGAAGGACATATCATCGGCCGGGTTCACCACCAGGCGGAAGTAGGCCAAGGCGTCTCTGATTTCCTTGCGGTCGTAGAACTTGTGGCCGCCGACCATTTTGTAGGGAATGCTCGACTTGACGAACGCCTCTTCGATCGTTCGCGACTGGGCGTTGGTGCGGTACAGGATGGCAAAATCGCCGTACTGGCGGTGGTGTTCCTGCATCTGCGCCTCGATCTCCTTGATCACGAAGAACGCCTCGTCCATTTCGTTTTGGGCGCGGTAGTAGGTGATCTTCTCGCCGGTCTTATTTTCCGTCCACAGCGTCTTGACCTGGCGGGTCTTGTTGTTTTTGATCACCGCGTTGGCGGCGGCCAAAATGTTCTTGGTCGAGCGGTAATTCTGCTCGAGCATCACCACCTGGGCCGTCGGGTAATCCTTCTTGAAGTCCAGGATGTTTTGCATGTTGGCACCGCGCCAGCCGTAGATGCTTTGGTCGGCATCCCCGACCACGCAGACGTTGTGGTAGCCCTCGCCCAGCATGTGGACCAGCTGGTATTGGGCCTCGTTGGTGTCTTGGTACTCGTCGACGTGAATGTATTGGAACTTGCGCTGGTAGAATTCAAGCGTCTCCGGGTTGTCTTGGAACAACACGATGGTCTGCATGATCAAGTCGTCGAAGTCCAGCGCCTGATCGGAGCGAAGCCGCCGCTGGTACTCCTTGTAGACGCTGGCGACCACCTGCTCCATCGGCGTGGCCGCGCTTTTGGCGTAGTCCTCAGGCGTCTGCAGGTCGTTTTTGGCGTTGGAGATGATGCTGAGCAAGGCCTTGGGGTCGTAGCGCTTGGGGTCCAGGTTGAGGTCGGCCAAAATGTGCTTGACCAGCGTTTTTTGCTCGGCGGGATCGGCGATGGTGAAGGCACGGTTCATGCCGAGCTTCTCGATGTCGCGGCGGAGTATGCGAACACACAGCGCGTGGAAGGTCGACACCCAGACGTCACGGGCGAGCTCGGGGTCCAGCAGCTTGCCGACCCGCTCGCGCATTTCCTTGGCCGCCTTGTTGGTGAAGGTGATGGCCAAAATGCGCCAGGGGTTGATGTTTTTCTCCTCGATCAGGTAGGCGATGCGGTGCGTCAGCACCCGCGTCTTCCCCGACCCGGCGCCGGCCATGATGAGAACCGGCCCCTCGGTCGCAAGGACCGCTTCTTGTTGCTTATCGTTCATACCAGTGAGTGCAGAATCCATGGAATCGAATCGTCCTTTCGCAAAACCGTTGGCGGCAAGTTGCAGACGCGACCAGCGCGTATCATTGTCCATTGTACCAGAAAACGCGGCAACACCAAAGGCGCCGCCACCGGAACCAAACCCCGGTGCGACGCCCTTTGAGTCGCGTTAGCGGTCATCCACCGCAACTGGGGCGGCTAATCGCCCAGCCTTTTTTCACCCGTCAGCCGCTGGATGGCGGTGATGTCTTGGGTCACCTCGAGGCAGCCGAGGTAGCGGTTGGCCTGGTCGGTGATGGCGAAGTAGCGAATGTACACCATCCGTTCGCCGTGCAGGTTGATCCAAAAATCGGCGTGCCGCTCACGCCCGGCGTGAAAATCGGTCAGGATCTTCTCGACCTTGTCCACGGAACGCGGCGGGTGGCAGTTTTGCACCTTGCGGCCGATGACGGCGGTGGTGCGGGGAAAGACCCGCTCGCCGGAATCGGAGAACCACCGCACCGTGTCCGTGTCGTCGACGAAGGTCAGATCAAGCGGCAACAGCCGCAGCACGTGGGTCAGCTGCGCGAGGTCGAAGCTGCCGGTCGGCAACAGCACCCGGGCCGGATGCACCCCATCGATTTCGATGCGTCCGTCCGGGCCGCCGGAGGTCGCCCCGGGGGCGGGCGAACCACCGGCGCCGAGCGCCGCCGCCACCGCGGCCGGCATCCCGGCCGGCGCCGCGTCTGCGCCTGAGGCGGCAGTGGCGGCACTGGCGGCCAAGTCTGCGCCGGCGCCTGTCGCAGCAGGGGCCACGGCGGTGTCGGCGGCCGGACCCTTGCGCGGCGCAACCGTGATTCGCGGTCCGGCCGCCGCGACGTCGTCAGGCGCCGCGGTGGCGGCCGCCGTCGACACCGTGGTGGCCGCGCTTTGGGCCGCGGCGGCCAGCTTGGCCTGCACCTCAGCCGGCGCCGGGCTGTCTCGGTGAATCTGGGCCAGCAGCGCGGCATCGCTTGGCGCCTGCTGCCGCGTTGAGCCGAGGTCTTGGCTGGCCGCCAGCGCCTTGGCCATTTCGTTAAGCGCCGCGGCCATTTTGGCCGGCTGGGGCTTGGTCGCCAGCTCCGCGGCGGTCGGCCGCCAAGGCAAGGGCGTCGGAATCAGGGTAAAGCCGATGGCCGGCGATTCGCGCTGAATCAGCGCCCAATCCGCGGCGGAGAAGACCTCAAGCACCATCGGCAGCATGATTTCCTCTTCCTTGAACACCATCTCGTCGACTTCCTTGGCGACCTTCTCGACCGCCGCCTCGACGTCGTACTTATCCGCCGCCGGTTCCTGGGCCAGCAGGCGCCGCGCCGCGCGAATCCAGCCGCGAATGTCGTCGTCGACACCCCACATCACCTTCGGCGGCGCCGTGATGCCGTACTTGTCCATCAGGGGGAAAATCAGGTTCTCCTTGCGCAGGTAGTGCTTGTCGATGGTCGCCAGATCCGCCAGTGCCGCCGTCATGCGGCCGTGTTGCACGGCGTCGGTGCCGCTTTGCTGCCACTTCTTCAAGGCCGGCAGCAGCTCGTCGTTGAGCAAAGACATCAGCACCACGTTTTCGAGCTTCATCACCTGCACCGGGTGACCCGGGATCGCTTCCATCGGCGTCTTTTCGCCGTTGTTAATTTTGCCGCGAAACACCGCGGCGTGAACGTTGCACAGCGTCTGAATCTCCATCGGGTTCAGGCCGCTTGCAATCAGCTCCCGCTCCGCGCTGGTGATCTCGGCCACGTCGACGCCATCGAAGGTCGCGTCAAAAATGGCCTTGGCGTCCTCGAAGCTTTCGCCCTCGTGCAGCATCGACAGGATCTGCACGATTTTTTTCTGCCGGTCCACGGCGTTGTGATCAGTCATCTTCTCTCACCTCAAACCCGGCGGCGGCCAGGGCCGCGACCAGGGTATCTTGGTCAATGTGCTTCATGCGTGTACCCTTGGCCAGCGTCATGAAGCGGCCGACCGTGTTCAACAGCGCCGGATCGGTCACGCCGTCCAGGCCCATCGCCACCATCACCGGCACAATCGCCGGCTGGGCCAGCACCAAGTCCCGCACCGGGGTGTTCAGGCTAATCGTTGTCATCTCGTCACTCCTTAGGCTTGCAAGAGTTGGCCGACCTTGGCGACCGCGGCGGCCGGCACCACCGGCCGGCCCTGCAGGTAGGCATAAAGCGCGTGGGTGGTCAGCGCGTCGTACAAGGCCCCATGCGCCATCACGGCGTTGAGACCGAGGTAAATGCGGTACTTGGACAGGCTGACCTCGGGCATGCCGGGCATCGGGCCGCAGTCTTCGGCGAGCTTGGCGACGTCCAGCACCCGCTTGGGCTGCGGGTAAAGCGCAAACTGCCGCCGCAGCACCGCCAAGTCCCCACCGCGAACGGAAAAGCCCAGCAGCTCGTCGTCGCCGACAAAGCCCAAAAAGGCGGCCAGCGCCGCGTCCGGCGCCTGGCCGTAGCGGTTGAGCAGCCGGGCATCAAGCGCCGTCATGCGCTGCGACTGCAGGTTCAGGTGCAGGTTCGCCGGAATCTTGACGAAGGTGTTGAACGCACCGACCAGGCGGCCCCGCCGCACCTTCAACGCCCCGATTTCGGTGATGAACCAACCCTCCCGCGCATTGCCGCTTGAAAACTCGAGGTCAAACACGGTGTAGTCGACCGGCGCGTCCATCGCCAGCACCAGCGCTTGCTCGCGCTTGGTGAACGCCGGGTTCACCGCCTGGGGGTAGCGCTTGGCGACCAGCGCCTTGGCCCGGGCGGTGGCGGCGGCTCGCTGCGCCGGCCCGGCCCAGTGGGTCACCTTGGGGCCACCCAAAACAATCGGGCCGATGCTCTCGGCCGTGAACGCCTGGGGCCAAGGCGTCATCATCTCCCGCCGCACCAGCGGCAGCCCGGCCGCCTCAAGCAGGGTCGCCGTCTCGGCCGCCACCGGCCCGTACAGCGTCACGGTCAGCTCGCGGTCCGGCTCCAGCCGCAACCGGTGGCAAACCGCCTGAAGCGCCTGCAGGTGGTTGGCCACCGCTCGCACCCGGCCCCAGTCGGCGGAAAGTTGCGCCGGCAGCTGGGCCGGGTCGCGCAGGGTCGCGACGTAAGCGGCGATCAGCTTGCGAATCACCTTGTCGACCGGCTGGCCCGGCCGCGGCGTCTCCCACAGCTCGACGTGCGGCGTGAGGCTCGGCGCGGCCACCCGGCAGCCGGCCAACGTCAGCCGCGCCGGCCACAGTCCTTCGACTTGGACCAGCGTGGTCGCCCCCACCGGCAGCACCGCCACCTGGGTCTTGGTCCCGCCGCCCAGCGTCGCCAAAGCCTGCAGGGCGGTTTGGATCGTCACCGGCCAATCCGCGGCCGTCAGCGGTTGTTGCACGATTGCCTTGAGTTCCACAATGCCACTTCTTTCTTCGCGATTGCGTCGGCCCCAAGCGTTTCTGGTATACTGAGGGCAGACACCTTGTGCCTAATATCATAGCATAATTGAGCGGAGGCGACACCGTGGCCCTATGGCACCTCATGTTTTCCAGGCCGGCCTATCCCAAAGGCCAGATTAAGCACATCGTCTACACCCTGCAGGACGCGCAATCCTTCGGGGGCTTTGCGCTGAACAACGTGGGGATTGTGCGTGAGACGACGGAGCTTTGGTACGTCGATCTCGATTTTGTCCAGCCAATCGGCCTGACCCAGGGCCTGTTTGAGGAAATGGTCAAGTACCTGGTGGTGCTGGCCGGCCGCCTGGACCACGCGCCGCTACCCGTCTACTTCGCGGTGATGCAGCGCAGCCTCGCGGATCTAGACATCACCTACCACCAGTACCAAGACCACAGCATCGACATCATGTTCTGGCAGGGCCCCCCGATTGTGGCCCCGCCGGAGGATCAATCGCACCTGCGTTTTCGCGACGACGCGGAGGAGGAATGACTATGGACCCGATTCAATACGTGTGCCCCAAGTGTGGCAACCACAGCTACGAGGCCGACAAGTTTCAGGCGACCGGCGGCAACTTCGCCAAGATCTTCGACGTTCAAAACAAGCGCTTCGTGACCGTGTCCTGCACCCAGTGCGGCTACACCGAGCTGTACCGGCAGACCACCAGCACCGGCATGAACGTGCTCGATTTCCTGATGAGCAACTAAACTCAAAAAGCGGCCGCCTCAACTTCTGCGTTGAGGCGGCCGCTTTCGCGTTCTGGGCCAAATGATGATTCGGGTGGAGATCCGGGTTGCGATCCGGTCGGCGATCCGGTCGGTGGTCCGGGTGGCAATCCGGTCGGTGGTCCGGGTCGCGATCCGGGTGGCGATTCGGGCGGTGGTCCGGGTTCCAGTCCGGTTTCCAATGTGAGCCACGGCTCGCATTGCGGTCGGTGCCGAACCGCGAGCTGTCATTGTCGTTTTGCAGGCCATGCGTCGGTCACCCGACCGCGTGACACACTACTGCTTCGCACTTTCGGGCACGGTCACGCTTTGGTCCACCCGGCTGCGACCGGTGGCGTAATCGTAGCGGATGCCGGTCTGCACGTTGTAGATGTAGACGTTGAAGTCGAGACCCTGCAACGCCTTGGCGCGAAGCCAGTACCCCCGAGGCATCAGCTCGCTACCGCGAAACACGGTGGTCACCTTGTAAATGACGCGCTGGTGCTTGGCCAACGCGTCTCGCACCTGCTGCTCGAAGGGCTGCATCAGCACCTGATTGGCGTATTCGGTTTGCGACGCCAAGTTTTTCGGATTGTCACTTGAGCCCAACGCGCCGGCGGAATAATGACCGTCCGCATCCAGGTTGCCGGACAGCGTGTAGGCAATCAGGTGACCGCGGTTTTGCCGGTTAACCCGGCGGCCGTCGACCCACGTGTAGCGGTTGTGCCAGCCGGTCGGTGTGAAACTTTGGCCGGGTCGCCCGGCCGACTTAATCAGCGTTCGGGCGTCGAGGTCACCGACGTTGGTGGTCGTGCGGTTGAGCGAATCCAGGTCCCCGTACTGAATGCGGGGCCCGGCCCAATCGCTCAGCGAAAGCCCCGCGTGACCGCCATTGACGTCGATCACCGGATCGCTGTCGTTGGGGTAATCCAACGCGGCCAGCTTGGCGTAGGTCGCCTGGTCACCCTTGGCCGCTACCGTGGTGGTTGCCGGCGCCTGCGTCGCCGGCTGTGACTGCTGCCAGGTGTTGTAACCCCACGCGACCACCGCCACCAGCGCCGTGATTGCCAGGCTGGCGAGGCTCGCCTGCTTGCGTCGTCTTCTTGCCATTTTTCTCCCCCTCGGTATCAAAAAAGCCTCGCAATCCGCGAGGCCGTGCTGCCGTCTACTGGATTCGAACCAGCGACCCCTTCATTACGAATGAAGTGCTCTGCCAACTGAGCTAAGACGGCATAATTATATTTTTGACCCGTACGAGATTTGAACTCATGTTACCGCCGTGAAAGGGCGGTGTCTTAACCACTTGACCAACGGGCCATCGCAACAACAAGATTGATTATACCTGACGCAAAACGCGGTGTAAACCCCTTTTTGCGGGCGGCGGGAATAAAAAAACAGGCCGTTACGGCCCGTATCTCCTCCGGATGTCAGGCTCGAACTGACGACACCCTGATTAACAGTCAGGTGCTCTACCACTGAGCTAATCCGGAAAAACAAAAAAAGCGCGGCAGCTTCCTACCCTCGCAGGCAGTCACCCACCAACTACTCTCGGCGTTGAGAAGCTTAACTTCTGTGTTCGGCATGGGAACAGGTGTATCCTTCTCGCTATCGCCACCGCACTT
>NZ_JANQBA010000017.1 GCF_025490915.1 Lacticaseibacillus parakribbianus | reverse complement strand
TAATTTGATCCGAACAATCTCAGGTTTCTCATCCATAAAATTACCTCACCAATTTAGATTTGATGAGGCAATCATACTGCCCGGCAAGGGGCAATCATATCCGGTCTGTTATTGGGTGCTTACTCTGGTTCAAACCAAATGGCACTAATAAAAGAGCACCCAGACCGATTAAGGCCCAGGCACTCTCATAAATCTGTATCAACTCCACTTGACGAAGAGCCCAACATATAGCCGATGCTCTCGTATCTTATCAACATCCGTTGCAATCACACTTCACTAGTTGCTGGTTTGCCCGTCCCAAGACCAAATAATATTACCACCCGTATCAAAAGCGATTGATAGGGAACTAGCCTGCATACCTTCATACCCAAACAGATACTGATATACATGCGATTTTCCAGGCTGTATCGTGACGTCCCCGGCATCAACAATATCTTGTGGAACTGAGAAGAACTCGGCTTGATTATCAATTCTAAGCAACAGTGAGTCCGGACTGATAGTAATCTGCTTATCAGAAATATTAGTAAAAGTAAAGCTGCTAAACTGAGATGCTGGTGTAACCTTTATAACGGAACTGTTGTTAACACCAATTTCTGAACTACTGTTATCCTCAGCTGAATCATCCTCATTCGTCGAAGCGCCATTACCAACAGATGTAACTTCATCGGCGTCTCTGTTCTTTGCAATCACTTCTTTATCCTTCAAGCTATCAGAAGTACTACCATTTCCTTTGAATGCCATGTAGGTATAAGCAAGTGGAAATTCATTGCTTAAATATATGAAAGTGCCGCCACCAACGAAGTATTGCGGGTTCATATTGTCAAAGATGCGTTCAACCATTTTCGATTTTCCAGGTGCAATGGTTAGTGTTTTTGACACCGCCGGCTTTTCTGGGTCCTGTTGGGACTCATAGAGGAGGATTTTACTGGTGTCCAGAGTAACCTTCTTTTCTGTTTTGTTTGTGACCTCCATATCCACAAAGCAAGGAGAATCGCCTTGGCCATTCGTGCCCGATGTCGCTTCAGATGAGTCTTGTGTGGCCTTAAAACGGAAAAACACCTTATCCCTATCTACCTTAGATAGCTGGTGATAAGACACTGTTTTGGTTTCCCTTCTTGCAGAGCTCTTCTTATGTACTAGTTTAGGCTCAGAGCTCTGTGACGCCTGCCGTAGCTTCTCTGCATTGCTAGTCCGGTGCGCGCTACATCCTGCGAGTAAGATGAGCGACAACGCAAGTACAACCACTTTTTTCAAACGGGTACCCCCTAATTCTTAATCTTGGAATATTTGACTAAAACTGCATTGACTGTTTCTGGTTGGAAATCGAAAGTAGTGTCATGGAAGACACCAGTTAGCTTCTTAGTGAAAATGCCAGAGATTTTGGATACTTCCATCGATGTATCTTGGAATGTTGCGTCATCGGGGTTAGAGTCTTCAGACAATCCGTTAGTCCATTTGAGATTTTTAGCATTACTCTCAATGTCCCAAAATCTGTTATAGTTACTCGACTGGTAAGAAAGCATGTCCGCCAATTGACCTGAAGAGTTTAAGTCATCGACGTATGACTTCGAGTTCTTACTTATGAATAGCGCACCATATCCGTTTTCTTTACCACCAAACACGAGATACCCGGTATCTGTCCATTCACCATTCTGTTCTGTCTTAAGCACAAAGATGTTGCCCTCGACAACGTTTGCCGTGCTGTTGGAGACACTTCTATACCAAAGCGAGACAGCTGTTACTAGCAATGAGAGAATTAGGATTGCTATATGTTTTGTATTTACTTGTTTGACACTTTGACTAGGCTCATTTGTGCTAACTTTATCATTTGATTCAGGCATATTCTCATTCTCCCTTCAACATGTGTACTATTTTTTTGGCTTAAAAAATACAAAGCCAAGGACAAACGAAATGACGTAGGAGAGTCGTCCGATAAAAATTGCTAAAAATGATGCAATTGCGAGCGTCACAAAAAATTTTAGCCAATTGGGCCAGTTGTAGAAACTGTCTACAGCGGAACGTGCATCCCGTTCCACTTCTGTTGTTTCGGTCACCGCGACCTGCTCCTGTTTGTTTGGAGTACTATGAATGCTTTGAGTGCTTGTCTTTTGAGATTCAAGTTTGTGACCGCATTTGACGCAGAACTTTGCGTTTTCAGGTACTTTTGCCCCGCATTCGGGGCAATAAGCGATGCCCGATTCTTCAGTCATTTGAGTTCCCCCACAGTTTTTACGTATTCAGCGCTTATTGTACCATTGAATTCGTTTATATACATTATTTACCATACAATATTTGTCTGTGTTGCCCGCATTGGCAAAGCTCTCAATCACTTGCTTCTGGTAACTGATTGCCGGGACATCTACTAGGTCATTGGCAAGCACTGGGTGGGCATCAATCCAGTCCTGTACCATGCTATCTGTGTAGCTCTCTGACTCGACGATGTTCACTAACTTGAGCAGCTCAGCTCTCTCGGCTCTCAACGGTCTCATCTCATGCTCAGCTCGTACCTGCTCGATGGTGTCTTGGTGTGCCTTAAGCCGGGCAGTGCCGTCTGCCATCTTCTTGCTGAACTGCCGTGGCGACTGATTGTATTGGGCCATGGTCTCGGACTTGCCGCTGGTCAAGATGCTGTTAATCCATTCCCTTGTGGCTGTGTTGGTGAAGATTACACTCACAATCTCGTTTGCTTCAGCTAGAACACCTGGGGACTCGACCTGCTGTACACCCTCTGCCATGCCGCTGTCTACAACCTTCTCGGCTACAGCGTTCTGCCGGGCATCTGCGGACCAGTGGCGTCTGGCGGCATCCTTGCCAGCGTAGGCGATCATCACCATCAGCTGGTAGTTCTCATCGTGAATGGCGTGCATCACCATCGCATCCGTCCAGTTATTCAGCCGGTGTAGCGCCAGCTCCGTGATGAGGTCCTGCCGTGCATCTGCGCGCTCATAGGCCCTGTTCGTTCCTCTCACAGCCTTCAGCAGCTTCGTTGTTGCCTTGCCAAACGCGTCCAATTCCATAATTGCCTCAAACGTTGATTTTTCCATTGTTCTTACTCCTTCACGTAAGCGGTTTCATTTATTCATAAACAAAGATGTCCCTCATTCAACCACGATGAGGGAAGAAAGACTGAAAATGTCGGGGCGACACAAGCCTTTTAGTTTTATTATTTGGTTGCGAAATATTTATCCCTCCACCCTTATAGGGGGCGGAGAGGTCGAAAATCAGCCCTTTATGGCGGCATTCTAATAATTTTATTGTTGATAAGTCTGTGGATTGTGATTGCATTGACTATTCCAGAAGTTAATCAGCATCGATTATGATAGAGTGATTAAATATTTTATCGGGTTTAGTGGTAAACTGCTACCCCTACACCTATATAAGGGGCGGAGGAGGCAAAAACGAAGGCATTTTGACCTTTTTCGACATTCTTTAACAATTCTCAAACGATTTCATGTCGATGGAATAATTACCTCTCCATATACATTGTCTTTTTAGGTACCAAATTCAGGTAGTAGATGGCAATGTTATAATCATATTTAATTAAATTCTAATCAATTTATGCCGACCACCGGAATCGAACCGATGAGATGACCAACGTCAGCGCCCGACAACATGAGGCTATGGCGGACCTTGTTGTCGCGTAGAGAAGAAGTTACCTGGTAAATTATGGTATGAAATTTACCGATCAAAGGAGTAACCGCGATGAACAACGCGATTGAGATGCAAGCGACCAGGGTTTCCTACTTCCTCGTCCCTTACAACTTATATACGAATTGTGATATGTTAATGTACCCATTAATTTGAAATAAATTGAAAAAGTTTCAAAATGTTTTTCGTATCAATCGTATAACCATATTATACTACACTTAACCAGAATTGTATATTGTTTACGAAAATGTTTTCAAACTTATTTTCGCAGATTGATAGATCACACCCATTCGGGAAAGTCACACCAGCCTAATTAGGTTGAGTTGCACACTTGATCTAATCGTCTTATTTAGGCATATTTGTTTACCCTTTCGTCATCGTGTAATAAGGTCAAGAGCAAGACCTTGGGGGTCTTCGCCGACCCCCCCCTGCACCTGACTTCGGCTAAAGCCTCGTCAGTAATGTTGCTAGTCTTATCCGACTAGGATTAATTACTGAGCTGACTTTTCATTAATTAATAATCATCGAGAAAGAAAACAAATCAACTGACAAGGCGGTCTTCAGCCGTAGTCAGACCTCGCTGAGGCCGGGGTTCCGGCCGGTATTACACCATCATAAAAAAGGTACAGAAATGTCTCCAATAAAGAAGAATTGAGAACCAAGGTCTTATCTTAAAGGGAACATTTCTGTACCTTTTGACGTATAATGGGTGTAGGAAGAAAAATGACAGGAGTCACAAATATGGCGAAAATTGAAATTAACCGAGTTGACCTCATGGCGGTTGACTCAAAATGGGCACAATTCGTGTCAGACAAGCAACGTACACGATTCGACAAAATGGGCAAGATGAATAAGGACGCTGAGAATGCGATTGTGCGGGCGTTCCTCAAGGGTGGCTACTCGGCAGCAGAATGGTCAGGTCGTGGTAAGCAACGCGTCATCACCCTCACCGAACCTGATGCTGACCACCCACGGCTCGCCCCAGTCGAAATTGACAAGCGGCTGGCCGTCCGTCAACCTGATTACATCGGCGATGTCGCGTTGCTGTTGATGGACTACATCGCTCGGAATCCTGAATTACACGCTCTGCTGAATGCTGATTCCGCCAAATCAAAGCAATTTAACTATGAGGCCAAGCTGGCACGCGCTGAACACGAGTTACGACACACGAGCTGGCAATGGGCTGGCCTGATTGGACTTCGACCTGAGCTTGATGGCGACTTCGATACTGTGGCCGAAAAAAAGGTTGCAGCACGGTTCCTGGGCGATCCTAGGCATCAGACTGAAGCGATTGAGGCTTACCATCAGCAGATGAAGCAACGTTACGCAGCGATGTTCACGTCGGTTGTGCGAAACGTTCCGGTCAATTGGTCACATGAAGGTCACGGCTTGATGGACGCGAGCGTGGTAACCGATGCGAACGCGCTGAAGCTGACTGATTCTCACCATGTCGATGTGTTCGGTGAGCCGATGGCAGAATACCACGAGAAAGAGGTTGCGATTCGGGCAAAGTATCGCAAGCTGCGCGGTGCCACGGTTGCCGCCGAGCAAATTGTGTCTTACAACGTCGATGAGTTAAAGGCAATCCAGTCGTTGAAGGATGAGTATTTCATTGATAGCTTCTGGATGGACTGGGCGGTCAGCATCGACCAGGTGACCGCCCTCCCCTACTCGATCGATTGGATTATGGATGATACGATGCGCCAGGATACGGTTAATCGCGCGCGTGCTGGATTCCAACGTTACATCGAGACGCTTGCACTGAACAAGGACTACACCTCCCAGAACGCTAATATGGACGCCTACGCATGGAATCAGATGTCCGATATCCGGTCGAACGGGGTGGCCTATGACGACAAGGGACGTGCTGACAACGCAATTACTTTCTTGATCAAGTCTCGCCAGTGGTGGCAGTTCAACGTCGCCATGAACAAGGCTAACGGCCTCCTGGACGCTCAATGTGGTGATCTACACGACAAGATGACCCGCAGTGAGATGAAGAAGGCTGTTGCTGAGTGGAATGCCCTGGGCGAGGTCGAGAAGATGGCATACCCGACGGTCGAAAGTTGGTTGGGTGCAGAAGTACTGGAAATGTTGGAACGCCCATGATATATTGGCCTCGAAAAATGAGGAGGAATATATCATGGGGAAAAAAACAAAATCTGCACCCCGATTCAACTTGTTTCTAATAATGGCTGGTGTTTTCAGTGTTGTCGCTGCCATTGCCGCATTCAAGGATCCAGATTTAGCCGCAACTTTTATTGGATTAAGCCTAACTGCATTAACAATTTCGCTGTCTCAAAAAGATAATGACAAGCCAGCCAACATCAGCATCACCCTCAGTGATGAATCAATTGCCAAGCTGGCAACTGCCCTGAAGGCCAGTGAGAAACCTAGTGCGCCCAAGAAACATAACTAGACAACGACAAAGGGGAGCCCGTGATGGACTCCCCTTTTTTGTGTGATGTTAATAAAAGTTTGTGAATTTTGGTCGCCCGCCAGGAAATGTCTTTTCTATTCCACTGTCCCAAGGTGAATTCCGGTGCTTGATTGTGAGCTTTGAAAATTTATGAAAACTTGCTACGTAGCCATTTATAACTTGTTGATTGTTGTGTTTCTCTCGCGCTTGTTTTATCCAAAACCAGCCGGTATAATCAAAATTAGTGAAATTGAGGAAGAGGGATCCGCATGGCCGACTGTTTTTATTACATTATTTTTAACCCCGCGGCGGGCTCCGGCACCTCCGTGGCCACCTTCAAGGCGGTTCGCAAGGTGCTGGACGCACGCAAGCTCCCCTACGAGATTCGGGTCAGCCGCTACTCCGGCCACGCCATTCAGCTGGGCAAGCAGATCGGCAGCTTCAACAAGCACGACCACGCGGTGGTGATGGTGATCGGCGGCGACGGGACCCTGAACCAGACCATCACCGGCCTGCGCCAAACCGACCAGCCGCTTTTGCCGGTCGCCTACATCCCCGCCGGCTCCGGCAACGACTTCGCTCGGGGCATCGGCATGGCCCAGGACCCGCTGAAGGCGCTGGACCAGATTCTGGCCGCGACCAAGCCGCTGGTGCTCGACATCGGTCAGTACAGCGAGGCCACGCGCCACGAGGCCGGCTACTTCGTCAACAACATCGGCGTCGGCTTCGACGCCGCGGCGGTGGCGGCGACCAACCGCAGCAACTACAAGCGCATACTCAATAAGCTGCACCTCGGCAGCCTCGCCTACATGTTCGGCGTCGTCAACGTGTTCTTCTCGCGCAAGCCGTTTTCGGTCACCGTTCACGTCGATGGCCGCTACGAGATCATCCCCCGCGCCTTTCTTTGCACCACCACCAACCACCCGTACTTCGGCGGCGGGGTGCGAATTCTGCCGACCGCCACGCCGACGGATGGCGAAATCGACCTGATCGTCGTCGAGAACCTGAACATCCCCTACTTCCTGTTCCTGCTGCTGGAGCTGATCCGCGGCCGGCACCTGAAGTACAAGGCGGTTCACCACTTCAAGGCCAAGCACCTGCGGGTCGAAACCAGTTCGTTGGAGTTCGGGCAGATGGACGGCGAGGAGATGGGTACCCGCCCCTTCGACCTGGACTTTCACGTCGTGCAGCAACCCTTTTGGATTAAGCTAGACTGACGCCAAAACGCCTCGCCCTTGCAAGTTGCTTGCAAGGGCGAGGCGTTTTGGTCGTCAGAAGTAATCGGAGAAGTACGGCTCATCCATCGGAATCAGGCTTTCCAGCTGCTTGACCGCCTTCTTGGACGCGGTCAGCCGCTCGATTTTGGCCAGGTAAGACGGGCGGCGGTAGCTCATCAGCATGGTGGTCAGCGTCTGGATGTCCAGTGCCACGCGCTCCCCCACGGGGCGGTCGGTGACGTGAACGCGGCCGCTTGCGTCCCACCACAGGCCAAACGTCCGGTTGTTCCATTCCGCCAAGGGGTCGGCCACTACGAAGTGCAAAGGCGCCCCGGGCTCGACGAACGGGTAAACCTTGAGGAACTCGGCGACGTCGACGATTCGCGCCATGAAGTACGGGTGAATCGTCTGCTTGATGTCACCGTCGTCCAGCAGAAAGTGCAGCGGCTCGTTCTTGTAAATGTCGCCTCGCACGTGCTCGACCATCGAGAAGTGGGCGGCGACGAAGTTCCAGAGGCCGATGCGGCCCTCTTGGGTGTTGTAGACCATCTCCTTGATGTGAAACACCTCGTCGGCAATCCAATAAAGCACGTAGCCCTGGGGAATGTCTTGCTCGTCGTAGTAGACCCCGGCGACGCGCTCCTCCTCGTTCTCCCAGCGCCAGTACTCGTCCCAGTTGAGCTGGTTGCGAATCATCGCACCGTGGTTGTGCAGGGCGAAGCGGTTGTAGGTTTCGATCACATCCGGGTCGTCGATTTCCAGCCGCTCGACGTGGCCCGGCATGTTCGCGTCGGCCTTGGGCAGTTGGGTGTCTCGCACATCGAAGGTCAGGTGGTCGGACATGATCTCCCAGCCCTTTTTGCGGTAAAAGGGAATGCTGTACGGGTAAAGGTAAGAGATCCACTGCCGGTGGTCGCGCATGTGCCGCAGCCCCAGCTTCACCAAATCGTGCATCAGGCCGTGACCGGCGTATTCGGGGTAGGTGCCGACCCCGGTCAGCCCCGCCATGTCGTAGATGGTGCCGTGAATGTTCACCCGGCACGGGTAAATCGCCAGCTGCGAGATCAGCTCGCCGTCGTGGAACCAGCCGAACACGTCGGATTTCTCCAGCACCGGCCGCTTCGCCCGTTCGAGCTCACCTTCCTCGTAGCCGCCTTCCTCCATGTCCTTGGCGGTCACTTGAAACACATAGGCCAGTAAGTCGTTGAACTGCTCCAGATCCGCCGGGGTGACCTGGCGAATCTCAAGTTCGGAACGTATGTCTGCCATAAAAACCTCTTTCTTCTTGCTACTTGCTTGCGGCTTGCGCGTAAGGGGTGATGCCGGTCATGCCGATCATCGGGTCAATGGTGTTGGCGGCGACCAGCGCCGGGGTCAGGCGGTAGGACGCGGGGGCGGCTGTCGATTCGGCGGTTGTAGCCGGCTGGTCCGGTGCTTTTGTGGGCGCGGCCGCCGCTACGGGGGCAGCCGGCGCTGGTGTCACCGGCGCCGATTCACCTTGCGGGGCGGCCGTTGCGGGTTGCGCGACTAAGGCAGCGGCGGCGGGATTGGCCGCAAGCACCGCCTGGAGCCGCGCCACCAGCGCGGTTTGGCGGTTGTCCGCCACTGCCGACACCGCCAGTTCGAAGGCCCGCGGGTCGCCCATCAGAATCAGGAAGTCCTTGGCCCGGGTAATCGCCGTGTACAACAGGTTGCGCCGCAGCATGCGGCGGCTGCCTAGGGTCAGCGGCAGAATCACCACCGAGAACTCGCTGCCCTGCGCCTTGTGAATCGAGGTCGCGTAGGCCAGGGTCAGCTTGCCCCAGTCACTGCGCTGGTAAGACAGCTCGTTGCCGTCAAAATCCAGCGTCAGCTCGTCGGTTTTGCTGTCGGCCTGCTTGGCCTCGGTGATGCCGACCACCTCGCCAAGCTCGCCGTTGTAGACGTTGGCCTCGGGGTTGTTGACCAGCTGCAGCACCTTGTCGCCGATGCGGTAGACGCCGAACGGCCCGGTGACCTCCTTGGTCCGGGCGTCGCGCCGCGGGTTGAGGATGTCTTGAATCAGCGGGTTGAGCTGGTCGATGCCGGCCACCCCACGGTACATCGGGGCCAGCACCTGCAGTTCGCTTTTGGCGAACTTGCGCGAGGCCTTTTGGACCACCTGCCCCACCGCCGTCGCCAGCTGGTTGGGGGGGCAGAGAATGAAGGAGCGGTCCGGCCGGTTTTGCTGCCAGTCGGCCGGTAGCTTGCCGGCGTTGATCGCATGGGCCAGCGGAATGATCGAGCTTGTCGCGTCTTGGCGGTGAATGTGGCTGAGCTCGAGGCTCGGCAGCGTCCGGCTGCGCAGCAGGTCGGCGAAGACCTGGCCGGGCCCGACACTTGGCAGCTGGTCCTTGTCCCCCACCAGAATCAGGTGGATACCCGGGTGAACCGAGGTCAAAAGCGTCCGGAACAGGTACGTGTCGACCATCGACATCTCATCGACGATCAAAAGCCCGTCCGGCAGGTCCTTGGGCTCAAAGTCCTGGCTGTCAACGGCAAGCCCCAGCAGCCGGTGAATCGTGCTGGCCGGCAGTCCGGTGGTTTCCATCATTCGCTTGGCGGCGCGACCGGTCGGCGCGGCGAGCATGAACGGGAACGGCTCGTCCTTGTACGAATTGGGGTCAAGCGACAGGTCGTGCAGCGCCGCAAAGACGCGAACGATGCCGTTGACCACCGTGGTTTTGCCCGTGCCCGGGCCGCCGGTCAAAAGAAACAGCTGATCTTGCATCGCCGTTTGAATCGCCTGCGTCTGAGTCTCGTCGTACTGGATGCCTGCCGACTTGGCCACGGCCTTGATCGCCTTTTGGATCGCCTTGGACTTGGGGGCCGGCGTGCTTGCGCGAAGCAGCAGCTTCAGCCGGTCGGCGATCACCCGCTCGGCGTCGTACAACCGCTTGGGAAACACGTGCTGGTCCTCGACGAACAGCTCGCCCTTTTGCGTCAGCGAAAGCATCGCGTCTGCGACCTGATCCGGCTGGATGGCGACGTTTCTGGCCCCTTCCAGCATGTTGACGGTGTCCTTCAGCAAGGTTGGCAACAGCGCGTAGGTGTCGCCGGTGCCTTCCGTCAGGCTGGCCAGCACGTCCAAGACCGCCCCGGCCAGGCGCATCGGGGCGTCGGCCGCCACGTTCAGGTGGGCGGCGATTGCGTCGGCGCGTTTGAAGCCGATGCCTTCGACGTCGGCGATCAGCTGGTAAGGGTTCTCCTCAATCACGTGCATCGCGTCGGTGCCGTACAGCTGGTAAATCCGGGCGGCCATGTTGCTGGTGAAGCCCAGGTCGTTGAGGCCGATAATCACCTGCTCCATGCCGAGGTTGGCGGTCAAATTGTCGACCAAAACCGCCTGCTTTTGGGCGTTGAGACCCAGCGGTGCCAGCACCTTTGCGTCCTTGAGAATTTTGTCGATCGCGCCCATGCCCAGGGCGTCAACGATGCGTTCGGCGGTTTTGGCCCCGATGCCCGGGAACTTGTCGGAGCTCAGGTAGTTGATCAGCCCCTGCTTGGAGGTCGGTTTGGCCACCGAGTAGTTGTTGGCGGCGAACTGGCCGCCGTACTTGGGGTGATTGACTAGGCTGCCGACGAAGCCGTAGCTCTCTTCTTCCTTGATGTCGCCGAAGCTGCCGGTGACCACAATCTCTTTTTCCGGCCAGTCGAAGTCCTTTTGGGTGATGCCGACCAGCAGAATCTTGAAGAAATTGCTGGCGTTCTCAAAGAAAATGGCCTTCACCCGCCCGGTCAGGTGACACTCAGTCATGGTTTTGAACCTTCAAGAAGCCGGCGATGTCCCGCACCCGCCCGGCCTGCTCCTGGTAGCCCTTGGGATCGAGCGCCTTGGCCTTCGTCAGCCAGGCGCTGCCGTCGCGCCCGGCGCCGGTTTCGGCCATGCCATAGGTGAACAGCACCTTGGCGTCTTGAACCTGCGCGAACGGCCGCAACAGCGCCGCCGCCTGCTCGAAGACCCCAAGCCCCAGCAGCAGCTCGGCGCAAAGCAGCGCCGCGTCCAGCCGGGTGCGGTCGGCCTCATGCGCCGTCAGCGCAAAGGCCAACGCCCGTTGTGCCTGGCCCATGCGCTGGTAAGACAGCGCCAGCATGTACTGGGCATCGGCCTGCAAGGGTCCTTGGGTCAGCTGAAGGAAGTAGCGAACCGCCAGCTGGTCGTTCTCCTGCGCGTGGGCCAACAGCCCCGCGTCGTAGGTCAGCTCGGCGTCGTTGGGGAATAACCCCAGCGCCTTGACCAAAAGCTGGCTGGCCTGATCGAAGGCCTTGATGCCGATCAGCATCGTCGCCAGGGTGGCGTAGCGCTTGGGGTCGGTCGGCTTCTCATCGATGCGCCGCACCGCCTCTTGAATCGCCGCGTCGTGTTCGCCGCGGTTGAACTGTGCGATCATTTTGTCTGCCATGATTCCTCCTAGATCGTGTCGGTCGGGTCAAGCCGCTTGGTCAAAAAATCCGTGTCGTTCCAGCGAATCAACCGGTAAGGCAGCCGCGGCCGCGCCTCCAGGATGGTCACGCTGGAATTGGTCAGGCCGCCGTCCTTGCGCATGTCGGCAATCGGGGTGCCCAACAGGCTTTGAATCAGTGCCACCAGGGCCGCACCGTGGCTGACGAACAGCAGGTTGGCCGCACCGGTGGCATCGGCCGCCACCGCATCAAACACCACCGGCTGCATCCGCTTGATTAAGGCGGGAAAGCTCTCGCCGCCGATGGCCGTCGGGTCGTAGTCGGCCGGCGCGTGGCGGAAGGCCTGAAGCGCTTGCGGGTACTTCTCCTGCACCGCGGCGAAGGTCATGCCTTCCATCTTCCCCAGGTCGAATTCGCGCATCCCCACCGTGGTGGTCACCGGAATCGTCTGGCCCAGATCGGCCAACAGCACCCGCGCGGTTTCCTGGGCGCGAGGCAAGGGACTCACGTAGGCGTGAGCGAAGGCCACGCCCTGCAAGGCCCCGGCCAGCTGATGAATCTGCTCGTAACTTTCGGGCAGCAAGGGCGAGTCCCCCTTGGCCCCCTGGTAGCGCCCCGCCAGGTTCCATTCCGTCTTTCCGTGTCGCACAAAGTATAACCGCGTCAAACCGTGACCCCCTTAGTGATAACCTTAATTATCGCGATTTCACCGCGGGATTTCAAGGGGCGCCGGCCGCAAACGCCGAAAGCACGCCTTTGCTCACCCCTTGGCCAGCGCGTGACCGCGTACCGCCACGCCCTCAAGCGTCAAAAGCGCGACTTTGCGTTCCAGTCCCCCCGCGTAACCCGTCAGGTCGCCGCTGACGGCAACCACGCGGTGGCACGGGACGAACAGCGACAGCGGGTTGTGCCCCACCGCGTTGCCAACGGCCCGGGGGCTGGTCGAGGCCCCCAACGCCTGCCCCAAGTCGCGGTACGTGATGGTGGTGCCGTAGGGGACCTGTCGCAGCGCCGTCCAAACCGCCTGGCGAAAGGCGGTGCCGCTTGGGTGCAGCGGCACCTCAACGGCCGGCCTGGTGCCGGCGAAGTAGCCGTCGAGCCAGCGCGTGGCCCGGTTCAAAAGCGGCGTGGTCGCGACGCTGGCCTGGGCCAGCGCCACGCCTTGGCCGTAATGCGCCTGACCTTTGAACCAGGCGCCGCACAGCCCCTGGTCGTCGGCCGCCAGCGTCATCGGCCCAAGCGGTGTCTGATAATCGATGCGATTCATAATTGACCTCCGTACGTATGTTTGTCTCCAGTATACCACCCGCCGCCAACAAAAAGACCGCCTCGGCGTGAGGCGGTCTGGTTACTTAGATGTACTGCAGCACCTTGGCGTCGTTGTAGGCCAGATCGATGGTCCCACCGCCCAGGCACTCGGCGCCGTCGTACAGCACCACGGCCTGGCCCGGCGTGATCGCGCGAACCGGCTCGTCGAAGACAATCTTGGCGCGGTCGCCATCCAGCGTGACCGTCACGCCGGTGTCCTTTTGGCGGTAACGGAACTTGGCGGTGCAGTGGAAGCTGGCCGCCGGCGCCGGGCCGGTGAAAAAGCTCATCTGGCTGGCATCCAGGCTGGTGGCCATCAGGGCTGGGTGGTTGAAGCCCTGGCCGACGTACAGCGTGTTGGTCGCAAGGTCCTTACCGACCACGAACCACGGCTCGGAGTTCTGGCTGTTGCCGCCGATGCCCAGGCCGGAGCGCTGGCCGATGGTGTAGTACATCAGCCCGTCGTGGGTCCCCATCTCGACGCCATCCACCGTCATCATCTTGCCGGGCTGCGCCGGCAGGTAGGTGGAAAGGAACTGCTTGAAGTTGCGCTCTCCGATGAAGCAGATGCCGGTGCTGTCCTTCTTGGCCGCGGTGGCCAGGCCGAACTCCTTGGCAATCGCCCGCACCTCGGGCTTTTGCAGGTGGCCGATTGGGAACAGCGACTTCTTCAGCTGGGCCTGAGACAGCTGGCTGAGAAAGTAGGTCTGATCCTTGTTGCCGTCGGCGCCGCGCAGCATGTGAACCACGCCGTTCTCATCGGTGGTGGTCTGGGCGTAATGGCCCATCGCAATGTAATCGGCATCGAGTTCTTCGGCGTAGTCTAAGAAGGCCTTGAACTTAATCTCCTTGTTGCACATCACATCCGGATTCGGAGTGCGGCCGGCCTTGTACTCGTCCAGGAAGTACTGGAACACCCGGTCCCAGTACTCCTTTTCGAAGTTGATCGCGTAGTACGGGATGCCGATTTCGGCGGCCACCTTCGCGACATCCTCGTAGTCGGTCGTCGCGGTGCAGACACCGTTTTCGTCGGTGTCGTCCCAGTTTTTCATGAAGACCCCGACCACGTCGTAGCCCTGCTGCTTGAGTAAAAGCGCGGTGACGGACGAATCCACCCCGCCGGACATCCCCACCACGACGCGCGTGTTGCTATTGTCCAAAAAAATCACCATCATTTCAATCAGATTCTGGAGTTCTCCGATTTGAAGGTCGACAATTCCAGTAGTCACAATTATACCAGTCCGGCCGCGGATTTCAATCCTAACCAAAAGTTAGCAAGTCACGGGACAAAAAGACCCGGCGCGGCCGAAGGCAACGCCGGGCAGGCCGAAGCCACCGCGGGTTGACGCTCGCGGCGGCCTCGGCTATCTTGCTAACTGGTTACAATCTTGCAGGATTGGCCTCGCAGTGGTGCTGCGTTCAAGGCCGCTTGGAACAAGCCACGCGCCGAGCCCCTCCGCAGCTACCTCGCAAGCGAGTAGGAGAGACAGTCAGACTGCGCGTGGGTGGTGGCGCTCGCCCTGGTATTCGGGCCCATCGAGGGGCGCCGTAACGCGAAAACACGTGTGTTGAAAGCCAGGTTCGGCTTGGTATGGGCGGGGGTACTGGAGATGCTTATGCTCCGGCCATTCCCCCTTGGGACAGTGGACGCGCAACGACCAAGGCCTTTGGCCGCCTCCCTGTCCTAGAATAATCATCCACAATCAGTGTAAGCCCTGCCACGGTGAGCGTCAATTTTGAAGCTCACAACCACCAAAAAAAGCCAGCCGCAAGCGGCTGGCCGACGCTCACGCCTCTTCGAGGACGTCGCGCTCAATCAGGTTTTCAATCAAGTACTGGTACTGCTCCACGTTGTCTGCGGTCTTGGCGTCCTTGAAAATGTTCAGGGCCTTCAGGCCGTTGCCGGTGGTGACCCCCATCTGGAAGCCGGACAGGTCCTTGGCCACCGTCACCTTCAGCTTGTTGGCCGCGGTGAACGGTGAGTTGGGATCTAGGCTGCGTTCCAGCTGGAAGTTGCCGTTTTTGGTCTGGACGAAGCCCAGATCCATCAGTGTGTAGCGCTTAATGTTGGCGCCGATTTTGTAGGTTTTGGGGTCGCCTTGGGCCGACCCCGTGCTTGCTAATGCCATTGTCTCTCCCCCTCACTGTCTTCTTCATTCTACCATGGCCGCGCCACGGCGCAAAGCGCTTACTTGGCGGCCTTGGCCCGCAGGCGGGTGACGATTTTGATCAGCGCCTGAATGAACTGGGCGATGTCAAGCGTCGTCGTCGCCTTGCCAAACGAGATGCGAATGGACTCGCCGATGCGGGGACTGTCAGCGCCGTACATCGCGGTCAGGACGTGGGACGGCTCGAGGCTGCCGGCGGTGCAGGCCGACCCCCCTGACACCGCAAACCCGGCCAGGTCGAGGTTGGTCTGCAGCGCGTAGGTCGATACGCCGGGGAACCAGAGGTTGAAGACGTGGTTCAACGCGTCGGCCTGCACCGTGCCGTTGACTTCAAAGGCGACGCCGGCGCCACGCAGCGAGTCCTGAATCTGGTGCTTGAAGCCCAGGTACTTGGCCTGGCGATCCGCCTTTTCCTGTGGGGTGATCAAGCTGACCGCCGCCGCGAACCCGGCGATGGCCGGAATGTTCTCGGTGCCGGCGCGGCGCTTGCCCTCCTGCTCGCCGCCCTTAATGAACGACGGGAAGTTCAGGCCGGCGCGGCGGTACAAGAAGCCGATGCCCTTGGGGCCGTTGATTTTGTGGGCGGATACGCTCAGCAGGTCGACCCCCAGCGCATCGACGTCGATGTCGAGCAACCCATAGGCCTGGGTCGCGTCGGTGTGAAACCAGGCCTGATGCGCGGCCAACCGGGCCCCGATGGCGGCGATTGGCAGGTGGCTGCCGACCTCGTTGTTGCCCATCATCACGGACACCAAGATGGTGCGGTCGTCCAGCGCGGCGTCAAAATCCGCCAGGCTGATCTGGCCGTTGGCGTCAACCGGCAGGTAGGTCACCTCAAAGCCTTCCTTTTCAAGCTGCGCCAGCGGCTTCAAGACGCTGGGGTGCTCGATGGCGGTCGTGATGATGTGGTTGCCCAACGCCTGCCTGGCGTGGGCCACCTGCACGATGGCCGTGTTGTTGGCCTCGGTGGCGCCGCTGGTGAATTGAATGTTATCCGGCAAGGCGTGGATGCTGGCCGCCATGGTCTGCCGCGCCTGATCCAGCACGGTGTGGGCCTGGCGCCCGAACCAGTGGGTGGAGCTGGCGTTGCCAAAATCGTCTTGCATTTGGGCCGTCATCGTCGCGATGACCTGCTTAGCCATCGGCGTCGTGGCGGCATTGTCGAGGTAAATGTGAGCCATGTTCTGCCTTCTTTTGAAATGAGTTACGCGGCCAGCTGGTGGATGTAGGCCAAAAGCATCGCCGCGCTTTGCTTGCCGGCCTCAATGATGAAGTCGTCGAAGTTGACGCTGGCCTCCTCGTTGCCGCCGTCGCTCATCGCGCGAATCACGACGAACGGCACGTGGAACTGGGTGGCCACCTGACCGATCGCGGCGCCTTCCATCTCGGAGGCCAAGGCATCCGGGTAGATGCCGTGGATGCGCTTGATCGCGTCGGTGCTGTTGATGAACTGGTCCCCGGAGACGATCAACCCGACGTGCGTGGTCAAGGCGACGGTTTCGGCGGCCTTGGCGATGGCCTGGACCAGGCTAGCGTCGGCGGTGAACTTTTGCGGCTGATTCGGCAGCTGCCCCGGCAGGTAGCCAAAGGCCGTCGAGTCGACGTCGTGGTAGGCCACGGCGTCAGCAATCACGACGTCGCCGATGTGCAGGCCAGCGCCGATGCCGCCGGCGGAACCGGTGTTAATCACCACATCCGGGTGGTACTGATTGATCAAAACGGCCGTGGTCATCGCGGATTGCACCTTGCCGATGCCGCATTCGACCATCACCACCTCAACGCCTTCGATGGTGCCTTGGTAGTACTGCTGGCTGGCAAACTGCTGGGCCTGTTCGTTGTTCAATCGGGCCCGAAGCGTCCGGATTTCCTCTTCCATCGCACAGATAACGCCTAATTTCATCTTCACTACTCCATTCTCGCCGGCCGGTGGCCGCATATTTACAAGGAACTATTCTACCTTAACCGCCGGGCGGCCGCAAACCGCTACAGCTTGAACAACACCACGGCGACGATGATCAAAAGCACGACCACAATGCCGATCGCCCAGTTCAGCTTCTTTTTGAGGCTGTTGACCTTGGTGTAGGTCACCGCGTCAAAGCGCGTGTTCGGCTCGGCCTTGCGCTTTTTGGCCGTCCGTTGGGCCGCGGCGTAATCACGCTCGGTTTCGCGGCGCTTGACGTCGCGTTCCGCGGCCGCGCTTTCGGCCTTGGCCTGGGCCTCGCGGTAGGCCTTTCTGGTGGGAATATCAGACATGTTGCGCCTCCTTGAGCTGCCAGTGCAGCAAGCCGATCACCGTTTTGGCGTCGCAGATGACGCCTTGGGCCTGAGCCTCAAGCGCCTCGGCCAAAGTCAGCCACTCGCCGGCCACCGCCTCGCCGACGTCTTGCGACCGCTGGTTGGCCGGCCGGTGCAACCCCGTCGCCGAATACAAGGTGATGGTGGCATCCGAGAAGCCGGCGCTTTGGGCCACCCGCGCGAGGTAGTGCCAGTTGGTCGCAGCCAGCTGCGCCTCTTCGTTGAGCTCGCGCTTGGCGGTGGCCAGCGGCGCCTCGCCGGGTTCGATCCGCCCGGCCGGCAGCTCGAGGGTCTCTTGCCCAAGCGGGGTTCGCCACTGTCGCACGAACAAGACGCGCTCGCCGGATTGCGCCAAGACCCCGGCGGCACCGGTGGTGCGAACCACCTCGCGCAAGGCGGGGGTGCCATCGGGCAGTTGAACGGTCAGCCGGTCCAAGTTGAGAATGCGCCCGGTGTAAAGGCGCGTGGTGTGCATTAATTGTTCCATGAGTCGACTCCTTTTCTGTATCTTACCAATCTCTGGGCCAAACGCCAACGCCTTAACCAAATCTAAACGAAAGTCAATCCTAGGGCCGATATTCCCCCTCCGGTTGTATGGTAAACTAAAGGCACGATAACAATTCAGGAAGTGAGCCCGTGAAAAAAAATGACAAACAGATTCGCTGGCTGCGCGTGGGGCTGTGGACCCTCGGCGGCTTCGTCCTCGGCGCCGTCAGCACCCGCCTGTGGCTGGCCGTTTTCGTCGCCGTGGTCTTCGGCTTCGCCCGAATCCTCGGCGAGCTGAGCCGACCGCGCCCGACCGCCCCGGTGGCGACCCCGCCGATGACCGACAAGATGGCGGCGCATTACGCCGACTCCGGTCTCAATGAAAGTGAAATCGACCTGTTTCGCGAGACCATGGACCAGGTGGCCGCACAGATTCGCCAGTTCGAAAACATCGAAAACCGCGTCCCGAAAATCAAGAGCGTCGCGCTCAACCACGATCTGGACAACGTGATGCACGCCTACTTCAAGGCCGTGGTCAAGACGCCCAAGCAACTGGCAAGCGCCGGCCACTTCGTCTACGAGCAGCTGCCCAACCTGGTCAGCATCGCCCAGAAATACGAGGAAATCAGCCACCACGAGGTCAAGACCCAAGACACCTACGACGTGTTGACCACCGCGGCCAACGCCTTGGGCGACCTGGCCGAGGCGGTCAAAGCCGACTACGCCGCCTTCGTCGAGAACGACCTGGATGACCTGGAGGCCTCGGTGGCCCTGGCCAAGCGGCAGATGCAGCCGCGGCTGAACGAATCGACCGTCCTACCGGGCCACCAAGTCGCTGGCAACCTGGCTCCGGGCCACCAAGTCGCTGGCAACCTGGCTAAAGAAGAAATGGAGAAATCGCATGAGTGAAGAACAGCCGCAAACCGACACGCAAAACCTGGTCAATGACTTGTTGAGCCAGCCATTTTCCGCCACTGCCAACCCGGTGGCCAAAAAAGAGGCGCAGGCCGAGACCCCGACCTTGACCCCCGAGCAGGAGGCCCAGGCCAAGGAGCTGGCCAAGCAGCTGGACGTCAAGAGCCAAGACGCGGTGCTGAGCTACGGCGCCGCCGCCCAAAAGCAGCTCGGCAACTTCTCGCAAACCATGCTGGATCAGGTGCAAAGCCAAGACACCGGCGCCGTCGGGGATGCCCTGTCCAGCCTGATGGCCCGGCTCAACGAGGCCAACCCCGACGAGCTGCGAGCCGAAAACAGCAACATTTTCAAGAAGATGTTCGGCAAGGTTCGCCGCTCGATTTTCGAAATCACGGCTAAGTACCAAAAGATCGGCGCCCAAATCGACGCGATTGCCAGCCGCCTGGAAAAAGAGCAGCAGGGCCTCTTGACCGACAACAAGATGCTCGAGGAGCTGTACGGCCAAAACAAGGCCTACTTTGACGCCTTGAACATCTACATCGCCGCGGCCAAGATGAAGCTGCAAGAACTTGAAACCACCACGATTCCGGTGGCGCTCAAGGAAGCCCAAGACTCCGGTGACCAGATGAAGGTCCAAGAGGTCAACGACCTCAAGCAGTTCCAGGCCCGGCTTGAAAAACGCGCCTACGACCTGCAGCTGGCCCGGCAGATCACCCTGCAACAGGCCCCACAGATTCGCCTGATTCAAAACACCAACCAGGCTCTGGCCGAAAAGATTCAAGCCAGCATCAACACCGCGATTCCGCTGTGGAAGAACCAGGTGGCCATCGCCTTAACCCTGCTGCGGCAAAAGGACGCGGTCACCGCCCAGCGCCAGGTCTCCGAAACCACCAACGACCTGCTGAAGAAGAACGCCTCGATGCTCAAGATTTCGGCCATCGAAACGGCCAAGGAAAACGAGCGCGGCGTGGTCGACATCGAAACCTTGACCCAGACCCAAAACGACCTGGTCGAAACGCTCAAGCAGACCCTGCAGATTCAACAGGACGGTCGCGCCAAGCGCAAGGCCGCAGAAGCGGAGCTCTCCAACATGGAAAACGACCTCAAGAACCACCTGCTCGATTACACCTCCGGTCGCATGGGCGGCGGTACCCCGCAGGCCTGACCGCACCAACCGCAAAAAGCGCATGTCCGCCGCCGCTAACGGCGAGAAGACATGCGCTTTTTTTGTGGCCGCGGCGACCACGCAGTCGCACCAGGGGGCGTTGGCGCCGGTCGGGCCGGCCGCCCTAGTTTCTCGTCTGCTGGCGCATCCGGTAGGCCGTCAGCGCCACCGCCACCAAGCAGATTGCCGCGGCAACGGCGAAGGCCACGTGCATCCCTTGAATGAAGTAGTCGGGATGCTGCGGCAGGTAGGTCGTCACCTTCCGGCCGGCGGTGTGGCTCATAGCCCTGAACAACACGGTGGTGGCCGCCGAAATGCCGACCACCATGCCGAGGTTGCGCGCCAGCGCGTTCAACCCGCCGGCGATGCCCAGGTCCTGCGGCGCCACGGCGCTCATCACCACCGTGTTGTTCGGCGACTGGAAGCTGCCGTTGCCAAAGCCCATCACCCCGATCAGCACGATGACCAGGCCCAGCGGCGTCGCCAGGTTCAAGAAGGCGTAACCCAGCTGGCTGATTAAGATCACCAGGAGGCCGACCAGCGTGATTTTGTACGGCCCGATTTTATCCGACAGGCTGCCGGCCAAAGGCGCGACGATGACCTGGACGATTGGGAAAATCATCAGAATGTAGCCGGCCGTCGTCGCCGACAGCCCCCGTGCGTTTTCGAGGTAAAACGGCGAGATAACATTGAAGAAGAAGTTGGTGACAAAAATCAAGAACCCGGCCAGCAGGCTGATGGTGAACTCGGCGTTTTGAAACAGCTTGAACGACACCAACGGCGCCTTGTGCCGCCGCTCGAGGCGGGTGAATAGCCCAAGCGCCAGAATTGCGACAACGAACAGCGCAAGCACCCGCCAGTCGCCAAAGCCCACCACCTGCCCCAGGTTGACGGCGACGAAGAACGGGACAATCACCGCCACGAAGCTGGCGAAGCCGGCCCAGTCGATCGGCGCATGGGACGGCGCGAGGTCTTTGGGCAGCACCCAGTGGCCGACCGCCATGGTCAACAGGCCGATGGGAATGTTGATCCAAAAAATGTAGCCCCAGGGCAGCTGGCCCAGAATCAGGCCGCCGATGCCGGGCCCGGCAATCGAGCCGACCGAGACGAACGAGCCGATCAACCCCAGCGCCTTGCCGCGTTCCTTCATCGGAAAGACCTCGGTGATGATGCCGTTGTTGTTGGCCATGGTCATCGACGCCCCAAGCGCCTGCACCACCCGGGCGGCTAACAGCAGCCCGAAACTGTGGTTGAAGCCGGCCAAAAGCGAGCCGATCGTGAACAGCACGGTGCCGAGGCGAAAGATGCGAATTTTGCCCAGCGTGTCCCCCAGCTTGCCCATCAGCAGCAGCAAGGCGCAGATCACAATCAGGTAGCTGGACACCACCCACTCGGCCTGGTTCATCGGCACTTTGAGGTCCTTGGCCATCACCGGCAGCGCGATGTTGACAATGGAGCCGTCCAGCGTGGACATGATGGTGAACATCCCCACCGCGGTGATGATCCACCAGCGGTTCTTTTGGACGACCGGGTCGTTGACGTAGCTTTGCATGATTGCCTCCCGCAAGATTGATTACTGATTAGTATACGCCGATGTTTTCTGAAAAGCCAAGTGGCAGGGCCGCCATTTTTTACACACTTTACAGAATCGATACGCAACCGATACAGGAAATTGCCCGAATCTTTACGCGCCGCCGGTACAATGAGCCTATCCTAATTGATGGGGGAAAGATAATGAAGAAAACTGGTTTGTTCACTACCTTAGCACTACTGTTCGTCCTGGCCGGCTGCGGCAGCCAAAACGCGCAAGGCGAGGCCAAGAAGTCAACCTCAAGCAGCGCCACCACCTCAACCAAGATCGTGGCGGTCGGTTCCACCGCCCTGCAGCCGCTGGTCGAGGCCGCGGCCCAAAATTACCAGCAGGCGACCCCTGGCGCCGACATCACGGTGCAAGGTGGCGGCTCCGGCGCCGGCCTCAGCCAGGTGGCTAGCGGCACCGTCACCATCGGCAACTCCGACATTTTCGCCCAGGAAAAAGACGGCGTCGACGCCAACGCCTTGGTCGATCACCAGGTCGCCGTGGTCGGCATCGCCCCGGTGGTTCACCCCGGCACCGGCGTGACCAACCTCACCCACCAGCAGCTGCTGGACATCTTCACCGGCAAGGCGACCAACTGGAAGCAAGTCGGTGGTAAGGACCAAAAAATTGTGGTGATCAACCGCGCCCAAGGCTCCGGCACCCGCGCGACCTTCGAAAACCTCGGCCTGAAGACCACCAAGGTCGTCACCACCCAGGAACAAGACTCCAGCGGCACCGTCATGAAGATGGTCAAGCAGACGCCGGGCGCAATCTCCTACCTCGCCTTCTCCGCTATCCAAGACGGCGTCACGCCGGTCGCCCTGGACAACGTCAAACCAACCGACGCCAACGTGACCACCAACAAGTGGGTGATCTGGGCTTACGAGCACATGTACACCAAGGGCTCGCCGAACGCCGCAACCGCCAAGTTCATCAACTACATCCAATCCGCCAAGGTGCAAGACACCCTGGTGAAGAAGATGGGCTACATCCGCGTCACCGCGATGAAGGTGGCCCGGACCCACGACGGCAAGATCGAAGACAAGTAACGACACCGAATGCTGGGCCATAAGTCGCACTTAGCCCAGAGTACAAGGCGGCCACCGCGTGTTTCCCGAACTTAGGAAACGCGTGGTGGCCGCCTTGTGCGCGTGGGCGTTGACATATGGCCCGCACTGTGATGCAACTTTCGTGTTCAATTCGGGCTGGCCGATCTCTGGCCAACCCTTTTCTTGCGTCTCCCCTAGCGAATCGCCCAGCGGGCAAGCTCTTGGTACGGGTCACAGGCAATCAGCACCAGCCTTGGTTCGACCAGCGTCAGCGGCGTGAACCGCGCCGTCAGCCAGATGAGCGCGGCGTTCAGGTTGGCCGGGCCCAAGTGTGAGGCCAGGGCGACGTGAGGCTGCCACCCATCAGGCGCGTAACGCGATGTCGGCGCTGCGTCGCCCAGCGCGTTGGCCAGCCGGTTCGCCGCAACTAAGCCCGGGGTCCACAGCGGCGCCGCGTACACTACCGCAGGGATGAACGCCCCGAGACTGGCCAGCCGCACCGGCCCGACCGCAAACTGACCCACCGCAGCCGCGACGCGTGCCTGCACCGCCGCCCCGCCTGCGGCGCTGAAGGCGGCCAGCGTCAGGTGCGGCGGCACCCCCGCGGGCTGTCCAATCAGCTGTCCGATCCCGGCGCGCCAGGCGACCAGGGTCTGGGCCGCGTGGTCTTCGAACTGTAGAATCAGGGCGAATTCGGTCATTGAGTCCTCCGATGGCAAACGGCCACCGCGTGTGCGATGACCGTTCGGCTTAATTCTTGACTTGAACGTTGGCTGCCTGCGGACCGCGCGGGCCCTCGACAATCACAAAGTCCACGACGTCGCCGGGGTGCAGCGTCTTGTAGCCCCCGCCGAGAATGGCGGAGAAGTGGACGAACACATCCGGCTGGTTCTCGACTTCGATGAAGCCGAACCCCTTGTCCTCGTTAAAGTTTTTCACGCGTCCCTGCATGTTACGCCTCGAATCCTTCGGCCACTGCCTCCGGGAAGTTTTCGGACACGATCTTGGCGCAGCGTGCGCACAGCGTCGGGAAGTGCGGGTCCTGGCCCACCGTCTCGGTGGTCATGCGGCAGCGCGCGCAGACCTCGCCCTGGGCGTGCTCGACCAAGACGGCCACGTCGTCGAAGGTGACGGCGTCTTCCGGCACCGCGGCCCCAACAGGTGCCACGGTGAAGGCGCTAGTGATCAGAAGCTGCATCACGTTGGCGTCAAGCCCCGCCAGCAGGTCGCGCACCGCCTGGTTCGGGTAGACCGTCACGCTGGCCTCCAGCGACTTGCCGATGACCTTGGCGTCGCGGGCGGTTTCAAGCGCCTTTTGCACGTTGGTCCGGAAGACCATGAACCCGCGCCACTGCGCGAGCAACGCGTCCGAGCCGACGAAGTGCTGAGCCACGGGCATCTCGCTCAAGGCGGCGTATTGGGCCGACTGGTGCAGGTACGGCCAGATTTCCTCCGCGGTGTGCGGCAAAATCGGGGTCAGCAGCTGCGTCAAGGCAACCAAGGCCTGGTACATCACCGTCTGCATCCGGCGGCGCAGCAGCGAATCCGCGCCTTCGATGTACACGACGTCCTTGGCGAAGTCGAGGTAAAAGGCCGACAGGTCGTTGACCAAGAAGCTCGAAATCATCTTGTCGACGGTGGCAAAGTCGTAGCGGTCGTAAGCCGCCTTCACCGCTTCGATCACCTGGTTCAGCCGCACGGCCAGGTACTGATCGACGCTGCCGAGGTTCTCATAGGCCACGGTGTTGGCCGCCGGATCGAAGTCGCTGGTGTTGGCGATCATGAAGCGCAGCGTGTTTCTGATCTTGCGGTAAGCATCGCTGGCCTGGGCGAAGTTGTCCATGGACACGCGAACGTCGGAGCTTGAGTCGACGGTGGCGACCCACAGGCGGATGATTTCGGCACCGTACTGCTTCTCCACCACGTCCGGTGCGATGGTGTTGCCCAGGCTCTTGCTCATCTTGCGCCCTTCGCTGTCAAGCGTGAAGCCCTGAGAGAGCACCTGCTTGTAAGGCGCCTTGCCGTGAGCCGCGACGCTGGTGATCAGGCTTGAGTTGAACCAGCCGCGGTACTGATCGGAGCCTTCCAGGTACAGGTCGGCCGGGTAGGTCAGCTCGGGCCGTGCCTCGCAGACGCCGGCCCAGCTGGAGCCAGAGTCGAACCAGACATCCATGATGTCGGTTTCCTTGGTGAATTCACCGTGCGGCGAGTGGGCATTCGTATAACCCTCAGGCAACAGGTCCTTGGCCTCACGCTGCGACCAGACGATCGAGCCGTACTGGCCGAACAGGTCGGCGACGTGGTCGATGGTGGCCTTTTCCAGAATCGGGGTGCCGTCTTCGGCGTAGAAAATCGGCAGCGGGACGCCCCAGGCACGTTGCCGGGAAATCACCCAGTCGCCGCGGTCCTTGATCATGTTGTGCAGGCGGGTCTTGCCCCAGGCCGGCGAGAAGCTGGCGGTGTCGATGGCGGCAAGAATCTGATCGCGAATCGCGTCGATGGAGGCGAACCACTGGGTCGTGGCCCGGAAAATCACTGGCTTCTTGGTTCGCCAGTCGTGCGGGTAGCTGTGGGTGAAGAAGTCGAGCTTCAGCAGGCTGCCGTTAGCCTTCAAGGCTGCGGTGACCAGCGGGTTGGCCTTGTCGTAGAACACACCGGTGAAGCCCGGGGCGTCTTCGGTCATGAAGCCCTTCTCGTCGACGACGGACAGCACCGGCAGGTCGTACTTCACGCCGCACTTGTAGTCGTCTTCACCATGGCCCGGCGCGGTGTGGACCAGCCCGGTCCCGGCGTCCAGCGTGACGTGGTCGCCCAAGACCACCAGGCTGGTGCGGTCGTACAGCGGGTGCTGGCCGGTCATGTACTCAAGCTGCGTCCCCTTCAAGGTCTGCAGCACGGTGACGTTCTGCCAGCCAAGCGTCGCCTGAATCTTGGTCAACAGCTCACTTGCCACGACGTACTTCTTGCCGTCGGCGTTGACCTGAACGTATTCGAAACGGGGGTTGACGGCGATGCCTTCGTTGGCCGGAATGGTCCAAGGCGTCGTGGTCCAGATGATGAAGCTGGTGTCTTGATCCAGCAGCCCCTTCCCGTCCACGACCTTGAAGGCGACGAACATCGACGGTGACTTGACGTCGTGGTACTCGATTTCGGCCTCGGCCAGGGTGGATTCCGAGGACCAAGACCAGTACACCGGCTTCAGGCCGTGGTAGATGTAGCCCTTTTCGGCCATCTGCCCGAAGACGCGAATCTCTTGCGCCTCGAACTCCGGCTGCAAGGTGATGTACGGGTGGTCCCAGTCGCCCAGCACCCCGAGGCGCTTGAAGTCGGTGCGTTGCTTTTCGATTTCCTTCATCGCGAACTGGCGGCACAGCTCGCGGTACTCGGCCCAAGACATTTCCTTGCGGTGAACGCCTTTTTTGGCCAGCTGCTGCTCGATCGGCAGGCCGTGCGTGTCCCAGCCGGGCACGTAAGGGGCCCGGAAGCCGCTCATCGACTTGTAGCGAACGATGATGTCCTTGGAAATCTTGTTCAAGGCGTGGCCCATGTGAATGTTCCCGTTGGCAAACGGTGGCCCGTCGTGCAGCACGAAGCTCGGCTTGCCGGCGTTGAGCTTTTGGCGCAGCTGGTACAGGTGGTTCTCCTCCCAAGCCGCCTGCATCTGCGGTTCCTTGGTCGGCAGCCCGGCTCGCATCTTGAAGTCGGTCTTGCCCAGGTTCAGCGTATCTTTGACTTTCATAGTCTCCTCCTAAAAATGTCCGGCGGCACAAAAAAAGATTCTCTCCGAATAGGACGAGAATCTCGTGGTACCACCTAGGTTCGGGTCGCAATGACCCCTCAATGCCCGATAACGGTGGTGACCGGTGCGGCCTACATCTCGACTGCACAACTGCGAACTGATACCAAGACGCGCTTGTGGCTCGGGCTTCCACCGTCCCCGATTCGCTGACCTGCCGCCACGCCTGGCTTGTGTTCTGACGTTACTATTCCGCGTCCGGGTTCTCAGGTGCCGGCGTCGCTTCCGCATCGTCCGACGCCGCTGCGTCATCGGTTGGGAACACGATTTCGGTGTACTTGGTCTGCCCGTCGCTTTCTTCACTTGCCTCTGAGTTTACTGAATCCTGGGGGGTGTTGTCAAGCGGTGCCGGTGCGTTGGCCGGATCGAGGTACTCCGCGGCCTCGGTGGTGCTGGCCAGCAGTTCCTTCCACTCCGGGCTCTTGACGACTTCCAGCTGGCTTTCAAGCATCACCTGCAGGCGCTGGCGGAAGACGCGAGTCTGGCGCTTCAGGTCCTCGGTTTGCACCGTGATGGTCTTGGCCTTGTCGGTCGCATCGCCGAGGATGTGGTTGGCCTTGTCGGTCGCATCCGTCAGGAGGTTTTGCGCGTTCTTTTCGGCCTGCTGGGTGATCAGTTCGGCCTCTTGATCCGCGTTCTTCTTGACCTTGTCGGCGGCCTCCTGGGCCACGATGATCGACTGGTTCAGCGCATCCTTGAGGTCGGTGAAGTACTTGATCTTGTCTTGCGTCTCCGCCAGGCTCTTTTCAAGCTCCTCGTTGTGCTTGATTGCGGCGCTGTAATCCTTGATGATCTGCGCCAGAAAATCGTTGACCTCGTCTTTGTCGTAACCGCGCATGCGGCTGGCGAATTCCTTGTTGTGAATGTCTAATGGACTGAGTGCCATAGAAGTTCCTCCCCTACTCATTTGTGAATGATCTCAACGTCGAGCTTTTGCTTGCCTTTCTTGGTGACACCCAACAGTGCCCGCACCCGGACCCGCCCAAAACCCCGCACCGACACGATGTCGGCCACGCTGATGGCCGCATCCGGCGCCGTAGTTTCGGCAAAGTTCAGCCGCACCTTATCAGTGTCAACCAGGTGCTTGGCCCGGGCTCGCGACAGGTTGAAGGCGTGGCCGACCAGGCTGTCCAGCCGCAAGCCGGACATGGTGAGGCTCGCCGCCTCCCAGTCCGTCACCGGTGTCACCAGGTCGCCCAAGTCGATGGGAATCAGCCGCACCGCAATCTTACCGATGCGCGTGATGTTGGTCGCCACCCACTCTGACATACTGGCGGTGGTCACAATCTGCCAGTGGCCGGCCGCCGTCAGAATATCACCGAACTGGGCCCGGGCGATGCCCGAGTTGGCGAGGGTGCCAAGCACCTGGCTGTGATGCAGCTCGGCGAACTTTTGCGGGTACTTGATTTCCATGGCGGCCAAGGCGTAATCCTCAGGCGCCGGTTCGAAGTAGTCAGGCGCAATCAGCGCCCGGCGCCGCTCCGCTTGCGCGATGCCGCCGAACAAGTGCAGCTTGACGCTGTCCGACCGGGCGATCAAAGTCTCTGCGATGTAGGCCTGGCGCGGATCCAAAAAGTCGGTCAGCACCGGCCGGTACTCGGTCGTCGCGGTCTCAATCTGCTCCAACACCGTTGCGATGAACGGCGCCTCATCTTTTCTGAAGTGCTGATCTAAGTCGCTCACAGTGCCGTCACCAAGAGCCCGAACAGCTGCCCAAGCAGGCGCTGAACGAAGCCAAGCACGAAGAACGCGAGCAGCGGCGAGAAGTCCATACCGGCAAAAATCGGCAGGAAGCGAAACAGCCGCAGGTAAGGCTCGCACAACCGGGCCAACAGCCGCCCCAGCGCCGATTCACGGGCCCCGGGGAACCAAGACATCAGCACGTACACCACCAAGGCGAGCATGTAGGCCTCAAGCGCCCAGCTCAAGACGCGATAAAGCCAGAAAATGAACATAGGCACCTCCTAGGGGGTTGCCAGGTCGAAGTCGGCGTCTTGGCCGACCGTGTCGGCCAGACTGCCGTCGATCTGGAAGTTCGCCGGTGTGACCAGGAAAATCATCTCGCCGATGCGCTTGATCTCGCCGTTGATGGCAAAGACGGTGCCGGTCAGAAAGTCGACAATGCGGGTCGCATCGGCCGGTGTGATGCGGTCGAAGTTGACCACCACCGCGCGGTTGTTCAGCAGGTGGTTGCCGATTTCCTTGGCGTCCGAGTAGATGCGGGGCTCGTACACCACAATTTTGGCCGCCTTGGTCGCCGGGTCGCTCATCGCGACCACCTTGTTACCGCGAAACGGTGCCGTGACCGGCCGCGTGTTAGCGCCGTCGGTCGCCGCACTTGGCGTTGGCTGAGCCGTGGCCGGCTCGGGCTGCTCGGTGTCTTCGGGGTCCATGGCGAAGAACTGATTGAATTTGGAAGAAATTTTTTCAAAGGCCATCGCCTTCACCTCCGTTCGGGATTACTGGCGGCGAAACCGGAAGAATGGCGGCTGGTCGTCGCCTTTGTCCCCGTCGTCTGCCTGCGGCTGGCTTTCGAAGATGTCAAAATCCTTCTTCTCGGCCTTATCCAGATTCTGTTCGGCCGGCGCCTGGCGCTGGCTCGGTTCGCGGCGCAGGTCCCAGTTGCCGAAGGGATCGTCGGCCGGCTTGGCCGCTGGCTTGCTGGCCGGAGCGGCCGGGCGGCTAGCAGCACCGCGGCTGCCGCGACTCTGCTCAACGGCGGCCTCGTCGATGCCGGTGGCAATGACGGTCACCACGACCTCATCGCCGAGCTCCTCGTTAATCGAGGTCCCGAAGATGATGTTGACGTCGTTGGTCGCGGCCTGGGCCACGATCTCGCTGGCGTCTTGGGCCTCAAACAAGGACAGGTCCGGACCACCGGTGATGTTCAACAGCACCTGCTTGGCGCCGTCGATCGACACCTCGAGCAGTGGGCTGGAAATCGCCTTCTTGGTGGCCTCGATGGTGCGGTTCTCGCCGGTGGCGGAGCCGATGCCCATCAACGCGCTGCCCTGGTTGGCCATGACGGTCTTGACATCGGCGAAGTCCAAGTTGACGTAGCCGGGGCTGGTGATCAGGTCGGAAATCCCCTGAACGCCTTGGCGCAACACGTTGTCGGCGGCGTGGAAAGCCTCAAGCATCGGGGTCTTCTTGTCGACGATTTCAAGCAACCGGTTGTTGGCGATGATCACCAGCGTGTCGACCACGTCCTTGAGCTGCGAAATGCCTTCGCTGGCGTTCTTGGCGCGGCGCGGGCCCTCGAAGGTGAACGGCCGCGTCACAACGCCGACCGTCAACGCGCCGAGGTCCTTGGCAATCTTGGCCACCACCGGGGCAGCCCCGGTGCCGGTGCCACCGCCCATGCCGCAGGTGACAAAAATCATATCGGCGCCTTCAAGCGCCTGCTGAATCGCCTCTTCGGACTCTTCGGCCGCCTTTTGGCCGATGTCGGCCGTGGCGCCGGCGCCGAGCCCGCGGGTGAGCTTCGGACCGATCTGAATCTTGGTTTCGGCGTTGGAGTTGGCCAGCGCCTGAACATCCGTGTTGGCCGCGATAAACTCCACGCCTTTGACGTCTTCTGCAATCATGCGGTTGACCGCGTTGCCGCCGGCGCCACCGACCCCGATGACCTTGATCACTGCCCCGGTGTCGTTTTGTGCATCAAGTGAGAATTCCATTGTCGTTCCTCCTAGGAAAATCTTTTATTATTCGAAGAAATTGCCGAAGAAGCGACGCAGTGCAGAAGGCTTCTTCTCTTTGGGCGTAGTGGCCTCCGGCTCCGTTGTCGGGGCCGGGGTGGTGGCCAGCTTGGTCACTGTCTCTTGGGCCACCTGACCCGCAATCGGGGTCGGCAGCACGGCGGCGACCAGAATGTCGATGTCGGTCATCTTGGCGGCCGCGGTGATGAGCCCCAGCGCCTGGGTGAACGCCGGGTGGCGCAGCCCCATCTCGTCCGGCATGAAGCGCTTGACGGCCAGGGCCTGGTCGCGACCCTGCCCCAGCACATCCTGGGCCAGCTCGATGATGCCGGGCAAGGCGGTGGTGCCACCGGTGATGACGACCCCGCCGGGCAGGTCCAGCGCATTGGCCTGGGCCAACGCGCTGTGTAGCCGGTCAAAGATCTGGGTCAGCCGCGCCTCGATGATCTCGGCAAGGTACTTCTCGGAGATCATCGCCGGCTCGGTTTTGCCGACCACCGTGACCGGGAAGCGGTTGCCCTCGGCGGCCGCCAGCGAATCGGCGGTACCGTAGTCGCGCTTGAGCTTCTCGGCGTCCTTGAAGTCGGTGTTCAAAACCTGCGAGATGTCCTTGGTGACGTACTCGCCCCCCTCGGGATCCACGGCGGTGAACTTCAGCTTGTGGTCGTGAATCACCGCGGCGGTGGTTTGCCCACCACCCAAGTCAATCAAAACGGTGCCGAAGTCCTGCTCGCCGTCGCTCAGGGCCACCTGCGCCGCCGCCAGCGGGGCGACGACCATGCAGCGAATGGTCAGGCCGGCCTTTTCGATGGCCTTTTTGGTGTTATGTAAAACAGTCTTAGGCACCGTGAACAGCAGCCCGTGCATCTCCAAGCGAACCCCCACCATGTTGCGCGGGTCCTTGATGCCGTCGAAGCCATCCACGATGAATTCCGTTGGCGAAAGCGAGAGAATTTCGCGTTCGGGCGGCAGGTTCCGCACCAAGGCGGCCGCCGCGACGGCTCGCACATCCGCGTCCTGAATCTCCTTGGACTGGTCGCCAACCGCAATCATGCCGGTCACCGGCTCAATCTGCAAGGCGTTGGCCGGCACCCCAGCCACCACCGAAGAGATCTTGATCGATGCCTTCTCCTCCGCCTGGGCCACGGCGCCTTTGATCGCGCCGGCCACCTTGTCGATGTCGACGATCACGCCGCGGGAGAGCCCTTCCGAGCGCTGACTCCCCACCCCGATCACGTTCAATGCGCCTTGCACAGACTCGGCCACAATGACCTTGATCGACGTCGTCCCGATATCAAGACCAACGTATAAGTCGCGATTTCCCATGTCGACCGAACCTCCTTTGCCAATCGTAATTATTCTATGATAAACATGACTAGTCCAAGTTTACCACAGGGGCCTAGACTTCGTACCCCGTCAATTCAGCAAACCCAATGAAAATTTGAATATTATGCATTTCATTTTGAATAAGGGGTGAAAAACGCCCCGACTTCCAAGTCAACGGTGCCTTTTTGCTTCACCTGCGCCACTATCGCGGGGTAATAACTGATTTTCTTCGCAACGGTTCGCGAGTCAGCCACCACGGTGTTGCCGTCGGTCATGGTCATCGTGATCTGGTAGGGGTTGCCCCCACCGCGCGTCGCCTTGACCTCGCTGACCGTTCGCCGCACCGCGCCGGGGAACTTGCGAACCGCGATGGCCATCGCCGCCGCGTCCTTTTTCCCAAAGGCGCTAAACACCGGGTAATTATCCAGCGGCGTGGTGGTGCTAGTCGACATCTCCGCGCCGTTCTCCAAAATCATGCGGTAGCGCCCTTTTTGCAGGACGTACCCCACCGGCGCGTACTCCAAGACGTGGAAGGTGACGCGGTTGAACCCGGCCACGCTCACCGAGGCCGCCTGAAGCTCCGGCACCCGTTGCTTGATGCCGCTCAGCACCTGCCGGCGGTGGACCAAGAGGCCCAGCACCAGCTTGGTTTCGTCCAGCCGGCTGGCATCGATGACGGTTTGAATCGGCACGTTGCGTGTTCCGGTCACGGACACGGTCGCGACCTTGGCGATCGGCGACACCATGTAGCCCAAAAACGCCAGGAGGAGCAGGAGCGGCGTCAAAATCAGCGCCAGGTTGCGATTGCGGTGCCGGGCTCGCAGCCGCTGCACGGTCGGCAGCTTCAGCTTGGCCGGATGCTTGTTGCTTCGCGCCTGCTTGGCCTGGTAGGCCTCCCACGGCGTAAGCGGATCTTGAGTTGGCTTTTGTCTGCCCACGCCGAACACCTCACTTCATGACAGATTGCAGCACTGCAACCAGCGCGTCGCCGGCCGTCGGGGTGCCAAGCGCCTTGGCCGCCTTGGCCATTTGCAACAGCCGCGGATCGTCTTGCATCAGCTCGATGATCGTGTCGGCGAACTGCGCGTCAAGCTCCGGCTCAGTCACCACCAGCGCCGCCCCCTTGACCGCCAGCGCCTGGGCGTTGACGAACTGGTGGTTGTGCGTGACGTTGGGACTTGGAATCAGGACGCTGGGCAGCCCCAGGGCGGTCAGCTCCGCCAGGCTGGTGGCGCCGGAGCGACCGATCACCAGGCTGATGTCCGGCAGGATGCTCGGCATGTCGTCGACGTAAGGCACCACCGCCACGTTGGTGGAAAGCGGCGGCAGCTGGGCCTTGATGCGGTCGTAGTGAACGCTGCCGGTCACAAACAGGGTCTGAAAATCCGCCTGACCGAACGCTGGCAGCGCCGAAAGCGCCGCCTGGTTGATTTTCGGCGCCCCGCGGGAGCCGCCGAAGATCAGAAGTGTCCGGCGCTTAGGGTCGAGACCGAAATCGGCCAGCCGGTCGTTGGGCAACAGCCCGGCCACCTGCTGGGCCCGGGGATTGCCGGTCACGACGACCTTCTTAGCCGGGAAGCTGGCGGCCACCTCGGGAAAGGTGATCGCAATCTTGGTGACAAAATGCGCCAGGAACTTGTTGGTCACGCCGGCCACCGAGTTTTGCTCGTGGATCACGGTTGGAATGTGCAGCTGCGTCGCCGCAAACAGCACCCCGGCCGAGACGTAGCCGCCGGTGCCGACCACGACGTCGGGCTTAAAGTCGCGCAGCAGGCGCCGCGCCTTTTTGAGCGAGCCCAAAAAGAGGCTGACGGTGCGAACGTTCTCGAGCGTCAAGCGGCGCTTGAACCCCTGCAGGCTCAGCGTCTCGAAGGGAATGCCGGCCTTTGGCACGATGCGGCTTTCCAGCCCTTTGGCCGTCCCAACGTACAACACCGCGTCAAGCTGGCCGGTGGCCTTCAGCCGCTCGATCAAGGCCAGTGCCGGATAGATATGGCCGCCGGTGCCGCCACCGGAAATCATCAGGCGCATCTCATTTCTCCTTTTCTGCGTATTGCTCGACCGCCGCGATGAACAGATCGCCGCGGGTCTCGAAGTTCGGGTACTGATCCCAGCTGGCCGCGGCCGGCGAGAGCAAAATCACATCACCGGGCTCGCTGGCAGCAAAGGCCAGCGGCACCGCGGTCTGCACGTCTTGGGTCGCCTCGACCGGAACGCCGGCCGCCTTGGCGACGTCGATCAGCTGCTGGGTGGTTTCGCCAAAGACAATCATCTTGCGAACGTGGGCCTTGACCAGCGGAATCAGCCCGGCCAAGGACAGCTTGCGGTCAAGCCCCCCCGCCAACAGCACCTCGGGCTGCTTGAAGGCCTCGATTGCCACCGTGGCCGCCTCGACGTTGGTGGCCTTGGAGTCGTTGTAAACCTTGCGGCCGTCAACGGTGGCCACGTACTGGATGCGGTGGCGAACGCCGGTGAAGCGGGTCAAAACCGCCCGGATGGCGTCATCCGAAACACCGGACAGCTTGGCCGCAGCGATGGCGGCCAGTGCGTTTTCGATGTTGTGCTCGCCGGGAATCTGCATCAGGTCGGCCGCCATGATGGCGTGGCCGTCAAAGCACAACTGCCCATCCTCAAGCGTCGCCCGGGCGCCGTCAGCGCCAAGGCGGGAGAATGGCACGATGGTGGCCGCACTCTTTTTGGCCAGCTCGTGCATCTCAGGCAGGTCCCAGTTCATGATGAAGTAGTCGTCAGGCGTCTGGTTTTGGGTGATGTGCATCTTGGCCGCGACGTAATGGGCGCGGTCGCCGTGGTAATCCAGGTGAGCCTCGTAGATGTTGGTCAACACCGCGATGTGCGGGTGCAGCGTCCGGGTGCCGACCAGCTGAAAGCTCGACAGCTCAGCGACGATGGTGTCGTCGGGGCCGGCCTTTTGCGCGACGCCGGACACCGGAATGCCGATGTTGCCGGCGTCGTAAGCGTGACCCTTAGCGCGGTCTTCGTTGAGCATCAGGCCGATTAAAGTCGTCGTCGTGGTCTTGCCGTTACTGCCGGTGATGCCGATCCAGTTGGCATCGGAGACCTGAAAGGCCAGCTCCGGCTCGGTGATGATCGGGATGTTCAGTGCCTGGGCACGTTGGACCATCGGGTTGGAGTAAGGAATCCCCGGATTCTTGACCATCAGGGCGAAGTCCTCGTCCAAAAGCGCCACCGGGTGGCTCCCGGTGATCACGCGAATGCCTTCGGCCAACAGCGCCTGGGCGTCCTTGTTGTCGTCGAAGTCCTTCTTGTCGTTGACAGTAACCAAGGCACCGAGGCGGTGCAGGAGCTTGGCGGCGTTCACACCGCTTTTGGCCAGGCCCAAAACCAGGACCTTCTTGTTTTGATACGAGGTGATCTGTTTCATGATTAAACTGATCTTCTTTCTACATGAATAGGAGCAGGTACAGGCCGCCGGCAACCGCGCCGGTCAGCCAAAAGACGATGTCGATGCGCCACTCGGACCAGCCGGACATCTCAAAGCTGTGGTGAATCGGCGTCATCTTGAAGACGCGCCGGTGGAAGAAGTGGTGAACGAACACCTGGATCATCACGCTGGCGGTTTCGCAGACGAACACGATTCCAATCAAAAGCAGCGACCACGGCCGGTTCAGCAGTAAGGCGACCACCGCCAGCATCCCGCCCAAGGCCAGGCTGCCGACGTCGCCCATGAAAATCTGGGCCGGCTTGTGGTTGTACAGCAGAAACCCGATCATCGCGCCGATGGTGACCAGGCAGAGAATCAAGACGTCGGTGCGGGCTTCCTGGACGGCGATGATCGCGTAGGTCCCAAAGGCCACCACGTTCAGCCCGGCACACAGGCCGTCGATGCCGTCGCTGAGGTTGACGGCGTTGGAGAAGCCGACCAGCCACACCACCGCGAAGACGACGTAGACCCAGGCGACGTTGAGGCTGCCGACGAACGGCAGCGCCAGCGTGTGGGGAAAGCCCTCGTGAAAGTACGCGAGCAAAAACACCGCGGCGCCGACAATCTGGCCCAGGAGCTTCTGCCAGGCCTTGAGCCCGAGGTTGCGCTTCATGGCCACCTTGATGAAATCATCGAAGAAGCCCAAGGCGCCGTAAAGCACCAGAATGAACAGGCCGATGAGCAGGCTCAGGGTCAGCTGCCCCTGCCACCAGCCGGCAAACAACGCGCTGGCGACGATGGCGATCACCAAGATCAGGCCGCCCATGGTCGGGGTGCCGTTCTTTTTGGCGTGCCACTTGGGGCCAATCTCGCGAATCGTCTGGCCTTCCTTGCGCATCCGCTGGTAGCCGATGAACAGCGGCAACAAGATCACCGTGATGGCAAAGGCGGCCACCATCGGGATCAACATCTCTGTGAATTGCATTATCCTACCCCATTACTTAGTTTTGGCGAAAGTGACGGTCACGGCCTCATCGCCCAGCAGCGCCCCGCTGGCCAGGCTTTGATGGGTTGCGTAACCCGTGCCGCTCAGTTTGAATTTTTTACCAGTCAATTGCGCTAATTTTAACACATCGCTCTTGGACCAGCCAGACACGTCCGGCATGGTCATCGCGCCGTTGGTCAAAAGCAGCACCCGGGCCCCGGTCAACGCCGCGGTCTTGGCCTGCGGCAGCTGCGCGACCACGCGGTTGCCGGTGCCGACCACCGCAGCGGCGAGCTTGGCCTTGGTCACCGTGGTTTGGGCGGTGGCGACGCGCTGGTTGGTGACCGCCGGCACGGTGGCCCTGCTGGCCGCTCCGCTGGCGGCGGTGCTGGCATCAAGCGCCAGGGCCCGCTTCAACAGCGGCTGGAAAATCTGGTTGATCTTGGTGGCAATCGGCGTTTCCACGTTTTTTTGCGACTGCTGTAAGGTGACGTACACGATGTACTTGGGCGAGCTCGCCGGGGCAATCGCCATCACGCTGTGCAGCGCGTTGTCGCCGGCCGTGACGTAGCCCTTGCCATCGGCCCGGGGAATCTGCGCCGTCCCGGTTTTCATCGCCAGATCCACGCCCTTGATGGCGTATGGCACCCCGGTCCCGTTCTTGTCGGAGACCACCTTCTTCATCGCATCCAGCACCGCCGCCGCCGTGGTCGCCTTGATCGGCTGACCGACGACGCGGCGCTTGTAGTTGGTCACCTTGCCGGTCTTGGAGACCGTCTGCTTAATCAGTCGCGGCTGAATCATGGTGCCGCCGTTGGCGATGGCGGTGGTGGCCTGAAGCATCTGCATCACGTTGACCGAAATCCCCTGACCAAAGGAGATGTTCAGCCGCTGCAGTGGGTTTTTGAGGGAGTAGGTGCCGGCGTTTTCGTTGGGCAGCGCCACCCCGGTTGCCTCGGCGAAGTGGAAGGCCTTGAGGTACTTGGCCTCGTTGGCCTCGCCCAGCTCCTGTTCGATGCGCACCATCCCAGTGTTGCTCGACCGCGTGAAGGCCTCGCTCAGGGGAATGGACCCCCAGCCGACCCCGTCGTTCCAGTCGGCGACGGTGCCACCAGCCACCTTGATGCGCCCGGACTTGTAGTACTCGTTGGGTTGGTAGGTGCCGGCGTCGATGGCGCTGGCCAGCGTGACGATTTTCATCACCGACCCCGGCTCGTAGACGTCTTCGACCAAGGCGTTGCGCCAGGTCGTCAGGCCCTCTCTGGTGCTTGGGTCGAAGGTCGGCCGCGAGCTTGCGGCCAGGATTTCGCCGGTTTTGGCGTTCATCAGGACCGCGTTGAGCACCTTGGGCCGGTAAGCGGTGGCCACCTTGGTCATTAGGGTCTCCAGGTACGACTGCAAGCTGGCATCAAGTGTCGTGGTGACGGAGCCGCCGTTCACGGCGCGTTGGATCTTGGTCTTGGCCTGCGGCAGCTTGAAGCCGTAGACGTCGTACTGGGAGCTGGTGTAGCCGTTGGTGCCCGTCAGGAGCTTGTCGAACTGCTTTTCAAGCCCCATCACCCCGAGCAGCGGGTTGGCGGTGTTGGACTGCGGCGTCGCCAACCCGATGGTGTAGCTGGCAAAATCCCCGTTGGGGTACAGGCGCGACGGGCTGTCGGTGAAACCGATGCCAGATAGGTGCTGCGCCTCGATTTGCTTTTTGATGGCCAGCGACAGCCCGGACCCCGCCTTGCCGAACTCGACCTGGTAGGGATTGCCCTTGGGGTTCAAGTAGGTCAACAGCTGCTTGACCGTCAGCGGCAGGTACTTGGCCAAAACCGCCGCGGTGTGCGGCTTGTCGGTGACGTACAGCTTCTTTTTGCCGTCCACATTGGGCTTGCCATCGGTGGTTTTGGTGCTGACCACGGCGTAAAGGGTGTAGGTGTTGGCGTCTTCGGCAATCACGCTGCCGTGGCGGTCGTAGATGGTGCCGCGCTTGGCGGTCAGCACCGAATCGCGGTGGTACTGCTGGACGCGGTAGGCCTTGAGGTCCTTGGAATCGACCGTGCCGCCCAGCGCCACATACGCAAAACGACAAACGAACCCAAGCCCCACCAAAGCCGTCACCGCAATCAGCAGAATGCCGAAAAGCTTGCGGTTGCGTTCAGGATGTCTCGCATTCGTTTGTCGTTTGGGAGTCATGTTTTTCATTTATTCGTCACACGCTTGATGTTGCCCTCGATCACGGTGAAGCCGTGGGCCTTGGCAAAGTTCTCGAGGCGGCTGGAGTTGGACAGCTCCCCCACCGTCTGCTTGGCGTCGGCGACACCTTGCTGCTGGACGGTGGTTTCGCGCTGCACGGTTTGAAAGCTCCGGTTCAGCCCCGCCAGCTGCATCTGAGTGGCCAAGTAGCCCATGGCGAAAATCACCACGGCCACCCCGCAGACGCAGGTCAACAGGCGTTCAAGCGGGCTGAGGGCCAGGTGACGGCGTGGCTTCGCCTGCGGCTTTGGCGCAGGCGCCGGGGTTGGCACCGCGGCCGGCTTGGGGGCCGGCCGGAACGCGGGTTGCGCGTAATCGAGCTGTCTTGCGGTGTTATCCTGCATCAACGTCGCCTTCCTTCATCACTTTTTCAATCACGCGCAGCTTGGCGCTGTGGGCCCGGTGGTTCGCCGCAAGCTCCGCGGCACCGGGCAGAATCGGCTTGCGGTTGGGCAAACGAAAGTCCGGGGCGAGCCCCGCCGGCACCACCGGCAGGTCGCGCGGCAGGTCCGGCAGCGTGGTGGCCTCGCGAAACATGGTCTTGACCAGCCGGTCTTCAAGCGACTGGAACGTGATCACGCTGATGCGACCGCCCGGAGCCAGCAGGCGCAAGGCCTGGGTCAGCGAGTCCTCAAGCGCCGACAGCTCATCGTTGACCGCGATGCGAACCGCCTGAAACACCCGCTTAGCGGGGTGACCGCCGGTGCGACGCGCCGCGGCCGGGATGCCGGCCTTGATCAGCTCAACCAGCTCGAAGGTGGTCTCGATCGGCTTTTCCGCCCGCGCCCGTTCGATCTGCCGGGCAATCGGCTTGGCGAACTTCTCCTCACCGTAGCGGCTGAAGATTCGCACGAGCTCCTGAAAGGACCACTCGTTGATCACCACCCGGGCAGACAAGGCCTGGCTTTGGTCCATGCGCATGTCAAGCGGGGCATCGAAGCGGTAGCTGAAGCCCCGCTTGGAGTCGTCGAACTGCGGCGACGACACGCCGAGGTCGTACAAAATGCCATCGACGGTCGTCAGGCCACTGGCCCCCAAAGCCGTCTCAAGCTGACGAAAGTTCTTATGTATGAGGTGTAGATTGGCCCGGTCGCCCAGGGTGGCCTGGACCGCCGTGATGGCGGCGGCGTCTTGGTCGAAGGCGTAAAGCTGACCCGTGGTCAGCTGACTCAAAATGCGCTTGGTGTGACCGCCGCGGCCGAGGGTGCAATCGACGTAGGTGCCGGCCGGCTTGATGGCCAAGGCATCGGTCGCCTCCTGGAGCAGGACGGTTTCGTGTTTGAATTCTGTCATATTAAAGTCCAAAGTCCATTAGATTTTCGGAAATGTCGTCGAAGTTGTCCTCGGCGTCGGCCGCAAAGCTGGCCCACTTGTCGTCGCTCCAGATTTCAATGCGGTTGGCCACCCCCACCAGCGTGCAGCCTTTGGCGAGGCCGGCGTGTTCGATCAAGGGCTTGGGAATGTTGATGCGGCCCTGGCGATCCAGCTCGCACTCGGTGGCCGCCGAGTAGAGAAAGCGGGTGAAGGTTCGCGCGTCCTTCTTGGTCAAGGGCAGCGTGGCGACCTTCTCTTGCAGCTTCTCCCACTCGGCCTCAGGGTAGCCGAACAGGCAGCCGTCCATGCCGCGGGTGAGCACAAAACTCGCACCCAGCTGCTCGCGAAACTTGGCCGGAATGATCAGCCGGCCCTTCGCATCGATGCTGTGATGAAACTCACCCATCAACATGGCGACACCTCCCCTGATATTGTTATTTTCAGTCTACCACATCCCCCCACAATCCACCACCAAACTCCCCAAAATGGCCGCACGAAACTGTTGTTCGCCCATTGTTTGGCGCGGCGGCACAAAAAAACCTTGCGCCGCCAAGCAGCGCAAGGTCGTTATTCTGAAAGACGAGTGGGGACTCAGCCCATTTAATGCGAATTGGGCCACCCGGTGGGGCCAAGGTGGGGACCAAAACCGCCTCAGCGGAAAATCAGGGCCGCTACCCACCACGCGGTGGTGGCGAGCAGCCAGGTGCGGCTCAGCCAGTGGGCGTAAACCGGCACGATCAGGTCGTAGTCCCGGGCGACGCGGTCGATCACCAGCAGAATGGCGATCGCCACCGCGCAAAACAGTGCCAGCCAGATCTGGTTGGGCGCGGCCTGAGTGCGAGCCGCCCACAGCCCCAGCAGGTTGAAGCCGGTGGCGGTGAAGTAAAACAGGTTGTTCGAAAAGCGAAAGACCATGCTGGCCAGCACGAAGGCCCAGCCGACCAGTGGCAAAATGTAGATCAGCAGCGGTTGCATGTCGCCCTCCCAGACTGCCTTCACCGCCAACGCGACGGCGAAAGCCATTTCTTCCTATCTTACCAGATTTTGATTTGCCCCACGCCCCAAAAACGGGTAAACTGAGAAAAAAGACAAAGGTGGTGGGACCGTGAAGCAGAAGAAAACCAAGTTTTGGTACATTACCCACATCGCCGCTTGGGCCATGCTGATTGTCACCGTTTTCGGCGCTATCGCGATGGCATTCTCCGCGATGTAACCGCGTCACACCAACCAAAAAGGTCCTGCCTCGACTCGAGGCAGGACCTTTTTGCGTTAAGCGGCGTGACCCAGGCCAACCGTTCGCTTCGGCAGGAACAGCTGCTTGACGCTGGTGACCAGAACCGAGATGACGATCAGCCCCAACAGACCGGACGCGATGGCCGAACCGCCGTTAATCACCAGCGAGTACAGCCAAGCCGGCATCCCCTTGGGTGCGTATGAGCCCCAAAACACCCAGCCGGCCAGGAAGTGGCAGAAGTACTTGGCTAGGGTGCCCAGCAAAATGCCACCCCAGGCGTAAAGGAACACGCGGCGCAGTTGGCCGCCCTTCAAGGCCGCCTGCAGCCGCCCGGCAAAGACGCCGCCGAGCCCGGCCACGCCGAACGCGATTGGGTACTCCAGCACCCCTTGGACCACGTTCAGGAACGACCCTTCGCTAAAGCCGATCAGCAAGAGGTCCAAGACCCCCCAGGTCAACCCCGCGGCCATGCCGGCGCCGGGGCCGCGCCGAAGTGCCAAGACGGTGACGGGAATGATGCCGTAGCTCATTTCCACCGACGAAATGCCGGTTTTGTGCGGCACGTACTCCAGCGCCATCGCGAACGCCGCAATCACGGCGATTTCAACCAGGATCAACAACTTGTCAGAATTCTTAGACAACAAAAAGACCTCCTAGGTGATTTCCCTACCACAAAGAAGGTCGACAAGTCGACGTTCACAATCCCTACGCTCGTATTAACGAACAGGTTCGAAGGGTCTGGGTTTCCCCACTCTCAGCCAATGGCTCCCCTTTGTGACGGTTCCTCACAGATTTAATTGACTTCTTAATAGTAGCATCTGCCGCTAAAAATGCAAATTTTAGCCTATCTGAAAACGCATCCGCTTTAGTCGTCAATCACAGAATCGGGGCCAAAAGCCGCGACAGCTCCTCGGCCAGCCGGGTGCGGCGCGGCTTGACCTTGGCCATCGCGTGGGTGTAGCGCAACGACGCCGCACAGTCCTTGGTGAACTGGGCGGCCGCCGCCTTGGCGAGGTCGGTCGAATAGACAAAGGCGGCGATTTCGAAGTTCAGGCTGAAGCTTCGGATGTCCAGGTTCGCCGTGCCGGTGACCAGGTACCGGCCGTCGACCACCATCACCTTGTTGTGCAAGAAGCCGGCCTGGTAAAAGTAGACCTGGGCCCCCACCCGCACCAGCCGGTCAAGGTAAAACCGCGTCGCCTTGGCCATCAGCGGCTGAGCCGTCACCCGCGGGACCATGATTCGCACGTCGATGCCGGCGTTGATGGCAATGGTCAGCGCATCCAGCAGGCTTTCGTCCGGCACGAAGTAGGGGCTTTGCAGCCACACGCTGTGCTTGGCCATCGCAATCAGTCGTAGGTACCCCAGCTTGATTGCCTCAAGCGGCTGCTCGGGGCCACCGGACACGATTTGGAGCGTGACCTGCCCGTTCGCCCGAGGCTTTGGGAAGTAGGTGTCGGCCATCGCCACTCGTTGGGCCTTGGCCGCGGTGTTCCAGTCCATCAGAAATCGCGCCTGCAGCACGGCCACGGCCGAGCCACGCAGGGCAAGGGCCGTGTCGCGCGTGATTGCGACGCGCTTGGGCGAGCTGCCGATGTCAAAACCGCCGAGAAAGCCGAGGGAACCGTCAATCACCGCCAGTTTGCGGTGGTTGCGGAAGTTGATGCGCGGGTTGGCCCGGGCCAGCCGCCCGGCGATGAACGGTGTCACCTGGCCGCCGGCATCGCGCAGCGGCTGCCAGAACGCCTGGGTCAGCCGGTGGGAGCCGAAGGGGTCGTACAAAATCCGCACCAAGACGCCGGCCGCGGCCCTTTGGGTTAGCAGATCGCGCAACGCCTGGCCGGTCGCATCCGGCTCGATGGTGTAGGCCTCGATGTGAACGTGTTGCCGCGCCGCCCGAACCGCGGTGAACAGGCGGTCGTTGAAGGCCGGCCGAGTGGTGATGAGCGTCGCCTGGTTCAGCGTCGTGACCAGCGCCCCGTCGGCCTGCAGCAGCGTTCGCACCAGCTCCGGCACCCCGGCCTCGGCGGTGGCGCGACCGATCAGCCCCGCCCCTAGCGCCACCGCCTCCTGCTGAGCCGCTACCGCGCGGTCGATACCCAGCCGCTGCTGGTTCAACAGCGCGTTGAGCTTGCTGGACGCAATTTTGCGTCCGAACAGCCAGTACAGCCCAAATCCCGCCACCGGAATCAACAGCAGAACCAACAGCCAGCCCCAGGTGGCGGAAATGTCTCTAGGCTGGCGCAAAACCGTCACCATGGCCAATCCGGCGTTCAGCGCCACGATGCCCCCTAACACCAACCCAATCCACATCCCACTCACCTCCGTTTGGCTTCATTATACACGACGGCCTGACTTTTGGCGCCGGCTTCGGGTCAACCGCCACCGGCGAGTCACCTGTCGAGACGCTGGGCCGCCTGAAAAGCGCCCAGCTGCCCTACCGAGACCCTGGTTGCCGGTGAAGGACTCGGCTGGCCTGCGAAGACCGGGCTGCCTGCGAAGGCGCAGGGCTGCCTGACGAAGACCCGGGCCGCCTCGCGAAGACCCGGGCTGTCTCGCGAAGACCTGGGCTGCCTGCGAGGGCGCAGGGCTGCCTGCGAAGACCCGGGCTGCCTGGCGAAGACTCGGGCTGCCTTTGAGACGCAGCAGCGCCGCCCTTGTTCGGGCGGCGCTGCTGGTTGTGCTGATCACTGCTGGACGGCGCCAAACCACTTCTTTTGAAGCTTGGCCACCGTGCCGTTTTGCTTCAAGACCTTGAAGCCGGCATTGATTTTCTCCCGCAAGACGGTGTCGGACTTGCGCATCCCCACCGCGAAGGCCTCGGCGTCAAAGTCGCCGGTCAGGATGCGGTAGGCCTTGGGGTCGGATTGGTGAGCGACGTAGTACCGCGCGTAGACCTCGTCCATGAAGATGCCCTGGATGCGCCCGGCGTTCAGATCCAAGAACGCTTCATTAAAGGTGTCGTACAAAACCGGCGTCTGGTTTTTGATGTAGCGTTTCAAGAGCTTGGGTTGCCCGTCAAGCGCCGCCGCTCCGCTGGAGCCGGTTTGAACCCCCAGGGACTTGCCGGCCATGTCGCTGAGCTTGGTCACGTTGTCTTTGACCTTGGTCACCAGAATTTGGTGGTTGACCAGGTAGTCATCCGAAAAGGCCACCTGCTTCTTGCGTTCCGGCGTGACCGAGTACCCGTTCCAGATCAGATCGATGGTCTGATTCTTCATCTCGGTTTCCTTCATCGACCACTCGATCGGCTGAAAGTCGGCCTTCACGCCGTACAGCTTGAACACGGCCTTGGCCAGGTCGATGTCGTAGCCGGCCAGCTGCCCGTTCTTTTGGCGAAAACCCATCGGGACGAAGGTGTCATCCAGGCCGATCACCACCTTCTTGTCCTGCTTGATGCGCGGCCAGGATTCGGCCGCCTTAGTCCTGGCACAGCCGGCGGCCAGCCCGACGGCCAGCACCAGCACCAGGAAGGTCCACAGACGCTTCATCATTGGGCGTCACCTCCGAACTTCGCGACCGTGAAGGTGGTGTCGGCCACGCTTTGGGCAAAGGCCATGTCGTGGGTCACCACCACCTGGGTCATCCCCTGGGCCTTCACGCTGTTAATCAGGTTCGCCACGCTTTGGCGCAGGTTGGGGTCAAGTGCCGAGGTCGGCTCATCGTACAGCAGAATTTGCGGGTTCAAGGCCAGCGCCCGGGCGATGGCCACGCGCTGCTTTTGGCCGCCGGACAAGGCATCCGGGTAGGCCTGGGCCTGATCGCTCAGGTCAAGCTGGGCCAACAGCGCCTGGGCCTTCGCCTCGGCCTGAGCCACGGCTTGGCCCTGAAGCGTCGGCGCCAGCGTGATGTTGCGCAGGACCGTCAAGTTGGGGAACAGCTCAAAGCCTTGAAAGACGACCCCGATCACGCCTTCCTTGCGCAGCTTGGCCGGCGTGGTCGCCTGACCGTTCCACAGGAAGGTCCCGCCATCCGCCGCGGTGAGGCCGGCGATGATGCGCAGCAGCGTGGTTTTGCCGGCCCCCGAAGGCCCGACAATCGCCAGCGTTTTTTGGTCCTCGATGGTCAAAGACAGGTTGTTCAAAATGGTGGTATCGTTGTAGATTTTGGTAATATCGACGAGTTCTAGCATGTTTGTGTCCTCCTTGGCGCTACTTGAAGTAGGCGAACGACTTTTCGATGCGACGCTGCAGGAACGTCAGCACCAGGGTCATCAGCAGGTAAATCACCCCGACTAAGACCAGCGGCAGCAGGGTTACGTCGCGAGCGGTCGCGATGTTGCCGGCTCGCAGCAGATCGCCCAGCCCGATGACGTAAACCAGGCTGGAGTCTTTGACCAGGTTGATTACCTCGTTGCCCATCGACGGCAGCACGATTTTGAGGACCTGGGGGATCACCACGTAGCGCAAAGTCTGCCAGCGCGTCAGGTTCAACACCGTGGCGGCCTCGAACTGGCCGGTGGCCACGGCGCCAAAGCCGCCGCGGTAGATCTCGGCGAAGTAGGCCGCGTAGTTCAGGACGAAGGCGAAGATGGCGGCGTTGAAGCGGTCGAACACCACGCCGATCAGCGGCAGGCCGTAGAAGACAAAGATCAGCTGCAGCAGAAGCGGGGTGCCGCGAAACAGCCAGACATAGGCCTCGATGATCGCCTTCAGAACCTTGAAGGCCCATTTTTTGAGCCAGAACTCACCGGGTTGATCCCGATGAATCAGGCCGACCGACAGGACCATGCCCAAGGGAATGGACCCGATTAAAGTGAGGGCGAAAACGCCCAGCGTCATCTTGGTGCCGGCAAGCAGTGCCGGTAAAATCGAGATCATGTAAGCCATGGTAATTCCTCCTAAGTGTGTGTCGTGGTCGGCCGGACCGTTCATTCTCAGCTGCGGAAAGGGACAAAAAAACGCCCGCTCATCCATAATGGATAAGAGGACGCGTCTGCGTGGTGCCACCTCACTTCGTCGGCTCGTCACCGAACCGACCTCGGGTGGTCAAAAAGCTTGGGCACCAAAAAGCGCCCCCACACAGCATCTGCTGTATGAGGGCGCAATCGCGCGGTACCACCTCATGCTCGCCGACTTGTCACCAAGGCGGCCTCACATGGTCTTTTTGACCACAGCGATAACGAGCTCAACCGTTCCGGCCTACTGACTTCAACCGGACGCTCGTGGATGTGAGGGGCAAGGATCGGCATCCGGCTTTCACCACTCCGGACTCGCTTGGGCGTTTCACTTGCACCATTTCCACTCAACGTTTTGAATGATTGATTAAAGAATACTCACCGGATTGCCACTTGTCAACCCTGCCGGTGAAATAATCTTGACCAGAACCCGACCTTCTTGGTCTCGAGGTTCATCAGCGGCACCGACTCACCCAACAGGCGCCGGGCGATGTTGCGGTAGCCCAGGCTGGCCGAGTCGTCCGGGTCCATCACCACGGTTTCGCCCTTGTTGGAGCTGGCGATCACCGCATCGTCGTCGACGATGATGCCCAAGAGGTCGATGCCCAGGTGCTTGGTGATCTCGTCGACATCCATCGCGCGACCATCGGCCATCATGTGCGAGCGGATGCGGTTGATCACTAGCCGCGGCGGGAACACCATGTCGCGCTGCTCCAGGAGGCCGACGATGCGATCCGCGTCGCTGACCGCGCTGATCTCGGGGGTGGTGACGACAATCGCCCCATCGGCCCCTTCCACGGCGTTGCGGAAGCCTTGCTCGATGCCGGCCGGTGAATCCAGAATTAGCCAGTCAAACTCCGGGCGCAGCTCGTCGACAATGGCCTGGACCTGCTCCGGCGTCAGCGCGTCTTTCTCCGCGTTTTGCGCCGCCGGCAGCACGTACAGCAGGTCGTCGAAGCGCTTGTCCTTGATCAGCGCCTGGTGGAGCTTCGCGCGGCCGGTGGTCACATCGACGATGTCGTAGATGATGCGGTTGGACAGGCCCAAGACCACGTCCAGGTTGCGCAGGCCGATGTCCAGGTCCAGCAGGCAGACGCGCTTGCCCAAAAGCGCCAGCGCCGTGCCGATGTTGGCCGTGGTCGTGGTTTTGCCGACCCCGCCCTTGCCCGAAGTCACCACTAATGCGTTTCCCATCACAATTCCTCCAGTTTCCGGAAAATTCGGGGCCGCAGCTGTGGCAGCTTGGCCAGCTCACCGTGCTCCAGAATGTGCAGATCGTTGATGTAGCTGGTCGTCTGCGAACCGTACGTGTTCTTATCGATGATTTCAACCGTATCGGCGATGCGAATCTGACCGGCCTGGCTGATGTCGCCGGCGATCACCGCATCCTGGTCGCCGTTGGCCCCGGCGATCAACAGTCCGGCCACGGGCCCCATGACGAAAATGCTGCCGGTCGCCTTCAGCGTCCCGGAGCGGTGCAGGGTGCCGACGAACAGCACGTCGCCCTCCACGCTTTCGACCTGACCCGAGCGGATGATGCCGCCAATCAGGTGAACGCTTTGGGTGGCGACTCGGGCGAACAACGGTGCCACCAAGTCGACTTCGGCATGCACGGTTTTGACCGTGAAGCGCGGGAACTGGTCGAACACCGCCTGAATCGCCGCCAGCGCCGCGTCGTCGAGCCGCCGCTGACCGGTCTCAAGGGCAAAATCCACGTCGCCTTCCGGTGTGTCGGTTGCCAGCCGCGCCAACAGCGTCTGCAACTCCGCCGTGATGGCCGTGATCCCGGCCCAATCCGCAAGCTGAAGCTCAAACCCCGCCTTGCGCCCCTTCAATGTGACTGCGTCCACGTTTCCACCTCGTTTTCTCCGCCGGTTGCGGCGGAGCCTTTCTTTCATTATCGCACAAAGCCCCAAGTGAGACAAAAGCGTTTTGCCGCCACGCTTGGCCTCCCGCACAAAAATAACCGCTGCTAGGCGGCGGTTATGCTCACTCCTTGGCCAGACTCAGCATCGTGATGAGCCAGTAAATTGGCATGAACCAGTAATTGTAATCGGCGAAGCGAAACCAGACCATGAAGCCGAACAACACCGGCAGGCACAGGCTGTACCACCAAGGCAGGTGGCCCTTGCTCAGCCAGCGGCCGATCAAGGCGGCCAGGAGCATGTTGATTACAATGAACAAGAGTGCAAGGCGGTAGGCCACCCGCACATGCGCCAGCGTAAACAGCCAGGGCAAGGCCATGGTCGCCAGCAGGCTTAACACGATGATGCGGCCACGATAGGAGCGTAGCCAGGCAAAGATTGTCGTCATTTAGTTGTCTCCCTGCAAGTCGCAAAGCGCATCCAGAGCGCTTCACCAGTCTAGTGCGGTGTCACCACCGCCGTCGCCGCCGGGCCAGTTGTCGGCCAGGCGGCGTCACTTTCTCCCAGTGTAGCACTTTCTCGGCACTCAATCAGCCGCAGATTCACGGTTGGCCCAATTCTTTGCGCTAATTTCAGAAAATCCGGTAGCTCACGCGGTTGGTCGCGTCGCGCTGAGCGCATACCAGTCCCCGCGGCGCAGCCGGGTCGTCACGGTCAGACCGCAGTCGGCCAGCGCCGCTTCAACCACCTCCAGCTTGTCGTGGAAGATCCCACTCAAAAGCAGCGTCCCGCCAGGTGCCAGCCGGGCCGGCACCTGAGGAATCAGCGGCAGCAAGACCTCCGCCAAGATGTTGGCGACAATCAGATCCGCCTGGGTGGTCACCCCGGCCAGCAGGTCGTTGGCCGCAACCGTGATGCCGGTGACTGCCGGGTTCAACGCCAGGTTCTTGGCCGCGTTTTGCACCGCTGCGTCGTCGACGTCAAGCGCCAGGACCGAGGCGACCCCGAGTAGCCGCCCGGCCAAGGCCAGCACCCCGGAGCCGGTGCCGACGTCGATCATGGTCTCCCCGCCTCGCACCGTGGCCTCAAGCAGCGTCAACATCGCCGCGGTCGTCGGGTGGTTGCCGGTGCCAAAGGCCATGTCGGGATCCAGCCGCATAATCAGCTCACCCGGCTGCTGCGGCGCGTAATCCAGCCAGTCCGGCACAATGGTCAGGTAACGGGTCACCCGCAGTGGCTGGTAGTAGGCCTTCCAGTTGTCGGCCCAATCGGCCTCGGCGATCCTGGCCACGTGCAGCTTCGCGCTACCGGCCGGCAACCCGAACTCGGGCAACCTGGCCACCTGGTCGGCCAGCGTCACGGCCAAGGCCTTGGGGTCGGTGGCCGCCGGGAAGTAGCCGGTGACCGAAGCGCCGGTGTGGGCCGGCGTCAAGCCGGCGGCCGTCGCGTCTGCGGCGTCTTCAATCGAAAGACCCAAGGCGCCTTGGGCCATCATGAACTCGCCGACCGCATCCACGGCCGCGCTGCTGGTCTCAATGGTGACGGCTAAGTAATCCATGGGGCCCTCCTAGTACTTCGGGTACGGCAGGAAGGTCGCCTTGGTGGCCGCCGGCTGCTCGGCGTAGGCCGCGTCGAACTTGGCCTGATCAAAGTGCAGCGCGAAGGTCTCCGCATCGGAGGTCCCGTCGACAAAATCAAACAGGTCGCTTTGGCCATCGTCCAGCAGGGTCTGCAAGTAGCCGAACAACGCGTCGACTTTGGCCTGTTCGATGCCCTTCTTGCCGGCAAAGCCGATCACGGTCAGGTAGTTGTCGGCGTAATCGGCCCCGTTGAGCCGCGTCGAATCGAAAAACAGTATGGCGTCGGCGTAATCGACCTCGCCGCCTTCATCCACGGTCTGGCCATCTTGGTCTTCAACCTCATAGCCGGCCGCCGCGTCGACGTACATCGTCAACTCGACTTCAAGCACATGCGCTTCCTTGTCCCAGTTAAGATCCAAGTCGCCGTCGAAATCCAGGGCGTCCATCTTGTCGCCGATGTAATCCAGCATGTTTTGTTCTGTCTTGGCCATTTTGCCATCCTCCAATTATTGACGTGTCTCCGTTGGCGCGGCCGTGCCGCACTCCGCCCTTCATCTTATCGTAATTCGTCGAAAACGAAAAGTGAAACCGCCGCGACTATCCAGTATAATCGAGGCAGCAACCGAAGTCGCTGCATTGGAGGTGATCGAATGCCTGAATCACGCAACCTGAAGGCGACCATCGCAGACGCCGCCGACACGGTGGTGGCCGCCCATTACACCGAGGTTCAGCTCAGGGAACGCGCGGCCGCCTGGCAAAAGGCGGCCCCCAACGCCACGCTGGCGGAGCAAACCGCCTTCATGCTGGCGGAGACCCGTGCCTTCACCGAGGAGCTGCTCGCCGCGGTGTTGACCCAGCTGGCCGAAAAACAAGCCTAGACGGCACCACACAACAAAGCGACCCCGCCAATACCGGCAGGGTCGCTTTGTTGTGTGGTGCCGCCTAGCTTGCAGCAACCTGAATGTGTGAGAAGGCCTGATCGATGGCGTCTCTGGCCTGCTTTTGGGTGGTGAGTCCGGCGTTGAACAGGCTGGCGTCCAGCTTGTCGGGCTCGATGGCCATGAGCGTCAGCAAGACCCCGTTGCGAATCCCCTGCAGCCCCTCGATCAGCCGGCGGTTGAACTCCTCGTAGCCGCGTGGCGCCGTCACCTTCGCGCATTGGTCGACGAAGCGGTTGTAGCGCAGGATGTTCTTGCTGAGGTACAGGTGCAGGCGCTCGAAGCTTTCACTGGCGTAGCAATTTCCCTTTTCAATGTTCTTGCACGTGTGGAAGTATTCCTTGAACACTGTTTCAAAAACTAATAAGCGCTCGAGCTCCTGGTTCACACATTGAACGTACTGGTCTGTTTGCATCGGCGGGCCTCCTTGCTCACTCATTAACTTGTTAACTTACAAGGTTCAGTTTAACGCTTACAATTCTAATCGTCAATATAATTTGCCAAAAATAATTTAAACCTGTGTGTTATGTAATAAATCATGTACGGGACCCGTTTTTATAACAGCGGTTATTTAACTTCGACCGTCCAAGTGCCGTTATTAAGCGGTTCTTACAATCGACCGGGCAATGCCAGTCGTCTTCATAATAAATACATTTTAGAAATATAATTAGGTTAATGGCAAGAACCATTCGTTTGCCATTTCACGTTGCGCCGGCAACCAAAAAGCCCCACCCAAGCTAACGCTTGGGTGGGACCTAACGGATCAGGGTTTCGGTTTTGTCTTCTTCTTCAGGTCCTTGAAGGCGTCTTGAACGCGCTGGAAGTGCCCGTGATCCTCACGGGCGGCCTTGACCATCTGCGCGAAGTCGTACTGAACCGGGGGCTCCTCTTTTTTGGCCTTATTTTTCTTGAACCAACTCATCGACTTTCCCCCTCAGTGGTCGGCCCCGGCGCCCAGCGGTAGCCCATGATCAGGCCGACCCCCAAGGCGTGAACCGCCAAAATGATTAACGTGTAATTAGGGACCAGCGCGTAAGCGATGAAGGCCCACAGGCACAGTGTGTTCCCCACCATCAGCCGCGGCCGGCGCAGCGACCGCAAAAAGCCCAGCAGGTGCAAGGCGCCGCCAATCAGGCTCAGCCACCACCACCGCGGCTCCCAGGTCAGAAGCTGCCGGGCGACTCCGGCGGGGCTGAGGCCCCCGGACCAGGTTTGAATGACGGCCGCGACCAGCACCGCGGCCGCAAATAGCATGTACACGACGCTGAACAGCGCCAAGATCTTGACGACGGAACGTCTCACGGTCTCCACTCCCTAGTTCGAATACCTCCAGTATACTCAGTCGCGGCGCAAAAATAAAATCGCGAAAGGCGCTTTGCAAAAAACGCAAGATTTGCTATACTGGTATTCGTTGTTACGGAGAGTTGGCAGAGTGGTAATGCAACGGACTCGAAATCCGTCGAACCGGCTAATACCGGCGCACGAGTTCGAATCTCGTACTCTCCTGAATAAACGTTGATTTAACAGCGTTCCGCAGCCTTTCTGGGTTGCGGTTTTTTTGTTGCTTTCAAACACTTGTTTGGACCAAAATCGACCTTCCAGTACCAGTGCAGTACCAGTTGAAAAAATCGGGCCGCCGGTTTGGGCGGTAAACGTGTCCGGAATTTCATGTGATTAGACCTTTCTTTTAGAAGAATTTGTCGAGGGCATCGGCAGTTTCGCGTTGCTTGTTTGGGAAAAGATGCCCGTAAGTGTCAATCGTTGTGACGATGCTGGCATGCCCCAGTCGTTCCTTGATGATCGTGTACTCTGTTTCTTGATCAATCAGCAAGGCGACGTGCGAGTGCCGGAAATCGTGAATACGAATCTGCTTCATCGTGGGATCACGTTTGCAGATACGTTTATAGCGCATGCGGATCGTGTGCTTGTTGCGGCGTATCAGCGTTGCTTGGAACATCGGCGTATCTTCGCTCCAGTCGAGGGCTAAGTCGTGCTTAAAGAGTTCCTGTTGCTGTTCACGCCACTGCAGGAGCAAGGCGATCATGCCTTGGTTGAGGCTGATGCGGCGATTACTAGCCTTGGACTTCGGCGGGGTGATGATATCCACGCCGCCACGTCGAAACACGGACTTGCTGACAGTCAGTTCCTTGCGTTTGAAGTCGAGATCCGACCAGTCCAGCGCGCAAAGTTCGCCGACCCGCAGGCCAGAAAAGAACAGCAACGAGAATAACACGTACCAGTCGAATTCTTCTGGCAGGTGAATCAGCTTTGTAAACGCGTGAAATTCATCTGGCGTGTAGAATTCCATTTTCTTGCGTTCGATTTTAAGCTTCTTCACGCCAATACAAGGATTTTCGACGATCACTTTTTCCTCAACTGCGATGTCGAGAATCAGTTTCAATTCAATCAAGGTCTTGTTGTTGGTGTTATTGCTCAAATCGCGTTCCTCGGTGAGCCATTCTTGAAAGTCGCGAATATGCTCGCTGGTCAGGCGCTTAATATCTGCATTGACGAAGAACGTCTGGATATAGCGCTTATACACGGCACGCTGGGACTGCAAGTAGGACGGCTTGATGTGGATCTTCACGCGGTTCACGTAACGCTCGAACAACTCGTCGAAGGTGACGGTTTCTTGATTGAACAGCCGGTCGACGCTAGTACGCATCATCTCCTTTTCAACTTTGCGGGCGGCCGCCATTGAATGAATGCCTTGCTTCTTCTTGCGGCGACGCTTGCCAGTGACTGGATCAGTGCCAAAGGAGACACTGACAACGTAGGTGCCATTAGGTGCTTGGGTAATACTCATTTCATACCTCCAAATAATTGAAGGCACGCTTGCTTTGGTCGTTGACCATGATATACTTGGCTTGTCTAGGGCAAAGTACCGGGTGCGTGCAATCACGTTCATTCGTTGCTTTGTTTTTTTTCGTTGTCATGTTGCGCTTGTTCGAGCACCTCCTTGAGTAATGTTTTTTGTTGCGGAGAAAATTCGGCTGCATTGATCATGTCTGCAATCATATCGGTGCCATTGAGTGAATCGACTTGCTGAACCATTTTCAGACTGGGCGCAACCTGTTTTTTCAACCAGTTTAGCACGCTGTCCAACGTGATCGGTTCGGGCTGCATGGCGAGCTTCAAGTGATTGCGGTTGTCACCGATAAAAGTTTGCCAATCTGGGTCCAGCGGACAATCGGCCAATTTCTTTGAGCCTTGTGGTGTTACGACCCGCAAGTAATGGTTGATGATCCCGAAGACGACCGTTTCGGCGTCTTGGCAGGCCAGCAGTTCCTTCATGGCTTTTTGAGCACGCTGGTCGCGAAGTCGGACTTCAAACCGGTTGAGGATTGGAGAATCCTCTGGATAGTCGATTTTGTTTTTGAAATATTGCTCGATGTCCTTTTGATAGCCAATCATTTGCACCAAACTTTGTGGTGAACCGAATTGAACGGTTTTTCCGACGCGGCCTTTCTTAATGGTTTCGATTGCGCCTTTACTCTTGAACAAGCTCACTAGTTCTTCTTTTTCGACTTTTTGAATCAGGTGGGGAATGTCGATAATCCCGACGGTATCATTGATGGCGAAGTCAACCCGTTTGTAGATCCCAGTTAGGTCATCGCAGGCCTGAAAAAAGTCGAACCAAGTCAGCCCATCTCGGACAAGCACTGCTTCTAGTTGACGGCAACCAGAGCCATGCATCTCAATCATTGTTCCCAGATAGGCATTCGGGCCGCCCACGCGGGTACTCATGATTGAAATATCGCCACGCTGAATCGTGTAGTCGAACCCATAAAATGCCTTTTCAGTTAAGGAGAAGAAGTCCCTGTTCATTGGAAACAGCTTCTTGAACACATACTCGGCGTCTTGCGTATTGAACCGCACCCGCACGTAATCGACTAAGATAAACATCGAATCACGATTGGTCAGGCCAAGGAGCGCGTGGCCTAGGCGTCGTTGCATTTCTTCGGTTAACGTAGCGCGTCCATTTAACAGCCGATTGACATAGGAGCGCGTCATGCCTAATTGCGCCGCAAGTTGCGTTTGACTGATACCGGCATCAATCATCTGTTGGCGAAATTCCACCAACCAGCCGTGTCCAGTATGATCACGGCCATTCATCATTGTTTTGTCCATTGCTCACCTCGTGTGCTCTGATTTCGCCGTCTGCGAACAGCCGATTGCCGTGCATAGCGGTGAATCGCCTGTGTTTTCTGCCTCGTTTCGGATTGTTGTTGTCATTTTGTGCCCCCCTGTTAGAATACGGGGGCTTGGGCGGCCGGCTAACGCCGACCGCCGCCGCTCGCGCTAGCGGCTTTCGCGCTGCACGCCGCGCGCGGCGGCGTGGTGTTACGTGACCATTGCCAGATCTTCAAATGGATTGAAGCCTATCAGACTGACGATGGCGTGGAGTGGGACTTGGCCGCACTTGCGGTTTGCATAGAAGCAATGACCGTCTGCAACCAGGTTCAGCTTGCATTGATGGATAATCTGTCCGGCTTTGTAACCGGAAAATCCTAGCTGCATGAGCATCTTCTTATCGACTAACATATAATCACCTCTTTTGGTTTGAATTTAACAGGTATGGGTTTATAATCTGCTATGGCTGAATCATACCATCCTCCAAGAAACTTATCAACCTTTTTGGGTAAGTTACAAACAGGTTTCGTTTAATTATTCCTTGACACTTTCAATGGGTTTCATTAAGCTTCAAGTAAGGCTACAAAAAGGAGAAATCAACTCATGTTCGGAAAAAGTGAAGAAGGTATCGACAAGAAGCTCGCTAGAAATATTAAGCGTATTCGTATGGAACGCGGCATGACGCAAAAAGACCTTGCTGATGCAATGGGTAGCATTGAGCAAAGCGTGTCTAAGTTTGAGCGGGCAATTTCGGCACCGTCTGCCAAAGCGATTATGCAGCTGTGTGAGGCGTTGCAAGTGACGCCTAACGACTTGTATCTCAACGATGCCGACTGGCGCAGCTGGCAGTCAGAGAAGCTTGAACACCAAGACCATTCCGTTAACGGTTTGGTCGATCACGTCGAAATGGTTCAAAAGATGTTTGCGGAGGCAGAACTGGCCCGCAAAGCCGGAGATGAGAAGCTAGAGCGTGCTACTCTAGATCAAATCATTCAGATGTACATGTGGACCAATGACCATTTCCGTGATGTCGCGCATTTACTTGATCGGCGGTATGTGACCGAGTACCTCGACAAGATGGAAAAGGAAACTCGTGAATCGATCATCGACAGTCAAAAATAGCACTCTTGAGATTTACAGTATATAATCTGATTTGCTATAACGCGGTCACATATTTGTTAATCGGTTCAATATATGGTAAAATCTAATTATGGAAAAGCCAAAGTTTAGACCTTACAAGCGGCCGAACGGCCACATGGAATTCATTGAATTTCTTGATTCGCTGCCCCTCAAGGAACGAGCAAAATTACAGTTAGCCATCCATACTACGGAAGAACTCGGCTTACAAGAAGCAGCTCAACGGTTGCTGGTCAAGAAACTCACAACCAATTTATATGAGTTGCGTTCGCGGCAAGGAAAAACCTATCAGCGCGGTTTGTATTTTCACGTATTTGGCAGTGATTATGTCATCACCCACGGCTTCTCGAAGAAGACAAACAAGACGCCACAGCGAGAAATTGATCATGCAATCGACCTACGAGCTGAGTTCTATCAAACCTACAAGGAGGAAGACGACAAATGAGTAAAGACATGCACGAATTCACGATGGAACACACCGGTGATCTCGACGCCTACTTCGCGGAAATGATGAAAGATTCCTCGTACCGTGAAGTCTACAATGAAGAAAAAAACAAAATGGCAAGTGCAATGGCGCTGCTCGAAGCGCGCGAGGAAGCTGGTTTATCCCAACAGAAGCTGGCGGACAAGTCCGGTGTTCCTAAGACAACAATCGTTCGTATTGAAAATGGTAACAACACTTCCATCGATACGTTAACCAAGCTTGCCAATGCGCTGGGTCGTCCGCTCAACCTGACGATTGGCCCAGCGAGCATGGCATAAAATCTAGCTTAATTTGATTGACGGCACCAACGTCATAAACTTCCCCGGTTTAAAATCGAAGTGCACCACCTGATAAAGTAGACCAATTTGCAAAAAAAAGCCATGAAGACCTATTCTTGTTAGCGACTAAACAATACAAGAAAGAAGGAATCTTCATGACCCACTCTCAGGGTACCACCACTCGTTCTTATCACCAACTAACTTCCGCTGAAAGAGGCCAAATTGAAGTGCTGCATGCGCAGGGTAAGACGCTTAATGCCATCGCGAGTGATTTGCACCGCAGTCGAAGTACAATCAGCCGCGAGGTGCGGCGGGGAAGTGTTGATCAGATGGATTCTCACCGCCAAATCCATCCAACCTATTTTGCTGATGCGGCACAACGCAGGCACGAAGAGGTTCGCCTTAACAGCCATGCGAAGGGCTTGCTAGAACGATGTGACTACTTCTTCAAAACGCTGGTCAAGTGTCTTAAACAACGCCCTCGCATTCACAGCGTTGATAGCTTCGTACATGACTTCCAGATGCGTTATCCGCGCTTGAGATGTCCCTCAACACCGACGGTTTATCGGTATATTGACTCAGGTCTGCTCCCAATCACCAACCTAGATTTACCCGTCAAGTTACGGCGTCGCATCAAGCGACCAGGATTGCGCCACGCTCGCACTAACAAGCATAAGCTCGGTGAGTCGATTGAGAATCGGCCAAAGGCCGTTGACGACCGTCTAGGAGTCGGCCACTGGGAGGGCGACCTGGTCAAGGGAAAGCGAGTTGAAAGTGAACCAGCACTGATGACGTTGACAGAGCGGTCCTCCCGTACTGAGATAATCGTTAAGCTACCTGACTACCACGCTGAGACCTGCCGTCGGGCGCTTCAGGAGACAATCGATTCTTATGGGGCCAGGGAGTTCGATACCATTACGTTCGACAATGGTTCAGAGTTCTCGGCTTTGGCTCGCGTGACTGGCACAAAGATTTACTTTGCTCATCCGTACTCACCCTGGGAGCGTGGATCAAATGAGAATGCTAATGGCCTTCTACGTGAGTATTTCCCAAAAGGAAAGTCATTCAAGAACGTAACCCTTGATGAGATCCAGGCAGCACAGTCGGCGTTGAATCATCGCCCAAGGCGCTCACTGGGCTGGTTGCGTCCTTGCGACTATTACCCCAATATGGCATAAGCTATACCACTAACAAGAATTGGTTATAAAGTGTTGCACTTGATTTGACAATTGAGGAACGTCATAAACTTACGATTGCGGCGTCCCTGTTTGGCAGACGCTTGAGGCCAGGGATTAGGAGAGATGGTAAAACCATCTTGAGCATTCGCTGGCTTTTTTGCGCAGACAGTTCATCAGCAACATCAAACCAGAGTATTGGGGTATGGAAAATGGAAAAGAATGCATTATTACAGCGGGCACTAACGTTTCAAAAGAACTGGCTTCCCTTAGTGGAACAGGGACATGTGACCGAACGGCAGCATGATCGTGAATTTATGGCCGATTTTTATGAGGTTTTTGGAATCTCACGTTCTGTTAGTCGTGCTGGATATGAATGGCGAGTAAAAATTGACGGACACGATAAACGGATTGACTCGCTACTACCAAAACTGCTGATTATTGAAATCCCGCGTTTTAGAATCAAGTTAGCCACCATCGCCTCAAATTTGAGACGATAAAAAACACCAAGACAAAAGTCCTGTTATCATTGAAGCTACCATACAAACAATGAAAGAAGGATGTCTTGCTGCAAGACCAGCTTATCACGCCTCACGTTAAAGGTCACCACCTAACCCCATCTGAGCGTGGAGAAATCGCAGTTCTCCACGCGCAAGAAAAGTCCAATCGAAAGATTGCCGACCGCCTCGGTATCAATCGCCAAACCATCGCCAACGAAATTGCTCGCGGGCAGACTGACCAGGTCGAGAAGGTCAACGGCAAGCTGCACTACTATAGTGTTTACAGTCCTGAAACTGCCCAGATACGTTATCAGGAAAACCGCCAGCGCTGCCGTCGTCCGCTTAAGCTCTCGAAGGTCCAGGACTTCATTACCTACTTTACAAGCCACTTTCAAGAGGATAGCTGGTCACCTGACGCGGCCGTTGGCCGCGCTAGGGCAGAGGGGCTATATTTGCCCGACGAAATGGTTTGTACTGCGACGCTTTACAACTATATCGACGCTCAGCTACTGGAGGTGCGAAATATTGATCTGCTTGAGAAGCCTAGTAGACGTGTGAAGCATAAGGCCAACCACAAGTTCCAACGCATGCTGACGGGTCGCAGTATTGACGACAGGCCAAAGCGTGTGGACTCTCGTAGAGAGTTCGGCAATTTCGAGCTAGACACCATAGTTGGTAAGCGCAATGGCCAGGAGAGTGTACTGATGACACTGATTGAGCGCAAAACCCGCTTCCAGTTCGTGCGCCTGATTGATGGTCGTGATGCGGACTCGGTTAACTATGCCATGCGCGCTATCGTCAAGGACCACGGGGACATCATCAAGACCGTCACGGCGGACAACGGTTCAGAGTTCGCAGACTTGTCATTCGTACTCGACGGAGTCGCTGACGTATACTACGCCCATCCTTATCGCTCCAGCGAGCGCGGCACCAACGAAGCCCATAACCGGATGCTGCGACGGGACTTCCCCAAGGGCCTGTCTCTAGATACCGTAGGCCCTCAGGAGGTGGCCGAGGCCGGACGTAAGATCAACGACCTCCCACGTCACATCCTGAAGTACCAGACCCCCACAGAACGATTCGTGGCGGAATCCGCTCAGGTCCGACGCCGGGCGGCTAAAGCGTCGACGCCGACTAACTCACCAACTTCATAGATAACAGGCTTTCATACGCCGGATCGGGCCAGGTGGCTAACTTGTTCTTGCAATTTGCGGTACAACACTATTACATGATATAATGTAATAGATTAATAAACGAGGAGTGATCTAATGATACAAGTAGACTGTTGTCCGGGTAAACCAGATTTGGCTGATCGGGCATTGTTAAATGAGAATCAAGCCGCTGACATTGCTTTACTTTTTAAAGTACTCGCAAATAATACGCGGCTAAGAATTTTACATTGCTTAACGCGTGAACCAGATATGGCCGTTAGTGAGATTGCTACATCACTAAATATGAAGGTCCAAGCCATCTCAAACCAGTTACAACGTCTAGTAGATCAAAAGATAGTTAAAGCGAAGCGTAATGGCAACTTCATTGAATATCAGATCATTGATGAATGTACGGCAATTTTATTAGAACGGGCATGGTGTTTAGCTGAAGATGCCGGAAAAATCAATGCTGGTGGGGGAAAATAAAATGATCAGGACAATTATAACGAGTATTATTCTTTATACATCAACTGCAATCGACTTATTAGTTATTTTAATGTTACTTTTTTCAAAATATCGTTCAACAAAGCATCGCCGACAAATTTATATTGGTCAGTTCTTAGGCTCATATACGCTCATTGGAATTAGTTTGTTTTTTGCATTTATTCTCCATTACGTACCCGCCAAATGGTTACTAGGTTTTTTAGGGTTGATTCCCATTGCCTTTGGAATCAAATATATATTTAGCAAAGAAGATGAAGCCGCAGAAGTTGATCAGAAAATTGAAGCGCGTAAAAATAAGAATTTAATTGCAACGGTGGCTTTAATTACGGTAGCTTCTTGTGGTGCGGATAATATTGGCCTTTTTGTTCCTTACTTCGTATCATTATCACTGGTACAGCTAATCGTAACGCTGCTTGTTTTTACCATTTGTATTTATTTTTTAGTTTTCCTTGGTGATAAGTTCTCACAAGTGAATTTTGTAAAGAACTTTCTTGATCGTTTTGGTGATTGGATCATGGCCATTATTTATATTGGTTTAGGCATCATGATCATTCTTGAAAGTGACACTATTAGGCATATTATGCAGCTATTATTTTAATTAAGCAGTAGTCGATATTTTTTATCATTCATTGATCATCTTCTTTTGAAGGTGATTTTTTTGCGTTTGGTGATAAGCATTGATGGTATTGATTTTATTGCCCGCGTTTTACAATCAAGTTAGCCACTATCGTTAGCACTCAGACAAAACAAAAAACACCAAGTCGATATGACCTGTTATCATTAAAGTTCCTACACAATTAATGAAAGAGGTATCGTCTTGATGCAAGAACAGAATATCATGTCTCACACCAAAGGTCACCATCTGACTGCTTTCGAACGTGGAAAAATCGCTGCACTTCATGGAGAGGAGAAGTCAAATCGAGAAATTGCACGCATACTTGGTATCTGCCGGCAAACCGTCGCCAACGAGCTAAACCGAGGCCAGATCGATCAGGTTCAGAAGATCAATGGCAAGCGTGTGTATCGCACTGAATACAGCGCTGAGACAGCCCAGCTTCGCTACGAAGAGAACCGGCGGCGATGCCACAGACCTCTCAAGCTCGTCCAAGCCGCTGACTTCATCGCTCACTTCACAGAACACTTCAAACAAGACGGCTGGTCCCCAGACGCCGTGGTTGGCCGAGCCAAGGAAAAGAAGCTCTATCGACCCGAGGAGATGGTTTGCACGGCGACGCTGTACAGCTACATTGATGCTCAGCTCCTGGAGATCAAGAATATTGATCTGCTGGAGAAGACCAGCCACCACATCAAGCACAAGGCCAACACCAAGCATAAACGCCTGCTTACTGGACGCAGTATCGATGAGCGCCCCAAACGTGTGGATAGTCGCCGTGAGTTCGGCCACTTCGAGTTAGATACAGTGGTGGGTAAGCGTGATGGTCAAGAGAGTGTCATTATGACGTTCATCGAACGCAAGTCCCGTTTCCAGTTCATGCGTCTGATTGATGGCCGCGACGCCGACTCCGTAAACTACGCCATGCGCGGTATCGTTGCGGAGTACGGCGACGTCATTAAAACAATTACTGCCGACAATGGCTCTGAGTTTGCCGACCTAGACTCGGTGCTCGATGGCGTGGCCACCGTGTACTATGCGCATCCATACCGTTCCAGCGAGCGCGGCACCAACGAGGTCCACAATAAGATGGTTCGGCGAGACTTTCCCAAAGGTGAATCCCTAGACGCTGTCAGCCCACAAGCTGTCGCCGAAACTCAAGATCGGCTCAACCGCCTCCCTCGTCGCCAACTCAAATATCGCACGACCGAGGAAGTCTTCATCGCTGAGCGCGCCCGAGCTCAGCGACGAGCTGCCAAGGTAGTCGTAGCCAGCTAACTCAACTCATCAAAGATAACAGTTCATCTCACGGTGTCGTGCCATGGGGTGGCTAACTTGTTCTTGCAATTTGCGTTTCAATTTGAAGATTGTTGCTGAATAATAATGTTTAGCCATACAAAAAGGCCGCCAACTAGTGACGACCAACCAAGTATATTGGCGTGCCAATTCAGTACCACTTCATCCAAATTCAGCCGATTTCAACCGTTTCAATCGTACCAAGAATGCCGTTAAATCAACAATCCGACGTCATTCAAACCGTCAGATTACAACTCGAAATCCGTCGAACCGGTAATACCGGCGCGCAGGTTCAAATCCTGTACTCTCCTTTCATAGCATTTTTATAGACTCGTTTGAACCCCGTAAAGCCTGATATAAAGGCATTTCGGGGTTTTTGTTTTCGCTTGAATTTGTATGTTTTGAAAAGTTTTGTGGGCAATTTGTGGGCAAATGCGGGCGGCGCAACCGCCGTGGTGACGGGGCTTTCGGTGCTTCGCGATACACAAAATCAGTAGTAATTGCAACAAATTTTGAAAGTATTTTTCCATTTTGGTCAAAAAAAAATAAGCCCACCCCCGAAGGAGTGAGCCAAATTGATGAGCTAGAAAGGCTTGCGCCCGGCGTTGAGCTGCCGTTGCATGTATATGACCAGCTGCGAGTGTACGGAGATGCTCCCGTCCACCGGCGTGCCAGCCTTGCTCTGCATGGCCTTGATGGTGGCAGGCCCGAGCAGGCCGTCATCCTTGAGGCCCATCGATCGCTGGATAGCGGCGATAAGCAGGCTGCCGGCCGGGTTGACCTTTTCGTACTTGAATCCGGTCACGGCACCCTTGAAGCACGCCCACGGGTACTGGCCGGACACGATGCCGTCGGCCGTGGTCTTGTAGATCACTTGCAGCCGCTTGGTCGTGGCCGCTCCCCAGTCGCCGTCTACCGCGAGCTTCGTGCTGGTGGTCTTCTTGGCTTTGCTGGTCGCTGCCGCGGACGCCTTCCCAGCCTTCAAGTCCTTGGCAAGCTGTGCCTTGCTGATGCCGATGGACTGCAGATACGCGTACGGGTCGGTGTGGTCACTGCCGCCGTACGTCCGCGAGCACCAGTAGTGGCTCTTGATGCCGTTTGTCTTGTCGGTACTATCCAGGGTCAGAGGCACGCCGTACTTCTTAGCCATGGTGACGGCCAATTCAACCCAGTTCGCGTACGCCTTCAATGCACGCGCCCTGTCCTTGAACTGACACAATTCCAGCTGGACGGGCGCCAACCGGTTGACGTTGCCAGCGCCCCAGGCAACCAGCCCAGGAGTGCCGACCTGATAGGCGCCCTTGTCGTCGACGCCGAAGTGAACGAAGGTTTCTTCACTCCGCCAGACGCGGTGCTCGTAGGTCGCCATCTGCTTGGCCGTGGCTTCATAGTCGGCGGTCGCGTGCAGCACGATGATGTGACCTGTGGTCTTTGCGGTTCCCGGGGTGATGGCAAAACTCTTGTCAATCTTCACTGTCATTGGTATCCTCCTCATTCGCAGCGTCTCCATCTGCGCCGGGTTGCCCAGCGGGACCAATTGGGCCTGCCGAGCCCCTATCACTCTTCGGCTCGGTGTACGTCAGTGCCTGCATGCTATCCGATACCCCAGCCGTGGTCGGGTCATTGATCGCTGACCACGCTGATCCCAGCATCATTGCCACAACATATGGGTTGCTGAATGCTCGCCATAACAGGTCAAAAAAC
>NZ_JANQBA010000016.1 GCF_025490915.1 Lacticaseibacillus parakribbianus | reverse complement strand
ATCAACCGCATTTTCTTGGAACGCGTCTGGTTCAAACCAAATGGCACTAATAAAAGAGCACCCAGACCGATTAAGGCCCAGGCACTCTCATAAATCTGTATCAACTCCACTTGACGAAGAGCCGGGATTACGCGTGGGGCCATTGGGACCCTGCGACGTGATCCCGTACTTTTGGTTTAACAATGGTTACGCTTTCACCCATACTCGAGGCGATGGCAGACGCACGGGATAACGGAGGATGACGAATGCGCAAACACGCGTGGGGGTACCAGGTGGCGCTGGCGCTTGGGCTGGCCGGGTTGAGCCTGCTGGCACCGGCGAGTCAGGCAATCGCGGATGGCAGCACGGAATCGTTGTACCTGTATTTTTACGGCTGGCCGCTGGGGTGGCTGGAAGGCGCCACGCCGAACCGGCTGGATGCCGCGGCGCGGGTAGCCGGCGGCTTCAAGCTGGGGCAGCAAGGCGCGACCTGGCAGTTCAACCTGCTGGCGTTCGCCGGGGACTTCCTGGTGGCGCTGGCGCTGGTCGCCTTGGTGTGGTGGGGTGTGAACAACTTGACCACTCACACAAAAAATCATTGAAGGTAAGCACCGACTGCGTATGTGTAGTCGGTTTTTTCTAGTTGAGCTCACAGGGGTTTTGTAGCAATTGACGAGTGAACAACCTAGCGACCGGATAGTCTAAATTTGGTGTTTGGGGTGGCAGGCGCTTTTGCCATTTCTGCCTAGACATCGGCGGCAGGTGAAGCATCGGTCATATCTTGAAATTAGTGGCAATTTTCAACGATTTCAGCGCGTAGCTGGAAGTATCTCTTAATTTACGCTAAAATTGCGAGATAAGTTTTAGCACACGTTAGAATCGTTGGATTTTTACCTGTTTTTTAAGATGAGGGGGAGATACTATGGCCTACAAAACGTTGAGGGTTGTTAGTTACGAGCGTCGTGGAGACGTAACGAAAGAGTATCGCAACCGATTTGAAGGCGAAAGTGCAGTTCATACAAACCTGAAGTTATCGCCGAATGAGCGCGATCATAAGTCGACAACCCAATATCCTATCTTCTTTGTCATCACACCCGGAATCTATACGATGAGCGCCCAGATTCTTCAGTGATCTAGTGAGATTAACCAATTACGTAATCGCCTGCCGGAAGTGGCCAGCACTCAGTTTTTCTATAACACCTTGGCGGTTGAACTGCAAAGCACTAACGAGATTGAGGGCGTACGTAGTTCTAGAAAAGAAATGTTTAACGCTATCGTTGGGGCGTTGGGACAGGTGCCGACGAGTGGAAGATTTCACTCGCTTGCCTACATGTACCTGAAGATTTTTAGGGGAGAAGAGATTCATATTGAGACGAAACAAGACATTCGAACGGTCTGGGAGCAGGTTACTGATGGTGAAGTAAAGAAAGCTGATGCGCCTGATGGTAAAATATTCCGAGCGGGTCCCGTCTTTATCAATGACGAACGGACGGGAAATGCGATTCATTGGCCGGATGCCAATGAGGACTCAATTAGCGCAAATATGTCCGCACTGATCGACTTTATGAACGACGACTCGATTCAGTTTATTCCCAAGGCCCTAATCTCACATTTCTTTTTTGAGTACGTGCATCCCTTCTACGACGAAAATGGGCGGACGGGGCGTTACCTTGCATGCAGTTACTTGGGGCAGAAGCTTGATTATTTAACCGGTGTGAATTTCTCGCGGAGTATTCATCTCGAAAAAAAGCGTTATTACCAAGCATTTGAAGAGGTCGAAAACCCAAAAAACTTCGGCGATGTCACCTATTTTATCGAAACACTAATGTCCATCATCCTCAAAGGTCAAGACCGGATTATCACTGAGCTCAAAGAGAGCGAGGCCACACTAAAATTATGGTTTGCACGTATTCAGAAGTCAGAGTTCTCCGAGCAAGAAAAGGCGGTTTTTGCCTATCTGATTCAGCCGTATTTGTTTGGTGAGCGGCAGAGCTCAACGCTAGATGACAACTTGTTGAAGGATTTTCTGCATCGTGGCAACACCCAGCAGAGCTTTAGCAAGTTAAGTACGAAGAAGACGATTGATAAGTTAGAGTCGGAAGGATGGATTTATCTGATTAAGGAGCGACCTAAGATCCATATGATCGGACCAGCATTTGTTGCTCAGATGACCGATGGTGCCGCCAAGTAGACAACGTCCCTCTTATTGCCGTACATCATGGGCAATAAGAGGGACGTTGTGTTGTATCAATCCACGTGGCGCCACTCCGAGTCGGTGACGATTCGCGCCGCGGCCAGGCCCAGCGGCAGGGCGACGACGATCAAGACGGCCTTGATCATCCAGCCGCCGCCGACGCCGAAGTCGTTGAGGCCGAGGTTGAACATCGCGCGGTACATGTAAAGCCCCGGTACCATGATCACAATCGCCGGCACGGTCAGCGAAATCCGCGGGTAGCCGGTGTTGCGGTTGACGGCGCTGGCCAAGAGCCCGGCGACCAAGGCGCCGATGAAGGCCGCGGCGGCGGCCGGCATCGCAAAGTCGACCAAGGTCAGCCGCAACGTGTTGGCGACGGCGCCGAGAAGCCCGGCGGAGGCGGCGAGTTTTCTCGGCGAGTTGAACATGATGGAGAAGCCGTAGACCCCGCAGAAGCTGGCCGCCAGCCGGCAGGTCAAAAGCACCCAGAAGCTGAGGTGCAGCGGGATGAAGTTTTGCGGCTCAAAATGCACGAGCAGCGCCACCAGCCAGCCGGTGACGGTGGCGACGACGATCACCATGATGGCAAAGGTGCCGCGTTCCAGGCCGCTTCTCATGTCGAGCTTGGCCATGTCCAGCCCCGAGGTGATGAAGGGGAAACCGGGGATGACGAACAGCATCGCGCCGATGTAGCCGGCCTCGTGAGCCTGGGAGATGTGAAACCCAAGCTCCAGCACCTTGAACATCAAGAGGTAAGACAGGCAGGCCAAGGCGACCGACACGGCGGTGCTGGCGGTGACGGTGATGCGCCGGGCCCCCATCAGCCGCCGGGAGTAGTTGCCGACGCCGGCGCCGAGGAAGGCGCAGATCATCTCGATCGGGCCGCCGCCCAGCAGGAAGGTGAAGGCGGCGCAGGCCAGGGCCGACGCCAGCCCGGCGGTCAGCGCCGAGAAGTTGCCCGGTTTGTGCTGAATCTGGTCCAGCTGGGCGTGAATCTCGCCGACGGTCAGCCCCACGCAGTCCGTGGCGAAGCGCGTGACGTAGCGTTCGATCACCGTCAGCTTGTCGGTGTTGACGCCGCTGGTCGGCAGGGCCAGCGCCTGGGTGTAGTGGCGGCCGTGGTCGAAGCAGGTGTACTCGATGGTGATCAGGCCGACGTCGGCCGCGCAGGTCAGGCCGAGGTCCCGGGCGATGGTGTTCATCGCCTCACGAACCCGCCAGGCCCCGGTGCCGCAAGAGAGCATGATGATGCCGACGCGGCCGACGATCGTCGCGCGTTCGGTCAGGCTGGTGCGGGTGACCGGCGCGTCGTCTTGGCGGTCGAAGCTGTGCCAGTTGATGGTCATGTGGTGGTTCGGCGACAGCGTGACGCGCGGCCGCGTCGCCGGTTTTTCAGAGTGGTCCATGGTTTGCCTCCAAGCTTGTTAGCCTCTAGTTTACACCTTTTCAGCAAAACCAAAAAGGCGCAGCCCAAAGACTGCGCCGCAGGGGTGCGGCTTGGGTGAGCCGCTCGGGCCGCCGGTTCGGGCTAAAGGCCAAACGCCGGATCGTACTGCAGCTGACCGGTGACGCCGCGTAATCCGCCGGGAATCAGCTCGCGAATCATGAAATTTTCATCGGCGACGGGGAACGGGGCGGTGATGCCGAACCGGGCGGCCGGACCGTAGCCGAAGCGGCCGTAGTAGGCGGGGTCGCCGAGAATCGCGATGGCGCGGCGCAGGTCCTCGCCGGCCACCGCCTCCAGGTAGGCGATCAAGGCGCTGCCGACGCCGAGGTGTTGGTGAGCCGGCGCGACGGCAAGCGGCGCCAGCACGAACAGCTTGGTCGCACCGACTGACGCCTCCGACAGCATGGCGTGGCCGATTAAGGTGCCGTCGTCGGCGATGGCGATGGCGTCGTACTCGGGGTGGTAGGTCGCAGACTGGCGGAGCCTCGCGACCAGCGGCCCCTCGTTGCCGTCGCTGTGAGCGGCGGTGGCAAAGGCCGCGGTGACCAGCGCGACGCTTGGTGCCAGGAATTCTTGGGTAACAGGTTGAATTTTCATTGTGATTGCTCCTTGGTGGCCTCAAGTATGGCGACCTGCCGCTGCAGGTCGGCGCCGGGGTCGACTTGATCGTTGTTCATGAAGGTGTGGGTGTAGGCGCTGCGGTAGCGCGACGGCGGCAGCCCGACGGTGCGGTGGAAGACCCGGGCGAAGTACTTTTCATCTGGGAAAAAGGCGCGGCCGGCGACTTGCGCGACGGTGTCTGAGGTCGACAAGAGCAGCAGCTTGGCGTAATCCAGCCGCAGCGCGGTGCTGTACTGGCCCAGCGTCTGGCCGGTGGCCTGCTTGAACAGCCGGTTGAGGTAGTCGGGGTTGCGGTCAAAATGCGCGGCGATCGTCGCGGCGCTGGGCCGCACGGCGAGGTTGATGCGAACCCATTCCTTCACCGCGTTGACCAGCCGCTGGCCGCCGGGCTGATCGTGCGGCCTGGCCGCGGCGGCGAGGCTCAGCACCACCAGGCTCGCCTGGTAATCGCGAATCAAAGCGGATTGGGTCGGGTCATGCGCGAGGTCCAACAGCTGGCGCCACGCCACGCCGGGTTGCGACGAGCTCAGGTGGCTGAACCGCGGCAGGAGAACGGCGCGTGTGGCCGCGGCTGGGTCGCCGGCCGTCGCGGTGGGGTGACCGGCTTTTGCAGCCGCGACCCCGGCCGCCGCTACCGCATTTGCCTCAGCCGCCGGGTCGTCGCCGGTCGCCCCGGCCGTATTCGCCCCGGTCGCATCCGCCGCGGTCTCGCCGTCGCCGGTTGCCCCGGCCACCACCGCGGCCTCAGCCACCACGTGCAACCACAGGAAGCGGCTCGGCGTCAGCGTCGGCTGGGCCCCCACGATGGTTTCGTGGGGGAAGACCACCAAGGCGTCGCCGGGGCCGAGGTGATACGTCGCGCCGGCCACGGATAAATGCACCTCGCCGCTCACCCCAAGCATTAGCTCGGTGTCTCGGCCGTGAACCGCGCGGTGGTGCCGCCAGCCCAGGGCCGCGGAGAACTCGCCGCTTTGAAGGTACGTCGCCGGCTGGGCCAGCGCCATTTTGAGAAAAACCATCGTCTGCCTCCCGTGGTCGGAATCGGCCACCAATTCTCAGATTCTAGCAGTGTTGGCGGCGAAAGTAAACGCTTATACTGGCGGTAATGGAGGTGCGACATGAAACTGACTCAAGTGACCATCGATGATGACTTCTGGAACTACTACCGCAGGCTGGTGCGAACCCAGATGATTCCCTACCAGTGGCGGGTGCTCAACGACCAAGAGGCGGTGGCCAACCCCGGCGGCAACAGCTACGACGCCCAGGACAACAGCCACGCCATCCGCAACCTGCGCCGCGCGGCGGGGATTGAGGCCGGCGGGTTTGCCGGCATGTGGTTTCAAGACTCCGACGTCTACAAGTGGCTGGAGGCCGCGGCCTATTCGCTGCAAAGCCACGCCGATCCGGCACTGCAGCGCCAGTGCGATGCGGTGGTCGCGCTGATCGCCGCCGCCCAAGAGGACGACGGGTACCTCGACACCTACTTTCAGCTCGAGGCACCGGACCGCAAGCTCAAACACGTCGCGCGGTCCCACGAGCTCTACTGCATGGGCCACTACATCGAGGCGGGATGCGCTTACTATGAGGCGACGGGAAGCGAGCAGGCCCTGGCGATCGCGGTGAAAATGGCCGACTACCTGGCCGCGCATTTTGGTCCCGAGCCCGGCAAGTTGCACGGCTACCCCGGCCACCCCGAGGTCGAGCTGGCGCTGACCCGGCTGTATTCGGTGACCGGCGACCGCCGCCACCTCGACTTGGCCCTGTACATGCTCAACCAGCGCGGCACCACGCCGAATTTTTTTGCGGAACAGGCGCGAACCACGGCGGTCCAAAACGAGCCGTACTGGAACGGCGACTGGCAGGACCTCGGGTACTTTCAGGCCGACGTGCCGCTGGCTGCGATGCCGGAGCCCGAGGGCCACGCGGTGCGGATGCTCTACCTGCTGGCCGGGGCGGCCCGGGCCGGGCGGCTCGGTGAGGACAAGGCGCTTTTGGCGGCCTGCCGCCGGCTTGCTGGGCGCATCATCGACCACCAGATGTACGTGACCGGCGGGGTCGGCCAGACGGTCAACGGCGAGGCCTTCACCTTCCCGGACGACCTGCCCAACGCCACGGCCTACGCGGAGACCTGCGCCAGCTGCGCGATGGTGTTTTTCCTCCAGGCCATGCTCGAGGCGGCGCCGAATGGCGAATACGCCGACGTGATCGAGCGGGAGCTGTTCAACGGGATGCTGGCCGGCGTCGCGCTTGACGGGGCACATTTTTTCTACGTCAACCCGCTTGAGGTCAACCCCACGGCCTGCCGGCTGGACCCCGCTAAGCGCCACGTGCTGCCGACGCGGCCGGCCTGGCTGAACTGCGCCTGCTGCCCCCCGAACCTCGCGCGGCTGGTGGCCAGCCTCGACCGCTACGTCTACCTGACCCGCGGCGAGCGGCTGGAGGTCAACCAGTACGTCGGCGGCACCGCGACTTTGGACAACGGTGCGACGGTCACCCAGACCGGCGGCTACCCGTGGCGAAGCGGCCAACGCTTCACCGTCGCCGCCCCGGCCGGTGTGACCTTCACCCTGGCGATGCGCATTCCCGCCTGGGCCACCGGCTGGTCGCTGGCCGTCGACGGCCAGCCGGTCCCGGCCGCCGCGGTGGCCGGCTACGCCGCAGTCGCGGTGCAAAACGGTTCGGTGGTCGCCTTGACCCTGCCGCTGGCCGCCCGGCGCGTGTACGCCAACCCGGCGGTGCGAGCCGATATCGGCCTGGTCGCCGTCGCCCGGGGCCCAATCGTCTACTGCCTGGAGCAGGTCGACAACGGCCCCCAGCTGCCGTGGCTGGCGCTGCCCCAAGACGCTGAGCTGACGGCCGCCGCCGACGCGACGACCTTCGCCCTGCCGCTGGTGCGGCTGACGGCGCCTGGCCTGCGGCTGCCGGGCTCAACCGCCGCGGTCGCGGCCGGGCCGCAGCCCCAGCCGCTCGCGTTCATCCCGTACTTCGCCTGGGCCAACCGCGCAGTCGGGGAGATGAGCGTGTGGCTCCAGGGCGTAGCCCGACGAACCAGGGCGTAGCGCCGCGGGTTTAGCGGGACGGGTAAAATCCGGGCTCCGGCCCGGGCGAACCAGCGCCACGGCTCCGGGCCGGGGCGGCGGAACGCGTGGGGCTCCCCTGAGCCCGTTGCGGTCTCAGGACCCGCCCTTGCAGTAAGCCGGCAAGGGTGGCCGGCTAACTGCAATTTCACGCTGGCTCGCCCCGGCCCTCCGCCGTGGCAACGGTGCCGTCCGATCCTCCGCCCTACCTAGCGGCTAATTGAGCAACACGTGGTATTCGAGGCTAAATACAGATTGGTGTTATTTTAAGATACGACCTAGCGGCGGCGTGGTGCGTGGACCCGGGCCTGATCCGAGTGCCGCGGCGGATTCGCCGCGCTGCGCTGCCTTCAACCACAACGGCCCTCACAGGCGGTCACCCCACGGTGGCCGCCTTTTTGGTGGCGCCGTTAATTTGGTGGTTGCCTTCTGCGAACCCGGGTGCTATCCTATCGGTGAGGTTAATTACTTGACCAACTAACCAACGAACGAAGGAGGGGTTGTCGTGCATTTTGATGCGAGTTCCGTGGTGCCGCTGTACCACCAGATTGCGCAGCAGTTCACCGCCGGCATTTTGTCCGGCGCGTTCCCGGAAGAAAGCCAGATTCCGTCGACGACTGAGGTGGCGCGAAGCTACGCGATCAACCCGGCGACGGTGCTGCGGGGGATGAACGAGCTGGTCGACGCCGGCGTGATCGAAAAAAGGCGCGGCGTCGGGATGTTCGTCGTTCAAGGGGCCCAGGCCAAGTTGGCCGCAGCGCAGCAGGCCGAGTTTTTCGCGGCGCAGGTGCCGCGGGTGGTGCGGCAGGCCAAGGCGCTGGGCATCACGGCGGGGCAGCTGACCGCCGCCATCGAAGGGGAGTACAACCATGAGTGAGATCAAATTCAAGAACGTGACCAAGCGCTACGGGAACCAGCAGGTGCTGCGCGGCGTCAACGCGACCTGGGAGGCGGGTAAAATCTACGCGCTGCTGGGCCGCAACGGCGCCGGCAAGAGCACCCTGCTGCGCATCGTCAACAACCGCACCTTTGCGACCGGCGGCGCCGTGACCCTGGACGGCAAGTCGGTGGTCGAAAACGAAGCGGCGCAAAACCGCATCTTCCTGATGTCTGCCGCCCAGCTGTACCCGGCCGACCGCAAGCTGACCTGGCTTTTTGCGCTGACCCGCCAGATGTACGGGGACTTCGATGACGAACTGGCCAAGCACCTGCTCGCCGCCTTTGAGCTGCGCGATTCGGCCAAGCTCGGCCAGCTGTCGACGGGCTATCAGACCATCGCCCGGCTGATCATCGCGCTGTGTGTCCCGTGTGACTTCGTGCTGCTGGACGAGCCGGTACTCGGGCTCGACGCGCCGGCCCGGGAGCTTTTTTACCAGGAGCTGCTCGCGACCTACGCGCAGCGGCCGCGAACCTTCGTCATCGCGACGCACCTGATCGAGGAGGTCGCGACGCTGGTGGAAAACGTCAACGTGCTGGCCGGCGGCGAGATCGTGCTGGCCGAAGACGTCGCGACCGTGCTGGCCAAGGGGCGCATCGTGTCCGGTCCCGCCGGCCTGGTCGCGGACTACCTGAGAGACACGCCGGTGATGCGCAAGCAGGCACTGGGCGGAATGCTGACGGCCTATACGCTGGACGCGCCGTTGGAGCGGCCGCTGCCGGCCGGCGTGACGCTCGACGCCATGGACCTGCAACGCCTGATCATCGAGCTGACGCGGGGTGAGCGGCATGAAAAGTAAGGCGCTCTTTCGCAGCCTGGCCAACACGGTGCTGGTCAGCATGGTGGTGATGGTCGTGACCACGGCGATCGTGATCGTGGGGCTGCCGTTGCTCTTGGACCAGCACGACTTCAGCCTCGGCGACCTCTTGATTGCCATCGACGTGGCGTTCGGCGGCATGATGCTGATCGACGTCGGCGTCGACCAGGCCTTCCAAAACGGCGTGACCCGCCGCACCATGCGCCGGGTCGGTGCAGCGCTATTGCTGCCGCTGGTTGTCTTGGGGGCCGCCGCGCTGCTGGTGATGCAGGCGGTGGTGCGGCTGATCGGCGCCAATCCGGTCAGCCTGGTGACGCCGTACGTGAAAGGGGTCTTCGGTGGCCCGGTTTGGGCGCCGGTTTTGGTCGGATTAGCCATGGCGCTGTTCGCGTTGCTCGGCGTGATCGGTGGCCTGGCGATGCGCGGCCGCGGCAAGCGGGTGACCACCTGGATCAGCGTGGTGGCCTTCACCGTCGCCGGGCTGTTGATCGGCACGGCGATGATTCTGGGCGACACGACGATTCACGCGGCGGTGTTGACCGGTCCAAGGCTGGCCATCGGGCTGCCGGCCGCCGGTGTGGCGCCGCGGCCGTGGCTGGCCGCCGCGTGGCTGCTGGCGCTTGACGCGCTGGTCGGCTGGCTGGCCTGGCGCGGCGTGGCCCAGGTGGAAACGGGGGCGAAGTGATGAAATTACGCGCAATGCTGAGACTTGAATTCAAGGAGACGCTGGCGATTTTCGGTGTTTTCCTGGCGGCGCTGGCGGGATTGACCGCCGCGTTTTGGGCGCTGTTCTACGTGATTCTGCCAAGCGACGGACCCGACACGGTCGGCACCCCGCTGATCGTGCCGAGCGTCGTGATTTTCCTGGCCGTCGCGGTGGCCAAAACCCCACGGTGGCTGCGCCTGGCCGCTTCGATGGGGGTCGCGCGGCGCAGCGTGACCGCCAGCCTCCTGGTGACCTGGGCGACGCTGGCCGCCTTGATGACGGCCATCATGTGGGGCTACGCGCGGCTGCTCGGGACGCCCGAGACTTTCCTGCACGAGCTGGGCTACCCGGGGGCCGAGACCGCGACGCTGTGGCTGGCCAACAGCCTGTTCATCTTCGCGCTGTTGCTGGGCGCCGCCTTGGTCGGCGTGTTCATCAACGCGCTGCACTACTACGTCAATCCCTACGCGTTCGGCGTGGCGGTGCTGGCGCTGCTCGCGGTGTTTTTCCTCGGCTTCGATCCGGTGGTCAAAACCATCGCGCCGAGCGACAGTGCGGCGGCGCAACTGACCCGGGCCCTGGCCAGCGGGAGCTTTGACCACCAGCTCGACCCGGCGGCGGCGACGCCGTGGCTTTTGCCCGGGCTGGCCGGCATTGTGCTGGTGCTGCTTTTGCTCGCCGACGTGGTGCTTTTGGCCGGCACCGACCTGAACGTGACCGGTCCGGTCTGGACCCGGCTGCTTGGCGGCCGCCACCGCCAGCCGCTGCGCATCGCGCTGATCGTGCTGGCCGTCGGGGTGCTGCTGTTCGCCCCGATGCTGTTCATGACCCGGGTGTTGTTCTTAATCGTGGTGGCGGTGTTCCTGGCGCTGCCGGCGATGAGCCAGAGGTGAAACATGGCTAGAAAAATCATTGGCACGTTGCTGGCCCTGGCCCTTTGGGCGGCGCTTGCGCTGACGGCCAGCTGGCCGCTGCGCGTGGCGGTGGCCGTCGCACTGTTGGTCACCATCTGGTGGCCGGAAAAGGAGGCAACGCATGGGCAATAATTCTACCAATAACCGGCCCGGCCTCGGGTCACTCCAGGGTGGAGAAGCGCGGACTTAGCGGATCGAATAGCCTAGCGCTAGCGATGAGGCGGGTCTTGCCTCAACGCTAGTGCGTAGCTATTCGCATCCGCGTTGCGCGGCGTAGCCCGACGATCCTTCTGGACCTGCTGCTGGTCGTCGTCTCAACGGCGACGCTGCTGCGGGTGCTGCGCGATCCACTGGGGTCGCCGGTGACGTACGTGGTGGCCGCGGTGGTCGCAGTCGCCGGCCTGGCGCTGACCGTCGTGCGGTTCCTGCGCGGCCGCAAGCCGTGACTAAGCGCGTGAGGCGCGAACGCGTCTGCCGGTGGCAGGCGCGTTTTGGCGTGGTGAGGGCAAACAAAAACCGCGTCAATCAACGCATCTATGGCGTTGACGATCACGGTTTTGCTAGTCCAGCACCTACTCCTAGGGCCCTCCGGACTTGATCTCGTGTTTCTAGTATGCCGGGTTGAATTGTAGGCGTCAACCTTTTGAAAGTGAATCCTAATCTGACGCGGTTTTACGGCGAAAAAAGCGTTTTGCCTGGGCCGTCGGGCTACGCCAGGCAACGCGGGAACGGCTAGCTAGGGCCGGCACTCGAGGCCAAATGCAGGCCTCAAGCGCCAACCCTACGCTAGCCGTCCCGCTAAACCCGCGCTTCTCCGCCCTGGGTCGTCGGGCTACGCCAGGCAACGCGGGAACGGCTAGCTAGGGCCGGCACTCGAGGCCAAGTGCAGGCCTCAAGCGCCAACCCTAAGCTAGCCGTCCCGCTAACCCCGCATTGCTTCGCCCTGGATCGTCGGGCTACGAAGCGCAACGCGGATGCGACTAGCTACGCACTAGCGTTGAGGCAAAACCCGCCTCATCGCTAGCGCTAGGCTATTCGATCCGCTAAGCCCGCGCTTCTCCGCCCTAGTTCGTCGGGCTACGCCAGGCAACGCGGGAGCACATAACTAGGGCCGGCACTCGAAGCAAAGAACGCTTCAAGCGCCGACCCTACGTTATGTGTCCCGCTAAGTGCGCCTTGCTCCGCCCTGGATCGTCGGGTTCCGCCAGGCAACGCGGGAGCGGCTAGCTAGGGCCGGCACTCGAGGCCAAGTACAGGCCTCAAGCACCAACCCTACGCTAGCCGTCCCGCTAAACCCGCCTTGCTCCGCCCTGGATCGTTGGGCTACGCAAGGCAACGCGGGAGCACATAACTAGGGCCGGCACTCGAAGCAAAGAACGCTTCAAGCGCCGACCCTACGTTATGTGTCCCGCTAAGTGCGCCTTGCTCCGCCCTGGGTTTAGTCGTGCAGCGTGAACTGCAGGGCCATCCGTGGGGCGGCGAGCTCGACCATCTGGCCCAGCAGCTTGTTGCTGTTTTTGAAGGAGATGTCGGCCATTTTGGCGTTGGCCTCGGTCAGGTAGGCCTTCAGATCCGCCTGCGTTGCGGCCGCCGCGTCGGTCTGGCGCTGCAGGTAGCGGCAAGCGGCCACGGTGTTCTCCTCGAAGACGTTCTCTTGGTCCTCGAACAGCGTGAAGTCGGTGTCGCCGAAGGTCGCCATCAGGTTGGACAGCCAGTACATCTTGGTCGGGTCGAACTCGGCCGTGGTGTCGCGGTAGGTCGCCGGGGTGTCGTTGACGTTGGCGTAAAACGGAATCACCGCGTTGAAGGTGTTCGGCCCGAACGCCAGCCAGTGGATGCCGGCGATTGCGGCCGGCACGTTGTTGCGGATCTGCAGGATGTGCAGCTCCTGGTTGCGGTTGATGCCGATCGGGCGGAACCGCTTTTTCTCCTCGGCTGTGCCCTGGCCGCCGTAGACGTCGTAAGGCGTGTTTTGGTAGTGGGAGGACAGCACCAGCTTGACGTCTTCAATCGAGATCTTGTGGTCGGTCCGGCAGATGAACGGCAGGTCCTGGTCGATTGGGGTGGTGTCGAACTCGGGGTTGAAGTACTTTTGGCCGTACCAGGCCCGGGGGTTGTTGTAGCGGGTGTCCTTGAAGGAGGCCGAGCCGAAAATGTGGCGGAGGTTGTAGCCTGCCGGATCCGGGTTCAGCTGGTTGTCGTCGACCAAGGCCTTCAGGTCGGCCGAGCACAGGGTGTCTGCGGAATCGAAGTCGAAGTCCGTGATGTTGAAGCGGTTCGGGGCAACCACGTAGGCGTCGTCGGGGATGCGAACGGCGGCCCAGTGGTGGCCGGCGATGCTTTCGAAGTACCAGACCTCATCCTTGTCGGCAAAGCAGATGCCGTTGGTCTCGTAGGTGCCGTACTGGGTCAAAAGTGTCCCGAGGCGTTCAACGCCTTCGCGAGCACTGTGGATGTAAGGCAGCGTGATGGTCGGCATGTCCTCTTCGCCCAGGCCCTCTTCAACCAGCGGGTCGATGCCCAGGATCCGGCTGTTGGTGGTGATGGTTTCCGTCGAGGTCATCGCGACGTTCTCGCTGTTGATGCCGGCGGCGGCCCACAAGCCGTGACCGTCAACGGCCTCCGGGGTGGCTGTGTAAGCCAGCGGGTTGTCCGGCAGGTCGAGGTTGAAGGTGCTCAGGACGCTTTGGTAGTGGCGCGGCTGCTTGTCCGGGGTCACCAGCACGAACTTCTGCGGGTGCAGTGGGGCGTTGCCGTCTTCGTTACGCGCGATGATGGTCGACCCGTCGAGGCTGGCCTTCTTGCCGACGAGAATGGTGGTGCAGGAACCTTTGATGCGTTTGGTCAATTCGCTCAACTCTTTTCTGAATGATGCTTCTATTGTAAGCCGTTCACGCGTGGTATGCTACCTAAGAGGTGATTCGATGAGAAAATGGCAACGGCTGTTACTCAGCTTCGTGGTGGCGCTGGTCCTTTTGGCCGGCATCGGCCACGTGGTGCTGACCCGCCAGGAACACGCCCCGACGGCCGCGGCCCGAGTCGCGCAAAAAGCGGCGACCACGACCGCCGGGACGCTGTTCTTCGGCCCCAAGGACGCCAAGCTGACGGTGGTGGTGTACCCCGGTGCCTTCGTTGACCCCGGCGCCTACAGCATCTGGGCCAAGCGGGTCGCGACGGCCGGCTACCGCGTCGCCATCGTCAGCTTTCCCTACGACCTGGCGGTGCTTGGCGCCAACCGGGCCGCCCGGGTGGTGAAGCCCGGCACCCGCTACGTGATCGGCGGCCACTCGCTGGGCGGCGTGATGGCCAGCCGCTATGCAAAGGCGCATTCGCGCGGGTTGGCCGGGGTGTTTTTCCTGGCCAGCTACCCCGACGCCAAGGGGGCCTTGAAGGCGGTGCCGGTCATCTCCTTGACCGGCAGCCGCGACGGGGTGCTGGACTGGGCGGCCTACAAGAAGGCCAAGGCCAACTTGCCCAAGGCGACCAGCTACCGCCGCCTGGCCGGCGGCAACCACGCCGGGTTCGGCGCTTACGGCAAGCAGGCCGGCGACCAGGCGGCGACGGTGAGCAATGCAGCGCAGCAGCGCTGGATTGCCAAGCAGCTGGTGGCGTGGCTGAATACGCTAGAGTGAGGCGAACGAAGGCCCGATGCGCAGCTGCGCATCGGGCCTTCGTGGCGCCGGGGGGGACGCTTGGGGTTTGCTTTGGAGGAGAGAGGTTGTTTCATCTCTATGTCTAATAGCTTACCCGGCATCTGTGACCAAAGCGTGAGGATTTCCTCAAGAAAAACTTGGCTTGCTTAACTTTTGGTTACGGCCGCGGCCAAGCCAGCACCGTGGCCGCCCAGCCGGCCGGCGCGTCCGGACTCCGGTGGTGCTGGGTGCGGCGAGGGCGGGTCTTGAGACCGGAACGGGCGACGGGAGCCCTACGCGTTTCGCCGCCTCGGCCGGCGCCGTCACCAGTGGTCCGTCCGGTCGCCGTCCGACTTGTCGGCGCGACCTACGCCAAATCCGGGAACAGCCGGGCCGCAATCTCGGTGACCGGCGAGTCGTTGTTGGTCGCGTCCAGCACCAGGCCGGCCGCCTGCTTGGCCGCGGGGATCGCGTTTTGCACCGCGACGCCCAGGCCGACCTTGGCCAGCATGCTCAAGTCGTTGGAGTTGTCGCCCAGCGCGATGATCTCGTCTTGGGCGATGCCGATGCGCCGACCCAGCGCCAGCGCCGCGTCGCCCTTGTCGATGCCGGCGGGGTTGAACTCCACGTAGCGGTTGGATGAGTAGGTGACCGTCAGCGGCGTCTCAATCGCCTTGGCCACCGCGTCCTTCAAGGCGGCGCGGCGCGTCAGGTCGCGATTTTCGAAAATCACCTTGGCGATGCGGCGGTCGGCAAACGCGCTGAGGTCGGCGGCGGCCAGCTCGGTGTAGGCGACGCCGCGGTTCTTCAGGTAGGCACGTTCGTCCGGGTTGGCGTTGACCACGTAGACGTGGTGCATGGTGTAGATGTGGGCACAAAACGCGCCGCTGGCCATCGCCAGGCGGTAGATGGCGTCGGCCACCGCGCTGTCCAGCGCATGGGCGATCAAAATCTGGTTTTCGGCGTTGTCGACGATTGCCCCGCCGTTGTACGAGATCACGTACTGCCCGGCGATTCCGGCCAGGCCAAGCGTTTGCAGCAGCGGCTGCACCGACGCGAAGCCGCGGCCGGTGTTGGGCACGAACTTGACGCCGGCCTGCCCCAGCCGGTGAATGGTGGCGATATCTTGTTGGGAGACTTGGCCGTCGTCTTGCAGCAGGCTTTCGTCCAGGTCGCTCACGATCATTTTGTACATGGGTTGCCTCCTTGACTGTGCCTCCAGCATACCACATCAGGACCGCGGCCTTCTTAAAAACATCGGCCGCTGGCGCGAGTCACATTGCTTGACGACAAATTGGTATGGTGTTAAGATATGCCCGAATGATTATTCTTGCACGGGGAGGCAGCAAAAGGCCACAGCTGCTTTGTTATCCACCGCGCGGGGCACATCCTGCGGCTCGCACCGCAGCCCCCACCCATGCCAAGCCGCAGTGTATTGCCACACGGCTTTGAGCTCGAGAGTTTTAGTGCAACCCCGGAATCAAGCGAGGGGAAACCAGGGACCCGGATTCGCACCACCCCACCGGCTGCAGGCCGGCCACCGCCACTCCCAAGCGAGTTAGCCGCGCGGATGACCGGAACCGCTGGGTGCAATGGCACCACCACGGTCAGTAGAAGTCAGGAACGTAACCGAATCAGGCCGAGGCCACCGGATTCACCGAGTCCGGTGGCTTCGGCGCGGCCGCCGCCAATCGCGGCGGTTTTTGCTTGCGGCGGTGGCCCGACCCTCACAGCCACGCGGGAACCGTGGCCCCAGCCGCGAGGCGAGTGGTCCTGTTGCGGGACGTGCGATTTTGGATTAACCGGGCGTTGGCCTAGACCAATACCCGGGGTTGTGCTACACTGGTGTTGGCAACGGATAACAACGATGATAAGGAGATCATGTGATGAGCTACTACATTCATGCTGCGAAGTTTTTCCTGAAGAACACCACCGAAAACGACGGCTGGCTTGAGGTCACCGATGAGGGCAAGTTCGGCGATTTCATCCCGTCTTACGGGCAGAAGCCGGAGGGGGAGATCAAGGATTACGGCAACCAGTGGATCGCCCCTGGCCTGGTTGACACGCACATTCACGGCTCGCTTGGCCACGACGTCATGGACAACGACTGGGAAGGCATCAACGCGATGTCCGAGGGCCTGCTCAAGACCGGTGTCACCAGCTGGCTGCCGACCACGCTGACCGGCCCGTTCGACCAGCTCAACGCCGTCTGCAAGACCATTGGCGACCACGCCGGTGAGGAAACCGGCGCGAAGATCCAGGGCATTTACTTCGAAGGCCCGTACTTCACCGAGGAGCACAAGGGCGCCCAGAACCCGAAGTACTTCCGCGACCCATCGATTGAAGAGTACGACGAGTGGCAAAAGAGCGCCAAGGGCCTGCTGCAGAAAATGGCCCTGGCACCGGAACGCGACGGCGCCGTTGAATTCACCAAGCACATGAGCCAGGACGGCAAGGCCGTTGCCCTGGGCCACAGTAGCGCGACCTTCGAACAGGCCAAGGCCTGCATCGAAGCCGGGGCCACCGTGTTCTGCCACACCTTCAACGGCATGTCCGGGCTGTCCCACCGCGAACCCGGCATGGTCGGCGCCGCCATGTTCTTGAACATCGTCGACGACGAGCTGATCTGCGACGGCCACCACGTCCGTCCAGAAGTCGCGGCCTCCCTGATCCGCGAGAAGACCCCAGAGCACATCGCCTTGATCACCGACTGCATGTCCGCCGGCCTGATGCCTGAAGGCGACTACATGCTCGGCGAGTTCCCGGTCATCGTTAAGGACGGCACCGCCCGTCTCAAGAACGGCGGCAACCTCGCCGGCTCCATCCTGAAGCTCAACGACGCGATCAAGAACGTCGTGGACTGGAACAACAACACGCCGGAAGAGGCCATCATGATGGGCTCCTACGTGCCAGCCAAGTCCTCGAAGATCGACGACAAGTGCGGCAGCATCCTGCCGGGCCGCGACGCCGACTTCCTGGTCCTGAACAAGGACATGAGCCTGGCCGAAACTTACCTGAACGGCGTTTCCCGCTACCAGGCCTAACCAGACAATGGGGTCCCACCGCTTTTAGTGAAAAGCGGCGGGGCCTTTTTTGTTATAATCAGGGCAAAGGGAGTGGTCTGTTGAACATCAAAATCGTGGCGGTCGGCAAGCTCAAGGAGAAGTACTTCAAGGACGGCATCGCCGAATACGCCAAGCGCCTAAGCAAGTTCGCCAAGTTCAAGCTGGTCGAGGTGCCGGACGAAAAGGCGCCGGAGTCGCTGTCTGAGGCCGAGATGGCCCAGGTCAAGCAGGTCGAAGGCGAGCGCATCCTGGGCAAAATCCAGGACAAGGAGTGGGTGATCGCCCTGGCTATCGAGGGCAAGCAGCGCAGCTCCGAGGCCTTCGCCAAGGAAATTGCAGACCTCACCACGTACGGCCACTCGGACATCACCTTCGTCATCGGCGGGTCGCTCGGCCTGTCGCCTGAGGTGATGCACCGCGCCAACAACACGCTGAGCTTCGGCAAGCTGACGATGCCCCATCAGCTGATGCGGCTGGTGTTGACCGAGCAGATTTACCGGGCGTTCATGATCAACATCGGGAGTCCGTACCACAAATGAAACGGTTCAGACGTTTGGCCGTGTTAGGTCAAACGTCAGAAGGGGGGAAATCTGATGACGGATTTACGCGAATTCAAAACTCAACGCGATATTCAAGCAGGTTTAATTGCAACCCTCGCCGATCAGCGATTTGCGCAAGTAACGGTCAATGATATTTGTACTGCAGCGATGGTGGGGCGCAGCACCTTCTATCACCATTATGCCGATAAATATGCACTCCTTGAGCAGATGGTGACGCAGCGAGCCGACACATTCAATCGGCTGTTAGATGAGCGGGTGGCGGAGATGAGGCAAGACGGGCCATTGTTGGTGTTGTATCAACGACTCAAAGATGACGCGCCAGCGATTATCCAGTTGCTTGAGGTGCATGAACAAGCAGGCGACCTCACTCAGCGCTATCTTGAGAGCCTTTCGCACCATGCACAAGCGACGTTGCCGAAGCTGACCCTGGCCGTCCCGCAGGCATTTGCGGTTGAGCTATATTCAACCACTGCGCTGACTGCCATCAGTTGGTCGCTGCAGCACGGCGAACCAGAAGCCATTTCGCGGTTTATGAACCAATTGGTGACTACAATACTCAATACGGAAGCGTGATCAGGTGCGGGTCGGTATGAGGATCGTGATTGGCTAACGCCTCGATGCAATCCGCGTCATGCGCCATGTCGCGCACCCAGCCGAGACTGGTAATGGCGGCTTTGCGGCTGGTGCAGATGCCTGGTGTCAACATTTCTTCCCAAGACCGGTTCGCGTAGCCAACGTCCGCAGCGAGGAGCACGTAACGACCTTCCGCACCGCGCACCAGCGTCGCCGACATCCCCGTTGCGTGACCAGCGGTGTGTACTTGAAGCAGGCTACCGTCGCCGAAAACATCATAGCTTTCGCCGGTGGGGCCAATGCCGGTATCTTGGTACTGATAGGTCTGAACGTCAACGCCGTGCCACTCGCTGGGTAGGTAAACCAAAGGCAAATGATTGGCGACGCGCCATTCCGGTTCGGACACGAGGATGTGCTTGGCATGAGTCACCTGCTTGAGGCCGCTCACGTGGTCACAGTGCAGGTGGCTTAACAGCACATAATCGAGGTCTTCGGGACGATAGCCCAACGCCTGTAAGCGTTCGTCGATGGCCCATCCGGCGGGAAGATAGCCTGTGTTGATTTGCACCTGGAGCCCGAGTTCTGCCCAGTTGCTGCGGCGTACTTGCTTGTTCCAACCAGTATCGACCAAAACTAAGCCCTTAGGATGTTCGATGAGGTAACTTGAGACGGGCAGGGTGACTTGATTCTTTTCCGTCCGAAATAGTCCGGTAAATGCTAGGGGATTGCGATAGACGCCGTGAAATGGCAATGCCTTGTCGACCTTAACGAGTCCGGTGTGCAGCACGTGGATCTTGATTTGTTCAGTCATGATGGGGCCTCCAATGAATTGATGACCTCAGCTTACCGGTGAAATCGCCTGCGGGATAGAATCAATGTTGATACGTGTGTGCCAAAAGAGACAATTGATGCGGGAGGTGTCTCTTATGGGCCATCGAATTGAAGATTGGTCGATTATCCCGGTGCTCAAGATATAAAGGATACGCACGGACGACGACGCACGATATTGCGAGGCTTGCTGGTGTTGCGGAGGGGACGGTATCTAAGCAGTACCGGACGAAAGATGCGCTGTTGGAGGCAGTCCTAGATCCTTTTGTGGATCAAATTGTTCCTAAAGTTGTCACTGAATTCGCGGAAAAAATGAAGTCGACGGCCGATGACCAGTTTGAGCAGTTGGTTGAAGTTCTATTGGCAGATCGCATTCAATTTGCGATGAGCAATCGGCAATGTCTGCGACTATTGATTGATCAACTGACTGAGCACCCTGAATTTGTGGCTAAGCTTACAACAACGCTGGATACGTTTATCATGCCGGTATGGGAACCGCTGGTTAAGCACTATCGTTTGCTCGGACAACTACCAGATTGGCCGTCGATTGAGATATTGCGACTCATTACCGGTGTGTTGTGCAGTTATATCGTTCCGTTGGCCTTGTCGTCAGATTGTTCAACTGATTTTGATGTCAGTGTTCGTCAAGCGATAATGTTCATCAGTCGAGGATTGAAGCCATTGTCTGGGTTGCGGGAATGAAGGTGCATACTCACGTCTTGAATTTAATCAGGTGGATTCTCAAATCAAGGGCAGCAAACTAACTAGTTGAGTCGTTCGGCGGATTATGGGATGTCAACGCCAATTAGGTTAATCCAAGGATGATTAACCACAGAAACGATTGACCCGCCAGCCCGTACCACAAGTGAGGCGGCTGATTGTGTTGTCATGCAGGGACCACAGTGAATGAAAAACCCCCGTCGATTGCCGTCGACGGGGGTTATTTGTTGCTAGCGCTCTGCTTCAGCCTCTTGAATTTCTTGTCGGTATGCGACCAAGGCGGCTTGAACATCGCCGAGGAGTTGGCCAATTTTGGCTAATTCAGCGGTATCGGGATTAAGGTAGTAGTAGATTTTTGTCCCTTCTTTTTGGGCGGTGACGAGGCCCGCACTCTTTAAGATCTGCATATGATGAGAGACGGCGGGGCGAGACAGGTTGGTTTGTTTGGCAATGTCGATCACGCGTGCCCCGCACTGACCTTCTAACATCGCACAAATCAAATGTTGGCGTTGCTCATCGCCAATCGCGTTGAGCAGCTGACTGCTGGCGCGGAATTCGGCCTCTAGTTGTTGTGTCAGTGGCATATCGGCCTCCTACTTTAATTGCTGTAACACTGAAACAAAGTCTGTCTTATCCCAGATGTCAGGAACTGGATATAGTGGGTTGCCTTCATTATAGGCACGTGTTGCAATTTCGTCGATGTCCAAGGCGTTGAGTTGGTTTAGGCTGCTCGGAATCTTAAAGTGTTGATTTAAGGATTCAATGAATTGAATCAAGGCGGTGGCCTGAGCTTGATCATCGCCCGGTTGGCCGATGCCGGCCGCTTGAGCGAGTTCCGCGAGCGGCCTGGCTGCGGCCTTACCGTATTTTCTTAAAACGACTGGCATCAGGATGGCATTGATGTAGCCATGTGGTAGACCAGACAACGCGCCAATCGCATGTGACAGCGCGTGGATGTAGCCGACAAAATTATGCGTGATGGCATAGCCTGCGAGATAAGACGCCTCAAGCATATTTTCACGTGCCGTCAGGTCATCGCCGTCATCGTATGTTTGGACTAGGTTCTGTGAGATGAGTGACATGGCCTTCAAGGCGGCTTGCTTGGTCTTAGGTTGAGCAAAACGGTTCGTATACGCCTCAATGATGTGCGATAGTGCATCCATTCCAGTATAGGCGGTGATTTTTTGCGGCATTGTGCGAGCTAAGACCGGATCCAAAACGGCAACGTCAGGCGTGATGTGTAAATCGTTGATTGGATGTTTATAGTGCTCGTCATGAATGACTTCGGTGATGACCGCCGCAGGGGTGATTTCCGAGCCTGTGCCTGCAGTCGTCGGCACTGCGATGAAGAACGGCGTCTTATGTCGAATTTGCATTAAACCTGAAATCTGTTCCACCGACTTGGTTGGATTAACGACTAAGGCACCGGCAATTTTCGCGCAGTCAATCACTGAACCACCGCCGATTGCGACGATGGCCTCACATTGATTGGTTACATAGGCGTGTGTACCTGTGACTGCGTTAGCAGTTGTGGGATCTGGGACGATATCCGTAAAAACGGTGACGGCGATTGCATTAGCTTTAAGGGCTTCTAGGAAGGGATCCAGGGTGCCGCGCTGGACTGTGCCCTTGGTCGTTGCCAAAAGAATGCGACTGATTTGTTTTTCTTTAAGTAGGCTAGGAACTTTTAGCAAGCTATCTTGTCCTTGTAGTTTCAGCTGCTTGTCGGGCAAATGGCCCATGACGAGGCTAAAAGCCAGCTGGCGGATTCTTGAAAAAATGTGCATTTATTTTCCTCACAATCGGTATATTGGTTAAGTGGTTAGATGCTTGAACGGTTAACTGGAATATACCATGTTTAATCCGAAAGAGGTCAACGGTAAAGAATATCGAGATGGATACGCTCGCCAATAGCAAACTTGAATACACCCAGAGGGCGACGACTATTCATTCATGATTATTGGCAATGATCTGGTTGCTTTTTGCCGGCCAAGGGCAGGGTGAACCCCCAACACAGTTGGGCTTTTCTGAGTGTGGAAACCCGTCGTTCGGATTGTTACGCTAGCCCGTCTCACAGGTGGTGCGGTTAATTGGTGTTCAGCACAAGAACCAACGCTGACCGAAATGGGAGGATCGGCTGCGATGCTGGCCCAATAATGTCAGGATGTAGGTCTAAAGAAGCCTGAACACCGGCTTAATTCAGTGTTCAGGCTTTTGGACTTCATGATGTTTACGGTGGAACGAGTTGTTGGCGGTATAAACGCCACAGATAATAATGGCGGCGCCTAGTAGCTGCAGGCGACTAAAGGCCTCACCGAGCAGCAACACGCCGGCGACGATCGACACGACCGTAGAGATGCCGATGAAGGAGGCGGTTTTGTTGACCCCAATCTTGGCAATCGCGAAGTTCGACAAGAACAAGGCCAATACCGAGCTGCCGATACCTTGATACAAGACCGCAATCGTGAAGTCTATGTGCTTCACTGGTAAGCTAATCAACGCTTGCGTGTTGCCGTGGGTGATGGATTCGATCACCGCCATGGTGACGAACACCAACGCCCCGGCAACCAGCATGACATAGGTGATTTCAATGCCGGTGTAAGCGGCGGCTTTTTCAACGTAGACGCTGTATAGCGCATAGGTAATGGTGGCCAACAGCAAGAACGCATAGCCGACCAGCGACAGGCTGGCACTCGCCCCAGCGGCCATCACGGTCACGATCACACCGCTCAAGGTAATCAAAATCCCGATCACCTGTGGTCGCGTCGGATACTTGTGTAAAATGAGCGTCGAAGCAATCAAGGCAGCCACGGGAATGCAAGCCAGGAAGACCCCGCTTTCCGAGGCTGTGGTATGACTAATCCCGAAAGTCTCGCCGATGAAGTATAAGACGGGATCAAATAGGGCGACTAGCAGCAAGGGGCGCAGCTTTTTACCTTTGAAGTCAACGCGAATGACGCCGCCGCCAATCAGGAGCGTCATCACGATGAAGGCAATTAAGAAACGCCACCCCAGTAGTGCCAAGGGACTGGCAATGGCGGTGGCCGACTTGGTGAAAATGTAGCTCAATCCGTACAAGGTTTCGCAGCCGAGCGCGGCCAGGCTCCCCAAGACTAAGCCACTCGTGCTTGATTTGTGCATAAGTTTCCTCCAGCGACATTAGCTATAATAAGTTACATTATAGCGCAAGAGCGCTTGGACTGAATTTCAGATTGCAGTCGCGGGCCGAGAGTCTTCGCCCACGCGCAAAAGGCGGTCATCACGCGTTTCCTAAGTTCGGGAAACACGTGGTGACCGCCTTTTGTACTCTGGGCTAAGTGCGACTTATGCCCAGCTTCTTTGTTCGTGGTTCCTACCGCCGCTTCCGGTGATTGACCAGCAGCCAATCGGCCGCAACCATGCCGCCGCAGAGCAGCAGCACGTACCGCGGCAGGGCATGCACACTGCCGTCGTGCATCGCGCTCATCAGCATGGTCAGCGCGCTGATCAGCAGGTAGTAGACGAAGCTCAACAGTCCGCTAGCCGTGCCGATGACAGGCTCGAAGCCAATCAGGGCACGGTTGAGCACGAGGGGCAAGGCAGTGTAAAGCCCGCCGAACATGATGAAAATCGCACAGAGCGAGGCGATCAGGTGGTCGGCGGTCACCCACGTCCCGCAGGCACCCAGCAGTGCCGCGAGCAGGCCACCGGTGATCAGCGCGCGGGGCGCGAGCTTGCCGGCGGCGTAGTTGGTAATCAGGGCGCCGAGAATGCTGGAGGCGGCGATCAAAAGGCCCAGCCAGCCGTACTGCACCGCGGTCAGGCCGAAGTGCCGCTCGAATAGGTACGGCGCCTCAGCGTAGTAGCTGAACAGGATGCCGTTGATGCCGCTGATCAACAGGCAGTAGCCCCACACCCGGGGACTGCGCAGCATTGCCACCGCGACGGCGGGCCAGGGGGCGGGCGTTGGCAGCGTGACGCGGGTCTCTGGCAGGCGCCACAGAATGTAGCACCACAGCAAGCCGGCCACCGCCATCAGGGCGATGAACACGCTGCGGTAGCCGCCGCAGTAGGTCGTCAGCGCGCCGCCGAGCAGGGGCCCAAGGGCGGGCGCCAACGCCATGGCGGCGCTGATTTTAGCAAAAACGCGCTCGCCGTCAACGCCGGCGAAGGATTCGCGCATGATGGTCTGCGTGATCACCGACCCGACCGCGGCGCCGAACGCCTGGAGCACTCGCGCGAGCATGAGCCACGCGAAGCCCGGCGCCAGCCACAGCGCGAGGTTGCCGAGCAGGTAGACGGTCAGCCCCCAGAGCATTGCCGGACGCCGCCCGATCCCATCGGACAGCCGTCCCCAGAACAGGACCCCGACGGCGAACCCGACGAAGTAGCTGCCCATGGTCAGCTGGCTGGTGCGTGCGGACACCGCCATGGCCGCGCTCAGGGCGGGCAGCACGGGGGTGAAGATCGATTCGCTGATCTGGGGGAAGCCAACCAGCGCAATTAGAAGTAAGACAGATGGAACCGATTTTTGGACGTTTTTCACAAGATTTCTCCTTAGATTTAGTCTGCGGAAAAACGTCCTTTGCCAGTTACGGTGGCGCATGTGATGAAGCCGACGTAGGTCGTCATCACGTTCACCTCGCTTTCACTTGTTTCAGCATACCGGGGCGCGTCGGGCTTGTCAAAACGCGGCAGGCCGGCTCGCCATGTCCCCGGAAAATAAATAGTCTGTGATTCAATCGGCCAAGTTCTTTGATAAAGTGTCCGCGGTTCGCTATAATGGAATCGGTATCAATAAGGAGGAGTGTCGAATGCCAATTGACCTGAAAGATGTCCAAGACGTCTACAAGGACGCCGGGGACAACATCATTTTTGCCACCATGGACCTGAACCGACAGGATCACGACGCCGACTTGGCGATGATTCAAGACCTCGCGGAGCGGCTGCCCGCCTTCGAATCGTCTTTGAACGTCCGCTACCCGGAGGCCGGCTTGGCCGTCGCCTTCGGGCTGTCGCGCCGGGCCTGGGACTACCTGTTCCCGGCCGGGCCGCGGCCGGCGGAGCTTGAGGAATTCGCGCCGGTGGTCGGGCCCAAGTACACCGCGCCGGCGACCCCGGCCGATTTGTTTTTCCACATTCGGGCGAAGAACTCGGCGGTGCCGTTCGAGCTGATGAGCCAGGTGATGGACCGCATCAAGAACCAGGTGACCGTGCTCGACGAGACCCACGGCTTCCGCTACTTCGAAGGCCGCGCCATCATCGGCTTCGTCGATGGCACCGAGAACCCGACGGCGCTGGAAACGCCGGATTACGCGGTGATCGGTGACGAGGACGAACGCTTCATCAACGGTTCCTACGCCTTTGCCCAGCAGTACCACCACGACATGGACGCGTGGAACAAGCTCAAAACGGAGCAGCAGGAGGCCGCCATCGGCCGCAAGAAGTTCACCGACGTCGAGCTCGAGGACGACGAAAAGGCCCACAATGCCCACAACGTGGTGTCCCAGGACAACGAAGGCGGCGTCGAGCACAAGATTGTGCGGATGAACGTGCCGTTCAGCAACCCCGCGGAGGGCCTGCACGGGACCTACTTCATCGGCTACGCCCGGCACTGGACGGTGACCAAGCGGATGCTGCAGGGGATGTTCGAAAAGTCCGATCGCCTGCTGGACTTCTCGACGCCGGTCAGCGGTGAGGTGTTCTTCATTCCGTCCCGCAGCCTCTTGGCCAAGATTGCCGACGGGGAAGCGTTCTAAGGCGTCAAACCGTGAGCTGCACAGTCCAAAAAGGAGCTGGCCGAGTGATGGCCAGCTCCTTTTTGCGGTGGGTGGGGCGGTTACGCCTTGGAATCCGCGTCCAGCAGCACGACGCCGGCCGCCGGGTTGTGATCGATTGCGCCGACGACCTTGTGCGGCAGGTAGGCTTCCTCAAGGTAGGCGATGTCTTCGGGCGTCAGCTGCACGGCGAAGGCGCCGGTTGCGTCGGTGAGGTACTTGGCCTTGGTGGCGCCGACGATCGGCGCGGCCACGCCCATGGCCCACTGCCAGGCGAGGCTGATCTGCGCCATCGTCGCGTCGTACTTGGTGGCCAGCTCGTGGACGCGTTGCGCGATGCGCAAGTCGGCTTCCTTGGTGTGGTCGTACTTGCCGGCGGCGACGCGGTCCGACTGGCTGCGCTTGGTGTTCGCGTCCCAGTTCGGCCGGGCGAGGCGGCCGGACGCCAGCGGGCTGTAAGGCATCAGCGAGACGCCGAGTTGCTTACACAGCGGAATCAGCTCGCGTTCGTCCTCGCGGTACAGCAGGTTGTAGTGGTTTTCCATCGCGACGAACGGCGTCCAGCCGTGGTCTCTGGCGGCCAGCTGCAGGTTGTAAAACTGGTAGCCGTACATCGCGGAGGCCCCCAGGGCTCGCACCTTGCCGGCCACCACCAGGTCGTTGAGGGCTGCCATCGTCTCCTCAATCGGGGTGTTGTAATCGAAGCGGTGGATGATGTACAGGTCCAGGTAATCCGTGCCCAGCCGCTTCAGGGTACCGTCGATTTCGCGGTTGATTGCCGCGCGGGATAGCCGGCCGGGGTTGAAGTAGACCTTCGAGGCCAAGACCACTTGATCGCGCGGCACCAGCTGCCTGATGGCCGCGCCGAGGTACTGCTCGCTGGTGCCGGCGGAGTAGACGTTGGCGGTGTCAAAAAAGTTGATGCCCAGGTCCAGCGCATGGGCGATGACGGCCTGGCTCTGCGCCGCGTCCAGCGTCCAGTCGTGCATTGTGCCAGCCTGGCCGAAGCTCATCGCACCGACGCACAGCTTGGAGATGCGAATGTCGGTGTGACCTAACGTTGTGTATTCCATAGTTGCCTCCCTAACTTGTGCCGATAGCAGCGGTTGAGGTCAGTGTACAACATTGGCGCAGGACCAGAGCAAGCCATTAGATTAAAATTTTTGTGGCAGGGCCGGGGCCCCGCCGCGGCGAACGCCGCAGCACCGCAATGTACCACAAACCCGCCTCGCGGCCCAGCAGGGTCGCGAGGCGGGTTCGCGTTGGGCCGTTACTGGCCGGTTTCGTAGCGGAAGCTTTGGGTCTTGCCGCCGTAGCCCCAGTCCGAACCGGGGACGTCGGTCACGACGACGTAGCTGGTGGCGGCAATCGGGCCGAGCAGCCGCTGCATCGCGGCGAACACGGCCTGCACGAAGGCGGCCTTGTCGGCGCGGGTGTTGGTGCCTGACGTGACCTTGACCTCGACGAAAAAGCTGCTCTGGTGGGTGGCAGTCAGCGCCTGGCCGCCGATGAACCAGCTCGCCGGGTCGCGGTACCGGATGTCGACGGCGGCCGCCGCGGCGTTTTTGCCCAGCTTGGTGACGACCAGCTGGGTCAGCGCCTGGGCGACCTTCGCGGTGGTGGCAGGGGTGTGAGAAGCGGTGGCGAGTCTAACGCGTAAGTATGGCATGATGATTCCTCCTTTGGATAAGGTCAGCTTAACGCCATCACCCCTTGGCGCCTATTACCAAATTGTGCTATGGTTATCGTAAATAGTGATAGGAGGCCGCGATGCAATTACAGGACTTTGAGGTGTTCAGGCAGCTCCACGAGCTGCGGTCGATTAACCTGACGGCCCAGGCCATGGGGTTCGCCCAGTCGAACATCACGGCGCGGCTTCAGGCCATCGAGCGGGAGTTCGGCGCCACCCTGTTCACGCGCAGCTACCAGGGGATCGTGCCGACGCCGGCCGGGGAGCGGTTCTACGCGTATGTGCAAACCGTGCAGGCGGCCACGGCGCAGGTTCGCCAGGCGCTGAGCGAGCCGGGCCGCAAGCCGCGGCTGGCGATGTCCAAGCTCCTGTACAATCTGCTGGTGGTTCAGGAGAACCGCTACGCCATCGATCGGACCGACATTCGGCTCCTCACGTCGACGCAGATGCGCGAGCTGACGCCGGCCGCGGTCGACGCCATCGTGACCTACGCCGACGTGCGGCCGGCCGGTTTTGAGCAGACGGCCCTGGCCCACCTGCCGGCGGCCTTCCTGGCGGTACCGGGCGGGGACTGGCCGCGGCTGCCAATTCTGGTCAACGCCGATCGGCTGTGCCCGTTTCGGGCCCGGACGCTGCGTGTTTGCAAAAGCGAGCTGGCCCGAATCGCGACGCTGGACGATTGGGACAGCATCATCGCGACGGTGGCCAGCGGCCGCGGGGTGGCGCTGTTGCCGACGTACCTCGCCGCGGCTCACGGCCTGGTGAACGCGCGGCCACAACACCGCTACCGGGTCGCCTACCGGACGTTCGCGGCCGCTCGGCGGTGACGGTCTCTCGAGACAGAAACGGCGGCGCGGTCGACCGGCCAATCAGCCCGGCGGTGCCCGGCCAAGGCCGGGGACAAGCCAATCGATTCATAGGAGGACAAGCATTTGGATCTGTTATTCACGTTAGACGCCGGCTACCTGGAACCGCTGAAGGTCGCCTTGACCTCGCTTCACGCCAACGACCCGGCAGCGGCCGTCACGGTGTGGTTGATTCATGCGGAGATTCCGGCCGCCCAGCTTGAGCCGGTTGCCCGGCTCACCGCGGACTTTGGCTGGTCCTTTCGCCCCGTCGCCGTCGACGGCCGCCGCTGGGCCGCTGCCCCGACGCAGGACCGCTACCCCAAGGAGATGTATTTTCGCCTGCTGGCCGGTGACATTTTGCCGGCCGACTTGCACCGCGTGTTGTACCTCGACCCGGACATTTTGGTCCTGAACGCGCTGGCGCCGCTGTGGCAGCTTGACCTGCACGGCCAGATGCTGGCGGCGGCGACCCACACCGGCCTGGTCGATGTCACCACGCCGTTCAACAACTTGCGGCTGAACACGGATCACGCCTACTTCAACTCCGGGGTGCTTTTGATCGACCTCGACCAGGCCCGGGCCCGGATCCGCTGGGCCGACATCCGCCGCGTGATTGAGACCCAAGGCGATTTTTTGATGCTGCCGGACCAAGACATCCTCAACCACCTGTACGGCAAATACATCCAGGAGGTGCCGGACGAGCGGTGGAACTACGACGCGCGAAGCTACGCCAAGTACTTCCTGCGCAGCAAGGGCGAGCAAGACATTCATTGGGTGATGACCCACACGGCGATTCTTCACTTCGACGGCCAGCCCAAGCCCTGGTCGACCAAGCACGACAACCGCTTCACCGCGCTGTACCTGGCGTATCAGAAGCTGGCGGCCAACTTGGTGAAAACCGACTGACAGCAAAAATGGTTCCCCAGTTGCCTCACGTGAGGCGCTGGGGAACCATTTTTTAGACTCAGTTCAGCGCAAGCGGTGGGGCGGTGAGAGCGGGAGCTCAGATCAGTGCAAACAGCAGGGCCGCCACGACGCCGCCGATGATTGGGCCGACCACCGGCACCCAGGCGTAGCCCCAGTCGGAGTCACCCTTGTTGGCGATCGGCAACACCGCGTGAGCCAGGCGGGGGCCGAGGTCACGCGCCGGGTTGATCGCGTAACCGGTGGTGCCGCCCAGGCTCAGGCCGATGCCGGTGATCAGGATGCCGACGCCGATCGGGTTGAGGCCGGCGGTCCACTGGCCCTTGGTGAAGGCGAGCAGCCCGAAGACCAGCACCGCGGTGCCGAGGATTTCACTGAACAGGTTGGCCAGCGGCCGGCGAATGGCGGGGCCGGTGGCAAAAGTGCCGAGAATCGCGGCCTCGTCCTTGGTCGCCGCCCAGTGCGGCAGGTACTGCAGCCACACCAAGGCGGCGCCGACGAACGCACCGAGCATCTGGGCGATGATGAACGGCACCACGCCGCCCCAGCTGAACTTGCCGATTGCGGCGAACGCGAGGGTGACGGCCGGGTTGAGATGAGCGGGGCCGAGGAACCCGGCGCAGTAGACGCCGAGCGTCACGGCCAGGCCCCACCCGAGGGTGATGGCGATCCAGCCGGCGCCTTGCGCCTTGGACTTGTTGAGGCTGACGCCGGCGACGACCCCGTCGCCGAGCAGCACCAGGACCAGGGTGCCGATGAACTCGCCCAAGGCCTGGGTCATGATGGTAGCAGACATAGTTTTTCTCCTTTGCGGGGGTCACCCCCCTTGTGATTGCCTCAGTTCCGGTGCCCGGCGCGTTTGAGCTCGCGCAGGCTGGTTTCGTCGTAGGCGGCGGCCAGCCGCTGCAGCTGACCGCGCGTTTCGTCCGGTCGCCAGCGCAACAGCCGCGCCAGCTCGTTGGTCACCGGCTCCGCCAGGTGGTGGCGTTCGTCGGCGTGAAAAAGCATCGCGGTGGTTCGCCGCAGCAGGTAGTCGACCGGCGTCAGGACCGCCTCTTCTGCCACGCAGTAGCGCAGGCTGGCGGATTCGGCCAGCGACAGGCCCGGCGCCGCCCCGCCCTTGAGGTGGGTCAGGACTTGGTCAGTGTTGCTGCCGAAGCGTTCGGCCAGCGTTTTGGCGTCGGCCTCGGGTAGCCCGGCGGCCACGCCCAGCTGGGTGAAGCCCTGCATCGCGGCCGCGACGGCGTTGGCCGCAAAGTCCCCGCCGGACACCGGCAGCTTGGTCGAGTCGATCACCGTGGCGGCGACGCCGAAGCGCTCGGCCAAGTGCTTTCGAATCAGCGCCATCGCGCCTGCGGCCATTTTGCGGTAGTCGGTGAGCTTGCCCCCGGCCAGCGTCAGTAGCCCGTCTTGCTCAACGGTCAGGGCCGAGCCGCGCGACACGGTTGACGGCGCCGCCGCGGCCTCGGCCGGCCGCAGCGCGGCCACCACCCGCTCGAGGGCGGTCTGGTCGGCGGTCCCGGCGGCAAAATCCTGCACCGTTGCGACCAGCTTGGCCAGCCCGGCGGCGCTCAGGTGGTGCGAGGCGCCGCCGTTGTAGTCGTCGCCGCCGGCAATCAGCGGCCGCAGCCCCGCCCAGGCGGCCTCGATGTCGGCCAGGCGAACGCTGGCCTGCGGGAAGCGCCGGTTGATCACGCGCAGCAGGTAGTCGACGTCGGGCTGTTCGACGCGGGGGTGGCGGTAGTCGCCGCGGTAGTCGGTGTCGGTGGTGCCGAAGTACGTTTTGCCCTCCCGCGGCACCACGAAAATCATGCGGCCGTCGCCGAGCCCGGAGTCAAAATACAGGGGCTGTGGCACCTGCAACACGCTCGCGTCGACCACCAGGTGAACGCCCTTGGTCGGCCGCAGCGTCGGCGTGTGGACGAGCTGGGCGTCTGCCTCGCGCAGCTGATCCGACCACGGCCCGGTCGCGTTGAGCAACACCTTCGCAGACACGGTGAACTCGCCGCCGTTGAGGTGGTCGTGAACCCGCACCCCGGTGGCCTGGCCCTGGTCGTCGTGCAGGATTTCCAGCACCTCGGCGTGGCTGACCGCCAAGGCGCCGCGAGCGACGGCGGCCTTGAGGTTTTCGATCACCAGTCGCGCGTCGTTGTTGACGTAATCGAGGTAGACCCCGCCGCCGGTCAGGTTGGTCGTGGCCAGGGCCGGCACCGCCGCGGCCACGGCCTTGGCATCCAGCGTGGTGTTGGCGTAGGGCGGTCCGGTGATGCCGGCCAGCCGGTCGTAAAGGTCCATGGCGACCTTGACGGAGAAGTCATCGAAGGTCGCGCCGGGTTCTCGGAAAAGCGGCAAAAGCATCGGCGTCGGGCGGGGGATGTGCGGGGCGATGCCCTGAATCACGGCGCGTTCTCGCACCGTGTCGGCGACCACCTGCACATCGAAGGTCTTGAGGTAGCGAATGCCGCCGTGAACCAGCTTGGTGGAGCGAGACGAGGTGCCGGCACCGAAGTCTTGCATCTCGAGCAGGCCGACGCGCAGGTCGCTTGCGGCCGCCTGCAAGGCGACGCCGGCGCCGGTGATGCCGCCGCCGATGATCAACAGGTCGAGCGGGGCGGCCGCAAGCTGTTGAACGGTGGCGGCACGGGTGTGAGCGGAAAAAGCCATCGGGTGAGCCTCCTTTGAGCCGCTGCGGCGGCAGCGGCGAGGTGACGGGACGGTTGTGTTGGGGCGAGTCGCCTCCGGGTTGTGGGGGCGACGCCTAGTGCTTGAAGGCCATGGTGGCCTGAACGGCGGCCTGCCAGCCGGCGTAGAGGTCGGCGCGACGGGCGTCTTTCATCTGCGGCTCGAAGCGCTTGCCGATTTTGGCGATGCTTTGCAGCTCGTCCGTGTTGGCCCAAAAGCCGACGGCCAGGCCGGCCAGGAAGGCGGCACCCATCGCCGTGGTTTCGAGATTGGCGGCGCGTTCAATTGGGGTGTTTAGGATGTCGGCCTGAAACTGCATCAGGTAGTCGTTGTTGGCCGCCCCGCCGTCGACGCGCAGGGTGGGAATGGCGATGCCGGTATCCTTGTACATGGTGTCGACCACGTCGCGGGTCTGGTAGGCCAGGCTTTGCAGCGTCGCCTTGATGAAGTCCTCGCGGGTGGTGCCGCGGGTGATGCCAAAGACGGCGCCTCGGGCGTCGGCGTCCCAGTACGGGGCCCCAAGGCCGGTGAAGGCCGGCACCACGTAGACCTCGTCTTGGGACTGGGAGGCCAAGGCCGCCTCCTCGGAGTCCGGCGCGGTGGCGACCAGCTTCATCGCGTCGCGCAGCCACTGAATCGCCGAGCCGGCGACGAAAATCGAGCCTTCCAGGGCGTAATGAACCTCGCCGTCGATGCCGTAGCCGATGGTCGTCAGCAGGTTGTTGGCCGACATGGTTGGCTCAAGGCCCGTGTTCATCACGATGAAGGCGCCGGTGCCGTAAGTGTTTTTGACCATGCCGGGCTCAAGCGCCAACTGGCCGAACAGGGCCGCCTGCTGGTCGCCGGCCATCCCGGCAATCGGCACCCCGGAGCCGTAGAAGTGGTAGTCGGCGGTTTGGCCGTAAACCTCGGAGTTGCTGCGAACCTCCGGCAAAATGGCCTTGGGAATGTTCAAAAGCGCGAGGATGTCGTCGTCCCACTGCAGCGTGTGGATGTTGAACAGCATGGTGCGGGAGGCATTCGTGTAGTCGGTGACGTGAAAGGCGCCGCCGGACAGCTTCCAGGAGATCCAGGTGTCGATGGTGCCGAACAGCAGCTCGCCTTTTTCGGCGCGTTCCTGGGCGCCTTCGACGTGGTCGAGGATCCAGCGAATTTTGGTCGCGGAGAAGTAGGCGTCGATGAGCAGCCCCGTTTTGTCGTGAATCAGGTCGCCGTGGCCGGCCTCCTTGAGCTGGTTGGCGATCGCGTTGGTCTGGCGCGACTGCCACACAATCGCGTGGTAGATCGGCAGCCCGGTCTGCTTGTCCCAGATCACCGTGGTCTCGCGCTGGTTGGTGATGCCGACGCCGGCCACCTGCTTGGGCTGAATACCCGAGTCGATGAACGCCGTGGCGATGGTCGACAGCACCGCGTTCCAGATCTCGTTGGCGTCGTGCTCGACCCAGCCGGGCTGCGGGAAGTACTGCGTGAACTCGCGCTGCGCGTCGGCCACCTTGTTGCCGGCGTGGTCGATGATCAAAGCCCGAGTCGAGGTGGTGCCTTCGTCGATGGCGAGGATGTAGTCGCCTTTTGTGGTCATGTCTTTTCCCCCTGTATCAAAATATTTGTGACATCGCTTACATTAATATGATAACGAACCGGCCGGCGGCGGAACAACTCAGAGCCTGCTGCCGTTAACCCGGTTGACGGTCTTCCCTACTGTACCACGCAGCGGGTGAAAACGGTAACAAAACCGCGGCGGCACGGCTAAACAGGAATGACGACTTCCTCGGTAGCCAAACAGGCCGGCGCTTCGCAGCTTGCGAGGCGCCGGCCTGTTTGGTTCGCGGTTCGGCCTTTGGTTCGGTGCTAGTTGCCGATCACCGGGTCGCCGAAGTCTTCCAGCGTGGTGGCGAACAGGCGCAGCCGCTGGGCGTAGCTGGGGTGATCGCTTTGTTCGGCAATCACCCGCTTGAGGTCGCTGAGGTTGTCGGTGATGATGCCGTCGACGTCTTCAAAGAGCATCTGCGCCATCGTATCGGAATCGTTGACCGTCCAGGCCCAGACGCTTTGGTGCCGGGCGTGAACCGTGTCGACCAGCTCCGAGTCCAGCGTGGTCTCCTCGACCGTGTAGCCGGACAGGTCCGTCTGCGGTGCGACCAGGCTGAAGGGCATGATGAAGCCGGCGTAGAGCTTCGGGACCCGCTTGTGCAGCCGGGTCATCAGCCGGTAGCTCAGCGAGTGGATGCGGTCGCCGTCGCGCTGCAGGCGCTTGGCGTAACGCACGATGAAGTGAGCGAGCATCTCGGGGCTGTCGCCCGGTGCCGGCTTGAGCTCGACGATCAGCCGCTGGTCCAGCGCTTCGGCCGCCGCGAGGTAATCGTCGAAGCTCGCGAGCTTGGCGTGGTGACCGTTTTCCCGGACCGTGATGCGCTTGAGCTGGGCCAGCGTCAGCTGCCGCGGGGTGCGAGCGACGCCGGCCAGTGCCTTCAGGTTCTCGTCGTGCAGCACGATGAACTGACCGTCCTTGGTCTCGTGCAGGTCCATTTCGACAAAATCGGGGTGCAGCGCCGCGGTTTTGCGCAGCGCCGGGATGGTGTTTTGCACCCCGTTGCCGGCATCGACGCCGCGGTGGGAGATGGTCAGCGGATGCTCGGCCAAGGCGCCGGTCATGTAGAAGGCGCCAAAGGCCGCCATGATCAACACGACCGCGCCGCCGGAGGTCACAACCACGATGCGCCGCAGCCAGTGGTGCTTGGCCGGAATCGGCCGGCTCGCCTTGACCAGGCCGTCCGGCGCCACCAGAAACAGCAGGTACAACACGCTGGTCGCCCCGCCCAAAAGCGTCTGCCCGGCCAGCATCAGCGTCAAAAGCACCACCGCCGCCGGGAAGGCGAAGGCGGTGCGGTCCAGCTGCGTCTGCAAGGCAATCAGGCCGCTGGACCACGCCCAGCCGACCACCGTCGACAGCAGGGTCAACAGCGCCAGGCGCCAGCCGTAGCGCCAAAACCGACCGCGGGTCTGCCGCCAGGACTGCCGGGCCGCCGCGCCGAGCGGCTGGTCGCGCAGGATGGTGTTGGGCAACACCCGCACCCACCGCAGCCCGAGGTAGGCCGCCCCGAGGTAAAACGCGGCGACCAAAACCGCCAGCGCCGGTTTGGCCGTCAGCCAATCGAGCACGAAGGTCGGAATCTGCACCTTGTTGAGCAGGGCCGATTGCACCACCACGCCGGCGAACGGCACGATCAACAGCAGGTAGACGACGAAGAAGCCGAAGCTCGAGGGCCGCAGGTGGCGCAGGTCGGCCAGCCCCTCTTCGATGATGGCGACCACGCCGCGGCCCTCGCGCTGCTGGATGCTGACGATGCCGCCGAGTAGCACCGCAAATTGCAGGTAAACCAGCACCAGCAACAGCAAAAGCAGTGCCAGCAAAAGCGCCGCCGCCCCGGGGTGGCGCAGCACCACGGTCGTGAGGTTATCCACCCCGAGGTAGGGAATGCCGGCCCGGCGCAAAATACCGGCGGTGGCCCAGCGCATCAGCGGCACGGCGACGCCGGCAGTGACGGCGGCGACCAGCTCGACCAAGAGCAGGTAGCTGCCCCAGCGCGACGCGAACTCCCGCAGCAGTGAGCCTGTGTAACGTAATGATTTCATCGTTCGTCCTCCATGAAGACGATTATAACGCGCGGCGCAACTCGGCGCCTCCGGCTTCGGCACGACGGCGGGGCGACAAGGCCGGCCGGGATGGGGTGAAATACAGGGAATGAGTACAGGAGGCGGTTCGATGGTTGTGAACCCAGTGCATCGCGATCCCCAACCGGTCACCCGGCTGGCGCCGGTGACGTTGGTGGTGGTACCCGTGGCCGCTCGCACCGCGGCGCTGACCACCGCGCTGGTGGCGGTGTGGCGTCAGTCCGTTACGGCGACCCACCACTTCCTCGACGCGGCGGCCATCGCCGCCATCGCCCCGGTGGTGCCAGCGGCGTTGGCGACGGTGCCGGTGCTGATCGTGGCCCAAGACGCCGCAGGGCGGCCGCTGGGCTTTGCCGGCATCGCCGAGGCGAAGCTTGAGATGCTGTTCCTGGCGCCGGCGGCTTTGGGCCGCGGCCTCGGGCGGCGGTTGGTGGCGACGGCGGTTGAGCGCTTCGGGGTGGCGACCGTCACCGTCAACGCGCAGAACCCGGCCGCGCTGGGCTTTTATCGGCACATGGGGTTTGCGGTGACCGGCCGCAGCGCCACCGACGAGCAGGGTGGCCCCTACCCGGTGCTGTTCCTGCGTCGCCGGTCAAGCGGCGCCTGGGCCGAGGCCCAGCGGCTGGCCAGGGGTCTCAACCGCGTCGGCATCCGCCCCTACCTGCTGGGCAGCCTGGCCGCCGGGCGGTTGCTCGGGCGCGATTTTGCGCCGCACGACATCGATTGGCAACTCAGGGCCGCCAACCTGCGCGACTGGCGGCGGGTGACCGGCGTGATGGTCGGCGCCGGCTACCACCTGGTCGACCCGCACGAGCGAGCGTTCAGGCGCGGCCCGTGGCTGGTGGGGTTCGGCGACGTGGAGACGCTGGCCCCATACGCCGGGGTCGACTACCGCACGTTTACGCGGGTGACGGCCGGCGGCGCGACCCTGAACCTGCCGACCCAGGCGCAGCTGGCCGCCGTCTACCGGGCGTCGGTTCAAGACGCCTGGCGAGCCGGCAAGCCCAAGGACCGGCGGCTTTGGGCCGCGCTACGGGGTGGTGAAGCACAGTGAAAAATGGCCAAATCATCGTGCTGAGCGGCCAGCCTCGGGCCGGCAAGTCGCGCATCGCCCGGGTCATTCAGGCGACGTTCCCCGGCGACTGGCTGGTCACGGGCGTCGACGCGCAGATGCAGGCGCTGCCTGCGCAGCTACAGCCCGGCATCGGGCTGCGGCCCGGCGGCGAGCGACCGGCGCTTGAGCCGGTCATCCGCAGGCTTTACGCCGTGCTGTTCGCGACCCTGGCCGCCTACAGCCGCCAGGGCTTCAACGTGGTGGCGGATGTTGGCCTCCACGACGGCTACAGCCAGCCGCTGGGGCTCGTGGCGCTGCTTCACCGGCAGCTGGCCGGGCTGCCGCTGGTGGTGGTCGGCGTGACGGCGGCGCCTGAGGTCATCGCGGCCCGGCGCAAGGCGACCTGGCACAAGCTGCCACCGGCCGCGGTGCTGGACCGCTGGGCGACCGCCGTGGCGGCGACGCCGGTGGATCTGACCGTCGATTCCGGCGAGCTCGGGGCGACCGGCTGCGCGGCCCGGATTCGCGATTTTATGAAAGAAGGCGGGGCTTTTTGATTGAACGACTGACTAACCCACGGCCGGCCCAGCTGGACGCCTTGATGGCGATTTGGCTGAGCGGCAACCTGGAGGCGCATGCCTTCGTGCCGGCCGGCTACTGGCGGGCCAACGCGGCGGCGGTGCGGCAGGCGCTGCCGGTGGCGACGTTGTACGTGGCCGCAGAAGCCGGCAGGATTGTCGGCTTCGCCGGGGTGCAAGACGGCTACGTGGCCGGCCTGTTCGTCGCGGCCCAAGCGCGTGACCGCGGCGTCGGCCACCAGTTGGTGGCGGTGCTTCAGGCCACCTACCCGCGGCTGACGCTTCACGCTTTTGCCCAAAATCGTGGCGCCGTGCGGTTCTACCGCCGCGAGGGCTTCACGGTGACCCAGGTCCAGGCGGCGGCCGAACTGCCGGACCAAGCGGAGCTTGAGATGACCTGGATGCGGCCCTAGCCGCGAACCGGTCGCCAAAGGGCCCGGCACCGATGTGTACTGCAAAACACCGGCACCGGGTCTTTTTGGCTTGCCAGGGGCCTGGCGTCAGCGGCCGAAAGCGCCGAGTGCCGCCAGGAACTGCTCGGCGATCGCCGCCTCGCCGATGGCCGCAAGCAGCGGCCGTGCCGGCGGCGCCGGGGGTTCGGGTGGCCGCCCCACCGAAGGCAGCTCGCGGTTGCGGTACAGCGCGGCACCTTCCAGATAGGGCAGGGTGACCACGAAGCGGTCGGTGCCGGCGACCACGGTGGTCACCAACACCGCGTTGGCGTCCTTGGTGCGGGTCACCCGGCAGTCCGGACAGGCCGCGACAGCCAGCCGGTGGCCTTGGTAAAACGCGAGGCGGGTGGTCAGGCCCGACGCGCGGTACTGCTCCCAGTGGGTCGGACACAGCGTCACCTGAATGCGGTCGGGATGCGGCGGTCGGTACAGGCCGTGGCCCACCCCGCCGCCGGTGACCGCGATCAAAACCGCCAGCCCCCGGGCCTGCAACGCGTCGTAATCGTGCAGGCCGCTGCGGTGCGGCGTCGTGTGGCGCGACCAGTACCGCCCGAGCCGCCCGACCTCCCCCAGCCAGTAGGCCAGGGCCCCGAGCCGGCGCTGGGCCTCGGGCAGTGGCGCCAGGCGGGTCTGCAAGGTCGCCCAGGTGGTCCAGTAGGCGGCCGCCTGGGCCTGCAGCCGCGCCTTTTGGCTGGCCCTGACGGCCGCTTGGACGCGGCGTTCGGCCTGCCAGGCGGGGTCGTGGCGCTGGCGGTTGTGCAGTTGCGCGAGCAAGGCGGTGCGACCGGGCTCGCCCAGCGCCTGCAGGTTGAACACGGACAAGGCGGTGTAGGCCGGGACGTCGACCTGGTGGCCATACAGCCGCACGGACTGGCTGGCGCCGACGGTCAGGTACCCATACGCGGTCAGCAGCTTGCGTTGCGCGTAGCTGATGGCAAAAGGCAGGTTGCCCGGTGCCACCAGCGGCTGGGCGGCGGGATGGGCCTGAAAATAGTCGGCGAGGCGACTGGGCGCAACCGCCAGCAGGGTGGTGGCCGCGTCAACCAGCTGCTGGCGCCGGGCGGTCGGACCGACCGGTCGCTGGGCCCAGGCCAAAAAGGCGTAGAGCTGGCTGCGGGTCATCAAGGCCAGCAGCTCGGGTTGAAACTGGGTGATGAGAACGGCAAGTGGGAGCTTGAACATGTGATCGCCTCCTTGTGGTTGTCACAAGGAGATTACGCGACCGGCCGCCGGTCGCCCGTCGGGAAAGTCAAAAATTTTGGCGACAAGCGGCCGCTTTTTGGTTGGCGGCAATAAGTGTAGAATGGGGGAAACAACACCCGGGAGGTCACCACATGAAGGAATTGGTCGCAGGCATCGTCGCACATGTCGACGCCGGGAAAACCACGCTGTCGGAGGCGCTGTTGTACCGCACCGGCACCGTGCGTAAGCTCGGCCGCGTCGACAACGGGGACGCGTTTTTGGATTCCGACGCGCTGGAGAAGCAGCGCGGCATCACGATTTTCTCCCACCAAGCGCGGCTGACTTACGGCGACCTGACGCTGACTTTGCTCGACACGCCGGGGCACGTTGATTTTGCCAGCCAAACCGAGCAGGTGCTCAGCGTCTTGGACGTCGCGATTCTGGTGGTGTCGGCCACCGACGGCATTCAGGGCTACACCCGCACCTTGTGGCAGCTCTTGGCGCATTACCACGTGCCGACGGTGGTGTTCGTCAACAAAATGGACGTGGCGACCCAAGACGCGCAGGCGGTGCTGGCGACGCTTCAGCGCGAGCTGGATCCGGCGATCACCGACTTCACGGCCCCGGATGCGGCGGCGACGCAAGAGGCGATCGCCGTGTGTGACGACGTGGTGCTTGAGGACTACTTGGACACCGGCAACCTCGCCGACGCGACGGTCCAGCGGCTGATCGCCACGCGGCGCGTTTTTCCCTGCTACTTCGGCGCGGCATTGCGGCTGGACGGGGTGCCGGACCTCTTGGCGGGGCTGGCGCGGTTCGGCCAGGCGCCGACGTTTGCGCCCGAGTTCGGCGCCAAGGTGTTCAAAATCTCCCGCGATGAGCGCGACGAGCGGCTGACTTGGGTGCGGCTGACCGGCGGCCACCTGGCGCCCAAGGCCAGCATCGGCGAGCAGAAAATCAACCAGCTGCGCGTCTACAACGGCCAGCGCTTTCAGGCGGTGCCTGAGGTGGTCGCCGGCACGGTTTGCGCGATTCCCGGGTTGAGCGACACCGCCCCGGGTCAGGCCTGGGGGGCGGCGACGCCGGCCCCGGCGCCGCTGATCCAGCCGGTGTTGACCTACGCGGTTCGGCCCACGGCTGAGGCGCTGCCGCAGGTGCTGGCGGCGCTGCGGCGGCTGGAGGAGGAGGACCCGCAGCTGGCGGTGACCTGGTCCAGCCGGCTGCAAGAGATTCGGGTGCAGGTGATGGGGGCCGTGCAGCTGGAGGTGTTGACGCAGCTGTTGGCCCAGCGCTTCGGGCTTGACGTGACGTTCGGGGAAGGCAGCATAATGTATCGCGAGACCCTGACGGCACCGGTCGAAGGCGTCGGCCACTTCGAGCCGCTGCGCCACTACTCGGAGGTGCATCTGCTGATGGCGCCGGCCAAGCGCGGGTCCGGGCTGCACCTGGCCACCGATTGCTCACTTGAGGTGCTGCCGCGCAACTGGCAGCACCAGGTGATCGCCAACCTCCAGGCCAAAACGCAGCTGGGGGTCTTGGTCGGGGCCCCCTTGACCGACGTGTCGATCACGCTGGTCGGCGGCGGCTTCAGCATCAAGCACACGGTCGGCGGCGACTTTCGCGAGGCGACCTGGCGAGCCGTGCGGCAGGGGCTGATGATGGCGCGTCGCACCGGCGACTGCCAGCTGTTGGAGCCGTGGTACCAGTTTTGCCTGCAGGTCGCCACGACCCAGGTGGGCCGCGCGATGAGCGACATCCAGCAGATGGGCGGCACCTTCGAGACCCCGGCGCAGCAAGGCGATTACGCGGTTTTGTCCGGCTTTGCGCCGGTGGCGGGGATGCAGGACTACCCGGCCACGCTTCGCGCCTACACCCATGGGCAGGGAACCCTGGACTGCGTCGTCGCCGGCTACCGGCCGTGCCACAACGCGGCGGCGGTGATCGCGGCGGCGGCCTACGATCCGGTGGCCGACCTGCCCAACACACCGGACTCGGTGTTTTGCGCCCATGGCGCCGGCTACCCGGTGGCCTGGGACAAGGTGCCGCAAACCGCGCATTGCCCGTACCGCCTGGCGCCGCGGGAGGCGTGAGGGGCCGCGCCGGCGTCGCGCGAGGCCGGTGCGAGTCGCGGTGGCTGGCGGCGGTGCCGGTGCGACCGCGCCTTCGGATTGGCCCTGGCTTGCGGTGCCACTCGCAAGCCAGGGCCGCTCGGGCCGTTGTCAGCGGTTGCCCCCGGGCCGGCGCAACCGCTGCCACGGCCGGTGCGACTGGGCCTTGAGCCAAGCGCATGCTGAGGTGACCAAGTTTCAGGCCCGGCTGCCTCCCGCGGCCGCGCCGAGGCGACTATAATGGAACCCAACACAACGGAGGTAGTTATGATCAAGGGACTGGGCATCGACCTCACAGAGATTGCGCGAATTGAGCAGGCGCAGGCCAAAAACCCGCACTTTGCGGCCAAGGTGCTGACGCCGGCGGAGCTTGCGCAGTACCAGGCGCTGAGTGGTCGCCGGGCGCTGGAGTATTTGGCCGGGCGCTTTTCGGTCAAGGAGGCCTACGCCAAGGCGTTCGGCACCGGGCTCGGCCGCGTCGGGCTGCAGGACGTCGAGACGCTGAGCGAGGCCCTCGGGCGGCCGGTGATCACCGCGCAGCCCTTCGCCGGCCGAGCCCATGTGTCGATCAGCCACACGCAAGACCTGGTCATGACCGAAGTGATTTTGGAGGAAAAAGCATGAGCATGGTTACGGCAACACACCGCGAGAGTCGGGTCCTGGTTTCGGAGGCGGCGATTCAACACAACATTCACCACGCGCTGAGGCGGCTTGCGGCCGGCACCGCCCTGCTGGCGGTGGTGAAGGCCGACGGTTACGGTCACGGCCTGCTGCGGGTGGCCAGAGTCGCCGCGGCCAGCGGCGCCACCGGCTTTTGCGTCGCGGTGCTGGACGAGGCGCTGGCGCTGCGCCAGGCCGGCTTCACCCAGCCGATTTTGGTGCTGGGCATTGTGGATCCGCGCTACGCCGACCTGGCCGCGGCCCAAGACATCGCGCTGCCGGTGGGGAGTTTGGCCTGGTTGGCGGCCGCCCTGCCGGTGCTTGAGGCGGCCAAGGTGAAGCCGCTGCGGGTTCACCTGGCGGTCGATTCGGGGATGGGCCGCATCGGCTTCCGCGACCCGGCGGCGCTGAAGGCGGCCGCGGCGTTTGCGGCCGCGCAGTCGGTGTTTGACATCGAGGGGCTGTTCACGCATTTTGCCACTGCCGATGCGGCGGATACCACCTACTTCACGACCCAGGTCGCGCGGTTCAAGGCGATGCTTGCGGCGCTGCCGACGCGGCCGCGCTACGTTCACGTCGCCAACTCCGCCACCAGCCTGTGGCATGCGGCCTGCGCCTGCAACGCGATTCGCTTCGGCGTCGCGATGTACGGCCTCAATCCCTCGGGTCGCGAGATTCCGACCACGCCTTACGAGCTGGAGCCGGCCCTGTCCGTGGTGTCGGCTTTGAGCTTCACCAAGCGGCTGGAGGCCGGCGCGGCGGTGTCTTACGGGGCGACGTACCGCGCCCAGGCGGCCGAGTGGATCGGCACCGTGCCGATGGGCTACGCCGACGGCTGGCTGCGGCGCCTGCAGGGCTTTCACGTGCTGGTCGACGGGCAGTTTTGCGAGATCGTCGGGCGCATCTGCATGGACCAATTCATGATTCGCCTGCCGCACGATTACGCCCCGGGAACCCCGGTGGTGCTGGTCGGCCGCAGCGGCGGCCAGGCAATCACGCTGCAGGACGTGGCGGATTACAGCCACACCATCCACTACGAAATCGCCTGCGGCCTGAGCGAGCGGCTGCCGCGCGAGTCGGTCAACCGCATCTAGAACGGATGTTCGCCGTTGCGTTTCGGCCCCCTTGTGATAGCATTGAACCAAATAGGTGCAGGGGGAAAAACGATGGCGAATGCGATTGACATGCAGTTGGATCCGCAGCTGGCGGCACAGCTTGCGACATATTGTGCCGGGCACCATGTGGCCCCGGAGGCGGTGGCCGAGGTGGCGCTGCGAACGTTTTTGGCTCGCGGCAACGAGGCTTTGGCCCAGATGATCAGCGGGTACTTGGACATGGGCGCCTTGAACACGGAGATCTGCCACGAGTTCACGGCGTGTGAAAGCGAGGCCTACGCCCACCTGGCGTAGTGAGGTAACGGAGGGGTCATGGAGGAATCGGTCAAGCGCGGGGACGTGTTTTTCGCGGATCTGTCACCGGTGGTGGGTTCGGAGCAAGGCGGCTTGCGGCCGGTGCTGGTGATTCAAAACAACGTGGGGAACCGCTTCTCCCCGACGGTCATCGTGGCGGCGATCACGTCGCGCATCACCAAGCCGAAAATGAAGACGCACGTCGGGCTGCGCGGCGATCAAGACGGCATCGAGCGCGACTCGGTAGTGCTACTCGAGCAGATTCGCACGATCGACAAGCAGCGGCTGATGGACAAGGTGACCGCGCTGTCGGCCGCGCGAATGGCGGAAGTCGACGCAGCGCTGGCGGTGTCGGTGGGGCTGCGGCCGCTGTAGCCCCGCGGCGCGACCCGCGGGGCCCGGCACCAAGACGGCGCGACTCGCGAGGCCCGGCACCAAGCCGGCCGCTTGGCTCCCGGCGCTAACCGGCGTGACCCAACATGACGAACGCAAAAAGGCGGCCTGCAGGTTGATTCTGCAGGCCGCCTTTGCTGTGCCAGGCGGGGTCGGTGCGATAGGACCGGTGCGATGGGGCCGCGACCGGTGCGATGGGGCCGCGGGACCAAGGCCGCCAGCGACCTTGCGCGGGGACTGGCCTGGGGCCGGTTGCAGTCGCTCGCAAGCCGCATCCGATTGGTGGCGCAGCGGCCGCAACGCCGCGCCACGCAAAGGGTACCGCGGGTTGCCCCGCAGTACCCCGGTTGCGATTGGATTGAGGAACCGACCGAACTGCAAGGCAGACTGCCCCCGCTAGCTGGTGAAACCGATTCGCTTGCTGGTACGCACTGTGGTGGACCCGGCAGTCGCAGCTCCCTGGAATCAAACCAGTTAAGCTGTTTTCTTTTACGCGAATTTCTTCGTCGCTAGACACTCACGCCGCGGACGTGGTCGACATAGGTCGACGTTCATCAGATGAGGATGATAGTCACTGCGAGCTGCCTTGAGCTGCGCTTCGGCCGTGCGACCGAGAGGCGCTGTCGAATTCTACGCAGATAGAATAACACCGGGGCGCCGCTTTTGCCAAGCAACTTGACTCGCGTTAGTGTAAATATTTGGTAAATGTTGTGTAAATAAAATAACGTTTTTCGATACAAAACAGCGTCGCCCGGGTTGAGCCTGGGCGGCGCTGTTTTGGCTATTCGGGTGGGTTAGCGACCACCGGCCAGCAGGGTGGCGACGTTGTTCAGCGCGTCCTCGGCCACCTTCAAGGCGTCGGGGTCGATGCTGAACTGCGGCAGGGTCGCGTCGGTGTAGTGAAGCAGCGAGCTTGCGCGAGCCGCCATGTCGTACCAGTTTTGGAACGGCATCTTGTTGATCGCACCGTTGACCGAAGACGGGGTGATGGTCAGCAGCTGGTTGATCACGAGCTTCGCCTGAACGAAGGCGTCTTCCGGCACTTGGGTCATGGTCGCGGCCTTGGAGGCGAGGTTGAACAGGCGCATCGCGATGTTCAAAACCGGGCTCTTGAAGCCGCTAGTCGGGACCACCGCGGTCGGCCGCTCATCCAGCAGGTACTTTTGCAGCCCGACCATCGCGTAAAGCGTGAGCTGGTCGCCCAGCTCGGCGCCGATGTCGGCAAGCCGCACCATGCCAGCGGTTTGCATCTGCGCCGCGGTGAAGAACATGGCGGCGTGGCTGGCAAAATCGCTGTACTGAACGCCAATCGTGTTCTTGGAATCCGCGGTGCGGAAGAAGAACGAAATCTCGCGGCCGGTTTGCGACTTCAGGTAGGCGTGAAGCATCCGGGCGGCGAGGCCCAGCTGCTCCGTGGCGATTTCGCTGCGCTGGTCGAGCGTGACCCGCACTTTTTGCGGCAAAACGGCCTGGGCGTCGATGATCCGCAGCAAGGCGGCGACGTATGGGTACATCACGCCGAAGCTCATACTGAAGTTGCCGGCGTCCGAAAGCGGGGAGTAAACGGTGTAAACCTTCACGGCCGGATCCAACGCCTGGGCCATCATCGCCTGAATCTGGGCGCTGGACTTACCCCGCGCCTTGACCTCGTCGCCCGGCTGCCAGCCGAACGGGTAAAGCGTGTTGGTGAAGCTGTCCAGCGCGTGGTCGTCGGCGGGGTCGATCACCGTGGCGCCAATGGACATGTTGCGCTGGTAATCGGAGCCACCACCGAAGGATTCGTCCATGAACACCTGCAGCGTGGTGCTGCTCGGCCGCGGCTTGGTGGCCGGCTTGGCCTGCTGCTGCGGCTGGGTGCTTTGCTCGTTTTGCTTTGCGGCCTGTTGTTGCTTGGGCTGGTCGTTTTGCTTCGCGGCCTGTTGTTGCTTGGGCTGGTCGTTTTGCTTCGCGGCCTGTTGTTGCTTGGGCTGGTCGTTTTGTTTTGCGGTCTGCTGTTGCTTAGCCTGGTCGTTCTGCTTAGCAGCCTGCTGTTGCTTAGGCTGGTCGTTTTGCTTCGCGGCCTGTTGTTGCTTGGGCTGGTCGTTTTGTTTTGCGGCCTGCTGTTGCTTCGGTTGTTCGTTTTGCTTTGCGGCCTGCTGCTGCTTGGGCTGGTCGTTTTGCTTTGCGGCCTGTTGTTGCTTAGGCTGGTCGTTTTGCTTTGCGGCCTGCTGCTGTTGCTTGGCCTGTTCGTTTTGTTTGTTGCCCTGGCGCTTGGCCTGGTCGCCGGCTTTTTCCGTCTTGGTTGACTTCGGCCGGCCCGGCTTGCGCTTGGTGTCGGCGGCTGGCGTCGGCTGAGCGGTGGCTTGCTCGACCGCGGCCGGTGCCGTTTTGGCCGGGGTTTGGTCGGCGAGTTGGGCCTTGCGGGTGGCCTCGAAGTTGGCCTGCTGGGCGCCTGGTTCCAGGCTACCGACCGGGTTCTTGGGGGCCTGTTGCGCGGCGTTGCGGTTGGCCTTTGGCTGCTCGGACTGGGCCTGCTGCTTAGGCGCCGCCGCGGTGGCCGGGGCCTGTTTTGCCTGGATTGGCTGGCCGGCCTTTGCCTGCTTGCTCTGGGTCTTGGCGGCCTTTGGCTGGTCGTTTGGCTTGGCGGCCTGGGTTTTGGCCTGCTTCGGCTGGGTGGCCGTCTTGCTTTCGGCCTTGCTCTGCTTGGCCTGGGCCTTGGTGGCCGGTGTTTGGTCGCCCTTGGCTTGGGTCTTAGCGGCCTGCTTGGACTGGGCCTTGGTGGCCGGTGTTTGGTCGCCCTTGGCCTGGGTCTTTGCGGCCTGCTTGGGCTGGGCCTTGGTGTCCTTGTTTTCGGCCTTGGCCTGGGTCTTGGCGGCCTGCTTGGCCTGGGCCTTGGTGCCCTTGTTTTCAGCCTGGTTCTGGGTCTTTGCGGCCTGCTTGGCCTGGGTGGCGTCCTTGCGCTCGGCCTTGGCCTGCTTTGGCTGCGTGACCTGACGCTTGGCCTGGGAAGCGTCTGGCTGGGCCGAGGTCTGCTTGGCCGCCGGTTGCGGGGCGTCTGGCTTGGCGGCGGCCGCCGGCTTGGCGCCTGGCTGGGTCGGGGTTGCGTTTTTCTCCGCCGCTTCCGAATCGAAAATGGTGAAGGTGTGTTCGGCCGGGGCCACCGGATGCGCCTCGATGAAGCGGTTGATCTTGAACATGATCGGCCGGCTCATCGGTGTGTCCTTGAGCACCTTGCGCATGCTCGAAGGCGAAATGCCGATCAGCTTGGCCGCCTGGGTCAGGCTCAGGTGCTCCGCCGTCATGATTTGCTTGAGACGGTACGCGATTGCTTCTGTCATTCAACTACCTGCTTTCCTGCTATCTGCAGCGATTTTTTCAGTTACCTCTAGCGTACACCAATCGGCCCCAATTTGCAGAAAATCTCTGGACAGCGCCGCGATTTCATGCAAAACTTAACCGTCGTGGTTCGAAATTCCGCCCACGTAAAAAAACTAGGAGGCTTCATTATGAATCAAAAAACCCGCTCGCTTGCGGTCAATGCCTTGGTCATCGCGCTGTACGTCGTGCTGTCGTGGGTGTCGGGGCTGTTCGGCTTCGCCGCCGGGCCCATTCAGTTTCGGCTGTCCGAGTCGCTCAACCACCTGGTCGCGTTCAACCGCAAGTACATCGTCGGCGTCACGCTCGGCGTGGTCTTGTACAACGCGCTGTTTTCCCCGATGGGCTGGGTCGACGTCGTGTTCGGCGGCGGCCAGACGCTGCTCGGCCTGGGCCTGGTTTACTGGCTCGGCCCCAAGTGCTCGAAGCTTTGGCAGCGCATGGCGCTGGTCACGGCCAGCATGTCCTTGACCATGATCATCATCGCCTGGGAAATCGTGTGGACCGGCCACATGGGCTGGGACAAGCTGTTGCCGATGTTTGGGACGCTTTTGCCGTCCGAGCTGGTGATGCTTTTGCTCTCCGCACCGGTGATGCTCGCCATCGACCGCGCCGTTCACTTCGCCAAGCGCGTCGAGGCCTAATTCAGACCAAAACAAAAAGTCGCCTGCTGGCGGCTTTTTTCAGTTGCGACGCGGCGATTGTTCAGACGGCGCGGCTGGCCAATCCCGGCGCGTTTGTCCGGCGCCAGATGCGTGGGTGCGGCCTTGCGCTGCGGCCCGTGCGGTTGCCCGGTCGCGCCAAGCCACGCTGCCGGCGGCCGCTGGCCGGGTACCTGCACCGCCGGCGAACTCAGGCCTGCTCGGACTCGAGCCGCAGCGGCTGGCCGCTTTGCAGGTCGTCGATTTCCACCACGCGAAAATGCTTGCGCTCGAGCTTTTTGACGCAGAGGTTCAGCGTGGCCTCGTCAATGCCGGCCGGCAGGGTGAACAGGGTGCGGCGGACGACCTCGCCGCGCTTGCCGTCAAGCGTCAGGCAGCCGGAGATCGAGACGTAACGCGCCAGAATTTTGGACATGGCGGCCAGGTCGCCGCGCTTGCCGGTCGACATCACGGTCATGACGTACGAGCTGACGTCGATGTTCCAGGAATCCGACAGCATCGCGAGCAGCCGTGAGTGGGTCAGGATGCCGTAGAAGTTGGCGTTTTCGTCCAAGACGGCGATGTACGGCAGGTCCTTGATGTTGAAGAACACCTTGAAAAACGGCGCGTTGACCGGAATTGTCTTGGTCGCGTTCTTCAGCAGGTAGGTGACGGGCAGGGACATGTCGCCGCCCTGCGACTTGTGGCGGTACAGGTGCATCTTGTAGATGTTGCCGCGGAAAATCTGGCCGCTTTCGTCCACAATCGGGACGCACCGGAACCCGGAGTCCTCGAGTACCTGCAGTGCCTCGGCCAGCGTCACGGATTCCTTGACGGTGGTCAGGAGCTCCTTTTTCAGTACCAGTGATTTGGTTAACATGATGCCCTCCATCGGTGCAACGATTATTAAATCTCTCTCATTTTAATCCATTTTACCATAATCTGAGCGATGCACAACCCCGCCGTGACTGCGCTGGCTCGCGATTGGAGGAATATGAGAGAATCGATTACTCGAAATGAAAATAGTGCTTATGCGGGAGGCAAATCAACCCCTCGCGGCGACTAAGTTCGCTGAGGTCGCGCAACGCGAACCCACCTAGCTTGGGCCGACACTCGAGGCTAGACCCAGGCCTTAAGACCGGCCCGGCGCTACGTGGTTCGCTAAACCCGCCGGTCGTCGCCGTGGATTGTCTGGTTCCGTCCGGCTAATCCCGCCGGTCGTCGCCCTGAATCGTCGGGCTCCGTCCGGCACCGCGGGAGCGGCTAGCTACGCCGCGTCACTCGTGCCAGGCCCGGGCCCCAAGCGCCACGGCTAGGCTAGCCGTCCCGCTAAACTCGCCGGTCGTCGCCCTGGATCGTCTGGTTCCGTCCGGCAACGCGGGAGCGGCTAGCTCGGACCGGCACTCGAAGCAAGGACCGCTTCAAGCACCGGCCCAGCGCTACCCGTCCCGCTAAATTCGCGCGACGTCGCCCTGGATCGTCTGGCTCCGTCCGGCAACGCGGGAGCGGCTAGCTACGCCGCGTCACTCGTGGCCAGGCCCGGGCCCCAAGCGCCACGGCTAGGCTAGCCGTCCCGCTAAACCCGCCGGTTGTCGCCCTGGATCGTCGGGCTCCGTCCCGCTAAACCCGCCGGCCGTCGCCCTGGAACCAAAAAAACTCCCCCACCTTACGCGATGGGGGAGTTTTCAGTTAGGTCTGATTGGATTACTGACGGGTCTCGATGTCGTTCTTGGCAAAGGCGTCGTCGATGATCTTCTTCAGCTGAGCCGCGGACTTGTCCATGGATTCCTGTTCGTGGTCGGTCAGAGGGATTTCCAGAATGTTCTGAATCCCGTTGGCGTTGATCACGGCTGGGGAACCGATGTAGATGTCGTGCTGGCCGTACTGACCGTCCATGTAAACGGACAGTGGGAGAACGGCGTTTTCGTCGTTCAGGATGGCCTTACTGATGCGGGCCAGGGCCGTTGCGATCCCGTAGAAGGTGGCACCCTTCAGCTTGATGATTTCGTAAGCGGCGTCACGCACGTTTTCGAACATGTCAACCAGCTTGGATTCATCGATTTCTGGGTGGGACTTAACCCATTCGGAAATCTTGATGCCGCCGATGTTGGCGTGGGACCAAACAGGGAATTCGGTGTCGCCGTGTTCACCCATGATGTAGGCGTGGACGGAACGGGCATCGACGCCGACCATCTCAGCGATGGACTGACGGAAACGCGCGGTGTCCAGGGAAGTACCGGAACCAACGACGCGGTTCTTCGGGAAGCCGGACAGCTTCCAGGTCGCGTAGGTCAGGATGTCAACCGGGTTAGCCGCAACCAAGAAGATACCATTGAAGCCGGACTCAACGATCGGGTCAACGATGGACTTCAAGATCTTCAGGTTCTTGTTAACCAGGTCAAGACGGGTTTCGCCAGGCTTCTGAGGGGCGCCGGCGGTGATGACAACCAGGTCAGCATCCTTAGCGTCGCTGTACTCAGCGGAGTAGATGGTCTTTGGCGAGGTGAATGGAAGCGCGTTGCTCAAGTCAATCGCGTCACCCTTCGTCTTGTCCTTGAAAATATCAACAATCCCGATTTCCTGGGCGATGCCCTGCAGAACCATTGCGTATGCGTAACTTGAACCAACGGCGCCGTCACCAACAAGAATTACTTTTTGGTGATCTTTGTTTGCGTTTGCCACGGTGATATCATCCTTTCGTATTTGCCTTTGTGCAATTCATCTTGAAGTATAACACATTTGCTCAGAGGTGCGCACGTTTTGCAGAAAAAAATCGCGACCTTTTGAAAAGCGTTACATTTGACAAAATCCCGGTTTGTGGGGATTTCTGTGAAATAGTTCACTGTGTCACGACTGTACTTGCAATCGTTTACAATAACAGCACCTGAAACTTGCACACCGCTTCCATGGCCGCCGTTGACCGGTTTCGACTGTAATAAATGCACCAATACACCGTCTCGGGAACTGTACTTATTTTGGCTGAGCAAACTAACACACACGCCAGCTCGTGCAAGTCCGGCCGTTCTGGTATACTAGAGGCGACCTGGAAGGGGTACTTTCCGGCTTTTTTGCGTGAACGGAGGAAATAGACTTTGAAAATGATCGTTGGCCTGGGTAATCCAGGCTCGCAATACGCGAGAACCAAGCACAATGTCGGCTTCATGGCCGTCGACCGGCTGGCCGCCGAGTACGGGGTGACCATCGCCAAGCAGGAGATGAACGCACTGACCGGTAGCGCCTTTGTCAACGGCCAAAAGGTCCTGCTGGTCAAGCCGCAGACCTTCATGAACGACTCCGGCCGGGCGGTGGGGCAGCTCAAGGCCTTCTACCAATTTGCACAATCGGAGATTCTGATCGTCCAAGACGACATGGACATGACGATGGGCCGGCTGCGGCTGCGGCAGCGGGGGTCGGCCGGTGGCCACAACGGCATCAAGTCGATCATCAACGTGCTGGGCACCCAGGACTTCTACCGCGCCAAGATCGGCATCCAGCACCCGACGCGCCAAAAGGTCGTCGACTGGGTGCTCACGCCGTTCGATAAGGACCAGCAGGTGGACATCCTCAGCGGCATCGACAAGCTGCAGCTGGCGGTGGCCGATTGGCTGGGCGGCGCCGACTTCGCCGCCTTAATGAATAAGTACAACTGACACCACCCGGCCGGTTCGGCAAGCGGCGACGTTGACATGGAGGAAACATGGATCTGATCACATTAATGGCGCAAGCGCCCGAGCTTGCGCCACTTTGGCCGCAGTTGAAGGCCGGTCGCCACCTGGTGACCGGCCTGAACGGCTCGGTCAAAACGCTTTTTCTGGCGGCGGCGGCCAAGACCCTGAACCGCCAGCTGGTGGTGGTGGAAAACAACCGCTACCACGCAGACGAACTGGTCGCCGACCTGACCGGCCTGCTTGGCGATTCGGCGGTTTGGTCCTTCCCGGTCGAGGACGTGATGGCCGCCGAGGTCGCCGTGTCGTCGCCGGACACGCTCAACGAACGCATCAACACGCTGAGCTTTTTGGCGACCGCTCGGCCCGGCGTGGTGGTGACCAGCCTCGCCGGGCTGCGCCACCAGCTGGTGCCCAAGGCGACCTGGCAGGAAGCCGCGCTGCACCTGGACCTGGACTCCGAGATCGAGCCGGCCAAGCTCGCGGCGACGCTGGTGGCGATGGGCTACCGCCGCGACAGCCTGGTGGGAACGCCGGGCCAGTTCGCCATTCGCGGCGGCATCATCGACATCTACCCGCTCAACGCCGACAACCCGGTTCGCATCGAGCTGTTCGACACGGCCGTCGACAGCCTGCGTGAGTTCGACATGGGAACGCAGCGCAGCATCCAAAGCATCGACCACCTGGACCTCGCCCCGGCGACCGACCTGATTGCAACGCCTGAGGTCCTGAAGGCGGCCGGCGAAAGGCTGCGGACCCAAGGCCTGGCCGCCAAGGCGAAGGCCAAGACCAAGGTCGCCAAGCAGGCCTTGACCGACGGGGTGCTGGCGGTCGCAGAGCAGCTGGCGCTGGGCGAGCGGCCGGAGGAGCTGGCGCTTTACATGGCCGCGCTGTACCCGCAGGCCGCGACGCTCTTGGATTACCTGCAGCCAGATGCGCTGGTGGTGTGGGACGACTTCACCAAGCTGGCCGACACCGACGTCACGCTGCTTCAGGAAACCACGGACTGGGCGGCCAGCCTGCAGGAAGGCGGCCGCCTGGCTACGCTGCCCAAGCCCCAGTCGCTTCAGGAAATCGACCGCACCGACCGCCGCACCCACCTGTACCTCAGCCTGTTTCAAAAGGGCATGGGCAACCTGCGCCTGCAGTCGTTGACCAACGTGGCTAGCCGCAACGTGCAGCAGTTCTTCAGCCAGATGCCGCTGCTCAAAACCGAGGCGGACCGCTGGCGCAAGCAAAAGCAAACCGTGGTCTTCCTGGTTCAAGAAGAGGCACGGCTGACCAAGCTGAACCAGACGCTGCGCGATTTTGAGGTCGACACGGTAATCAGCCCGGCCGACGATCTGTTGGCCAACACGCTGCAGCTGACCGTCGGCAACTTGCAAAACGGCTTCGAGCTGCCCAGCCTGCACTTGGTGGTGGTGACCGACCACGAACTGTTCAACGCCAAGGTGCATCGCAAGGCGCGGCACCAGACGCTGGCCAACGCCGAGCGGCTGCGCTCCTACACCGAGCTGACCCCGGGCGATTACGTCGTTCACGTCAACCACGGGATCGGCCAGTACGTCGGTCTGCAGACGCTTGAGGTCGATGGGGTTCACCGCGACTACATCACGATCGTCTACCAGCAAGGCGACAAGCTGTTCATCCCGGTCGATCAGCTTCACCTGGTCCAAAAATACGTGGCCGCCGACGGCAAGACCCCGAGGATCAACAAGCTGGGCGGTTCGGAGTGGCAAAAAACCAAGAAGAAGGTCGCCGGCAAGATCGAAGACATCGCCGACGACCTGATCAAGCTCTACGCGGCGCGTGAGGCGGAGCCCGGCTTCGCCTTTGCCCCGGACGACGACCTGCAGCGCCAGTTTGAGGCCGAGTTCCCGTACCCGGAGACCCAAGACCAGCTGCGGTCGGTAACCGAAATCAAGCAGGACATGGAGAAGCCGCGGCCGATGGACCGGCTGCTCGTCGGCGACGTCGGTTTCGGCAAGACCGAAGTGGCGCTTCGGGCGGCCTTCAAGGCGATCGAAAACGGCAAGCAGGTCGCGCTGCTGGTGCCGACCACCATTTTGGCCCAGCAGCACTTCGACACGATGAGCGAACGCTTCGCCGACTTCCCGGTGACCGTCGGCATGCTGTCGCGGTTTCGCACCCCCGGGCAGATCAAGGAGACGCTGGCCGGCCTGAAGGATGGTACGGTTGACATCGTGGTCGGCACCCACCGGCTGTTGTCCAAGGACGTGCAGTACAAGGACCTCGGGCTTTTGATCGTCGACGAGGAGCAGCGCTTCGGCGTCAAGCACAAGGAGAAGCTCAAGGAGCTGCGCCACAACGTCGACGTGCTGACGCTGACCGCCACGCCGATTCCGCGAACGCTGAACATGTCGATGCTCGGCGTCCGGGACCTGTCCGTGATCGAGACGCCGCCGACCAACCGCTACCCGATTCAGACCTTCGTGATGGAGCAAAACCGCGGCGCGATGCGCGACGCGATCGAACGCGAACTGGAACGCGGGGGCCAGGTGTTTTACCTGCACAACCGGGTCCATGACATCGAAAAAACGGTGGCGGCAGTCGAGGAGCTCGTGCCCAACGCAACGGTGGCCTACGCGCATGGCCAGATGACCGAGACCCAGCTGGAAAACGTGATCTACGACTTTCTCCACGGCGCCTACGACGTCTTGGTCACGACCACCATCATCGAAACCGGCGTCGACATGCCCAACGTCAACACGCTGATCATCGAAGACGCCGACCACTACGGCCTGTCTCAGCTCTACCAGCTGCGCGGTCGCATCGGCCGCTCCAGCCGCGTCGCCTACGCTTACTTCATGTACAAGCCCGATTCGGTCCTGAGCGAGGAGGCGGAAAAGCGGCTGCAGGCGATCAAGGACTTCACGGAGCTTGGGGCCGGCTTCAAGATCGCGATGCGCGACCTGTCGATTCGCGGCGCCGGCAACCTGTTGGGCAGCCAGCAGCACGGCTTCATCGACGCGGTCGGCTACGACCTTTACACCCAGATGCTCAACGAGGCGGTCGCTCGCAAGCTGGGCAACAAGGCCAAGCCGCGCTTTGATTCGCAAATCGAGCTTGCCCTTGAGGCCTACCTGCCCGAGGATTACGTCGCCGACTCGAGGCAGAAAATCGAGCTGTACAAGCGGCTGCGCGAAAGCACCACCGCGGCCCAAGAGGACGAGGTGGCCGACGACCTGATCGACCGCTTCGGCGATTACCCGCAGCCGGTCACCAACCTGCTGGCGATTACGCGCCTGAAGCGCTTCGCCGACGCCGCCCGGGTCGCAAAAATCACCCAAAGCGGCAACCAGCTGACGCTGCGGCTGAGCAAGCAGGCCAGCGCGAAGCTGGGCGGCCCGGCCCTGTTCAAGAAGCTTGATACCACCAAGCTCAAGGCCCGGGTGGCCGAAGACGGCGGCGAGCTGGTCGTCACCTTCCTTTTGTCCGGCCACCCCGATTGGCTGCGTGAGCTGACCGCGTTTTGTCAAACGCTGGCGGCCTGACGTATACTAGGTGGGGCGTAGCGGCTGGCCGCGCTTGAAGATTCGGGCTTTTGGGCCAGTAACGGCGTGTTTGCGCCGCCGTCCGGTGCCGCGGTCTCGCCGATAATTGGCGCCTTTTTGGCGAGAACCGAACCGCAAGGCCCAATCCGCCCGGGGCCCCGAGACCGCGGCCCCCAGAAACTGCAGTGAGTGAGGAAAGCGATGCAAAATGACCAGATGAAATCCCTGATGCGCGGTGCGTGGATCCTGAGCCTCGCTGCCTTGGTCGCCAAGGTCTTGAGCGCCGTGTACCGGGTGCCGTTCCAGAACCTGGTCGGCGACACCGGTTTTTACGTCTATCAGCAGGTCTACCCGCTGTACGGCATCGGCATGACCTTCGCCTTGTCCGGCTTTCCCGTGTTCATCTCCAAGCTGATTGCCGAGGCGCGGGAGCCCGAGACGCAGGCGGAGATCACGCACCGGGCGTTGGTCTTGATGACCTGGCTTGGCCTGGCGATGTTTCTGGCGCTGGAGCTTGGCGCGACCTGGATTGCCCGGCTGATGGCCGACGTCGCGCTGACGCCGATCATCAGAAGCGTCGGGCTGATGTTTTTGACTATGCCGGTTTTGTCGACGGCCCGAGGGTACTTCCAGGGCACCTTCGACATGACCAAAACGGCGCTGTCGCAGGTGGTCGAGCAGATCGTGCGGGTGGCCGTGATCCTGGTCGCCGCCTGGGTGGCCTACAAGCAGCACTGGGACCCGTACCGCATGGGGACCTGGGCGATGAGCGGCGCCTTTTTCGGTGGCCTGGCCGCCTTGTTGACCGTGTGGTGGGCCTACGCTAAGGTGTTTGCCCACAAGCACTTCGCCTTCGCCGGCTTTTCCACCTACCTGGCGCTGTTGCGGCGCTTTCTCAAGGAGGGCGGCTCCATCGCGCTGTTCGCCACGATGCTCATCGTGCTACAGCTGGTGGACTCCTTCACCGTGACCCGCGGCCTGGCGACGGCCGGCGTCGCCCCGGCGGCGGCCAAAGCGCTCAAGGGGGTGTACGACCGCGGCCAGCCGCTGGTGCAGCTGGGGCTGGTGGTCGCGACGTCGTTGTCGGCGACGCTGTTGCCCAGCCTGACGCGCAGCGCGGCCAGCGGCCACATGGGGCGTTTCTTGGCGACGGCCCGGCAGCTGATCCACTTCAACCTGTCGCTGTCCATGGCGGCGACCTCGGGGCTGATCGCCTTGATGCCGTTGATCAACTGGCTTTTGTTCGGCGACCGGCAAGGCACGACGACGCTTCGGATTTACGCGCTGAGCATCGCCTTGGTCGCGATGATCAACGCCTACAACGCGATCTTGCAAAGCCTCAACCGCTTCCGGGTCACGACCTACGCGCTGTTTTTCGGCTTCGTCGTCAAGCTGCTGTTGAACCTGCCGCTGGTCGCGGTTTACGGCACGGAAGGGGCGGCGATTGCGACGGTGGTCAGCCTCGCGGTGATTCTGGTGGCGCTGTACATCCAGCTGCCGGATGTGATCCGGCGGCCGGATCCGCACCAGTTCGAGCTGCGGCTGCTTTTGGTGATCGCCGGCATGAGCCTACCGGTCCATGCGCTGGCGGTGCGGCTGCCGTACCAGTCCCGCACGGACATGTTCTCGCTGGTGTTGGCCACCGTGTCGGTCGGCGTGATCCTCTACGTCGGCCTGGCCGCCTTGGTCAACCTGTACTCGATTCGCGAGGTGCTGGCCTTTCCAATGGGTCGGCGCTTCCTCAAATTCTTGCACCGTCTCAGAAATAGGAAGGAAAAATGACATGCGATTAGATAAATACCTGAAGGTCTCCCGCATCATCAAGCGCCGCACCGTGGCCAAGGAAATCGCGGACAAGGGCCGCATCACCATCAACGACAAGGTCGCCAAGTCCTCCAGCGAGGTCGGCATCGGCGACGTTTTGGTCATCGCCTTTGGCAACAAGACGCTGACGGTCAAGGTCACCGCCTTGGTCGAAACCACCAAAAAAGAGCTGGCCGCCGACATGTACTCGGTGGTAGGCGAAACTTACAAAGAAAATTAGCCAATCGTGTGCGTCGCGCGGGATTCTTTGCTATACTGAGTTTAATTAACGAGGTAAGGTGGGGTCCGCGATGCAGGCGATTCGACACGTCCAGTTCAAGGCACCAAAGCAGGCCAAGGCGGCCGGTCACACGCGGGTTCACCGGCGGCGGCTGGTGACGCTTTTGCTCGCGCTGCTGGTGATCTGCGGCGTCGGCGGCTACCAGCTGTTTTCGACCCACCAGGCCATCGCCACCCGCAGCGTGGCGGTCAGCCGCGCCAAGCGCGACCTGGCCCGGGTCAAATCGCAGAAAAAGGCGCTCAACGTCCAGATCGATCAGCTGAAGAACGCGGATTACCTGGAGAAGCTGGTGCGGCAGAAGTACGCGATGTCCAAGAAGGGCGAAACCATTTTTACATTACCGGGTGAATAGCCGACACGTGAGCCGATTTGCGACAGCTTGCTTGCGTGTCGGCTTTTGCATGGTATACTAATAGACACAATTCACTAGGAGGGCAACTTTTTATATGGCAGTTGAAGTCGGCGCAAAAGTTTCTGGCAAGGTCACTGGGATCACGAATTTTGGCGCTTTTGTTGACTTGGGAGAAGGCAAAACGGGACTGGTTCACATCAGTGAGGTCTCCGATGCCTATGTCAAAGACATTCACGACGTCCTGACGGTGGGTGACACCGTGACGGTCAAGGTGATGTCGATCAAGGACGGCAAGATCGGGCTGTCCATTCGCAAGGCGGTCGATGCCCCGGCCGGTGCCCACAGTGGTGCCCCACGCGGCGGCCACACCGGCGGCCCTCACGGCAGCGCCCCGCACCAAGGCGGCGCCCCACACGGCAACGGCGGCTCGAACTTCGGGCGCGGCCCAAAGCCCCACCGCGACAACGGCCGCGGCGGCTTCGGTAAGCCGCAGGCCCCGAAGGACGATTTTGACGGCATGATGTCCGGCTTTCTCAAGGAAAGCGAGGACCGCCTGAGCAGCCTTCGCCGCAACACCGAAGGCAAGCGCGGCGGCCGCGGCGGTCGTCGCAGCTGATTGACAGACAACACTGGCGTCACCTCGTCGATACGAGGTGGCGCCTTTTTGCGCCGCGCCGTGGGGGGCGGCCGACCCACTCGGCCGCCGGCTCGGGGCAACCGCTCGCCGGTCGGCTTGCCCGGCGGTGGTGGCGGCCCTTCGCGCGGCCGGCTGAGCGAAGCGCTGCCTCGAAGCGCCGTTGCGCCGGGCCCGGGTTTTCGGCCGTGCCGGGGCTTGCCACCGGGGCGACGGCTTGGCAGAATGGGACCTAAGGCGGATGGTTCATCTTGGTGCGTATGCTATGGTGGATGACATCCTGTCATATCGGAGGTGTGAGATGCTAGACGGTGAGGCGCTGATGGCGCCGTTCGGACTGCCGGCCCAGACGCCGGTGCTGCTGGCTGTGTCCGGCGGCGTGGATTCCATGGTTTTGATGACGCTGCTGGCGCCGCTTCACGGCAACCAGCTCCAAGTGACGGTCGCCCAGTTCGACCACCAGCTGCGGCCGACCAGTGCGGCCGAGCAGCGCCAGGTGGTCAGCTACGCAACGGCACTGGGGCTGGCGACCGTTTGCGGCGCGTGGCCGCAAGCCGCACAGCCCAAGCGGGTGACCGAGGCGGCGGCGCGAGCGGCGCGATACGCGTTTTTGACTCGGGCGGCGGCTTCGGTCGGCGCCAAGGCCATCGTCTTGGCTCACCACGCCGACGATCAGCTGGAGACCCTGCTGTTTCGCCTGCTGCGAAGCGGTTCGGCCCAAGGCGCGGCCGGGATGCGCCCGGTGCAGCCACAAGGCGCCGTCACGCTGCTGCGGCCGCTGCTCGCCGTGCCGAAACAGGCGCTGCGCGATTACGCCGCCGCCCATGCAGTGCCATACGCGGAAGACGCCAGCAACACCGACCGGCGCTTCACCCGCAACTGGTTGCGCCACGCCATTGTGCCCAGCTTGAAGGAACGCAGCCCCCAGCTTTTGGCTCACGCCAGTCGGCTGAGCGTGGAGCAGGCGGGGGTGCTCGAACTCGCCAACCGCCAGGCGGATGCGCTTTTGATTCGGGCGACCGGGCCAGCCGGCGTCGATTGGCGCAAGCTAAACAGCGAGCCGGCGGCGGTGCAGCGCGTGGTGCTCGAGCGGCAGCTGGCCGCCTGGCAGCGCCACGCCGATCAGGCGACCTTGACCGCGATGCTGGCCGCACTGGCCGAAGCGGCCGGCACCAAGGCCTTCGATCTCACCGGCGGCCGCGTCTGGGTCAGCTACGCCACGCTTCGTCGGGCGCTGCCCGAGCCCGTGGCCCAGCCCAGCGTGACGCTGGAACGCGCCGAGCAGTGGTACCCCCTGCCAGCCGGCCGCGTCGGCCGCTTCGGTCAGCGGCCGCCAGCCGCCACCGCCTGGAGCCTGGTGCCGGCGGGGCCGCTGGTGGTGCGAACCGGCCAACCCGGGGACGTCGTGCTTTTGCCCAGCGGCCACACCAAGCCGCTGCGGCGGCTGTTCATCGACGCCAAGGTGCCGCGGCCAGAGCGCCACGCAAGGCTGGTCGCGGCCACGCCGGCCGGGGTGGTGTGGGTGCAGGGAAAAGCCTTCGCTGAATTGTTTCAGGTTCCCCGAACTGATATAATTCAAGCTGTACTAGCATTTCAATCCCCATGCCAAAGGACGGATGACGATGAATGATGATATCCTGAAAGTGCTGTATTCCAAGGCCGACATCGAGGCAATCACCACGCGGCTGGCCGCCGAGATCAAGCGCGACTATGCGGGGCGTAACCCGTTGGTCGTCTGCATCCTCAAGGGTGCCATCATGTTCATGACGGACCTGGTTCGCGCGGTGGACGATTACCTCGAGGTCGACTTCATGGACGTGTCCAGCTACGGCACGGCGACGGAAAGCTCCGGCGAGGTCAAGATCATCAAGGACCTGGACACCTCGGTGGCCGGTCGCGATGTGCTGATTGTCGAAGACATTGTCGACACCGGCCGGACGCTGAGCTACCTGATGAAGCTCTTTGAGACCCGCGACGCGGCCTCCGTGAAGATTTGCACGTTGATGGACAAGCCGGAGCGGCGCGTCAAGGACGTCCACGCGGATTACGTCGGCACCATGGTCCCCAACGAATTCGTCGTCGGCTACGGGCTGGATTACGCGGAGCGTTACCGCAACCTCCCGTACATCGGGGTCTTGAAACCCGAAATCTATAATCACGATTGACCTTTATTTCACCGGCCGGTGGTGTATGATTGAACTTGCGTTGAAGCACCACGGACCACTTTTTTCGCTAAATGTTGCTGGAGGTTATGCATGAATAAAAAACAAAATGGGTTATTCGGGAGCACGCTGTTTTACGTCGTGTTGTTCGTGATCCTGGTGACCAGCTTTGCGCTTTACCTGCGGGGAAGCGGCGGCAGTCAGACCCAAGAGCTGCAGTCCAGTGAGTTCATCTCACAACTGAAGGACAATAAAATCAAATCCTTCGAGGTGCAGCCAAGCGGCGGCGTCTACAAGGTCTCCGGTGAGTACCGCACCGAGCAGAAGATCAAGGGTGCCACCGGTGGCCTGAGCCTGCTTGGCGCGACCAGCACCACGACCAAGCGCTTCTCCGCCTACCTGCCGACCAACGATTCGACGATGGCGACGGTGCAAAAGGCGGCGGAGGCCAACGACGTCAAGAGCGACACCCTGACCGAGTCGCAGTCCGGCGTTTGGCTCAGCCTGCTGATCACCGTCGTGCCGCTGGTTCTCTTCATGGTGTTCTTCTACATGATGATGAACAACGCCGGCCAAGGGGGCGGCGGCAACGGCCGGGTGATGAACTTTGGCAAGTCCAAGGCCAAGCAAGCCGACAAGAAGGCTAACAAGGTTCGCTTCTCCGACGTCGCCGGCGCCGAGGAAGAGAAGCAGGAGCTGGTCGAAGTTGTCGAGTTCCTGAAGGATCCGCACAAGTTCTCCGGCCTGGGGGCTCGCATCCCGGCCGGGGTCCTCTTGGAGGGCCCTCCTGGTACCGGTAAAACGCTGCTGGCCAAGGCGGTCGCCGGCGAGGCCGGCGTCCCATTCTTCTCGATTTCCGGTTCGGATTTCGTCGAGATGTTCGTCGGGGTCGGCGCGTCGCGTGTCCGTGACCTGTTCGATCAGGCCAAAAAGAACGCCCCGTCGATCATCTTCATCGATGAAATCGACGCCGTCGGTCGCCAACGTGGCGCCGGCATGGGCGGCGGCCACGACGAACGCGAGCAGACCCTCAACCAGTTGCTGGTTGAGATGGACGGGTTCACCGGCAACGAAGGCGTGATCGTCATGGCGGCGACCAACCGTTCCGACGTGCTGGATCCCGCGCTGCTGCGGCCGGGTCGTTTTGACCGGAAGATTCTGGTCGGGCGGCCGGACGTCAAGGGACGTGAGGCCATCCTGAAGGTCCACGCCAAGAACAAGCCACTTGCGGCCGACGTCGACCTCAAGGAAATCGCCCGGACCACCCCAGGCTTTGTCGGGGCGGATCTGGAGAACCTGCTGAACGAGGCGGCCCTGGTGGCGGCCCGGCGCAGCAAGAAGGAAATCGACGCGTCGGACATCGACGAGGCCGAAGACCGCGTGGTCGCAGGTCCGGCCAAGAAGGACCGTGTGATTTCCGAGAAGGAACGCAACATGGTGGCCTACCACGAGGCCGGCCACGCCTTGATCGGGCTGGTGCTGTCCGACTCCCGCGTGGTTCGCAAGGTCACGATTATTCCGCGCGGCCGCGCCGGCGGTTACGCGATCACGCTGCCTAAGGAAGACCAGTTCCTGCTGACCAAAAAGGACATGACCGAGCAGATCGTCGGCCTGATGGGTGGTCGCACCGCCGAGGAAATCATCTTCGGTGTCGAATCCACCGGGGCCTCCAACGACTTCGAGCAGGCGACCCAGCTTGCCCGGGGCATGGTCACCCAGTACGGGATGACCGAGCGCCTCGGCACCGTCAGCCTGGAATCCGACGGCCAGCCGTTCGTCGGCGCCAGCTACGGTCAGATGCCGGCCTACTCGCAGGAAACGGCTGCGGCCATCGATGACGAGATTCGTAAGATCATCGCCGACGCCCATGAACAGGCGCGTGAGATCATCGAGAGCCACCGCGAGCAGCACAAGGCAATTGCCGAGGCCCTGCTGAAGTACGAGACCTTGAACGAGAAGGAAATCCTCGAGATTTTCAACACGGGCAAGATGCCGGAGAAGAGCCAAGACGAGTTCCCAAGCGAAAAGGCGGCCACCTTCGAGGAGGCCAAGAAGGCCCTGGAGCAAAAGGATGCCCAAAAGCAGGCCGAGGAAGGCGACGCCGCGCAGCCAGCCGATAAGACGCTGACGCCGGCCGACCCGACCACCCAAGACGCCCCAAGCGGCGACGCGGATGCGCCAACGGACCAGGAAACACCGGATTCAAGCGACGACCACGATAACCAGTGATTGCCAAGACCCTGCCACGCGGCGGGGTCTTTTGCTTGGGGCAAGTGCGGCATCAAGCGCCACGGCCAGGCAGTATCTGGAAGCAAAATCAGTTCGGATTTAGCCTTGAAAACCACTAGTTCGTGGATTAGTCACTGGGTAGGCAGCGGTGCGGATTTTCAGATACGACCTAGGTGATGAGCCCTGCTAACTGCGCCGCCCTTCGCCCTGGTTCGTCGGGCTCCGGTCGGCAACGCGGGAGCGGCTAGCTACGCGGCGTCACTTGGGGCAAGTGCGGCCCCAACCGCCGCCGCTAGGCTACCCGTCCCGCTAACTGCGCGGCCTTCCGCCCTGGTTCATTTGGCCCCGCGGCCACAATCTGTTATCATATTGACGGTTAACAAGGAGAGAGAATATGGCAGATACAATGATTACGGCGGTCACGGCAGACGGGTTCTTCCGCGTCTTTGCCGTTGACGCCACGGCGACGGTGCGGGAGGCGCAGCGCCGCCACGACACCTACCCGGCGGCCACGGCCGCACTGGGTCGCACCCTAGTCGGCACCAGCCTGCTGGCCGCCGCCGGCCTGAAGAACGAGAACGACCTGCTGACGGTGCGGATTCAAGGCGACGGTCCGGTCGGCGCCTTGGTCGCAGACGGCACCGCCAATGGCACGGTGCGAGGCTACGTGCAGCACCCGCACGTCAACCTGCCGCTGAACCAGGTGGGGAAAATCGACGTCGCCCGGGCGGTCGGCCACCAAGGCATTTTGGCCGTCACCAAGTACGTCGGCGTCGGCAAGCCCTTCACCGGGCAGGTGCCGCTGGTGTCCGGCGAACTGGGCGAGGATTTCACCTACTACCTGGCCAAGTCCGAGCAGATTCCCGCGGCGGTCGGCCTGTCGGTGTTCGTCAACGCGGATAACACGGTGCAGGTGGCCGGCGGATTCATGATTCAGGCGCTGCCCGGCGCCACCGAATCTGCCCTGACGGCGCTTGAAACCAATGTCAAAACGCTGCCGCTGGTCTCCGAAATGCTGCGCCAGGGCCTGACCCCGCGGCAGATCGCCACTCGCGCCACCGGCGATGATGCGCTGGAGGTGCTGAGCGAGACGCCGCTGCGTTTCGCCTGCACCTGCAGCAAGGAACACTTCGCCGACATCATGGCGACGCTTGCGCCCAGCGACCTGCGCGAGATGATTGAAAAAGACCACGGGGCCACGGTGACCTGCAAGTTTTGCGGCAGCACCTATGCTTACACGGAAGCGGAACTGAGCGAGTTTTTGAGAAAGGCGGAAGCGCATGACTGACACACTATCCTGGCAGATCGGCAACGTGACGATCCCCAACCGCGTGGTGGTGGCCCCGATGGCGGGCATCACCAACGCGGCGTTTCGCGTCACGGCCAAGGAGTTCGGCGCCGGCCTGGTGGTCTGCGAGATGATCTCCGACCGCGGCATCATGTACCACAACCAAAAAACTCTAAGCATGCTGTTCGTGGATCCGCGCGAACACCCGATTTCCATCCAGATTTTCGGTGGCACCAAGGAGACCTTGGTCAACGCCGCCAAGTTCGTGGATCAAAACACCGAGGCCGACATCATCGACATCAACATGGGCTGCCCGGTGCCCAAGGTGACCAAGACCGACGCCGGGGCTCACTGGCTGCTGGACCCCAACAAAGTCTACGAAATGGTGGCCGCGGTGGTTGACGCGGTTCACAAGCCGGTGACGGTCAAGATGCGAACCGGCTGGGACGAGGATCACATCTACGCGGTCGACAACGCCCTGGCCGCCGAACGCGCCGGCGCCGCTGCGCTGGCGATGCACGGTCGCACCCGCAAGCAGCTTTACTCCGGCAAGGCCGACTGGGAGATTTTGAAGCAGGTGAAGGCCCAGCTGCACATTCCGTTCATGGGCAACGGCGACGTTCGGACCCCGCAGGATGCCAAGCGCATGCTGGATGAGGTCGGGGCCGACGCCGTGATGATCGGCCGCGCGGTTTTGGGCAATCCCTGGCTGCTCAAGTCGGTCGAGGCGTACCTGCGTTCCGGCGTCTTGGTGCCGGAGCCGACCCCGCGGGAGAAAATCGCGACGGCCAAGCTGCAGCTGCACCGCCTGGTTGACCTCAAGGGTGAGGACCTGGCCGTGCGGGAGTTCCGCTCCCAGGCCGCGTATTACCTGAAGGGCATTCCCCGTGCCGCTCGCACCAAGGCGGCGGCGATGAGTGCCGAAACCGAGCAGGCGGTTGACGATATCTTCGATGCGTTTGTCGAGGAGAACGAGCAGCGGCCGGTCGGGCGATAGTTGCTTTTTGCCAACAGTATGGCAGAATGAGACGAGAAAGATCGGAGGAAAACATGGCAGAACAGCAAAATGAATTAAACGACCAGATGAAGGCGCGGCGCCAGAAGATGGACGCGCTGCGCGAGGCCGGCATCGACCCGTTCGGCAAGCGGTTCGACCGCACCGACACCGCCCAGGGGCTGCACGACAAGTACGACCAAGAGGACAAAGAGCAGCTGCTGGACAACACGCCGACGGTCACCATCGCCGGGCGCATGATGTCCAAGCGCGGCAAGGGAAAGGTGGGCTTTGCCGACCTGCGCGACCGCTCCGGCCGCATCCAGATCTACGTTCGCAAGGACATGGTCGGTGAGGAGAACTACCAGATCTTCAAGAAGGCCGACCTCGGTGACTTCCTCGGCATCGCCGGTGACGTGATGAAAACCGACGCCGGGGAGCTGACGGTTCGCGCCACCCACCTGACCCACCTGAGCAAGGCGCTGCGGCCGCTGCCGGACAAGTACCACGGCCTGACCAACGTGGAGCAGATCTACCGCCAGCGCTACTTGGACCTGATCGCCAACGACGACAGCTTCGAGCGCTTCGTTCGCCGCAGTAAGATTGTCAGCGCCGTGCGTGAGTACTTGGATTCCAACGCCTTTTTGGAAGTTGAGACCCCAGTTTTGCACAACCAAGCCGGTGGCGCCTCGGCGCGGCCGTTCATCACGCACCACAATGCGTTGAGCATCGACTTGTACCTGCGCATCGCCCTTGAGTTACACCTCAAGCGCCTGATTGTCGGCGGCATGGAGCGAGTCTACGAGATTGGCCGGGTGTTCCGCAACGAAGGCATCGACACCAAGCACAACCCGGAGTTCACGATGCTTGAGACCTACGCGGCTTACTGGGACCTGACCGATGTGATGGACGAAACCGAAGGCATTTTCCGCTTCGCCGCCAACAAGGTGCTGGGTACCGGCAAGATCACGTACCAGGGTCAAGACATCGACCTGGATGCGCCGTTCGCCCGAGTTCACATGGTCGACGCGATCAAGGACCGCACCGGCATCGACTTCTGGCAGCCGATGTCCCTCGAAGACGCGCGTAAGCTTGCGGCCGAACACAACGTCCACGTTGAGTCCTACTGGACGGTCGGCCACATCATCAACGCCTTCTTCGAGGAATTCGTGGAGCCGACTTTGATTCAGCCGACCTTCCTGTACGGCCACCCGATTGAGATTTCGCCGCTGGCCAAAAAGAGCGAGAAGGATCCGCGCTTCGTGGATCGCTTCGAGCTGTTCATGCACGGCAACGAGTATGCCAACGCGTTCACCGAGCTGAACGATCCGATCGACCAGCGTCAGCGCTTCGAGGCGCAGGCCGCCGAGAAGAGCGCCGGCAACGATGAGGCCCAAGGCATTGACGAGGACTACATCGAGGCCCTCGAGTACGGCATGCCGCCAACCGGTGGCCTGGGCATCGGCATCGATCGCCTAGTCATGCTCTTGACGGATGCCCCATCGATTCGCGACGTCCTGCTTTTCCCGACGCTGCGTCCGTAAGCCGAAAGTGAGCTCACTGAGCTCACTTTTTTGTTTGTGAAAAAGCGAAAATTGCGCGTGAAAATGCGACCACTATCGATGAAAATCCAAACATTGAATCGAACCCCCGGAGCACTGGTTCGGGAACCTGAAAAAGTCGCGAAAAATGTTGACGGGTCGCGGTTTCGCTGATATGATAAATAGCGTCGTTGAGGCAATGTGAGCTTGGCCGGCCGGTGATTCGCAACAAGTTGTTGTTGACAGTCGCCTGACAAAATGCTAAGATATCTAAGTTGTCTTATGGACACGGTAGTCCTTTGAAAACTGAACAAAGTTTCGTAAATGTGATAGGGCTTTTCTTAATTGAAAAGAATTAAACATTGCGAAGTCAATTCGCTAGTAACAACAAATCGAGCTATTCAAACAGCTCA
>NZ_JANQBA010000015.1 GCF_025490915.1 Lacticaseibacillus parakribbianus | reverse complement strand
GATCGTCACGACATCAAACTCGGCATTCACGACGCGGAAATCGGTACGCTGTACAGCGAGGTCGGCCTCCGCAGGAAGGAGCAGAATAATGACTAAGATTAACTGGAAAGCCCGGGTGCAGAATCCGGTGTGGTGGGTGCAGATTGTGCTCGCTATTTTTTTGCCGGTGCTGGCCTACTTCGGGCTGGACGGCAAGGACATGAGCACGTGGAAAGCGTTTTTTGACCTGTTATGGCGAGCATTCAGCAACCCATATGTTGTGGCAATGATGCTGGGATCAGCGTGGTCAGCGATCAATGACCCGACCACGGCTGGGGTATCGGATAGCATGCAGGCACTCGGCTACACCGCGCCGAAAAAGGAGGACAAATAAATTGGTAACCATGAAAACAGTCATGACCACCGCCAGAAAGTACGTCGGCATCAAGGCCGGCAGCGCGAGCCACAAGCGCATCCTGGCAATCTACAACGGGCACAAGCCACTGGCCCGCAGCTACGCCGTCAAGCTGACCGACAACTGGTGCGCGACCTTCGTGTCAGCCGTGCTCATCGAGTCCGGCGCGTCCGGCATGACCGGAACCGAGTGTTCCGTCGGCGAGTACGTCAAAATCTTCCAGAGACACGGCATCTGGCAGGAGAACGGCGCGATCACGCCAAAGGTCGGCGACATCATCGTCTACGACTGGTCAGGCACCGACACCTGGCCTGACCACATCGGCTTCGTCAATGCCGTGGCCGGCGGCAAGATTACAGCGCTGGAGGGCAACCACAATGGTGGCGTCAACTACCGCGTGATTGCGGTCGGCGACAAGACCATTCGCGGCTATGCTCGGCCGAAGTACTCGGCGGCCAAGGCACCGGCCAAGGCGGCGGCTAAGCCTGCGGCCAAACCAGCAACTAAGCCCACGCCAGGCGGCTGGCACGCGCAGTCCGGGACCTTCACAATCACGGAACCATCCGGAATCAAGCTGCGCAGCAGGTCTGCGTCCACTGGTTCTCCGCTGATTGCAGTCCTGCCGAAGGGCTCCGTCGTCAAGTATGACGCGTTCGGTTACTTCGGCGGCTACGTCTGGATTCGACAGCCACGTCGCGGCGGATACGGCTACTTGCCGACAGGGACCGCCATCGGCACCAAACGCACCAGTTCTTGGGGACTCTTCAAGTAGCTCATCAAGAGTATGCACAGCTCATCAATTCGGCTCGCCCCTTCGGGGGTGGGCTTATTTTTTTTGCGCTTAGTACAAGTTTTTTGAATAAAAGGGTTGCGTATAGTACGAAAAGCTGTATTATATAGGAGTAGGGTAATTCAGCAAAGAAAGCCACGGAGGCATACATCATGACAAACGCAAAGGAATTTTTGTTCGGTACCACCGATAAGCCACTCAACACAGCTCAGCAGCGTGCAGTTCGCCACTTCGATGCCTTCTACGGCACGCTGGCCTTCAACTCCGCCGACGGTCACTACTACAGCGACGGCGAGAAAATTGAAGATGGCGCCCGCCTCACGGTCGCGGCGCACCCCTTCACGATGGTCGGCCGCATGGTCTTCGCCGCTGACCGGGAGCAAAACCACGGCTGGAAGCTTGAAGTCGAGCCCGGCATGCTGTCACACGACCAGATCACTGACGCGCCTCTTGTAGTTGAGTACAGGGACATCGAGCTCACCGACGGCATGCGCGTCATGACCACGAAGCAAGAGGCTTATGGTGTCCGCGGGGACATGGGATAGGGAGGAGACGATCGGGATGGCAGAAGACACAAACACGCTCGACACCTACCTATCCGCGCACGGCCTGACCCGCTACCAGCTCGCCAAGCAGACCGGCATCAGCGCGTCAGTATGGCAGACGGTCAACGAAAAGCCTTTCAGCAAGTGGAAGGTGAGCCAGGTGCAGGCCCTGGCCGAAGCGCTGGGCCTAGCATCAAGCACCGTGATGCGCGACCTTGAGAAGATAGAAGCACTATGATCGAGTCAAGAGCTATTGACCTCACAGGAAGACACTTCGGGCACCTCACCGTCATCAAGGACGACGGCACGCGCTCGTCTAGGGCGATAGCTTGGCTGTGCCGGTGTGACTGCGGCAAGCTGACCCACGTCAGGACGCAGGCGCTCAATTCAGGTGCCATCACGAGCTGCGGCCACGTGCAGCGGGCTAAGCTACCAGAGCTGCAAGAGAAGCGCCGGCAGGAGTCACCGGAGGGGACACGCCTGGACCAACTGGGAGACACCTTGAGCCGGAATAGTGCGACGGGCTACCGCAACATCTCGGCCACGCACCGATACGGGCGGCTGCAGTATCGCGTGTCGGTGGTCTACCAGCGCCACCAGCACGGCGGCCTCTGTGATACGCTGGAGGAGGCAATCGAGCTGCGCGAAGAGCTGCGGCGGCAGTGGTGGCCGGGGTATGACGAGAAGTAGGGCGGGCTGATGGCCCGCTTTTTGCACGACAAAAAGAGTCCAGACATTGCGGCGGCAGTCTGGACTCTTTAGACACGGTATAGCACTGGTAGCGTTAGGCCGCTACGCTTGGCACCGCCAGCATCAGCGCCACCTGCTCATCAATCGCAAGCGGTCGGCCGAGCAGACGCGGCAAGTCATCGAGCAGCTTATCACGGTCGAGCAGGCCGATGGTCTCGCCGCGCTGCTGCAACCTGATCATGCCACGCTGGGCGTGACCGGGAGCCAGGGTATATGTGTCGATGCTAATCGGAAGTTTCATGCGTCTCACCTCGTCATCAATTATACGAACGTATGTTCTATAATTCAAGATGAAAGCGTGACTTTCAGCAAAATACGGTACAAAGGTGGTACGATGCAGTCTGAAGCCACTCCTGACGTAGGGTGTGACAGTTCAAAATGTTCAGAAAGTAATCGCACTAACGCAACGCGCCACCCCTCCCGACGAAGCCGGGAGGGGTGGCGCGTTGTTGTGGTTTGGGGCCGCCGTCGCGACCCGCGCGAACGCGGCGGCAGTCGAATCCGCTTGCATTTTTGCGCCACGGCCTTATCCTGAGGGTAACAATTGCAAGGGGTGACGGGAATGGATGCGAACAGCGGGTGGTGGCTAGTCGGCTTTGGGCTGGTTTTGGTGGCCGTGGTGGTGGTGTCGAGCATTCGCGAGCGGCTGGCGCTGCGCGACCGGCTTTTGGGTAGCTGGGGTCAGCTGCCCGAGGTCCGGCGCCAGGACAGCCCGGCCAGCCTGGAGGAAGCGTTCCAGTACGCCAGCCAGCTGCACCCGGCCGACAGCACGGTCGATGCGCTGACCTGGCAGGACCTGAACATGCAGGCGGTGTTTCGCAGCCTGAACCTGACGGAGTCCAGCGTCGGCGCCGAGGCGCTTTACGCCAGGCTGCATGCCTTTGACTTCGGCCACGCCGGCGACCTCGAGGACCTGATCGGCTTTTTCACCACCGAGCCGGTCGCGCGGCTGCGGTGTCGCACCGCCTTTGCCAGGCTGGGCAAAAGCGACCACAACCAGACGCAGGCCTACCTGCTGGAAGGCGCCAAGCACGAGCTGCACCAGACCTGGCGCTACGTCGTGCTTGGCTGCCTGCCGCTGGTCGGGCTGGCGCTGGCGTTCGCCTTGCCGCTTCTCGGGGTGACCCTGGTGATGGCTAGCCTGATTTTCAACCTGATCTACTACCAGCTGCGGCGCGAGCGGCTGACCGTTGAGCTCAACGCGATGCGCTACCTGGTGCAGACCGTGGCGACGGCGCGGCGGGTCGCTAAGCTCAAGACGCCGCGCCAGGCCGCCTTGCAGCAGGCGCTGGCGCCGCTGGCCACCATCACCCGCACGGCCTTCGTGTTTCGCATCAAGACCGGGACCGCCGGCGAGGTGATTGCCGATTACCTGAGCATCGCGTTCATGCTGCCGTTCATCTCGTACAACTTCGTGCTGGAGAAGCTGCACCGCTTCCGCGAGGCGGCGCTTGCCCTGTGGCGGCAGCTGGGTGACCTCGAATGCGCGATTGCCATCGCCAATTACCGCCTGGCCCAGCCGGTCAGCTGCATCCCGCGGTTTGAGGAAGGCGGCGTCAGCGCGACCGGCCTGGTTCACCCGCTGCTCAAAAAGCCGGTGGCCAATGACTTGGCCTGGGCTCGCACGGCCTTGATCACCGGGAGCAACGCCTCGGGCAAGTCGACCTACGTCAAAAGCGTCGCAATCAACTGCCTGCTGGCGCAGACCATCAACACCGCGACGGCGGAAACCTTCACGCTGGCGCCGGGCCACGTGATCACCGCCATGGCGATTCAAGACGACCTCAGTGCCGGCGACTCCTACTTCATCGCCGAGATCAAGGCGATTCGTCGGCTTTTGACCCAGGTCCAAAAAGGGGCGCGGACCTATGGCTTCGTCGACGAAATCCTGAAGGGCACCAACACGGTCGAGCGCATCGCGGCCTCGGCCAGCATCATCGACTGGCTGGAGCCGACCGCGGCCTTGACCATGGTCGCGACCCACGACAGCGAGCTGACCGCGATTCTCGGCGCCGGCGTGGTCAACTGGCACTTCCAAGAAAGCGTCGACGCCGGTGGGGTTCACTTCGATTACCGGCTGCACCAAGGCCCGGCCACCACGCACAACGCGATTGCGCTGCTGGCCCACCTCCAGTACCCAGCGGCGGTGACGGCCACGGCCAAGCAGCTGGCCGCCGAGTTTGAGGCGACCCACCGCTGGCCGGCCGTCGCGCCGCCTGCACCCAACGCCTGAGCGGCCGGGCCGATGCCGCGGGGGGCTTTGCCGCGCCTTTGCGGCGAGCGGGGGTCCGCCTGCGCCACCGCGCGGTTTTAGGTAAAAACCCGGCGGCATGGTATACTTGAGCCAAAGTGTGGATAAGGGAGGGCGACGCGGTTGGCGGAAAGTCCGGAGTTTGCGGTGGTGCTGCTAGGCAGCGATGATAATGTGTACGGCATTGCCCGTTCCTTTCACGAACGGTACGGCACGGTAGCGACGGTGTATGCCCGTGAGCAGTTCGCCCCGACGCGCTACTCCAAGATTGTAGCGGTTCACCTGGTGGCGGACTTCGACCAAGACGCGGTGTTCACCAAGACGTTGATGCAGCTCACCTGCTCCAAGCCGACGTTGCTGTTGCCCTGCGGCGACGCCTACGCCAGCCTGGTGGCCACGCACAAGCAGGAGCTGGCCACGAAGTTTCTTTGCCCGACCATCGACGCGACACTGTTGGCCGAGCTGGCCGACAAGGAGCGCTTCTACCAGCTGTGTGCGGATCACGGCATCGCGTATCCGGCGACGCGAATCGTGACGCCGGCCATGGCGGCCAGCGGGGTGGCGATCAGCTCGCCCTACGCGTTCCCCGTCATGCTCAAGCCGGCCGACAGCCTGGCCTGGCACCGCCTGAGCTTTGAAGGCGTGAAGAAGGCCTACCTGATTCACTCGCAAGTCGAGCTCAACGCCACGGTGCAAAAGGCCTACGCCAACGGCTACCGCGGCAACCTGATTTTGCAGGACTTCATCCCCGGCGACGATTCGCAGACCCGCGTTTTGAACGCCTACGTGACCGGCGACCACCGGGTCAAAATGATGTGCTTGGGCCACCCGCTCTTGGAGGACCCGACGCCTAACGTCATCGGCTCCTACGTCGCGATTCTGCCGGCTCACGACCAGACGCTGTACGACCAGTTCGCCGGGTTCCTTGAGGCCATCGGCTACGTCGGGTTCGCCAACATCGACCTAAAGTACGACGTGCGAGATTCGCAGTTCAAGATTCTCGACTTGAACCTACGGCCCGGCCGCAGCGCCTATTACGTCACCTTGAACGGCTACAACCTGGCGCAGTGGCCGGTGGCGGAGCTGATCGATCACACCTTGGCCAGCGAGCCGCCGGTGTTCGCCGATCCGCCGGCCGCCTCGCGCAAGCTGTGGCTGGGGGTGCCGAAGAAGGTCTTTGCCACCTACGCCAGCGGCAACCCGGCCAAGGCCGACGCGCTGCGGCTGATCGCGGCGGGGCAGGTCGGCACCACCGTGTTTTACGACGGCGACATGTCCTTTCGCCGCTGGGTGTTGATGACGTATATGTTCCACAATTATTACGGCCGGTTTCGGCAGTATTTTGCTGAAAACAAGGGCGGCGCGTAGTATCCTGTAAGCACAAGCAAAGGAGCGATACACATGGCCACAGAAGAAGACTTCGAAGTTCAATCAATGCACTACGACCGCCTGCTTTTGGCGGTGGATGACGACGACGATGACTCATCGCGAAAGGCGTTCAACTACGCCTGCACCCTGGCGAAAATCTACAGCATTCCGCTGGGCATCGTGTCGATTCTTGAAACCGGCGACCTGAACATCTACCAGTCGCTGTCGCCGGACCTCTTGAGCCAGCGCCGGTCCGAGATCGCCGCTCACCTCAACACCTACGTGGAAAAGGCCACGGCGTTCGGGGCCCAAGACGTGCAGCCTCTGATCGGTGAGGGCAAGCCCGGCCGCGTGATTCTGGACGAAATCGTGCCGGCCTTCAAGCCGGACCTGATCATCTTGGGCTCCCACAGCCGCCGCGGCCACGTTCACATCGGCCACGTCGCCGGTGACATCGTGCGTGAGGCGGAGACTTCGGTCATCGTCGTGCGTTAGACCAAGCGGCGCGGTTGCGCCGCTTTTTTGCTGGCCGCAGGGTTGGGGCATTGCCCGGAAAGGCGCGTCATGGATTACGGAACAGTTGAAATCGGGCGGGTGGTCAAGCGGATCAGCCGCTTCACGGTCACCGTCGCCTGCGACGATACGGTGGTCGCCGCTCACCTGAGCAACACCGGCCGCAACAAGGAGTTGCTGGTTCCCGGTCACGCCATCAGCATTCGCAAGGCCCAAAATCCGGACCGCAAGACGCCTTACGACATCATCGCCGTGCAGCGCGACAACCGCTGGATCAACATCGACAGCCTGGCGCCCAACCGGCTGGTCAACGCCGCCTTGCGCGACGGCAGCCTGAGTCTGCCCGGCTGCCCGGGGCCTTACGTCGTGCATCCGGAGACCACCTACCGCGACTCGCGGCTGGATTTTGCCGGTCACACTCAGACCGGCCAGGAATGGTTCGCCGAGACCAAGGGGGTGACTTTGGCCAACGGCACCCGGGCGGCCTTTCCGGATGCGCCGACCACCCGCGGCCTCAAGCACGTCCACACGCTGACCGCCGCGGCCCAGGAAGGGTACAAGGCCTTCTTGGTGTTCGTGATTCAGCTGGATGGCATTCACGACGCGACCATCTACCGCGACCGCTTTCCGGCGCTCGCCCCGGCGATTGCGACCGCCCAGGCGGCAGGGGTGCAGGTCCTGGCCGTGACCTGCGCCAGCGGCCCGGACTTTTTGACGCTGGCGCGGCCGGTACCCTTCGACTTGAACCTGCCGTTCAGCGAGGTCGTGGTATAATGACCGGGAAGTTAACCCGAGGAGCTTGTGCATGACACCTTACCAGAAATTCGTTGCGAATGAAAAACTGCGCCGCGCGGCCGTGATGACCAGCGTCGTCGCCTTATTGTGGCTGGCCCGAAGCATCATGAGTACGATTTTGCTCACCTTCATCTTCGCCTTTTTGGTGACCCGGGTGATCAACTTGGTGCGACGCAAGCTGCGCGTCAAGGCGGTGGTGGTGGTCGCCCCCTTGTACCTGCTGGTGGTGGCGGGGCTGATGTATACCCTGATTCATTACGTGCCGGTGATTGCCAACCAGACGGTGCATCTGTACAACCAGGTCCAAACCTTCTACAACAGCAAGGAGTTCGCCAACAACCAGGCGATGCAGTGGGTGCTCGATTCCTTGAACAAGATGAACCTGAAGACCCAGCTGCAGGCCGGCATCAACACGATTCTGGAATACGCCGGCAGCATCACCGCGATGGGGGTCACGCTGTTGCTGTCTTTGATCCTCAGCTTCTTTTTCACCGTTGAAATCGATGAGCTGAAGGTCTTCGGCCGGCGCTTTTTAACCTCGCCGTTCGGCTGGTACTTCGCCGATCTCAAGTACTTCGCCGAGAAGTTCATCAACACGTTCGGCGTGGTGATCGAGGCACAGATTTTCATCGCCATCGTCAACACGGTGATCACGACCATCACCCTGATTGCGCTGAAAATGCCCAACGTGCCAAGCCTGGCCATCATGGTCTTTCTGCTGTCGATGATTCCCGTCGCCGGCGCGATCATTTCGGTGGTGCCGCTGGCCATCATCGCCTTCACGGTCGACGGGCTGCAAGGGGTGATCACGATCATCGTGATGATCTTGGTGATCCACATGCTCGAGGCCTACGTGCTCAACCCCAAGTTCATGTCCAGCCGCACCAAGTTGCCGGTGTTTTTCACCTTCGTCGTCCTCTTAGTCGGCGAGCGGCTGTTCGGCACCTGGGGGCTGATCGTCGGCATTCCAATCTTCACCTTCATCTTGGACATTCTGGGGGTCAAAAAGATTCCGGAAGAGCCGGCCAAGACCGGACCCGGCGCCAAGTAAAAAACCGGTGTCCTTGCCTCGCCTGCGTGGCGAGCGGGGGACACCGGTTTTTTGGTCGCGCCGTGCGGTGCGGTGGGTCGTTGCCTTGCAGGCGCCGGCGTCAGTGCCTGGTTGCGCCGCCCTGCCAGGCGGCGACCCTGGCGCAAACCGCGTCGAAGGTGGCGACGGCTTGGGCGTAGCCGGCCGGCGCTTCGCCGTGCTGTGCGGCGAACTCGGCGGGGCCACCGGCGATGAACGGCCACTCGAAGGCCTGCACCGCCTCGTAGGCCGCGGTCAGCTCGGCGTTCAGGGCCGGCTGTTCGCCCAACTGCAGGGCGAGCTGAACGACGCGGTAATCGGTGTAGGCTAGCTCGTATTGCACCGCAATTGGTCTGGCAAAGGGATGGGCGGCTTGAATGTGGCGGAAGTGGTGGTTAACGGTCCGTTGCAGGTTCTGCAGGCTGCTGGTGATCTCAAGAGTCATGGTGACGCCTTCTTTCGCTAGGATACCGTCATGATACCCCCGTTGGCGCCCAAAAGCTTCTCAGACGACTCGGCGACCGCAGGCGGCCGAAACCCGGGCCGCCCACAGGCGCCGCCGCTTGGCCAAAGGCCGCGGCCAAGCCGCGCCACGGGCGGAATTGTCGGGCAACGCCCTGGCGGCCGCTGCCGCTTGGCCTCAGCGGTGAAACAGGCGGTAGAGGCCGCGGGCAATCAGGGCGAAGCCGCCGCCCAAAAGCAAAATGTCCATGATGCCGTGGAGCAGCGACAGGCCGGCGCTTTGGTCGACCGCCGTCTGCAGGGCCGGCGCGTTGACGTAGACGAGGAAGTAAACGATGCTGAGCACCCACAGCGCGGCGATGGCAAGCCAGAATTTTTTCATGAGGGTCCCTTCGTGAGCTTTTTCCCGTAGTGTAGCAGATGCCGGGCGGCCGCACCAGCCGGCGCCTGCACTTTGAGTAGCACGCTTTTCAGAAATAGTGTATGATAAGTGGATGTAAAGCAGTCAGCCAGCTGACAAAAATTAAAAGCGAGGTAATCTCTAGATGGCAAAATTAGTGCTTATCCGTCACGGTCAAAGTGAATGGAACCTGTCCAACCAGTTCACCGGTTGGGTCGACGTTAACTTAAGCGAAAAAGGTGTTGAGGAAGCAAAGACGGCGGGTCGCAAGATCAAGGAAGCCGGCCTTGAATTCGACCAGGCTTACACCTCTGTTTTGACCCGCGCGATCAAGACGTTGCACTTTGCACTGGAAGAATCCGGTCAGCTCTGGATTCCGGAAACCAAGACCTGGCGCCTGAACGAACGCCACTACGGCGCTTTGCAGGGCCAAAACAAGGCCGAGGCCGCCAAGAAGTGGGGCGACGAACAGGTTCACATCTGGCGTCGTTCCTACGACGTGCTGCCACCGCTTTTGAGCGCCGACGACGAAGGCTCCGCTGCGCAGGATCGGCGCTACGCCAACCTGGACCCTCGCATCGTGCCGGGTGGTGAGAACCTCAAGGTCACCCTTGAGCGTGTCATTCCGTTTTGGGAAGACCACATCGCCCCGGACCTGCTGGCCGGCAAGAACGTGATCATCGCCGCCCACGGTAACTCCCTGCGTGCTTTGACCAAGTACATCGAAAACATTTCCGACGAAGACATCATCAACTTGGAAATGGCCACCGGCGAACCCGTTGTTTACACCTTCAACGACAAGCTTGAAGTGACCGACAAGACCAAGCTGGGCAAGTAATTGCCTCAGACAGCCGCCACCGCGGCTGTTTTTTTGTCCTTAAGATTCCGTTGTGCGGCCGCAATCCGCGGCGGGATGTAGTAAACTATAAGGACAGAACAGGAGTGATAGCGTGAAAAGCAAATGGGTCAAACTCGCGGTTGCCTTGGCGGTGTCGGTCGTCGCCTTGGCCGGCTGCTTCGGCGGCAAGAAGGCGGCCGAAACCAAGCCAAGCACCTACCAGACGGCGCTTGCGGCCGGGGTGCTGGCGGTGAAACAAGACGACTTCGCCGGTGCCTTGGACCACTTTCAAGCGGCGGTGGCGGCCAAAAAGACCAAGGCTGCGGCCACCGATCTGGCGCAGACCAAGGCGTATCTGAAGGCGCAGTCGCAGGAGCAGGCCGGCCGGCCCGTTCGCGCCCACAAGACGGTGACCCAGGCCCTCAAGCGCAAGCACGGGGCGAAGGCCCTGACCACCAAGCTCAAGGCCTACGCCAAGCGGCTGGCCAAGGTCGCCAAGCAGTACCGCCGCGCCGCCAGCCTGCTCAAGGAGGCCCAGGCCCAGGCAGATGCCGGGGAAACCACCCAGGCCAAGGAGACGCTCGCGCCGCTGGCCCCGCTTGATTGGAGTCAGGACTACCTCAAGCGGCTCAAGGCCGATTACGACGCCTTGGTCCAACAGCTCGATGCCGCCGCGGCCAGCACGGCAACGGCTGCATCCAGCGACAGCACCAGCACCAGCGATCAGACCAGCACCAGCAGCGCTGCCAAGGGCGGCAGCGCCAAGGCGAGCGACCCAACCGCGGCCGATCAGCCGAAGGTCAGCTGGAACCAGGCGGCCAAGGCCCAAGGTAGCGACGCTGACGCCGGTGCGGCCAGTGACTCGAGCTCGAGCAAGGACACGGCCACCGCGACGGCCCCGGCCGGCAACGACCTGAGCGCCGCCGACGTTCGCAGCGCCGTTTTGACCTACTTTGGCACCCAGCTGTCGGCCGCGGCGGTCAACGCCGTGCCGGACAGCGGCATCCTGCAGGCCTACAAGGACACGCTGGCCGTCGGTGGCGACGTCGGCTACACCGTGTCGCTGCTGGAGGAACGCTACCCGGATGTGGTGGCGAATGGCAAGGCGGCGACCACCACCGGTGACGACAGCACGACCGGCGGCAACTGAGTGCAGCCAATAACACCCCGCCTCGCCACGCACATGCGTGGTGAGGCGGGGTGTTTGGCGTCGGCGGCCGCTCGTCCAATCGGTTGCGGCCCGGTTGCTGGCTTCGGCGCTCAGTCGCTCGGCGGTCGCTGGCTTCGGCCGAGGTGGTCACCCGGCGGTCAGTCGCCGGCCGGTCGCTTGCCCGACTCCGGCTGGTGCAGCGCCAGCACCACGGCGACGCCGGCCATCAAGGCTGCGCAGACGCCGTACACCAGCCAGGCGCTGGTCGGTTGGGCGAGGTTGGCGATCCCCAAGAACACGGCGGTACCGGCCGGGGCACCGATCATCACCAGCGTCTGCATGGCGGCGGAGACGGTGGCGAGGTGAGCGGCGTCGACGCGGCTCAGCACGATGGCCGACAGGCGCGGGTTGATTTTGCCGACCGGGTAGCAGGCTACGACGATCAAGGCGACCATCGCGCCGCGGTTTTGCCACCAAACCAGGTTGGCCGACTCGGCGGCCAAGGCCACCATGGTGACCGCGGCCAGGGCCGGCAGCGACCAGCGCTGCAAGCCATCGTGCATGAACAAGGCGGCGACGGTGGTGCTGAGGCTTGCGGCCACGCCGACCACGGCAACGGTGGTGCCGAAGCTGGCGCCGAACCACAGCCGCGGCACGTTGGCCAAAAGCACGGTGAGCAGGCCGTCCAGCCCGGTGCCTAAGGCGTTGACCCCCAAGGCCAGGCCGATGATGCTGAACAAGAAGTGGTCTTGGGTGATGAACCGCAGCGCGTGACCGATGCCTTGACGCATGGATTCACTGGCCTGTGGGGCGGCGGTTTGCGCATCCTGGGCGGCCTGGTCGGCGGCCCGAAAGACGGCGCGGTCGTGAAGCAGCGCCAGTGCGGCCAGGGCGAAGCTTGCGGCGTTGATCAGACCGAAGACGACGTAATTGTGGTGCAGCAGCACAATCAGGCTGGCCCCCAGCGCCTGGAAAACCAGGCTGATCAGGTTGCCGACGCCGCTGAGCAGCCCGAAGCCCTGCTGGTACTCGTCTTGGTTGGCCAACACGTGCTTTTGGTAGTGCATGACCAGGTTACCGGTGAAGTCGGCCAGCAGGTCCGACCCCAGGTTGATGGCCAACAGCACGGCGAACAGGCCCAGGGTCCCCGGTGCCTGAATGATGAAGGCCAGTCCGACGTAGGCCGCGGCCTGAACCAGCCGCAAGCCGACCATCGCGGTGAAGCGGCGCCGCGGGGCGAGGCGATCGGCCAGGTAGCCGCTGGGCACGGCCAAAAGCTGCGGCAACAAGTTAATCGCGGTGACCAAGGACAGCGCCAGGGTTTTGAATGGCAGGGTCTGGGCGTAAACCAGAAAAACAAAGTTGAACAGCACCGAGCCGATGCTGGACAGGAAGCTGGCGTTGGCCAAGGCGCGAAACGGGCGGTTGTGCAAGTAGATGTTCATGACGATTCCTCCGTGGTCCGGTAATTGATGCATGGCCTCATGATAGTTGACGGCCGCCACCCGCTAGTTCAAAATGTCATATATGACAAACAAAGTGGGGCGAGGACATGCCAATCGGAGCATTATACCGGCAGATGCGCCAAAGCCGCGGCATCACGCTGCAAGACATTGAACTGGAAACCGGCCTGACCGCCTCGTTCGTCTCGCGCTTCGAGCGGGGGCGAACCGACGTGTCGCAGACCAATTTTATGAAGCTTTTGACCGCCATCAACGTGACTGCGGCCGAGTTTTGGTTCGTCGCCAACCGCACCGGTCAACCGCCCGAGCTGGCGGGTGACGCGGCGCAGCTGTGGCTGGCCAAGCGGGAGCTGCCGTTTTTGCGGCCGTTCCTGGCCCGGGGGACGTATGGCGGCGCCAACCTGGCCGAGATCCGCCAGGCCAAAGACGCGGCCGAGGCGACCTTTCGCGCCGCCCCGACGCGCAACCACCATTTCGCCTACCTGTTCTACCAAGGGATGCTCGCGGCCAGTGCGGCCGACACCATCACCGCCGACGTGGCTGCGGCCGGGCCGGTGATTCGCTACCTGCAGCAGGTCGACAGCTGGGGGGTGTACGAGGTGCAGCTCTTCCAGCTATTCATGGTGATGATGCCGACCGCGGAGAACCTGCGCCTGCTCGCCATCGGCGTTAAGCTCAGCCGCCGCCTCAAGGCCAATGCGCGGTACCGAACGCTGCCCTTTGACCTGCTCGTGGGGGATTTCACGGTGTTTGTGGCGCGGCGGGAGTTTGACGCCGCGGCCGCGGTGCTGGCGCTTCTGCAAAAAGAGCCGAACTTTGGCGCCACGGCGCTGGTGCGGCGCTTCCTCACCGGCTGGCTGGCGATTCGCCGAGGCGCTGTGGCCAGTGGCACCGCGACCTGCCGGGCGGCGATCGCCTTGATGGCCACCATCGAGCTGCCCGAGGACGCGGCGATGTGGCAGGCTAGGCTGGACGCAATTCTGGGGCCCGACCACCGCGACTTGGTGCTGATCAACCTCGGCGGCAGCCAGTGAGCGGCGTCGCTAAGGCCGCCGCGCCGCGCTTTTGGCCCCGGCCCTGTTAAGTTAGGCCAAACGATGATAAAATTAGAGACAAACTATGGCGAAAGACAGGTGGACCCGATGGTAGAAAGTGTTTCAGTACGCCAGCTCGTGACCGACACGAACCTGACCGTGTACAGCGGTGAGGCGTACCTAGATGAGCGCAAGGTGGTCGTGTCAGATATTTCGCGGCCGGGCTTGGAGCTGACCGGGTACTTCAATTACTACCCGCACGAACGCGTGCAGTTGTTCGGTCGCACGGAAAGCGCCTTTGCGCGGAACATGACCTCCGAGGAGCGGCTGGTGATTCTCAAGCGCATGGCCGCCGAGGACACGCCGGCGTTTCTGGTGTCGCGCGGCATCGAGCCGCTAGACGAAATGCTGATGGCCGCCGCGGCCGCCCACATTCCGGTGCTTGGCTCCAAGTTGTCCACCACGCGCCTGTCCAGCCTGCTCACCGATTACCTGGAAAGCGAGCTGGCCGAGCGGCGCAGCATGCACGGCGTCTTGGTCGACCTGTACGGGCTGGGCGTGATGATCACCGGCGATTCCGGGGTCGGCAAGTCCGAAACCGCGCTGGAGCTGATTCAGCGCGGGCACCGGCTGATCGCCGACGACCGCGTCGATGTCTACCAAAAAGACGAGCAGACCATCATCGGCGAGGCCCCGGCCATTTTGGCCCACCTGCTGGAGATTCGCGGCCTGGGCATCATCGATGTGATGAGCCTGTTCGGGGCCGGGGCGGTGCGGACCAACGCCTCGGTCGACCTGATCGTTCACCTGGAGAACTGGACGCCGGACAAGCAGTTCGACCGCCTGGGCTCCGGCGAGCAGAGCCAGCAGATCTTCGACGTCGCCGTGCCGAAGATCACCATTCCGGTCAAGGTCGGCCGCAACCTGGCCTCGATTATCGAGGTCGCGGCGATGAACTTCCGCGCCAAGTCCATGGGCTTTGACGCGACCAAGACCTTCGAGCGCAACCTGAACAACCTGATCAAGACGAACTCGGAGGACAAGTGATGTTCAATGCACTGAATCCGATCGCGCTGCGCCTGGGGGGCCTTGAGGTTCACTGGTACGGCGTAATCATCGCCGCCGGGGTGCTGCTTGCGGCCTACCTGGCGATGCAAGAGGCCAAGCGCCGCAACGTCAACGAGGATCACATCCTGAACCTGGTGCTGTGGGCGTTGCCCTTCGCCCTGATCGGGGCCCGGCTGTACTACGTGGCCTTCGAGTGGCCGTACTACGCGGCGCATCCCGGCGAAATCATCGCAATCTGGCACGGCGGCATCGCGATATACGGGGCGCTGATCGCCAGCGTCATTGTATTTCTCGTCTACTGTCACGCCAAGTGGTTGCCGGCCTGGCTGATTCTGGACATCGCCGCCCCGACCGTGATGATCGCCCAGGCCATCGGGCGCTGGGGCAACTTCATGAACCAAGAGGCGTTCGGCGCCAAGACGACGCTGGCCTTCCTGCAGGGGTTGCACCTGCCGCCGTTCATCGTGTCTCAGATGCTGATCGACGGGGCCTACCGCCAGCCGACCTTCTTGTACGAATCCGCGTGGAACGTCGCCGGCTTCGTCTTGATCATGAGCGTCCGGCACCACAAGGGCTGGTTCAAGCAGGGCGAGGTCTTCTTGTCCTACGTGATGTGGTACAGCTTCGGCCGCTTCTTCGTCGAGGGGATGCGAACCGACAGCCTGTACATGCTGCCGGGGCTGCGGGTCTCGCAGCTGCTGTCGATCGTCTTGTTCGCCGCCGCGGCCTTTATGTGGTGGTACCGGCGTCGGCAGGACCTGCCGTGGTACCTGGATGGCAACAAGCTGAACAACCTTTAACTTTAAACAAATAGGAGTGATCTTTTGACTAAAAAAGTGGCCGTACTAGGCGCCGGTTCCTGGGGTACCGTCTTAGCGAACCTGTTGGTGGAAAATGGGCACGATGTCGCGCTGTGGACCAACAATCCCAAGCAGATTCCGGAAATCAACCAGCAACACACCAACACCCACTACCTGCCGGAGTTCCACCTGCATGAGGCCTTGCAGGCCACAACCGACCTGGCCGCGGCGGTGCAAGACGCCGATGTGATCTTGTTCGTCGTGCCGACCAACGCGATTCGCAGCGTGGCCACGCAGGTGATGCCGCTTTTGGCAGGCGCCGCCAAGCGCCCGATCATCGCCCATGCGGCCAAGGGGCTTGAGGTCGGCTCCAAGCTGCGCGTGTCGCAGGTGATCGAATCCGTTCTGCCGGCCGACCTGTACCAGGGGCTGGTGGTGATTTCCGGGCCGAGCCACGCCGAGGACGTCGCGACCAAGGACATCACGACGTTGACCGCGGCCTCCAAGGACCTGGCGGCGGCCCAGTCGATTCAAGACACGTTCATGAACGATTACTTCCGCCTTTATACCAACCAAGACGTGATCGGCGTCGAGTGCGGCGCCGCCTTGAAGAACGTGATCGCCATCGGCGCCGGGGCCCTGCATGGCCTGGGCTACGGTGACAACACCAAGGCGGCCTTGATGACCCGCGGCTTGGCCGAGATCACCCGCCTGGGCGTCAAAATGGGCGCCAACCCGCTGACCTTCATCGGCCTGTCCGGCGTCGGCGACTTGATCGTCACCTGCACCAGCGTTCACAGCCGCAACTGGCGAGCCGGCAACGCGCTGGGGCAGGGCCAGAAGCTGGCGGACGTGTTGGAGAACATGGGCATGGTGGTCGAAGGCGTCTCCACCGCCAAAGTGGTGCATGAGCTGGCGGCGCAGCTGGACGTCGAAATGCCGATTTCGGCCGCCATTTACCGGGTGTTGTACCAGGACGCGCCGATTGCCAGCGTGATCACCGACCTGATGGCCCGAGACGGCAAGCCGGAGTTTGATTTCGACACGACTTTACAGCAGGACTAAAAGCGCGTATACTTACCTTTCGTAAGCAAACCAACCAAAAGGAGTTTTTGCCCATGTCTAAGCTTTATGATGTGATCGTGATCGGGGCCGGGCCCGGCGGCATGACCGCCGCCCTCTACGCATCGCGGGCGAACCTGTCCGTGTTGATGCTGGACCGCGGCATCTACGGTGGTCAGATGAACAACACCGCCGCCGTGGAGAACTACCCGGGCTTCAGCTCGATCCTCGGCCCGGAACTCGGCCAGAAGATGTACGACGGGGCGACCCAGTTTGGCGCGGAGTACGCGTACGGCAACGTGACGGATGTGACCGACAAGGGTGCGGTCAAGGTCGTGACGACCGACGAGACCACCTACGAGGCCAAGGCCGTGATCATCGCCACCGGTGCCGAGCACCGCAAGCTGGGCATTCCCGGCGAAGAGCAATACGGCGGCCGCGGCGTGTCCTACTGCGCGGTCTGCGACGGCGCGTTCTTCAAGAATCGCGAAGTCGTTGTGATCGGCGGCGGTGACTCCGCCGTCGAGGAGGGCCTCTACCTGACGGGCCTGGCGTCCAAGGTCACGGTGATTCACCGCCGCGACCAGCTGCGGGCGCAGAAGATCATCCAGCAGCGGGCCTTTGCCAACGAGAAAATGTCCTTCATCTGGAACGCACAGGTCAAGGAAATTGTCGGCGACGACAACAAGGTGACGGGCGTGGTCTACCGCGACAAGGTGACCGGTGAGGAAACCACCGTGCCGGCCGCCGGGGTCTTCATCTACGTCGGCATCAAGCCGCTGACCGACAGCTTCCAGAATCTCGGGGTGCTGGACGAGAATGGCTGGATTCCCACCGACGACCTGATGGCCACCAAGGTGCCGGGCGTCTTCGCCATCGGCGACGTTCGCGCGAAGACCTTGCGCCAGATCACCACGGCCGTCGGGGAAGGCGGCCAGGCCGGCCAGAGCGCCTTCAATTACCTGCAGGGCCTGCAGGACGCGACGCTTGAGAACGGCGCCGTGCCGGCGGCCAACTAAACACGCGACGCTGACGCGGCCGCCTGGTGCTTCCAGGCGGCCGCGTTTTGCGTCCCTGCATTCGCCCAGTGTTATTTATTTACACAAAATTTACCTAACATTTACACTGGCGTCATGGTATTTCCGACCACCCGGTGTTATTCTATTGGCGTAGAATTCGACAGCGCCTCTCGGTCGCACGGCCGAAGCGCAGCCTACGGCAGCTTGCAGTGACTATCATTCTCATCCGATGAACGTTGACCTATGTCAACCGCGTCCGCGGCGCGAGCGTCTAGCGATGGAGAAATTCTCGCAAAAGAAAACGGCTCTGGTTTGATTCCAGGGAGCTGCGACTGCCGGGTCCACCACAGTGCGTACCACCAACCGAATCGGTTTCACCAGCTAGCGGGGGCAGTCTGCCTTGCAGTTGGGTCGATTCCTCAACTCAATCGCAACCGGGGTACTGCGGGGCAACCCGCGGTACCCTTTGCGTGTGGCGGGGCGCTCGCCGGGGCTGGCGGGTCAGTATTGGTCTACCCAGTGTCTGAAGCCACCGTCAAGCCGCAAGCGGCCGGCGAAACCTTGGTGAGAATCGCGCTTATTTGTTGACTGGTCTTTCTCAAGTGAGATAATCTAAGCGAGATGACCGGTGGTGGCACCGGCACGACAATGAATAGGAGTTGAGCTTATGGGTTACAAAGAGAACTACGCTGTCTGGGCAGACGCGACGGGCATCGACCCACGAATGAGGCAAGAGGTGCTGGCGATGGCTGACGACCCCGAGACTCAAGAGGCCGCCTTCTCCGCCCCGATGGCCTTTGGGACCGCGGGCATGCGCGGCATCATCGGGGCCGGTATCGGACGCATCAACCTGTACACGGTGCGGCAGGCGACCGAGGGGCTGGCCCGGTTCATGGACACCTTGCCGGCGGCGCAAAAGCAGGCCGGCGTGGCGATCAGTTTTGACTCGCGCTACGAAAGCACCGCGTTCGCCCAAGAGGCGGCCGGGGTCTTGGGGGCGCATGGCATTCCCAGCTTCGTGTTCGACAGCCTGCGCCCGACGCCGGAGCTGTCCTTTGCGGTGCGGTACCTCAAGACTTACGCCGGCATCATGATCACGGCCAGCCACAACCCGAAGGCCTATAACGGCTACAAGATCTACGGGCCGGATGGCGGCCAGATGCCGCCGGAGGAATCCGACCGCATCACCGAGTACGTCCGGTCAGTGACCGATCTGTTCGCCATCAAGGCGCTGGACGTCCACGAGCTGCGCCGCCAGAAGCTGTTGACCCCGATTGGCGAAGACGTCGATGAGGCCTACTACGCCCAGGTCGCCACGGTCACCATCAACCACGACCTGATCGCCACCACCGGCAAGGACATGAGCCTGGTGTACACCCCGCTTCACGGCACCGGCCGCATCCCGGCCCAGATGGTGCTGCGTAACGCCGGCTTCGCCAACTTCCAGCTGGTGGCCAAGCAGGCAGTGGCCGACCCAGAGTTCGCCACCGTGCCGTTCCCGAACCCGGAATTCGCGCAGGCCTTTGACATGGCCATCGCGCTGGGCAAAAAGAGCCAGGCCGACGTCTTGATCGCTACGGACCCCGACGCCGACCGGCTGGGCACCGCGGTGTGGACCGGCGATCACTACCAGCTGTTGACCGGTAACCAGATTGCCAGCCTCTTGCTCCACTACATTTTGGAGGCGCGGCGGGCGGCCGGCACCTTGCCGCGCAACGGGGCGGTGGTCAAGTCTATCGTCTCCACCGAGCTGGCCACGGCGATCGCCAAGGACTACGGCGTCGCGATGATCAACGTCGAAACCGGCTTCAAGTTCATCGGCGATCAGATCAAGCAGTACGAGGAAACCGGCAGCCACGAGTTCCTGTTCGGCTTCGAGGAGAGCTACGGCTACTTGATCAAGCCGTTCGTGCGGGACAAGGACGCGATTCAGTCCACCGTGCTGCTCGCCGAGGTCGCGGCCTACTACAAGAGCCGCAACATGACCCTGTGGGACGGCATCCAGGCGCTTTACCAAAAGTACGGCTACTTCGCCGAAAAGACGGTGGGGGTCGACTTTGAAGGCGTCGATGGCGCGGCGCAGATGGCCGCGTTGATGACCAAGTTCCGCGAGCACCAGCCCAAAGACTTCGCCGGTGTCGCCGTGGCCGAGGTTCAAGACTACAAGGCCCAGACCACGACCAAGGCCGACGGCACCAAGCAGGCGATCGACATGCCGGTGTCCGACGTCTTGAAGTACGTGCTGCAAGACGGCACCTGGATCGCCATTCGGCCGTCCGGCACCGAGCCTAAGGTGAAGTTTTACGTCGGCACCAGCGCCGAACACAAGGCGGCGGCCGAGCAGAAGCTCGCCGACTTTGAGGCCGCGCTGACCGCCTTTCGTCAGGAATAAGTCACACCACTAAAAAATCACCCCGCGGGGTGATTTTTTTTAGGCATTGAAGCGGCGACCCAAGATGTCCAGGTCGCGTCGCACCCCGTCCATCAAGGCGACCTCAGGCAGGTGGCCCCAGGTGGCAAAGCCGTTGCGGGCAAACAGGCCCTGGCTCGCTTGGTTGTGGTGGAACACGAAGGCGACGATGGTGTCAAGGTCCAGCCGCTTGAGCTGGGCGAAGACGAAATCCAGCGCCGCCTGGCCGAGGTGGCGGTGCTGAAAGGCCGGGTCCAGGTAGATGCTGATCTCCGCGGTGTGGGCGTAAGCCGGCCGCCCGTAGAAGTTCTCCAGGCTGACCCAGCCGGCCAGGTCGGGGCCGTCGTGAATCAGCCAGAGTGGGCGGCGTTCGGCGTTGAACTGGGCGAACCAGGCGGTTTTGGCGGCCACGGTCACCGGCTCGAGGTCGGCGGTGGCGAGGCGGCCGGGAATCGCGGCGTTGTAAATGGCGACGATCGCCGGCAGGTCGGCGGTGGTGGCAAGGGTAAAGGCTGGCATGGCGTGACTTCCTTTTTGCGTGATTACGTCGAGCTTAACCAAGGTCGGCGGTGGTTGCAAGGCATTTTGTCAGCAATTCTCACTTGCATCGGCGGCCGGTTGGTGATAGCATAGTAAAAATTTACCTAGGAGGCTACAAGACATGGGGATGCACCAGTTCATTCAGGGACTCAACAACTTAGAGACGCTGCGCCGGGCGCCGGGATTTTTCAAGTACGCGGAGCACAGCGTGGCGGCCCACAGCTTCAAGGTCGCCGAAATCGCCCAGCTGCTGGGTGACATCGAGGAGAACGCCGGCAACACGGTCAACTGGCAGCGCCTGTACGAAAAGGCGCTGAACCACGACTACACCGAACGCTTCATCGGCGACATCAAGACCCCGGTCAAGTACGCCACGCCGGCGCTTCGCGCGATGCTGGCCGACGTCGAGGAATCCCTGACGGAAAACTTCATCCAAAACGAAATCCCCGCCGAGTTCCAAGAGGCCTACCGGCGGCGCCTGTCCGAAGGCAAGGACAACACGCTGGAAGGCGAGATTTTGAGCATCGCCGACAAGGTCGATCTGCTGTACGAATCCTTCGGTGAAATCGAGAAGGGCAACCCGGAGCGGGTCTTCGTCAGCATCTACACCGAAAGCCTGGCGGTGATCATGTCCTTTGCTTCGCGGCCTTGCGTTCAGTACTTCCTCAAGGACATTCTGCCGGACATGCTCAACGAGGAGTTCGCCGACCGCGACATGCTGACCAAGCTGACCCGCGCGATCATGGACAAGCAGTAGCCTAGCGGCGCCGGTGCGACCGGCGCGGTGGGGCAGCTGCGCGGTGGCGGCCAAGCGATCGCCGGGCGCAACTGAGCGGTTACCGGGCCGGTAACTGGGCCGCCGCCGCGGCCGCCGAAACGGGTCGCGAAAGTATGTTCGCTATGCTATAATAAGTACCAGTCAGAAGTTGGAATTTCGGTTCCGACTTTTTTATCGCGTCAAACACGGCGCCACAATCTTGGGTACGGGAGGAATCGCAATGATCGAACGCATGGCAAACCGCAAATTCGACTTGGTCGCGCCTTACGGGCCGGCCGGGGACCAGCCGCAGGCGATCGCCAAGCTGACCGCCGGCTTTGAGGCCGGGGAGAAGGAGCAGATCCTGCTGGGGGCAACCGGGACCGGGAAGACCTTCACGATGGCGCAGGTGATCGCCAAGCGCAACCGGCCGACCTTGATCTTGTCGCACAACAAGACCCTGGCCGGTCAGCTGTACGGCGAGTTCAAGGAGTTCTTCCCGCACAACGCGGTTGAGTACTTCGTGTCCTACTACGATTACTACCAGCCCGAGGCCTACGTGCCAAGCTCGGACACCTACATCGAAAAGGACTCGGCGATCAACGACGAGATCGACAAGCTGCGCCACAGCGCGACCTCCGCCTTGCTGGAGCGCAACGACGTGATCGTCGTCGCCTCGGTGTCCTCGATCTTTGGCCTGGGCAGCCCGGACGAATACCGCGACCACGTGCTGTCGCTCCGCACCGGCATGGAAATCGACCGCAACACGCTGTTGCGCCAGCTGGTCGACATCCAATTCGACCGCAACGACATCGATTTTCAGCGCGGCCGCTTCCGGGTTCGCGGCGACGTGGTCGAGATCTTCCCGGCCAGCCGCGACGACCATGCGATTCGCGTCGAGTTCTTCGGCGACGAAATCGATCGCATCACCGAGGTCGACGCGCTGACCGGCGAGGTGGTCGGCGAGCGCGAGCACGTCGCGATTTTCCCAGCGACGCACTTCATGACCTCCGAAGACCAGCTGGAGCACGGGATTGAAAGCATCTCCAAGGAGCTGGAAGAACGGCTCAAGGAGCTGACCGACGCCGGCAAGCTGCTGGAGGCCCAGCGGCTGGATCAACGCACGACCTACGACATCGAGATGCTGCGGGAGATGGGCTACACCAACGGCATCGAGAACTACTCGCGCCACATGGAAGGGCGCAAGGCCGGCGAGCCGCCGTACACCCTGCTGGACTTTTTCCCCAAGGACTTCATGATCATGGTCGACGAAAGCCACGTCACGATGCCGCAGGTGCGAGGGATGTACAACGGCGACCGGGCCCGGAAGCAGACCCTGATCGACTACGGCTTCCGCCTGCCCAGCGCCTTGGACAACCGGCCGCTACGCTTGCCGGAGTTCGAGTCGCACGTCAATCAGATTCTCTACGTCTCGGCGACGCCTGGGCCTTACGAGATGGATCGGGTCCCCAAGTCCCAGATTGCCGAGCAGATCATTCGCCCGACCGGCCTGCTGGACCCGACCATCGAGGTGCGGCCGATCATGGGCCAGATCGACGACCTGGTGTCCGAGATTAACATCCGCGTCGAGAAGCACGAGCGGGTGTTCATCACGACTTTGACCAAGAAAATGGCCGAGGACCTGACCGACTACCTCAAGGAGCTGGGCATCAAGGTCAAGTACCTGCACTCGGACATCAAGACCCTGGAGCGAACGGAGATCATCCGCGACCTGCGGCTGGGCAAGTTCGACGTGCTGATCGGCATCAACCTGCTGCGCGAGGGGATCGATGTCCCCGAGGTGTCGCTGATTGCGATCCTGGACGCCGACAAGGAAGGCTTCCTTCGCGCCGAGCGGTCCTTGATTCAGACCATCGGCCGCGCGAGCCGCAACGCTCACGGGAAGGTCATCATGTACGCGGACAAGGTCACCGACTCGATGGACGCGGCGATCAAGGAAACCCGGCGGCGCCGCGAGATTCAAGAGGCCTTCAACGAGAAGCACCACATCACGCCCAAGACCATCATCAAGCCGATCCGCGACTCGATTCACAGCCTGGACACCAGCGGCAAGGACGAGACGGACAAGGACAAGAGCTTCGCGGAGGTCGACTTGCACGACATGACCAAGGCGGAGAAAAAGCAGCTGGTCGCCAACCTGCGCAGCCAGATGCAGGCGGCGGCCAAGAAGCTCGACTTCGAGCAGGCGGCGACGCTGCGCGACACGATTCTAGAATTGGAAGCAGAGTGAACAAATGGCAAACGACAAAATTGTGATTCACGGCGCCCGGGCGCATAACCTGAAGAACGTCGACGTGACGATTCCCCGAAACAAGCTGGTCGTGATGACCGGCCTGTCCGGCTCCGGTAAGTCCAGCCTGGCCTTCGACACGCTTTACGCTGAAGGCCAGCGCCGCTACGTCGAGAGCCTGTCGGCGTATGCCCGGCAGTTTCTGGGCCAGATGGACAAGCCAGATGTCGACTCGATTGACGGGCTGAGCCCCGCCATTTCGATCGACCAAAAAACCACCAGCAAGAACCCGCGCAGTACGGTCGGCACGGTCACCGAGATCAACGACTACCTGCGCCTGCTGTGGGCGCGGATCGGCCACCCGATCTGCCCCAACGACGGCACCCCGATCGTGTCCCAAAGCGTCGAGCAGATGGTCGACCGGGTCCAAAAGCTCCCGGACAAGACCCGCATCCAGATTCTCAGCCCGATTGTTCGCCACAAGAAGGGCAGCCACAAGAAGGTCTTGGAGAAGATCGTCCGGGAGGGTTACGTGCGGATGCGCGTCGACGGTGAGGTGATGGACGCGACCGCCGACCTGGAGCTGGACAAAAACAAATTCCACGACATCGACATCGTGATCGACCGCATCGTGACCAAGCCCGAGGTCCGCTCGCGCCTGTTCGACTCGTTCGAAGCGGCGCTGCGCCTGGCCGAGGGTTACGCCACCGTCGACGTGATCGGTTCAGATCCCCTCGTGTTCTCCGAGCACTTCGCCTGTCCACTGTGCGGCTTCACCATCGGGGTCTTGGAGCCGCGCCTGTTCTCCTTCAACGCGCCGTTCGGGGCCTGCCCGGAGTGCGACGGCCTGGGCCAAAAGCTGACGGTCGACGTCGACTTGGTGGTGCCGGACCGCGACAAGACGCTGGCGGAAGGGGCGATTGCGCCTTGGTCGTCGGCCACGTCTGTCTACTACCCGTCGATGCTGGAGCAGGCGGCCAAGGCCTTCAAGGTGCCGATGGACAAGCCCTTCGGCAAGCTGACCGAACGCCAGCAAGACATCATTTTGAACGGCAGCCACGGCAAGGTCTTTCACTTCCACAGCCACAGCGACTTCGGCGGCGTCAAGGACCAAGACGTCCCGTTCGAAGGGGTGCTCAACAACGTCGAGCGGCGTTACCACTCTAATAACTACGCGTTCGGCTCCGATCAGATGCGCCAGTACATGACCGCCTTGGTCTGCCCGGTTTGCCACGGCAAGCGGCTGAACCGCCAGGCCCTGGCCGTCAAGGTCGAGGGCCACGACATCGCGGAGGCCTCCGACATGTCGATTAAGGACGCGCTGCCGTTTTACCAAGGCATCACGCTGTCTGACAACGAGAAGGTGATCGCCCAGCCGATCGTCAAGGAGGTCGCCGACCGCCTGACCTTCCTCAAAAACGTCGGCCTGGATTACCTGACCCTGAGCCGCGCCGCCGGCACCCTGTCCGGCGGGGAGGCGCAGCGCATCCGGCTGGCCACGCAGATCGGCTCCAACTTGTCTGGGGTGATGTACATCCTCGACGAGCCGTCGATCGGCCTGCACCAGCGCGACAACGACCGGCTGATTCGCTCGCTGAAGAAAATGCGCGACCTGGGCAACACGCTGATCGTGGTCGAGCACGACGAGGACACGATGCTCGCCGCCGACTACCTGGTCGACGTCGGCCCCGGCGCCGGCGACAACGGCGGTCGCATCATGGCCGCCGGCACCCCCAAGCAGGTGATGCGCTCGGCGAAGTCTTTGACCGGGCAGTACTTGGCCGGCAAGAAGTTCATTCCGGTGCCGACCAAGCGCCGCGCCGGGAACGGCGAATCGATCCGCCTCTTTGGGGCCGCGGCCAACAACCTCAAGCACATCGACGTCGAATTCCCCCTGGGCAAGTTCATCGCCGTCACGGGCGTGTCCGGCTCGGGCAAGTCGACGCTGGTCAACGGCATCCTCAAGCGGGTGCTGGCCCAAAAGCTCTACCGCAACTCCGAAAAACCCGGCGCCTACGACCGCATCGAGGGCTACGACCAGATTGAAAAGCTGGTCGATATCGACCAAAGCCCGATCGGCCGCACCCCGCGGAGCAACCCGGCGACCTACACCGGCGTGTTCAACGACATCCGCGCCTTGATGGCCCAGACCCAAGAGGCCAAGCTGCGCGGCTACTCGCAGGGGCGTTTTTCCTTCAACGTCAAGGGCGGCCGCTGCGAGAACTGCAAGGGCGACGGCATCATCAAAATCGAGATGAACTTCCTGCCCGACGTCTACGTGCCGTGCGAGGTCTGCCACGGCAAGCGCTACAACTCCGAGACCCTCGAGGTCACCTACAAGGGCAAAAACATCGCGGAGATCCTCGACATGACCGTTGACGAGGCAGTCAAGTTCTTCGCCCCGATTCCCAAAATCGCGCGGAAGCTCCAGACCATCGTCGACGTCGGCCTGGGCTACGTCACCATGGGCCAAAGCGCCACCACGCTGTCCGGCGGCGAGGCCCAGCGCATGAAGCTCGCCTCCGAGCTGCAAAAGCTCTCGACCGGCAAGAACTTCTACATCCTCGACGAGCCGACCACCGGCCTGCACACCGACGACATCCGCCGGCTGCTGGGCGTCTTGCAGCGCCTGGTCGACGAGGGCAACACGGTGCTTGTGATCGAGCACAACTTGGACGTGATCAAGACCGCCGACTGGCTGATCGACCTGGGACCGGAAGGCGGCGACGGCGGCGGCACGGTGATCGCCACCGGCACCCCGGAGACCATCGCCCAAAACACCAAGAGCTACACCGGCATCTACCTACGCCCAATCCTCGAGCGCGACGCGGCTCGCACCGCGGCGGCCGCGGCCGAAAAATAACGGCGGCACCGGGGTCAACCGGCCGCCGCTCGCGCCAATGCCCGCTTCGCGGCCGCCGGTGTTCGCACCGGGGGGCCTAACGCCGCGCCGCGCGAATTGCCCCGCTGACCGCCGCAGGGCCGCCTCGCCAGCCCCGCCGCTCCCTGGGCCCCGCCACACCGCCGGCCGCCGGCTCGCGCGGTGGTGCGGCGCCAACGTCGCGCCAGCGCGGCGAGCGAATCAATAACGCCCGGCACCGCCAAACCCGTCGCCCAACCGCGACGGGTTTTGCTTGTGTCGGGTCGGCCAGGCCAGTACAATAAGGGCAAGAAAGTGGTGAGAGAATGTTCAATCGACAAGCACATTTTGGTTTTGACTGGGGCGAATTCATTACCGGCATCGCCCTGATTATCGCGGCGGTGGTGATGTTCCGCAATCCCGGTGCGACGCTGTTGACGCTGACCTTCATCTTCGCGATCATCGCGATTATCCGCGGCATCGCGACGCTCGCCGGGTTCAACAAGCTGCGCGAGTACACCGGCAAAAAGTCGTGGCTGTCGCTTCTGGCCGGCGTCTTGGACATCGGCCTGGGCGTCGTGTTCCTGTTCAACCTGGTCACGGCGGCCTTAACCTTGTCCTACCTGTTTGCGGCGTGGTTCCTGGTCGACGCGATCGCCAATCTGTTCAACGTCGGCCACCTGCGCCAGGCCGGGATGGGCTGGGTGATTTTGGACCTGCTCTTGGACCTGTTCACGGTGGCCGTCGGGGTGCTGCTGTTGATGCAGCCGGTGGTGTCGGCCGTCGGCATGGTGTCGCTTCTGGCCATCGCCTTCGTGCTATTCGGCCTCAACGCGATTATCACGGCCTTCGCCCGGCGCCAGCTGTAGCGGTCCGGGGCGGCCACGCGAGCCTGTTGAGGGCTCGTTTTTTTGTGCGGCGGTCGCCGGGGCGGGGCGTGGTGGCAGGCCGACCGCGGCTAGAATTTGCGCGGGACGGGGGCAGTGGCTGGGAATGACACGCCCGGCATGTTATAATTGAATTATTAAACGCAGGCTTGGCCTGACGAAAGAAGGAATAGCGATGAGCGATAGCCTGAACCTCGTGGTGATCACCGGCATGTCCGGCGCCGGCAAAACCGTGGCGATGCAGTCTTTTGAAGACCTCGGCTACTTTTGCGTCGACAACATGCCACCGGCGCTTTTGCCCAAGTTCTGGGAGCTGGTGAAGGAAAGCGGCAAGATTGACAAGGTCGCCTTGGTGGTGGATCTGCGGTCCCACGCCTTTTACGACCAGATTCTCGACATGCTGACCGGCCTGGACAAGGCCGAGAAAGTCGCGACCAAGATCCTGTTTCTCGACGCGACCGACGCCGAGCTGGTCTCGCGCTACAAGGAGACCCGCCGCAGCCACCCGCTGGCCATGGAGGGCCGGCTGATGGACGGCATTCGCAAGGAGCGCAACCTGCTCACCGAGCTGAAAAACCGCGCCCAGGTGGTGATCGACACCACTAACCTCAGCCCCCGCCAGCTGCGCGAGAAGCTGTTTTTGACCTTCAAAACCACGGATCACCCGACCTTCCACCTGGAGGTGATGAGCTTTGGCTTCAAGTACGGGCTGCCGATCGACGCCGACATCGTGATGGACGTGCGGTTTTTGCCCAACCCGTATTACGTGCCGGAGTTCCGCAACCAAACCGGCAAGGATCAGCCGGTGTACGACTACGTGATGCAGCAGCCGGCCGCGGAGAAGTTCTACCAGGAGTTCTACACGCTCTTGGCCGACGTGATGCCACAGTACCAGGCGGAGGGCAAGTCGAGCGTCACCATCGCGATCGGCTGCACCGGCGGCCAGCACCGCAGCGTCGCCTTTGCCGAGCGCATCGGCAAGGCCTTCGCAAAGACTTACCCGGTCGACATCACCCACCGCGACGTCAATAAGCGCAAAGCGACGGTGAACCGCTCATGACCGCAGACAATGATCGCACCATCCGCGTGATTCGCGGCCGCCGCCCCAAGGTGGTCGTGATCGGTGGCGGCACCGGCCTGCCGGTGATCGTCAAGAGCCTGCACGAGCAAAATGCCGATGTCACCGCGATTGTGACGGTGGCCGACGACGGCGGCTCAAGCGGCGTGATTCGCAACTACATCAACGTCGTCCCGCCCGGTGACATTCGCAACGTGCTGGTCGCCTTGTCCGACCTGCCGCAGCTGTACCTGGACATCTTCCAGTACCGCTTTTGCTCCGGCGACGCCTTTTTTGCCGGCCACGCGATCGGCAACCTGATTATCGCGGCCTTGTCCGAGATGCGCAGCGGGATCTTCGATGCCGTGCAGCAGCTGTCCCAGATGATGAAGGTCGACGGCCACATTTACCCCGCCGCCGACCGGCCGCTGACGCTTCACGCCGATTTTGACGACGGCACCAGCCTCGCCGGCGAGGCGGAGATCACCGCCGCCGACAAGAACATCACCCGCGTCTTCGTGACCGACACCGCCACTGGTGAGGCCCCGGCCGCCGTACCCGAGGTGATCGATGCGATCATGGCCGCCGACGTCGTGGTGCTCGGCCCCGGGAGCCTGTTCACCAGCATCCTGCCCAACCTGATGATCAAGAACCTCGGCGAGGCGGTGCTGAAGACCCGGGCCGAGGTGATTTACATCGTCAACATCATGACGCAAAAGGGCGAAACCGAGCACTTCAGCGACGCCGACCACGTCAAGGTGCTCAACGACCACCTCGGCGCCAACTTCGTCGACACCGTGCTGGTCAACATCGCACCGGTGCCGGCGCATTACCTGAACCACCAGAAGTACGACGAGATCCTGGGCCCTGTGCGGTCCGACTACCAGGCGCTGCGCCACATGGGCTGCCGGGTGATCTCGGCCGACTTCCTGCGCCTGCGCGACGAAGGCGTGTTCCACGACGGCGACAAGGTCGCCCAAGAAATCATGAACCTCGCTTTTCAGGTGGGGACGATGAAGAAACGGAGGCGGTGACATGGCCAGTTTTGCCAGTCTCGTCAAAAAAGAGCTGACCGGCCTCGAGGTTCACCCCGAGCATGCCCGAGCGGAGCTATCCGCCCTGATCCGCATGAACGGCAGCCTCGGCATTCAAAACTACCAGTTCGTCTTGAACGTGCAGACCGAAAACCCGGCGATCGCCCGGCGCATCTACAGCCTGATTCGCCAACTCTACCACCACGAGGCCAACCTGATCGTGCGGCGCAAGATGAAGCTCAAGAAGAACAACCAGTACGTGGTGCGGCTGGCCACCGGCGTCAACTCGCTGCTCGAAGACCTCGACATCTTGGCCGGTGACACTATGGCGATTCAGACCGCGGTGTCGCCCAAGGTGCTCAACGAGGACCAGCGCGAACGCTCGTATTTGCGCGGCGCCTTTTTGGCCGGCGGCTCGGTCAACAACCCCGAGACCTCGCGCTACCACCTGGAGATTTACTCCCTGTACCAGGACCACAACGACGGCATCCTCAAGATGATGAACGACTTCGACCTCAACGCGCGAACCGTCGAGCGGCGCAGCGGCTACATCGTCTACCTCAAGGAGGCGGAGAAAATCGCCGACTTCCTGCAGCTGATCGGCGCGACCAACGCGATGCTGAAGTTCGAGGACGTGCGAATCGTTCGCGACATGCGCAACTCGGTCAACCGGCTGGTCAACTGCGAGAACGCGAACCTGAACAAGACCATCGACGCGGCCCAACGCGCGATCGAAAACATCCAGTACCTGGCGGATCACGGGGTCTTGGAGACCCTGCCGGAGAAGCTGCGCGAAATCGCGGTGCTTCGGCTGGCGCATCCCGAGGTGTCGCTCAAGGAGCTGGGGGAGATGGTGCCCAGCGGCGCGATTTCCAAGTCCGGCATCAACCACCGGCTGCGCAAGCTCAACCAGATTGCCGAAGGGGCCCAGACCCCGGCGGTGTGACACGCGAAAACGACCCCTGCGGTCGTTTTTTTAGAATATCGTGTTGCAATTGCAACACGTTCTGGTATACTGAGACTCGAAGGAAGGTGAGCCCATGGAAGACGCGTTACGCGCCATCGGGGTGGTGGCCCGGGCTTTGGACAGCATCGCCAACATCGAGTTTCGCGATCAACAGCTGACGCGCGGCCAGTACCTCTACTTGGTACGAATCGTCGAGCAGCCCGGGATCATTCAGGAGCAGCTGGTCAATCAGCTCAAGGTCGACCGCGCGACCGTGGCGCGAAGCGTCGCCAAGCTCTGCGCCCAGGGGCTGGTGTTCAAGCGGCCGGCCCCGGCCAACGCCAAGGCCAACCAGCTCTTCGCCACCCCGGCCGGCCTTCGCGCCTACCAGCCGATTCACCGCGAGAACCAGTACTCGCTCAACCAGGCGCTGGCCGGCATGACACCGGCAGAGGTGGCCACGCTGACGCGGCTGTTGAACCAGATGTGCGATAACGTCGACCGCGATTGGCAGCTGGTCAAAGGTGGCGGCAAGCGCGAGTACTGACCCCGCCGCCGAATCGGGCTGCCGCCGCCGAGCAGTGGCTCGCCTTGACCGACCGGCAACAGGCCAGGGACGGTCGTGGCCAACCGGCGGGAGGCCAGCGACCGGGCCAGTCGTCGCGCGGCCGCAAGCCGGCGACGGTGCGGCCACCACACCGCCGCTGCCCCCGAAACCGAACGCCGCCATCATCGCACCAGCGCAAACAGGCGACCGCAGCCGGTCGCCACAGGAGGAACAATGAACGCAATTCAACGCATTACCGAAACCGATATTCCCACGCTGGTGACGATGGCGAGAACCACCTTCGCCGACACCTTCGGGGCCAACACCGCGCCGGCCGACATGCAGGAATTCCTAGACACTGCCTACGCACCGGCCCAGCTTTTGGCCGAGCTGCAGACACCCGGCACCAGCTTTTGGTTCGCGACCGTTGCCGGGGTACCGGCCGGCTACCTCAAGCTCAACGTCGACGCGGCGGTGACCGCAGACGTCACGGCGCCCAATGCCTTGGAGCTCGAGCGCATCTACATTTTACCGGCCTACAAGCGCCACGGCCTGGGGAGCCTGCTGTACGCCCACGCGCTGAAGCTGGCCCAGGCCCAGCACAAGCCCGTCATCGCCTTGGGCGTCTGGGAGCACAACGAGCCGGCCAAGGCCTTCTACGCCAAGCGCGGCTTTGTCAAGGTGGGGGAGCATGTCTTTCAGGTCGGGGATGACCCGCAGCGCGATTGGCTGATGGAAGCGCCGGTGCCGGCGGCCACGGCCGCAAGCGGCCCAGAATCGCGGCCGGGCGAGAGTAATTCGTGATTTTGCTTGCTTTTTGCCGCCGCTTCCCTTAATATAATTAGGTACTTGCGCGGTTAGTGTAATGGATCGCACGTGAGATTCCGGTTCTCGAAATCCGGGTTCGACTCCCGGGCTGCGCATCAGGTACCACACAAAGCAGGCGTCGCCAGTGATGGCGACGCCTGTTTTTGCGTTCGGCGGTTACCAGGAGTAGGCGCGAAACGCCTTGTTGTCGGTGAGGTGCGACTGCGCGACAATCTGGTGGCCGAAGTAGACCTCGGTGAACAGCCCCTCGTTCAGCTCGGCGTCTTTGGCCTGCCCCAGCTCCGCCAGGGTGGCCAGCGCGAGGTTGGCGCAGTGGGTGCCGAGCTGTTCCTTGGCGCGATCGGTCAGCGGTGCGACCTTGGCGTTGACCTGTGCCTTGACGTGGTGGTCTTGGTCGACCTTGACGCTGATCACCATCAGGGCCCAGGCGAAGGCGGGGTTGGCGGTGCCGTTTTTGGTCGGGTGACCGTTGTGATCGAGGGTGCCGGCGGCAAAGCCTTGGTCCTGCTTCAGGGTCCTGGCGATGGCGGCGTTGAGCTTGGCCAGCGCCGCCTTGGCCCTTTGGACCTTGGCCCGGGATGCGGCGGCAGCGTGGCTTTCGGCGCTGGCTTCGCGGCTGCTTGCGGCCTGCGCCGATTGTTGGGCGGCCCGCGAAGACCGCGAGGCGGCCGCCTGTTCCTGTTTGGTCGGCGGCGCCGGGGCGACGGCCAGGCCGACGGCGAACAGCACGACGCCGACGAGCACATCGCTGCCCGGCACCTTGAGCGAGCGGTGCTTGAGGACGTGCAAAATCAGCAGAATCAGGCCGACGGCGATGAAGCCGACGCCGAGCCAGGCGAGCAGGGTGGATAAATAGGACATGCGACAATCTCCTTACGGGCAGCTTTTAACGTCGATCAGGGCTGGACGTTGCCGCCTTCATTGTGGCACGTTGCCCCGCGGTGAATAAAGCAATCCGCCTCGGCGAATTTCAGGCGCCGACCGATGCGCGGGACCGCGCCGTTGTGCTATGCTGAGGACACGAAAAAAAGTGAGCCGAAGTATTTGACCTTTTTTGACTTTTGACGTATGCTTAGCACTGTATTCAAATGAGTGCTAATTCACGCACGTAACCTAGGAGGAATACCCATGCTAGTTCCTACAGTCGTTGAACAGACCAGCCGCGGCGAACGCGCCTACGACATTTACTCACGCCTACTCAAAGACCGGATCATCATGCTGTCCGGGGAGATCAATGATCAGGTGGCCAACTCGATCATTGCCCAACTGCTTTTCCTGGACGCCCAAGATCCGGATAAAGACATCTACCTCTACATCAACTCGCCCGGTGGTGTGATCACCTCCGGGCTGGCGATTCTCGACACGATGAACCTCATCCACGCGGATGTGCAGACCATCGCCATCGGGATGGCCGCCTCCATGGCCAGCGTTCTTCTGGCCGGCGGGAAGAAGGGCAAGCGCTTTGCGCTGCCGCACTCCGAGGTTCTGATTCACCAGCCGCTGGGCGGGGCCCAGGGCCAGCAGACCGAAATCGAAATCGCCGCCGAGCAGATCCTGAAGGCCCGCGTCAGCTTGAACCAGATCCTGTCCGACGCGACCGGCAAGTCCGTCGACGAGATCAAGGCCGACACCGAACGCGACCACTACTTGACCGCGCAACAGGCCAAGGATTACGGTTTGATCGATGCGATTTTGACCACCAAGGCCGACCAGAAGTAAGCGGCCGGTGACGCCAAAAAGCCGTTTCTCGCAATTGAGAAACGGCTTTTTGCTTGCGTTGTTGAGTTAGCTCAGGGCCTGGTCTTGAATGGCGGCCAGGTGCGAGTCGACGCGGTCGACCTGCGCCTTGATCGCGTCGTAGGTGGGTTGATCCAGCTGCATCAGCCGGGTGCAGTCGCCGACGTGGGCGAAGATCTCGTCGCGCGAGTCCTTGGCCTTTTGGGTCAGGCTGACGTCGACGCGCCGTTCGTCGGTGGTGGAGCGGGTGCGGGTGATCCAGCCGCCCTTTTCGAGGCGCTTCATCAGCGGCGTCAGGGTGCCGGAGTCAAGCTCGAGGGTCTTGCCCACCTCCTTGACGGACATGGTCCCGTGCTCGTACAAAGACAGCAGGGTGATGTACTGCGGGTAGGTCAGGCCAAAACGGGCCAGGGCCTGCGCGTAGAAGTGATTGTACTGCTTTTGCGCTCGGTAGATGGAGAAGCAGAGCTGCTCATCTAATAAAATCGGTTTTACCATAAACTTCGCCTCCAGATGTGTCAAGATTATTGTACACGATACGGTGGCGCAAGGGAAGTCGCGGTTGATCGGTCCAAATGAAAAATCGGTGAGCGCCAAACCGAACGTTTTCACGTTCAACGGCGCGGTCAACGCCGCTAAACCGGTTACACTCCGAAAGAACGTGAAAATTCGGCGACCGACTTTCTTTCTTTTTGTGAAGTCGGCGGCAAGTCCGGGGAAAGGCTTGCACGGCCAAAAATTCATTGTTATAATTGCGATGTTGGTTAGGGAAGCTCGGGATGACTGGGGCACCCAAATTTTTTTGGCCCAACCGGGTCGGTAAGCGACACGGTTGGACACAAAATGACCCACCGAGAAGGATAGCGATTATGCACTCTGAATTTGCCTGGATCGAATCAATCGCCCCGGACATGATGGGCGTCATCACCAAACGGTATCAGATCCTTCAATTCATCAGCTGGATGGCGCCGGTCGGCCGCCGCAACTTGGCCGAGCAGATGAAGATTTCCGAACGCGTTTTGCGAACGGAAACCGAATTCCTCCGCAAGCAGGGGTTGATCGAAAGCTCCAAGTCCGGCATGGTGCTGACCAGCAAGGGCATCGAGACGTTCCAAGGCCTTGAGCAGCTGATGAACCAGCTGCTGGGGGTCAAGGACGACGAGAAGCGCCTGGCCGACAAGCTTGGCATCGCGCATTGCCTGATCGTTAACGGTGATGCCGACCAAAGCAGCCGGGTGATGGACGAGATGGGTAAGCTCCTGAATCAGACCCTGCAGGTCGTGCTACCGGCCGGGCGGCTGACCATCGCCGTCATGGGCGGCACCACGATGGCGCGGGTGGCCACGCAGCTGAACTACAAGCTGTCGGCCGGCCGCGAGCTGACCTTCGTGCCGGCGCGTGGCGGCGTCGGTGAGGCCGTCTCGATCCAAGCCAACTCGGTGGCCGCCGCCATGGCGGAAGCCACCGATGCCAACTACCGGGTGCTGTACATTCCAGAAAATGTCAGCGCCAAAACCTACCAGCCGCTGCTCCGTGAGCCGGCGGTGCAAGAAGTGTTGCAAATGATTGACAACGCTCAGGTAGTGATTCATAGTATAGGTGATGCCTTGATCATGGCGAAGCGGCGTTCCATGCCGGTTTCGACCATCCGCGAGCTGATCAATCACCGCGCGGTTTCAGAAACTTTCGGCACGTTCTTCGATGCCGAGGGGCAAGTCATCTACAAGATACCGCGGATCGGATTGCAGATCCCGGATCTTGATCACATCCCGTATGTGTTCGCCATCGCCGGCGGCCAAAGCAAGGCCAAGGCGATCGCCGCATACATGAAGAATGCGCCGGCCCACACGTGGCTGATCACGGACGTCGGCGCCTCCAACGCGATTTTAACTGGGGAGACCCGTTAGAATAAAACTCTTATTTCCTAAAGGAGGAAATTTTAGCATGACTGTTAAAATTGGTATCAATGGTTTCGGCCGCATTGGTCGTCTGGCTTTCCGCCGGATCTTCGAACTTGGCGCAAAGAGCAACGACATCGAAGTTGTTGCGATCAACGACCTGACCAGCCCAGCAATGTTGGCACACCTGCTGAAGTACGATTCCACTCACGGCACCTTCCCTGGTGAAGTTAGTGCAACCGACAACGGCATCGTTGTCAACGGCAAGGAATACCGCGTTTATGCTGAACCACAAGCTCAGAACATTCCGTGGGTTAAGAACGATGGCGTTCAGTACGTCCTCGAATGCACGGGCTTCTACACCTCCGCTGAAAAGGCCCAGGCTCACTTGGATGCCGGTGCAGAACGCGTTCTGATCTCCGCTCCTGCCGGCAAGATCCGTACCATCGTTTACAACGTTAACGATGACACGCTGACCTCCGACGACAAGATCGTTTCCGCCGGTTCTTGCACGACCAACTGCCTGGCACCAATGGCTTACTTCCTGAACAAGGAATTCGGCATCGAAGTTGGTACCATGACCACGGTTCACGCTTACACCTCCACTCAGATGCTGCTTGACGGCCCTGTTCGCGGTGGCAACCTGCGTGCGGCTCGTTCCGCTGCGGTTAACACGATTCCTCACAGCACCGGTGCTGCTAAGGCGATCGGCATTGTTATCCCAGAACTGAACGGCAAGCTGCAGGGTCACGCTCAGCGTGTCTCCGTCGTTGACGGCTCCCTGACCGAACTGGTTTCCATCCTGAAGACCAAGAACGTTACGGCTGACCAGATCAACGAAGCGATCAAGAAGCACACGGAAAACAACCCATCCTTCGGCTACAACGCTGACCAGGTTGTATCTTCCGACATCATCGGCACCACCTTCGGCTCCATCTTCGATCCTACCCAGACCGAAGTGACGACCGCCGGTGACTACCAACTTGTTAAGACGGTTGCTTGGTACGACAACGAATACGGCTTTACCTGCCAGATGATCCGTACCCTGCTGAAGTTCGCTACTCTGTAGTCTAGAGTAACTACTTTCAACCGCAAAAAGGGCGGAGGGAGTTACTCCCTCCGCTCTTTTTCTAGGGGCGGGTGACCGCCTCTCACCGCAGCGACTCGCCGCGGTGTTTGGATGAGGGCGTGGCCTTGATCCAAGCATCGCGGCCGGTTGCCGCAATAGAATCAACCACTAATAGGAGGGTTTTATCTAATGGCTAAATTGATCGTCTCCGACTTAGACGTCAAAGATAAAAAGGTCCTGATCCGCGTTGACTTCAACGTGCCGATCAAGGACGGGGTCATCGGCGATGACAACCGGATTGTTGCCGCTTTGCCGACCATCCAGTACGTAATCGATCACGGTGGCAAGGCCATCCTGCTGTCCCACTTGGGCCGCATCAAGACCGAAGAAGACAAGGCTAAGCTGTCCCTGCGTCCCGTTGCAGAGCGCCTGTCCGAACTGCTGAAGAAGCCGGTTACCTTCGTGCCAGCGACCCGCGGCAAGGAACTCGAAGACGCGATCGCCAACCTCAAGGACGGCGACGTTCTTGTGATGGAGAACACGCGTTTTGAGGACCTTGACGGCAAGAAGGAAAGCAAGAACGACCCTGAGCTTGGCAAGTACTGGGCATCCTTGGGCGACCTGTTCGTCAACGACGCCTTCGGTACGGCTCACCGTTCCCACGCTTCTAACGTCGGCATTTCCTCCAACATGCCTCAGGCGGCTGCCGGCTTCCTGATGGAAAAGGAAATCAAGTTCTTGGGCGACGCGGTTGAAAACCCGAAGCACCCATTCGTTGCCATCCTGGGCGGCGCCAAGGTTTCCGACAAGATCGGCGTGATCTCCAACCTGATCAACAAGGCGGACAAGATCATCGTCGGCGGCGGCATGACCTACACCTTCTACGCAGCTAAGGGCCTGACCGTTGGTAAGTCCCTGGTTGAAACCGACAAGATCGACCTGGCCAAGCAGATCATGGCCGAGGCCGGCGACAAGCTGGTTTTGCCAGTCGACAACGTGGTCGCAACCGAATTCGCCAACGACGCCCCGCACAAGGTCGTTGAAGGTAACATTCCTGACGGCTACATGGCGCTTGACATCGGCCCTAAGGCGATTGCGGACTTCAAGGCCGTTTTGGCCGACGCGAAGACCGTTGTTTGGAACGGCCCAATGGGCGTGTTCGAAATGCCGAACTACGCCAAGGGGACCCTCGAAATCGGCAAGGCCCTCGGCGACCTGACCGACGCCACGACGATCATCGGTGGTGGCGACTCCACCGCGGCTGCTAAGCAGCTCGGCATCGCCCCGAAGATCACCCACATCTCCACTGGCGGTGGCGCTTCGCTTGAATACCTTGAAGGCAAGGAATTGCCTGGTATCGCGGCGATCACCAACAAGTAATTAACTCGCGTCTGACGTATCCGGATACGCCAGGCACGGCGACACAAAGGAGATTTATTCATGCGTACACCTATCATGGCCGGTAACTGGAAAATGAACAAGAACCCTAAGGAAACGCAGGCGTTCTTGGACGGCGTTAAGGGCAAGCTGCCAGAAGCCTCCAAGGTTGAAACCGTCATCGCCGCACCGGCGATTGACCTGACCACCCTGGTTGCAGGCGCAACCGGCACCCCGCTGAAGACCGCGGCTGAAAACAGCTACTTCGAAAACGAAGGCGCGTTCACCGGCGAGACCAGCCCAAAGGCCCTGAGCGAAATGGGCGTTGACTACGTAGTCATCGGTCACTCCGAGCGTCGCGGCTACTTCCACGAAACCGACGAAGACATCAACAAGAAGGCCAAGGCTATCCTGGCCAACGGTTTGCTGCCAATCATCTGCTGCGGCGAAAGCCTTGAGCAGCGTGAAGCTGGCCAGACCAACGACTGGGTCGCTTACCAGGTTGCTGGCGCCTTGGTTGGGCTGTCTGCCGACGACGTGAAGAAGAGCGTCGTCGCTTACGAGCCTATCTGGGCGATCGGCACCGGCAAGACCGCGACCGCTGATCAGGCGCAGGAAGTGGTTGCCCACATCCGCGCAACGATCAAGAAGCTTTACGACGCAGAAACCGGCGACGCCATCCGCATTCTCTACGGTGGCTCCGTCAAGCCTGCGAACGTTAAGGAACTGATGGCCAAGGAAGACATCGACGGCGGGCTCGTCGGCGGCGCCTCCATGGACCCAGATTCCTTCGTTGCCCTGGCTAACTACCAGGACTAAGCACTCGGACCAGGGCCCGGTCCCGTGCGTTCATTAGTCAAACTCACATCATAAAGGAGAAAACCCACATGTCTATTATTACAGACGTTCTGGCACGCGAAGTCCTTGACTCCCGTGGCAACCCTACTGTTGAAGTTGAACTTTACACCGAAGACGGCGGCTTTGGCCGTGCGTTGGTTCCATCAGGTGCTTCCACCGGTGAACACGAAGCCGTTGAGCTGCGTGACGGTGACAAGTCCCGCTTCGGCGGTAAGGGCGTTTTGAAGGCCGTTGCCAACGTGAACGACGCCATCGCCAAGGCAGTTATCGGCCTTGACGTGACCGAACAGCGCCTGATCGACCAAACCATGATCGACCTCGATGGCACCCCGAACAAGGGCAAGCTTGGCGCCAACGCCATCCTCGGCGTTTCCCTGGCCGCAGCCCGTGCCGCTGCCTCCGAAGTTGGCCTGCCGCTGTACCAGTACCTTGGCGGCCCTAACGCGCACGTGCTGCCAACCCCGATGATGAACGTCATCAACGGTGGTGCGCACTCCACCAACACGATCGACTTCCAGGAATTCATGATCATGCCTGTCGGCGGCAAGACCATCCGCGAAGCGATCCGCATGGGTTCCGAAACCTTCCACGCTCTGCAGGCGCTGCTGAAGGAAAAGGGCGACATCACCTCTGTCGGCGACGAAGGCGGTTTTGCGCCTAACCTCAAGGACAACGAAGAAGCCTTCGAATTCCTGGTTGAAGCCATCCAAAAGGCTGGCTACAAGCCTGGCGAAGACGTTGCGATCGCCTTCGACGTTGCTTCTTCCGAATTCTACGATCCGGAAACCAAGAAGTACACGCTCAAGTGGTCCGACCCTGACACCAGCTACACCACCGACGAATTCATCGACCTGATCGCTGGCTTCGTTGACAAGTACCCAATCGTTTCGATTGAAGACCCAATCGACGAAAACGACTGGGAAGGCTGGCAGAAGATTACCGCCAAGCTGGGCGACAAGGTTCAGCTGGTCGGTGACGACCTGTTCGTAACCAACACCGATTACCTGAAGAAGGGGATCGACATGGGCGTTGCGAACTCCATCCTGATCAAGCTCAACCAGATCGGGACCTTGACCGAAACCTTCGAAGCCATCGAAATGGCCAAGGAAGCCGGCTACACCGCCGTTGTTTCCCACCGTTCCGGTGAAACCGAAGACACCACGATCGCTGACTTGGTTGTCGCAACCAACGCCGGCGAAATCAAGACCGGTTCCATGAGCCGTACCGACCGCATTGCGAAGTACAACCAGCTCATGCGGATCGAAGACGAACTCGGTGCTTCCGCTTTGTACAAGGGCCGCAAGTCCTTCTACAACGTTAAGGCCATCGACTAGTCTCGACTAGTTCTGCGCGGCGCCGCCAAGACCTCTTGGCGGCGCCGTTTTGGTGTCCTGCGGTTGCGCGTCGCGGCGCCTGACGCCTGAGCGGTCGCTGCTTTGCACGTGGCTGCGGGTGTTGCGCGTTGGGTCGGCGTGTGGCGCGAGGTCCGTTTGCCGGGCTCAGCATTCGGCCTGCGTTATTTATTTACAAGATATTTACCTAACATTTACACTGGCGTCATGGTATTTCCAACCACCCGGTGTTATTCTATTGTCGTAGAATTCGACAGCGCCTCTCGGTCGCACGGCCGAAGCGCAGCTTAAGGCAGCTCGCAGTGACTATCATCCTCATCTGATGAACGTCGACCTATGTCGACCACGTCCGCGGCGTGAGTGTCTAGCGACGAAGAAATTCGCGTAAAAGAAAACAGCTTAACTGGTTTGATTCCAGGGAGCTGCGACTGCCGGGTCCACCACAGTGCGTACCACCAACCGAATCGGTTTCACCAGCCGGCGGGGGCGGTCTGCCTTGCGGTTGGGGCGGTTCATCAATTCAATCTCAATTGGGGTACTGCGGGGCAGCCCGCGGTACCCTTTGTGTGCTTTTGGCCCGGCGGTTATTGACAGCCGGGCTTTTTTTGCGCTACGCTGGACCCTATCACGTAATCGCGGGCACGTCCGCGGAGGGAGCACACGAATGGCGGTATACTTGCGCGGGATGCTGATCAGCATCGCCTTGGTCAGCTCAATTGGCATGCAGAATTTATTTGTCTTCAATAACGCGATGACCAACCGGCTGCGCCGGGCGATGCTCATCACGCTGTTCGTCTGGTTGGCCGACACCACGCTGACGGTGATCGCCTTCTTGGGCATGGGGGCCTTGATCACGCGCTTTGAGTGGCTGAAGCTGCTGATTCTGCTGGTCGGCGGCGGCATCGTGGTCTGGATGGGCTGGGGGATTTTCCGTGGCGCCAAGGCGGCGACTTTGGCCGGCTCCAGTCGTGTCATGCCGCTGGGCGAGGCCTTCACCGGCGCCTGGGTGGTGGCCTTCGCCAACCCCCAGGCGATCATCGACACCAGCGTCTCGTTCGGGGCGATGCGCAGTACCCTGGCCAGCGGCGAGGTGCTGCCGTTCTTGTTGGGGATTCTCTCTTCCACCACGCTGTGGTTCTTTGGCGTCACCTTGGTCATCGGACTGCTCAAAAACCGCCTGCCGCAGCGCTTCTTGATGTGGGTGAACCTGATTTCCGGTCTGATCGTGATGGTCTACGGCACCACGCTGCTGTGGCAGGCCGGCTCGCAGCTGATCGCCTGGGTGCGGTGAGCCCGGCGGGTTTTGGCGAGCGGCGAATCCGTGTATACTGAAGGTATCAATCATGGGAGGTGGCGGCTTGAACCCCGCAAAACGGTATTTGGATCCGACGCGCCTGCGCTTTGTGCTGCAGGGGCTTTTGGTAGGGGTGGCCACCGGCGCCGTGGTCTCGCTGTTTCGCTTGAGCATCGAGCGCAGCCTGGCCTTCGTGCAAGGCGTCTACCGCCACGCGACGCCCGGCACCGTGGCGTTGCTGGTGGTCGTGGCGGTCGTGTTGGCCGCGCTTGTGGCCTGGCTGTTGCACAGCGAGCCCAACATCTCGGGCTCGGGGATTCCGCAGGTCGAAGGCCAGTTGCAAGGCGAGCTTGAGTTCTCCTGGTGGTCGGTGCTTTGGAAGAAGTTCGTCGCCGGGGTCCTCGGACTCGGGGCCGGGCTGTTTTTGGGGCGGGAAGGCCCATCGATTCAGCTCGGCGCCGCGGTCGGCCAGGGCGTCGCCGCCGGTTTCAAGCGGCGGGGGTCGGACCGGCGCATCATGATCGCCGCCGGGGCCGCCGGCGGGTTGGCCGCTGCGTTCAACGCGCCGATCGCCGGTACGATGTTTGTGCTGGAGGAGGTCTATCACAACTTCAGTCCGCTGGTGTGGATCACAAGCCTCGCCAGCGCCATCGGGGCCAACTTCATCTCGCTGAACGTCTTCGGCGAGGTGCCGGTGCTGCACTTGGCGTACACCAAGCCGCTGCCGGTCACGCTGTACTGGCACCTGCTGCTGTTGGGCATCGTCTTGGGGCTGCTCGGCTACCTTTACCAGCGGGTGCTGTTGGCCATGCCGCAGTGGTACGCCAAAACCCGTATCCCCCGGGCCTTTCAGGGCATCGTGCCGTTTCTGTTGGTGATTCCCATTGGCCTGACCGTGCCGCAGCTTCTGGGCGGCGGCAACGGGCTGATTATCGCGATGGGCGACCAGCTGCCGACTTTGGCCGCCTTGTGCGGGATGCTGGCACTGCGCTTCACCTTCTCGATGATTTCCTACGGCTCGGGGCTGCCCGGCGGGATTTTCCTGCCGATCCTGTCGCTTGGCGCGGTGATCGGCGCGGTGTATGCGGTGTTCATGGCCCAGATTGGCTGGCTGCCGCACGTCTACATCATGAACCTGATCATTTTCTCCATGGCCGGGTACTTCGCCGGCATCGGCAAGGCGCCGTTCACCGCGATTCTTCTGATCACCGAAATGGTGGGGAACCTGACCAACCTGATGGCCATGGCGGTGCTGTCGTTGGTCGCCTACGTCGTCGTCGACGTGCTGGGCGGGGCCCCGATTTACGAGTCGCTGCTGGCGCGGCTGACCAAGCCGGAGGCGCTGGCCGGGATTCACCACATGGACCGCGTGGAGGTGCCGATTTTTGAGGGCAGCGCGTTGGAAGGCGTCGCGGTTCGCAGCGTCAGCTGGCCTAAACACACGCTCTTGATGAGCATTCGCCGCGGCTCGGACACCGTGCTGCCGCACGGGGACACCGTGATTCGCGCCGGTGACACCCTGGTGGTGCTGACCGACAGCAGCCGCCGGGCGAAGGTGGCGGCGCAGATTGCCGCCAAGGCGGCGCAAGGCACGGATGGCTGAGCAATTTGCCGCTTGGTCTAGCCAATTGCAAGGCTTTGTGATAGGCTACTACTAGTGAGTTTTTCATTTGAGGAGGCATTCACTTGAGCAATCTATTCACGGTGCTGCTCATCATCGACTCGGTCCTAATCGTGATCGCGACCTTGATGCAGCCAAGCAAGCAGCAAGACGCCTTGAGTGCGTTATCCGGTGGGGCAACGGACCTGTTCGGTAAGCAAAAGTCGCGAGGGTTCGAAGCCTTCATGGAGAAAGTGACCGTCGTCTTGGGCGCGTTGTTCTTCGGCTTGTCGCTTGCCCTGGTGTACCTGTCATCCCACTAACGAAGGCCTCCTGAAATCCGGAGGTCTTTTTTTGAGTAAGTCACCCATTCTAGAAAACGAGGGAATTGTCCATGACCACTGTCGGCCACATTAGAAACGAATTACTAGCGCTGTTTCGGCGCAACCCGGAAGTCGGCTTTTCCGTGCAGTCCTTGAACCGCGCGTTGAAGTTTTCGGACGCCGGGGACTTCAAGGTGCTGGTGCAGGCACTGGAAGGACTGCAAAACGATAACCTGATTCACCAGGAACAAGACCTGTACCACTTGGGCGGCAAGGCCCAAAGCCTGCTGGGGATTTTCCACGGCAACGAGAAGGGCTTTGGCTTCGTGGCCATCGAAGACCAAGACAACGACGTCTTCATCGCCCCGCCAAGCACTAAGTTCGCCTTGGACGGCGACACGGTCGAGGTCCGCATCACGCGCCAGCCGGCACCAGGCGACACCCGCGGCCCCGAAGGCGAGGTTGTGGCCGTGGTCGAGCGCAAAATCACGCGGCTGGTCGGCGAGTACACCCCGCTGTCCGACGGCGAGGCGGCTCGCACCGGCTTCATCGGCACGGTGACCAGCCACGAAAAGAAGCTGCACCGCTACCCGGTGCTGGTTCAAGACACCGGCAGTACCCCGCAGCTCGGCGACATGCTGCAGGTGGAAATCACGGCCTACCCGGATGAAAGCCGTCCGGCCAGCATGCTCGGCATCATCGTCGCCAACCTGGGCAACAAGAACGACCCGGGCGTCGACATCATGTCGCTGGTCATGGCCAACGACATTCACGTCGACTACCCCGAAGACGCGATGGCTCAGGCCAACGCGATTCCAGACCACGTGACCGACGCCGACCGCGTCGGCCGCCGCGACATCACCGATCAGCCGGTGGTGACCATCGACGGCGACGACTCCAAGGACTTCGACGACGCGGTGGTCGCCTGGCAGCTGCCCAACGGCAACTACCACCTGGGCGTTCACATCGCCGACGTGTCGTACTACGTCACCGAGGGCTCGCCGCTTGACAAGGAGACATACGACCGCGGCACCTCGACGTACCTGGTCGACCGCGTGATTCCGATGCTGCCGTTCCGCCTGTCCAACGGCATCTGCTCGCTGAACCCGGATGTCGACCGCCTCGCGATGTCTTGCGACATGGAGATCGACCACGAGGGCCACGTGGTCAGCCACGAGATTTACCAAAGCGTGATCCGCTCGCACGGGCGCTTGACCTACAACAAGGTCAACGACGTGTTCAAGGGTGACGCGGCGGCGATCGCCGAGTACGGCGACCTCGTGCCGATGCTGAAGCTGATGCACGAGATGCATGACGTGCTGTACAAGATGCGTCACGGCCGCGGCGCGATTGATTTTGAAGAAAACGAGGCCAAGATCATCGTCGATGACCAGGGCCACCCGACGGACATCGTGCTGCGGGACCGCGGCATCTCCGAGCGGATGATCGAAAGCTTCATGCTGCAGGCCAACGAAACCGTGGCCGAGCATTACAGCAAGCTGCACCTGCCGTTCCTGTACCGCGTCCACGAAACCCCGGACGACGACCGCATCAAGGACTTCATCGACTTCCTGTCGACCTTCGGCATCCACGTCCCGATTAAAAAGGGCGTGCCGGTCACCCCGAAGATGCTGCAAGACGTCAACACCGAAGTCGCCGGTACCCCGGAGGAGATGATGGTCAACGTCAAAATGCTGCGCAGCCTGAAGCAGGCGCGTTACTCCGAGGATCCGCTGGGTCACTTCGGCATCGCGGCGCAGTACTACACGCACTTCACCAGCCCGATTCGCCGCTACCCGGACCTGATCGTCCACCGCTTGATTCGCGATTACGCGCTGCGCGGGGCCGGCGAGGCCGTGCAGGACAAGTGGACCGAGAAGCTGCCGGGGATCGCCGTGCAGGCCTCCGTGCGTGAACGCCACAGCATCGACGCCGAACGCGCCGTCGACGACCTCAAAAAGGCCGAGTTCATGGCCGACAAGGTCGGCGAGACCTTCGACGCCGTGGTCAGCGGTGTCACCAGCTTCGGCATGTTCGTGGCCCTGCCCAACACCGTCGAGGGCCTGGTTCACATCACCCGCATGGGCGACGACTACTACAACTTCGTCGAAAGCCAGATGGCCCTGGTCGGCTCTCGGATGCACCACATCTTCCGCATCGGCCAGCCGCTTTCCGTGAAGCTCGACAACGTCGACGTCGAGCAGCGCCAGGTCGACTTCTCGCTGATTCCGGACAAGGATGCGCCGGTGGCCGACGCCGACGTCCAGGCCCTGGCCGCGCAAAACAGCCGCGGTCGCGGCAACGGCGGCCAAGGTCGCTCGGATCGCCGCGGCAATGGGCCGCGCAACGGCCAGGGTGGCGGTAACGGTCAAAACCGCAACCGGCCGGGCCAGGGTGGCCCAAACCGTGGGCGTAACGGCCAAGGCAACGGGCGCGGCAACGGCGGCCAAAGCCACGGCTTCGGCAACACCATCGGCGCCCAGATTCGCAACACCCAAGGCCGCGGCGGCAACCGCGGCAAGCACTAGGGAAGGGTCGACTACCGGCTCGCTAAACGGGTTCCAAATCGCAACGCGGGAGCGGCTAGCGACGCACCAGCGCCGGGGCACAACCCGCCCCGACGCTAGCGCTAGGCTACCCGTCCCGCTAAACCCGCGCTTTTTCACCCTCTAAAACGGGTTCCGCGAGGCAACGCCGGTTCGGCCTGCTAAGGCCGGGCACTGGGCCAAGTTCGGGCCCAATGTCCAGCCTTACGCTACCCGACCGGCTACACCCGCCTCGTTCCACCCTCTGAAACGGGTTCCGCGAGGCAACGCCGGTTCGGCCTGCTAAGGCCGGGCACCGGGCCAAGTTCGGGCCCAATGTCCAGCCTTACGCTACCCGACCGGCTAAACCCGCCTCGCTCCACCCTCTCTTGAAAGGAGTGACGTCACCTTGGCCAAGAAAATGCAGCCAAAGCCTGATAATTTGCTGGCGCAAAACAAAAAGGCGCGCCACGACTACAACATCCTCGACACTTACGAGGCCGGCATCGCGCTGACCGGCACGGAGATCAAGTCCGTGCGAGCCGGCAAGGTCAACCTCAAGGACGGCTTCGCCCGGGTTCGCAACAACGAGGCGTGGCTGGAGAACGTCAACATCAGCCCGTTCGCGCAGGGCAACCAGTTCAACGCCGATCCGCTGCGCAACCGCAAGCTTTTGCTCCACAAGAAGGAAATCAAGAAGCTGCTCGAGGCCACGGATCAGCAGGGGCTGACCATCGTCCCGCTGCGCATGTACCTCAAGCACGGTTACGCCAAGGTCCTGATCGGCGTGGCCCAGGGCAAGAAGCTCTACGACAAGCGCGAGGCCCTGAAGCAAAAGGACCAAAAGCGTGACATCGCCCGGGCGATGAAGGAACGCTACTGAGACGTCAAAAAACCGCGCCGCGCGGCCGCCATCCACTGGATGGGCGACCGTGCGGCGCGGTTTTGGGTTGCACGGAATCAGTACATGTACTCGCGGGTCAAGGGCAGGCCGTGGCCTGAGGCACCTTTGGTCAACAGGTACTGGATGACGTCGATGTTGCCGGATTCGAAGGAGGCGGCGGCCGCCTGCAGGTAGAGGTCCCACATGCGAACGAAGGTGTAATCGAACTGCGATTGAATCAGGTTGCGCTTCGCGTTGAAGTTTTGGTCCCACAGCTCAAGCGTTCGCTGGTAGTGGCGGCGCAGCGGCTCGAGGTCGGCGATTTCAAGGCCGGCCGCCGTGATGTGGTCGACGTTTTCGCTCAGGCCGGGAACGTAACCACCGGGGAAAATGTACTTGGTCAGCCAGGCGTTGGTCGCGCCGCCTTGCTGGCGCGTGATGCCGTGAATCAGCGCGGTGCCGTTTGCCTTCATCAGCTTGGCGACGTCTTGGAAGTACAGGCCGAGGTTCTCGCGGCCGACGTGCTCGAACATGCCGACGGAGGTGACGTAATCGAACGGCGCGTGATCCAGCTCGCGGTAGTCGCAAAGCAGCACCCGGGCGTGGTCTTCAAGCCCCAGCGCCTTGATGCGCTGGTTGACGTACTTGAACTGCTCTTCGCTCAGCGTGATGCCGGTCACGTCCAAGTGGTATTCGGTGGCGGCGCGAAGCATCAGGGTCCCCCAGCCGCAGCCGATGTCCAGGAAGGTGCGGCCGGGCTGCGGGTCGAGCTTGCGCAAAATGTGCTCGACCTTATTTTTTTGGGCCTGGGTGAGGTCTTCGTGCCAGTCGTCGAAGTAGGCACAAGAGTAGGTCATCGTGTCGTCCAGCCACAGGCGGTAGAAGTCGTTGCCCAGGTCGTAATGGGCCTGGATGTCTTTTTTGCTCTTTTGCTCCGAGTGCGACTGCTTGGGAATGAAGCGCTTGAGGGCGGGGTTTTTCATGAAGCTGCCGGCGCTTTCGTAGGCCGCGGTCAACAGCCGCTGCAGTGGGTACTGGCCGCCGACTACGGTGATGTCGCCGCGCATGTAGGCCTCGCCCAAAGCCAGGCTCGCGTTTTTCATCACCTGAAGCAGGGAAACCGGCTTCTTGAAGGTGACGCTCAGCGGATTCGTTCCGGTGCCGTACTGCTTGACGTCGCCGTCCCAGTAGGTGACAAGAACGGGAATGTTGAACGAGTGGGCGAATAACTGATCGTAAAATTTCTTCTCTAACATACTGACCTCCGGCGCATGATGGGTGCGTATTTTCTTACCCTATTACCATAACGCAACGAAGGGCCCGTTGGTAAGCGCGAGAACTCATGTAACCGTTTGCGACTGGTTAATTGTCACATTTTGGACAAAATGGCCGATGACACCTAGTGTTGCGGGGGCGTATGCGTTACGCTGGATACATTGGGCGCGGCCTCGAGGAGGGAATTCACGGCAAGCCGCGCCAACAAAAGTGAAGCCGTGAGTAAAAATGATTCGACCAGCTGTTCCAAAAGACGCCAAGCAAGTGGTTCCCTTGATCAACCTCGTCTTTGAGGAGATGGAGGTGCCTGAGCTTCAGGCCATGTCGGAACCCGCGCTGTTTGCGGTGTTCGAGCAGGCTTTTCTGCTCAAGGACTACCGCTACGGCTACCCGCAGACCTTCGTTCACGTCGGCGACCACGGTGTCGACGGCATCTTGGTCGGCTACGGCCACGACCGCGAGGCCCACATCGACGACGCGTTCAAGCCGCTTTTGCCCAAGGTCGGCCTGACGCCAGACCAGGAGTTGTTCCCAGATTTTGAAAGCTACCCCGGCGAGTGGTACGTCGACACCCTCGCCGTGGCGCCGGCGGCACAGGGCCACGGCATCGGCACCAAGCTCTTGACCGAAGTGGCCAAGCTGCTGGCCGCGCGAGGCGTGACCACGCTGTCGTTGAACGTCGATCAGACCAATCCCAAGGCCGAGCACCTGTACCGCAAGTGCGGCTACCTGAAGCAAGGCGAGCTGATGATCGGTTCGCACCGCTACAATCACATGACGCTGGCCATCTGAGCCGGCGGCGGCTTGGAGGCCCCATGACACAGATCAGATTCTTGGCCGGCCCCGAGTGCGGCGTCACCGGCGTTGCACTCAGCCAAGGCGCCACCCGGGTGGTGGTGCTGGATCGCGCCGGCGACTTGAGGGCGTTGGCGCCGCGGCTGCGAGCGGTCATCGCCGGCGCGACCGCGGTGGTGGTCCTGCAACCGGCCGCCACCCCGCAGGGCGAAGCGGCCTGGCAGGCGCCAGCGGCCGCCGTGCCGGTGTATGTCGCGGCCGCGGCACCCGAGCCGGCGGCGGTCGGCCCTGTCGGCCAACCGCTGGGCTGCTTTCACGCGCTGGCCGCCGGTACCACCATCGCCGTCGCGGGGCTGACCGTCACGGCGGTCGGACCGGCGGCCTGGGTGGTGGCCGATGACTTTCACGCGTTTGGCTTCGTGACCGCCGCCGCGCCTGGCGCGGCCACCCTGCAGACGCTGCACGACCGGCGGCTGGCGATGCTGGTGCTGGCGATGCCCGATGGCGCCACGCCGGAACGCCTGGCGGTTTGTCGCCGGCTGGCGCCGCGCTTCGTGGTGCCTTGGCTGGCGCCGGATTCGGCCAAGGCGGCCGCGGCGCTTGAGGCCGACCCCTGGGCTGAAGTGCTCGAGCCCGAGCCCGGGCTGTACTACAGCCTCGACGCGCCGCAACCAGATGACTAGCAAGCCAAAAACGAAGCCACCTCGCGTGAGGTGGCTTCGTTTTTGGCCGCGGCGTCACACGCCGTAGCTGATGCTGGCGGGGTCGTGGCGAACCAGCGGGTTGGCCTGGTAGATCTGGCGCCAGCGGTCCAAAATCGCGGCCAGCAAAATGCCGGCCGGCGCGTCTTTTTGGTCCTTGATCGCGATTTTGAAGGTAGTGCCGGTCGCCGCGCCGACCGCGGCGATGGTGGTGACCGCCTTCATGCCGTGGTAGATGCGGTAGTTATTGGCCAGCATGTTGCCGATGATCATCCAGTTGAGATCGGAGACGAAGACGAACTCGTGCCAGACGCCGAACATTTTTTTCACCGAGCCGACTCGCGACTGGCTGAGGTACAGGTCGTAGCGCGGGAACATCCCCACGGTGCGTTGGCGGATGCTGCCGACGTGAGTGCCGTCGATGGTGTGCAGGTTGAAGCCGTCGTTGGCCAGCCCGTGGCGGCCGTTCAGGATGAAGGCGGGGCGAAAGGCGGCGTCCTTGACCACCGTCATGCCGCCGTCGTGCAGCGCCTGGGCATCAATGTAGTAATCCATCGTCTGCCTCCTGGCGGTTGATCTCAAGGGCGCGGTCGATCGCCTGGGCGACGCCGTCTTCGGTGTTGGTGCCGGTTGTGGCCCAAGCCAGCTGCTTGATGGCCGGCACGGCGTTGCCCATCGCCACCCCAAAGCCTGCGCGTTGGATCATCGACGCGTCGTTGAGGTTGTCGCCGATGGCCATGCACTCGGCCATCGTCACGCCTTGCTGAGCGGCGTAGGCGGCCAGCGCCAGGCCTTTTTGGGCGCGGCGGTCGTTGATCTCGATGTTGGTTTCGGCGCTGGCGGTGACGATCAGGTCGCCTTGGGCCTCAAGCGCCGCCTTGGGCCCGGCCAGCACCTGCTGCCCGGCGCTTGAAAAGGCGATGATCTTCATGATTTCGACGTTCGGGTCGGCCAACAGCGGCGCGTAATCCGGCACGTAGGTGATGTTCATCAGCTCAAGTCGCGCGGCGGCCAGGGCGACGGCGATTTTGTAGGTGGTGTCCGGGTTCAGGTTCACCAGCAGGTCGGCGATATTTTGGATACGCGAGACCTTGCTGTTGGACACGACGCCGGTGGCCGTGACCAGCTCGTAGTAGAGGTGGTCGGCGTCCAAAAGCGTGGTGATGCGCGACACGCTGGCCGGCGTCAGCGGCACGTCGACCTTGAGCGACCCTTCGGCATCGAACACCCGGGCCCCGTTCAGGGTGATGAAGGCCGGGTGCAGGTCGTGGGCCGCCATCAGCGGCTGGGCCTCGGCCAAAGCGCGGCCGGTGGCCACCATGAACTCGATGCCGCCGGCTTGGGCGCGGCGAATGGCGGCGGCGTTGGCCGGGCTGACTTGCATCTGGTCGTTGAGCAAGGTGCCGTCCATGTCTGAGGCAATGATCTTAATCACGTGGGGTTCCTCCTTTGGGTGAGTGGCTACTTAAAGAGTAGCACGAATCCCGTGTGGAAGGTAGCCAAGCGGCGTTTGCTTTTGTACACTAGTCAGGGAGGATTCGCCATGAAAACCTTGATTCACAACGACTGGCAGACGGTGCTGGCACCGGTGTTCGCCGGGCCAACCTACCGCCGGCTGCACCAGTTTCTCAAGCAGGAGTACGCCACTGCGACCATCTACCCGGAGATGCACCACATTTTCCAGGCCTTCGAATGGACCAGCTTTGCGGCCACCAAGGTCGTGATCCTCGGCCAGGACCCGTACCACGGGCCCAACCAGGCGGTGGGGGCGAGCTTCGCCGTCGCCCCGGGGGTGGCGCTGCCGCCGTCTCTGGTCAACATTTACAAGGAGTTGCAAGACGACTTAGGCATCGCCCCGGTGACCCACGGCTACCTGAAGGCCTGGGCCCAGCAAGGGGTGCTTTTGCTCAACGCGGTGCTGACCGTCCGGGCCGGGCAGGCATACTCCCACCAGCATCAGGGCTGGGAGGAGCTGACCGACGCGGCGATTGCGGCCTTATCGGACCGCGGCGGCGTCGTGTTCATCCTGTGGGGCAGCGCGGCCAAGGCCAAGGCGGCCTTGATCGACACCAGCAAAAACGCGATCATCTCGTCCGTCCACCCCAGCCCGTTGTCGGCCTACCGCGGATTCTTTGGCAGCAAGCCGTTCTCCAAGACCAACGCGGCGCTGGCCCGGCTGGGACAGGCGCCGATCGACTGGCGGCTGCCGGCGGTACCCGAGGCCTGAAGTGTTTCAATTTGGGTCAAAACTGTCTCATAAAGTAAGCGTAGTCATTGCCGTCACGCCGCGGGACTGGTATGATAGTCAGCGAAGCGTGGATGCGCTAACATTGGCAAAAGACATTTGGAGGGACCGCTCTTGGATTTATTTGACAGTTTGAAACAAAAAATTTCCGGCAAAAACCTGACTATCGTTTTCCCCGAAGGCACAGACCCACGGATTATCGGCGCCGCCGTTCGGCTGGCCGCCGATGGCCTGATTAAGCCAATCATCTTGGGCAACCTGGACGCGATTCGCGAAGTCGCCACGGCCAAGGGCTTCGACCTCTCCCGCGTCGAACTGCGCGACCCGGCGACCGACCCGATTCACGACGAAATGGCCGCGGCCTTCGTCGACCGCCGCAAGGGCAAGGCGACGCCGGAGCAGGCCGCCACGATGGTGCAAGATCCCAACTACTTCGGCACAATGCTGGTGTACATGGGCAAGGCCAACGGCATGGTGTCCGGCGCCGTTCACAGCACCGCGGATACCGTTCGCCCGGCCCTGCAGATCGTGAAGACCCGGCCGGATGCCTCGCGCATCAGCGGCGCGTTCATCATGCAGCGCGGTCGCGACGAGCGTTACCTGTTCGCCGACAACGCGATCAACATCGACCCCAACGCCCAGGAACTGGCCGAGATTGCGGTGGAATCCGCTCGCACGGCCAAGCTGTTCGACATCGATCCCAAGGTTGCGATGCTGAGCTTCTCCACCAAGGGTTCCGCCAAGGCGCCTCAGGTCGACAAGGTGGTTGAGGCCACCAAGATTGCCCACGAGCTGGCCCCGGACCTGGCGCTTGACGGCGAGCTGCAGTTCGACGCCGCCTTTGTGCCAAGCGTCGCCAAGCTCAAGGCGCCGGATTCGGCGGTCGCCGGCAACGCCAATGTTTTCATTTTCCCAGATCTGCAGGCCGGCAACATCGGCTACAAGATCGCGCAGCGCTTCGGCGGCTTTGAGGCCATCGGCCCGATCCTGCAGGGCCTGAACGCGCCGGTCGCCGACCTGTCGCGCGGCTGCAACGAAGAGGACGTCTACAAGCTGGCCATCATCACCGCGGCCCAAAACATCACGGCCTAGGCCGCTCACGCTTTGCTCACGCCTGCCTCGCAGGCGTGTTTTTACCCCGGGGAACCGGGCGTTGACTGGAGGTCACCATGGAATCACTGAATGAACAACAACTGCAGGCGCTGGCGACGGCCCTGGCCGCCAAACTTCAGGCCGGGGATGTGCTGCTTTTGGACGGCGACTTAGGCGCCGGCAAAACCAGCTTCACCAAGGGGCTCGCCTCGGGCCTGGGCATCGCCGATTACATCAAGAGCCCGACGTTCACCATCATTCGCGAGTACCAGGATGGCCGCCTGCCACTGTACCACATGGACATCTACCGCCTAGAAGACGGCGGGGCCGGCGACTTGGGCCTTGAGGAGTACTTCGAAGGCGACGGCGTCAGCGTCGTCGAGTGGCCCGAGTTTCTGGGCGACGCGCTGCCCGAGGCCTACCTGATGATCCATTTTCACAAGGATCCGGCGCATGACGACCTGCGACAGCTTTCCTACACGGCGGTGGGGCCGCGAGCCCAGGCGCTGTTGGCCGATCTGACTTAGCTTCGACAAGCGACTCTGGTGAGGGTCGCTTTTTGTGTGCCGGCGCGAAAGACGGTGTAGCTGCCGGGACGCTCGGCCTGGCCCCGGGCCACGGCGCGTTGCCGGCCGGCTGGCGCCTGGCGACCTGCGCGACGAAGCGCGGGTTGCGCGATCCGGGCTAGCGGGTGCGGCCCGACGACCCGGCCGCACGGGGGACGCACTGAAAAAGCGGCAGGCGCCATCCGATTGCGTTATAATGAATTCACATTACATTTTATGGAGGATATTATGACAGCGACGAAGCATTTGTATGAGACTTTCCAGCCGACCCATTACGACCTCTACTTGGATGTCGACCGCCAGACCAAGCTGATCGCCGGCAAGACGACGATTGAAGGTCACGCCACGGCGGCCGAGATTCGGCTCAACCAAAAGGACCTGACCGTCAGCGCCGTTGAAGCGGACGGCGCGGCCGTGCCGTTCACCGTGGATAACGCGGCGCAGACCATCGCGATCACGCTGCCGGCCGCCGGCGACGTGACGCTGACCGTCGACTACACGGCGCCTTTGACCGACACCATGATGGGGATTTACCCATCTTACTACGAGGTCGCTGGCGTCAAAAAGCAGCTGATCGGCACCCAGTTTGAAACCACCGCGGCGCGGCAGGCCTTCCCAGGCGTCGACGAGCCGGAGGCTAAGGCGACCTTCGATCTGGCCATCAAGTTCGACGAGCAGCCGGGCGAAACCGTGATCGCCAACATGCCAGAGGTCAAGGAAGAAGGCGGCGTCCACTACTTCGACACCACCCGCAAGATGTCCACGTACCTGGTGGCCTTTGCCTTCGGTGACATGCAAAAGAAGCTGACCAAGACCAACTCCGGCGTTGAAATCGGCGTTTTCACCACCAAGGCCCACAAGCCAGAAGAGCTCGACTTCGCCCTGGACATCGCCAAGCGGTCGATCGAGTTTTACGAGGACTTCTACCAGACCCCGTACCCGCTGCCGCACTCCTACCAGCTGGGGCTGCCGGACTTTTCCGCCGGCGCGATGGAGAACTGGGGGCTGGTCACCTACCGCGAGGCCTACCTGACTCTGGACCCGAGCAACTCGACGCTGCGTCAAAAGCAGCAGATCGGCACCGTGATCGCCCATGAGTTGGCTCACCAGTGGTTCGGCGACCTGGTCACCATGAAGTGGTGGGACGACCTGTGGCTGAACGAAAGCTTCGCCAACATGATGGAATTCGTCGCCATCGACGCCCTCGAGCCCGACTGGCACATCTGGGAAACCTTCCAGACCGGCGATGCGCCGTCCGCCCTGCGCCGCGACGCGACGCCTGGCGTTCAGTCCGTTCACATGCAGGTGGAGGACCCGGCCGAAATCGACGCGCTTTTCGACGGCGCGATTGTCTACGCCAAGGGGGCGCGGATGCTGGTGATGGTCCGTGGCCTGATTGGCGACGCGGCGCTGCGCAAGGGCTTGAAGGCCTACTTCGACGCGCATCAGTACGGCAACGCCGCCGGGTCCGACCTCTGGGCCGCCCTGGGCGAGGCCGCGGGCATCGACCTTGGCACCATCATGCACGGCTGGCTTGAGCAGTCCGGCTACCCGGTGGTGACCGCCGCCGTGGTTGACGGCAAGCTCACCTTGAGCCAAAAGCAGTTCTTCATCGGCGACGGTGAAGACACCGGCCGCCAGTGGCAGATCCCGTTGAACGGCAACTACGCGACGCCGCAGCTGATGACCACCCAGACGCTTGAGCTCGGGGATTACCAAGCGCTGCGCGAGGCCGCCGGCAAGCCGTTCCGCTTGAACGTCGGCAACGAGTCGCACTTCATCGTCAAGTACGACGCGACGCTTTTGGCGGACCTTTTGGCCACCGCCCAAGCACTCGACCCGATTTCTCAGCTCCAGCTGCTGCAGGACCAGCGCCTGCTGGCGGAAGGCGGTCAGATTTCTTACGCGACCGTCGTGCCGCTTTTGACGGAGTTTGCCGACAGCACCTCCGCCGTTGTGCTCAGCGCCGTCTTTGGCCTCGCGAACATGCTCAAGAAGTTCACGACCCCGGATTCGGCCGAGGAAAAGGCGCTCAAGGCGCTGTTCACCAAGCTGACCGCCGCCCACGTTGCGCGGCTGGGTTGGGCCCCGGTTGATGGTGAGTCCAACAACGACCAGCTGGCCCGGCCGATTATCCTGAGTGCGGCGGCCTACGCCGGCGACCCGGCCACGGTGGCCGGGGCTCACGCCGCCTTCGCCAAGGCGAGCGAGCCCAAGGACCTGCCGGCCAACACCCGGCCGTACATCCTGGCCAGCGAGGTTCGCTGGCACGCAAGCGTGGAGCTGTTCGAGAAGCTGCTCCGCGACTACCGCACGTCCGCCGATCCGAACTACAAGGCCGCGATTGCCTACGCCTTGACGGACACGCAGGATACGGTGTTGATTGGGCGGCTGATCGACGTCTTCGAGGACGCCGACACCATCAAGCCGCAGGACCTGCGCGGCTGGTACGCCGGCCTGCTCGCCAACCCGGTTGCCCAAGAGGCGGCCTGGGACTGGCTGCGGACGGAGTGGTCCTGGCTTGAAAAAACGGTCGGTGGCGACATGGAATTCACCACCTACATCACCGTTTCCGCCGGTCGCTTCTACACGCCGGAACGCCTGGCCGAGTTCAAGGCCTTCTTCGAACCCAAGAAGGACGTGCCGGGCCTGGGTCGCGAGATCGCGATGGACACTAAGGCCATCGCCGGTCGCGTCGCCCTGATCGCGGCGGAAGGCGCCGCGGTTAACGCCGCGGTGGCCGAGGCCACCAAGTAAACCGCACCAAAAAATCAGTTGCCGCATTGCCGGCAACTGATTTTTTTTGTGTGGTTGGCGCGACTCAGTCCTGTGGGGCCTGTTCGTCGCGGTACTTCGCCATTTTCTCGTGGAAGGTCTTTTCGGTCATGCCGTAAGCCGTGTAGGTGATTGCGTTGGCCCCGGCCTGAATCGTGGCTTCGATCTGCGCGTCGGTTTTGCCACCGGACGCGATGATTGGAAAGTGCGGATCGACGTCCGCCAGCTGGGTTCGGGCCCAGGCGACCAGCGCCGCCGTGTCGCGGCCGCCGGCGATGTTCAAGGCGTTGACGCCGGCATCAAGGTAGGCGGCGAGGTTCGGCGTTTGGTTGACCACCGTGTAAAAAATCGGAATATCGACGATGCGCCGGACGCTGCGCAGCGTCTCCAGGCTGGTCGGGGCGTTGAGCACCACCGCCTGGGCCCCGTTCTCCTCGGCGAAGCGGGCGACGGTGGCCGAGCGCAGCCCCTTGGTCAGGCCACCGCCGACCCCAGCCAGAATCGGCACGTTGGCGACGCGGCTGATGGCGTCGAGGATGCGGGTGTTGGGCGTCCAGGGGTAGACGGCGAGAATGGCGTCGGCGTCGCAGTTGGCGATCACCGCGACGTCGGTGGAGTAGACGATGGTTTTGATTCGCTTGCCGAACAGGCGAATGCCAGACGCCTTGCGAATCACGTCGGGGGATTCGACGATGTGGTCGCGCAAGGCGGAGGTGAGGTTGGGGATGATGGGCCGGTCAGTCATGGGCTGCCTCCTTGGGTTTTGCCCTGAAGATACCACGAAAGGCCGCCGGTGCAAAGCGTTTTCGCGCGAAAAAAAACGCCTCGCAAAATTGGCGAGGCGTCCGGCACTACCGGGCATGGCGCAGGCTCGGTGCCGCGAACCACAACATGAGCAAGTTGATCAGCAGCATGCAGGCGGTGGAGATGAACACGACGTTGTAGTCGAACAGTCCGGCCAGCGTACCGCCGAGCAGCGACCCGAACATGTTGCCGAGGGCCTGGAAGGACTGGTTCCAAGAGAAAATCGCGGAGGTCGCGCTGGCGGGTGAGTTCTTAGTCAGTAGCGTCTGAATCGTCGGGAACAACGCGCCGTCCGAGATGCCGACCAACAGCCGCAGGAACCCGAGGGCCCAGATGCTGGTGACGAAGCCTTGCGGGAAGTAGACCAGCACCGCAAACAGGTAGCCGGCCATCAGGATCTTGCCCGAGCCGTGCTTGTCGCCGTAAGCCCCCAGCCGCGGCGCGGCCAAAATGTTGGAGATGCCGGGCAGGGCCGCGATGATGCCGGCGACGAAGGCGACGGCCCCGCCGTTGTGCATCAGCTCCTTGACGTACAGGCTGATGATCGGCGCAATCGAGGTGTTGCCCAGCTGCACGAACAGGGTGGAAAACAGCAAGACGACGATCAGCTTGGGATTTTGGAACTGCCCGAGCAGGCCGCCGAGCAGCCCCTTGCCGGCCGCCTTGGGCTTGGCGATGGGAACGAAGTGTTCGGTCACCAGGGTCGCCGACAGCAGCCCGGCGACGAACAGGAGGCCGGCGGTGATGAAGAAGGTGTTGCGGATGGAGAAGACCGACGCCAACGCGCCACCGAGAATCGGGCCCATCAGCATCCCCGACGTCGACCCGGTGACCAACGTCCCCAGCGCCTTGCCGGCGTTTTCACGCGGCGTCTGGGCGGCAATCAGGGCCTGAGCGTTGCTGATGAAGCCGGAAAACAGGCCTTGCAGGGCTCGCAGCGCGATCAGCTGCCAGATGTTGGTCGCAAGCCCCATCAGAAACATCGCCGTGGCCATGCCGAAGCTCGCGCGAATCAGCATGATTTTGCGACCCTTGCGATCGGCCAGGGCCCCCCAGATCGGTGACACAATCGCGGTGACCAGGAAGGTGGCCGCGTAGACCAGCCCCGAGTAAAAGGAGACCTGCGCCTTGGTGAAGTTCCCCAGCTGGCTGACGTACAGCGACATGAAAGGCATCAGCTCTGAAAAGGCGACCCCGGCGATGAAGGTGCAGCCCCACAACACATAGAGGTTGCGCCGCCAAGGATTTTGCTGATTGTCTGACTGTTCTTTCACCATCACCACTTCTTTCATTAATCGTACTTTTCATTGTGGCGAACAAATGTGAATTTTTTGTGAAGGCAGGGGCGTGTAACGGCTTACAAACGGGGCGTGACGTGGTAGACTAACGGCATCATGCTTCTGACAAGAGGAGGATAACCATGCGCTTTGACATTCAACACGACTTCATGCTGGACGGCCAGCCGTTCAAAATCATCAGCGGCGCCATTCATTACTTCCGCATCGCCCCGAGCAAGTGGTACCAAAGCCTGTTCAACCTCAAGGCGATGGGGGCCAACACGGTCGAGACCTACGTGCCGTGGAACTTCCACGAGCCGCAGCCCGGGGTGTTCGACTTTGGCGGCTGGCGGAACCTGGACGGCTTCATCGACCAGGCAGAGGCGCTGGGGCTGAACGTGATTGTGCGGCCGTCGCCATACATCTGCGCCGAGTGGGAGTTCGGCGGCCTGCCGGCCTGGCTTTTGCAGACGCCCAACCGGCCGCGCAGCCGTGACCCGCGGTTCTTGGCGCTGGTGCGGCGCTACTATCAGGCCTTGATGCCGCACCTGGTGCCGCACCAAGTTGACCACGGCGGCCGGCTGATCATGATGCAGCTGGAAAATGAGTACGGCTCCTACGCCGAGGACAAAGGTTACCTCCGGGCGCTTGCCGGCATCCTGCGCGACTGCGGCGTGACGGTGCCGCTGTTTACGGCCGATGGCGGCTGGCATGCGGCGCTTGACGCCGGTAGCTTGATTGAAGACGGTATTTTACCCACCGCCAACTTCGGCAGCGACGCGACGACCAACTTCGATAACCTGCAGACGTTCATGGCCGAACACGACTTCGCTGGCCCCCTGATGTGTACCGAGTTTTGGGACGGGTGGTTCGCGCAGTGGGGCAAACCCGCCGTCCATCGCGCCGCGGCGGACGTGGTTGCCGAAGCCGCCGCGGTGTTGAAGCGCGGTAGCATCAATTTCTATATGTTCCATGGCGGCACGAACTTCGGCTTCACCAATGGGGCCAACGAGACGGCCGGGGAGGGCTACCAGCCGCAGGTCACGTCCTACGACTACGACGCGATTTTGACGGAGCAGGGCAACCCGACGGCCAAGTTCTACCTGCTGCAGGACCTACTGTGCGAGGGCCGGACCAAAACCGCCCCAATCATCAGCCACGCCCAGGCGCTGCCGCCTTTGACCAGCCCGGCGGCGGCTGGGCTGGTGGCCAACCTGTCGCAGTGGCCGCAGACCCACGTGGCCGAGCCGCAAAGCATGGACGCGCAGGGGCAGCTTGCGGGTTACGCGTGGTACCAGCTGGATCACCCGCTGCGGTCGGGCGACCGGACGCTGCAGCTGATCGGCATGGCCGACCGGGCGACGGTTTATTTGAACGGCCAACCGGTGGCGGTGCGAGACCGCGAGAACGCGGCCGCGCCGATCACGCTGGCCGAGGACCCGCTTGGCGCGACGCTGGCGGTGCTGGTCGAAAACCGCGGCCGCACCAACTTCGGGACGTGGCTGCTGGGTCCCAACCAGGAGAAAGGTCTGCGCGGCGGTGTTTTTCAGGGGAATCACTTCCTGAACGGCTGGGTTCAAACCGCGCTTGCGCTGGATGCGCTGCCGCCGCTGGCTGACACGCGGCCGGTGGTGGCCGGCCAACCCGTCTGCTACCGCTTCGTTTTCGAGCTGGCCACACCTTGCGAGACCTTTCTGGACCTGACTGGTGCCGGCAAGGGGGTGGTCTTCGTCAACGGGCGCAACTTGGGCCGCTACTGGGACGTGGGGCCTTACCTGACGGCCTTTGTCCCGCAGGACGCATTAGTGGCCGGCGCCAACACCGTCGAGATTTTTCAGGAAAGTGGGCCAAGGCTTTCGCAGCTGCGTTTTGCGGCCGGCCCGATTGAAAAGGAGACTGCAGATGACTGACTTGTTCGTGCTTTCGGATGTTCACTACGACGGCACCGCGCCTCGCACTCAGGCGCTGGGGGCAAGCCTTGACACGATTCGGCGCCTGAATCCGGCCGCCACGGTGGTGATCGACGGCGATTTGACCAACTCGGGATTGGCCGCCGAGTTCGCCGGGCTGGGGGATCTGTTGACGCAGTATTCGCCGTTGACCTTCCTGCTGAATCTAGGCAACCACGATGTGCGAGGCCCGTTCTCCGCCGGCTGGCAGGCGGCCCCCGACGCCGATCCGGCGCATTACCACCAGGTCACCGTACCGAGCTTCGCCGCCATACAGCGCCGAGTTGGGTCGCCGATTCAGACGCTGTACGGGGCGGTTGACGTGGGGCCGTGGCGGGTAATCCTGCTGAACCTCGAGCGGGGGCTCAAGGACGCCGCGGCGCTGTCTGACACGCAGTTGGCCTGGTTGGATGCCGAGCTGGAGGCGACCGCCTTGCAACCGCTGGTCTTCATCCACCAGCCGCTTGACCACACCCACTGGCGCAGCGACCTGTACGGCGGCTTCGGCGCCTTCGATGCGCCGCTCAAGCGGGTTTTGGCCGCGCATCCCAACACGGTGCTTTTGTCCGGTCACATTCACAACGGTTTCGGCTACACCGAGGTGATTCCGCGGACATACGCGACGTTGGTGGATTTGCCGGCGCTGAGCGTCAGCGAGCTCGGCTACGTCGGCGCCGGCCTGGGCTACCGGCTGACGGCGGTTGGCGCAGGGCTTGCGCTTGCCGCCTGGGACTTCGCCGCCGCCACGCGCCTGGCCCAGTTCGACCAGCTGGTGGATTGGCCGACCGTGGGTAGCCTGGCCCAGACGGCGACCGCGGTGCCGGCCGCCGTGACGGCGGCGCTGAACGCCGCTTACGACCAGACTCGGCTAGAGGAGCTGAGTACGCCACCTCTGGCGCTGTTCGGCTCGCCCGTTCAGGCGCAGTGCCACGCCTGGTGTCAGGCCCAGCGCGACTTGAACCGGTGAACGCTGCCGTCTGACGGTATTCGGTATTATTCGGTCGCGGTGCCGGCGGGGTTAGCAATCGCCCTTGAGTCTTGGGCCTGCGCGACGTATGATAAGTGAGTATTCACTTACCAGACGCCGACGCCTGGGGCAAAGGAGCGATTGCGATGCGCGTGAACGATGTGGGGACCCTGTTTGATCAGTCGCTTGAGGCCAGCGACCTGACCGCCAGGCAAAAGGCGGTGCTGAAGGCCAGCCTCGAGCTGTTTGCCAAGCAGGGGTTTTCGCGAACCAGCACCGGGGACATTGCTAAGGCCGCCGGGGTTTCAGAGGGCACGGTGTACAAGCGGTTCAAGACCAAGGAGGACATCTTGCAGGCCATCCTGGCGCCTTTTTTTGCCGAGGTCGTGCCCAAGGCGGCCGGTGAGTTCATCGACCACACCCTGGTTGGGCTGCCGGCCGACTTCGCCACGTTGCTCACCGGGCTGTTGACGGACCGGATGCAGTTTGCGGTTCGCAACTACCAGGTGGTGAAAATCATGATGGCCGAGGCGCTGCAGCGACCGGAGCTGATCGAACAGGTCAAAACGGTTTTCGACCAGGCAATCGCCGAGCGGTTCACCCCGACCATCGTGCATTACCAAGCGGCCGGGCAGCTGGTTGACTGGCCGGCCGCTCAGATCATGCGCTTCATCGCCGGCACCCTGCTCGGCGACGTCCTCACACGACTGTTGAACGATACGCCGATTGCGGTCGACCAGCTAGTTTCACGCGAGGTGGAATTCCTGATGAAGGGGCTGCGACCGGAATAGGGCAACGCAAAAGGCACTTCCCGCTGTTGGTGGGAAGTGCCTTTTGCGTCACTCGGCCGCGGCCGCAAGCTTTTGCTCGTAAAGGCGAAAGACCTGCTGGTACAGCCGGTAGTAGTCGGTTTCCGTCGCGTCGAGGTACCAGTCAAACCGCGGCCCGGCCCCGGGCGGCAGGGGGGCGTTGGCGAAGTCGTCTGGGCTGGTGATGATCAGATCGGCCTGGCCGAGGTCGGCCTCCGGGGCCATCAAAGCCACCACGCTGATGTTTTGGAGGAAGTGGCGAATCGCCGCGTTGCCGATGTCGGTGCTGGCCATCCACAAAGCGACGTGAACGCGGTCGGTCCACTTGAAGCGGCTGAGGTAGGGCACGAACAGCAAAAAGAGCATCTCGATGAAGGCTGCCCGGTCCGTTTTGAACGGGGCGAAGGCCGGCGTCTCCGGCAGCTGATCGACAAAGTCGCCGAGCAGGTCGCGCATCTGCCGCTGCTTGTAGCTCAGCTGGGTGGTGGTGAAAAAGTCGGCCTGCTTGACGTAATCGCCGCCCATCAACGACCACGCAAGGCTCAGCCGCAGCAGGTTCATCACCAGCTGCGGGTCCTCCCACAAAGGCGTCGCGGCGGCCTCGTCGTAGTCGTCTAGGAAGCTCATCAGCCGTGCGACCAGGTCCCAAGACGTCGCTTCGCGGCCCTGCAGGTAGGACAACAGGCTGCTTTCACGCGGGGTCATCAGCGTGAAGCGGATGTTTTTGGCCTGGAAGAACTCGAAAAAGTTGCTCTCGTCGCGCAAGGCGTGAGGGGTCAGGCGGGGAAAGCCGGCCTGCGAGTAGACCAGCGGCTGCGGGGGCATCCCGGCGAAGAGCTGGTAGAAGTCGGGTCCCCACTTGACGGTGAAGCCATGGGCCAGCCGGGTGCGACACACCGCCCAAAACACCTGCTCCTGCAGCTGGGTGATTGGGTCCTGGGAACAGCTTGCAAGCTGCAGGTACTGCTGGCGAACGGTTGCGGCATCGATCAAGTTGAACGGCCACGCGGTGCCGTGGTAGCCCAGCCAGTAAAAGGCGTGGAGGAACAGCCGTACCTGCTTCTCGTCGCCGGTGAACTTGGCCTGGGTCAAAGACAGCTTCAGGCGAAAGCCCCCCAAGAATTTGCGAACTGGCGCGGTCTTGCGCAGCAGCGTCGAGTGGCTGATGAAATGTTCGGCGCAGAACTGATCGATGCTGGGTTGATTGCTCTGGGTGACGTAATCTATGAACTAAAAGGCAATCGCCCCTTCAAGTAGCTTGGCGCGGTAGACGTCGACCGGCAGCACGGGCTCGCCGCGGGTTAGGGTGTGCTTGACCGCGGCTTTGGTGGCCCCATCGAGGTCGGCCATGTCGCGCGACAGCTCCTGAAACACGTTGTAGCTTTGCTGGTAGGAAAGCCCCAGCCGCCCACTCAGGTCGGTGATCGTCAGCGGCTCACCGTGCTGGCTGACCAGCGTTCGGTACATCTCGAACTTTTGCAAGTCGGCCTTCTCCAAGAAGATCTCCTCGAACCGCATGTTTTCACATCCCTTCCGCTTGCTGCCCCTAGTATATCAAAAAGATGAACTTTGCGGCCGCTATTTTTAATCGAGTTTTCATTGAAATTCTGATTGAAGGAATATGAATGCCGCCAGTGTCACCGTGTTTAGACCGCTTACTTAAAATAGGGTATCATTATTTGGAAAACTTAATTGAAAACACGGCGTGGTCAAGGTTATAATTAGGCCGTTATATCGTCGGATAAATCAGCATTTTTTGGGGGAAATATTACAATGCGCGGACGCGAAGATATCTTTCTGTCGATGTCAGAGACAGAAAAAATGAGCTTGTTCCGCAAGATCGTCAACTCTCGAACCGCCCAGACGCCAGTCGCGGATCGACTTGTTGCCGAGCTTTCACACAAGCCGCTGGTCAAGGACGTCAATCTCAAACAGATTGCCTCCTTGACCGGCCGAAACTACGGCAGCGTGTACAACACGTACAACGGGCTGGTCGCCGCCTTGGAGGACATGACCGGCAGCAAGAACGTCAGTACCAAGAAGCTGTTCAACCTGTCCTCAAGCGCGGTGCGGTACTACTTCGTCAACCAAAGCCACCCGTACCAGTTCCTGCAGGCGCTGTTGACCCACCAGTACGAGAACTTCGATCAGTTCCTGGCGGCGGCCGACACCTCGAAGGCCACGATGCTGCGCCACCTCAAGCCCTTGCGCGATTTTTCCCGCAAGTTCGGCGTTCGCTTCTCCTACGAGACGCTGCGCCTGCAAGGCGAGGAGAAGCGCATCCGCGTCTTCTTGACCATGGTGTACTGGCTGGCCACGGACGGAGCCGGCTGGCCGTTCGCCGACCTGGCGCGAGAGACCATCGGCGACATCGTCGATCAGGTGGTGACCCTGTACGACGTGGGGACGCCGAACATTGTCACCCGCGAGATCGCGATGTACTACGTCGCCATCTCCTATTACCGCATCAAAGACGGCGCGGCGATTGCCTACGACGAGGCGACGCTGACGCTGAAGTACCCGACCGCCAACGTCTTTGAGGAGCTGCAAGACGCCTTTCCTTGGCCGGCCATCACCTTGTCCGAACAGCTGGGTGAAAGCGCCGCGGTTTACTTCCTGTTCAATTTCCTGCCGTTTTACGTCACGACCAACCCGGCGCAGCTGGAGAAAACGGTGCAGCGCTTCAAGCGTTACAACCCGAGCATCTACGACTTGGTCACCGACTTTTTGGCCAAGCTGCCGGTGTCTTTCGTGGAGCAAAACCGGCTCCCGGCCCAGGCGATGAACATGCTCAAGGCCAATTTACTGGCCAACACCGTGTCGACCCTGGAGTTCGGCGACGATGTCTCGCAGACCATCGCCTACGAGATCAACGCGAAGCTCGAGCAGATTCCAGATAACGTCGCGCTGCAAAAAAAGGTTCACCAGACGCTGGAGCACGTGATTTTCACCCGCAAGCTCGACGTCTTCACGCCGGTGCTCGACACGCTGGTCGATTCCTACTACCACAACCTGTTGCACCTGGCGACCCAGTTCATTCCGCCGGTTAAGGTCAAGGTGGCGCTGGTGATCGAGCAGACGGTGCTGGGGTACATCGACCTTTTGGCCTTCTTGATCAGCCAGCCGATCGTCGAGATTCTCGAGCCCGAGGCGATCGGCGACGCCGACCTCGTGATCGAAAGCTCCACCGTGCCGGACGCGGCAGCCAAGCGCGGTGACGTCCTGACCTACAAGTGGGCGGCTAACTCGTCCAACGACTGGTTCGGCGAGCTGTACGCCGAGATTCGCCAGGTTTGGGACAACAAGCTCAGCCTGGGTGGCAACGTTGATTACTAAGGCCCATGCGCCGCACCTGTGCGTCGCCACCGTGCCGATTTTCCAGCACCTGCCGCAACCCATGCTGGAGCAGATCGGCTCGGTGGTGCAGCATACCCATTTTGCCAAGGGGGAGCCGCTGTACCTGAGCGGCAGCCCGGCGACGGCGCTTTACATCATCCACGAAGGCAGCGTCAAGGTCTCGCGCAGCCTCGCGGATGGGCGCGAGCAAATTGTGCGGCTGCTTGAACCCGGCGATTTTGACGGTGACCACGGGCTGTTTGTGACCGAGCAGCACGAGGCGGCGGCCACGGCCACCGCTCCGGTGTCGGCCTGCGTCCTGTACAAGCGTGAGTTCCAGCGCCTGCTCAAGGACGCCCCGGAGGTCTCCTTTGCCGTGATGCAGGAGCTGACGCGGCGCATCGACCAGCTGGAGGCTAAGGCCACCGGGGCGATGGCGCCGGTGGAGGGGCGGCTGGCGGCCTACCTGCTGGCCCAACCCCAGCCCGAATTTCGCCTACCGATGAAGAAAAAGGACCTGGCGCAGTACCTCGGCACAACGCCGGAAACCCTGAGCCGGCGCCTGAAGGCCTTCGGGCAGGTCGGCCTGATCCGGGAAGTTCGCCCGAGCGTGATTCGGGTGCTGGACCCGGCGGGGTTGGCCCGGCAATCGGCCTTGCAAGGACCGGCCCACTGACGTATTATAGAGGCAAATAGCAAACACGTGAGTAGGCGCTTAAGGGCAGTTCAGAGAGGTGACGGTTGGTGCAAGTCACACAAGCCCGCATTCCAGCGCGACAGTGGGCGGCGATGAGCCGCACGGCAACGACCGTTATCGATTGAGGGTGGCCACTGGTTGGCCAAACTTGGGTGGTACCGCGGAAAGAAGCCTTTCGTCCCAATTTTTGGACGAGGGGCTTTTTGTGTCTTCACACGAAAAAGGAGGAACTGTGATGTTGGATATCAAAGTATTGCGCAACGACCCAGACTGGGCCAAGACCAAGCTCGCGGCGCGTGGCGTCAAGCCGGACCAAATCGACGAGGTGCTGGCACTAGATGCCAAGCGTCGCGCGGTGATTGTTCAAACCGAGGAGCTCAAGGCCAAGCGCAACCAGGTTTCCGACCAGATTGCGGCCAAGAAGCGCAACAAGGAAAGCGCAGACGCCGAGATCGCCGCGATGCGCGAGGTCGGCAAGGAAATCGGGGCTTTGGACAAGCAGCTGGCCGACATCGAGGCCGAGCAAACCGGCATTTTGGTACGGCTGCCGAACTTCCCGGCCGATGACGTGCCGATGTCGATGGACGAAAATGACGCGCGTGAGGAGTACAAGTGGGGGACCCCGCGGCAGTTCGACTTCACCCCCAAGGCCCACTATGAGCTCGGCGAGGCGCTGGGCATCCTCGACTTTGAACGCGCGGCCAAGGTTTCCGGGGCCCGGTTCGTCTACTACAAGGGGGCTGGTGCCCGGTTGGAACGCGCCGTGTACAACTTCTTTTTGGATGAGCACTACAAGGAAGGCTACACGGAAATGATCACCCCTTACCTGGTGAACGACGACTCGATGTTTGGCACCGGGCAGTTTCCCAAGTTCACCGAGGATGTGTACTCGATCACCAACGACGGCGAGCCGCTGACGTTGATTCCGACCGCCGAGGTGCCGCTGGTCAACTACTACCGCGGCGAGATTATCGACAAGGAGAAGCTGCCGATCAGCTTCACCGCGCTTTCCCCGGCCTTTCGCTCCGAGGCCGGCAGCGCCGGGCGCGATACCCGCGGCTTGATTCGCATGCACCAGTTCAACAAGGTGGAGATGGTCAAGTTCTGCAAGCCGGAGGATTCCTGGAACCAGCTGCAAAAGCTGATCCACGATGCCGAAGACCTGCTGCAAAAGTTGGGCCTGCCGTACCACGTGATCACCCTGGCCTCCGGGGATGCCAGCTTCACCAGCGCCAAGACCAACGACCTTGAAGTCTGGCTGCCGGCGCAGGACCGCTACCGTGAGATCTCCAGCTGCTCCAACTGCACGGACTTCCAGGCCCGTCGCTCCCAGATTCGCTACCGCGATGACAACGGCAAGCCGCAGTTCGTTCACACGCTGAACGGCTCCGGGCTTGCGGTCGGCCGGGCCGTTGCCGCCATTCTTGAGAACTACCAGAACGCGGATGGCAGCGTCACCGTGCCGGAGGTGTTGGTGCCTTACATGGCCGGCCAGACCGTCATCACCGCCGAATAAATTTTGAGAGAAAAGCAGCCGTCGTGCTGCTTTTTTTAGTTTTTTTCAATTCGGGGTTGACCCACCGGCCTTCGCTTGGTATGATATTCCTCGTTGTCAAACAGCCCGGTTATGAAAGCATATTACTTGATTGATTAACCGGCATCCAAGTTTAAAAATAAGGTTTGACAATACATTGTCCACCTGATATACTCATTAAGTTGTCTTATGGACAAGGTAGTCCTTTGAAAACTGAACAAAGTTTCGTAAATGTGATAGGGCTTTTCTTAATTGAAAAGAATTAAACATTGCGAAGTCAATTCGCTAGTAACAACAAATCGAGCTATTCAAACA
>NZ_JANQBA010000014.1 GCF_025490915.1 Lacticaseibacillus parakribbianus | reverse complement strand
ATTTGATCCGAACAATCTCAGGTTTCTCATCCATAAAATTACCTCACCAATTTAGATTTGATGAGGCAATCATACTGCCCGGCAAGGGGCAATCATATCCGGTCTGTTATTGGGTGCTTACAATACAATAATCTCACGGCCGAGACCACGACGCGGGTCGCAGTGCCGCGGGGCGGTCGCCCCTTCACCGCGCGATCCGCACGTGATGTTCGCCGGCCACCGTCGCCACCACCCGGCCGCCGTTGGCCAGCATCGCCGCAAGCGACGGCGCGTTGGTGGTCAGACAAGACAGGTAGATCTCGGTTTCGCCCGGCGGCATCAGCCGCCGGCACTCGGCCAACGCCAGCGCGAGACCGCGCGTCGCGTAACCGCGGCCCCGCCAGGCCGGCAGGATGCCGTAGCCGATGTGGCCGCTGCCTTGGCGCAAAAAGGCGTTGAGGTGATGGCGAACCTTGAACAGCCCGACCAGCCGCGCGTCGTCCCACAGGAAGAAGTAGGTGTCGGGAACGTAGCCGGCCGGCAGCCCCTGCCCGGCCGCGGCCGTCAGTCGCTGCGGAATCGCCGTGGCGGTGAAGGCGGCGTAGCTCAGGCCGCGGTACGGCACCTCGAAGCCGTTTTGCTCCGGCATGGCTTGGAAAAAATCGTACTCTGCCCGGCTGTCGGCCAGGTTCAAGGGCTTGAGCTTCAGCGTCATCGCGCCACCTCCCGTGTTGCGTGTTGCGTGTGTTGCGTGTTGCGTGTTGCGTGTTGCGTGTTGCGTGTTGCGTGTTGCGTGTTGCGTGTAGGTTACGCCACCCCCAGTCGGCTGTCAACCGCCGCGTGACGCCAAAAAAAGCCGCTCACCGCGGCAGCGGTGAACGACGCTCGAAACTTTAGTAGCCGGCCGCAACTCACTTGAATTCGAGCTGGAGCTTCTTGCCCAGCGCGACGGCAATCTTACTCGTGGTATCAATGCTCGCGTTGTATCCATGCTCGATACGCGCAATCGTCGACTGCGGCACGTTCGCCCGTGCCGCCAACTCACGCTGCGTTAGCCCCACCCGTTCTCGCGCGGTCATTAGTGCCACGGCGCTCTCGAGCCTAGCGGATTCCGCGTCGAATCCTGCCTTAAACGCTGGATTCTTGAGCTGTTCGGCGAGGTAATCGTCAAACAGAATGTTCCTTACCATGCGACTAGCCCCCTGGACTGTCGTCGTACTCCCGCCTGAGTTCCTTGGCGTGGGCGAGCTCGGAAGGCGGCGTCTTGAGCGTTTTTTTGGTGAAACCATGCGTCATAATATCATGCGATCGTAGACGCGAAAGTGCAGGCCGCGCTGAAGCCACCGCGCAGGCTCACGCGGCGGCCTCAGTCTTCTTCCTGGTTGGCATCACGGTTGAAGGTGCCGTCGCCGGGTGGCCCGGTTGACGGCACAGTGGAACAAGCCATCGGTCCTCAGGCTTCCGCAGCTACCTCGCAGCCAAGTTCGAAGCGAGTAGGAAGCTGAGCCAGCAGCCGGTGGGTGGCAGCGCTCGCCCTGGTATTCGGTCCCGCAGATGGGATCCGTTGCACGAAAACGCACACGTCTAAAGTCAGGTTCGACTTGGCATGGACGGCGGTACTGGGGATGCTTATGCCCCCGCCATTCCCGCCAGTGCAGTGGAAGTGCAGCCGCTGAGGCCGCAGCGACTTCCCCACACTTGAACAATCATTCGGTGGTAGCTTAACACCGGACCAATTTGGCGTCAACTAATTTGCCTCACGGCCACAAAAAACGGCTTCAGCTACCGGCCCAGCGCGTTTTGAAAGGAAGCCAGTAGGCGGAAAAGCGTCGGCAAAAAGGCCCAACCGCCATGGTAGTTGGGCCTTTTTGACGTTCACTTGGCAGCGGGTGGCTCGCGCCGGCCGCCGGCGGCTGCTCGGTCACGCCAGGCCGTCAGTTCACCCGGTCGGCGCCGTAGACCTTGTAGCCCGTTTCGTAGGCGCCGGTCCAGTCGAAGTCCGGGTTCAGCGCGTTTTGGCGCGTCTCCTCGTTGTGCAGCGTTGCCTTGGCCAGGCCCATGCTGGTTCGCAGCTCGTCTGAGACGCGCTGCAGCTCCTTGGTCGGGGCGATCTGGTAGGACGAGCCGTTCAGGTAGCAGCCGACGCCCTGCAGGTGGTCTTGCTTGATGTGGTTGGCCGCGGCGCGGTAATGCGTGAACAGCGCGACCATGTCGTCGAAGCTCAGGCTCGAGCGAAAATTGTCCTGAACCTGCGCCATCAGGGCCTTGAAGTTGCTCAGGCTCTGGAAGCTCGGCGCCGCCTTCAGGATGCCGGTGATCACCTGGCGCTGGCGTTCGGTGCGACCGTAATCGCCGCGGGGATCCTCGTGGCGCATCCGCACGTAGGCCAGCGCCAGGCTGCCGTTCAGGTGCATCGGGCCCTTGGGAAAATGGTGCCCATCGTCGTCGGTGAAGGTGAACGGCACGGTGACCTCGACGCCGCCGACCGCATCGATCACCTTTTCCAGGCCACCCATGTTGACCATCGCGTAGTGCTGCACCGGCACGTTGAGCAGCGCCGACACCGAGTCGACGGTCATGTCCGTGGCGCCGATGCTGTAGGCGGCGTTGATTTTTTGAATATTAACCCCGTAATAGCCGATCATCTGGCTCATCGTGTCGCGGGGAATGCTGACCATCGTGGTGGTCTCGCGCTTAGGGTCGATGGTGACCAAGATCATCGAGTCGGTGCGGCCACGCGCCTCGGTGCGGCCCAGGGCCCCGGTGTCGGTGCCCAGCAGCAAAATGCTGATCGGCCGGCGCTTGGTGATCGCCGTCTCGGCCGCCGCGGCCGCCTCCTTGCTCTGCTTCTTCAGCGGCGTGTAGGTGCGAGCCGTGGTGGTCTGGACCGAGTGGTACAAGTTCCAGGCGGTGCGGCCGACCACGGCGCCGGCCACGGCCAGCACCAAAAGCACGGTTGCCAGCACCCAGGGCCAGATGCGGCGGCGCTTGCGGTGGGGCCCGGCAGTGCGATGCCGCCGGCTGTGGTCGGTCGGGGCGGCCAGGCTCGGGTCGTCGGCGCCGGCGTCCGGCTCGGCCGCGTCGGTGCCGGCGGCTGCGGCGGCTGCGGCGGCTGCGGCGGCTGCGGCGGTTGCCTCGGCACTTGCGGCTGACTCACTTGCGTCCGTGCCGGCGGCTGCGGCGGTGCCGGCGGCCGCCGGGGCGGGTTCGCGGTTAGCGGTGGCGCCTGGTTGCTTTTCCTTCTCGTCTTCTGCTGCCATCCGGCGCCTCCTCACGGTTTTCGCTCTATTGTAGCATTAGGCGAAATACCCGCCAAGCCCGGCGACGATCGCGGCCTCCCGGGCGGCGGCGGCCGGTTGGTCGGCGGCGCTGACGGAGACGTAGACCTTCAGCTTGGGCTCGGTGCCGCTGGGCCGCACCACCACGGAACCGGTGGTCGCCAGCGTGAACTTCAGCACATCGGCTTGCGGCAGGCCGTCAAGCCCCGGCAGGTAGTCGGCGACGCTCGCCACCCGTTCCCCGCCGAATTCGGCGACACCCTCGCGGAAGGTCGCCATGATCGTCTGCATTTTGGCAAAACCGGCCGCACCGTCGAACTCGTAGGAATGCAGCGTGTTCAGGCAGTAGCCGTAGTCGCGGTAAAGCGCGGCGAGCCTGGCCGCCAGCGTGATGCCGCGGGTCTTGTAGTAGGCGAACATCTCGCAGATCAGGAAGCTGGCGTTGACGCCATCCTTGTCCCGGACGTAGGTGCCGCTGAGGTAGCCGTAGCTCTCCTCGAAGCCAAACAGGTAATCGGCCTCGCGTCCCGCGGCCTCGAGCCGGCCGATTTCTTCGCCGATGAACTTGAAGCCGGTCAGCAGGTTGACCGTGGTCACCCCGTAATGCGCGGCGATGCGATCGGCCATGTCTATGGTGACAATGGTCTTGACCAGCTCGGGTTGCGCCGGCATCGTGCCGTTCTCGACGCGCCGGGCGCAGATGTAATCCAGGAGCAGCATCCCCATCTCGTTGCCGGACAGCAGCCGGTAGCTGCCGTCGGCCTCACGCACCGCGGTGCCGACGCGGTCGCAGTCCGGGTCGTTGGCCAAGACCAGCTCGGCGCCGCGAGCCTTCGCGTATTGGATGCCCAGGGCCATCGCCGCCTCGATCTCCGGGTTGGGGAACGGGCAGGTGGGAAAATCGCCGTCCGGTTGCTCTTGCTCCGGCACGACGAAGAGGTCGGTGAAGCCGGCCTCACGCAGCGTCCGGGTCACTGGCACCAGCCCCGTGCCGTTGATCGGCGAGTAGACGATCGACACCGCGCGGTCGATGGCCGTGCCGGCCGCCAGCTGTGAGGTGCCGTGAACGGCGGCGACGAAGTCATCGAACACGCTCGCGGGAATCGCGCGAATCAGCCCCGCCTGCTCGGCGTCGGCCAGCGGGAGCATTTTCACATCATCAAAAATCGCCAGGCGTTCGATGCAATCGAGGATCGTCTTGGCCGCCGCCGTGGTGATCTGGCAGCCGTCCGGGCCGTAGACCTTGTAGCCGTTGTACTTGGCCGGGTTGTGGCTGGCCGTCACCATGATGCCGGCGGCGCAGTGCAGCTGGCGGGTGGCGAAGCTCAGCATCGGCGTCGGCGCGATCTGCTCGTAGCGCCACACCGTGATGCCGTTGGCGGCGAACACCCGGGCCGCGACCTCCGCGAACAGGTCGGACTTGTGGCGTGAATCGCGCGACACGGCGATGCTGCGAGCGGCCGGGGCGAAGTTGGCCACGATGTAATCCGCCAGCCCCTGGGAGGCCTTGGCCACCGTGTAGACGTTCATCCGGTTGGTGCCGGCGCCGATCGTGCCGCGAAGGCCGCCGGTGCCGAACGCCAGGTCGCGGTAAAACGCGTCCTCGATGGCCGCCGGATTGGCCGCCATCGCCTCAAGTTCAGCCATCAAGTCCGGATCGGCCGTCGCGTGTCGCCGCCAGTCCTGGTAACGCTGCATCTCGTTCATCCCCGTACCTCCCGCATGGTGTCAAAATCAAAGTCGTACTTGTGCTTGTCCTGGACGCTGATCGACTCGCCGGTCTGCACCTCAATCACGCGCAGCTCGGTTTCGGCGATGATCGTGTGACGCGAGCCGGCCGGCAGGCGAACCACGTCGCCGGGCCGCACCGCTCGCACCGCCCCGTCGATCACGGTCCAGCCGCGACCCTCAAGCACGGTCCAGACCTCGTCGCGGTGAACGTGGCTGTGGTAGTTCATGTGGTGGCCGGGGTTCAGCGTCACCCGCAGCGTCATGCCGCCATCGGACACGTCCAGCACCCGAAAGCTCCCCCAGGATTTCTCGGCGAACATCACCTGCTGGTCGATGCGATCGACGAAGGGCTTGATGTAGCTGCTTTGCGTTTTGTCCGCGACCAAAATGCCCTCGGGGCTGGCCGAGATCACGACGTCCCGCAGGCCCATCGCCAGAATCGGCACGTCCAGGTCGTTGATCACGTGAACGTTGTCACAGGAGTCGCTCATCATCGCCTTGCCGACGCTGGGCTCGTCCATCGCCTCGGTCAGCGTGTTCCAGGTGCCGAGGTCCTTCCACTCGCCGGCGTAGCGCATCACCTCGATGGCGGGCTCGTGCTCGACGACCGCGTAGTCGAAGCTGATTTTCTCCAGCCCGGCGTACTTGCTGAGCAGGTCTTGGTAATCGGCAAAATCGATCAGTTCATGGGCCCGGTCGATCAGGTAGCCGAGCTTGAAGGCAAAAATCCCGCCGTTCCACAGGGCGCCCTGCTTGAGGTAGGCGGCGGCCGTGGCCGCATCCGGCTTCTCCTTGAAGGTCTTCACAGTGCTGACCCGGTCGCGCGTCGCCGGGATGATGTAGCCGTACTTCTCGCTCGGGTAGGTCGGCGCAATCCCCATCAGCACCAGGTTGGCGGGGCTGACCGCGGCCCGGGCGGCGAGGTCGGCGACCCCTTGGAAGTAGCTGTCGGCCACGTAGGGATCGACCGGACACACCGCAATCGGCTCCGTCGCCGCAATCCCCTTGACGTCGTGCAGGTAGGCGGCCGCCAGCGCGATGGCCGGGAACGTGTCCCGCCGGCACGGTTCGACCGACAGCCCGACAGCGTCGCCCAGCTGGTGGTGAATCGTCGACACCTGCGACTTGGCGGTGGCGATGGTCACCGCCGCCTCGGGATCGACCGTGCGAATCTGGCGGTAGACCCGCTGCACCATCGACTCGTACTCGCCGCTCGGGCTCTTGAGCAAGTCGATGAACTGCTTGGAGCGAACGTTGTTGGACAGCGGCCACAGCCGCTGGCCGGAGCCCCCGGAAAGTAAAATAATCTGCATATTTCCCCCAAATGTGATGGCGTTGGCACTGCCCAACGCCCCGACCGCGCCGTGATTGGCGCGGCTAACGCAAGGCCGCCGCGGATTACACCGCGGCGGTCCGGTCATGCCTGTCTGTCGTGCCGCCACCGGCGTCACCCATCCCACATGGGTGGCGCCGGTGGCGGTTGCTGCTTGCCGTGCGAGTCTCGGGCAATTTCCCGGGAAATAATTCAGGCGGCGTGAGCGTGGTGACGGCGCCGTTACGCCTTCACACCGCGCCGCGTGTTGCCTCGAACGCCGCGTGGCAGCCGCCACGGTCGCACCACGGTCCCGCCACGGTCCCGCTCAGCCGCTCGCTTACCGCTCCGCTCGCATCGGGTTGGCCAGGAAGTCCTCGTAGGCCAGGCGAATGCCGTCGTCCAGCTCCGTCTTGTAGGTCCAGCCCAGGCCGGCCGCCTTGGAGACGTCCAGCAGCTTGCGCGGGGTGCCGTTCGGCTTGGACGTGTCCCATTCGATGGCGCCGGTGTAGCCGATGATCTTGGCCACCTTCTCGGTCAGCGCCTTGATGGTCAGCTCCTTGCCGGTGCCAGCGTTGACCGTCTCGTTGCCGGAGTAATTGTTCATCAGGAACACGCAGAGGTCGGCCAGGTCGTCGACGTACATGAACTCACGCAACGGGCTGCCGTCGCCCCAGCAGGTCACCGTCGTTTTGCCCTGCACCTTGGCCTCGTGGAAGCGGCGAATCAGGGCCGGCAGCACGTGCGAGTGGGTCGGGTGGTAGTTGTCGTTGGGCCCGTACAGGTTGGTCGGCATCACGGAGATGTAATCCGTGCCGTACTGGCGGTTGAGGTACTCGCAGTACTTCAGACCGGAGATCTTGGCCAAGGCGTAGGCCTCGTTGGTCTGCTCCAGCGAGCTGGTCAACAGCGAGCTCTCCTGAATCGGCTGCGGGGCCAGACGCGGGTAGATGCAGCTGGAGCCCAGGAACTCGAGCTTCTTCACATTGTTCCGCCATGCTTCGTGAATCACATTCATCTGCATGATCATGTTGTCGTACATGAAGTCGGCCAGCGCCTCTTGGTTGGCGACGATGCCGCCGACCTTGGCCGCGGCCAGGAACACGTAATCCGGCTTCTCGGCGGCGAAAAACGCCTCGACGTCGGCCTGCCGCTGCAGGTCAAGCTCCGCGTGGGTGCGGGTGATCAGGTTGGTGTAGCCCTGGCGCTTGAGCTCACGCACGATGGCGGAACCCACCATCCCGCGGTGACCGGCGACGTAAATCTTGGCATCTTTTTCCATCATTGTTTAATAGCTTCTTTCCGTTATTGAGTGATTGATAATTGCAGGCTACCGCAGGGCCTTGAAGGCCGCCTCACGCTTGGCGAGCTGCCGGTCGTGCTGGGCCATGATGTGGACCAGCTCGGCGTAGCTGGTCTGCTGCGGATCCCAGCCCAGCACCGTTTTGGCCTTGGTCGGGTCGCCCCAGAGGTTGTCGACATCCGTCGGGCGGAACCACTGCGGGTTGACCGCGACCAGCAGCTTGCCAGACGCCGCGTCGTAGCCCTTCTCGGCCACACCCGTACCTTCCCAGCGAATGGTCATGCCGTTGTCGGCGAACGCTTTTTCCGTGAAGTCACGCACCGTGTGCTGCTCGCCGGTGGCGATGACGAAATCGTCGGGCGTATCCTGCTGGAGGATCAGCCACATGCACTGGACGTAATCCTTGGCGTAACCCCAGTCGCGCAGGGAGTCCATGTTGCCAAGCTCCAGGTGGTCCTGCAGGCCTTCCGCGATGCGGCCGGCCGCCAGGGTGATTTTGCGCGTGACAAAATTCTCCCCGCGACGCTCGGACTCGTGGTTGAACAGGATGCCATTGACGGCGAACATGTGGTAGGCGTCGCGGTACTCCTTGACGATCCAAAACCCGTACTGCTTGGCCACCGCGTAAGGGCTGTAAGGGTGAAACGGCGTGGTCTCACGCTGCGGCACCTCTTCGACCTTGCCGTAAAGCTCGGAGGTCGACGCCTGATAAATGCGGGTGTGATCGGCCAGACCGCAGATGCGAACGGCCTCGAGGATGCGCAACACCCCCAGCGCGTCGACGTCGCCGGAATATTCCGGCACATCGAAGGACACCTGGACGTGCGATTGCGCCGCGAGGTTGTAGATTTCGTCGGGGCGAACCTCACCGATGATCCGGATCAGGCCCGAGGAATCGGACAGGTCGCCGTCGTGCAGCGTGATGCTGCCGGCCTCGAGCAGGTGGTCGATGCGACCGGTGTTGGAAATGGACGACCGCCGGTGAATGCCGTGAACTTCGTAGCCCTTGCCCAGCAGAAATTCCGCCAGGTACGAGCCGTCTTGGCCGGTGATGCCGGTGATCAGTGCGATTTTGGTCATGTTGGTCTCCTTTGATTGAGAGGGTGGAACCGCGCGTTTTTAGCGGGACGCATAGCCTAGCGCTAGCGGCGAGGCGGTCCTTGCCTCGGGGCTAGTGCGTAGCTAGGCGTTCCCGCGTTGCGCGGTGGAACCCGTTTAGAGGATGGAATGCGGCGGGGTTAGCGGGACGGGTAGCGTCTGGAGATCCGGGCTACGGCCCGGACGCACCACTACTTCCGGCTCCGGACCGGGGCGGCGGAACGCGTGGGGCTCTCTTGAGCCCGTTCCGGTCTCAAGACCCGCCCTACATATGTAATTAATTCATCTACTAAGACCGCTTCATGCAATTGCAGACGGGGCGTTTATTTTTAGATACGTCATAACACTGGCGACGAGGCAATCCTTTCCTCAGGTTAGGCGTTGCCGCATGGTACCCAGCTCTAATGATTGTATCCATTATGACAGCCAATTCGCCGGTTGAGTTGGGGGATATTGGGGAAAAGTTGTATAATATTGGCTGACTAGATTTTAACAAAAATCAGTACGACACAGCGGTTTCTTGAAAACGTGCTGTCGCGTCAGGATAATCTTGCATAGCAGTGGCGCTGGCTGCCTTCGCACCCGCCAGATTGCAATTGGTGCCGGCGGATTCAGCCGAATTAGTTGTGTATTCCCCGAGATTTCGCGGTTTTTGCCAGCTTTGACTTTCAGCCTAAGGAGCCTTCACCATGCCCATCACCCCCACCACCGGTCCGGTCGTTGACGCCGACCGCCTGCTTTACACCCCGTCCGACTTCGCCAAGTCCAGCCTCTTGTACCTTCAGGAATGCGGCCGCCTGACCGCGCTGGCGCCGCACAGAAGCGCCAGAGAGGACCTGACCTCCTATCTCTTTTTTATCGTGACCAAGGGCTCGGGAACGCTGGGCTACGCCGGCCGCACCTACGCCGTGGCCGCCGGCGACTGCGTGTTCATCGACTGCCGCCACTCGTACTACCAGGAGAGCTCAGCCGACCTCTGGCAGCTGTCGTGGTGCCACTTCGCCGGCCGTGCGATGCCGACGATTTACCAAAAATACCTGGAACGCGGCGGGGCCCCGGTGTTTCACCCCCACGACCCGCAGGCGCTGACGGCGGCCTGGACGCGGCTGAACCGCACCGCCCGGGAACCCGCCTACGTTCGCGACATGGCGATCAACGCCCGGCTGGCCGACCTGATGACCTGCCTGATGGCCGAAAGCTGGCACCCCGAGCACCGCCAAAAAGGTGACAAGCAGCAGCAGGTCGCGGCGGTTCGCGATTTTCTCGACAGCCACTACCCGCAGCGCATCACCCTGGACGCCCTCGCCGCACGTTTTTACATCAACAAGTACTACCTGACGCGGCTGTTCAAGGCCGCTTACGGCGTCTCGATCAACCAGTACCTCCAGGAGCGGCGCATCACCGCGGCCAAGCAGCAGCTGCGCTTCACCGACCGCTCGGTGGCGGCGATTGCGACGGCCTGTGGCTTCGCCGACACGGCCTACTTCGCCCGGGTCTTCAAGCAGGTCGAAGGCGTGTCCGGGCGGGAGTACCGGAAGCGGTGGTGAGGCGGAAGTTGCCAGCCAAGCGCCGCGGCAGATATAATTAAGCCATGACCAATACTCAAAAATACGTCAAACTCTACAACCTTTCCGAGCTTCAGCTACACGTGCTGATTCAGGCAATTCTCCCAAACCTAAGATATAGTAAGCGAACAGGAGGCGAGCTTATGCCATTTGAGTTCACTATCACGGACGAGGCGAAAAATTTCCTCGCAGGCAACACATCAGATTCGATTGAGCCAACGTTGACCGAGGCTGGCGTTCGCCAGTCGCTCGACACCATCTTACAGAATCAGCAGATCTACACCGCAATTGAAAAATTGGCGGCTGAATAATACTGATTCGATGATTAAATCGTCAAAAAACGAATTCAATTTACGATAGATTGCGTTCTATTGACAAGAGCTTCCTTATCCCACATGATAGGCTTACAAATATGTGGCGGGATTCCGTCAACTGGGCGAGTACATTCTGTGTACCCGCCTTTTTATCTGAACACACGAAAATGCCCCTCACCCGCCACATTCGCGGTTGAGGGGCATCTTGCTGTCATCGCGTCACATCCTGAGCTGCCTAAAGCCGCTGCCGTTGCCGCCGCCAGCTCCCAACCAGCCCGATCAGGCTGGCCACCACGGCAATCGTACCGAGGGCGGCCACGGCCGGGGCCGCGGTGACGGTACCGGTTTGCGGGAGGGCGGCCGGCTGAGCGGCCGCATCGGTTGCCGGCTGGCCGTGAGCCGAATCGAGCTGACTGTCGGCTTGGCCATCGCCGCTTCCCTGGCCACCCTCGTTCCCGGTACCACCGGTTGGGCCCGGTTCAAAACCGCTCCCGTTGTTGCTCCCGGAACCGGACCCGCCGCTCTCGCCGGAACCGGACTCGGAACCGCCACTGCCATTCTCGGACTCGCCGCCGTTCCCGTTTTCCCCGGAACCGGAGCCTGAGCCGCTGCCATCCCCGCCGCCGGTCGTGGTTTTGATCAGGTAGAAGGTCAGGCTGGTCACCGCCGGGTCGCCGAAGTACATCGGCAGCTGCGCCGGCAGCCGGGTCTGGTCGATCGTGTAGCCGGCCGGCACGTTCTCGCCAATCTCCGCCGAGCGGGTCGCGAATTCCGTGTCGTAAGCGTCCGTCAGCTTCAGCGTTTTGATCAGCGCGTTGGTCGTCGTGTCGCGGTAGTAGATCGGAATCGTCACGTCGGCCAGCTTGCTCACGTAAAACGTCAGGCTGGTGACGCTCGGGTCGCCGAAGTACAGCGGCAGCTGCTCGGGCAGTCGGGTCTGGTCGATTGTGTAGCCGGCCGGCACGTTCTCGCCGATCTCCGCCGAGCGGGTCGCGAACTCCGTGTCGTACTGGTCAGTCAACTCGAATGTTTTAATTAGCGCATCGGTCGTCGTGTCGCGGTAGTAGATTGGAATCGTCACATCGGTCAGCGGCGTGACGTAGACGATGGCCGGCTGCGCGTCGCCGAACGCGGCGGGACCGGTGGCCGGCCGCGTGGTGTCGCGCCGGTAGCCGGCGGGAATGCCGGCGGTGATGGCCTGGGCAAAAAGGTCGAACGGGTCGCCAATCGTCCCGGTGACCTGAATTCCCTCCCCGACGGTGGCCTCGGTCGTCGCGTCGACGTAGCTCACCGTCACCGTCGCCGTGGTCGCCGCCACGTACAGCTGGGCGGTGTGAGTCTCCCCGGCGACGAAAAGCAGCGAGTCGTACTCGGCGCCTTCCTGCTCGCTCAGCGGCAGCAGCCGGTACCCGGCCGGCAGCTGCGGCGTGATCGCGTCAGTGAACTGGATCGTGAACTGTCCCGCCGCCGCGTCGATCCAGGCGGTGCCGTTTTCCCCGGTCACGGTGGCCGTGCCGACCGCGGTCATCTCCGGCAGCGTGGCGCCGCTCGCCTTGTCGCGGAAGGTGACCTGCAGGGTGCCGAGCTGCTCAGCCTGGGTCGCGGCCGGGGCCGGGGTGGTGGCGGCTGTCGGGGCCTTCGGCGTGGCCGGGGCCGCGGTCTCGGTCGGGGTTGGCGCCGGGGCCGTGGTTGACGCTGACGCCGCGGTCTTGGCCGAAGCTGCCGATGCCGGGGCTGATGTCGGCGCTGCGGTCTCGGTCGCCGTGGCTGCCGGGTTGGTTGCTGTTGCGGCTGCCCGGGTGGCTGCTGCCTCGGCCGACGTGGCCGCGGTCGTTTTTCCCGTCGCTGACGTTGACGCGGCCGCCGCGGTCGCGGTCCGGCCGCTTGCGGCCACCGCCGGCGTGGCGCCGAACACTGGCCCCAGCAGCAGGACGGCCGCCGCCCCGGTGGTCACCAGGCGGCGCGTGGTTGTGGTTGCGCGATGTGTCATGAGAACTCCTCCTTTGGGTTTGCCTTGCAACTCCCAGTATAGAGAAGCGGGTTTCGCCGGCGCAAAAATGGTGCCTCGCCAAAAAGCGGCCGCCGCTCGGACCATTGTCCAAGCGCCGACCGCTTCGTCGTGCGTCGCTCTCCACCAGTCGGGCCGTCGTGCGTCGGTACACGTCGGTCGGGTCGTCATGCGTCAGTCTGCATCGGTTGGGCCGTCAGTCTGCGGCCGTGCGTGGTCGCGGCAAGTCCTTGGCCGCCTCACCGTTACGGGTGGGGCCAGACTGCGGCGAGGGCAACCAGCTCCCACCGCGATTGGTGCCGCGCGGCTCGGGCTTCATCGCGGCCGCCGTCGTACCGCCGTGGGTCCCGCCGTGCTTGCCGTCGGGCCGCGAGCCGGGTCGAGAACCAGGCCGCGAACTGGCCGGCGAACCGGACCGTGACCCCGTTCGGCGGCCGCCTTGCCACACCTTGCCCTGCAGATCCGCCATGGTCATCGCCACCGCGTCCTGGGCCGCCCGGCGGCTGCGCCGCTTGCGGCGGTGAGGTGCCTCGATCGGTGGCGAGGCCGCATCGGCGATTGGCACGGTCGCATCAGCGGCGGGTGAGGCCGCACCTGCCGGCAGCTTGCCGGTCGCCTGCAGCGCGGCAATCAAGGCGTCCAGCCGGGCCAGGTCGCGGTCGGTCAGCGGTAGGTCGGCCTCGGCGCAGATCACGAGGCGCCGGGCCGCGACCGTGGTCAGCGTTGCGAAGGCCGGACTCTGGGCAATCGCCCAGCGATTTTTCCTGCGGGGGAAGCGGGTGCCGTTGCGGAACCGCGCGAGCATCGCGTCCATCTCGCGCTGCACCCGGTTGAAGTGGCCGAAGACCTCCTGGGCGATGCCGGCGGGAATGCCGAGGTGCTGGGCAAAATGTTGCGAGCCAAGCGCCACGCGGGTGTTCTTCCCGTCAACGGACACCAGCTGGTACTGGTAGCGCAGCGGCCGGCCGCAGACACAGCGCAGGTTGGCCGACCGCTCGGGGTGGCGGTGGCGGTCGGCCCAGCCGTAGTCGACGCGAATGCCGACGAAGCGCCAGTCCGGGGCGGCGGTGAAAATGCGGTTCATCACGCGATCGGAGAAGCTCAGCTGAAGCGTCGCCGCGTAGGCCGCTCGCTGCGCCGCGGTCATCGTCGCCAGAATTGCCTCCCGCTGCTTGGCCGAATAGGTGATGTCGGCCAGCCGCCGCGGCCGTTTGCCTGTCTGTGCCATGGTTCCCTCCTTGCCGCCAATGCGCGGATTTTCAGTGTAACACCCGAGTGTCGCGAGGGGAACCAGGGGCGAATATCGCGTGGAACATTTTAATTTTGGTTTAAGGTGGAGACCGAAGCCGCCGCCCACTCGCGGGGCGGTGGTCGCCACGTTCTTCGGCACGATTTTCTCGATTTTTTTCCGGAAACACCTAGCGCTTTTGCCGCGAATTGTTGTCTTACAAGTATAGGGCCGCCACAGTGGCGGTGCCGACAAGCAAAACCCCTCCCACCGCCAGGCCGCCACGCGTCCTGCCGGCTGCAAGGGGCAGCCTGACCCTTTTTCACAACAATTCGGAGGTGTTGAACATGTCACAATTTTACCAACTGCCAAGCCAACTCGGATCACAGATTGTCGAAGGCATCACCGCAGGCTACGCCGCCTACCTCGGCGAGCGCAAGCGGCTGGCGCAGAGGCTGACCGTCAGCGCGTCTCTGGTCTGGATGCGCAGCAACTTCATCGACTCCCACGTCGCCCAGGCCATCCAGGACTACCCGGGCATCAGCTACCGCCGCATCCTGCAGGCGCGGTCGTGGGAATACCTGCTGTTCAGCTACGAGGACAACGGCGAGACGACGCTGTTCCTGGTGAAAAACTACGCAACCGCGGTCCGCAACTTCTCGGGCAATCCTAAGGCGGGGCGGCCGAAGAACTACCTGTTCCGGCTGGCGTTCCTCAATGGGGATGAGGTGCAGGAGGAGACGGCCGCGGGTGATGGGACAGAGGCTGCGGCGGATGGGGCGAGCGGCACCACGCATGAAGTAGCCTTAGCGCTTGATGCGAAGGACGAGAGCGTGGCCGCGGCGCCTCTGGTGCCTAGGGACGACGGCGATGACGCGGCTCGGGATGAGGGGGCGGCTGGGGATGACGGCGATGACGCGGCCAGGGATGAGGGTGCGACGGCAGCGGTGCCAACCGACGATCCCGAGCGGATGGTTCTCCTGGCCGAGGCCGGACAGCAGCTGGAGTTGGTGACCGCAAATCGGTTCTACCTGGTGAATTACCTTGTTGATGAGATAAGGGAGCGGGTTGTTGGCGTCGAGGTCGTGCGACCCGAGTTTATGACGATGGAGATGCGGGAGGTGCAGGGACTGAGTGAATGGATACAATGAGCTGTGAGTTTTGCTCGTGACTGCGTAATTGGCCGTAACCAAGTCACGTGTCTATTCGATCATACGTCTAACGTAAAAAACAAATCATGCATAGTGTCGGATGTTTGCAACCTCGTGATATTCTTCCCGCCTTCATGTTTTTTCGCCACACTCGAAGATATGTAGTGGCTAACGAATCGTTCTGTCTGGCCAACTATCGACCCGATCTATTACCAGAATTAAATTTGAAAGCTCTAATCCAACGACAAACATCACGAAAGCCAGGTGTCCGGCCAAAGAAGCTGATGAATATTAGAAGAATTCCCACTCCAGAAATGATTGCATAAATCAAAAATCCAAGTAAATCCCTAGGAACATATATGCCCTCAATCTGCCACAGGACGCCTATCGTAATGAAATATGCAAAATAGAATCCTAATGTTCCAACTAGATATGAACGAACCGAACTTTTGAATCCATACTTAAACAGTAAATATGGTTCATACCATGCGATTACCAAGAGCGTCGAACAAATAGTGCCTAATAAAACACCATCAATAGAGAGATCCAGAACTTTCAGGAAAAACACCGACAAGCCAAGGTTAGTCACTGACTCAAACACCGGTTTCCATCGCTGCTGCCAAAACAGGCCGAAAGCCGAAATAAATGATCTTACAGTACCCTGAAACATTAATAGGAACAAGTATAACGACATTAGAAATACAGTGTGCTTTGGTAAAAGATACTTGGATCCAACCCAAATACGGACGAAATCATTCACAAGTAGAAAAACCGCAATCGCTGTCAGGTAAGAAACCGAGGAATTGATGAACCAATACCTATGAAAGATGCGCATTGTTTTCTGCCCAGATTTTTCAGCAATCAGGTTCCCAAAACTTGCAGTTAATGAGCCAGTCGCCTGTTGAACAAGGCTCCTTAGAGCGTTCGTTAGAAGTGTATAATTTGAGTAAATGCCGACCTCAGTCAATCCCACAAATGCTGAAATCAAAATGTTATCTGATCCGGTAACGACAATAGTCCCGATTTGTGAAGAGATATTTCCGATAACGTTTTTAAATAATCCTCTGACCGTTGTTGGATCCACGTTCTCGATGTTTTTTTCTAGTAAATACGGATATTGCTTATTCGCAATAGCCGTAATTGTGAGATTTGCTGTTAGAGTACCGACGATTTGTAGGACAAGGTAACCTGTATAACTTTGCCAGATAACCAACACGGAAACCTGAAAAGCGACGGTTACAGCGAACACCAAAAAATCATTAATAATAACAACGTAGTTCTTCTGGTCAGCATTCAATAATGATCTCTTATAAGTAAAGAAATAGCTGATGACAGAGTTCGCTAAAAAAAGTAAATAGTAGAGCAGATACGGAGCGTCTATTCCTCCCTTCATCATATAAGGTAAGATCGGCATAATGATAATCCCAAGAGCCCCAATAATTATGCCAATTATTCTATACGCTTTTCGATACAAATACATCAAAGATTTAATTGCTTCGAAATTTTTATTCGCAATTGGAGAGTATAATTCAAATGCAATCGAAGTTCCAAAGCCCAATTCAGCAAGCGAAAGGAAACTAAGTATGTTCGTAAACAAACCATTCAGTCCAAGATATTCAACGCCAAGCTGATGAATGAAGAAGGTTCTGGAGACAAATCCTAGTAGTATGCGAAGAAAATACATCAGAGTTGCAGCAGTTGTGTTAACAATTGACAAGTGAGTTCGTGATCTCATTGTCTACCCCCCACGGTGTTCGGAACTTAGTTTCTGTGTCTCTGCAACTTTAACTCGCAAGACTAGCAAAATTCTCGTTATAAAATTTTGCGAACCAATCCATCTCTGAATTTCTGGAAGTTCATTATACTTATCGCTATTGCTCATGAAGTAGAGGATTGTAGATTTTGACTGATTATATAACCATATTTGGCGCTTCAGTCCGGACATGCTCAGTTTTTTTGCAATTAATACCTTCTCATTCAAGTTTCTTACAATAAAGTCAGCTGACACAGTTTTTGTAATGTTACGCTGATGAACTCTGTAACAACCGATATATGTAGCATTAAGAACTGCGTCTCCCGAAATCAACGCACGTAAATATATAACCGTGTCATTCAGCATTTTAACCTCGGAGATTCCGCTTTTATAAAGCTTTTTTTTATTGAAAACGGCAGTAAATGTTGACTTTGGTTTGGGAACATCCAACATGAAATGTTTGATATAGTATTCTTTGCTTATATGACGAGTCTCTATGAAGCCACGTCCTTTAGTCTTTTCTCCTGTACGTTGGTTATAATCATACGCATTAAAAGCAACAAAGGCAATATTCTCCTGCTGATTCTCGAGGATGGATAATGCCCGGCTCACAAAACTGGTGTCTACATAGAAATCATCGTCGTCCATAAAGACAACAAACGCCGACTTACTGGCCGACAACCCTGCCTGACGTGAATAACCAGGTCCTAGATTCTTTCGGTTTTGTATATAAACAATTTTATCGGAGTTATAGGATTCTATTATTTTACTCGTCACACTATTATTCACAGGGTCATCATCAATAACAACTATCTCAAGATTTTTCTCGTCTTGATTTAGAACCGAATCTATTGCCTCTTTCAGAAAATCCGGTCGACGAAAGGTGGGAATTATAAAACTAACACGTGGGTTAATCATAAGTAAGACTACTCCTCGCTTTAATTATTGAGAGCACGGTCAGTATATTTGAATTGTCCAGAAGACTTTTTCCTCAATACATTTACTAGCTTTGAATCCATTGTGTTAAAGTTTCTAAGATCAACGCTGTCGATATTTTCAATAAAATTTTGTGGACTGAGACTGTACTGCGACTTCCAGAGTTCCGCTCGGACATGTTCAGTTTTTAGACTGTATGGAATGACTAATTGTGGAACTCCAAATACCCAACCTAGAATCATCGAATGGTAGCGGCTTGAGAGAAGATAATCTGCGTTGGAAAAAAGTGAAAAAATCTGATCAACACTTTGATAATTTACGATAGACGTAAACTCTTTTTCTCTTTTGTCAAGCATTTCAAATATTCGATTAGCAGCTTCTTCATCATTCTCATCACTACAAAAACACAAGATGACAGCCCTGTGCCCGCTTCTCACATGCCCAGCAATAAGCCGTGCCATGCATTTCTCATATTTGCTAGCGAGTCTCTGATCCGCTAAACTCTCTCCTTTCCGTGCCAGGTCAACTGGTACGGCGATCAATAATCCTGTGCCTCCCCCCAGTTTAAATCCCAACGTCTCAGGATTAATGCCAAAAACCACATCCGGGGCGACAGAGATTTTATAGCTTGCGTCAAATAACTTTGCTGAATAGCTATCTCGAAAAACCACACCACCAGTTTTTTTAAACAGAACATTATATCCGGAAACAAATCTGTTATCTTCATACGGTCCGAAGTTACTTCCAATAACAAAATATGGAATGCTCTTCCGAGTAAAGGCATTTCTCAAACCGGAGATACCCGGCTTTCCTGGAGCCTGCATAAAGATAGAGCCGCCTATTTCAATGATAGCATCATATTTCATTGCTCCGCTTACAAATGGTATCCACGGTATGCTTGCCAATAATTTCCGTGCAATAAAAGTCTTTTTGGTTGCGTTTCTCATCTTTAAATTGCTTATTGAAGTTAAAGTTTCCTGATATTTCTTTGGAACATCCGCAACAAAGTTCACGCTAGGATAGCGGCTGGATAAAACATAAAGGAATAAATCATCCCCTACGTTTTTTCTGAAGTAGGCATTGACATAAACTTTTTTTAGTTTGGACATTTCTCGATTTCCTTTAATAGACCTTTGATGAACTAAAGTGAGCGTTGCCGATTGAGCATCGCTTAGACCCCGTCCCATAGTCTCGATATGAGTACTCTACTATACCGCTTTAATTAATGCGTCGACAGTCGTATCTGGTGATCATGCTTTCTTGATTCCCTGACATCCATATTTTAGGATTGCTTTGAACATTTTGAGACAAATTCTTCTGATACCTTTCTTATAAAAAGATATTTTTCTAGGTTAATATTCTTTAATTCTTCTGGACTAGTAAAAATTCTGACTCTTCCTGGAATATATTCAAAATACGTTAAGTTGAGCATGGATTTCCCATCTAAGTGATCAAGTTCATTCACTGCATTTCCATCCAAGGTCCTCTCTCGAAAGGGCGAGTTATATATTATCGTTTGAAAATAGGTCTCATCAGCTGGAAATACTCTTCTAAAGTAGTGATTAAGACCGCTATTCTTCTTAAAAATTTGAACAATATACGCAACACAATCACGTGTTAATGATATATGTGCCCAGCCCCAAAAGACATCCATTCGTTGACAACTATTCGAATCAAAGTAAAATCCCTTCATGTATTTAATGCCAATCTTATTTACCAGAGACAGTAGTCGGGCAATAATGGTCTTAAGCGAAATTTTTGTCCGATCAACACCGTCAAACAAGTAATACCCGGCCGATTTCATATAGCTCTTTTTTCTTGATGAAACCGTCACATCGTATGCTTTAGCAAATTCTATCTTGGAATTCTCCTCAAAGAAGTTATGTATTTCTGCGTTACTTTTTAAAGGCCAATCATTTCCTTGAAGCACTACAAACCTATCACATCCCTGTTGTAATCCCATCTCCATAAGTTTTATGGTCGCTCGAATTGAACTAAATCCTCCCCAGTAAATTTTCTCTCGATCTGTAATCATAAAAACCTGACGGTTATTGGATAATCTTTGCTTAAATGGCTCAACGTCGGTTTTCAGATCAACATGCACGATTACTAAATCATCTGTACCTTCAGTAAGCTGTTCAGCAATCTGAGCAACAACTTCGGGGTGTTGATGTGCTAACATCAAATATGCTATTTTCAATTATATTCCTCTGTTGCTTGATATGCCGATTCATCTAAAAGATTTCTTTCAAAATTGCTTTGGAAAATGTTCTGGTTATACGTTAGTGAGCTTAGTAGGATTAACCCAAGCATTGGAAAAACATTTGTTATGTTCACAATATAGGCCTCTCCAATTGATCCTACCAGTATTGCAGAGAGTAAAGCGGCTCCGATGATTTTCTGGAGATGGTTTGCCTGAACTCTCAAATGTAGCCACAGATTACCGAAAATTGCCACATATCCAATGATTCCAGAAATTCCATTTTTGTAAAATAACAAAGCTGCGGCCATTTCGCCATGTGCACCATTCATATTACTCATATTTAAATCTGCGTTACTAACCATACCGTTACCAACCAACGCGGTTAAAGGTGTCGCCTTCATAAGCCCAAAGTTTAAACGAGACATGAATGCCACATCATTTAATAAATATGATTGAACAAAATTGACAGCAACCAGAGTAACCACGGGTAAGAGAGAAATGAGTACGAATAAAAACCACTTCTTTGAAACTCTTCGCAACCATTCTAGAGCCAAGAATCCTACGAACACGATCGTTGAAAATAATGAGGTTCTTGAATCAGAAACTTTGATAATGTATACAGACTGAACAGCTATAATTAACAGTGCGTACCACTTAATCGTTCGAAATATTTTTTTCCATTGAAGTATAAGTAAAGTCAAAGCGGCAAATATTAGTATTTCAGCCAGCGAGCCGATCATATTCGGGTGCGTGAACCCCCAGAACACCCTGACACGAGTTGAATACGGACTGGCCAGCTGTTGGGCCCGCAATGACCATGTCAAGCAGATGGTCATCAGCTCAGCGGCAAACAATCCAAACGTCGCCGAGGATAAATCAGACATATTTGAAATTATCAAGTCTCCAAACTGCGTCCATGAAATCAAAATAAGGTAAAAAAATGCGGAAGAGGCCTTATCTACAATGCTTGTCTGTTGAAGCATACAGCTGAAAATTAGAGCAAGCATTATTGGAATTCCAAATTTCACCCTATCCGCGGAAAAGCTGCCTCCAGATCTGGCTAGCATTATATAGAACGTAATTAGTATCGAAACATACTTTATCGATGAAACATGAAACGATGGCACGTAGGAAATAGTTGCCAAGAAAAACGCAACGAAGAGAAGTAGGCTATATATTTTGGATCTAGTAATGTGCCTCAGCATGATTAGACTCCTCTCCAAAAAAATATGAAAGAAACTGCCCGTTCTTTCAACATCGGTCAAATACACACCCGTTCCGATACGGATTCCGCAGTAATTTGAACGGATAACCTGCGGGTATCTACAGCCTTTGTCTCAGATGACATCGAGGCCTTTGCGCTAGCCTATCTAGATATGTCAGTTTTAATCGGCGACACCGATACTCTTCCTAGCGATTCTTGAATATAAGAACCCTTTTCGCTTCGAAGAATGGGCAGCTGCCTTCATGCCTTCAAAGACATCTTCGGATCCCGTTATCTCACCCAGCACATCAGTTAACTCCGTCACACTATCCTGACGCAAGAAGACGATATTTCCGCCAAGGTCCACGTGAGTGGTACCTTCCCAATACTTGCATATCATTGGGATTCCCATGCCTGCGACTTGTTCCCAATATACCGAGTGCCTGCCTGGAAAAACAACAAGATCGGCAGCGCTGAAGAAGTCATACGCCTGCGACCCCTTCGCCCAACCAATGTACTGAATCTGATGTCCGTCACAGAGTTCATCAACCTTATCCCTAATTTCCGAGCTAATCGACCCAAACACAATTAATCGCACATTCGGATTTTTCAATGCTTTAACTGCTTTCATCAAGTTCAGAGTCTGCCACTTTGCCGAATCAATCTTGCCGCCGGTCATTATCAGAAAATCGTCTGGTCGAATCGAGTACTGTCGCCGAATGGTGTCTCGCCTACCTTCTCGCTCCACACGCTCCAATTCGTCATCGTCGGCGCCCATGACGAGTAGTTCGCACTTCGTTTGAGGTAATCCATACATGTTAACTAACCAGTCGACTCTTGCTGGTAGAACACCAAAAAACTTTGTTACGTATTTGTTTAGCTTTTTAGCGTAATGTCGCCAAATTACAGGATGTAAGATTCTCCTTGAAAGTATGTTCTGTCCACTGTTGGAATAATCTGCATGATTATCGACATATACTTGTACTTTCTTATGCATATTCAGATACTTCAGCACAGCGATAATATTCCAAAATTGCAGACCATGAATATAGAGTATATCTGGTTTCTCCTGAGCAATACACTCGTATAAACCTTTGAACCTAAGAAGCGGGTTTCCGTACTCAGCATTCCACCTAGAAGCCAACCTGATCATCTTGATTCCGTCTTGGTTGAAATAATCACTCTTTTCAAATCGGACAATCTGGCCTTTTGAGTTAAAGACAAACTGCGATGTGATAAAGGTTACATCGAACCCAAGGCGTTTCTGGTACTTCGGCAACAAATTATCTTGATACAGGAACCCGTCAGTCACCGCTCCAGTAAGACATATTTCCACAATTTTCAATTGCTCACCCCTTTACTGATTTTTTCATCTTCAAGCCACGACTGCTAACCTCCGTAAGCAACACACGATAGGCGTCTTTTCGACTCTCCACCTGTGTATCTTGTGACACAAAGTCGAACGCGCCACGCACATAAATCTTAAATTGACTTGGCTTCATATCCGCAAACCAATCAAGCCGCTTTGCATAAGTTGCATAGTCCTGCAGTCCAATCGTAAATCCCGCATGCCATGCTTCAAGATCCCGCCAAGGCGTCTTATCACTAATTAGGCATGGACAACCCGCAGCCAAAGCCTCGTGAATCACATGGCCGTAATTTTCACCCAATGTTGGGAAAAGAAATACGTCCTGCTTTCTAAGCCTATCTGCCACATCCTCCGGAAGTACGGGGCCTTCATACGACCAGCTCACATTCGAGCGTAGGTCTGCCAACTTGCTCTGGCATAATCTCCAGTACTCTTCATCTTCTATCGGCCCGATTATGTTAAAGTGTATCCTCTTCTTCGTCCTCGACAAGATCTCGATTGATCCTAATAAATTTTTTTCTCGCGAAACGCGTGAAAACCAAACGACCCTTAATGCATTTCCCTTGATTTTATCTGGGCACGTTCCAGTCACTGCCGCCGGAATGTCTCCAGCCTCAAAGACATGTGATTCATCAGTCTTCACCCTAGTCAGCAAATCAGCTTTCTCGACTGGACTGCTGACGGACCAATAAATATTCCTGAACAGTCCGATAATATTTGCTGCATGCATGAATGCCTTTTTTTTAGCGGCTTTAATCTTAAACGCGCCAGGTGAGAACAAACCCATTGATGCCACGACGACCGGTGTCTTAATTATGCCGACTCGCTTTAACAAAAGCGTTTTTATTGCGTAAAGGTTGAAGCAGCCACAAATATACGTGACATCTGCTGCATTACTCAGCTGCTGAAGAACTTTGAAATCAAAACGATTAGGGCGAACATAGAAGACTTTAGCCTTTCCGACTAAGTTCCACTCTGAAACCCGTGCATTAGGATAAGGGGCCAAATCCCCGCTGTCACGATCTGTAGCCATGATACGAAAGTCGAAGTCGTCTCCCAAGCCCTCAACCAAATTTGCTATCGAACGAACAGGCCCCCCATCTTTAAAACCGGGCAGATATCGTCCCATTATAATCTGAACTCGAACCACTAGAAACTCCCCTTATGCTCGTTGACTTCGTACATCTTTGCATCCACCAAAAATCGGTACCAATACGCCTGCAAGAAGTTAAAAATCTTGCCTTCCTTGCCGTCTAGAAATCCTAGCCTAAAGTAGTACCGGTAAATGAAGTACAGATGCGCCCTGAAGAACAGCGGCAGTCGGTAATACCCGCCATCCTTGACCTTCCGCTTCACCTCAGCCTGCTTAGACGACTGAACTTTGTCGCTTTCGAGCTCAGCGCCTAACCCAGCCAATGTCCGCTGATGATCCTGCACTTCTCTTCCGCTGTACCAGTTATGCTTGTTGATCCACCACTCCAGAGACTTCTGGTTGCGATCGATGATGTCAGCCTTGACATTAACGATCTGGCCTTCGTGAATTATCAGATGCTCATCCATAATCCGGCTTTCACACCGCGCCTTCCCGGTTCGGAAGATGCGCAGCAGGTACTCTGGGTACCTGCCGCCGTGACGAATCCAGCGACCCATGAAAATCAGACGGCGACGAATCACAATACCTGAGACATCGGAGCTGACGTGATCAAGCTCCGTCTGGATATACTGAAGCAACTCCGGGGTCAGCTCCTCATCGGAATCCATTCGCATCGTCCACTCTGTCTCAATACGAGTTTCATCAAGCCCCCAGTTGAACTGCGTTGCGTGATTCACCCAGTCATTTTCGTAGAAGTCCAGTCGGGACCCTACCTTCTGCAGCTCCACGTTCAGCTGCTCGCACAGGGCCTTCGTTCCGTCTGTGCTGCGGCTATCCACGATCACGAAGCGCTTCGCGGCACCATGGAAAGACGTCACGCACTTGCGGAGGTTCAACTCTTCGTCCTTCGTTAAGATTACGACCGTTAGATCAGCCATTCACTGCCAGCCTCCGAATCACTCGTGCCGGGTTCCCTGCGATGACGCAGTTCGCCTCGAATTTACCACTGACCACCGCGCCGGCCCCAACCACGCAGCCATCTCCAAGCTCGGTACCCTTGAGAATCAGCGCGTTGCACCCGATGAAACAGTTCTTCCCGATGTGGATCGGACGAGTGCCGATTTTGCGGGTGTCATTGGCGAGTCGCGCCTCCGCCTCAATTGGGTGGAAGTCGTTGTCGAGAACCTTGGTGTTGCCACCGATCATCGTGCCTTCACCAATCGTAATCTCTTTTCGAGCGTAGATGGTGGCGCCGGAGATGCCGACGTTATCTCCAATCGCAATTCTGGCTCCCGCGACCCGTGTGACGATGATGGTTCGCGAGTAGAGGCCAACCAGGTTTGAGAGGAACGAGCTCTTAATCGTCACGCCGCTGCCGAGGGTCAGCTCGGCACCAGATTGATTGAAAATCACCGGAACACCTTTCAGCGTCACGTTACGGCCGATTTGCACTTTAGTCAGGCGCATCACGAGTTTGAACCAATTACTAGTCATCTTTTAGATGCTCCTTCCGTTGCACGACCTTACCTGGGGAGGGCAAGGTTTCTATTAAAGTGTTGAAATAACCTCGCTGTACCGCCTGACCGACGCATCTTTGGTCAGCCCATCTTCCAGCATCGCCCGGCTGCGCTTGCCCATCTCAGGCAACTCGGCGGGTGCGACCAGCAGCTGGCGAATGTTGGCGGCGACTTGCTTGTAGTCGCCCGGGGCGGCCAGGTAGCCGCCGCGGTGTTCGCGGATCAGGCGTTCGACCTCGGCGCCGGGCTCCAGCACCGCCAGCACCGGCTTACCGGCCGCGGCGATGCCGTAGAACTTGCTGGGGCAGCTGACGCCCTTGATGCCCTTGGCGTTGACGCACCAGTGAACATCCGCGGCGTTGAGGCTGTAAATCAGGTCGCTTTTCGGCTGGTAGGGAATGAACGTCACGTTCACCATCCGGTGAGCGGCGGCGTAGTCCTTCAATTGCTGCAGGACCGAGCCGGCGCCGACGAAGGCGAAAACGACTTCGCGGCCATCCGCGGCGGTGGTGCCGGCCGGGAACTGCTCAATGACCTTAATCAAGTTCTCGAGGTCGTAGTACAGGCCGATGTTGCCGGAGTACATGACGATGAACTTGTCCTCCAAGCCGTACTTTCGCTTGAAGGCCAGCACGTGTTCGTCCGTCGCCGGCAGCGGCCGGATTGCCTGCTCGTCGATCCAGTTGTTGATCATCGCGACGCGCGGCGCCTTGCCCGGCTTGAACCGGGCGTTCAGGGTGTCGACCAGGTCGCGGCCGACGGTGATCACTAGGTCGGACTGGCGGCAGCTGAACTTGTCCAGCGCCATCATCAACTTCAGAATCAGACCATTTTTGCTGTAACCGACGGCCATGGTCTGCTCGGGGTTGAAGTCTTGGATGTTGTAGATGAACTTCGCGTGGCGCATCCACTTGCCCCAGACGCCCAGCAGGCCGCCGAGGATTGGGGGTTGTGAGATTGAGAACACGTAGTCCTGATGGCCGACCTTGAACGTCGCCCAGGCGGCGCGGAAGAAGTAGGCCAGGATGTTTCGGACGCGCGAGCCCTTGTTCTGCTTGGAAAATTCCGGCACCCGGACGCGCAACACCTTAATGCCGTTGATCACTTCGCGGTAGTACTTGCGCTGGCGATACTCGGGCGCCACCTTGCCGGAGTAGGACGGCACAACGCAGATGACGGTGATGTCGAAGCGGTCAGCCATGCCCTCGGCGAGTTCGCGGAGGATCTGGCCGGTGGAGGCGACGTCCGGCGTGTAGTAATGGGCGTAGATCAGTAGCTTCTTCTTCATGCCTAGTCCCGCTTGAAAATGTCGCGGGTGTAAACCTTACCCATCACATCGCTCAGCTCCGCCCCGACGCGGTTGGCGATGATCGAGTGGCTGCGGCGCTTGAACGTCGCCAGGTCGTTGACGACCTCGCTGCCGAAGAACGTGGTGCCGTCTTCCAGCGTCGGCTCGTAGATGATCACCTTGGCGCCTTTGGCCTTGATGCGCTTCATCACGCCCTGAATGCTGGATTGGCGGAAGTTATCCGAATTGCTCTTCATGGTCAGGCGGTAGACGCCGACGGTGATGTCCTTTTCGGCGGCCGGGTCGTACTCGTTCTTGTCGTCGTAGTCGTAGTAGCCGGCAAGCTGCAGCACCCGATCGGCGATGAAGTCCTTGCGGGTGCGGTTGGAGGCGACGATCGCCTCGATCAGGTTCTCGGGGACGTCTTGGTAATTGGCCAGCAGCTGCTTGGTGTCCTTGGGCAGGCAGTAGCCGCCGTAGCCGAACGATGGATTGTTGTAGTGGGTGCCAATGCGCGGATCCAGCGACACGCCATCGATAATCTGCTCGGTGCTGAGCCCCTTCATCTCGGCGTAGGTGTCCAGCTCGTTAAAAAACGATACGCGCAGCGCCAGGTAGGTGTTGGCGAACAGCTTGACGGCCTCGGCCTCGGTGAAGCCCATGATCAGGGTGTCGATATTTTCCTTGATCGCGCCTTCCTGCAACAGGCCGGCGAAGGTCTCGGCGGCCTGCTGCAGCCGCGCGTCTTGCAGGTCCGTGCCGACGACGATGCGCGACGGGTAGAGATTGTCGTACAACGCCTTGCTTTCCCGCAGGAATTCCGGGCTGAACAAAATGTTCTGGGTGTTGAACTGCTCGCGGATTTTGGCGGTGTAACCCACCGGAATGGTCGACTTGATCACCATGATGGCGGCCGGGTTGACCTGCAGCACCAGCTTGATCACGGCCTCCACGGCGGAGGTGTCGAAGAAGTTCTTCTGGCTGTCGTAGTTGGTCGGCGTCGCAATCACCACGTAATCGGCCTGCTTGTAGGCCGCGGCGCCGTCGAGCGTCGCGTGAAGGTCCAGGTCGTGGTTGGCCAAGAAGTCCTCGATTTCACGGTCTTGAATCGGCGACTTGCCGGCATTGATCAGGTCGACCTTTTCTTGAATGACGTCGACGGCCTCGACGTGGTGGTGCTGCGACAGCAACGTGGCAATGCTCAGGCCGACGTAACCGGTCCCGGCGACCGCAATGTGTAGTGATTCACTCATCTAATAGTTTCCCCCATAAATTATTGGTGCTGATACACCAAGGAGTCTGGCCGAGCTCCCCTGCTCGGACCAGACTCCCATCCCAGAACTGACTGTTGCTGCAACCGCGACTCCCCACGAGCCGCGGGTCGGTGCCTGGCGCCGCCGCACTGGCACCACCAGGCACCGGACTGGTTTCTCGGCACGTTCCAGATCCGGCGGTCTTGAATCAAAACCGCCTGCCGGAACGTGCTAACTCCCGGCGGCCTTGAATCGCATCCGCCTTCTCGATACGGTCTAGATCCCGGTGGCCTTGAACACAATCCCGACCGTTTTGACCAGAATCACGATGTCTTCCCACAGGCTGCGATGTTCGATGTACTCGAGGTCCAGCGCGACCATGCCTTGGAAGCCGACGTTGTTGCGGTCGCCGACCTGCCACAGCCCGGTGCAACCGGGGGTGACGGCCAGGCGCTGGCGGTCGTAGTCGGTATATTCCACGACTTCGCGGTCCAACGGCGGCCGCGGCCCGACCAAGCTCATGTCGCCGCGCAGCACGTTGTAGAGCTGCGGCAGCTCGTCGAGGCTGGTGCGGCGGATGAAGCGGCCGATCCGCGTGATGCGCGGGTCGTCTTTCATCTTGAACATGGCGCCGTCGACCTCGTTTTGGTCCAGCAGCTGCTTGAGCTTGGCCTCGGCGTCGACGCACATGGAGCGGAACTTGAACATGCGAAAATGCCGCCCGTTTTTCCCAACGCGTGGCTGACTGAAGAACACTGGACCGTGGTCGTCCTTCTTGATCAGAAAGGCGAGGACGGCAAAAAGCGGCGACAGGACAATGAGCCCCGCCGCGCTGGCGACGATGTCAAAAACCCGCTTGACGAAGCGGTAGACATACTGGTGATCGAGGTCGACCACGTTAATAAGCGCTACGTCTTGCGCGTCCTGGTGCAACTCAGGAACAGGCGCAGACGTCACGGTGGTGATGTGCTGACTGTTTTGCATAACTGGCTCCCCAATGTCGTGTCGCGATTGTTCCCCAACAATCGCGCGTTCCCCCGGTACTCGGTAATCGTTAACGCACGGAACTAAAATACGTCTAATCTCATCATAAAGAAACTTTAACAAAAGTCAATCAAAAATCCGAAATAAATTCTTGCTGTCGCTTTCAAAAGTTTCGGAAAAATAAAAACTGTAATCGCTTCCCACTGGTCGTTGTCTTGACAGCCGTCCCTTCTCGCGGCCGAATGATGGGAATCGGAAGATGAGAACATTTAAGGCGAGATATTTTCTCATTTATTATCGCTTTTAGATGGACACATACTGTCTGGTCGCGACGTCAACCGCGTGTTACCGGGCCCGGCAGCGGTTTCGGGGCGGCGGTTCACCTGGCTCTCGGGCGCGATTTCTCTGATTTTTTCGCTGGGCCGAGGGCGGCGGCGCGGTGGCCTGACGGTGGTCGGTGATGCCGGGATCGGGGTCTGACGACGGGCGAAGGTGGTGGGGCTTGCGCCAACCGCTTTTTTCTGGCGGATTCGCGACACCTGGCGTCGCACCCACCTGATAGATTAGCGGGGTAGGTGGCAGAACTCGTGAATCATAAGGAGGAGCGCATGACATTATATGTAACGAACTTACGGTTGCAAGGCGACACCCGGCTGATCGCCGGCTTCCAGTACCGGCCGCTGGAACAGCAGGTTGGGCTGGTGCTGACGGCGGATGCGGCCCGGGCGATCACGGTGGTCACCGACCGCCCGGACCAGGCGGATCAGCGCGTCCGGCTGGTCCAGACGCTGATTCGCCGGCCGCGGCCCGACTCGCCGGTCCTGCCGTTCGAGGAGGTGGTGCGGGTGGCCGAGCTGGTCACCCGCCGCTGCGAGGTGGTCAGCCGCGAGCTCCCCGAGGCGGCGACCGAGGCCGACAGGCGGCTGCCCAACACGACCCAGGCGATCGGTGAGGCCTACTACGACCTCGACGCCTGGGGGGCCGACTGCCAGCTGAGCCGCAACGACAACCGCTTCGTCTCGCTGACCGGCCCGGTCGAGGCCCGGACGCTGCGGGTGCTGTCCGCCCGGCTGGTGGTCGACGCCGCCACCGGCACCCGCTACCCGGCGATCACGGCGGTGGCCGGCGAGAGCGGAGCTGCCGGGGACGGGGCTACCGGGGACGGGGCTGCCGGGGACGAAGCCACTGCGAACGGGGCGACCACGAACGTAGCCACCGGGGACGGGGCTGCCGGGGACGGGGCTGCCGGGAACGAGGCTGCCGGGAATGGAGCTACTGGAAACGAAGCTGCCGGGGACGAGGCTACCACGAACGGCGCGACGGCCGCCGCGGGGGGCGAGACCGCCGGGAACGTAACGGCGACTGAGGCCGCTCACGGGTCGGCAACCGCTGAAACCGCGGCGACCCCTGGGGAACCCGGGACGGCCGCCGTCCCGGAGCCCGGCGAGCCGCTTTTCTGGTCCCTGCCGGATCAGTTCGCCGACTGGCTGGCCGCCGCCAACGCCATGAACGTGCTGCCGGCGACGTTCGTTTTCAGCCAGGCCGCAGACGGCACCGCGCTGGTGGCGCTGCAAGGCGCCTGACCGTATAATAATAGAAAAAACGCAACCAGTGGCCGCGACCACCAGTTGCGTTCTTATTCTCACCGGTTTCGTTGCGCGAGACCGCGGCGCGGCCTCAGTCCAACGCGTAGTCAGCGTAATCCAGCGTGACCCACGGTAGCCCCGTCGCCCAGTCCGGTAGCTCGTAGGCGAGCGTCAGCCCGGCGACCTCAAGCCGGCCGGCTCGCTGCGGCGCCATGGCGTCTTTCGGCATGAAGCGGTAGGCGACGCCGTTCTTGCGCAGGCAGACCAACACATCCAAAAGCGGCCAGACGGACTCGCTTCGCACCTCGCCGTGGTCGAACGCGTCCGGCGCCAGGGCGACCAACCCGGGGCCACCGAAAATGGTGTCGCACAGCGCCTGGGCCTCGGCCCGGGCCGCCGCCTGAAACTCGCGCCAAGCGGCCCGGTTCTCGGCACTCGCCAGCTCCTCATCGGTGAGCGGAGAATCCTCGTACCAGCCCCACTCCAGCGGGTAATCGCGCAGCCACAGGCCAAAATCGCGCAGCCGTTGGTCGAGTGCCGGCACCGGCGTGGTCGGGTCGGCCGGTGTCCCGGTAGCGGGATCGGCTAACGACCCGGTAGTGGGACGGCTTAAAGACCCAGCGGTTGGTGCGGCCGCGGCCGCACCGGCGACCGCCTTGCCGGCACTCGGCGCCAACAGCGCGGCCAGGGCCAGCGCCTCGGGGCTGGGCAGCCGCGGCGGCAGCTTCCAGCCGGCGCGGTGCATGGCGGCCAGGGCCGCCCACTCGGTTTCGCTGGCCTCAAGCGGCGGCAGGCCTAGGGCGGTGTACTTTTTCAGGTAATAGTTGTGAACGGCTTGAAGCGAATCAACGTTGGGCATGGCGGGACCTCCTAGGTTTTGCCTTCATTATCGCCGCCAACGGTGTCACCTGCTGTCGCAATCTCACGAATTGGAGGGATTTCCATGACCTATCACACACGCATTCTAGACGAGCTGGTCCGGCTGATGCGCAACGAAAAACTGTCCCGCGAGGCGGAAACGGCCAGCGGCGACGTCAACGTTCGCACCTTCTACCGCGACATGGCGACGATTGGCGAGATTCTCGCCGATCACGGGCTGAGCCTGGCGCAAAACGGTGACACCTACGCGCTTGCCGGGACGCCGAGCGACCCGGAAGTGTTGGCCTTAGCTCACCTGGTGCTGGGCAGCGGCGCCTTCACGCCCGAGGAGGCCCAGCGGTTGGTCGCCGCCGTTTTGAGCCTGGCTCACGGTCGCGGCCAGGCCCGGCTGCGCAAGCAGCTGGCCGCCGCCACCGCGGCCTACCTGCCGCGCCAGCCGCTGACGCCGCTGCTCGACCTGATTGTTCAGCTCAGTGCGGCGGCCGCGGCCCGGCAGGCGGTGACCTTCACCTACCGCTCGACGCGCAGCCTGGAGCGGGTCGACCGCGACCGCATCCACACCGGCAAACCCGCGACGGTGTTCGTCGACCACGACCATTTTTACGTCGCGCTGTTCGAACACGCAACCACGCACGGGACGCCCGACCGCTACCGGCTGTACCGCCTCGACCGGATCCAAAAGCTCGCGGCGCCGCGGGTCAACCGCAGCCTGACGCCGCCGGGCTACGACCTGGCCGCTCACCGGCGCCAGTCCTACAAGCTGTCGGCCAGCACCCACGCGACGGTGACGTTGACCTACCGCGGCTACCCCGAGACGCTGCTGGACGCGTTTCCCACCGCCAAGCAGCAGGGCAAATACCCCGACCCGGATCATGGTTGGTCGTTCACTGTCCCGGACGTCGCGGAGGACGGCGTGAAGCTCTGGGCGCTAGGTCAAGGACCGCTGGTGACCATCACGGCGCCGCAGCGGCTGGCCGACGCCGTTCGCAAGGCCGCCCTCGCCACCGCCGCGCTTTACACAAAGGAGGCGCAATCATGAATTCATGGCTTGTGCTGCACGTTTTTGCCACCGATGAAAAAGTCACGCTGCCCGAGCTCAAGACGCTGTTCACGAGCTGGTTCCCGCTGGATGCCGACTGGATTCACGCGACGCTCGACATCGCGCAGCCGGCGTGGGACGGTCAGCGTCCCTATCTGATCACCACGCTGACCACGCCGGAGATGCCGGACCTCGACGTCGCGCTGTACAACATGACCCAGGGGGCGCCTCTGGACTACGAGATCCTGGCGGAGTACGAGTGGATCGGCGACGACGAGGACGAAGAAGAAGAGGAAGAGGAAAACGGGGAGAACGAAGAAGAAGGAGACGGGGCCGCTGGCGAAGGCGGCGACTGACGACCTGATCGGCGAGTGATGATCTGGTCGGCGACTGACGGCCTGGTCGGCGAGTGATGATCTGGTAGGCGGCGAAACCATGGCTGAAGGCGGCACCGGTCACTGACCTGAACCCAACCAGGCAACGGCGGCTGGCGACCCTGTGGCACTGTCAAAAGGACGCACCAAATCCGCCGGCGGGAAGTACCCCGGCGGCGGATCTGGGCATTGTGGTCACGTGGGTATCTACAAGGCGTTGGGTGGCTCGGCTCCTGTCCCACCGCGACGCTGCAGCGCCGCGCTGGGGCCAAAACCAGGTCCCGCACCTGTCCGGCACCGGCCGGCAGCTTGCAACTGCCGCGCGGTGCCGCCGTCCCAGGCCGCGCTGGTGGTTCGCGGGACTGGGGTCGTACCCTCCTGGCTCAGGACTGCGCCGTGCGGTGACATCCACACGCCTGAGCAGGCGGTCGTGCTTTGGCTCTAAAACGGGTTACGCCGCCTGAGCCAGCACACCTTCCGGGCCTCCGGAACGGTTTGTTGTGCTGGCCGGTACGCGTCCCGGCCGCCTCTCCCGCCCGCAGCTACCTCCGTACTTGGAGTTGGACGTTTGATGAAACTGCAACCGGTTATCCACTACGATTAATGATTCCCGCCCAAGGTACGACGGGTTCCACTGATATCATCGATGACGGGGCCGGGCTAGGGCCTGGTCTGCGTGAGGTAGCGTGGCGCTTGCCACTGGATCGCCGCCGAAGAAGGGTTTGTCACGGTGGCCGGCCACCGACCCCTATCCTAGTGATCACTTGAGTTTAGCTTAGCAGGTAAGCGATTACCTGGCAAATTTTAAGCTCGGTCTGGGCGCTTTTTTGTTTGTCATTGGTGTTCGGGTTCTAAACTGGTCGCAATCGACCAGTTTAGAACCCGAACATTAATTATTTTTCGGCCGACAAAAAAAACGACCCGCAAGTCTGCGAGTCGCCGTTCTGGGTGGTCAGGGGATCGAACCCTGGACCCACGGATTAAGAGTCCGTTGCTCTGCCAGCTGAGCTAACCACCCATTGCTGCATTGCCATTTGACAACTTAAATATATTAGCACATTCGCCGGGCGGGGGGCAAGCCCCTTTTTCGCCGACCGGGTTAAAAATAACGCGGGGCGGCGCGTGGTTAAGTCGCGAGTCCGCATTATAAATATGATATAATTACGGCGTTAAGGGTTATCATTCAATATTCTTGGAGGAGATAATATGACAAGAGCGGAGTTAAAGGGGCTGGCCAAGGCCCGGCTGGCCGGCAACTGGGGCTGGGCGGTCGGCCTGTCCCTGCTGGGCGCCATCATGGCCAGCATCATCGGTGGCTTCACCGCCGGCATCCTGGAGGCCTGGGTGATGGTCGGCATCAGCTTCTCGTTCCTGCGGTTCATGGACGATGAGGACCGTGGTAACGGCGTTTTCAACAACATTTTCAGCGGTTTCACCGGGTCGCAGCCCGTGGCGGTGTTCCTGAACACGCTGCTCGCCGGCATTTTCATGGCACTGTGGTCGCTGCTGCTGGTAGTGCCCGGCATCGTGAAGGCCTTCTCGTACTCGCAAGTTGACTACATTCTGAGCGATATGCAACGCGCCGGCCGCCAGATTGGCGCCACCGACGCGATCACCGCCAGCCGCGAGCTGATGGTCGGCCACAAGTGGGAATACTTCGTGCTGCAGCTGAGCTTCCTCGGCTGGGCCCTGCTGTCCCTCGTCACGCTCGGCATCGGCCTCCTGTGGCTGACGCCTTACATGCAGGCGACCAACGCGGCCTTTTACCGCAACCTGGCCGGCGACCGCTTCCGCACCCCGGAAGATGACATGACCGACGCTTACTAGTGATTTAGCCAAAACAAATCCCGGGTCCAACCGCATGACGTCGCGGTTGGGCCCGGGGTTTTTGGTGTCAGCCGCGTTTCACACGGTTAAGCACGGAATTTCAGCTATCAGCAGTGCTAGTCGCGCAGGTTCTTGAGCTTGTCCTTCACGGCGTCGGCGGCGTCTTCCACCTTGTCCTTGGCCGCCTCACCTGCGTCTTCCAGCTTGTCCTTGGCGTCGGCCACCTTGCCCTTGAGCTTGCCGCCGAGTGACTCGGCCTTGCCTTGTGATTCACGTAGCTTATCGCCGGTGACCTTGCCTTCAACTTCCTTGGCCTTGCCGGTGACTTGGTCCTTCACGCTGTCGAGCTTGTCATCGAGACTCATGTGCATTCCTCCTGTGAGTGGGTTTGGGGTTGCGGCATTTCCTGCCTGACCTTATTGTAAGCGATTGCTTGTGTACAATGCAAATTCAGCATTTGTAAAAATAGTTTGCCTGTTTTGTTGTTTACAATTAAATTTGTTATGACACAAAGAAGGACATCGCGCAGGCGGTGTCCTTCTTGTCGTGCTGTTCAGTTTTCGAGTGCGAAGCGCTACGGGTTACCGCTCGCGGCGCCGGCGGCCGAGCATGACGCCGGTGCCGGTCAGGCCCAGGAGCAAGGCCCCCATTGCCTGCAGCAACAAGTTGCGCTGGTCGCCGGTTTGCGGCAGCGCCTTCGCCTTCGCAGCGGTTGTTGCCGCGTGGCCACCGGTGACCGGCAGCTGCGTCGGCGCCGTTGTGCCGGCGTCGCCGTGATCACCCTTGACGTCGCTGGTCGGCTGCGTGGTCGGCTTAGCGGTCGGGGTAGTCGGGTCGGTCGTTGGTGTCGTCGGGTCCGTCGTCGGCTCGGTCGGATTCGTCGGCTCAGTCGGGTCGGTCGGCTCAGTCGTGGTGTGGCTGTAAACCAGGGTGATGGTCTGGCCGGCCTTGGTGAACTTGCCGGTCAGCGCTGCGGAGCCGTCGCCGAGGCCTACGTAGTCGTAGTCCTTGATCGTCGGTGCCGTCACACCGTAGCCGTTGCCGACGTAGCCGGACTTGACCGTCGAGGTTTGAATCTGGTTACCCTTTTCGTCGACGTAACGAATCGTCAGGTCGCCGGCGGTTTGCGGCTTGGCGGTTTCCACTGCCTTGTGGCTGTAAACCAGGGTGATGGTCTGGCCGGCCTTGGTGAACTTGCCGGTCAGCGCTGCGGAGCCGTCGCCGAGGCCTACGTAGTCGTAGTCCTTGATGCTTGGCGCCGTCACACCGTAACCGTTGCCGACGTAGCCGGACTTGACCGTCGACGTCTGGATTTGGTTACCCTTTTCGTCGACGTAGCGGATCGTCAGATCGCCAGCGGTTTGCGGCGTCACGGTTTCCACTGCCTTGTGGCTGTAAACCAGGGTGATGGTCTGGCCAGCCTTGGTGAACTTCCCAGTCAGTGCCGCGGAGCCGTCACCGAGGCCTACGTAGTCGTAGTCCTTGATCGTCGGTGCCGTCACGCCGTAACCGTTGCCGACGTAGCCGGACTTGACCGTTGAGATTTGGATCTGGTTACCCTTTTCATCGACGTAGCGGATCGTCAGGTCACCAGCCGCCTGTGGCTTGCCGGTTTCCACTGCCTTGTGGCTGTAAACCAAGGTGATGGTCTGGCCAGCCTTGGTGAACTTCCCAGTCAGTGCCGCCGAGCCGTCACCGAGACCTACGTAGTCGTAGTCCTTGATGCTTGGCGCCGTCACACCGTAACCGTTGCCGACGTAACCGGACTTCACCGTCGAGGTTTGAATCTGGTTACCCTTTTCGTCGACGTAACGGATCGTCAGGTCGCCAGCCTCAACCGGCTTGCCGGTTTCAACCTGCTTGTGGCTGTAAACCAGCGTAATGGTTTGGCCGGCCTTGGTGAACTTGCCGGTCAGCGCTGCGGAGCCGGCACCGAGGCCTACGTAGTCGTAGTCCTTGATCGTTGGTGCCGTCACGCCGTAACCGTTGCCGACGTAGCCGGACTTGACCGTAGACGTCTGGATCTGGTTACCCTTTTCGTCGACGTAGCGAATTGTCAGGTCACCGGCCGCTTGCGGCGTCACCACCTGAACCGTTTTGTGCCGGAAAATCATGGTGACGGTCTGCGCAGCGCCGGTGAACTTACCAATCAGCGCTGCGGATCCCTCTGCGAGGCCAAAATAATCGTAATTCCGAATGGTCGGGACCGTCACGCCGTAGCCGTTGCCGACATAGCCGTTTTTCACCGTCTGGGCCTGAATCAGGTTGCCCGAGGCGTCGACGCACCGGACAGTCAGGGCGCCGGCCGGCTGCGGGGTCCCGGTCTGGACCTCTTTGTGTTTGTAAACCAGCGTGATGGTCTGGGCTGCCGTGGTGAACTGACCCTTCAGCGGCGCTGAGCCGTCGCCGAGGCCTACGTAGTCGTAGTCCTTGATGCTTGGCGCCGTCACACCGTAGCCGTTGCCGACGTAACCGGACTTCACCGTTGAGGTTTGGATCTGGTTACCCTTTTCGTCGACGTAGCGAATCGTCAGGTCGCCGGCTGCCTGTGGCTTGGCGGTTTCAACCTGCTTGTGGCTGTAAACCAGCGTGATGGTCTGGGCTGCCGTGGTGAACTGCCCCTTCAGTGGCGCTGAGCCGTCGCCGAGGCCTACGTAGTCGTAGTCCTTGATGCTTGGCGCCGTCACACCGTAGCCGTTGCCGACGTAGCCGGACTTCACCGTGGCGGTCTGGATCTGGTTACCCTTTTCGTCGACGTAACGGATGGTCAGATCGCCAGCCTCAACCGGCTTGCCGGTTTCCACTGCCTTGTGGCTGTAAACCAAGGTGATGGTCTGGGCTGCCGTGGTGAACTGACCCATCAGCGGTGCCGAATCAGAACCCAAACCGACATAGTCGTAGTTCTTGATCGATGGCGCCACGACCTCGTAGCCATTGCCGACGTAACCGGATTTCACCGTGTTGGCCTGGATCTGGTTACCTTTTTCGTCAACATAGCGAATCGTCAGCGAACCCGCCTCAACCGGGGTGCCGGTCTGCGTTTCCTTGTGCTTGTAAACCAGCGTGATGGTTTGGGCTGCCGTGGTGAACTGACCCTTCAGCGGTGCCGAATCAGAACCTAAACCGACATAGTCGTAGTTCTTGATCGATGGCGCCACGACCTGGTAGCCATTCCCGACGTAACCGGACTTCACCGTGTCGGCCTGGATCTGGTTACCTTTTTCATCGACGTAGCGAATCGTCAGGTCACCCGCCTCAACTGGAGTAGAGGTTTGTGTTTCCTTGTGCTTGTAAACCAGCGTGATGGTCTGGGCGGCCGTGGTGAACTGACCCTTCAGCGGCACCGAATCAGAACCCAAACCGACATAGTCGTAGTTCTTGATCGATGGCGCCGTCACACCGTAGCCATTCCCGACGTAACCGGACTTCACCGTGTCGGCCTGGATCTGGTTACCTTTTTCATCGACGTAGCGAATCGTCAGGTCACCAGATTTGACCGGGGTCGAAGTCTGCGTTTCCTTGTGCTTGTAAACCAGCGTGATGGTTTGGGCTGCCGTGGTGAACTGACCCTTCAGCGGTGCCGAATCAGAACCTAAACCGACATAGTCGTAGTTCTTGATCGATGGCGCCACGACCTGGTAGCCATTCCCGACGTAACCGGACTTCACCGTGTCGGCCTGGATCTGGTTACCTTTTTCATCGACGTAGCGAATCGTCAGGTCACCCGCCTCAACTGGAGTAGAGGTTTGTGTTTCCTTGTGCTTGTAAACCAGCGTGATGGTCTGGGCGGCCGTGGTGAACTGACCCTTCAGCGGCACCGAATCAGAACCCAAACCGACATAGTCGTAGTTCTTGATCGATGGCGCCGTCACACCGTAGCCATTCCCGACGTAACCGGACTTCACCGTGTCGGCCTGGATCTGGTTACCTTTTTCATCGACGTAGCGAATCGTCAGGTCGCCAGCCGCAACCGGGGTCGGCACCTTGTGTTCATCGCGGGTGTAAGTCAGCGTGACCACCTGCGACTCCTTGGTGTAGGTGCCGGTAATCTGGCTGCCTTCCTTGCCCGGACCGGCGTAATGGTAACCCTTGATGCCGGGGATGGTCACGGCAAAATTGCTGCCGAGGTTGCCGGTCAGCGTGGTGCTTGGCTGCAGCTCATCCCCGTTGGCGTCGACGTAACGCACGGTCAGGTCGCCGGTGGTCTGGGCCGGTTTGTAAACCAGCGTGATGGTCTGGTCGCCGGCGATGAACTGGCCGCTCAACGCGGCGGAGCCGTCGCCCAGGCCGACATAGTCGTAGCCGTCAATGGCCGGGGCCGTCACGCCGTAACCGTTGCCGACAAAACCGTCCTTTTTGACCGTGTCGGCCTTAATGGACTGCCCGTTCTCATCGACGTAGCGGATGGTCAGGCTGCCGGCCGGCTGCGGCGTGGTTTCGCGGCCGGATTCCGCAAAGTAGACAAAGGTGATGGTCTGCGGCTGCGCCGTGAACGTGCCGGACAGCGGTGCGGAGTCCTTGCCCACGCCGACGTAATCGTAACCGGCGATCGGCGGCGCCATCTTGGTGTAGACGGTGCCGACCGGGCGGGTGGTCACGATGTCCTTGCGAATCTCGTGGCCTAGGCCGTCGACGTAGCGAACGGTCAGCGTCGCCTGTTTGGTGTAGACCAGAGTTACCGTCTGGGCGGCGTCTGTGAGCTGGCCAGATAGCGCGGCGGAACCATCCCCCAGCCCCGTGTAGTCGTACCCGTCAATGGTCGGGGCCGCGACGGTGTAGGTGTCGCCGACGTTGCCGCCCTGCGTGGTGCTCGGCTGCAGCGTGTTGCCGTCTTGATCCACGTAATTGACCGTGACGCCACCGGAGACGCGTGGCTTGGCCTTGTAGACCAAGGTGACCGTCAGCCCGGCGGCGAACTGGCCGCTCAGCGCGGCGGAGTCATCACCTAATCCCACGTAATCGTAGCCCTCAATGACCGGGGCCGTGACGGTGTAATCATCGCCGATCACACCTTTTTGAGTGGTTGGCTTCTGAATTTCCGTGCCGTCCTCATCGACGTACTTCACGGCCAGTTCGGTGTCCGGCCGGCTGAACACCAGCGTGACGCTCTGCCCCGCGGCCGTGAACGGACCGCTGACCGCGGCGGAGCCATCGCCCAGCCCCACGTAATCGTAGCCGTCAAGCGTCGTCGTTGCAGTGTAGGTGTCGCCGACAAAACCGCTCAGCGTAACATCCGGCTTCAGCGTTTGACCATTGCCATCGACGTAATGCACGGTGGTGGTGGCCGGCTGGCCGTAATTCAGCACGACCTGGTTGGCGTCCCCGGCCACGATATCGGCGAACTGTGTCCCGCGCAGGACGTAGCCGTCAATCGCAGGCACGGCGTAGGCGCTGGTCACGGCAAAACCGTCTGGCGTGGTCGTCGGCGCGGTGGTGCCTTCGGGGTAAAACGCGACGTGGTCGCCGGCCATCGCCTTGACGTCGGTCTGGCTCGGGCCACTGACGCCTTCCGGTAGTCCCGTGCTGCTGATCTGAAGCGAGGCGTCGGCCTGCTGGTACTGGTAACTGTTGAAGGTCGCGGTGTAGGCGGCGTGGGAGGCGGCGGTAGCGGCGGTCACGCCAAGCGTGTAGCCGCGACCAACCTGCGCATCGGTAATCGGCACAGTCCAGTTCTTCAGCACGTTTCCGCTGTCATCTGTCGTCACAACGGTCAGCGTTTTGGTCGCCGCGTCGTATTGCATGTCGTAGGTGAAAGTTAGGCTGCCGGTACCGTTTTGATCAATGTCTATCCCCAGGTCGGTTAGACCGTCAAGTGGTTTATTGTTGCCATTTGAACGATAGGCGTACCAATGGTTTTGCGGGCCACTGGTGAGGGCCCCAATCGCATTAGTCGATAAGTTAAAACTCATGGTGTCGGCCTTGGCAGCATCAATATCGGTCAACCCCAAACCGCCCCCGGTTTGGACTTTGTCTGTACGGAAGGCATCGGCCTGACTGAGCGGCTCAAAAAATAGTGCGGACCCATCGCCGCCAAGGTGGCCCATGGACGGATCCCATGCCACATTCATGGTGACATTCAGTGCAAAGTCAGTGGTAAAGTCAACCTGCTGATTGGCCAGCATCAGAATCATGCCGCTGGTCCAGGCAGGCTGACCAGGCTCGAACGGATTCTCGTGACCATTCGTCAGCTGCACCTTGGTCCCATCAAACGCCTTGGCCTTGCCAGCCACGTCCCGCACCGTGAAGTAATCCGCAATGTTGCTGTCTGAAATCGTGGTGACGGCCCCGGTCCCGGTGCGGTCCGGGTTGACCGACGCATTCCCGTTGCGGTCCTTGGTGGTCACCACCGGCGCTGCCGTGGTGGCCGTGGTCGTGCCGGTGGTCGGCTCGCCCTGCGTGGTCTGCGCCGCAGCGGTGCCGGCCTGAGCGGCGGCGGTCTGGGCGGCGTTGGCCGACTGGGCCGCGGTCGGCAGCGCCTGGCTGCTCAGCGCAATCGGCGTCGTCAGGACCGACGAGGCGGTGGCCTTGGCGGCACCAACACGCGTAGCCGGCGCCGCCGCGACTAACGCGACACCTCCGGCTACCATAACTGTGGCGCAGGCAACCCACAGCTTGCCTGCCTTATATAATTTCACACGACGAATTCCTTGACGCATCGATTAACCCTCCGTTTACACGGCTGGCAATCGGACCCATGCTGACGCAGTCGACCGGCATTCCCCCTGCCCGGTCGACGTGCTTACACGCCCTAATTATACCAATAAATCTTTGGAAAATGAAATGCACCTCATCGGCCAAAAAAAGCCGACCCACGATGCCGGGCCGGCCAATTCAGTGCGTTGCCTAATTCACAAAAGTCCTGGGTTGCTCAGCGGTTCGCGACCGCGCCGATGGCACTAGCTGCAGGTGCCGAGGAGCGAGACATCACCGCAACCCGGCGCCGGGCCTCAGACGCTCGCCGCCGAGCAACCCCGCTGCACCCGCGGCCGCCCCGGCCACCGCGGCCGCCGCGGCCCTCAATCCTGACTACTTCACCGCCACCGCGTCGAGCTTGTCCAGCCCGTAGCGCGTGATGCCGGCGATCAGGTTGGTCTGGTAGGTCGGGCTAGTCGCGTAGGCGGCAAGGCCGGACACCGCCTGCTGCCAGGTCGGCGCGTTCACGCGCAGGCAACCGGTGTAGTACGGGCTGGTCGTCAGCTTTTGCGCGTAGCCGATGATCGAATCGGCGAGGCTGTCGTACTTGCGGAAGGCGCCGATCACCTTGACGGCCTGACCGTCGAACACCTCGCCGGTCAGCTTCAGGTAGCTGGCGCCGGGCCAGTTGACGTCGGCCTTGACGCCGAAGTAAGCGTTGGCGTTGACCGCCAGCTCGCTGGTCCCCCAGCCGGACTCGGTGATCGCCTGCATCACCGCGATCGACGGGTACAGGCCGTACTGCTTGGCGACCGGAATCGCGATGCCGACCAGCTGGCGGAGAAAAGCGATCTGCGCCGCGGTCAGCCCGGTGGTTGTCACCCCGTACAAGTTGGCCGGCACGGCCACCGGCGTGACGCCGGTCGCGGCCGTCGTGGCCAGCGCGTTGACGATGCCCAGGTGCGAGCCGCCGGCGGTATAGAGGTCGTAGTAGGTCGAGCCGTTGAAGTGGCGAAAGCGTCGCTGCACCACCGCGGTTTGCCCGACCAGGCCGGTCGTGCTGCCGAGGCTTGCGCCACCCCAGTCGGCCAGCCGGTTGTAGCCGGCGCGTTGGATGGTCACCTGGGCGCTCATCGCAATCGCGGCGCCGGCGGCCGAGCCGCCGAGCGCGACGTAATCGGCGTCGACGTAGCCCAGCCACTGGTCGTTGTTTTGGTACAGCGAGTAGTAGGTGTGGCCGTCGGCGTGGTGGTACTGCCGCTTGGCCAGGAAGGTCTGATCCAAAAGCTGCGAGGTCTCGCTCTTGATGCCGGCAAAATCAAACCCGTCGTAAAGTTTCGCCCCGCTTCGCACGATGGTGGCGTAGCGGTTCAGCGCGATCGCCTTGCCCTGCGGCGCGGTCGTCTTCGTGACCGCCGCGGCGTTGATGTAGCCGACGAACTGGCCGGCCGAACTCAGCGCGTCGTAGGTCGAGCCGTTGTAATGGTGGTAAACGCCGGTCAGCTGGTAGATCTGACCCACCGTCGCGGTGGTGTCGGCCACCACTTTTTGGTCGAAGCGCAGGTTGTTCCAGATGGTGTAGCGCGGCTTGGCCAAGGTGACGTAGCCGGTGGCCGGCGTCGCCGTGCCGCCGGCGTCTTGTGCGACTGCCACGGCGGTCTGGTTCAAGTAGCCCTGCCAAGTGCCGTCGTGGTCGTACAAGGACAGGTAGGTCGCGCCGTTTTGGTGGTTGTATCGCCGACGGGCCTGGAAGGTGCGGCCGACAAGCGCCGTGCTGTCTTGCTTTTCGACCCAGTCGAAGCTGCGCCACAGCGTGTAGTTTTTCGCGGTGACGGTGACGTAGCGGCCGTCGGTGATGGCCGGGCCCTGAGGCGAGGCCGCGACCACTGCATCCGTGTTGATGTAGCCGACGAAGCGGCCGGCGTCACTCAGCCCGACGTAGGTTGAGCCGTTGAAGTGGTGGTACAGGGCCGTCTTCTGGTAGGTCTGACCAACCGTCGCGGTGGTGTCGGCCACCACTTTTTGGCCGAAGCTCAGGTTGTTCCAGATGGTGTAGCGCGGCTTGGCCAGCGTGACGTACCCGGTTGCCGCCTGGGCGATCCCGCCGGCGTCAGGCGCCACGGTCGCGCCGGTCTGGTTCAGGTAACCTTGCCAAGTGCCGTTGTGGTCGTACAAGGACAGGTAGGTCGCGCCGTTGCGATGCACGTACCGCACCCGGGCCTGGAAGGTCTGGCCGATAAGCGTCGTGCTGTCTTGCTTGGCGTTCCAGTCAAAATCGCGCCACAGCGTGTAGTTTGGGGCGGTGACGGTGACGTAGCGGCCGTCTTGAATCGCCGGGCCGACCGCGGCCTCTGCGGCGACCGCCGCGTCGTTGAGCAGCCCGAGGTAGGCGCCGTTTTGGCCGTAAATCGCGTCGTAGGTCTCGCCGTTGTAGTGGTGGTACTGGGCGCGAACCTGGACCTGCTGGCCGACCAGCGCCGTGGTGTCGCCGAGTTGCACCTGCCACTTCAGGTCGTTCCAGCGCGTGTAGTTGGGCTTAGTGATCGTGACCGTTTTGGCCACGGTCGTCGGCAGGCCGCCGGCGTCAGGCGCCACGGTCGCGCCGGTCTGGTTCAGGTAGCCCTGCCACTTGCCGGTGTGATCGTACAGGGACAGGTAGACGGACCCGTTGAAGTGGTTGTACTTGACCTTCGACAGGAAGGTCTGGCCGACCAGGTTGTGGCTGGCCTGCTTGGCGTGGCCGTCAAAATCGCGCCACAGCGTGTAGTTGTCCTTGGTCACGGTGACGTAGCGACCGTCTGTAATCGCGGTGCCCTGCGGCCCGGCGGCGACGGCGGCGCCAGTCGCGTTCATGTAGCCGACCCACTTGCCGGCGTTATCGTAAAGCGACAGGTAGGTGTAGCCGGTCGCCGGCTTGCGGTAGTGAACCCGCGCCTGCAGCGTCTGGTTCAGGTAGCTGGCGGAGTTGGCGCGAACCTGGGCGAGATCGAGGGCTTGGTAAATGCGGTAATTGGGCGACGTGATCCGCACGTACTTGTTATAGCTGATCGCGTTGGAGTTGGGCTGGGTCGCGACCAGCGGCTGGTAATACCGGTTGACCAGCGTCAGGAACTCGGGCAGCGTGTAGCCCCACTTGGCGATGTAGGCGTCCGGGTCGACGTGGTCGGTGCCGCCGAGCAGCGTCGAGACGTTGTGGTGCGTCCAGATGGTGCCTTGGCTGTTGGCCGGGTTGACCAGGCTCGGCTTCAGCCCGTAGCGAACCAGCATCTGCGCGGTGTAGCTGGCGGCGTTGGCGATCGACCGGGCGAACTCGTCGGCGTTACGCGCGGTCACCAACTCGAACTGCACGAACCGCGCGTTGGCCTTGGGCCCGGCTCCCCAGGCGCCGAGGTCGGGGTTGTGGATGTTCAAAATGGTGCGGGCATCGATGAAGTCGTGAACGAACGCCGAGGTCCAGGCGCCGCTGATCTCGTAATCGGCGCCGTCTCGCGCCGAGAAGCTGGTCGCGTTGTCGGTGTAGTGGAAAACCACCCCGTCCGGCAGCTCGGTGGCGGTGCCGTAGTTGAATTCCTCGAACGTGTGCCACTCCTTGGTGATCGGCACCGGCTGGATGTTGTGGCTGGCGATGTAGCCGTTGACGTCGCTCGTGGCGGCCGCAACGACCCGCGGCGCCGCGGCCGGGCCGCTCTGGCTGGCGATTGCGCCGGCGACCAGCACGACGGCGCTGCCGGCGGCGACCAGAATGCCGCGCCAAACCCGGCTTTTTGACAGTTGGTTAAACCCCTTCATCAATTGTCCTCCCTCGCGGCACCCCTACGCGCCGCTGTTATGTATGGGCTCCATTATACCGGATTCGCCGCCGCCTGGTTGCACCAATTTACCCGACCGGCGTTTTTTTTCGGCCGCAACCCGTATGTTACAATGGAAGCTTGGAGGTAGAGTGGATGATAAAATTGCGTAAGCAGGGGCTGGCGGCGCGGCGCGTGGTCAGCCAACCGGCCGGTGCCGAACCCGGCGTCAAACCCGGTCGGCGGTGGACCGCTCGACCGGCCGATGCTGGAGCTGGTCAGCAACTAGGCGGTCGACCGGCCGGCACCAGAACCGCCGGCGGTCGCGGTGGTCTCGGGCGGCGGCTGGCGGCGGCGCTGACCCTAGCGCTGATGACAATCGGCCTAAGCGGGTTGCTCGCCGGCTGCCGCGGCAGCGGCGACGACGCGGCGGCCGGCACCGCGACGACAACGCGCCAGGTCGCCAAGGCGGTGCGGCAAGACGACTACGCCAGGGCCGCCGGGCTCAACCAGGCGCTGACAAACGCCGGCGTCAAGCAGGCGACCAAGCGCCAGCCGGCCCTGGCGCTGGCGGCCAAGGCCCAGGCCGCGCTGACCGCCGGCGACTACCGCACCGCCGCCAGGCAGTTCAAGGCCGCACAGCAGGCGAGCGGCGACTGGTCGCTTTTGGCCAGCCACGCCGCCGGCAAGCGGAAGCTAGCGGCGCAGTACCGCGACAACGTGGCCGTGGCCCGGGCCAACGTGCTGGCCGCCCAAAAAATCGCCGACTCGGCGCCGACCAAGGCCCTGACGACGCTGGCTAGGGTGCTGACCCCCGCCTACGACCTGCCGGCCTACCGCACGGTGGTCCTGGCGGCGCTGCGGCTCAAGGCAACGATCCTGGCCGCCCAGGCGGCCGGTGATGCGGCGGCTGGCAGCGATACGGCGACCGGCGGCCAAACCGGTGACGCCACCAACGCCGAGACCGGCGACGCCAAGGCGAGCGGGGCGGCTGCGGCAAGCGGCACCGCCGAATCCGGCGGCAGCGCCAGCGGCGACGCCGTGACGGCCGCCCAGATTACCGCGGCGCGAAACCAGCTGCGCAAGGCCGGCACCGACCCGAGCTTTTGGAGCGACGCCGACATCACCACGGCGATTCGCCACGCCAGAAAGGCCGGCCGCAGCGTGATCACCGAGGCCGACCTGGAGTAAATCTAATTTGCGTGATGAGGTGAGCCGGGGGCGGCTCGCCTTTTTGCACCCTTCGAGGCGGCGTCTAAAGACTGCCGCCACTTCAAAGCCAGCGCTTCGCTCACTCACCGAATAGCGGGTCGCTCGCAGATTCAGCGAAGCCACCCCTTTTGGCGGCAACAAAAAACCGGCGCCGCAAGCCTAAACTTGCGACGCCGGTTCGTTCTGGGTGGTCAGGGGATCGAACCCTGGACCCACGGATTAAGAGTCCGTTGCTCTGCCAGCTGAGCTAACCACCCATGTGGTCGCCTTAACGACTAAATCATATTACCACCCCGGCCTTACGCACGCAAGGATTTCCGGCGAAAAAGTTTGAAATCTGGTAAGATTGAGGCAAACCATGGGAGGTTCAACATGTCACCAGACCGTCTTCTTCCTTTGCAAAACGCCCTCAACGTGCGTGACCTCGGCGGCTACCAGACCCAAGACGGCCGCACCGTCGCGTGGCGGCGGCTGGTTCGCGCCGGCAGCCTGAGCAACCTGTCACCGGCCGACGGTGCGGTGCTTCTCGACTACGGCGTGACCCACGACCTCGACTTGCGCAGCGACGCCGAGGTGCGACGCGCCCCCGACCAGCTGCCGGAGCGGATTCGCTACCGCCAGCTGTCCGTCTACCCCTTCGCCGACCGCGCCAGCCTCTGGACTCGGGTGCGGCGCCGCCTGAGCAAGGCGCCGACCGGCATGGTGGCCACTTACGAGAAAATGCTGACGGACAGCCACGCCAACGCGGTGTTCGGCGAGGTTTTCGCCACCGTGCTGGCCGCGGCGCCGGGTGAGGCCACCTTATTTCACTGCACCGCCGGCAAGGACCGCACCGGCGTCGCCGCGATGATGCTGCTCGGCGGCCTCGGCGTTCCCGCCGCCACCATCCAGGCCGATTACATGCTGACCAACCAGATCTACGACGCGGCGGCCACCGGCGTCGCCCCGAGCGGCAGCGCCACCGTCGACGCGATGAACGCCCATCCGGCCGAGGCCGCCAACTACCAGGCCGTGGTCGCCTTGCTGGCCAAAAACTACGGCGGCAGCTGGTCGCGCTACCTCACCCAGCAGCTGCGCCTGAGCGAGGGCGACCTGGCGGATCTGCGCCGCCTGTACCTGGTGTGAGCCAGCCGGTGTGGCAGCGTTTTCAGTCCCTGCCACGATTGCCCATCGCTCCGCCAACCAGAAAGCGTATTCACGAATACGCCAAAACACGCGCCGCTGCCCCCGGCCTCACCGGTGGCAACGACGCGTGTTTTGATGTCTACTTGAAGTCGAACAGCGGGTGAATCGACTGGTTGGTGGCGATCAGCTTGATCGCCTGGCCGATCATCTGGCCGACCGAGATGGTGACCATGTTCGGTAAGCGTTTTTCCGCCGGCAAATCGATGGTGTCGGTGACCACAATCTGACTCAGCGGCAGGTCGGCGAGGCGCTGGCTGGCGCCGCGGGAGAAAATCGCGTGGGTGGCGACGGCGTAAATGTCCTTGGCCCCGGCCGCGGCCAGCGCGGTGTAGGCCTCGGCGGCGCGGTCGCCGGTGTCGATCAGGTCATCGATGATGATCGCGTTTTGGCCGGCGACGTCGCCGATGATGCCGGCGTCGGCTTCCGGCCGCTTGTCGACGATGGCGATCGGCGCGTGCAACAGCTCGGCGAGCTCACGCGCATGCTTGGTGCCGGAGTGATCCGGCGCCACGACCACGACGTCCGGCAGGTTCAGCTTGCGGAAGTACTCGGCAAACAGCGGCAGGGCCCGCAGGTGGTCGACCGGAATGTCGAAGAAGCCCTGGAGCTGGTCGGCGTGGAGATCCACGGCGATGAAGCGGTCGATGCCGTCCATCGTCAGGAGGTTGGCCACCAGCTTGGCCGTGATCGGCTCGCGCGACCGCGCCTTGCGGTCGGCTCGCGCGTAGCCGTAGTACGGCACGACCACGTTGATCGTGTGGGCGCTGGCGCGGCGCAGGGCGTCGACCATGATCAACAGCTCCATCAGGTTCTCGTTGACCGGGTCGGACACCGGCTGAATCACGTAAACATCCGCGCCGCGAACGCTGTCGTCCAGGTCGATCGCGATTTCGCCGTCAGCGAAGTGCCGCACCGAGGCCGGGGATAGCGGCAGCCCGACCTCCTGTGCAATTTTTTGCGCCAGCGGCACGTTGCCGTTGAGCGCGAACAGTTTAACTCCTGCCATGTCGTCCTCCATTAAGTCGTAGTGTCAGGCCCATTATACCAAAAAGTGTTGCGGCCGTCGAAGTCCCGGGCGATTGCGGCGCAATTCGGCGGCGGCGGCGCTGGGCAGTGGCGGCGGTGCTGGGCGGTGACGGCGGTGCGGCGCGGTGGCAGCGGTGCGGTGGCGACGGTGCGGCGCGGTGGCGGCGGTGCGGCGCGGTGGCGGCGGTGCGGCGCGATGGCGGCGGTGCGGCGCGGTGACAATGCCGCGGTCGGTTCCACCGCCCTGGCCCGGTGGCAGCCGGCCGCAAGTGATGCCCCGCACCGGTTGCCGACCGACGCCGAGCGGCAAACTACCGGTTCCGCCGCTCACCCGCTATAATGGAAAACGGGAGGCGGTTTCATGACACCACAACGATTACTACCGATTCCAAACGCGGTGAACCTGCGCGAGCTGGGCGGCTACCGAACCAAAGACGGCCGCCGGGTCCACAACCGCAAGCTGCTGCGCTCGGGCAGCCTGGCGATGCTCGATACTGACGAGGCCAAGCAGCTTTACGCTTACGGGCTGCGCCACGTGGTCGACCTGCGCGGCCTGGACGAACGCGCCGGCTGGCCGGATGTGCTAGCCCCGGGCGTCGCCTACCACGTGCTGTCGGTGCTGCCGTTTGCCGACACCGCCCCGCTGCCCGAGCGTCTCTCGCAGTACCTCGGCGCGATGCAGGAGCCGCGCATCGCGCCGATGGCCGAGTACTACCTGCGGATGCTCACGGACGCGCATGCGCTTGCGCAGTGGCGAGCGTTGTTCGACCTTGTGGCGACCAACACAACGCCCAACGAGGCCGTCTTGTTCCACTGCGCCGCCGGCAAGGACCGCACCGGCGTGGCCGCGATGATGCTTTTGGGGATGCTGGGCGTTCCCGAAGGCACCATTCGCCAGGACTACCTGCTGACCAACGCCGTGTTCGCCGCCCCCGCCGCCCAGGTGACGCAGGCCCTGCAGGATCCCGGCAGCACCTTCGTCGCCGACATGAACCGCAACCGCGCCGAGGTCCAGTGCCAGCTGGCGGTCGCCGCCTTCATCCGCGGCGAGTACGGCGACTGGCCGCGCTACGTCGCCCGGGAACTGGGCGTGGACGCGGCGGCCCAGACCGTTTTGCGGGACCAGCTGCTGACCGCCGAAAAAAATTGCTGATATGTCTAGACCATTGTTGACAGCAACCCCGTGGCCGGTGTATATTGGACTAGACCAAACAAGGAGGGTTTTATGATGGAAGTAAAAATCGTTAAAGATAAAGCAGAAGGCGGCCAGGTCGCTTTTGACATCATCAAGGCTGGCATCGAACAAGGCGCCAAGGTCCTGGGCCTCGCCACCGGCAGCACCCCGATCACCCTGTACCAAGCCATGATCGCAAGCGACCTCGATTTCAGCAACTTGACTTCGATCAACCTCGACGAGTACGTCGGCCTGCCGGAGGACAACCCGCAGAGCTACCACCAGTTCATGAAGGACAACCTCTTCAACAAGAAGCCGTTCGCCCACTCCTACGTGCCGAATGGTAACGCCGCAGACCCTGCCCAGGCCGCCGCGGATTACGAGACAATCATCGCCGACAACCCGATCGACATCCAGATCCTGGGCATCGGCCGCAACGGCCACATCGGCTTCAACGAACCGGGCTCCGACCTCGACGGCAAGACCCACAAGGTTCACCTGACCGAATCCACGATCGAGGCCAACAAGCGCTTCTTCGACCGCGAGGAAGACGTGCCGCGCTACGCCATCTCCATGGGCATCGGCTCGATCATGAAGGGCAAGAAGATCCTGCTTCTGGCTTACGGTGAGGACAAGGCCGACGCGATCAAGGCCACCATCGAAGGCCCCGTCACCAACCACGTGCCGGCTTCCGTACTGCAAAACCATGACGATGCGATCCTCATCATCGACGAAGCGGCCGCAAGCAAGCTCAGCAAGTAATTTCACGATTAATAAAAATCCGCCAGGTCGCTGGCGGATTTTTTTGTGCTTTCGCTGCCGGCCGACTCGCCGTTTTGGGCCGCACCGGATAAAAATCCGCCAGATTGCTGGCGGATTTTTTGTGCTTTCGCTGCCGGCCAACTCGCCGTTTTGGGCCGCACCGGCCGGCATGCCGCGGCCGCATCACCCGCCACTGCAGGGCCGCGGCTGCCTGGGCAGCGCCTCGCGCGACCGGCCCGGCCCCTACTTCGCCGCCTCGCCTTGCGCGGCCAGCCACTCGGCGGCCGCCGGTACCTCGTCGACCGCCGACACGGCGAACATGTTGCACAAAAACGACAGGTTGCTCGCCGGCTCGTCCAGGTAGCCGTGAATCGTGCGGTCGCACCGCGCGATGGTGGCCGCCGTCGCCTGCTGGTCGGCCGGCGCCAGGTACAGCCGCGCCGTCAGGTCCAGGCTGGCGAAGGCCACGCTGTAAGCGACCCAGAGGCGATCGGGCGTCAGGTTCGCGGCGGCCTCCCGCAGCGCCTTGATGTTGGGTACATCCGCCGCCTTCGCCAGCGCCGACATCGTCTGCATCGCGGCGTCCGTGGCGGCGCTGAAGCGGCCGGGCTCGAAGGTCGCGCGAGCAAACAGCCAGCGCCACGCCGTCATCACCTCCGCCGCGTTGAACCACGTCAGACAGTCGAGCAGCGCGATCATGTCGGACACCTGTCCCCGCGGCATCGCGGCCAGCGCCTGCAGCGCCGACGCGGCGATCTGGCCACGCGGGAAAAAACGTTCGCAGCGGTCTTCCGCAATCCCGCGGCCCTCCATCGCCAGGCGGGTCCGGCCGCGAAAGGCCGCGCCGGCCAGGGTCGTTCGCGGCGAGCCGCCGGCCGGCAGCTGCGCGGTGGCAGCCGCAACCGCGGCCAAAAACTGCGGTCCGTCGTCTTCGGCGTCAACCGCCGCCAGCCGCGCATCCAGGTCGGTGTAAGGCAGCGGGAACAGGTTGGCGTAGAAAATTTTCACCTGCAGCAACAGCGCGTCGGCCAAGGCGCAGGCGTCGCGGAAGCCCAGCTGAGTCTTGCCGTTCTCAAACCGCGATTGCGTCGCCGGACTCCAGGCCACCGCGACGTCGTCCAGGCTCAGGTGGTAGCGCCGCCGCAGCCAGCCGATGGTCGCCCCCGTGAACGCCCAAGCCGCGGGTGGTGCAACCGGCGGCACCGCATGCACCGCCAGGCCGCGGTCGTGCCAGCGCGGCGTTCCCGCCAGCACCCGGGCTTGCGCGGCCTCCAGGTAATCGGCCAGGGCCGTCGCCGTCAGCAGGCGCAGGTCCTCCAGCTGCGGCGCCAGCGCCGCGGTGGCGGCGATTGTGCCGGTCGCAGTGGTGGCAGCGATTGTGCTGGCCGCGGCGCCGGTGCCGGTCGCGCTCGCGCTGGCGTCTGCGGCAGTGCCGACCGCGGCGGTACCTGAGGCGATTGCGGCGGCGTCTGCGCTGCCGGCGGCCGCGACCGCCGCGGCCATGGTCTGGACCGCGGTCACAATCGGCGCCGAGTTGAGGACGCTGACGCCGATCACGCCGACCTGCCGCAGGTCGCGCCGCAGCCGGTGGTAGCGGGTCATCGCCGCCACCACCGGCTGGGCCTGCGGGTGCCGCGTCGCCAAAAGCGGCAGCGCAAGCCAGGCGAAGTCGCTGGCGTTGACCGCGGATTGGGCGATGTTGGTCGCGTCAAACTCCGCCGCGTAGTTGATGAAGCGTTCCGCCAGCGCGTCCAGCAGCTCGAAGCTGCCGAACCGCACCCCGGCGGCCAGCCCCAACGTGTGAACGCTGTGCCAGCCGGGCCCGGGAACCAAAAACTGAGCAAGCAGCTGCTCTTGTGCGGTGGTGAGCGCCACCGGCTGTTCCGCCGGCGCCAGCGCCAGCCGGTAAACCAGTGCGGTATAGGCCGCAGCCGGGGTCTCCAGCCGCGGATGCGCCTTGGCGAACGCCGCCTGCTGCGCGGTCAGCGCGGCCACGTCGCCGGCGATGAAGGCCGCCAGCGCTTCGTGGGTCATCGCGCCGGGCCGGGCCCTGGTGTAGGCGAGAAAATCATGCGCCGTCAGCTGCAGGTTGGCCAGCAGCCGGCCAACCGTCGCCACGCTCAGGTCGTTTTGGTCGCGTTCGAAGCGCGACAGGGCGGCCGGCGAACACCCTGCCCCGGCCGTCGCCGCCTCCAGCGTGATGCCGCGGTCCTTGCGAAATTGCCGGAAAAAGCCGCCCAGCGTCTGTGCGGTCATGTGACCCCCTCCTTTTGCCTCAATTGTATCGGTCGTTCGGAAAAAAAGATACAGGCAAGTTCGCGGTGTCGCCGGGCCGAGTCGCCGGCAGCGAAGCGGTCGCGCGGCCCGTTCGCAACCGGGCGGCCCGGGCTCAGGCCCCGCTCCGGCCACCGCCGTTCTCCGTCCAACGCCCGAGGCCACCTCCGCACTGCGAGCGATGCGCCGCCGCGACCGACCGGGTAAACTAAAGGCATCACAACCACTTGGAGGAGAAATCACATGCAATTACGCAAATCATCAACCGACCGCGTTTTGACCGGCGTCTGCGGCGGCCTCGCCGAGGCGCTGGGCATCGGCAGCATCTGGGTGCGGCTGCTGTTCGTGTTCGGCGGCGGCATCCTGTTTTGGGTCTACCTGGCGCTGGTGTTTCTGATGAAAGACTGATTCGACTCGTCCCCCCGCCTCGGCGGTGGGGGACTTTTTCATGCCATGGCCAACAATTGCTTGCATTGTTGGCTTGTGCTACAATTGGAGTACAGATTGGAGGTGTTGCAGATGATCAGTGATGATCGAATCCAGGTTCGCATTGACCACAAAACCAAGATGCTAGCCGAGTCTCGGCTGAAGGCGCAGGGACTCACGCTCTCAGAGTACACACGCATGATGGTGACCAACGTGGCTTACAGTGGCGTCAAGGTCCACTTCGAGACGCCAAACACCAAGCTGAACGGCTCAATCCAAGAAGCCGCCGATTTTCTCGATGGTAAGGCGACGCTTCAGGGTTACTCAAGCGCCGACGCCTTGGAAAAAGGCTTAATGGACGACTGAGCGGATGGGTAACGAACTTTTCCCAACCAGAAGCTTCAGAAAAAACTTCAGGCGCGTCAAACAGGATCCGCGCTGGCGAGCAATTTTTTCCAAGCCTTCGCGTTACGAAGGCACCACGTTGCCACCATGGGAATTCATTCGCAATTGTCTGCTCAACAATGTTCCAATTCCCAGCTACTTCTACCCGCATCCCATCACCCCACCGAAGCGCTTGGTTCAACAGATTAAGGCCGCAGTTGGTCACAGTGGTGAGGTTCGCGTAATTGATTTACACTTCGATGGCCACAATGGTGATCATCTGCTTGTGTACTGCGACGTGCCAGATAGACATGCCGTTGTCCTCATCAACATTGGCACTCACGCCGATTTATTCCGCTGAGGCCATTCGACTCGTCCCCCCGCCTCGGCGGGGGGACGTTTTTTGTTTCACGTGGAACGTCCCCAGGCGCAATTGAGGATGATTTGATCGACCTGGGTGTACCTGATCTGAATGCGACCAAATGCTCGTTTTTTTAGCGGCGGCTCTCAATGACTAACGGTGGCCACTGCGAATCACCGCTACCATCACAAGGTAAACCACCAGCTCCCCTGCCCCAACCCAGCTAAAAATCAGCCAGCTTGTGTGGCTGAACGTCGCAAAGAAGAACGTCCCAACCGGCATGAACAGAATTGCCACGGTGAAAATCACGCTGAACACACGCCCCAAGTATTCGGCCGCCACCGTGGTTTGCAGGCTTGAGAACATCTGCACGTTAAACACGGTCATGAACCCCGAAGACAGGCCGCACAACACCACCGGCACCAGCCAGTGGAAGCTGACGAACGGCAGGATGACAATCGGTAGCGCAACCCCTAGCAGAAAGTGACTGTATTGCCGCAAGCTCAGGTCCTTGCCCCACAGACCGTTCAACGTGGCGCCAATGATGTTGCCGACCGACTCCGCAATCAGAATGTAAGCGTAAAGATGCGCAAAGTGGCCCATCTGGTTCGTGAAAGGCAGCGCAAATTCGTAACCGGCAAAGAAAAAGTTAATCAGCGAACTCGCCACCAGCACGACCATCAGCTCCCGGTCGTGCCAGATGTAGCCGAAGCCCTGGCGCATGGCAGCGAGCGTCGAGCGCTTGAGAGCGGACCTTGGCTTGGGCGTGACGATTGGCTCGAAGCGCCACTCGATGGCCGCGGAGATTAGGAAGCTGGCTGCGTTGACCAGCATCCCAGCGCGAAAGCCCAGCGCCGAGATCAGAAACATCCCGAGCAACGGGGACACCACGCTGATGAACTCCGAAATCGTTTTGGAGTAGGAGTTGTATCGATAGATATTCGCCTTGCTCAGCAAGTCCTTCACAATCGCCTTGTACGTCGGGCTGTTGAAGGCGTACAGAATGGCCAAGACGATGTTGACCACCACCAGCAGGGCCGCGTTGCGCGTTGAGAACAGCAGCCAGACGATGAACGTCGCCAAGGCGGCCAGCAGGTCGGTAACCACGAGGATACGTTTGCGGTCGCGCGTGTCTGCGAACACCCCGCCGATCAGGTCGAAGATGATGCCGACAATGGTTTCACCGGACTGGTACAAGCTCATATAGAAGCCGGCCTTGGCTCCCAGCCCGGCAATCAGCAGCTTATTCCCATAATCGTAGACCAAATTGCCGAATTTATTCGTCTGACCACGCGCAATCAGTCGGACAATGTTGCGTGATTCCTTAGACATAATCGAACCTCCTAGTACTCGGGTACGCGATTTCTCAGGTCCCGGCGTTGCCACCAATGGTACAATGGCCACTAGCACTGAAAATTCAAATGTTGCGTATCTCGTCATTGATTGGAGGCACTCATGACCCACGGCGAACTTATCCGGCAGTTGCGCCAGGCGCGTGGCCTGACTCAGGCCCAGCTTGCGGCCGGTATCACCCACCGCACCACGCTGCTCAGCTTTGAAACGCACGGCACCCGGATTGATTTTGAGACGATGCAGCAGTATGTGGAGCGACTCAATGTCACGCTCGATGAGTACACCGTCTTGTACAACCAGGCCAACCCCAGCGAAAAGGAAGCCGTGCGGCGGCTGTTCGCCGGACTCGCGCCCAAACTTCATCAGCCGGCCGCCCAGGACTGGGCTGATGTCTTTCTCGCCCGGGCGGACGCCGACTACCAAGCGACCCAAGATATTTTCTATGCGGCGCTGGCTGCCACGGTTCGCCTAACCTACGCCTACCGCACGAACCAGTTTGACGCCAACGCCCCTGCGACTCAACAGGCCCGGGAGTTGATTCAACACTACCTCGGCGGCATTGCCGACTGGGGGCGCTTTGAGCTGTCGCTATTCATCAACAACTTGTTCGTCTTTGACGCCGACTTCGTGATGGCCTGCTTGAATTCCACCTTTCACTCGGTCATTAACTACGCCACCAGTCGCTTTTTCCGCCACGACTTGCCGCCGCTATTCAGCAACCTGCTAATTTACTCGGTTAAGGCGAATAACGCGGCCATCTTTGGCTTCACGCAACAGGCGTTGGCCAGGCAGCTGCGCCACGACCGCGTCGCCGACCTGGTGGTCCTTTCGCACCTGTTCGATTTCATCACGGCTTACCGGGCCGGCCACCGCGACACCACCACTCGGGCGGCCTTGATTGATCACCTGCACTGGCTGGGCAAAACCGGCATGGTTAATCTGGTCGAGCAATACTTTCCAGCCTAAACCGTGACCAGTTAATCTGTGTGGTCATGCAATTAAGGATGAATTAAGGATTCCTTCACGCCACGGTTAAGGAACGGCAGGTATGCTTGTCCCATAGAAAGGCGGTATGACTATGGAAAATGCAGTCCTAACCATCCAAGACGTCAGCAAGCGCTTCGGCCACTACCAGGCGCTAGACCACGTGTCCCTGACCATTCGGCGCGGCGACGTCTACGCGCTGGTCGGCGAGAACGGCGCCGGCAAAACCACGCTGATGCGCATGATCACCGGCTTGTCCCCCATCTCACAAGGCGCCATCGTGCTGCTGGGCGAGAACGCGCGGCACTACCAGATGGCGCTGAGCCGCATCGGGGCGGTGATCGAAACCCCGGCGGCCTTCGACAAGCTGACGGTGGCGCAAAACCTCAGGCTGACGGCGATTCAGCACGGCGTCACCCGAGACGCCGACATCGAAGACGCCATCGGCTTCGTCGGCTTGACGGCCAAGCGCGACGTCAAGGCCAAGAACCTGTCGCTCGGTCAACGGCAGCGGCTGGGCCTGGCCACCGCGATTCTGGCCCATCCCGATTTTCTGATTCTCGACGAGCCGATCAACGGCCTGGACCCGACCGGCATCGTCGAGTTTCGCGAGCTGCTGCACCGGCTGAACGTGGAGAAGCAGACCACCATCCTGATCTCCAGCCACATCCTGTCGGAGCTGTACCAGGTCGCCACGCGCTTCGGCTTCCTGCACCACGGCACCATCATCAAGGAGGTCACCCGTGCGGCGCTGGATGCGGAAAACAGCGGCGGCCTGCAGGTGACGGTGGACGACGCCGCCAAGGCCGCGCAGGTGCTGGATGCGGCCGGGCTCAAGGGCCTTCACGTCAGCGATGACCAGCACCTGACGCTGGCCGGGGCGGCCGCCGACTCGGCCGCCGTGAACCGCCTGCTGGTCCAGGCCGGCGTCGCCGTGGTCGGCATCCGCGTTCGCACCACGTCGCTTGAGGACTACTACACCCGGCTGCTCGCCAGCAAGGAGGACGCACAATGATCAATCAGATTCGGGCGGATTTTTACCGGCAGTCGCACACGCGCGGGGTCTGGCTCACCGCGCTGTTGACCGTCGCCTACAGCGCGGCCATCTGCTGGTTCCAGGCACCGGGCGGCATCATGGTCAACGCCCCGCAGCACATGCTGCAAGACCTTGCGACCAAAAAATGGACCGTATACGACGGCATTCGCAGCGCGATGATCTCGAGTTCCGTGCTGGTTTACCTGTTCATCGGCCTGTTCGTCATCGTCATCGGCTACGAGTTCAGCCAGCACACGTACAAGAACACCCTGCTGACCGGCATCTCGCGGCTGGGCTTCATCCTAGGCAAGTACGTGACGCTTTTGGCCGATCTGTTTTTGGGCATGGCCCTGTACTTCGCCACGGCGCTGGTCGTTGGCCTGCTTCACGGCCTGCCCGGCGGCGACTGGACCGCAACGGCCAAGCTGGTCGGCGGTGGCGTCGTGATGAGTACCTTTTTCGTCAGCGTCGTGTTCAGCCTGGCGCTTTTGTTGCTAATTCTCACCCGCTCCACCGTGATGGCCGCGGTGTTCATCGTGGTGTGGCCGCTGGCGATCTCGCTGTTGTCCATCGCGACCGAGTGGCACTGGCTGTCGTACTTCGACTTCTTCAACACCGAGTCCGGCATCGCCTTCAAGCTGATTGCGCAAGGTGATATCTGGCGGTATATTCTAGTCAGCGCCGTCGTGCTGGTCGGCAGCATCGGCGTCGCCACCGTGCTGATTCGGCGCCAAGAACTGTAGTGACGCCACTGCCGCGCCGCGAGAAGGAGTAACATGGCCACCATTTTGATTGTTGAAGACAACCCAGACATACAGGCCCTGCTCAAGGACGTGCTGACGCCCGAGTACGACCTGCAACAGGTCACAGACGGCAGCCAGGCGCTGCCGCTTTTGCGTGACAGCCAAGTGGACCTGGTCATCTTGGACCTGATGCTGCCCGGCGTCAGCGGCGAAAGCATTCTAACCACCCTGCGGCGCAGTGCCGCCACGCCGGTGTTGGTGCTGACCGCCATTCAAGACAAGGCCCACATCGCCGCGGTGCTGGAGGCCGGCGCCAACGACTACCTGACCAAGCCATTCGACATCGACGAGCTGATCGCGCGGGTCCACGTGCAGCTGCGCACGATTGAAACCGCGCTGAGCGTCGCCGGGCTGAGGCTTGACCCGCAGACCTACGCGCTGACCTCCGATGGCCAGCCGGTCGCCTTGCCCAAAAAAGAGTTCGAGCTGCTGACCGTTCTGATGCAGCATCCCCACCAGGTGTTTCAAAAGGCCGCCTTGTACCAGCAGGTCTGGCAGGAACCTTACCTCAACGCGGAGAACACCCTGAACGTTCACCTCAGCCACCTGCGCAACAAGCTCAGCACCCCGCAGCATTCGTACATCACCGCGGTGTGGGGCATCGGGGTGCGGCTGCTGTAACGTCGCCCGGCCCCTTGGAGGTTGCCATGTTCTTATTTGTGCTCAGTGCCTTACTGATTGCGACCCTGGCGGCGCTTGCGCTGCTTTGGGCCGAGCTGCGCCGCGTCACCCGCGAGCTCACCTACGTCAACGCCCATTCCACCAACGCGGAGCTAACCACGGCCACCCGGTGGCGCCCGGTTCGCAGGTTGGTGGCGGCGATCAACGTCAATCTGCGTGAGAACCGCACCCTGCGCGAGCAGCGCATCCGCCAAGACGCCGAGGTCCACCAGCTTTTGACCAACCTGACGCACGACATCAAGACGCCGCTCACCGTCGCCACCGGTTACGTCCAGCTGCTGCGCCAGCGCACCGACTCGCCGCAGCTGGTGCGGATCGCCCACAACCTCACCGCGGTGAACTACTACCTGCACTACCTGATGGACTTCAACCTCACCCAGGAGGCCGGCCGGCCGCTACAGTTAGCCACAGTCGACCTCACCACCCTGGTCGAAGGCCAGCTCTTCGACGCCTTCGACGAACTCGCGGCGCGAGGCCTCGAGGTCACCCCGCAGCTGGCCGCGGTCACCCTGATCACCGACCCGGCGCTGGTGCGACGCATCTGCCAGAACCTCATCGGCAACTGGCTCAAGTATGCGCAAGGCGCCGCCTCGGTAAAGCTTTGGGAAAAAGACGCCAACCACGTCTCCCTGCAGTTCGCCAACCAGCTGCCAGCTGGCACCACCCTGGACGTCGACCACCTGATGACGCGGTTTTACACCGGTGACCCGGCGCGGCGCGACAGCACCGGGCTGGGCTTGAGCATTGTGGCGGCGCTAGCGACGCGGCTGGGCGGCACCCTGAGCCTGACCAGCGACGCCGGCTGGTTCACGGCCACCGTCACGCTGCGGCGCGAGACGGCGGCCTAGCCGACCCCAAATAGGCGTTCCGCAACGCTACCGTCGCGGGACGCCTATTTTGAACCGTTCACCTGAACCGTTCGCCTGAACCGTTCGCCCGTTCGCCCGTTCGCCGGGCCATTCGCCGGGCCGTTCACCTGAACCGTTCGCTGGGCCGTTCGCCTGAACCGATTGCCGGGCCGTTCGCCGGGCCGTTCGGCGACTACCGCGCAAGCGCCGCGCGAGCCGCGGCCGGCACCTTGGCGGCTGGCACGGCGGCATAGGTGGTGACGTACGCCCCCTTGCCTTGAATCTTCAGGTACTTGCCGGTGGTGAAGACCTTCATGCCGGTGAACCGCAGCGGCCTTGTGTGGCCCTGCGCATCCGCGGCGGTTTGCTCATAAATGGGCGTGTTGTGCTCGCCCATGGTGGCCGGGGCCTGGGTGATAACGAAGTAGGGCTTTGCCTTCACCAGCGGGTTGAGCTGATCGACCTCGCCGGCCAGCTCGCTGCTACTTTGCTGGGTCGCAAGCTTCGCACCCTCCAGCGCCAGGCCGTAGACCGCACCGATGCCCAGGCACCAGATCAGAAGTTTCTTCATCGTGTATTCGTCCTCCAAAATGTGATGACCCTAGCTTACCAGCCAGCCGGACCCGGCACCATTCGGCCGGCGGCGGAAAGAGCCCTCGGTCGCACGGCCGAACGCGACTCGGACCAAGGCGGCTGCGCAGCCACCGCAATCCCGATTTCATGCTTGCCTGTTGGCATGCCAGCTTTCGCTCAGTCATTTTCTACGCCGCCAGTCGCTTTGACCACCATAATTGATCGTCGCCGTTCGCCATCAGGCTGAACAATGGTCATTTTCATCGCAGCTTACCGAGCCAGACAACATCTTGATTGCGCATCTGAAGTGGCTGGGCCAAACGGCCTAGTGGCTTGCTAGTGACCAATCCAGTGCGTCAGCTGCAAGCGCACCAGCTCCCCAGATTGTAATATCCTGATTATAAATGTCACTTTTAGGACCGCCTTGTGAATCAGAAGAAGATTGGTTCGCCTCATACTGTGAAATACTGTGTTCGACTAGACTGGTATACTTTACGACTGCGTCCAAGACTGCTGTGTTATACTCTTCTGGTGTGACACGCGCGTTAGATCGCCAAAGCGCCATCGATGACTCAATCATTGCTTCCGTTTCCGGGTACTGTTCGATCAGAGCATCTACTTTCTCTTGAGTGGTTGGATTGAGCTGATAGTTGTTAGCGGCTTTTACAACTTGTGGCTGGCCGACGCTCAGATAGGCAACAAAACTGAGAACCGTCAAGATAACAAGCGCGATGGCCTTTGCATGGCTCGATTTGATCATGTGAACACAACCTTTCTTAGGGAGAGTATGCGATGAAGCGGGAGATTGTTCGGTGTTTAAGAAGCTTTTTCTCTTTGAGCATGATTGTTGTGCTGGGACTCGTTCTTTTGTTTCCCACCCTATTAATATCTCAGGATACCTCGACAAGCACGTCGGGAATGCTGACGAACGGTATTGGTAGCGTCATTATCCTAATTGCTGAACTTGTTTTTTGCCGCAGCTTGTTTAAGGGCTCGAATACCGCCAATCCGTTTGTTTTTCTGGCCAAACTGCTGGTGGTTGCGCTACTGGCCGCAGGGACCGCGACCTTTTACCAGCACCACTCATCTTTTGAGGGCACAGTTTTTTTTGAAGGTGGCGGTGAGATCCATGTCCACACCTCTCGCGGGGATATGGTCGTGACGAACGTACCGCCTTCTGAGAGGCCAACTAACAAGGTCAAAATCCAGACCCGTTGGCCAGTGTTCATCTGGACTGACGAAACCGTCCTTCGTCCGGCTAGCGTGACTTATGTGAAGTAACGGTCAAGAAACTGCCAAATGCAGTCGTTGCTCAAAAACGTAATGCCATACTAGGACGAGTGTGTATCACCGGCCGGCAGCTCTTCCTGTACCTAAAACACCAGCACAGCGGCTTATTTTTTGCAAGCGCTACACATAAATATTTTTAACTCATTTGATTATAACGATGCGTAACCCGCGTAGAACGCTTTCTGTTATATAACAAAAGACACTAGTCCTGGTCTAGTGTCTTTTGTTTGTGCGTGTTATCAGTCAATCGTGCAGGGCTTGTTTAGACAAATCCGTTGACACCATCAGATGCCACAAACGCGTCGGTTAGTGCAGGCGATGATTAGACGCAGTCGCCCTCGCGTTGCCAATCGCAAGACGACAACTCAGCTTTCCCCAGCACCGCCTGTCGTGCTAGAATACGCCACAAGGAGGTGCCGCGATGAAACTTCTCAATTGGCTGGGCCGCACGGCGGCCTTCGCCGGCATCGTCGTGCTCATGTTCACCTACCAGCTGCCGATGGACCTGACCATTCGGCTGAACCACTGGACCGCCGCGGCAGGCGGCCACGACGCGCTTTTGGCGCTGACCATCGCCGGACCCGGGGTGCTAGTTGGCGCGATTTTGTGGTGGCTGTACCGCCGCCAGCTGCGGCGCAAGAATCCCCTGGGCATCGGCCGCACCCCGCTGACCATCAAGGGCGGCCTGTTCGTGGCCGCGATGTACGGTTGCGTCTTGTTCCTGAACGTTCTGGTCGCGCAGTTCGGCATTCCGCAGAACCAAGAAACCGTACTGACGATGCAAAAGGCGTGGCCGCTAACGCTTTTCCTGATGGCCGCCTTGATTGCCCCGGCGCTGGAGGAGCTGACCTTCCGTGGCCTGTTCATGAGCCTGTTTTGGCGCCGCGACAACCCGGCCAACACCATTGGGGCCATCGCCACGTCGGGGCTGGTGTTCGGCCTGGCGCATGAGCCGCGGCTGTCGATTTTTCTGGTGCTCTACGCCGGCATGGGCGTAATTCTCGCCTACGTCTACCGCCGCAAGCGCGATCTGCGCTACTCGCTGGCACTCCATATGATCATCAATTTCCTGCCGTCATTGGTCGGCTTTTTCAGGTGAAAAAGCGTCGTTTCAGAACAAATGTTCGGAGGCCCTTGTGAAGCCACAAGCGACCAAAATTTTCCCGCAAAAATATTTATTTTGGCTGGCAACGGCCCTTGCCACGTGCTTTCAGCCGCTTGATTCGGGTCTTTAACCAAGTTGGGGCTTGACACACTCCCGCCTACGCCAGCGCCGCCCGGTCGCTTGTGAACCGAGTTTCACAAACTTGGCGACCGGAATTCTTCCCGCAAGTCTGCTATAATTGGTTTCACACACGGACCTGGTTGCGGCCGCACGGGATCCGGCGTTTGAACATTGGAGGATTTGCGATGCAAGAGCTAAGAACTGCTAACCCCGTCGTCTGGCTGGACGACACGAAATTCATTTCACTTATTCCCGACGCGGCTTACAACCTCGAGGTGTGGGAGATCACCAAGGAAGACCGGCGGCATCGCATGGCGCGGATGGACTACAAGTACCACCGCGACACCTTCGCCGGCTTCATCTACCGCCTGATTCCCACGATCGACCTCGTGAAGATCCACGACCTGCAAAAACGGATCAATCCCTACTTCGACCTCGAAGTCTGACTCAGAAAGGATGGGCGCCATGTCTGTTGTTGTGAAACTGATCATCATGGTGGTCGCCGCGCTGATTGCGACCGGCAGCTTAATGGTTGTGGAGTGGCGAGCCCACCAGGCCAGCCGCGCCAACACTGGGGCCAAGGCCGCCCTGGCCGTCGTTTTGGTCGGCCTCTTGGTCAGCCTGCTGACCCATCCCTGAGGTGCTTAAAAATCTCCTACGATTGCCGAATGCCGCCGCCGATGCGCCGGCATTTTTCTTATACTGAAGGCAAACTGACTTGGGAGGGCCATCATGCTTAGGCGCTACATCACCCCGTTACTGAAAATCGCAACCGCGGTGCTGGCGGTTCTGGCCGCCACCTGGATGGCGCTGAACGTCGTCATGCCGCTGACCACGCGCCACTTCGGCGACCTGACCGCGACCTGGCGGGTGATCACCGTCGCCGGCATCGCGATGATCGTGCTGTTGATCCTCGAGGCCAGCGCCGTCACCCACCCGCCGCGGCCGCTCTGGGCCGGGGTGCTGGCCGCCTTGACGCTGCTGGCGACGTTGGTGTGCTGGCGCCTGTTCACCGTCGCCCACGCGATTTACTGGCTGGCCCTCGCCGCCTCACTGCTGTTTTTCGCCACCGCCTGGGTGGTGCGAGAAGACTGACTGGGAAACTCCCGGCAACGCAGATTTCCTGCGCTGCCGGGAGTTTTTGATGCAACCCACGGTGGTCAGACGACGGCGTCTTGTGTTAAGATATATGTCGTAAGAAGTAAGACGTTTGACGAAAGGAGACGCCATGTCTAAAAATACCAGTACAATGTCTTCTCGCGGTCAGATCGTCATTCCGGCCGAGCTGCGTCACATGCTCGGGCTGACTGAGGGGACGCGCTTTATCTTTTACGCTGACGATGATGGCCGCATCATCATGGATCGCGTGCCAACGATTAGCGACTGGGAGAAGCTCACGGCCGATCTACCAACCGAGGACGTCAAGATTGACGCGAGTGGCCATTACGACGCGACGCAATCCCCCCATTTTGACCACTGGATGAAGGAGGGCTAGCGCGTGGCACTCGCATCGATGCAGCTCTACCTCGCCGACGTCCCGTTCGACGATGCGGGAACGACTAAGTATCGCCCCGCGTTGATCATCGTTCCCGGCCGCGATACCTCGCGCATTTTTAAGGTGACATCCCGGTTCAATTCAAAATCGGCCACCATCCAGGCCGTGTACTTTCCACTTCAGGACTGGCAGGCCGCTGGACTAAAGCGGCCGTCATGGGTCGACTGCCACCGACTTTACAACATCGCGACGGCGCAGCTGGTGCGGCGGCGGCTGATTGGCCAACTAAGTGACGCGGATACTGCGCGACTTTTTCGGTTCGTCAAAGATCATCGCGCCGCCATCCAACATGTGCAAAACCGTGACTAGCTCACACAGACCATGTGCAATTGCATGCGGTCTTTTTTTGTCGCGCCGTCAAAAAAATCACCCGCGAAGCCAGTCAGTATCGGCGTTCGCGGGTGACACATGTCAGATTTCTACCCTTGTACCTTGGCGATGCGGCCCTGCTCGATGTACACGGACAGGATCGCGACGTCGGCCGGGTTGACGCCGGAGATGCGGCTGGCCTGGGCGATAGTCGCCGGTTCAATCTTGCTCAGCTTCTGCCGCGCCTCGGTGGCCAGGCCGTTGATTGCCTGGTAATCGATCCCAACCGGAATCTTCTTGGCCTCCAGCCGGTGCAGCCGCGCGATTGCGGCGGTTTCTTTATCGATGTAGCCGGCGTATTTGATCTGCACCGTGGCCTCCTCGGCGACGTAGCGGCCGACCGGGGCCGGCGCCGGGGCCAGCTGAACCAGGTCGTCGTAGCTGACCTCGGGGCGGCGCAGGAAGTCGGCGGCCAGCACCCCGTCCTTGAGCGGGGCCAGGCCCCGGGCCTCAAGCCACGGGTTGGCCTCCTTGGGCCGCAGCCGCGTGGTCTGCAGCCGCTTGATCTCGGCTTCAATCGCCTGCTTCTTGGCGGTGAAGGCGGCGAAGCGAGCGTCGTCGATCAGCCCCAGGGCGTGACCCTTGGCCGTCAGCCGCAGATCCGCGTTGTCGTGGCGCAGAATCAGGCGGTACTCGGCGCGGCTGGTCAACAGGCGGTAGGGCTCGTTGGTACCCTTGGTCACTAGGTCGTCGATCATCACGCCGATGTAGGCATCCGACCGCTGCAGCGTGAAGCCCGGCTTGCCCTGGGCCCGAAGCGCGGCGTTGATGCCGGCGATCAGCCCCTGACCGGCCGCCTCCTCGTAGCCGCTGGTCCCGTTCATCTGACCGGCGGTGAAGAGGTTTTGCACGACCTTAGTCTCAAGCGTCGCGGTGAGCTGCCACGGCTCGATGATGTCGTACTCGATCGCGTAACCCGGCCGCATCAGCTCGGCCTGCTCGAGGCCGGCGACGCTGTGGAGCATTTTGAGCTGAACCTCCTCGGGCATCGAGGTGGAGAAGTCGCCGACGTAGTACTCGTCGGTGTCTTTGCCCTCGGGCTCCAGGAACAGCTGGTGGCGCGGCTTGTCGGCGAACCGCACGACCTTGTCCTCGATGGACGGGCAGTAGCGCGGCCCCACGCCCTTGATGACGCCGGAGAACATCGGCGCCCGGTCGAGGTTCTCGCGGATGATCGCGTGGGTCGTCGCGTTGGTGTAGGTCATCCAGCAGGACAGCTGGTCCTTCAGGAACACCGAATCCGGCGTGGTGAAGGAAAAATGGTTCGGTGTGGTGTCGCCGGGCTGTTCCTCGGTTTTGGTGAAATCAATCGAGCTACCCAACACGCGCGGCGGCGTCCCTGTCTTGAAGCGGCGCAGCTTGAAGCCGTTTTGCTCCAGGCTTTCGGACAGCCGGATGCTCGGCAGGCTGTTGTTCGGGCCGCTGGAGTACATCAGCTCGCCGATGATGATTTTGCCGCGGCTGGACGTGCCGGCCGTCAGCACCACGCTCTTGGCCCGGTAACGGGCCCCGGTGGCGGCGACGACGCCGACGCAGGTGCCGTCTTCGACCAAAAGCCGCTCGACCAGGCCCTGGCGCAGGTCGAGGTTGGCCTGCCGCTCGATGGTCGCCTTCATGCTGCGGTGGTAGGCCGCCTTGTCGGCCTGGGCGCGTAAGGCGCGAACCGCCGGCCCCTTGCCGGTGTTCAGCATCCGCATCTGAATGTAGGTCTTGTCGATGTTCTTGCCCATTTCACCGCCCAGCGCATCGATTTCCCGTACCACGATGCCCTTGGCGGGACCGCCGACGCTGGGGTTGCACGGCATGAACGCGAGCATCTCCAGGCTGATGGTGATCAACAGCGTCTTTTGCCCCATTCGGGCCGCGGCCAGCGCCGCCTCGCAGCCGGCGTGACCGGCCCCAACAACGACGACATCGTAGGTCGCCGCCTCGTACTCTTTCACTTCTGGCATAACGTCTCCTTCTGATATTTCCCGGGAAATAACCCGGCGTGTACCGCACGAACCGGCCGGACCGCCTACTTGCCCAGGCAAAACTGACTGAACAGCTGCGTAATCAGCTCGTCCGGGGCGGCATCCCCGGTGATCTCACCGAGCTTGTCCCACGCGGCGGTCATGTCGATCTGCACGAGGTCAATCGGCATCCCCGCTTCGATGCCTGCCAGGACACTTTGCAGGCTGGCCTTGGCCTGGCGCAGCAGCCCGATCTGCCGGGCGTTGGTCACCATCACCGTGGCCTGCGAGTTCTCGATGCCGGCGTTGAACAGCCCGGCGATCTTAGTGTCCAGGGCCGCCATCCCCGCCCCGGTGGTGATGGCGGTGCGAACAATCTGGCTTTCGGGAATCAACGCCGCCGCGGGGCCGGCCGGAGTGGCGGTGTCGGCGGTAGCGGCCTTTGCGCCGGTCGCAGGCGCCGAAGCGACCGCACCGGTTTCGGCCACGGCGGCGGTTGCGGTCGCGGAACTGGCCGCGTTCCCGGCCACGGTCGCCGTTGCGGGGCCGGCCGCAGTCACGGCGGCGTCAGCCGCGGCAACGCGCAGGTCCAGCCTTACCGGCAGGTCCTGCTTGTTCAGCACCACGATGCGGGGCTTTGCGGCCGTGGCCGCGATCAGCTCGCGGTCTTCTGCGGTCAGCGGCCGGCTGGCGTCCAGTACCAGCAGGACCAGGTCGGCCTGGGCCAGCGCCTTGCGCGAGCGTTCCACGCCGATTTTTTCGACCTTGTCGTCGGTGTCGCGAATGCCGGCGGTGTCCAGCAGCCGCAGCGGCACCCCCCGCACGTTGACGTACTCCTCGAGCACGTCGCGGGTGGTCCCCGGCACGTCGGTCACAATCGCCTTGGCCTCGTGAAGCATGTAATTGAGCAAGCTCGACTTGCCGACGTTGGGCCGGCCGACGATGGCGGTGGCCAGGCCGTCGCGCAGCACCTTACCCTGGGTGGCCGTCTGCAGCAGCTCGGAGACGCGGTCCAGCACTAGCTTGGCCTTTTCCCGCAGCAGCTGCGTGGTCATTTCGTCGGTGTCGTACTCGGGGTAGTCGATGTTGACCTCGACTTGGGCCAGCACCTCCAGGATGTCCTGGCGCAGGTTCGTGATCAGCGTGTGGAGGTTGCCGTCGAGCTGATCCACGGCGACCTGCAGCGCCCGGTCGGTTTTGGCCCGGATCAGGTCCATCACGGACTCGGCCTGGGTCAGATCGATGCGCCCGTTCAAAAAGGCGCGTTTGGTGAACTCACCGGGCTCGGCCAGCCGGGCGCCGGCGCCCAACAGCAACTGCAGCACCCGGTTGGTCGGCACGATGCCGCCGTGGGTGTTGATCTCGACCATGTCCTCGCGCGTGTAGGTCTTCGGGGCCCGCAAGACGCTGACCATCACCTCGTCGACCACCGCCCCGCTGTCCGGGTCGATGATGTGGCCGTAGTTGATGGTGTGGCTGGCCACCTTCGTGAGGTTTTTCCCCTTGTACACGGCCTGTGCGATGGCGAGCGCATGCTCCCCGCTCAGCCGCACAATCGAAATCGCGCCTTCGCCAGGCGGCGTCGAGATTGCCGCAATCGTGTCGTACTCTGTGACTGTCTGTGCCATCGTTATCCCTTTCCCAAACAAAAAAGCGCAGTATCCGCCACTACCCCCAGGGGCCGCGACGGACAAAGCACTTTGACTACTTCATCGTAAATATTGACTGTATTGTACAAAACCTGACCGCGTTTGTCAAAACCGCGGCCGGCCACGCGCCGCAAAAAAACCGCCGCAACCCAAAGGTTGCGGCGGCCGCGCCGAAGCCACCGGACTCACACTGTCCGGTGGCCTTGGCCTAATTCGGTTAGGATTCTGTCTTCGTCTTACCAGCTTCGTGTGGCGGGCGGTGCGGTGGTACCCCACCGGTCTGATCGGGGCCGCAGCTACCTCGCATTGCGAGTAGGCGCCAATCTGGTGCGACCAGTGGGTGGAGATCCGGGTCCCTGGTTTCCCCTCGTTTGGTTCCGGGGTTGCACTAAAACTCTCGAGTTTAAAGTCGTGTGGCAATACACTGCGACTTGGCATGGGCTAG
>NZ_JANQBA010000013.1 GCF_025490915.1 Lacticaseibacillus parakribbianus | reverse complement strand
TGGCGCTTGCCACTGGATCGCCGCCGAAGAAGGGTTTGTCACGGTGGCCGGCCACCGACCCCTATCCTAGTGATCACTTGAGTTTAGCTTAGCAGGTAAGCGGTTACCTGGCAAATTTTAAGCACGTTTTTTGAGCGGTAGCCAACAACGGCGGTCAACTCGTCGTGAGTTGACCGCCGCAGCGTGGGTTGCGAATTAGTCGGCGTCTGCTTCGACCGGGGTGCCGGCGGCCTGCAGCGTCGCCAGCGCCTTGCGCGCAATCGGGCCGACGATGAGCAGCTGCAGCGGCAGGGCCATCAGCAGGTTGAAGCCCCAAGTGTGCAGGTAGGTCAAAGCCAGGTTACCCCCGAAGTTCTGGGTGACGATGATGCCAAAGGCCGACATCAGCGTGACCATGCCGGCGACCATCAAGCAGGAAATCCAGATGCCGATGACCAGCGGGGTTTTGGCCATCTCAGGCTTGAAGATGCGGCTGAAAAACAGCTTCTTGGCCAGCGGCCCAACCAGACCGAGGTCGAGAATCAAGGCGACCACCAGCGCGACTGGGTAGCCGCGCAGCACTTCGAGTACGTAGCCGTCGCTGAAGCCATCGGCCAGGGCGACGTTGTAGCCAGCCATCACCAGCACCATCAGGCCGGCCATGATCAGGCTGAAAAACAATTCTTCTTTAAAGTTCTTTGGCAAGTTGAAACTCCTCATGTGGTCCGGGATTTTGAGCTGTAGATTTCATACGCACCCATTGCGACCACGACAAGATAAAAGTCTAGCAGAAATTTTCAACCGGCGTAAGCAGAAGTTTCAGAAAATTTGAAGGTGCGGCGAATGCCGCCTTGGCCGGCAACGCGGGAGCGACTAGCGACGCCCCGGCACTCGGGGCAAGGCCCAGCCCCAAGCACCAGGGCTAGGCTACCCGTCCCGCTAACATCGCCGGCTTACGCTCTGGACAACAAAAAAGCCGCCATGGGTGGTGGCGGCTAAGGAGTAAGGATTGACCGACGAGTGGGTGGCTCGCCGGTGATTTTTACTTTGGAGGAGTAAAAATGAAAAAGTTGGGTATGGGTATGGAAATGAGTGGGTGGCTCATTTCTATGGTTACAATGTAACGCCGGAATGTGAAGAAAGTGTGACGAAATCGCCGTTCACTTATGAAAAAAAGGTAAAGACGGCAACTATTTTCGCCGAGGCGTCTCGCTTGCCTTTTGGCGAGTCGGCGACTACGCTTGAGCAAAGGAGATGATTGCATGAACATTCACTTTGACGCGGCCAGTGCGGCCAAGCTGACCCCGCACCTAACACCGACCAAGCAGCTGCTGTTGACCTTCGAGGACGGGGTGGGGCCCTACTCGCAACACGCGATGATTCACATGCAAGTTCAGTTCACGCTCAACGTGGTCGCAGCCGACGCCGACCTGACCGGCTACGACCAAACCGTGTCGTCCAACCTCGGCGACATCCGCATCAAGGGCTACTCCAGCGAGGACCTCGACGAACACATGGCGGTTCATCTGAACCCGACCACCAACACGATGAGCCTGACCGGCGACGGCGGCGAAATCGACAGTAATCTGGGCTTCATCGACTTCACGGCGCCCGGCGGCATCAATCCGGCTCGTTGACTGAGCCACTGCCCACCGGTCCGTGGCGGTGGCCACTTGGCTGGTCAGCCTCCGCCGGCTCGCTGGCTGACCCACCCGGTTTGCCGAGCGGTCAGCGAACCGGGTGTTTGGTCCAGGCGGGTGAAAATGTGGTTGGCCCGGTCAATTCCTGCTTTCAACTGGTTTCACGATGGTGTAGAATCATCGTGGAATATGAGCGCGGCCAAGCCGTGCGTTTTGGAGGCAGTTAGACCTTGCAGTACACATTTGAATCCGCATTGACCATCCATGAAATCAAGGCGCTTTACGGCGCCGTCGGCATGGACCAGTACCTGAGCGACCCGGCCGAAACGGCACGGGGCATCGCTAACTCAACGCTTTTGACCGCTCGCGACGGCGACAAGCTCGTCGGCCTGATCCGCGGCGTCTCCGACATGCACACGGTGGTCTTCATTCAAGACCTGCTGGTGCTGCCGGAGTACCAGCACCAAGGGATCGGTCGGGAGCTGCTCGGCCAGTTCGATGATTACTTCAAGCAGGTCGCCCGCATCGTGGTGGTCTGCAGCAGCCCGGAGCTTCAGGCCTTTTACGAAAGCGCCGGCTACCTGCCGGGGACGCAGGCCCACGCCACCACCTACGTGCGGCCGCGGCGGCTCTTGGAACCCAAGTACTGATCAGGAGGTAAAAGATGGAACCGACGGCGACAGTTTCGCGGTTGCAAAAAACAGAAGGCGCGGATCTGATCATGGATCAAGGCTTTTTGACTGAGCGCGAGGAACCCGCCATGATGGACCAGGATTGGTGTCACGAACTTCTGCCGCAGATCAACGACGAGATGCGGCTGAGGACGCTGCCCAACCGCGTGGTTCTCAAGCAGTTCCATTACTACTCCGGCCTCGGCACCATCCTGTACGACCCGACGCAGCTCACTGCGGCCCAGGCCAAGCAGGTCTTGATGCATGCGCTGGGTTATCACAAGTGAACTTTCCCGGTGAGGACGATTTTACCGGTGACGTGGCCGGCCGCCAGCTTCTGGAGGCCGGCCTTTAAGTTGTCCAGGCTACGGTCGGCGTAATGCGTGGTGACGCTGGCCTGAATCGTGCCTGCGGCGGCCAGCGCGGCCAGACGCCGCAAAATGGCGCCTTGGCTGGCGACTTGATGATTAAAGTCGCTTTTGGCGAACATGTACTCAAAGTCAAGGCTGGCGGCCTTGGCCTTCAGTGCCGTCACGTCCAGCGGCTGGCGCGGCGTGACCAGGGTGGCGACGTGGCCGAAGGGGGCGACCAAGGCGGCGGCCTGGGCCAGGTAAGGCTCCGGGGCATAAAGAATCGCCACCCCGGCCGCCGAGTTGGCCGCAAGCGTCTGAGTCAGCGGCCGGTGGTAATCCAGCGGCTGGGCGACGCCGTGAGCGGCCAGCCAGTCCCAGTTGGCGGGGCTGGCCGTCGCCCAGACCTCAAGGCCGCTCCACGCGGCCAGTTGGGTGAGCAGCGAGCCGACCCCGCCGGCCCCGTTGACCACGACCAGGCGCTGACCGGCGTTGGCACCGGGCTGCGGAGTAAAGCCCATTTTCTCGAACAAAAGCTCCCAGGCGGTCAGCCCCACCAGCGGTAGCGCGGCCAGGTCGGCAAGCGGCAGGCTCGCCGGCGCCTTGGCGGCCAGGGCGGCTTGCACCAGCTGGTAGTCGGCAAAGCTGCCGGGTCGCTTGGTGGTGCCGGCGTAAAACACCCGCTCGCCTGGGGCGAAGTCGGTGACGGCGGGACCAATTGCCACGACCTGGCCGACGGCGTCAAAGCCCAGCACGGTCGGCTGGCTAACCCCTTCGGCCAGCTTCAGGTCGATGGGATTCAACCCGGAACCGAGGACTTGGACCAGCAGATCGGTGGGGCCGGGTTCTGGAACCTGGCGCGTTTGGGCGGTGAAGCCCCCCGGGGTCGCCGCCAACACATTATTATCAGACAAGTTAGTGCCTCCGTTTCGTAACGTCTTTGATATGTCTATTCTAACCGTTTTCTGCTACACTAGGGTAAATTTGGTTTTCGGAGGACGACATGGCAAAACGACATCAATCTCGCTCCCGGGTCGGGGAGGCCATTACCTTAATTGTGGCGGCGCTTTTGTTCACCGGCTTCGCCTGGTTCGTGACGCAGCCGGACACGGCCCTGGCCATGACCAGCACCGCCAGCTTCGGCATCGGGCTGACCATTCTGATTTGGCTACTGGCCTTTTTGGACGAATGGGCCAAGGGCCGCGGGTCGCGCTTCCTCTTGGACCTGGTAATCGGCAGCGCGATGGCGACGCTGATTTACGTCTACATGATCGGCTTCATCGTCTACCCGGAGTTCATGTACGGGGCGTTCGGCGTGGTGCTGGTGCTGGCGGCGCTGTTTGCGATTCGCAAGCCGACGCGCGGCAACGACCACAACATCGCGCGGGTGGTTGAAGACGCGGAATAGCCGAAGTCGGCGAGGCGCGAGCAATCGCGCTTTTTTCGTGGTTGCAGGAAGCTTGGGGTAGGCGTTCGGCTTCCGCTTTGGTCGTCGAGCTTCAGCCGGCAACGCGGGAGCGCATAGCTAGAACCGGCACTCGGGGCCAAGTTCGGGCCCCAAGCACCGGTCCTGCGCTATGCGTCCCGCTAACTGCGCCGGCTTCCGCTTTGGTCGTCGAGCTCCGCCGAGCAACGCGGGAGCGGCCAGCTACGCACCGGCACTCAGGCCCAAGCCTGGGGCCTAAGCGCCAGCGCTAGGCTGCCCGTCCCGCTAAATGCGCTCGGCTGCGCTTTGGAGGAATAATTCATGTACATTTTTGTCTGCTGCGCCGGTGGGGGGAGTTCGAGCCTGTTTTGTGCCCGGCTGGCCAAGGCGATCAACGAGACCGATGAGAATTTGACGGCGAGCTTTGACACCGTGGATGCGGTGCTTTCGGCGTCGCCCTTCGCGCCGGCGGCCGACCTTGTTTTTGCCTACGGGGCGGTGGATGCGATTCGCCCGGCCACGGCCTACGACTTCGGCAGCCGCTTCGACGTGGTGCTGGTCGCGCCGCAAGTGCGGTACCTGACGGCGGCCAAGCAGGCGGTGCTGGCGGATTACCCGACTGTGGTCGCCGACATGGACCGCCGGGTGTTCGGGTTGATGGACGGCAACCGGGGTTACCAGGAGCTGCTCGACCAGCTGCTGACGCTGGATCTGATGCGCGGCTTTCAGTCCGGCCTGGGGTTTGCCTCTAAGCGCGGTGACAAGGACCTGGAGCTTCTGGTGGTCGGGGCCAGCCGCAGCGACCGGGCGATGCGCAACCTGACGGCGGCGCTATTGGCCGCAGGGATTCGCACCGTTCAGGAACGCTTCACCATCGACGGTCTGTACGACTTTCACCCGCAAAACGAGTTTGAGGTGCGGCTAATGTTTGGGGCCCGGCTGACGCCTGAGCTGATTCCCAAGGTGGCGCGGCGCATCGACGGGGTGATCCGCTTCACGGATCACGCAAGCGCCGAGCCGACCTGGGACCAGCGCTACCGGCTGCCCGGCGTTCGGCTGAGCCCAGCGCTTTTGAAGGACCACGCCGACCCGATTGCGTTGTGCGACGCAGTGATGGCCTTTCTGCTGGACGCCGACGCGGTAGCGCAAGGCACCAGTGAGGTTCACAGCGCCTTCTTCGAAACACCACCGCCACCCAAGCAGGTGAAGTCCTTTTTGGGGTTGTTCACCTACACGGTTTAAAAAAGCGACCGCCGACTGGCGATCGCTTTTTGCGTGGTCTCACTGCACCTGTTGGACGGTGATCGGAACGCTGGCCGGCACCCGCGGCCGCAGTGTGTTGACCAGGGACTGCAGGTCGGTTTTGAAGGTGAGCCGCACGGCGCGGTGAGCGGAGATGCCAAAGGCGGCGACCACCAGCTCGCGGCCGCCCGGCAGACTGACCGGGGTCAACGAGATGCCGGTCAGCTTGGCGTAAGGGAACATGCGGTTGACGATGCCGGCGGCGACCACCCGGGTCTGGGTCAGGCCGGTGGTGCCGGCCATGACGGTCAGGGTGATGAAGGCGGCGTAGAAAATGATCACGGACAGGCTGGCGGCCCCGGAGGTCAAGAACCAGACGATGAAGAACCCGGCCAGAATCAGTTGGAAGGTGGCGTACCCGCCGCGCAGGTCGATTTGCCCCTGCCAGTACAGGTTGTAGACGCCAAGGCTCAGCAAGGCGATGTCGAGTAAGACGATGAACAGACTCATTTTTTCACACTTTCTTGGTTGGGTTGCGGGGCCGGCCAGGGAACCGATTCCCCCGGCTCGGCGTAAAGGCCGGAGACTTGCTGGTACCACTTGAACAGGCGAACCGCGATGATGCGCAGCACGGCAAAGCCGGGGATGCCCAGGATGACGCCGGCCAGGCCGAACATGTTGCCGGCGGTCAACAGCACCACCACGATGGTGATCGGGTGCATCTCGAGCTTGGAGCCCATGACGAACGGCGAAATCAACTGGGTCTCAAGCAGCCACTCGCACAGGAACACGACAATCACCAGCAGGAACATTTTGGGGCTGGCCATCAGCCCGACAATCAGGGCCGGCACCATGGCCAGGGCGGAGCCGAAGTACGGAATCAGGTTGAGCGGCCCGGCGATCAGACCCAGCACCAGGGCGAAGCGCAGGCCGATCACCGAGTAGCCGATCATGAAAATGATCGCGACGGCCATGGCGACGGTCAGCTGGCCTTGCACGTAGGAGCCGACCTTCTCGTTCATCTCGTGGAGCATCTCGCCGACGCTTTTGCGCAGCTTGACCGGCACCACCGTCAGCAGGAGCTTCGGGAACTTGCGGCCGTCCTTGAGCATGAAGAACAGGATGATCGGCGCGGTGCCGACGGTGATCACGACGTTGCCGACCACGCCGACCAGGTTTTGAATCTGGGTGACGGTGTCGGTGACAATCAGTCCCTCGCGGCCGGAGACGGCGGCCTTGATCTCCTCGCCCAGCTGGTTCAGGTCGGCCTGAGAAATCAGGTCCTGACGCTCGTTGAGCTCGGTCACCCACTGGTTGAAGGCGTTCCAGTAGCTCGGCCAGTCGTTGACCATGCTGGTGACCTGCCGCTCGATCGGCGGCACTAGCTTGACGATGGCCAAAACCAAAAGCGCCAACACGCCGAGAAACACCAGCCCGATGGCCAGGTTGCGGTTGACCTTGTGGCGGCTCAGCCAGTTGACAATCGGGTTGAGCATGTAATAGAGAATGCCGGCGAACACGAATGGCGGGGCGACAATGCCGATGAAGTGCATGATCGGCGTGAACACCCAGCCGATTTTGGTGAAAAGCCACAGCACCAGCAGCACCAAGAGGACGTTGAAGGCCGCAATGGCGAACCTGTTGTCCAGGAAGTGGCGGTAGAACCAGGACGTTTTATTTTTCATAGGCGACCTCCGTAACCGTTTCACTTATAATGATACCGAACTTCAAGGGGGATTGCGAATCGGGCGCAGGACCGAGCTTGCAATGTAAATTCTCACTGCGGAATCCCAGTTTAAAGGCTTGCTTTGTAAAAATATTGTAAATTCGACCTTTACAAAAGGCGGCCGCTCGGTATACTAAAAGTAATTATCTGAGACGGAGGTGACCTTATGACGGTCTTGAAAGTTCTGCGCTGGCTACTGCGAGCCTTGATCGTGCTGACGGTCGGCCTGCTGCTGTTCGACACCGCGGTCGGCATCGGCCTGATGGCGGTCGACATCCTGATCGGCGTGGTTTACGAAATGAAGCAAACCGCCTGCGATCGCCGTGAAATGAAGCACGTGCCGGTGACCCACCGGTTGTAGCGCCTTGCCCCACCGACTGGTCGGTGGGGTTTTTGTTTGCGCTGAAAGGGTGGGGCGGCCTAGCTTGGACCGTCACTCGGACCCAGGCCCCAAGCGCCGGCCCTACGCTACGCGGTTCGCTAATCTCGCCGGCTTGCGCCCTGGATCGTCGGGCTCCAGCCGGCAACGCGAACGCGCCTAGCTCGGACCGTCACTCGGACCCAAGCCCGGGGCCCAAGCGCCGGCCCTACGCTACGCGGTTCGCTAGTCCCGCCGGCTTGCGCCCTGGAATCAAAAAGGCTTCCTGCATTCAGGAAGCCCTGTTGGTTAGCCGATGAACTTGAACTTGCTCCACGGCTTGATGAAGTCCAGCAGCATGATCTCATCCGGCGAGATGCTGCCGATCTTGTTTTTGCGCGGCTCGGCATGGGGCTCTAAGACGATCTGGAGCTCGTTTTTGTAGATGCCGAAGCCGTCGTTGCCGACCAGCACGTCGCCCTTTTGGAAAACCTCGGTGTTGTCGTGCGGGGTGTTCGGGACGTCCTTGTAGGTGACGCGCGGCATGGTCGAGCGAATCACCGTGCGGTTGATGTCGCCGCGGCGGAAGTGCTGCGGGGTCAGGGCGACCGTTTTTTCGATCTCGTTGACGTCAGCCACGAAGTCCAGGTGGAACTGAATCTGGTAGCGGTCGATGGCCGCAAGCGCCGCGAGTTCTTCCTCGCTGGCGTAGGCGTTGCCGATGATCACGTCATCGATCAGGCCCCCGGCCCAAAGGTGCTTGGCCTGAACCTCGATCGGCAGGCGGCGGTCGGCCTCAAGCGTCGGCAGGCCGTCGTTGACGTTCCACGGCCCCATGTTGCCGACCTGGCTGGCCACGAAGGCGGCCGAGTGGATGTTGTACCTGCGGAAGCGCTTTGAGCATTCGACGAAGAAGTCGTAAGGCAGCGCGGTGCCGACTTGCGGGTAGAAGTTGTGGCAGCCGTACAGGTAGCTGGTGTTGGCCTGGTAGCTGATGATGTTGTTCAGGTAATCTACGTTGTTGCTCATGTTGAGTTCGATGATCAGGCCGTACGGGTTGTACGACAGCATCGCCTCGGTGGCGCCGTCGAAGCCTTGGTCGAGGCGAATGCCGGCGCAGTGCAGGTCGGCGAAGAACTTGAGGTCGGAGTACGAGACCCCGAGCTGGTCAAAAATGCGCGGTGCGACGTCTAAAATGGTCTGGTACCCGAGGGCGTTGCCGACGTCGATAATTTTTTGGTACTCGGCCTTGGTCTCTTCCACCGTGCCCTTCACTTCCAGCATGCTCATGAAGATGCGGGTGAAGCCGTACTTGTGACCGAGCTCCAAGTAGGCCTTGTTGGCTTCAAAATCGCTGTGGTCCGGGTAAATCGATAACCCGAGTTGACGCATTGTCATTGCAGTTCCTCCTAATTAAGTTGTGTTTGCGGTGCAGTGGTCCTGCAAGCTGCCCCCTAGCAGTTGCAGCGCTACCATACTCCCATCATAGCGAACCCGGCAGGCTTGCGCAAACCCGCGGCCTCGATTGCACCAAGACGCGCCGAAGCGCAAGGGCCGCCTGGCCGCCCCGCCGTCGCCGCCCCGCTGCCACCGCCTCAAACTTGCCGCACCGCTTGACACGGCCGGTCGGGCTGGGTAAAGTCGGGGGAGACAGACAAGCTGAGGAGGACAACATGACAAGTCAAGACGAACTGAAGAAGCAGGCGGCCACCCAGGCGGCCGAGATGGTTCAGCCCCACACCGTGCTGGGCGTCGGCACCGGCTCCACCGTGGCGTTTTTCATCGATGCACTGGCCGCTCGAGAGAAGGCGCAGTCGCTTGAGCTGACCGCCATCGTCACCACCTCCAGCCGCAGTCAAAAGCAGCTGGAGCAAAACGGCTTCACCGTGTCCGAGCTGGCCGCGGTCGACCACGTCGACCTGTGCATCGACGGGGCCGACCGGGTCGATCACCAGCTGGACGGCATCAAGGGCGGCGGCGCGGCGCTGACGCTCGAAAAAAACGTCGCGGTCAACGCGCGGCACAACGTCTGGATTGTCGACGAAAGCAAGGTCGCGGATCCCCTGGGCGGCTTCCCGCTGCCGGTTGAAGTGCTGCCGGTCAGCGCCGAACAGAACTTCCGCCGCTTCGCCAAGGCCGGCCTTGAGCCGCAGTTTCGCCTGAACGCAGACGGCGGCCGGCTGAAGACCCATTACGGCAACTTCATCATCGACTTGGCCGTGTCGCCGCTGCCGATTCCGGCGGGTCTGGCCGATTACCTGGACCACACGGTTGGCGTGGTCGAGCACGGGTTGTTCCTGAACATGACCGACGAGGTGCTGGTCGCCCAAAGCGACGGCACCATCGCCCATTGGGTGCGATAGTCGTACCGACGCCCTAAAAAACGGCGCTGTCTAGCTTGGCAGCGCCGTTTTGGTGTCGATCACGTACATTGGGGAGCTGGTGCCGTCGGCCTCAGTGACCGTGGTCGCGTAACGCCAGCCGTAGCGTTCGTAAAAGCCTTCGAGTGCGGTGATCAGGTAGGCCCGGGGGATGCCGGCCGCGGCCAGGTCGACCACCGCCATGTGTAGCAGCCGCCCGGCCAGCCCCCGGTTGCGGTAGGCCGGGGTCACGAACACGGCGCAGACGTTGGGCGTCAGGTCGGGGCGGTCGTGGAAGTCATTGGCAATGACGCCCAGGCCGCCGACGATGTGATCGCCGCTCAGCGCCAGGTACCAGGCGGGAACCGCGCCGGCACCGCTCGCAAGGCTTGCCGCCATGCTCGTTTGGTAGGCCGCAAGCGGCACCTGCCACTGCCGGTGAAACCAGGCGGCCGCCGGTTCGGCCAGGGCCGGCCGCTCGCGCAGCCGGCACAGCCGCACCGTGGCCGGAGTGGTGGAAGAATCTTTCATTGAATGGGTCACCTCCGTCACCATCAGGATAACACGTGGCCGCCGGGCCCGACCAGCCGTGGCCGGCGGCTGCCCCAGAAGCCGAAGCAATCGCCGAGCCGCGGCTCGCACGGCCGATTGCCGCCGTGGCAGGCGCGTTCGCCTCGCGCGAACCGAGGCCACTTGCAAGCATTCTGATGTTCGGCTATGCTGAAAGAACTAAGTTTATATAAGGAGTACATATATGCGCGTATTGATACCATATATTAAGCGGTACAAGTGGGACGCGATTTGGGCGACGGTCAGCATCGTCTTTCAGGTCTTCGCCACGCTGTGGCAGCCGCGGATGTTGCAGACGGTGATGGAAGCCATCATGAAGCAGGACAAGGCCACCGTGTTCAATTACGGCATCGGCCTGATCCTGCTGGCGGTGGTCGGCATCATCGCCGGCATCATCAACACCGTGTACTCGGCCCGGCTGGCCCTGCACGTCGCCACCGATTTGCGAGCCGACCTGTACGACCACATTCAAAGCTTCGCCTACGCCGACATCGAGGACTTTTCCGCCTCCAACCTGGTGGTGCGGATGACCAACGACGTCAATCAGGTCCAGCAGGTGGTGATGGCCGCCTTCCAGCAGGTCACCCGCATTCCGCTGGTGTTCGCCGGTGCCTTGGCCCTGGCCTTGACCACGATGCCCGAGCAGTGGTGGGTGATCGCCGTGATGATGGTGATCATCGTCGGTGTCGGCCTGGTCACCTTCAAGACCATGAGCAAGTACTTCGCTCAGACCCAGCAGGACATCGAAGACGTCAACACCCTGGCGCGTGAGAACCTGATGGGCATTCGCGTGGTCAAGTCCTTCGTCCAGGAGCAGGCGCAGATCACGGGTTTTGCCAAGACCTCCGATCGCCTGCGCGACGTGACGGCCAAAATTGGTGAGCTGTTCGCCGTGTTGATGCCGGCCTTTTTCCTCACCGCCAACATCGCGGTGGTGGTCAGCGTCTACATCGTCGGCCAGAACGTGACGGCGCATCCGACTTACCTGGCCGCTATCTCAAGCTTCACCAGCTACCTGATGCAGATTCTCTTCGCCGTGATCAACGCGTCGTTCATGATGACCTTCGCGTCTCGCGCGTTCATCTCGATGGGGCGGATTCGCGAGGTGCTGGATCACAAGCCGAGCATGCACTTCACCACCGCCGGCCCGGCGACCGTGCCGGGGGACATCACCTTCGAGCACGTGACCTTCACTTACCCGGGTGACAAGCAGCCGACGCTTCAAGACGTCTCCTTCACCGCCCCGGCCGGGTCGATGATCGGCATCGTCGGCGCCACCGGCTCGGGCAAAACCACGCTGGCCCAGCTGATCGCCCGGCTGTTCGACCCCGATTCCGGCCGCGTCTTGATCGGCGGCGTCGATGTGCGTGAGCTGCCGGAGGCAACGATTCGCAACGCCGTGGCCTACGTGCTGCAACGCGCCACGCTGTTTTCCGGCACTATCGCCCAGAACCTGCTGCAGGTCCAGCCGGCCGCGACGCCGGCGACCATGGCCCGGGCGGCGGAGATCGCCCAGGCCGCCGAGTTCATCGAGCGGCTGCCGGAGACCTACGACGCGCCGGTCGAGGAGCGGTCGGCCAACTTCTCGGGCGGCCAAAAGCAGCGGCTGGCCATCACCCGCGGCGTGATCGCCGATCCGGAGATTCTGATTCTGGACGACGCGACCTCGGCGTTGGATGCGCGGTCCGAAAAGCTGGTGCAAGAGGCGCTTGACCGCGAGCTGACCCGCACCACCACCGTCGTAATTGCCGAGAAAATCGCCTCAATCATCCGCGCCGATCAGATTCTGGTGATGGACGGTGGCCGCCTGGTCGCGACCGGGACCCACAAGCAGCTGGTTCAATCCAGCGCGATTTACCAAGAGATTTACGCCACCCAAAAGGCCAAGGAAGGAGGGGTCGCCAATGTCTGACATCAAAAACGCCGGTAAGTACTACTACCACTACCTGCACCGCTACTGGAAGGGCTTCTTGGTGACGGCCATCCTGATTGGCATCAGCACCTGGTGCGTGGTGGTGGCGCCGACCTACCTGGGCCGGGCCATCACCGAGCTGACGAGCTACCTGCAGGCCTGGGGCAACCCGGCGACCCGCCAGGCCGCCAGCCTCGCGAAGTTCCACCACACCCTGATCGTCTACCTGCTGCTGTACTTCGGCGACGCCTCCACGCTGTTCGTCGCGTCCTGGATTCTGGCGCGAATCACCGCCTTTTCCACCGGTACCATGCGCATCGGGCTGTTTCGCAAGATGCAGCGCATGAAGGTGCAGTACTTCGACGCTCACAGCGACGGCGACATCCTCGCGCGTTACACCAGCGACCTGGACAACATTTTCAACGCGCTGAACCAGGCACTGATCGACATCTTCCTGGCCGTCGCGCAGCTGATCGGGATTTTGATCATGATGTTCGACCAAAACGCGACGATGGGCTGGGTCACCATCGCCTCGACGCCGGTCGCGCTGGGCGTCGCCGCCTTCGTGATGCAAAAGGCCAGCGTCGCCGTCAACCAACAGCAACAGGCGATCGGCGCGATGAACGGCTACATCAACGAGCAGGTGACCGGCCAGAAGGTGATCATCACCAACGGCCTGCAGCAAGACTCCGCCAACGGCTTCCGCCCCTTCAACCAGGCGGTGCAAAAGGCCGCGGTGCGGGGCCAGATCTGGTCCGGGGTGTTGATGCCCCTGATGTCGGGGATGTCGCTTCTCAACACCGCCATCGTCATTTTCTTCGGCTCCTGGCTGGCGCTGAACGGTCAGATGGCCACCGGCGCGGCCTTGGCGCTGGTGGTGGTCTTCGTCAACTACGCCCAGCAGTACTACCAGCCGCTGACCACGCTGACCAGCCTTTACGGCATGATTCAGCTGGCAATCACCGGGGCCCGGCGCGTCGACGAGGTTCGCACCCAGCCGGACGAGCAAGACAGCGGGACCGAGGTTTTGACCGGGCTGAACACGGCGGTCAAAATCGCTGACGTTCGCTTCTCGTACCTGCCGGGCAAGGAGATTCTGCACGGCGTCACCATCGACGTCGCCAAGGGCGAGATGGTCGCCTTGGTCGGCCCGACCGGATCGGGCAAAACCACGGTGATGAACCTGCTCAACCGCTTCTACGACGTTGACTCCGGTGCCATCACCGTCGATGGCCAAGACATTCGCCGGTTCACGCTGGCCAGCCTCCGCGACACGGTTGGCATCGTGCTGCAAGAACCGCAGCTGTTCTCCGGCACTATCGCCGAAAACATCGCGTTCGGCGACCCGACGGCCGAACTTGATCGCGTGAAGGCCGCCGCCAAGCAGGCCAACCTGGACGACTTCATCCAAAGCCTGCCCGAGGGTTACGACACGCGCGTTTCGGACGAGCAAAGCGTCTTTTCCGCCGGGCAAAAGCAGCTGATGTCGATCGCCCGCACCATCCTGACCGACCCGCGGCTGCTGATTCTCGACGAGGCGACCAGCAACGTCGACACCGTGACCGAGGCCAAGATCCAGGCCGCGATGGACAACGTGATCGCCGGCCGCACCAGCTTCGTGATCGCCCACCGCCTGAAGACCATCCTGAACGCCGACAAGATCGTCGTGCTCAAGGACGGGGCGATTATCGAGCAGGGGACCCACGACGAGCTGGTGGCACAAGGCGGTTTTTACGCCGAGCTGTACCACAACCAGATGGTGTTCGAATAAAAAAAGTTATGCGCGGCGCGTCGCCAGTGGGGACGCACCGCGCATTTTTTGCTAAAATTAGTTAAACAAGGTGTTCTCAAATACGGTGTCTCGGAGGTGCTTATGTTCGCGAAGTATCGCAGTGTCAGCTTGATCTGGCGCATTGTCATCGGCCTGGTGGTCGGCGCGGCGCTTGGGGTCTTGGTGCCCGGCCAGTCTTGGATCGGCGTGTTCGGCGACCTGTTCATCGGCGCCTTGAAGGGCATCGCGCCGGTCTTGGTCTTCTTCCTGATTGCCACGGCCATCTCTAAGTACGAGCAAGGCGCCGATAACCACTTCGGCTCGGTGATCATCTTGTACCTCGCCGCGACCTTCCTGTCGGCGGTGGTGGCGGTGGTCGCAAGCTTCATGTTCCGGGTGCGGCTGGTGTTTCCCAGTGCGGTTAAGACGGCCGCGACCGCGCCCAAGGACCTCGGCACGGTGATCAAGGACCTGCTGGTCAACGCGGTGGCCAACCCCTTGCAGGCGATTGTCGACGGGAACTACTTGGCGATTTTGTTTTGGGCCCTGACTATCGGCTTCGCGCTTCGGGCGGCCAACGCCCGGACCAAGGGTACGCTGCAGGATTTGACCGACGCGATTCAGACGGTGGCGCAGCTGATCATCGAGTTCGCGCCGGTCGGCATCGTCGGGTTGTTGTTCACCACCATCAGCCAGACCGGATTCGCCGGTATCGTCAAGTACGGCCAGCTGGTCGGGCTGTTGGTCGGCACCATGGCCTTCGTCTACTTGGTGGTGTACCCGCTGATGGTCTGGGCGATGACGGGCCAAAACCCGTACCCGCTGACGCTGTGGACGCTTCGGGTGTCGGGCATTCCGGCCTTCTTCACCAGAAGCGGTGCCGTCAACATTCCGATCAACCTGCAGGCCGCCGCCGACCTGGGGCTCAACGAGAAGTCCTACGCCGTGTCGATTCCCCTGGGTGGGTCGGCCAACTCCGGTGGGGCCGCCATCACGATTTCGATTATGACGCTTGCGGCCTGCAACACCCTGGGCATTCAGGTCTCGCTGCCCTTGGCGGTGCTGTTGTGCCTGATGAGCGCCCTGGCGTCGACCGGGGTCTCCGGCATCGCCGGTGGCTCGCTTTTGATCATTCCGATGGCCGCCAGCCTGTTTGGCATCGACAACGGCACCGCCATGCAGGTGGTCGGCATCGGCTTCATCATCGGCGTGATTCAGGACTCAGTGGAAACCGCGGTGAACTCGGCCTCGGACCTGCTGTTCACCGCCGCGGCCGAGTACCACGACCTGAAGAAGGCGGGGTGGCCGGTGGACAGCCGCGCCGCGGTGGCCCGGGCCAAGCGCCTGGAGTAGCAATTTCTAAGACGGCATTCGCCGTCTTTTTGTTTGCGATTGAAGAACTGATGACTACGAATTAAAAACTTTATGCTCGCAAACGGTAGACACGTGTTTTAATTTGGCGTACAATCAGACCCATCATCTATTTTCAACGCTCGGGTCAAGCGGCCCGGGCAGGGGGAGGACGCCATGTTTGCCAAGTATCGTCAAGTCTCACTGATTGTTCGCATCCTGATCGGGCTGGCCGTTGGGTCGCTGCTCGCGGTGCTGCTGCCCCAGGCGACGGCCATCGGGCTGTTGGGTCAGCTGTTCGTCGGGGCGCTGAAGGGTGTCGCCCCGGTCATGGTGTTCTTCTTGATTATGTCGGCGGTGTCCGGCTACCAGTCGGGCAAGGAGAACCACTTCGGCTCGGTCATCGTGATGTACCTCAGCGCCACCTTGCTGTCGGCCTTTGCCGCGGTCGGGGCGTCTTGGCTGATGCCGGTGCGGCTGGTGCTGCCCAAGGCCGCCAAGGTGGCCGGCGGGGCCCCGCAGAGCCTGGCCAAGGTGCTTGAGGACCTGTTGACCAACGCGGTGGCCAACCCGCTGGCCGCCGTGGTCAACGCCGATTACCTCGCCATCCTGTTTTGGGCCCTGATGATCGGCTTTGCCCTGCGGCTGGCCTCCAAGGAGACGCGCAAGGTGATCAGCGAGCTGTCCGGGGCCTTGACGCAGGTGGCGCAGCTGATCATTGAGTTCGCGCCGTTTGGCATCGCCGGCTTGATCTACACCACGATTCGCGAAACCGGGTTTGCCGGCGTGGCCAAGTACGGTCAGCTGGTCGCGCTTCTGGTCGGCACCATGGCCTTCGTCTACCTGGTCGTCTACCCGGCCATGGTCTGGGCGATGACCCGCCAAAACCCGTACCCGCTGACGTTTTGGACGCTGCGGGTGTCCGGCATTCCCGCCTTTTTCACCCGCAGCTCCGCGGTCAACATTCCGATCAACCTCAAGGCCTGTGAGGCGCTGGGGCTGAACAAGGCGTCGTATGCCGTCTCGATTCCCCTGGGTGGCTCGGCCAACTCCGGCGGCGCCGCAATTACGGTGTCGGTGATGACGCTGGCCGCCTGCGCGACCTTGGGCATCCACGTCTCCTTCCCGCTGGCCCTGATTCTCTGCGTCCTGACGGCGCTGGCCGCCACCGGGGCATCGGGCATCGCCGGTGGTTCGCTGTTGATCATCCCGATGGCCGCCAGCCTCTTTGGCATCGATAACGACATCGCAATGCAGGTGGTCGGCATCGGCTTCATCATCGGCGTGATTCAGGACTCGGTCGAAACGGCGGTGAACTCGGCTTCAGACCTCCTGTTCACGGCGACGGCCGAGTACCATGACGCGCTGAAGAGCGGCCACCCGGTCGACATCAAGGCGGCCGTGGCCCAGGCCGCCGGCAAGCCGGGTCACGCGCTGCGAGCCGCCAAGGCGGTGCAAGACGCCTGACGCCGGGTCTTGCCGTCTCAACGCCGGTGCCGCTTTGTGGCGACACCGGCGTTTTTGCGTCGTGACAGTTCAGGGGGCCAATCAATTAGGTATTTTGCGATTGACATCGCCACTTAGAAAAGCGACACTAAGAGGAAACAATTTTTTCGATGAATGGAGGCCACAACTTGCGCGGATTATGGAAGCGAATGAGCCTGCGGGAGGACCCCGGGGTGTATTCAGACAAGGACGCCCACCTGCCACGGGTGCTGACGGTGAAGGATTTTCTGGCGCTGGGGGTCGGGACCATCGTGTCGACCACGATCTTCACGCTGCCGGGCGTCGTCGCCGCCGATCACGCCGGGCCGGCGGTGGCGATTTCCTGCCTGCTGGCGGCGGTGGTGGCGGGGCTGGTCGCCTTCGCCTACGCGGAGATGGCCGCGGCCATGCCGTTCGCCGGCTCCGCATACTCCTGGATCAACGTGGTGTTCGGCGAGGTGTTCGGCTGGATCGCCGGCTGGGCGCTTTTGGCCGAGTACTTCATCGCCGTGGCCTTCGTCGCCTCGGGGCTGTCCGCCAACTTCCGGGGGCTGTTGACCTCGTTCGGCCAGACGCTGCCGGCGGCGTTGAGCAATCCCTTCGGCACCGACGGCGGCATCGTCGACTTGGTCGCCGTCGGGGTGATCGTGATTGTCGCGGTGATTTTGTCCCGCGGGGTTCACGAGGCCGCCCGGGTTGAAAACGTGCTGGTGGTGCTGAAGGTGATCGCGATTCTGGCCTTCATCGGCATCGGCCTGACGCGCCTGGACCTGAAAAACTTCGTCCCGTTCATTCCCAAGCCCCAAGTCGCCGCCGATGGCACGGCCTTTGGCGGCTGGCGCGGCATTTACGCCGGGGTCTCGATGATTTTTCTCGCCTACATCGGCTTTGACTCCATCGCCGCCAATTCGGCGGAGGCCAAGGACCCGGAACGCACCATGCCGCGGGGCATCATCGGCAGCCTGATCATCGCCGTGACGCTGTTCATGGCGGTGTCGCTGGTGTTGGTGGGGATGTTCAAGTACACCAATTACCACGACGTCGCCGATCCGGTCGGCTGGGCCCTGCGCCACGCCGGCTTCACCGGCGCCGCCACGGTGATCGAGGCCGTGGCGGTGGTGGGGATGTTCACCGCCTTGATCGGCATGATGATGGCCGGGTCGCGGCTGCTGTACAGCTTCGGGCGCGATGGGATGCTGCCGAAGTTTCTGGGCAAGCTGACCCCAAGCGGTCTGCCGAACCACGCGTTGGCGGTGCTGTCCGTAATCGGGGTGTTGATCGGGGCGTTCTTCCCGTTCAAGTTCCTGGCCCAGCTGATCTCGGCCGGCACCCTAATCGCCTTCATGTTCGTGGCGCTGGGCATCTACAAGCTGCGGCCGCGGGAGGGTAAGGACATCGCCAACCCGGCGTTCAAAATGCCGTGGTACCCGGTGATGCCGGCCCTGGCCTTCATCGGCGCATTGATCGTGTTCATGGGGCTGGACATTCAGGCCAAACTCTACTCGGGCGTCTGGTTCGTGGTGGGGCTGGTCGTCTACCTGGCCTACGGGATTCGCCACTCGACGCTGAGCCGTCGTGAGTGAGTTGGTAAGAAAATTTACTAGCCGTAAGGTGACCGGTGTTTTTTTCAGCGCAGCCCCGCCGGCGCGGCGTTTGTGCTGGTGACGCTTCCATTTCGACCGGGCTTGCGCCGATGCTCGCACAAATGATTAGGTTTTTTTTCGCGGACGTGTTATACTTTAGGTACCGTGATAGATGAATTGAGAGCTGTGATGTTTCTGAGCATAATGGATTTCTTTCATTGATTACCGGCTGTTTGTCACTATTAGGTTTAATATGAAGGAGATTCATACAATGCAACAAGGTACAGTTAAATGGTTCAACGCTGACAAGGGTTACGGCTTCATCACTGGTGAAGACGGCAAGGACGTTTTCGTTCACTTCTCCGCTATCCAGGGTGACGGCTACAAGACCCTCGACGAAGGCCAAGCCGTAAGCTTCGACGTTGAACAGTCCGACCGCGGCCCACAGGCGGCTAACGTCAACAAGCTGTAAGACAAAGGAAACCGCCAGTGATGGCGGTTTTTTTGTGCCCAGAGCGCAGGCCGGCGATCTTAGCGGGTAGCGCCGCAACGGTGCTGGGTCTGGGCTTTAGTCCACTCGCGGTGCGGCGCTGGCCGCTTCCGCATTGCGCTTCGAGGCTCGCCAACGCCAAGCGTCGGCCGGCCACAAGCAAACACGGCACCGCCCCGCACTCACGCAATGAGTGCGGTGGCGGTGCCGTGTTTTGTGCAGGTCAGCTGAGCTTTGCGGCGAAGCTCAGGTACTGGCTGAGAATCTGCTTGAAGTAGTCACTGGTGGCCGGCACGAATTGATCCGTGCCGTCCATCAGCTTGGTGACGTTGCCGATGTAGGCTTCGGGCTGCTGCAGCGTCGGCATGTCCAGGAAGGTCAGCGACTGGCGCAGGTGGTGGTTGGCGCCGAAGCCGCCGATGGCGCCGGGCGAGACGCTGACGACAAGCGCCGGCTTGTGGGCCCAGACGTTCTCGCCGTACGGGCGTGAGCCGACGTCCAGCGCGTTTTTCAACGCGGCGGGCACCGAGCGGTTGTACTCGGGGGTGAAAAACAGCACGCCGTCGCAGTCGGCCGCCGCCCGGCGCAGCACGGTCCAAGCCTCGGGCGGCGGGGTGGTTTCGAGGTCCTCGTTGTAAAGCGGCAGGTCGGCAATCTGCAGCCACTTCACGGTGACGTGTTCGGGCAGCAAGGCAGCAAAGGCCGTCGCGACCTTGCGGGTGTACGAGTCGCGGCGCAGGCTGCCGACGATGATTCCAACAGTTGTTAGCATGACGCGGTGCTCCTTTCCGTGGGTGAGGGGTCCAATCTTCTTTATTGTACCCGCTTGGTCGTGGTCGGCGCGAGTCAGACGCTCACAGCGGCGACAGGTTGCCAATCACCGCGGCAATCTGCGCCGGCGTCTCTTTGGCGCCACCGCGCAGCCAGCTGGTGATCACCCGCACCGCGCCGCTGAGGCAAAACTCGAAGTAGTAGTTGAGCACCGCCGGGTCGTCCTCGTGAAACAGGTGCTGGTACTCCGCCAGGGTGCGTTGGCGAATCGGGGCCAGGATGGCCTGCAAAAGCGGCGAGTCGTCGAGGTTGCGGATGATGATCTGCGTCGCCGCCTCTTCCTTGGCGATTACCGCCAGCACCTGCGGCAGCCAGTCCGGCAGCGGTCGGTCACTCAAGAGGGGACGGATGGTGGCAATCAGGTCGGCCTCGATGGCGTGGAACAAGTCAGTAGGATCTTGGTAATGCGCGTAAAACGTGCCGCGGTTCACGTCGGCCACGGCGCAAAGCTGGGTGACCGTGATTTTGGCCAACGGCTGGGTGGCCAACAGTGACACCATGGCGTCGCGCAGCCGCTGCTTGGTGTATTGAGTGCGGCGATTGTTTTTGGTGCCGACCATGAGACGCCTCCTTGGGGTGGCGGCGGTGCCGCCGAAACAGACAGATTGGGTGTAGTGTGTTCAATTCATGACACGGCGGCCGGAATTGCTGGTTGTACCCGGCCGGCCAGTCTTGCATAATGTCATTATACCAACAATGTGTCTGGTTAATGGAGGCTAATCGTGAGTTATATCGAAGTACGTAACGAATTCAAGCGGTACCAGATGGGTGAAACCGAGATCATCGCCAACCACGACCTGTCGTTCAACTGCGAGGCGGGGCAGCTGACGGTCATTCTCGGCCCCAGCGGCGCCGGTAAGTCGACCGTCTTGAACATTCTGGGCGGCATGGACACCCCGACGTCCGGCCAGGTCGTGATCGACGGGGTCGACATTGCCCGGTTCAACGACCGCCAGCTGACCACCTACCGCCGCGAGCAGGTCGGCTTTGTCTTTCAGTTCTACAACCTGATTCCCAACCTCACGACCAAGGAAAACGTGGAGATGGCCAACTCGATCGTCAAAGACGCCTTGGACGCCGAGACCACGCTGCGGGAAGTCGGGCTGGGCAACCGGCTGGATAATTTTCCCTCGCAGCTGTCCGGTGGTGAGCAGCAGCGCGTGGCCATCGCCCGGGCCTTGGCCAAGAACCCCAAGCTGCTGTTGTGCGATGAGCCGACCGGGGCCCTGGATTACGAAACCGGCAAGCAGGTGCTGGGGCTGTTGCAGGCGGCCAGCCGCAAGGACGGCAAAACGGTTCTGATCATCACCCACAACGCGGCCCTGGCCAAGATGGCCGACCGCGTGATTCACATCAACGACGCCCGGGTTCGCGAGGTGATCGACAACCCCCACCCGACGCCGGTTGAAGAGATTGCGTGGTGACTGCGATGCGTCCGATGACTAAGAACATGTGGCGCGAGATTCGCGCCAACCGTGGCCGCTTCATCGCCATCATCCTGATCATTTTGCTCGGCACGTTGATTTTCGTCGGCGTGAAGGCGGCCGGCCCCGGGCTCAACGACTCGATGAGCGCGACCGTCCAAGATGCCAAGCTGAGCGATGTGCAGCTGCTGTCGACCACCGGCTTCACCAAGGCCGATGTGGCCACGGCTAAGCGGGTGAGCGGCGCGACCGCCGAGGCGCTGAAGTTCAAGTTCGCGATCGGAGAAGGCGACAACGTGGTCGCCTTGTACGGGTACCGCCAAGGCCTGAGCCAAAACCAGCTGACGCTGCGAGCGGGGCACCTGCCTCGGGCGGCCGACCAGATTGTGCTGGATCAACGCGCCCGAACCGAGTACGACTTTAAGCTGGGGGGTACCTACCGCTTCCCGGCCAGCGCCAAGCTGCGCCGCCGCACCTACAAGGTGGTCGGCTTCGCCGATTCGCCGGCCTACATCGACAACACCAGCCGCGGCGCCGCCAACATCGGCGACGGCACGGTGCGTTACTTCGCCTACCTGCCGGAGGCCCAGCTGAAGCTCGCCGTGGCGACCTTGCTGAATGTGCGGTTCGCGGGGCTTCAAGACCACAACACCTACAGTAAGCCGTACAAAACGCAGGTGGCCGCCAAGCTGCGGCAACTCAAGGCGGTTTTCGCCAAGCGAGCCCCCAAGCGCGACGCGGCGCTAATCAAGCAGGCGGCCGCGCCGCTTGAGCAAAAGCAGTCGGCGCTGAAGGCGGCGCAAGCCAAGCTGAAGGCGGCTAAGCAGCAGGTGGTGACCCAAAGTCGCGGCACCTTGACCACCACGCCTGAGCTCACCGCCCAGGAGAAGCAGCTGAAGGCGGCGCAGGCCAAGCTGACGGCGGCCCGCGCCAAGCTCACCGCCAGCATTCACACCACCTACACTTGGCAGACGCGAGCCGATCTGTCCGGCTTTGCCGCCTTCGCCGACTCCTCGGATCGCATCGCGGCGATTGCCAACGTGTTTCCGGTGTTCTTCTTCCTGATCGCCGCCTTAATCACCTTCACCACCGTCACGCGGATGGTCGAGGAGGCGCGGGGACAGATCGGCACGTTCAAGGCGCTGGGTTACTCGCGCTGGGCGATTGCCAAGAATTACGTGACCTACGCCTTGATGGCCGGTACCATCGGCGCAGTGCTAGGGTCCGTCATCGGCAACTGGAGCCTGCCGCGGCTGGTGATTTCGCTTTACCACAACAGCATCCCGATGGTGGTCACCGTGCCGGTCCTGTGGGGCAGCGGGGCCTTGGCACTGGGCTTTTCGCTGCTGGCGACGGTCGGCGCCGCGGTGGTCGTGGTGTCGCGCGAGCTGCAGGAGAAGCCGGCCGCCCTGATGCGGCCCCGGGCCCCGAAATCCGCCAAGCGCATCTGGCTTGAGCGCATTCGGCCGCTGTGGCGGCGCCTGAGCTTCAACCAGAAGGTCAGCTACCGCAACTTGTTTCGCTACAAGAGCCGCATGGTGATGACGATCATCGGCATCGCCGGCGGCACGGCGCTTTTGCTGACCGGCTTTGGCCTCAGCGACTCGATCGGCGGCACCGCAACCGCGCAGTACGGCGGCGTGTTCCACTACGATGCCTTGGTGGCGCTGAAACACACCGGCAAGGCGACCGCGGCCCGGCGCGTGTTGGCCCAAAGCCCAGCCTTTCAAAGCGCCGCGGCCTTGAACACCCAGGTCGGCAAGGTCAAGGCCCATTCGACGGTGCTAACTGAGGTCAACTTGTTCACGCCGCTTGACCCGGCGGGTTTTGGCCGCTACGTCACGCTGAGCCGCAAGCTGCCGGCCAAGGGCGTGGTGATTAGCCAAAAAATCGCCACGGGCCTCGGGGTTGAGGCCGGCGACCACCTGACCTTCACCACCGCAGATGGCGACCAGGCCAAACTGAAGGTCGCCGGGGTGACGCAAAACTACATGGGCGTTTTCGCCTACCTCAGCCCTAAGGCCTACCGCGCGGCGTTCGGCAAGGCGCCGGTGACCACGACGCTGGCCGTGCGGCTGGCCAAGCCGACCGCCAAGCAGCAAAATCGCCTGGCCCATCAGCTGCTGGCGGCCAACGCGGCGCTTGGCACCAGCTTCTCAAGCGACCAGGTGACAAGCGTTGAGACCATGACCCAGACCATGGTGCCGGTGGTGATCATTTTCATCCTGCTGTCCGGGGTCTTGTCCTTCGTCGTGCTGTACAACCTGACCAACATCAACGTCTCCGAGCGCATCCGCGAACTGTCGACCATCAAGGTGCTGGGCTTTTACGACGGCGAGGTGACGATGTACATCATGCGCGAGAACATCGTGTTGACCCTGGTCGGCATCGTGGCCGGCTACGGCGTCGGCTGGGGGCTGTTGGCCTTCATCCTGCACCAGGCGGCGACCGCCCAGATCATTTTCCCGGTGATCATTCACTGGCCGGGGGTTGCAGCCTCGACGGCGCTGATGATTGGCTTTGCCGCCATCGTGATGGCGGTCACGCACCGCAAGCTGCGCCACATCGACATGATCGGGGCCCTCAAGGCCACCGAGTAGCAGCGGCACCAAAAAGGCGCCGGCTTGCTCGACTAGAATCGAGCAGGACCGGCGCCTTTGTGGTGCCATCAGCGCGTCAGGGCCGCGGCCTCCCGCAGCCGAGACTCGGCCTCAAGCGGCACGCGACCGAGGGGATCCAGGCCAACGTTAAGCAGGTAGTTGATGCCCAGGCCGTTCAGGTGTTGCAGCGTGGTCGCCAGCTGCTGCGGCGTTTTCCAGTTGTGGTCCTGGTAGGAGAAGCCCCAGGAGTCGTTCATCGTGCCGGCGGATTCGTACAGCCCCAGCGGCGACGGCTTGAAGCCACCGATGTCGTTGTAATCCACGTTGGTGGTGGCGGCCGGGTCGATCGCCTGGGGAATCTCGTTGTCGCCGAGCACCACGTAGTCGTACTGGCCGTTGCCCAACCGCGAGTTGATCAGGCAGTCGGGCTGCAGGCGCTTGACCGTGTCGTACAGGGCCTGGCTTTGGGCCTTGCTCAGCGTCATCGGCACGTCGAACCAGGCGGTGGCGATGTCGCCGTAGTTTTGCATCAGCTCCGTGACCTGCGGCAGAATTTTGGCGGAAAAGCACTGGGCAAAATCCTTGCGCCGCGTGTCGGGAAAGTCCCAGCTGTTGTCCCAGGTGGTGCCGGAGTTGCCCACGTCGTTGCTCAGGTAACCGCCGCCGTTGGGCTCGTGCCAGTCGAGGTCCTGCGAGTAGTACAAGCCAAAGCGCAGCCCGGCGCGGCGGCAGGCCGCGGCGAGCTCACCGATCACGTCGCGGTGAAACGGCGTTTGCGCCACGACGTTGTAGTCGGACACGGCCGAGTCGTACATCGCAAAGCCGTCGTGGTGCTTGGCGGTGACCACGAGGTAAGACATGCCACAGTCCTGCGCCAGCGCGACGATGCGGTCGGCGTCGAAGCACAGCGGGTTGAAGCCCTTGGCCAGCTGCGCGTAGTTGGCAATCGGAATCTGGAGCTTGGACTGAATCCACTCCGCGTAGGCGCTGGCCGCCTGACCGCGGTAGGCCCCACCCAACAGCGAGTAGAGTCCCCAGTGAATCATCATGCCGTACTTCGCCTGCTTGAACCAAGATACATTGTCAGTCATTAGTTTCGCCTCCGCGACCAGTGTACCAGAGAAAACGGTTTCGGGCACGGGACATTTTTGGGCCAGGCGCCGCGCCGCCGCCAGCCTCACGCTAGCCGGTCGCCTAAGCGTCCGGCTTCGCCCTGGTTCGTCGGGCTACGTGCCGCAACGCCAGTGCGTCCAGCTAAGGCCAGCCACTGGGCCAAGTGCGGCCCAATGTCTAGCCTTGTGTTGGCCGACTGGCTAACTGCGCGGCACTTCGCCCTGGTTCGTCGGGCTACGCCAGGCAACGCGGGAGCGGGTAGCGACGCCGCGGCACTCGGGGCCAAGCCCGGGCCCCAAGCACCACGGCTAGGCTACCCGTCCCGCTAAAGGCGCCTGGCTTCGCCCTGGTCCTCGTCGGGCTACGCGGGGCATCGGCGACGCGTCTAGCTCAGGCCGTCACCTGGGCCAAGTGCGGCCCAGCTGCCAGCCTCACGCTAGCCGGTCGCCTAAGCGCCCCGCTTCGCCCTGGTTCGTCGGGCTACACCAGGCAACGCGGGAGCGGGTAGCGACGCCGCGGCACTCGGGGCCAAGCCCGGGCCCCAAGCACCACGGCTAGGCTACCCGTCCCGCTAAAGGCGCCTGGCTTCGCCCTGGTTCTCGTCGGGCCACGCGGGGCATCGGCGACGCGGCTAGCTCAGGCCGTCACCTGGGCCAAGTGCGGCTCAGCTGCCAGCCTCACGCTAGCCGGTCGCCTAAGCGCCCCGCTTCGCCCTGGTTATATCATCTCCAGCGGCTGTTTGTGGGTTGGCCGGCGGAAGGCGCGGTCGATGCTGGCCAATTCGTCTGGGGTGAAGGTGACGTCTCGGGCGGCGAGGTTTTCTGTCATGTGAGCCGGGGTCGCCGCCTTGGGGATGCTCAGCACGTGGTCGCGCATGGTCCAAGCCAGCACCAGCTGGTGGTCGCTCAGGTGCTTGGCCCGAGCGATTTCTTGAACCTGGCGCGGCAGGCGAATCGAGCGACCGGCCCCGGAGCCGAATGGTGAGTAGCCGATCAGGCCGATGCCGCGCTTGGCCTGGTAAGGCATCAGGTCGTACTCAATGCCGCGCGACTGCAGGTTGTAAAGGACCTCGTTGGCCTGAATCTGATCGCCGCCGGGCAGGGCCGCCAGCTCCTTGAGGTCTGCGACATCGAGATTGGAGACGCCGAACGCCCGGATGAGGCCGGCCTGCTGCAGTGCCTGCATCCCGGCAAGCGTTTCGCGCAGCGGCGTTGAGCCGCGCCAGTGCAGCAGGTACAAGTCGAGGTAATCGAGGCCGAGGCGGTGCAAGCTGCCGGCCAGGGCGACCTTCATCTTGGCCGCGGTCGCATGCCAGGGGTAAAACTTGGAGACGACGACCAGGTCGTCGCGATTGTAGCCGCGAATCGCGTCACCGACTAGGGTTTCCGCGGCGCCGTCGCCGTACATCTCGGCGGTGTCGATCACGGACAGACCGTGGTCGAGGCCGCATCTCAGGCTCGCGATTTCCTGCTCGGTTTGCGCCGGGCTGCCTTCGCCGAGGTACCAGGTGCCGATGCCCATCGCCGGCACCTTCCGGCCGGCTAACTGCGTATTTTTCATCACACACACTCCCTTCGAGATGATTGTAGCCAAAACGGCCCTCGCGTGGGAGGGCCTGGCGAACATTATTCGGCGTCGTAGGCCGCCTGAAATAGCGCGATCAGCTCTTCCTTGGTGCCTTTGCGCGGATTGGAGAAGGCGTTGCCGTCCTTCAAGGCGTTCTCGGCCATCAGTGGAAAGTCCACCGGCTTGGCCCCTAAGGCCTTGATGGAAGCGGGAATGCCGACGTCTTGGGCCATCTGCCGCATGTGGCGGATCGCCAGCTCCGCGGCCTCGCGCGTGGTCAACCCCGCAGTGTTTTCACCCATGGCCAAGGCCAGCGAAGCAAACCGATCCGGGCAGGCCAGCAGGTTGTACTGCTCGACAATTGGCAGCAGCAAGGCGCAGCAGACCCCGTGCGGCGCGTCGTACTGGCCGCCCAGCTGATGGGCCATCGCATGGACGTAGCCCAGGTCGGCGTTGTTGAAGGCCATGCCGGCCAGCATCTCGGCCTCGACCATACCGGTGCGAGCCACCAGGTCGTGGCCGTTGGCAACGGCCGGCCGCAGGTGCTTTTCAATCAGGCGAATCGCCTGCAGGCACTGGGCGTCGGTGATCGGGTTGCGGTTGAGCGACACGTAGGGCTCGATGGCCTGCACGTAGGCGTCCATGCCGGTGGCGGCGGTCAGCTTGGCCGGCACGTCCAGCTGCAGGGCCGGGTCGTTGAAGGACACCAGCGGGATGTTGCGCCAAGACACCACCACGAACTTCAGGTGCGTGGCCTCGTTGGTGATGACGCAGTGGCGCGTCAGCTCGGAGCCGGTGCCGGCGGTGGTGTTGACGGCCATCAGCGGTGGCAGCGCCGCCGTCAGGGTCTCGATGCCGGCCAAGGCGGTTATGTCGTCGCCGTTGGTCAAAATGATGCCGGTCCCCTTGCCGGTGTCGTGAGCCGAGCCGCCGCCGACGGTGATGATGCTGTCGCAGTGTTCGGCCAGGTACAGCGCCTTGGCCGCCTGAATGTTGCGAACCTTGGGGTTGGGCTCGACCGCGTTGTAGACGGCGTAGGTAATGCCGGCCGCGTCCAGCGAGGCGAGGGTCTGGGCAACCGGGCCGTTGGCAACGCCCTGCAGGAACTTGTCGGTGACAATCAAGGGGTGGTGCATGTTCAGCATCTGGGCTCGCTCACCGATTTTGGCGATGACGCCGGGGCCAAAGAAGTTGACGCTTGGCATCAGAAAATCAAAGTTTGTCTTCATGGGAAACCTCCGGTAATGTGAAGTGATGATCATTAACAGCCACCAGTGTAGCCGTCGCGGTCGGTGCCGCCAACGGACAGATGGTAGGCGGTGTCCGGTCTCAGCGGCGCGGTTGGTCCCCGCCGCGGGATGCCGGCCGCGGTGCCGGGCGGCGGTCGGCACCAGCCTTCAAAATACGGCGGCGTCTGGCCCAGCGGTGGCGCGGTGAACCGGGGCTACCGCTCGCCCGTGGTGCATGATACACTGAGCTAGTGAAATCATTAACTTTGTTCGCGGCGTAGCGACGCCAAGGAGGCGCAACATGGATTATCAATTGCAGGGCAGCGACACGTTTCCCATCGCGGTGGTTCACCTGGATCAGGGGCAGGCGGTTCAGATCGAATCCGGCGCGATGATTTACCACAACGGCCGCGTGGCGCTTGAGGGGCGGATGAACAGCAACGGCAAAGGGGGCCTGGGCGGCTTGATGAGTGCGATCGGCCGCAGCATGACCTCCGGTGAGTCCTTTTTCATCACCACGGCGACGGCGACGGCGGCTGCCGGCGAGCTGGCCGTGGCGCCGGGCAACCCCGGGGCGATTCGCGAGCTGACGGTTGATGATGACCACCAGTGGCGGCTGAACACCGGCGCCTTTTTGGCCGCGGATGCGACCACGGGCTACAAGATGGAGCGCCAAAGCGTCGGTCGGGCGCTGTTCGGCGGCACCGGCGGCCTGTTCGTGATGGCGACGCACGGCCACGGCACGATGCTGGTCAGCGCATACGGTGACCTGCTGGCGCTGGACCTGGCGGCGGCCGACGATTACGTGGTCGACAACAACCACGTGGTCGCCTGGGCCAGCACCCTGGATTACCGCATCGAGGCGGCTAGCGGCGCCTTTGGCTTCACCACCGGCGAGGGGCTGGTCAACCACTTCTCGGGCTCCGGCCGCGTCTACATTCAGACCCGCAACGTCGAGGCGCTGGCCGGGCTGGTGCAGCCGTTCCTGCCGGACAAGAGCAGCAACTGATTTTGGGCAAAAGCGCCAACCTGTGAAGGCATTGTGCCGGGCTTTGGCGTAGGCTGTGCGTATCGCGGCCAGTGGTCGCACCGATTGCGAAAGGAAGTTTACATCATGACGACAATTCTCGGCACCCGTTACCCCTTGATTCAAGGCGCCTTGGCGCAAATCTCGCTGCCGCCGCTGGTGGCGGCGGTCAGCAACGCCGGAGGACTGGGGGTTTTGACCACCACCAACATGACGGTCGCAGAGCTTGCGGCGGCCATCGCGGCGGTTCGCGCGGCGACCGACCAGCCGTTCGGGGTCAACCTGATGCTGCAACAACCCAACATGGCCGAAATCGTGCCTTACCTGATCGCGCATCCGGTGCCGGTGGTCACCACCAGCGCCGGCACCCCCAAGGCCTTTTGCCAGGCGATCCAGGCGGTGGGGACCAAGGTGGTTGCGGTGATTCCAAGCGTGAAGGTCGCGGTCAAAATGGCGGCGCTGGGCGTCGACGCCCTGGTCGCCGAAGGCATGGAGTCCGGCGGCCACATCGGCACGGAGACCACCTTCAGCCTGGTGCAGCAGGTGGCGGCCGCGGTCGCCCTGCCGGTGTTTGCTGCCGGCGGCATCGCCGATGCGGCCGGCGTCGCCGCGGCCCAGGCGCTGGGCGCCAGCGGCGTTCAGGTCGGCACCGCCTTTTTGGTGGCGAGTGAAACCCCGATCGCCGCGGCCTACAAGGACGCGGTGATCGCGGCCACGGACACCGACACGGTGGTCACTGGCCGGGCGCTGCACGACGCGGTGCGAAGCCTCAAGAACCCGCTGACCGCCGCCTACCTGGAGGCCGAGGCCGCCGGGGCCGACGCCGACTCGCTGCAGGCGATGACCACCGGCAGCCTGACTCGGGCAATCGCTGGCGACGTCGACCACGGCACCTTGATGGCCGGCCAGATTGCCGGCAAGCTGACTCGCGTCGAGCCGGTGGCGGCCATCGTGGCGCGGCTGTTTCCTAATTAAAGCGGCGTCGGCAACGCAAAATGGGCCACACCCAGGCAATCGGGTGTGGCCCATTTTCGGCGTCACTTGATGATTAGCGGCAGCACCAGCAGCGCCAAAACCGTGGCGGCCAAGACGGCGACGGAGACCAGGGGGTGCAAGAACAGGCTGACCAAGAGCAGCAACCCGCTGAGTACCATCGCGCGGCCCAGCCAGCGCAGGGCGGGTTTGGGCAGCGGCCGCCGCGGCTGCAACACGCGGCGGCTGTAGTCGGCCGGTACCGTCGGCAGGTAGTTGCCCATCGCCAGAAACATCACGGCGATCAGAAGCGTCGCGATGCGCCAGACATCGAGCCGCTGGCCCAGGCCGATCTGGATGGTGGTGATGTACAAAATGACGGTGAGAAGCGGCATCAGCCAGTCGACCACCCGCTCGAAGCGCGGGGCGGCCTGCTTGCCGCGCGGCACCAGCAGCACGACGGCCTGGAACACGGCCATCAGCACCGGCAGCCCGAAGACCACCAGAGGCCGCGGCGCCCAGCCGTTGGGTTGGCTGTCGATGCCCCAGTGAATGGCCATCGTCGCCGGCAGCCGGTTATACACCGCCAGGCCGTACAGGATTGGGGCGAGAATGACGGGAACGGTGACGGCAAGCATGCGTTTAGGATTCATCGTGGTGGCCTCCCAGGTCGTAGATCCAGCCCAAAAGCTCCTCGAACACGCTCAGGTTCAGGCTGTAATAGATGAAATTTTTGTCTTTGTTCAAATCGACCAGCCCGGCCTGGCGCAGCAGCTTCAGGTGGTAGGACACCGTGGCCTGTGACAGGTCGAACTGCGCGGCGATGTCGCCGGCGGATTGGTCGCCTTTTTTGAGCAGCTCCAGAATCTGGCGCCGCACCGGGTCGTTGATGGCCTTGAGGGTATCAGTGAGTGCCATGTGACCTCCTTGTGAGCGTGGGTGCATTGCGGCGGCCGGCTCGCCGCCTCACAGCCGCCGCCGGTTCAGCGCGACGATGGCCAGGGCCAGGCAGCCGCCGGTGATCAGCACCGTCAGGGCGAAGGCCGGGGCGACGCTGGTCAGCGTCTTGGTGCCGCGAACCCAGGGCAGCGCGTTGGTGGTCAGGCTCAGCGGGTTGAACCGCCGCAGGGGTCGCCACATGTCGCCCAGTCCCATCACCACGACGCTGGCCGCCACGGCGATGAAGCCGGCAAAGCTGCTTTGGGTGGCGGCCGACCCCAGCAGGGTGATGGCGATGACCATCAGGCCGTACAGGGCCAGCGGCCACAGCCCCTGCCAGACGTGCGGGGTCAGCGCGTCCTTGAAGTAGTAAGTGGTGTAGGCCCAGGTGACGAGAAAACTGCCGAGCAGGGCCAAAAGCCAGGTGGCCGCGGCCAGCGCGAACTTGGCCAGCACCACCGCGTAACGCGGCAGGCCCTTGGTCACGAGGTTCACCAAGGTGCCGCTTTTGACCTCGGCGGCGATGCTGCCGGACCAGACGATGGCGAAGAGGAAGATGCCGAGCTGGTCGATGTTTTTGTAAAACTGGGTCCAAGAATCGACGCTGGTCGGCGCCGGCAGCGTGATCTGAATGCCGTTGCCCATGCTCTTGAGTAGCTGCGGGGTCAGCCGCGCCACCAAGGGGCTCTCGAGGGCAAACAGCAAAAACACCAGCCCAATCAGCAGGAAGCGGCCGCGGCGCCAATGCACCAGCCCCTCCTTGCGCAGGAAAAACCAGGTCGCCTTCATCGTGTCACCTCCATGAACAGATCCTCCAGGCTCGGCTGCACCGGGCTGACGCGAACCGGCACCAGCCCCTGGGCCAGCAAGGCGGCCAGCGCCGGCTGCAGCGCCTGGGTTAGGCCTTGGGCGGCCGGCAGCAGCAGGGTGGTCGCAGTCACTGCGGTGGCGTCCGGTTGCGGGGCCGCACCGGCTGCCACCGGCTTTGCGGCCGCCGCGACGTGAAGCACGGCCGCCGCCTGTTGCGTGGTCGCGGCGTCCGCAAAACCCAGCGCCACCTTGGCCTGGGCGTGAGCGGCGAGCAGTGCCTTCAGCGGCCCCTGAGCCTGAAGGCGGCCACCGTGCAGGATGCCGACGTGGTCGCAGATGCGCTCGACGTCGCCGAGGATGTGGCTGGACAACAGGATGGTGGTTTCGCCGCGCAGGCTGGCCAGCAGGTCCAAAAACTCGCGGCGGCCGGTGGGGTCAAGCGCCGAGGTCGGCTCGTCTGCAATCAGCAGCCGCGGTCTGGCCAGCAGCGCCTGGGCCACCCCGAGGCGCTGCTTCATGCCGCGGGAGAAGCCGCGGATGCGCCGGCGGTTTTGCGGCAGGCCGACCGTCTTGAGCATCGCGGCGATGCGCTGCGGCAGCTCGCGGCCGTCGATGCCGGTCAGTCGACCGCACAGGCTCAGGTACTCGCTGGGGGTCAGCTCGTCGTAAAACTCGGGGACATCCGGCAGGTAGCCGATGCCGGCCGCCACGGCCGCGCCGCCGTAGACCACGGGGCGGCCGGCGACGGTGATGGTGCCGGCATCGCGCTGCAGCAGTCCCAAAATCAGCTTCATCGTCGTGGTTTTGCCGGCGCCGTTCTCACCGACGAAGCCGTAGATGCTGCCCTCCGGGACGGCCAGGGACAGGTCGGTCAACACCGGCTGGTCCTTGAAGGCCTTGCTCACGTGCTGCAGCTCAACCAGGGCCATCACTGCACCTCCCGGCCGAACAGCAGATAGGCGATGGCGCCGAAGGGGTGGATGGCAAAAATCGCGATCAGCCAGATCACCTTGTTGCCGTAGCGGAAGTGGTGGTGGCGCAGAATCGACACCAGCGCCGTGATCAACAGGCCCAAGTCGATGGCGACCAGCGGCAGCAGGAGGGGCAGGTTGTCTTTCAAAGCGGTCATGAGTTGACCTCCTATTTCGAATTTTGTCTAAATTATACGGCCGTCGCATGGGGAAGGCAATCACAATTTCGAATTTTGTCTAAATAGTCGCCACCAAAAAGGCGCCGCCGCACGTGGCGACAGCGCCTGGGCCAGCTAGTCGGCCAGCACCTTGAGAATGTCCGCGGTAATCAGCTCCGGGGTCAGGTGATCGCGCTGCAGCAGCTCGGCCGTGCTTTCGCGGTCGTTGAACTGGCGCTTGGCGCCGATGGTCAACACCCGCGTGGCGGTCGGGCCGAAGTGGGCCGCGACCTTTTGACCGAAGCCGCCGTCTAGGCTGCCTTCCTCGATCGTGACCACCAGCTGGTGGTCGGCCAGCTGGTCGAGGTCCGCTGCGGTCACGGCGTTGGTGCTGCGCGGGTCGGCCAACGTGGCATCGATGTCGTGTGCGGCCAACTGTTTGGCCACCGCCTGGGCGGTCGGCATGGCCGAACCCAGCCCCAAGAGCGCCACTTGGCTGCCGCGGTGCTGGATGTGCAGCCGCGTCGGCGCGAAGTCCGGATCAAGCGGGGCGTTGTGGACGCCATGGGCCGGCACCCGGATCGCGACGGGGCCGGCGGTTTGGCTCAGCGCCCAGTCCAGCTGGGCCAAGAGCTCCTCTGCGGTGGTCGGGGCCAGGTAGGTCAGGTTGGGGATGTTGGCCAGCATCGCGATGTCGAAGGTTCCCTGGTGCGTCGGGTCGCCGCCGGAGACCGCCCCACCGTTGAGAATCAAGACGGCCGGTAGCGCGTTGATGCCCAGGTCGTGGGAGAGCTGGTCGTAGGCGCGTTGCAAGAAGGTGCCGGAGTGGAACACCACCGGCCGCATGCCTTGCTGCGCCAGGCCGGCCGCCAGGGTGATGGACACCTGCTCGGCGATGCCGACGTCGATGTAGCGCTTGGGGTAGTCGGCGGCGAAGCGCTTGAGGCCAAACGAGCCGGGGATGGCGGCGTTCAGCGCGTAGATCGGCGCCGCGTCTTCTTGGATGTGCTTTTCCAGCCGGTCCAGAATCAGGCTGTTGTAGGACACGCTCGCACCCTGGTGCAGGGCGACGCCGGTGGTCAGGTCGAAGGGAACGTGCCAGTGCCAGTGTTCCTTGTCGATCTCGGCCGGGGCGTAACCCAGCCCCTTGTCGGTGTGAACGTGCAGCACAATCGGGTGGTCGAGGTTAGCGACCGCCTGGAAGGCGGCGATCATCGCCGCGACGTCATTGCCGTTGGGCTCGTAGCGGTAGTCCAAACCAATCGCCTTGAAGAGGTTGCGCTCGGCCTTGCCGTCGGTTTCCCGCAGCAACTTCAGGTTCTGGTAGATACCGCCGTGGTTCTCGGCGATGCTCATCTCGTTGTCGTTGACCACGATGATCAGCTGGCCGGCCAGCACCGCGGCGTTGTTCAGCGCCTCGTAGGCCAGGCCACCGGACAGCGAGCCGTCGCCGATCACCGCGACGATGTTGCCGGGCTCGTGCTTGTGATCCCGCGCGATCGCCATGCCGGTCGCCAGGCCGATGGAAGTCGATGTGTGGCCGATGGTGAAGAAGTCGTGGGGGCTTTCCTCGGGGGCGGTGAAGCCGGAGACATCGTCAAAATGGGCCGGGTCCAGCCAAGCCTGCTTACGGCCGGTCAGAATCTTGTGGGTGTAGCTTTGGTGTGAGACGTCCCAGACCACCTTGTCGGTCGGGGAGTCGAAGACGTAGTGAAAAGCGATGGTCAACTCCACGTCGCCGAGGTTGGGCCCGACGTGGCCGCCGGTTTGGGAGACCTTGTTCAGCAGGGCGTGGCGAATTTCCTGGGCGAGCTGGGGCAGTTGGGCCACGCTCAGCTTTTTCAGGTCCTTGGGTGAATCGATTTGTTCAAGTAGCATGTTAGACCTCACTTTTAACGTAATACTTATATTTTGATAGTGTGATCGGCATAAGTCAAGGCACCCCGGCCGCTAAAAAAGGCGCCTTTCCTAGGAAAGGCGCGGGATTACGGTTATTTGCGCTTGCCGAACAGTGGTTTTTCAAAAAGGCTGCCGACAATCAGGATGAAGATGGCCAGTGACCAGGTCTCGGCGATAAAGCCGAAGAACAGGAAGGCGGTGGTCAACACCGGCCAGTAAAAGGGCTGCAAGCCGGCCAGGTCGTGGGGCAAGACCCCGCCGTGGCGCGGCGCGGCGAAGGTTGCCGTCTGCCGGTCACGGGCGGTTGCGGCCGTCGCTTCACCGTCTTCGGTCCAGTCGTCTGCGGGGGCGTCTACGCTTGCGGCGGCGACTTTGGCGCGAGCCAGGCGACTGAAGCCGCTGGCCACGATGCCGGTGTAAACCAGGAAGTAGACGCCGATGGCGACGAACAGGAAGAAGGCGGCGCCGGCCTCGTCACCGGTGAAGTCACCGTAGTTGCTGAGAATCGGCGGAACCAGCGAGCCGATGCACATCAGGATGCCGCCGACCAGGCCGATGCTGTGCGGCCGGTTGTAGGCGTTGGCTTGACTTTGCGCCAGCGCCTGAGTGGCCGCGGTCACCGGCGCGTGTCGCACCGGCCGGCTGATGTCGCGGTAGCCCATGCTGGCGGCGATGATCAGGCCAACGCCCAGGCCGGTGCAGACCAGAAAGGCCACGGCGGCGAGGGGGCCGCCCTGGGTCGACAGCAGCGCGGTGAAGCCAAGCCCCGCGATGATCAGCGCGATGCCGAGGCTCAACAACTTGGCGAAGCGGTCCGTGCCGGCCCAAAAGCCTTCCGCCGCGTCTTCGTTAAGCGCAATCGCGCCGCCGTGCGAGGCCTGGTCGGCGGTTGGGGCGCCGGTCAGCGGTTGATCGACCTCCAGCGCGTCCATCACCTCGTCCACATCGCCGAACTCGCTGATCACAAGCCCCAGCGCCTCGGCCGGCCCCTTGCCCGAGGCGAGCTCCGCGTGGTAGTGGTCGGTCATCAGGTCCAAGAGGTCCTGCTTGGCCTTTCTGGTCTTCGGCGTGTCCGGCACCGCCTTGAACAACCCGTCTAGGTATGTCTGTAAAGTCTCCATGTCACTGCTCCTCCGCTAAAAACTGATTGACAACCCGCTGCACCTGGACCCACTCGGTTTTTTTACCGGCCAAAAAGGCGGCGCCCGCTGCGGTCAGGTGGTAGTACGTCCGGGGCCGGCCGTACGAGATCTCGCCCGGATACGCCGTGATGTAGCCGGCCTTGGTCAGTCGCGTGAAGGCCGAGTACAGGGTGGTCTCGCGAATTTCGTAGGCGCCAGCGGTGCGTTGCGTGATGCGTTGGGCAATCCGGTAGCCGTATGAATCGCCGTCTTGCAGGACGGTCAGAATAATGGCGTCGTTGTAGCCGCGGATGCCGTCGCTTGAAATCATGCGCTCACCTCACTACTTCGTCTGTCGGAGTAATCATAGCACGATTACCCCGACAGGTGAAGTAGTCCCTGAGACTGATTTTTGAGCCAGAGCGGCGGCCGGCGAATTGAGCGGGGCGGGTAGCGTAGGGGTGGTGATTGCGGCCCGAACCTGGCCGCGAGTGCCGGTCCGAGCTAGGCGCTCCCGCGTTGCCGGTTGGCGCTCGACGAAGCCGAAGCGGCACCGCCCGATCTGACTCTGCCGGCGACCAGGTGGGTGGTCGGCCTCAACCACGCGCCGGTGACAGCCGGCGGCAGGCAGCGGCACGGTTGAGCGGCGCCGAACGGCCTTGCCCGGCCCGGGCGGCAAGCGTAGACTGTGAGCAACGAGGAGATGACACCATGTTTATGTATCCAATCGATGACGAGCTAGCGCTGGCCCTGCCGCGGCCGGCGGTTGACGCGCCGGCGCTGTTTGCGCTGATTGCCGCCGACCGCGCTGCAATCGGGCGGTTTTTGCCCTGGGCGCTTGAGACCAAGGACGCGGCCGGGGAGCAGGCCTTCTTGACCATGACGCTGGCGCATTTTGGCACCGGGCAGTCGGTCAACTTGGTGATTTACTACCGAGGGCAGCCAGCCGGGACCATCAGCTTCAACGGCTTCGATGACGCCGGCGCCAGCACCGATCTCGGCTACTGGCTGGGGGCCGCCTTTCGCGGCAAGGGCATCATGCACCGGGCGGTGGCCGCGATGTGCGACCTGGCCTTCACCGAGTACGGGCGCAACCGCGTGGTGATTCGCGCGGCGGTGGACAACCCGGCCAGCAACGCCGTGGCGGCCAAGGCGGGCTTTCACCTGGACGGCACCCTGCGGCAGGGCGAGCGGCTTGCGGATGGCTTCCACGACGTCCACGAGTGGTCGCTGCTTCAAAGCGAGTGGGCCAAGGCGGCCGAGCCCGCGCAGGGGTGACCGCGTGAAACCCGGCGCGGCGGCCCGAAAGTTCTTCCTATATATTGCCCACCGGCGCTTTTTCTGATACGATGGGGCCAATATGCGTACCCAATCAAGGAGGAAAAATCACCTTTGCTTACTGTGAATAACGTGTCGATGACCTTCACCGACCGCACGCTGTACTCGGATGTCAACCTGAAGTTCACGCCGGGCAACTGCTACGGCATCATCGGAGCGAACGGCGCCGGCAAGTCCACGTTCCTGAAGATTCTGGAAGGAAAGCTCGCGCCGACCACCGGTTCCGTCTCGCTTGATCCGCACGAGCGGATGAGCAGCCTTAAGCAGGATCACTTCGCCTACGACGATCAGACCGTCCTGAACACCGTGCTGCAGGGCTACGCTCGCCTGTATGAGGTGATGACGGAAAAAGACGCGCTTTACGCAGATCCGGACTTCGACGAGGCCAAGGGGATGCGGGCCGCCGAGCTTGAAGGTGAGTTCGCCGAGATGGACGGCTGGAATGCCGAATCCGACGCCAGCCAGCTGCTGCAGTCCTTGGGCATCGGCGAAGGCCAGCACCAAACCCTGATGGGCGAGCTGTCCGAAGGCGAGAAGGTCAAGGTGCTCCTGGCCCAGGCGCTGTTCGGCAAGCCCGACGTGCTGCTGCTCGACGAGCCGACCAACGGGCTTGACCCGCAGACCATCGACTGGCTCGAGGACTTCCTGGCCGACTACGAGAACACCGTGCTGGTGGTCTCACACGACCGTCACTTCCTGAACGCCGTCTGCACCATGATGTGCGACGTCGACTTCGGCAAGATTCAGCTGTTTGTCGGCAACTACGACTTTTGGATGGAGTCTTCCAAGCTCGCCCAGCAGCTGCGCGCCAACGCCAACGCGAAGAAGGAAGAGCAGATTAAGCAGCTGCAGGAATTCGTCGCGCGGTTTTCGGCCAACGCGTCCAAGTCCAAGCAAGCGACCTCTCGCAAGAAGCAGCTGGAGAAAATCACGCTGGACGACATCAAGCCAAGCTCGCGCAAGTACCCGTTCATCAAGTTCGTGCCGGAGCGCGAAATCGGCAACGACCTGCTGCGCGTCGAGAACGTCTCCTTAACCGTCGAGGGCGAAAAGGTGCTGGACAACGTGTCCTTCATCCTGCGCCCGGGCGACAAGACCGCGTTCATCTCGCGGTCGGATGTCACCACCAGCTACCTGATGCAGATCGTCGCCGGCGCGATTGAACCGGACACGGGGACCGTCACCTGGGGCGTCACCACGTCTCGGGCCTACATGCCCAAGGACCTGAACCCCGAGTTTTCAGACGAACGGTTCGACATCCTGGAGTGGCTGCGCCAGTTCGCCAGCAAGGAGGAGTCCGACAACACCTTCCTGCGCGGCTTTTTGGGCCAGATGCTGTTTCGGGGCGACGAACCGCTGAAGAAGGTCACCGTGCTGTCCGGGGGCGAGAAAGTGCGGTCCTTCCTGGCCAAAATGATGCTGAGCAAGGCCAACGTCCTGCTGCTGGACGACCCGACCAACCACCTGGACCTTGAGTCGATCACCAGCCTGAACGACGCCTTGATCGACTTCCCCGGGGCCGTGGTCTTCACCAGCCACGACCACCAGTTCATCCAGACCATCGCCAACCACGTGATCGAAGTCGGGCCCAAGGGCGTGGTCGACCGCGCCGACACCACCTACGACGAGTTCATGCAACACGAGGTTGCCCAAGCCCAAGTCGCCAAGATCTACTGATCCCACGCTGCCCGGACATTATGTGTCCCGGGCGAATGGTAGAATAGGCCAGTACTTGCCTCAGCGCAAGTGCTGTGCCGGCCGCGATTCGGGGGAGTAGCGCCCGGCACAGGTCATCACCAGCCACACCACGAAAGGCACTGCCACAACGGGCAGGGCCTTTTTTCGGCTGCTGGGAACACGAAAAACCCCACCGCAAAACGGTGGGGTCGCCGAAGCCACCGGGCAGCGTACCGCTCGGTGGCCTTGGCCTGATGCTTGCTGGTTGCAATCCTTCGGTGGTCGCGCGTCGGTACGAGGCCGAGTCGCGGCTGCTTGGTACAAGCCACCGGTCAATGCCCCGCCGCAGCTACCTCGCAGTGCGAGTAGGCGGGACAATAAGCAATCGGTGGGTGGTGGTCCACACCCTGGTGGTCGGTCCCAATCGGAGGGGACCGTTGCGCGAAAACGTCGGCGTTGTTGCCTGGTTCGGCATGGCATGAGTGGGGTACTGGGAATGCTTATGTCCCGGACCGTTCCCCATAGACGGTGGCCGTGCTGCGGCTGTGATCAAAGCCGCCACCCCGTCCTAAGATAATCATCTGAAACCAGTGTAAGCCCTGTTATTTTAGTCGTCAACTATTAAGCTCACGCCTTTGAGCTCGGCGCGAACGGCCGGCTCAGGCCAGCGTCAGCAGGTCGGCCGGCGCCTTCAGGTAATGGGCAACCGGTGCTTCAACCGCGGGCGTGGTCCAGGTACACAAGGCGAAGGGAACGCCGGCCGCCTGGGCCGCCTGGGCGTCGGTTTCGGTGTCGCCGATGTACACTGCGTCTTGGGGCGTCGCGTTCAGGCGGCTCATCGCCAGCTCGATCGGGTCGCCGAAGGGCTTGCTGCGCGGCGCGTCGTGGGCCCGCACCACGGTTTGAAAGAAGCGCGAGAAGCCGAAGCGCTGGGCGTCTACGTCGTACTGCGCGGTGTTTTTAGAGGTGACCAGGCCCATGGCGACGTTGCGGTGGGTCAGCTCGGCCAAGGCGGCCTCGAGCCCGGGAAACCAGGCGACGGTGTCGGCGAAGGCCTGCGAGTCTTGGGTCCACTGGGCGACCATTGCCGTTGCGGCTTCGCCGGTGAACCCCAGCCGCTCGGCGGTGGCGCTGGACGGAATGCCGTTGGAAAAGCGCAGGTCGGTGATGCTGTAAGTGCGGTTGTAGCGACGCATGGTCTGCTGCAGGCCGCGCAGGTACATCGCGACCGAGTCGATCAGGGTGCCATCGATGTCAAAAATCAGAGTAGTCATGCTCAATTCCTTTCGCGAATCGGATACCCTCAGTGTAGCAGAAGCGGGAGTTGACAGGAACCTGAACGTGTGTTTGGATAGGTGCAGGAACGGATTCCGCAACACGCGGTCGGGCAGGGGCAGGCTGACGCCAGGCCGCTGCGCGGACTCGGGCCAAACCAGAATCACGCCACTGGTTCGGCGCGGCGTCCAACGCAATCACGCACACAATCACGCACAATGGAGGCATTAGGATGCGCATTTTACACACGGCCGACTGGCACATCGGCAAGAAGCTTGCGGGCTTTGACCTGCAGGCCGACCAGGACTTTGTGTTCGAGCAGCTGGTCGCCTGCGCCAAGCGCGAGCAGGTCGACGCCATCGCAATCGCCGGTGACCTTTACGACCGGGCGCTGGCCAACGAGGACGCGGTCGCGCAGGTCAACCGGATGCTGTACCGGCTGAACCGCGAGCTGCACTACCCGGTGCTGGCCATCGCCGGCAACCATGACTCGGCGGTGCGGCTGGGTACCGGGCGGCAGTGGTTCGACGCCACCGGGCTGCACCTGAACACCGAGCTGGCCGAGGCCTTCACCCCGGTGACCATGGGCGACGTGCAGTTTTTCCTGCTGCCGTACTTCGAGCCGGTCGCGGCCCGGCAATACTTTGAAGACGACAGCCTGATCACCATCAACCAGGCGATGCACCGGGTCAGCGCAGCGCTTCAGGCGGCCTTTGACCCGACCAAAAAGCACGTGCTGTTCGCCCACTTTTTTGCGGCTAACAGCACCCGCTCGGATTCGGAGACCCAAGTCGCGGTCGGGGGGCTGGACGCCGTCGACGTGGCGGATCTTGCCGCCTTCGACTACGTGGGGCTCGGCCACCTGCACAACCGCAACGCGCTGTCTGCGCCGCGGGTTCAGTACGCCGGCTCGCTTTTGAAGTTTTCGACCTCCGAAGTCGCGCAGGAAAAAGGCGTCTACATCTTGGACACCGACACGATGACGCGGCGTTTCGTCGCGCTGAAGCCGCTGCACGAGTTTCAGCACCTGACGGCGAGCTTCGCCGACTTAACCGCGCCAAGTGCCGGTGACGCCTACGACCGCGACGCCTACACGGCCGTCACGCTGACGGACATGGCGGTGATTCCCAACGTGATGACGGCGCTTCGGCAGGTGTTTCCGCGGGTGACCGGGCTCGATCGGCAGCAGGCCGTGGCGCTTGACCGGGCGACGGCGGCGGATCCAAGCCTCGGACCGCTGCCCTTGCTCGGCGATTTTTACCAGCAGGTGACCGGCGACTTGCTCGACGACGCGCAATTGGCGGTCGCCAAGGCGGCGCTTGACGCGGCCAAACAGGAGGGTAACTGATGCAGCTTGAGCAGCTTCACATCCAAAACTTCGGTCCGTACCGCGACGAGCGGGTCGACTTCACCCATTTCGCCCAGACCCCTGTGTTCTTGATCAGCGGCAAAACCGGCAGCGGCAAGACCACGATTTTCGATGCGCTGGTTTACGCCTTGTACGGCACCACGGCCGGCGACGACCGCAGCGGCGCGGAGATGCGGTCGGCCTTTGCCGCCACCGACGCGGTCACCCGCGTCACGCTGAGCTTCAGCCACGGCGGCCGGCACTATCAGATCTGGCGCGAACCCGAGCAGGTGATGGCCAAAAAACGGGGCAGCGGCACCACCACCAGCAAGGGGAACCAGAGCCTGACCGAGTACGACGGCACAAGCGAGCGCAACCAGTGGACCAAGCTGCGCGACATTCGGCCGCGTCTGGCGGCCATGTTGCACCTGGATGCCGATCAGTTCCGCCAGATGGTGCTGCTGCCGCAGGGCAAGTTCCGCCAGTTCCTAGACGCCAAAAGCGACGACAAGGAGGCCCTGCTGCGTCGCCTGTTTGGCACCGGCTTGTACGACCGCTGGCAACAGGCCCTGCGCCAGGCCGCCAAAACCACCGGCGCCGCGGTGGCCAAGGAAGCCGATCGCCTGGACACCCTGGCCTCGCGCTTCGCCTACCCGGAGGCGGCGCCGGATGCGGCCGCCCCGATGGCCGACAAGCTGGCGGCGATGACGGCCGGCGTGGCGACGCTGGCCGCCGCCAACGACCAGGCCCAGGCGGCGCTTGAGGCGGCCCAGCAGGCGGCTGGCGCCAGCACCGAGGCCCTGAGTCTCGGCCAGCGCCTCGCCGCGGCCTTTGCGACCAAGGCGGCGGCGACCGCGGCCCTGGCCGAACTGCAGGCGGCGGCGCCAGAACGCGCCGCCGCAAGCTCGCGGCTGGCGCTGCTGCAATGGGCCCAGGCCCAGCTGCCGCAGCAGGCGCAGCTGAACAGGACGGCGCAGGCGCAAGCCTCGCAGCAGGCGGCGCTTGCCAAAGATCAGGCCAAGCGGCCGGCCGCCGCGGCGGCGCTGGCTTCGGCGACGGCGCGACTGGCAACGCTGACTCAGGCCGCCCCTGAGGACGCCGACCGGGTTGAGCGGGTTCAGACGCTGAAGCGGCTGCAGCCGCTTTTGGAACAGGCGGAGGCGGCGACCGCCCAGGCCGCAACCGCCCAGCGTAAGCTGACCGCGGCCCGGCAGGAAGCGGCGGCCGCGACTGAGCGCCTGGTGCAAAGCCAGGACACGGCGGCCGCGACCCAGACCGCGCTTGCGGCGGTGGCCGACCACCAACCGGCGCTTGCGGCCGCGCAGACGACTTGGGCCGGCCTGCAGCCACAGCTTGCGCGGTGGCAGGAGCAGGCGACGGAGCTTTCGGCGCTGCAAAAGCAGCTGACCGCGCAGCAGGCGGCGCAAAGGGCCGCCGTCGCGGCGGCCCAGACTGCGGCCGCGGCCTACGTGACGCTGCGCGATGCGCGATTGACCCAGCAGATTGCGGTACTTGCGGCCCAGCTGAGCCCTGGGCAACCCTGCCCGGTTTGCGGCAGTCTGGAACACCCGCAGCCGGCGGTCACCGACACGGCCCCGGTCAGCGACGCGGCGCTGGCCGAGGCCGAGTCTAAGCGCCTGGCCACCAGCCAGGCGCTAGCTGCCTTGAACACAACCGTGGCAGCGCAGGTGACCAGAGTCCAGACACTGGCGCTGGCGCAAGCCCAACAGGCCGCAGCGCTGACCGGCATTGCGGCCAGCACCGCACCGGACGCGGCTGAAGCGGCGGTCCGGCGGTTGAAAACCGATACCCAGCGCGACGTGACCGCCCTTGAGGCGGCGGTGGCGAGCGAGGCGGCCGAACGCACCCGCCTGACCCAGACCCTTGCGGCCCAAACGGCGGCAACGAATTCGGCCGCGGCGGCCGTGGCCGCCGGGCAGTCGGCGGTGGCCAACGCCGAAACGACCGCCGCCCGGGCCCAAGGCGTGGCCGAAACGGCCGCCGCCCAGCTACCGGAGGCGGCGCCGACCCCAGCGGCGTTGCGAGAGCAGATTGCCGACTTACAGGCCAAGCACCAGCAACACCTCGCGGCGACCACGGCCGCCACGACCACCCGCCAGCAGGCGCAAGACGCCTTGACGGGGCTGGACGCGGCGATTGCCGCCCAAAAAACGCAGTTGGCCCGCCAGCAGGCCGACCTCGAGCAAGCGCGGCAGGCCTTTGACGCGGCGTTGACCGCCAAGCTCGGTGCCGACGCCGCGACTCAGTTTGCGGCCCTGGCCGCTGCGAGTGGGGAGGCGGCGACACTTGAGGCACAGCTGAGCGAAGCCGCCCAGGCCCAGGCCGCCCAAAAGGCGCTGCTCGCGCAGGCGCAACAACAGATTGGCGACCGCGACGCACCCGACCTCGCGGCGCTGACCAGCCGGCGCGATGAAGCCGCGGCGGTTTTGGCCCAGGCCCAGGCGCATCAGGCGCAGACGGCGCAGGTGCTGACGCAAAACCGCACGTTGCGCGACGAAATCGCCAAGGCCTACGCCAAAAATCGCCGGGCGCTGGACGACGCTGCCGTGGTGGCCAACCTCGCCGCGGTGGTCAACGGCAACAATCCGCAGAAGCTCGGGCTGGAACGGTACGTGCTGCGTGCCTACCTCGACCGGGTGTTGCAGGTTGCCAACGGCCGCCTGACGCAACTGACCGCCGGGCGGTACCAGTTCGCCTTGCACACCGATCCGGGCAGCTACCGCAACGACTCGGGGCTTGAAATCGACATTTACGACGATCAAATTGGCCAGCTCCGCTCGGTTCACACGCTGTCGGGCGGTGAGAGCTTCATCGCCGCCTTGAGCCTGGCGCTGGCCTTGGGCGAGGTGATCGGGCAGGTCGCCGGGGGCGTGGCCATTGATGCGCTGTTCATCGACGAGGGCTTCGGGTCGCTGGACGCCGCCAGCCTCAGCACGGCGATGCAGGCGCTTGAAAGCCTAGAGGGCCAGTCGCGCATGATTGGCATCATCAGCCACGTCGAGACGTTGCGCGAAGGCATTCCGGATCAGCTGCAGGTCATCCCAACCGGCAGCGGTGAGAGCCACATTCGGGAGCGGCACGGCGCCTGATTCGACCGAATTAGCAATTAAATGTGCCAACTGCCAAAAAAAGTGGTATAACAGAACTGTCGAGAGCGCGATCTTACACTCAACTCTAATTCAAGGAATAAGAGGCGAGAATGATGGCAGGAAAACTCAGTAAGCAAGAACGCAAGGCGCTGATTCAGGAAGTTGAGAAGAAGCGTGCTGAGCACCCAGTTAAGAAGACCGAGTCAGGGTTTGCCACAATCGACAAGGATGCCGAGAAGCTGGAAAGTGAAAACTAACCTGACTGTCTGTTGCGACCACCGCTAAGGGTGGCCGTTTTTTTTTGCGTCAAAGCGACCGCTGCGCCGTGGCGTTGGCGAATCGCAGGGCCTGGCGACGCCCTGCGGCGAGCGGCCGTTCGCCATTGACGGTCTGGGCCAGGCAGATTCTTTTACATCCGGTGGGGTAACCCGGTACAGTTAGGGTATACCGCAGCCGCAACCAGAAGGAGGGCCTATGAGTAATTTGTCCACGCAGATCGAACGCGACCTGAGCATTTTGAACGCCGTTGCGCTGGCCGAGCAGACCCGCGCCGTGTACCACATCCAGGCGGCCCGGGGCCATGTTCGCGCCATGCGCGATTGCGCCTTGAAACGCGCGATGACCAGCCGCCTGGCCGCTGTCGGTCAAGACTGAGCCAACCGTCGGGGAGCCCCGGCGGTTTTTTGTTGCCGGCGTGACGAACTGCGCGAACCCAACGGCTTGCGGGATGCGGGTGGTAAAGGGCGGCACCTTTTCGTATAATGAGGCTCTGGAGGTGGCACAACATTGAATTGGTCACAAGCTAAGATTAACGACTTTCGCCAGACGCTTCTGGCCTGGTACGACCGCGAGGGGCGCGACCTGCCGTGGCGGCGGGACCACGAGCCGTACCACGTGCTGCTGTCTGAGACCATGCTGCAGCAGACGCAGGTGCAGACCGTGATTCCCTACTACCTGAACTTCATCGCGCAGTTCCCGACGGTCGCGGCGCTGGCCCAGGCCCCGGAGGCCGCGGTGCTGAAGACCTGGGAGGGGCTGGGGTATTACTCAAGGGCCCGCAACCTGCAAAAAGCGGCGCAGCAAGTGGCCAGCGACCGCAATGGCAGGTGGCCGACCACCGCCGCCGAGCTGCGGCAGCTTCAGGGCGTTGGGCCCTACACCGCCGGCGCGGTGGCCAGCATCGCGTTTGGCGAGGTGACCCCGGCGGTCGACGGCAACGCCTTTCGCGTGTTCGCCCGGCTGTTTTGCATTCCCGACGACATCACCAAGCCCAAGACGCGACAGGTGTTCGAGACGTTGATTCAGCAGGTGATCGACCCCAAGCGCCCCGGCGACTTCAACCAGGCGATCATGGACCTCGGCGCGAGCTACATGACCGCCAAGGACTCGGATCCGGCGCATTCGCCGGTGGCCCGATTCGACGAGAGCCTGAAAACCAACCGGGTGGCGGATTTTCCGGTTCGCACCCCCAAGGCCCGGCCGCGGCCAATCGAATACTACGCCCTAGCGGTTCGCAGCCCGGCCGGCTGGCTGATGCAGCAGCGGCCGGCCAAGGGGATGCTGGCGCGGCTGTGGCTGTTTCCGCTGGTTGAGGTCGCGGCGCTACCGGAGGCGACCCCGGAGGCGGCCGCTGCGTGGTTTGCCGCCGCCACCGGCCACGAGGTGCGGCTCACGCCGGCGCCTTGCCCGGTGGTGACCCACACCTTCACGCACCAGAAGTGGCAGATGACGCTGCTTGCGGCCGACACCGCGGCGTTTGATCCGGCCGGTGCGGCCTGGGTCGCGGATTTTGACGGCAAGGCGCTGCCGACGGTGCAAAAAAAGCTGCTGAGTGCGTTGAGCAAAGCGGGGCGGCTGGCATGAAGACGCTGATCATTGTCGGCCACCCCGCCGTGGCCGAATCCACCACCCAGCAGTTTCTCAAGGCCGCGGCCGCACCGGTTTCAGGCGCCAGCTGGCACGAGCTGCCGGCCGCCACGCCGGTTGCCCAGCTCGCCGCCTGCCAGCGACTGGTGCTGCAGTTTCCCCTGTACTGGTACCAGGCCCCGGCGCTTGTCGGCACCTGGCTGACGCAGACGCTGGCCCAACCCGGGGCCACCGCGGCGCTTGCGGGCAAAACGCTGGGCCTGGTGGTCGCCTGTGGCCAACCCGAGGCCGCCTTTCAAGCCGGCGGCCGCGTCGGCGTGACGCTCGACGCGCTGCTTGCGCCGTACGTCGCCTTGGCCAACAAGCTCGGCATGCACCTGCTGCCCAAGCTGGTCGTCGCTCAGTTCGCTTACCAAAGCGAGGCCGCGCATCAGGCGCTGTTGGTTCGCTACCAGCAGTATCTGAGCCTTCAAGACCCCACCAGCTTCGCCCAGGTGGCGGCGTGGTGGCAGACCCAGTTGCGTCGGCGAGCCGGCCAGCAGGCGACCGAGCCGGCGCTTGCGGCGCGGTTGCGCTTGGTGGCCGATACGCTGGCGACGCGCCAGGACGCCTTGGCTAACCTGCAAGACGCGCTGGCCGATCTGGAAGGAGGGACAACCCTTGGATGAAGCCGAAACCGAGTGGCTGATTGGGCAGGCCCAAGCACTTCAACACCAGGCGGTGAGCTACCCCGACCAAGCCTTTTACGCCGAGCTGGCCGCCTTTGCCGAGGCTCAGTCAAGGCGACTTGAGCAGGCCCAAGGCGAGCTCGACGGCCGGCTTTGGGACCATCGGGGGTGGTGAGTTCAGCCCAGCGGCGGATGCGCCGCCCTTGCCGCGATGGTAAGCTAAAGGCATTGAATTAATGGAAGGTGACACTATGCAAAATGTAATCACAAACCTGCGCCGCACCACCGCGCTTCGCGCCGTCGTGTTCATCGCGCTGGGGGTGTGGCTGGTGCTTGCGCCGGCCGCGGCCTTTGCCGTCGTGAAGTACCTGATCACGCTTGGTCTGCTGGCGATGGCCGGTGCGGCCGCCATCGGCGCTTTGCGCCGGCGCAGTCGCGGTGAGGCCACCGGACTGGCCTGGGGCCGCGCGGCGGGTTACGCCATCGCTGCTTTGCTGGTGCTGGTGCTTTTGCAAACGGCCGTCAGCCTCTTGCCAGCGCTGGTCGGGCTGATGCTGGTCCTGTACGGGGTGCAGCGTATCGCCGGGGCCAAGCAGCGCCAGCAGTACGTCAACAGCGCGACGTGGCCGTGTACCGTCTACGGCATCATCGTCGTGGCGGCCGGGGTGTTCCTGCTGTTCAACCCGTTCCACACCATCTTGCTGATGCTGCGGGTGCTGGGCATCACCCTGATCGTGATGGCGGTGGCCGAGTGCGTCACGGCCTGGCGGGCCAAGTGAATCAAGACATCAAAACGGCAGTTCCCAAAACCTCGCGGGGACTGCCGTTTTTAGTTTTGCTTGAAGTCTGATCGGTCGGGCCCAAGCGTCACGGCTAAGCTAACCGTCCCGCTAAAAGCGCGGCGTTACGCCCTGGGTCGTCGGGCTTCACGCCGCAACGCGGGAGCGTTTAGCTGCGCCGCGTCACTCGGGCCAGGGTCGGGCCCAAGCACCACGGCTAGGCTAAGCGTCCCGCTAAAAGCGCGGCGTTACGCCCTGGGTCGTCGGGCTTCATGCCGCAACGCGGGAGCGTTTAGCTACGCCGCGTCACTCGGGCCAGGATCGGGCCCAAGCGCCACGGCTAAGCTAAGCGTCCCGCTAAAAGCGCGGCACTACGCCCTGGGATGGACCAGCGGATTCGCCCAGTGGTTGATTGGGCCGAACTGGTGGCCGACGGCGATCTCGTTTTGGATGGCGGTGTCGACGAAGCGCTTGGCGATGCGGATCGCGTCCTCAACGCTGTTGCCCTTGCCAAGCTCCGCGGTGATGACCGCAGACAGCGAGTCGCCGGTGCCGTTCTTGCGGTCGGTGGCGAAGTAGGGGCCGGTCAGCCAAAAGGCGCGGCCGCTTTCAAGCATCACGTAATCGCGAACCTCGGTCTGCTGGTCGCTGTCGTGGCGCCCTTTGAGCACCACGTTCTTGGCCCCCATCGCGCGGATGGCCTGGGCGGCTTCGACAATCTGCTCCGGGGTGTCCAGCGTCATGCCGGTCAGGTGTTCCGCCTCGTAGAAATTCGGGGTAATCACCGTCGCCAGCGGGATCAGCTCCTTTTTGAGCGTCTCGAAGGCGTCGCTTTCCATCAGCAGGTTGCCGTGCTTGGTCGAAATCACCGGATCGAGCACCAGCGGTCCGAAGTCGTACTTGGTCAGGTTCCGCGCGACGTCTGAGATCATCGCGGCGTTGGCCAGCATGCCGGTTTTGCAGGCGCGAATCTTGAGATCGGCGGCCAAGGCGTCGAATTGGTGATCGATGAAGGTGTTGGTCATCAGGGCGGCATCGTGAATGCCGTAGGAGTTACCGGCGACCGCGGCGGTCAGAATCAAGGTGCCGTAAGTGCCGCGCATGAAGAAGCTGTGCAGATCCGCCTGGGCGCCGGCCGAGCCGTCGCTGTCAACCCCCGCGATAGTCAGAACTTGTGGAAATTCATTGGCCATGTTGTATCCCCCTTTGTGTTGCGACCATCGTAACGTTTTTTCACGCAAAAAACAATCATTTACAGAAAAGCTCGGTTGAATCTTCGTCACACCAGGGTGAATCAGCGGCAGGGGTGTCGCGAACGTATGGAAACTCACCGCACCGCCAATTCAAAAACGCCGCCACCTCGCAAGGAGGCAGCGGCGTGACCGCGCTCAGTTGAACGCGCGGCGCGACGGCAGAATTGCCTTGAGCCACTCGCCGATGAACGGGTAGGTGTGATTGAGCTCGATCAGCTGGCGCGTCGGCTCCGGGTACTGCAGGGTCAAGGCGTCGGAGTCCGGATCGACCTGGATGCTCAGCTGCGCGTGGTTCGGCAGATCCAGGCTGTAGTCGCCCGGCTGCCCCTGCCGCATCAAAATCGCGTTGGCACTGGCGATGACGAACAGCTCATCCAAGGCAGGGGAGTTCTCGCCGGTGCGAACCTGCGCCACCAGCTTGAGGTTTTGCCCCTCGAGCTCCTCCGGTAGGTCGGCCCCGGTCCAGGCGAAGGCCTGGGCGTCTTGGTTGGCCGCGCCGGCGTCGGCCCAGTCGTGCTTGTGATCGTCCAGCACGCTGAAGGCGGTGACCGACGCGTTGGTCAACGGCACCGTCAGCGTGGCGGTGTGGTTAGCGACCGTCTTGGTCACGTTGAGGGTTCGCACGTTGGTGTAGCGGGTCTTGAAGCTCAGGCCGGCGACCGGCTGCAGCACGGTTTCGTCGATGGTGGTGAAGGCAAAATCGGCGGTGTACAGGCACTTGATCAAGGCGATCAGCGCGGTGACCTCGGCGTCCGTGTAATCGAGCGTCGGGTCTTCGGCCGTGACCTGCAAAAGCGTCGGCAGGTTCTTGGCCTTGAGCTTGGCGTCTTGGGTGAAGGGCCCGTCGATGGCGAGCAGCTCCTGGTTGCTGTCGGGACCCGCGAGGTACAGCGTAATCGTGCTGTGATCCGCATCACCGACCGTCGCGTCGAACCACAGCCGGGCGGCGAAGGTCTTGTCGAGGTGTGAATCGGCCCGCAGCGCGGCGAGCAGCTTCTCGGCCAACAGCGTGGTGTAGCTGCGGGTCACCGCCTCCATCGCCGGCAGGTTGGCCTGCCACAGCGAATCGTTGCGCATGGCGTGAATCCGCGCCTTGTAGGCCTTGGTCACGGCCTGCCGCGCCGCCTTGGCGTCCATCGTGGTGGTGACGAGTTTTTGAAGCGATTGGTCTTCCAAGTTAAGCATCCGGCTGCTCCTCCTTCAGTTCCAGTGCCCGCATGAAGTCTGCCTGCAGGTTGGTCAAAATGTTCTCGAACTGCTCGACCGAGCTGTAGGTGGCCATGACCGCCTGGTACTCGTAGCGGGTGATGGCCGCGGCGACCTGCAGCTCGCGCTTGTGGGCGTCGAAGGCTTGGTCGGCCTCGGCCTTGGCCGCGTCAAAGCGCAGGCGCAGCTTATCCGCGCTGCCGGCGGCCGGGCTGCGGCGCTGTGGGGTACTGGTTGGGGTCTGCTCGTCTGGGTCGATGAAGTTCTTCAGCAATCCGCGGAACCCGCTGCCGGCACTGCGGGTCGGCTCGGTGACGCTTTCGGCCGTGGCGGCCTCGAGCTGGTTGTGCAGCGTGTCGACCTCTTGGTAGGTGGCGCGGCGCATGTCCTCGAGCTGGTGGTCCAAGAAGTGGTCGGGGTCCTCGGCGAAGGCGTGAAGCTGCGGCAAAATGGCCTGCTCTTCGGCCGTCGCTTGGGTGATGGTCCGGGCAATCACGTCGATGTGGCCGAATTGGCGGCGGTGGTACCAGTCGCCGAAGAAGACGGCACCGTCATCGGCGACGACGAAAAACGGCACGTGCTGGCGCAAAAAGGCGATCAGGTCGCGCTGCAAAAAATCGTGCAGCTCGTCTTGGGCGGCTTTGTCGTAGGCCAGAATGTAGCCGGGGGTTTCGGACAGTGCCAGGCGTAGGTTGTCGGCGGTGGCGTCGATGCCCTTGTACAGGCGGTACGTCGACTTGGCGTCCCACGCCTCTGCGAACGCGCCGAAAAATTTTTGCTGGTAGTTCAGGCTTGATTGAATTGTCATGGATTGACCTCTCAGTAGTGGTTAATGATAATACCTTCAGTTTACCCCAACGCCGCGCTTTGCGACACCGTGAACGCGGCGGAAAAACTGAAAATTTACCTAACTCTAATAAGCATTCGGTGAAAACCGGCCGCTGCTCGATGAGAAAGTGCCCATTTTTCCGCACATTGGCTGAGTCGTCCGCTAGAATGGAAAAAGACTTTGTTTCGGGAGGACGCAATGGGACGCAAAACACTCACACTCAAATGGCTGTTCCTGGGCTCTTTGATTACCAACACTGGGATCAGCTTCATCTGGCCTTTGACCACCATCTACATGCACGAGTACCTCGGCGAGACCTTGACGGTGTCCGGCATCGTCTTGTTCTTCAACTCCGTGGCGATGATGCTGGGCAATTACGTCGGCGGTCGGCTCTTCGACGGCTGGAAGCCGTACCACACGATTCTTTCGGGCATTGCGCTGGATGTCATCGCGTCCGGTTGCCTAATCGTCTGGCACGGCTGGCCGGCCTACCCGCTGTTTCTGATCGTCATGGGCTTTGGCAACGGGGTGGTCGGCACGGCGGTCAACTCCTACGCGACTTTGGCCACCAGCCACCGGGCCAGCTACGTCTTCAACGTGCTGTACTTCATGTCCAACCTGGGGCTGGTGATTGGGACCCTGATTGTCGGCTACGTGCTGCCGCTGGGCATTCAGTACATTTTCGCGTTGGCCTTTGCGCTGTTTAGCCTGTTTTTCGTCGTCGCCTTGCTGCACTTCAACGTGGAGCGGCCGCACCACGCCGGCAGGGCCGCGGCGGCGGGGGCCCGTCGCGCGACGCCGTACCAGCTGCCGATCGTGCTGCTTTTGGTCACGCTGTTTTTGACCTGGGTCGCCTACGAGCAGTGGCAAAGCAACATCTCGACCTTCATGCTCAGCCTGGGGATGACCGTGCGGGATTACAGCTTCCTGTGGACCTTCAACGCCGTGTTGATTGTCCTGGGGCAGCCCATCCTGACGCATTTTGACGACTGGCTGACCCACCACCTGCGGCTGCGCCTGGGCGTCGGCTTTACGCTGTTTGGCACCGCCTTTTTAATTCTGATTGCGGCGCGTCAGTACTGGGTCTTCATGCTGGCGATGGGGGTCTTGACCCTCGGCGAGATCTTGGCGCTGCCGAGCGTCTCAACGTACGTGGACATGCACACCGAGCTCGCCGAGAAGGGGCGCTTCCAGGGTTACGTGCAGATGTTCGCGTCGGCCGGCCGGGCGGTGGGGCCGCTGGTCGGGGCCCTCTTGATTGAGTCCTTGTCCTACCACATCTTGTTTGCCATGCTGGCCGTCATCTTGTTCGTCGCCATTGCGATTTTCAGCTGGCGAGCCAAACTTGTGAAATAAATAACTGATGAACTTCATAATATTTCGGTTCAAAATTCACAGTTTCTTCACAATTAGGCGTTATGATGTACCCATCAAGATGAGTTGCCCGCTCGCTTGATACCCATATCAACTTTTTCATTTTTACTCCTCCAAAGTAGAAATCGCCATGGCAATGCCCGTTGCCAGGCAACCCCTTACTCCTCAGGCCGCTATGCCCGTAGCGGTCTTTTTGTTTGCCCTTTTTCGGTCCAGTCGGTTCGAATTAGTTCACGCGTGAAACCTTATGTCAGACGCGACACAAAAAAACACCGCGAACGCGTCGCGGCGTCACTTGGGACAAGGAATGGAGACTAACGGGTTCGAACCGTCGACCTCTTGCATGCCATGCAAGCGCTCTCCCAGCTGAGCTAAGCCCCCAAAAGTTGTTGCCTATATGGTGGTGCAAATGGATCCGAAGAGATTCGAACTCTCGACCTCTGCCATGCGAAGGCAGCGCTCTCCCAGCTGAGCTACGGACCCAAAACACAAATATAATCTTACCATATTCCCGTAGGCTGTAAAGCCTTTTTTTCCGCGTCCGGGGACACGAAAGGCCAGCCCGGGAACGTGGCCGGGCTGGCCTCATTGCGTCGTGCCTTATTTCTTCAGGTAGGTCTGGTAAACCCAGTACAGGCCAAAGACGATCGCGGCGAACAGCACGAGCTTGATCAGCAGGCTGATCAGGCCGGTGATGAAAGGCAGCAGGATGGCGGCGATGACGATGATCGCAATGATGATTCCGAGTTGTTTGAGCTGTTGTGTATTCATATTGAACCTCCTTGCAGGGTGGTGGCCCTTTTAACCTCATTGTAGCAGGATGGCGGCGGTCAGCCAATCCGCCGTTGGGCTGAGAAACACCCGTGAGCCGGGCGCTTGCGCGTGAAACACCGATTTGATTGGACCCACCAGATATAGAAAAAAACAAGTCACAGACAAAAAGATACGCAATATCTTGGGGGTGTGCTAGACTGTACTTACGGCCAAAAGTGACTTGGCCGTTTGTATTTGCATAGGGGGGAGACAACATGATCGACATCAAGGTTCACATCAACGTCAAGAAGCGTGACGGGCGCAAGGTTGCGTTCGACCAGGCCAAAATCACACGGGCAATCGAGAAGGCGGCCAAGGCCGTCGACGGTGAGCTGTCACCGACCGACTACGCGCAGATCGAGGCGATTGCCGACGACGCCGTGGCGACGATTACCGAGCGCTTCGACAAGGACGTCCGCATTCCGGAGGTCCAAAGCATCGTCGAGGAGGCGCTGCTCAACGCCCACCAGTACGACTGGGGCAAGGCCTACACCGACTACCGGGTGCAGCGTGACATCGAACGCGCCAAGAAGGCGGATGTGAACTACAACGTCGAGAAGCTGTTGAACCGCGACTCCACCGTTGTTCACGAGAACGCGAACAAGGACTCGCGGGTGTTTTCCACCCAGCGCGACCTGACCGCCGGCGCCGTGGCCAAGGCCATCGGGCTCAAAATGCTCCCGCCGGCCGTGGCCAACGCGAACCTGCGCGGCGACATTCACTGGCACGATCTGGACTACACCCCTTACATGGCCGAGACCAACTGTTGCTTGATCGACTTCAAGGAGATGCTGACGCACGGTTTTTGCATCGGCAACGCCGAGGTTGAGCCGGCCCACTCCATTCAGGTCGCGGTCACCCAGATGACCCAGATCATCGCTAACGTCGCCAGCTCCCAGTACGGTGGCTGCTCCAGCGACCGGACCGATGAAGTGCTGGCGCCGTTCGCCCAGAAAAACTACGAGAAACACCTGGAAGAGGCCAAGGAGCTGACCCAAGACGCTGACACCGCCGACGCCTACGCCAAGCGCCGCACCCGCAAGGACATTTACGATGCGCTGCAGACGCTGGAGTACCAGGTCAACACGCTGTACTCCACGCAGGGGCAAACCCCGTTCGTGACCGTCGGCTTCGGCCTTGGCACCAGCTGGATTGAACGCGAGATTCAGCAAGACATTCTGAAGATTCGCATCAAGGGCCTGGGCAAGGAACGGCGCACCGCGATTTTCCCGAAGCTCGTCTTCACGCTGCGCCGCGGCCTGAACCTAGCGCCGACCGACCCGAACTACGACATCAAGCAGCTGGCCATCGAGTGTGCAACCAAGCGGATGTACCCGGATGTTTTGTCGTACGACAAAATCATTGACCTCACCGGCAGCTTCAAGGCGCCGATGGGCTGCCGCAGCTTCCTGCAGGGCTGGAAGGATCCGGAAACCGGCAAGGAGGTCAACGCCGGCCGCATGAACCTCGGCGTGATCACGCTGAACCTGCCGCGCATCGCCATGGAATCCAAGGGCGACAAGAAGAAGTTCTGGGACATTCTGGAGCAGCGCCTGGCCATCTGCAAGCAGGGGCTGGTCTACAAGGTGGAACGCACCAAGGAGGCGACGCCGGAATCTGCGCCGATCCTCTACAAGTACGGTGCGTTCGGCAAGCGCCTGGCCGACGATCAGAAGGTCGACGAGCTGTTCAAGAACGGCCGCGCCACCGTCAGCCTGGGCTACATCGGCCTGTACGAGGTCGGCACCGTGTTTTACGGTCACGCCTGGGAGACCAACCCGGAGGCCAAACAGTTCAGCCTGGACGTCGTGAAGGACCTGTATGACCACTGTGTCGCCTGGGAAAAGGAGTACGGTTACCACTTCTCCGTCTACTCCACGCCTTCCGAGTCTTTGACCGACACCTTCGCCCGGCTGGACAAGAAGCGCTTCGGCGTCGTCAAGGACATCACCGATAAGGACTACTACACCAACTCCTTCCACTACGACGTGCGCAAGGCGCCGACGCCGTTCGAGAAGCTGGACTTTGAAAAGGATTACCCGCAGTACTGCTCCGGCGGCTTCATCCACTACTGTGAGTACCCGAACCTCAAGCAAAACCCGAAGGCCCTCGAGGCCGTCTGGGACTACGCCTACGACCGCATCGGTTACCTCGGCACCAACACGCCGATCGACCAGTGCTTCGCCTGCGGCTTCAAGGGCGAGTTCAAGGCCACGGAGAAGGGCTATGAATGCCCCGAATGCGGCAACCACGACCCGGCGCAGTGCGACGTGGTCAAGCGGCTGTGCGGCTACCTCGGCAACCCGAACAAGCGGCCGATGGTTCACGGCCGCCAAGAAGAGATCATTCACCGCAAGAAGCACCTGGTGCTGGGCAATGACGACCTAGCAGGGCAGGCTTAGGCAGCCAAAATAAATACGACCCGAGACGGGTCGTATTTATTTTGGCCCGGTGCTAGACTGATGGGGCAACGCGGGAGGAGAGGCAACATGGCAATTCTGAAGTGGTTTTTGGCGGTTTTAGGGCTAGCCGCCTACTGGTTCTTTTTGATGGTGCTGACCGGAAGCTACAACCTGGGGCCTTGGGCGCCGTCCCTGATCTGGGTGGTGACCGTCGGCGCCTGGGCGCTGGAGTGGTGGCAGACCAGGCGGTGGCGCAGCGCGATCAACTACCTGTGGCAGCTGGCCGCGCGGCTTGGCCTCGACGATGCGGCCCTGGCGCAGGTGCTGGGCTGCGGGCGGCTAGACGTCGTCGCCGCCAAAAGTGACAAGCGGGTCGCCGCGCTTTCGCCGCGGCGGGTCCGCCGGGCAATCGCGACGCTCGAGTCTCGACTCGGGGGCAAGCCGCTGTGAGCGGTCCAACGCAAAGAGAACCGGCTCCGCATTTTGCGGGGCCGGTTTTCTCTTTTTGGTGTCGGGCGTTATTTTTCCGCCTGGAAGGTGCCGGCCGCCAGGAACTTGGCGATGCGGTCGTTCGGGTGGTTGAAGAACTGGTCGGGATCGCCGTCGTAGGCAATTTCACCGTCCTCCACGAAGACGATTTTGTCGGCGACACCCTGGGCGAAGGCCATGTTGTGGGTGACGATGATGAGCGAATTCTTGGCCGCCGCGAGCTGCTGAATCACCTTGAGCACCTCGACTTCAAGCTCTGGATCAAGCGCCGAGGTCGGCTCGTCGAACAACATGTACTGCGGCTGCATCGCAATCATTCGGGCAATCGCCACGCGCTGCTGCTGGCCACCAGACAGCTGGGCGGGGAAGGCCTGGGCTTTGTCGGCCAGGCCGACCTGGGTCAGCAGCCGCTCGGCGGTCGCCGTGGCTGCCGCCTTGGCCTGCCCCAGCACATGCACCGGGGCCTCGATGATGTTGGCCAAAACGCTGAGGTGGGGGAACAGGTTGTAGCTTTGGAACACGATGCCGAGCTTGCGCCGGGCGGCCAAGACGTCCTGGCGGGTCACCGGCTTGCTCAGATCTAGGTCTTGGTCGCCGAAGCGGTACCGTCCGGAATCCGCGGTTTCCAGAAAATCCAGGTGCCGCAGCAGCGTGGTCTTGCCCGAGCCGCTGGGGCCGACGATGACGGTGGTCTGATGCTCCGGGAAGGTGACGCTGACGTTTTTCAGGCCGTGGCCCTGGCCGAAGTCCTTGTTGAGATTCTCAATGGTAAGCATGGCACCCTCCTAGAATTGCTGACCGACCTGGACGTAGCGGCTGGTGCGACGCTCAAGCCAGGTCTGAAGCCCCGACAGCAGCGTGGTCAGCGCCAGGTACAGCACCGCGACCAGCGAGTAGGAGACCAACGGATTGTAGTACAGCGCGGCGAACTGCTGGCTGACCTGAAACATCTCGATGATGGTGATGCCCGAGGCCAGGCTGGTGTCTTTGATCAAGCTGATGAAGCTGTTGGACAGCGGCGGCAGCGCGATGCGCGTCGCCTGCGGCAGGATGATGCGGCGCAGCATCAAAGGCTTACTCATGCCCAGCGCGTAGGCCGCCTCCCACTGAGCCTGGGGAATCGAGGCGATGGCCGCGCGGATGGTCTCCGACGCGTAGGCCCCAGTGTTCAACGAAAAGGTCAGGATGCCGGCGGTCCAGGCGTTGAGCTCGATCAAGGCGTGGCCGTTGACCTTCAGGTAGGGCAGGCCGAAGAAGACGATGAACAGCTGAACCAGAAGCGGGGTGCCGCGGAAGATCCAGACGTAAAACCAGGCCAGCCCCTTCAGCAGGCGCATGCCCCAGTTCTTGGCGGTCGAGATTCGCACCAAGGCGACCAAGACGGCCAGAATCAGGCCGAGGGCAAAGGACACCAGGGTGATTGGAATCGTGTATTTGAGCATCGCCGCCAGAAGAGACGGCAGCGACTTGATGACAATGTGCCAAGCAGACATGAGGCACCTCCAATGTTTAGTGTACCCAATTCACGCGCAACCGCAGGCTCGGTCACGCGCGGCGGTGAGGCGGCCGTCGCAGTGTCGCCGGCAGGTCCGGCGTATGTAGCCGGCCGAAGCCGGTGTTAATTATTCTGTGATGTCGCCGCCGAAGTACTTGGTGGCGAGCTTCTTCAACGTGCCATTGGCCCGCAGCGTCTCGATGGCCTTGGTGACCTTCTTTTGAAGCGGCTTTTCGTCCTTGCGCAGGAGGCCGCGTGCCGGCACCGGCGTGATGGCGTCACCGACGGACATCAGCTTGATGTCGGCGTTGGGCTTTTGCTTCAGGTAGGCGGCGAAGGACGCGGCGTCGTTGACGGTGCCGTCGACTCTGCCCTGCTCGATCAGCGTGACGGACTGGGCGAAACCGTCGACCGGCACGATGACGCCGCCGAGCTTCTTGACGTTGGCCGCGTTGTTGGACGTGACGCTTTGTGCCATTTTCTTGCCTTTGATGTCTTGAATCGACTTGATGGTCTTGTTGTCCTTCTTGACGGCTAGCTGCGACTTACCGGAGGTGTAGGCGCTGGTGAAAATGTACTTTTGCGCCCGCTCCGGGGTCTTGGCCACGTTGTTCAAAATCAGGTCGTACTTGTTGACGTCGAGCCCCGCGATCAGCGAGTCCCACTTGGTTTCGACGAACTTGGGCTTGAGCTTGAGCTGCTTTGCAATCTGCTGGCCGAGCTCGACCTCAAAGCCCTTGAGCTTACCATCTTCGTGGTAGCTGTACGGCTGATAGGTGCCTTCTAGGCCGATGGTCAGGGTGTTTGCCGTGACCAGTTTGAGGTCGGATTTGCTGGTGCTGGTCTTGCTGCTGCAGGCGGCCAAGCCCACGGCAAGCGCAGCGGTGAGTAATGTGAGTGCGAATTTCTTCATGTCAATCGTCTCCCTTGCGTGAAAAAGCGTCCATTAAATTATACCCGACTTACTTTTTGTTCGCGAGCTTTTTAACGCGATTCTCATTGGAAGTTATTTGCCCTTTTCATCACCACCGACAACCTTTAGAATTATAGTTATACCGAATGCTTCAAAAAATCGGAGGTTATAACTTGGAAATTGATAACAACCACCTGATGACGCGTTACTACGACCTGCAGGCTAAGAACGGCAAAGTCTTCAAGGCCGTCGAAGCTTACGTCAACGCGCAGGTCGAGGCGACCTACGAGCAGCTGAAGACGCACTTTGTCGACACCATCACCATCGACCTGGAGCAGGCGATGGCCATCGCTAAGGCCGCGGGTTTTGACATCGACCCGGCCGAGGCCGAGATCGCCGTGAAGAACTTCATCCTCAAGGACCTGGATTCCATCGGTCTGTGGATCCTGCCGGCCGCCCAGTGCGACCCGAACACGATTGTCGCGCATCTGAACTTCTTCAACCGCTCGCGGTACTACTAGGCAGTTGGTCTAGCGAACATGGTCGCCGGCGCGGCCGACTGCCGCAACCAAGTGCAGATTGACGCGAGAAGGCGCCTACCGTTGAGGGGGCGCCTTTTTGTTGCGGCTCGGGTTAAATAAAAAATTCACAAAGCGCTTTCAATTGGTACCGTTTTCGGTAATAATGGAGCCAGATTGTTCCAGCGAACATTTTGGAGGAAACCAACCATGGAACTTGACCCAAAAATTGCCGAGGAAATCGTCACCAGCCTCAAGAGCATCATCAATTACGAAATCAACCTGTTTGACACGCACGGGGAGATTGTGGCCTCCACCGACAAGCAACGCATCGGCACCAGCCACCAGGCGGCGCTGATTGCGGCGCGGGAGAACCGCAGCGTCAACGTCGATGCGACCCACCCGTTCCCGGGCTCCAAAACCGGGACCAACATGCCGATCGTCTTTGATGACCTCGTGGTGGCCGTGATCGGCATCACCGGTGACCTGCAGGCGGTGCTGCCGTTCGGGAACGTCATTCGGCGCATGACCGAGGTGCTACTGCGGGAGAATTGGGAGCAGACCTACCGCTTCAACCGCCAGAAGAACTACCAGGAGTTCTTCGAGCTGTTCTTGTCGCGCCACCCGGATCTCTCCTACGTTCACTACCTGGCGGCGGTTTTGAACGTCGACCTGGGCCTTCAGCGTCGGGCGGTGGTCGGCCGCTTCGACCTCAGCGGCCCAAGCGCGGTGCGGCCCGATGAGCTGGATCACGTGCTGACGATGCGCCTGGCGGTCACCCCCAACACCGTCTACGCGCTGACCAATCAGGAGCTGCGGCTGCTGGTAGCCGACAGCGAATGCCCGGACTTGGCGCTGCTTTTGCATCAGATTGGCACTGACCTCGCCGGCTGCGGTCGACCGATCCAAAGCTTTGGCATCGGCGATTCCGCGGTCGAGGGCGGCCTGTCCGACAGCGTCCAGCAGGCGATGCTGGCGGCCAAGTGGGGCCAGTTCGAACGGGTACCGGTTCAGCACTTTTGCGACCTCGATACGGCCTTGGTCTACACCGCGATTTCGGACGAGGAGGCGCAGCAGGTGGTCAACAAGGTGCTGGGCAAGCTGACGCCGGCGGAGCTGGTCAAGTACCAGCAGGTGTTTGATGAGTACACCGCGATGAACGGACGCCTGGCCTCAGCCTCGGCCGATCTGTTCATGCACAAAAATACCTTTCAAAACCGACTCAATCAGCTGGCGGCAAAGACTGGGTACAATCCGCGGGACCTCCGCGACTACACGGCGTTGAGCATGGCCTTCAAACTACGTGACTACCTTGCGTTTCTGACCCACAAGGCCTGATGGTCGCCAGACCACCTAAGGCCCGTTTTTCACGGTCGCACATGTTCTGGAAACCCTTTTCTAGGTCTTGTGAAATTACGTACAATGAATGGCGAAACTAACGGAACACAAGCGGAGGCAATCATGGGACCAAAAGTCACTGAAATGCAGGTTTATCCAATCGCGGGGTTCGACAGCATGCTGCTGTCCCTTTCCGGGGCGCATGCGCCTTACTTCACGCGCAACATCGTCGTGCTCAAGGATTCGCTGGGCCACGTTGGCATCGGCGAGATCCACGGCGGGGAGTACACCTGTCACCAGCTGGAAAGCTACATTCCCGGGGTGGTCGGGCAGGAGGTCACGCATTACCGCGATATCTTGCGGCAGCTGCGCCAAGGCAATCGCCAGGCGGCCGACGACAACGGCGAGGGCATTCAGTCGCTGGACATCGATCAGCTTAAGTACGTGGTGCAATCCGAAACTGCGGTGGAATGCGCCTTGCTTGACCTGCTGGGCCAGTACCTCGACCTGCCGCTGGCCGCGCTTTTGGGCGACGGTCAACAGCGCGATCGCGTCGAGTTTCTGGGCTACATGTTCTACGTCCAAGACGCGGCCCGGACCGGTCTGCCCTACGTGACCGGTGACCCGACCGGCGACGATTGGGAGCGGGTGCGGCGGCTGCCGGCGATGACGCCGGAGGCCGTGGTGGAAAAGGCCAAGGCTGCTTACGCCCGGTACGGCTTCAAAAACTTCAAGCTCAAGGGTGGGGTGCTGGCGCCGGAGGTTGAGATGGCGACGGTCCAAGCGCTGCACGAGGCCTTCCCCAAGGCCCACATCAACCTCGACCCCAACGGCTCCTGGCCGCTGGCGACAGCGATTCGCCTGACCAACCAGTACCGCGACGCGATCACCTACATGGAGGATCCCTGCGGAGCCGAGCGCGGGTTCTCCGGCCGCGAGACCATGGCGGCCTTCCGCCAGGCCACGGGGTGCCCGGTAGCCACCAACATGATCGCGACCAACTGGCCGCAGTTCCATCACGCGGTGGTGCAACACGCCGTCGACATCGTGTTGGCTGATCCGCACTTCTGGGGCCTCGCCGGCTCGATTCGCATGGCCCAGGTGCTCAACGACTGGGGTCTGACCTGGGGATCGCACTCCAACAACCACTTCGATATCACCTTGATGACCTACGCGCAGGTCGCGGCCGCCGCTCCGGGTCACATCACCCCGGTGGACACCCACTTCATCTGGCAGGACGGCCAGCAGCTGTGCAACGACATGCCAAGCATTCAAAACGGTGAAATTGTGCTACCGAACCGCCCGGGCCTTGGCATCACGCTGAATATGGCCAAGCTGCAGGCGGCCCACGCGCGGTACTTGGCGTTGCCGGTTAACATCCGCGACCGCCACGACGAGGTCGCGATGCAGCCAATCATTCCGGGCTGGCGGTTCGATCCCAAGCGGCCGGTGATGTGCCACTAACTGAACTCTGATAGAAAGACGCCTGGCCGCTGACCGGGCGTTTTTGCTTGCCTCACGTGATTAGGCCTGGCGAACACGAAATCGCCGAAAATTCTTGGCGAACTTGGTCTGCGTAACATGGGCAATGTGAATGTTCTCACGTATACTCTTTTCTTGTAAGCGGTTGACAGGCGTTCGAACCATGAACGTAGCGGCCGCCGGTAATTGTGATTAATTGCACGTCTAAGGGGTGACACACGTGACCAAAAAAGTAATTTACATCATTCAACCCTTGAAGCCGGAGAACGTCGCGGCCATCGCGGTGCTGGCGCCGGACCACGAGGTGATTTGCGCCTGGGAGACGGACATCGCGCCTGAGCGGCTCAAGGACATCGAAATCATCATCGGCGGCAACGGCCCGTTCACCAACCGGGTGCTGGACACGCCGGGGCACTGCCTCAAGTGGGTGCAGGTTCACTCCGCCGGGATCGATTATCTCGACCTGCCGCGCCTGCAGGCCGAGGGCATCCTGCTCAGCAACACCTCAGGCCTTCACGGGCGGCCAATCGCCGAACATGTGATTGCGGTGCTGCTGGCCAAGACCCGCGCGATTCGCGAATCGATTCTCAACCAAGGGACTAAGACTTGGAACCGGGTGGTCGACTACGACGATTTGGATGCCAAGTCGATGCTGATTCTCGGGGCCGGCCGTGTCGGTTCGGAAATTGCCAAGCTGGCCTCGGCCTTTGGCATCAAGGTCACGGGCGTCAACCTGGAAGGCAAGCCGATTCCGTACTTCGACTCGGTGGTCTTGATGGACCAGCTGGATCAGGTGCTGCCGGGTAAGGACATCGTGGTCAACATTCTGCCGCTGACCGCGGCGACTAAGCACTTCTGCAATGACGACTTCTTCGCCAAGCTGGAACCCGGTGCGACCTTCATCAGTTGCGGTCGCGGCCCGACCGTTGTGACCGCGGATCTGATCGACGCCATCACTTCCGGGCAGATCGGCTACGCCTGCCTCGACGTGTTCGAAACCGAGCCGCTGCCGGCCGACAGTCCGCTGTGGACGTTGAAGAACACTTTAATCACCGCTCATATCGCCGGGCAGGTGCCGCACTTCAAGACCAAGGCCACGGCGATTTACACCGAGAACCTCGCCGCATTCCTGAAGGACGGGACCTTGGCTCGCAATCAGATCAATTACGCCAACGGCTTTTAGCCGCTGAAGCCGCGCAGGTGCGGCTTGTTGAACCGCCCAATCCTGGGCGGCTGCCCAAGCTGCGCCTACGGGATTGAAGTGAAAAGGAGAAGCGTATGAAACCAGTTCTTTACGTCATCCAGCCGCTGCACGAGGATCAGGTTCAGGCACTGGCCGTTGATTACCCGCAGTACGATGTTTACACCGCGTGGCAAGGCTTGCCGGCTGAACGCAAAGCAGACGTCGAGATTATTCTCGGCGGCAAGGGCAACGACTCCGACGCCATCATGGCCGTGCCGAATAACCGCTTGAAGTGGATTCAAGGACGCTCGGCCGGGGTCGACTTCTGGGACCTCGCGAAGCTCAAGGCGGCCGGGGTGATGCTGAGCAATGCCGCCGGGTTGCACGGCGACGCCATTGCCGAGCACGTGATGGGAATGCTGCTGCTCGACGTTCGCGACCTGCGTCAGATCTTGACGCTTCAGGCCAAGCACGAGTGGGGCCGCGACACCGTGGTGCAACGGCCGCTAGCTGGTCAGACCATGCTGATTCTCGGCGTCGGCCGCGTCGGCGCCCGGGTGGGGCAGCTCGCCGCCGCCTTCAAGCTCAACGTGGTGGGGGTCGACAAGTTCCCCAAGCCCCACGACGGCTTCAGCGAGGTCGTACCGCTCGACCGGTTGCCCGAAATTCTGCCGACGGCGGATTTCATCGTCAACACGCTGCCGCTGACACCTGAGACCACGCACTTTTACGACGACGCGTTCTTCGCTCAGGTTCGCCCGGGGGCCAAGTTCGTCAACGTCGGGCGCGGCACCTCGATGGACACCCAGGCCGTGATTCGGGCCTTGAAGGCTGGCAAGTTGAGCAACGTTTACCTGGATGTTTACGAAACCGAGCCGCTGCCGGCGGATGACCCGCTCTGGCAGCTGCCAAACGTCGTGCTGAGCCCACACGTGGCCGGCATGACACCGAAGTTCAAGACGCACTTATTGAATGAAATTTTTTTGCCCAATCTTGCTCAATTCGTAACAAATGGCGACTTGCTGATCAATCGTATTGTCTAGAAAGGATGGGTGCATGATGCAAAACACCGTCACACCAACTGAAAACAAGCAAAGTACTACCGGTACCAAGGTTAAAACATTCCTGAGAAACATCGGCCCCGCCGTCATCACCGTGTTCTCCTGGCTCGGTGCTGGGGACATCATCAACTCAGCGGTGTCAGGCGCCAGCTACGGCTACGCTCTGATGTGGGTCCTGATCCTCTCAAACCTGATTCGCTTCGTCATCGTCAACACGATGACGCGCTACGAGCTGATGAACAAGGACGGCAAGTCGATGGTCGCGACCTTCGCCGAAATCACCAAGATCTTCCCCCTGTTCCTGTTCATTGCCTCGGTCATCATGGGTAACCTGACCGTCGGCTACATTCTCAAAGGGGCGGCGCAGTGCTTTGGCTGGTTGATCAATGTTCCGGCCGAAACGCTTTGGGCGGCCGTCATCGGGGTTATCGCATTCCTGCTTCTCGGCCGCAGCCTGTTCGGCAAGGTCGAGTCAATTTTCAAGATTCTGATGGCCGTTCTGGTCTCCGTGTTCATTATCCTCGCAATCTACGTGAAGCCGGATGTCGGCCAGATTGCGCAAGGCGCCTTCTTGTTCCAGATTCCTAACGACGATGGGGCCTACGACGTGATGCTGGTCATCATGGGCTTGGTCGGAGCAACTGCCGGTTCACTGGGCAACCTGTTCCACGGCATCAACCTGTCCGAAGGCGGGGTGCGTGACCCTAAGACCATGAAGAGCCAGACCAAGAGCCTGTTGTTCTCCGTCATCATGGGCGCCCTGCTGGTGTTGTGCGTGTGGATTGTCGGCGCCGAAATTCTTCGTCCTAACGGCATTCAGGTCAAGTCTTTGTCCGATATCGGCAAGGCGCTTGAGATGTACCTGGGCACCACCGGCTCCAAGATCTTCTACCTGGGCGTGTTCGGGGCGCTGTTCACCTCCACTGCGGGTAACGCCATTGGCTTCACGAAGCTGGCCATCGCCAACCTGAACGAGCTGATTCCATCGCGCAAGGGCAAGTACGACAAGATTCAAAACGACAAGATTTACCCGATTTTCCTTGGCCTGATGCTTGCCTCCGCGTTCATCTGGTCTCTGCCGCACATGCCTGGTCAAGTGTTCCTGACCTTGTTTGGGAACTCCCTGAACGTTGTGATTGTGCCGATCATTGCGCTGGGCGTCCTTTACGTGACGAACAGCAAGAAGTTCCTGGGCACCGCACGGCGGAACAACTGGTTTGAAAACATTGTGCTGGGTGCCACCACGATTCTGGCGCTGGTAACGGTGTTCAAGGGCTTTCTTTAACCGCTAACTTAACCTTGTCGCAGTCAGGAGCCGCGGATGGTTCTCGCATCCGCCGGCTCCTGCTGCCGCACTCGGTGCTGATTTGGAAAGGATGACTACCATGACTTTAGATCCAAGTGATATCAAGGGCATCATTGTCCCGCTTTTGACGCCGGTTGACGCCGACGAGAACATCGACGACGAGAAGCTGGCCAAGCAGGTCAACCACGTGATCGACCACGGTGTCGACGGCATTTTGGCCTTCGGCAGCAACAGTGAGTTCTACATGTTCGACGACGACGAGCTGCTTCACGCGGCCGACGTGATTGTCAAAACCGCGGCCGGGCGGGTGCCGGTGTTCTTCGGCATCGGTCAGATTCGCACGAAGCACGTGATTCGGCTGGCCCAGGCCGCGGTCAAGCTCGGCGTCGACGCGATTTCCGTGCTGCAGCCGATGTTCATCCACCCGACCGATGAGGCGCTGTACCACCACTACAAGGCGATTGCCGACTCGATTCCCGACACCCGCGTCTTGATCTACAACAACCCGGGGCTGACCGGCTACACGGTGAAGGCCGATACGATTGTGGACCTCGCCCACAACGTCGACAACATCGTCGGCATCAAGGACTCAAGCGGTGACATCACCTTTGATTCCGAGCTGCTGCGCCGGACGCAAGACATCGCGTTCCAAGTATTGGTCGGCAAGGACACCGTGATTTTCCCGGCGCTGTGCCTGGGTGCGGTCGGGGCCGTCTGCTCCACCGCCAACATTTTCCCAGATTTGGTCACGTCCATCTACGACCTGTACGAGGCCGGCGACGTTGCCGGCTCCCGGGCGGCTCAGTTCCGCCTGAACCCGGTGCGGCTGTCGCAAAACCCGGCCAGCTTCCCGGCGGCCACCAAGGACATGGCCAACCTGATGGGCCTGAACGTCGGTGCCTCGGTGCTGCCGACAGAGGCCGCCAACCCGAAGATTCTGGCCGACATGAAGGCGGCGATGATTGAGGCCGGCCTGCTCTAAAGTCTGGGAAGAAAGAAGGTGTTGACAATGACGATGAAACGCGTGGTGATCGCGATTGATTCGCTCAAAGGGAGTGCGACCAGTCGCGAAATCGGAACGTGGGTCCAGGAAGGCATTGCCGGCGCTGACGCAACGCTTGAAACCACGGTGGTCCCGATAGCAGACGGCGGCGAAGGCACCCTGGCCGCACTGCTGGCGGCGCGACCGGGTCAGCTGATTGTCCGTCAGGTCACCGGGCCGCTCGGGCAGCCGGTGGCCGCCAAGTTTGCCATGCTCGACGCCACAACGGCGGTGATCGAGATGGCCGAGGCCGCCGGGCTGGGCCTGACGCACCAGACCGCGGCCGATGCCCTGGCCGCGTCGACCTACGGGGTGGGGCAGCTGCTTTTGGCCGCCGCCGAGCTCGGGGCGCGAACCGTCTACATGGGGCTTGGTGGCAGTGCTACCACCGATGGCGGGGCCGGGTTGGCCCAGGCCATCGGGGTGCGGCTTGAAGATTCGGCCGGCCACCAGATTCCCCGTGGCGCCCAGGGGCTGTCGCAGCTGGCGCGAGTCGACGCCGCCGGGATCAACCCGCAGGTGGCCGGGCTGACCATTCGCATTTTATCCGACGTCCAAAACCCGCTGTGCGGCCCCACCGGGGCGGCGGCGGTGTTCGGGCCGCAAAAGGGGCTGAACCCAGCGCTTGTTCAGGCGGTCGACGGCTGGCTGGCGCATTACGATCGGCTGCTTGAGTCGGCGCTTGGCGAAGGCGTCGCCAACCGCGCCGGGGCTGGGGCGGCCGGTGGCCTGGGGGCAGGGCTTTTGGCCTTCACCCGGGCGACGGTGACCTCTGGCATCGATGAGATCTTGCGGCTGGTGGGCTTTGAGGCCAAGCTGCGGCCGGGGACCTTAGTGGTGACCGGCGAGGGCCGGCTGGACAACCAGTCGGCGGCCGGCAAGGCACCGGTCGGCATCGCCCGGCTGGCCAAGGCCCATGGGTTGCCGGTGGTCGCCGTCGTCGGCAGCCGCGCGGCCAAGCTGGCCGCAAGCTATGCGGCCGGCATCGACCTGGTGTTGCCGCTGCCGGCGGGGCCACAGACGCTGGAAGAGGCGCTGGACGAGACCCGGGCCAACGCCCACATGGTCGGCGAGACCATCGCGCGGCTGTGCGGCTTGCTGAACCGGCAGACGGTGGATGCCTACGCTGAGCGGCCCCAGGCCCAACAGGCGCAGTAGCGTGAAAACCAAAAAGACGGCCCCACCACCGCGGCAACGCGGTGGTGGGGCCGTCTTTTTGGCAGTGGCTCAGCGCCAGTTGATGCGCGACAGCAGCCGTCGCCCCAGGAACTCCTGAAGCAGGAAGTAGACCGGAACGCTGGAGGCCAGGGCCGGCAGGTAGACTAGGGCCAGGTCGATGCGCCACAGGCTGGCCAGCGAGAACACCGAGTTGGCGACGAAGAAGGTGCCGAAGAACGCGGCGGCAATCAGCACCAGCATCAGCAGCTTGTAGCGGTTGAACGGCCGGCAGACCAGAATCAAAACGTGGTACTCGATGACGCCGATCATGAAGACGACCAAGGTGGAGGTGGTGGCAAACGACCAGCCGAACGCCGCCTCAAACCAGGTCAGGACAAGGGTGTAGGCGACCACGGCCAAGGCGGCCGGGGCGGCCAGCGTCATCACTTTTTGCATGAACTGGCCGGTGACCCGCGCGAAGTTGGGCTCGAGGGTCAAGAAGAACGAGGGAATCGCCACGGCAATCGCCGACACCGGCGTCAGGTTGATCGGGGTAATCGGGTAATCCAGCGGCAGGAAGACGAAGATGGCGGTGAGAATCACCGAGAAAATCGTTTTGACCAGGTACATCGAGGCGACGCGCTCGATGTTGTTGATGACGCGGCGGCCTTCGTTCAAAACGCCGGTCATCGCGTCGAAATTGGAATCCAGCAGCACGAAGTCGGCAATCGACTTGGCGGCCTCGGCGCCGCTGGCCATGGCGATGCCACAGTCGGACTGGCGCAGCGCCAGCACGTCGTTGACGCCGTCGCCGGTCATCGCAACGGTGTGGCCGGCCTGCTGCATGGCGGCGATCAGCTGCTTCTTTTGGGTGGGGGTGACGCGGCCAAAGACGGTGTAGGCCGCGGCCAACGCGCCAAAATCCGCGTCTTCGCCGACGGTCGCCATGTCCAGGTAGTGCTCGGCCCCGGCCAGCTCGGCCTGCTTGGCCACGTTGGCGACGGTCACCGGGTTATCGCCTGAAATCACCTTCAGCGCCACGCCTTGGCTGGCGAAGAACTGGAAGGTAGCCGGGGCGGTTGCCCGCACCTCATCGGCGATGGTCAGGTAGCCCAACAAGCGCGGCTTAGTTAAGGGCGTCAGGGCCTGCGCCTCCGCCACGGCAATCACGCGAAAGCCGGCCTGGGTCGCCTCGGCGATGGCGGCCGCCGCCGGCACCACACCCTGGAAAATGAACTCGGGGGCCCCCATCATCAGGTGCCGTTCGCCAAAGCTGGCGCCGGACCACTTGCGGGAGCTGGAGAAGGGGACGGTGGCGCTGGCCGAACCAGTCGGGCGCGGGTAGGCGGCCTTAATCGCCAGGGCGGTTTCGTTGTCGTCGTTCAGCGCGTAGGTGATGGCGGCCGCGGCCGTGGTCAGCGTCTGGCTGGTGGTGCCGGCCACCGGATGGGCGCCTTGGACCCGCAGCTTGCCCGAGGTGATCGTGCCGGTTTTGTCCAGGCAGATGATGTCGACTCGCGCCAGCGCCTCGATGGCCGGCAGGGCCCGGACCAGAACGCGGCGGTTGGCAAGGTTGCGAGCCGACACCGCCAAGGCGACGTTGGTCAACAGCACCAGCCCCTCGGGAATCATGCCGATCATCGCGGCGCTGGTGCTGAGAATTGCCCGGTCGTAGTTACCCCGCCGAATCATCGACACGGTGAACAGCGCGACGCCCAGGGGAATCAGGACGTAGGTTAAGACGCGGATGATGCGGTTGATCGTGTCCAGCAGCTGGCTTTGGCTCTTTTTTTCGGCCTTGGCCTCCAGCGCCAGCTTGGCCGCGAAGGTGGCGGCGCCGACCGCGGTCACCTGCATGGTGGCCTGACCGGCGACGATGAACGAGCCGGACAAAAGCGCGTCGCCCACCTGCTTGGTGATTGGACGCGATTCGCCGGTCAGGGGGCTTTCGTCGGCCTCCACGCCGTTGGTGGCGACGACCTGGCCGTCGACCGGCACCTGGGCGCCGCGCCGCAGCAACAGCAGGTCGCCGATGACCAAGTCCTCCTGGCGAATCTCAACGTCTTGACCGGCGCGGCGAACCGTCACCGGTGTCTCGGCGAGGATGCTCATCGCGTCGATGCGCCGCTTGCTGCGAATTTCCTGGAAGGTGCCGATGGCGGTGTTGATGATGGCCACGCCCAAAAACAGCAGGTTTTTGTAGCTGCCGGTGGTGAAGATGAACGCGCCGAGCACGACGTTCACCAGGTTGAACAGGGTGAGCGTGTTTTGGGCGATAATGGTGCCGACGCTTCGCGTCAGCGGTTTGAGGGGCTGGTTATGGTCGCCGGCCGCCAGCTGCGCCTGGACTTGCGCGGCGGTCAGGCCCTGAATGGGGTCCGTGGGTTGAAGTGACACGACAACACCTCCGATATTGATAATCTTATTGTAAGCGATGGTGGTGAGAATGGGAAAAAACAGCTTCGGTGTTAAGCAAACTTTATAAGCGGTATGATAAGGGCAAGACAATAAAGGAAGTGTTGAGATGAAAACAGCGCCAAATGGCACCCACTTCGTCACCCTGGCCAACGGCTACCACCTCTGGACCCAAACCACCGGTAGCGGCCCAATCCACCTGATGACTTTGCACGGCGGCCCCGGTGGCAACAACCAGGTGTTCGAGAACTTCGGGGAGAAGCTGGCCCCGTACCAGGTCCGGGTCACCCGCTACGACCAGCTGGGCTCTTGGTTCTCCGATCAGCCCGACTGGACCGACCCCGCCAACCGCGAGCGGTTTTTGACCATCGATTACTACGTGCAGGAGGTAGAGGAGGTGCGGCAGAAGCTTGGCTTGGACCACTTCTTCTTGCTGGGGCAAAGCTGGGGCGGGGTCTTGGCCATCGAGTACGCCCTGCGCTACGGCCAGCACCTGCGCGGCCTGATTCTGAGCTCGATGATCGACAACCTCGACGAGTACCTGGTCAACGTCAACGCGATTCGTGAGGCGATGTTCGCCCCGGCCGATGTCGCCTACATGAAGGACGTCGAGGCCCGTCACGCCTTCACCGAACCGCGCTACGAGGCGCTGGTGGCCGAGCTGGGTGAACACTACCTGCACCACCAGGCCGATCCGCAGCCGCGCCACCTAATCAGCACCATGGGGACGCCGGTTTACAATCATTTTCAGGGCGACAACGAGTTCGTGATGGTCGGCGCCTTGAAGGACTGGGACCGCCGCGCGGATATTCATAGAATCGCGGTGCCGACCTACCTGACCTTCGGCGGCCACGAAACGATGCCGCTGGCGGCCGCCCGGCGCATGGCCGCGACCATCCCGGATGCCGAGCTGCACGTGACCCCGGGGGCCGGGCACGGCCAGATGCTGGACAACCCGGCGGATTACTTCCAGCACCTGGGCGAGTGGCTGGCCAAAACGGCCAAAAAGTAAGCGGTTGCCGCAGAAAGCTGGTATGATGGAAGGGTAAGCGGCGGTTAGTCGGAAGGTGCCGCCGCACGTGTCTCAGGTTGGTCAATACGAAAGGAAACGTGACGCGCCACCTTCCCGCGTGACTCAGGTATTCGCCATGTTCAAAACCTCTAAGGAATTCATCAAGTCGGCGACCCAGGCGGCGACGGCCTTCAACGACACCATCAAGAACGACCCGGAAATTCTGGTTCCGCTGGCCTTGGTGCATGTGATCCCAATCGCCTTGACCATCGTCGGCGGCACCCAGATCTGCCTGATGCACCAGCGCCTCAAGATCGAGCGCGAGCACACCAAGCAGGTGCGGCTTCGCGCCGAACTGCACCGCGGCCACTGTGAGGCAGGCAAGGGCGGCCACTGCCAGCACCACGAGCAACCGGTTGCGCCGAAGGGCCAGGCCGGCGCCGACTTGCCGACCAAGCCACACAAGCATCACCACGGCAACCACCACGAGGGCTGAGTTGCGACAGCGCGTCTTTTCTGCGTGAAAGGACGCGCTGTTTTTGTCCCTGTGGGTGGTCTGGCGCCACGTTGCCTTTTGGCGGGTTTTGCGCGAAAATGGTGTATGACAATTTTCATGGAGGTGGCAGTATGCCAGCAATTTACACCCGTCCCGGGACGACGGCCGATATTCCCGCAATCATGGGCATCATCGCGGATGCCCGGGCCTTTTTGAAGGCGCAAGGCATCAACCAGTGGCAGGGGACTTACCCGGATCAGCCGGCCGTGGCCGCCGACATCGCCCAAGGCACCAACCGCGTCTTGGTGATGGCCGACACCGTGGTCGGCACCGCCAGCCTGATCGTCGGCCCGGATCCGTTCTACGGCCGGATCGACGGGGCCGGCTGGGTCGGGGATGCGGATTACATGATGATTCACCGCTTCGCCGCCTCTGCCAAGGTGCGAGGCCAAAGGCTCTCCAAGCTGTTCATGACCAGCCTGCTGTCCGAGGCTTACCGCCGTGGCTTCCGCGACGTTCGCATCGACACCCACGCGCAAAACCAGATCATGCAACACGTCATCTTGGGCAACGGTTTCGCCTTTCGCGGCATCGTCTACCTCGACGAGCCGGTGCCGGAACGCAACGCCTACCAGCTGGTGATGCCGTGACCCCGGTTATCCGGCGTTTCGAGGCGGCGGATGCCGCGGCGGTGGCGGCGATGGTCGCAAAGACTCTGCGCATCAGCAACGCCGCCGATTACGCAACCGCCTACCTGGAGGCCGACATCGCGCGGCTGACGCCTGGCTTCTTCGCTCGCTCGGCGGCGGTGCGACACCTGTACGTGGCCGCCAGCGCAACCGGTGCAATCGTCGGTTGTGCCGCCATCGGCCCGTTTTGGGATGTGCCGCACGAGTATTCGCTGTTCAACGTGTTCGTCGACCCGGCGACCCAGGGCCAAGGCATCGGCCGCCGGTTGATGGCGGCGGTGGAAGCGGACGCGTTCTTTCAAGACGCCACGCGCGTCGAGATTCCCGCGTCGCTGACCGCCGTGCCGTTTTACCGTAAGTTCGGCTATGACTTCAAGAACGGCATCACCGAGCCGGATGCCGAACGCCTGATTCGCTTGGAAAAATTCCCGCACCGCTAAGGAGGACGACATGGCAGACATAGGCACGTTGGCGCTGATTCTCTTGGTGACGCTGGCGCTCAGTCAGCTGAGCCTGAAGCTGGGCGTCCCGGCGGTGATTGGCCAGCTCGCCGCCGGGTTGATTCTCGGGCCGGCCGCCTTGGGCTGGGTGTCAACGACGCCCAGCGTCGCCACCTTCGCCGAAATCGGCGTGATTGTTCTGATGTTCATCGCCGGGCTTGAATCCGACCTGTCGATGCTGCGCCGCTACCTGCGTCCGGGCGTTTGGGTGGCGGTGATCGGGGTGGTGGTGCCGGTCGTGGTCATCTACTTGTTCGCGACGCTGTGGGGCTTTTCGTTGGTGGCCGCGACCTTTCTTGGCATCACCTTCGCCGCCACGTCGGTTTCAATCTCCGTGGAGGTGCTTAAGGAGCTCGGCGCCTTGGATGGCCGCAGCGGCGCCACCATTCTCGGGGCCGTGGTGGTCGATGACATCTTGACGGTGATCGTCTTGAGCGTCGCCGTGGCGATGTTCGGCGAGGGCGAGTCGGTCAGCGCCTGGCCGCTGTGGGTGACTTTGCTGCTGCAGGTCGCGTACTTCGGGGTGATTTACCTGGTCGTGCGGTGGCTGGCGCCTTACGTCATGCACCTGGGCGAGCGGCTGTTGCCGACCGCCAGCGTGACGATTACCAGCCTGCTGCTGTGCCTGGGGCTGTCGTATCTGGCCGATTGGTTCGGGCTGTCGGCGGTAATCGGGGCCTTTTTCGCCGGGATTGCGGTCGGGCAGACGCCGTACCGGCAGACCGTGGATCGCAGCCTGGAGGCCATTGGCTACGCGGTGTTCATCCCGGTGTTCTTCGTGTCCATCGGGTTGAACATGCGCCTGGCCGGCCTCGGGCAAGACGTCTGGTTCATTCTGGCGCTGACTTTGCTGGCACTGCTGACCAAGTGGCTGGGCTGCGGCGCCGGGGCGAAGCTTGCTGGGCTTGACTGGGCCGACGCCAACGTGGTCGGCGCCGGCATGGTGTCGCGCGGCGAGATGGCGCTGATTGTCGCCCAGATTGGTTTTGACGCCCATCTGCTGCACCGGGACTTTTACTCCGCGGTCATTCTGGTCATCATCTTGACCACCCTGATTGCCCCCTTCATGTTGAAAATCGCCCTGCAAACCGGGCAGCGGCCAAAGGAGAACGCATTGTGAAACAGCTATTTTTTGATTTTGACGGCACCATCGCCGATTCGCAAAAGGGCATCGTGGACGGCATCGTCTACATGTTGGACAAGTCCGGGCTGCCGGCGCTTGATCAAGAGACCTACCTGAAGTTCATCGGGCCGTCCTTGACCCAAAGCCTGCACCGCTACTACCCGACGCTTTCGCCGACCGGCGTCCAGGCCGCGATTCGCCACTACCAGGACTTCTACCTGGCCCAAGGCCTGTACGAGCTTGAGGTCTACCCCGGGGTCGAGGACGCGCTGGCGAGCCTGCAAGAAGCCGGCTACCAGCTGAATATCGCCTCGGCCAAGCCCGAGGTGATGCTGGCCAAAATTTTGCCGCACTTCGGGCTACGCGACTACTTTGCAGGCGTCTACGGCGCAACCATCGACGAGAGCATTCGCAGCACCAAGGCCGCGGTGTTGGCCTACGCGCTGGAAAACGCGGAGGCGTTGCCCGAGGCCAGCCTGATGATCGGCGACCGCGACAACGACATGCAAGGCGGGGTGCAAAACGGCACCAAGACCCTCGGCGTCCTGTACGGCTTCGGCGACGAAACCGAGCTGCTGGATGCCGGCGCCAACGCCGTGATCGCCCGGCCCGACGAGCTGCCGGCGGCGGTGCGTGAGCTACTGGGCTGACGGCCACGTTGCTTTTTGGACAAGCGCTGGTGCGATTTCCCCTCGGGGCCGATTCGCACCGGCGCTTTTTGGCGTGAACTGGGTTACACTGGCAGTGACAGGAGGTGGCAACATGGGATATGTTGAGGACTTGCGCGGTCTAGTCGGGCACCGCCCGGTGATTCTGTGCGGCAGCTGCGGGGTGCTGGTGGCACCAGACGGCCGGATTCTGCTGCAGCAGCGCAACGAACCGGCCGCGCGGTGGGGGCTGATCGGTGGGCTGATGGAGCTTGGTGAAAGTAGCGAGCAGGTGCTGATTCGTGAGGCGCAAGAGGAGTGCGGCCTGGTGCTTGAGGCCCAAGCGCTGCGGCTGCTCGGCGTCTACTCCGGCGACCACCTGAGCGTCGCACCCAACGGCGATCAGTTCTACGCGGTCAGTGTCGCCTACGTGGTGGCTGGCGTGGTCGCAAAGCCGCGGGTGGCGGACGGCGAAAGCCTGCGCCTGGCCTGGTTTGAGCCGACCGCGCTGCCGGCCAACATGGTGCCGCGCTACGCCCAGGTCGTGGCGGATTACCTTGAGCGGCGCTGAGAAGCGGCCGCCCGCAGCGGCAAAGCGGTCGCCTACAGCGCTCAAGCGGTCGCCTGGCGCGTTCAACGGCCCGGCGCTGCTGCAGGCGGTGGTGACGGCGGCCCGGGCCGGGGGTGGCCGCGAGCTCGTCGGCGTCTACCTGCACGGCTCCTGGTGCCTCGGCGGCTTCGACCCGCGAGTCTCCGATCTCGATTACGTTATCGTGGTCCGGCACGGGCTGAAGCAGGCCGCCAAGCTGGCGCTGATGCAGGCGACGATGCGCCTGGCCTGGCCGCTGGCACCGGTTAAGGGGCTGGAGTTTCATGTCCTGACGCTGGCGGCAACGCGGCATTTCTCGCACCCCTGCGCGTTTGACCTGCACTTTTCGCCGCTGCACCTGGCCGCTTACCGGGGCGACCCGGCGGCCTACGTTGCCGGGATGCACGGCGTGGATCCGGATTTGGCCGCTCACCTGACCGTGCTGAAAGCGTGCGGTCAGGTGCTTTGCGGCCCCGCCATTGCCGCGACCTTTGGCCCAGTGCCGGTGGCGGCCTACTGGGCCAGCGTGATGGCCGATGTCGAGGACGCCTCGGCGGCCATTGTTACCGATCCGGTTTACGTGACGCTCAACCTGTGTCGCAGCCTGGCCTTTCAGGCGACCGGCCGGGTGATGGGCAAGGCGGCCGGCGGCGAGTGGGGATTAGCCACGCTGCCCGAATGGGGCGATGTGATTGCCACCGCCTTGGCCGGCTACCGCGGCCGAGGTGGCGGCAAACTCGCTGCTTCGCGGCTGATGGCCTTCGCCACCTTTGCGCTGCGTACACTGAGGCGGGGACCGTCGCCGGCCGCGACACCATTGCCGGACTGATGCGATTGCAACCCGCGTTGGCGATGGCCAATTCAGGAGGCCGGCGACCGACGCACGTCAAAATCTTGATTGGGGCAAAAAACTACCGCGTCATCGTCGCGAGTGTGTGCGGCGATGCGCGGTAGTTTTTTCGGTGAGGTTAGAGCCGCTTGCGGCGGGTGGTGCCGGCCCCGAGAGCGAAGAGGCTGGCGAGGGCCAAAACCCCGAGGGCCACCAGGCCGCGTTCTTGGCCGTCACCAGTTTGCGGCAGCGCGGTCGCGGCCTGGGCACCGGTCGACTGTTCTGCACGCGCGGCCGGCTGCTTGGTCGTCGGCTGCGTTGTGACGAGCGTGGTGGCTGGTTGCGTTAACGGCGTCGTGGCCGGCTTGCGGTGATCGTAGAAGGCGGCCCGAGAAACGGAGACGGCGCCTGGGACCTGAGAGCGAACTTGCGGTCCGTCGTCGAGTTGGGACTTGGTGAAGTCGTAGAAGTCGGCCTGGGTGACGGAGACGGCGCTAGGGACCTGAGAGCGAACTTGCGGTCCGTCGTCGAGTTGGGACTTGGTGAAGTCGTAGAAGTCGGCCTGGGCGACGGAGACGGCGCCTGGGACCTGAGAGCGAACTTGCGGTCCGTCGTCGAGTTGGGACTTTGTGAAGTCGTAGAAGTCGGCCTGGGCGACGGAGACGGGGTCTGGGACCTGGGTGCGAACTTGCGGTCCGTCGTCGAGCTGGGACTTGGTGAAGTCGTAGAAGTCGGCCTGGGTGACGGAGACGGCGCTAGGGACCTGGGTACGAACTTGCGGCCCGTCGTCGAGCTGGGACTTGGTGAAGTCGTAGAAGTCGGCCTGGGCGACGGAGACGGGGTCTGGGACCTGGGTGCGAGTTTTGGGCAGCTCCTTCGTGTAGGTCACCGTCGCGTGCTGAATTGCGTGATCGGCGGCGGTCAGGGTTACGGTCAGCGGCCCGTGGTTTTGGGTGTAGCCAGCAATCAGTGGCGCCGGCAGGGTGATGACCTGACCGGCGACCCCGTTAATGACCTGATCCGTTGCCAGCCGGTTACCGGCGGTGTCCTCAAAGCTGACGACCAGGGTTTGCTCGCTCGCGCGGTAGTCGACGGTGGTGCTGAAACTGGTTTGGCTCAGGTCTGCCCAGATGTTGGCCGCCGGCAGGAAGTTGAGGTGCTGGGTGCCGGCGATAGTCGGCAACGTGACGTCCGGGGTCCACAGGGTGAGCGGGTTGGCCTCGCGCGTCTTCGTGAAGGTCTTTGTGATCGTGATTGGGGCGTGGTCGATGCCGGTGAAGTTCACGGTGTAGGTGACCGTTTTGGCCATTACGCCAGTCGGCTTGGCCACTTGGTGCGGCACCGCCTTGTAGACGTAGTGCGTGATCACCTCAACTTCTGCGGCGTGGGCCTCACTCACCCCCATGTCTGCGGTCAGGCCCAGCGCCTTGTAGTAAAGGAGGCCGAGGTTGTAGAAGTTGCCTGCGGTGCGGTTCCAGTGGAAGCGAGTCGCTGCGGCTTTCAGCTGGTTCAGCAGCCCTGAATCGGTGGTTGGCTCAAGCTCGCCAATACGCTCGTGTTGCAGGACGTAGCTCGGCATGGTCATCAGCAGCGTGATGACAGGACTGTTCGGGGCGACAAACCAGTCTTGAATGGCCGGAAAAATCGCCCCCAGGTAGGCCGGCTTACCGGTCGCCTTGGCCGGATAGAATTCCTTGCCGCCGGCGAGAATCTGAATGGTCGACTTGAATGGATCCAGCTCGTAGCCGTTGATGCCCGGCGCCACCGGCAGCGCCTCGGTTTCGGCGGTGCTTGGTAAAATGGTCTTGCCGTCCTCGTCCGTGTAGGTATGAATGCCGGTCACGTGCTGGGCCTGGTAGACGAAGGTCGGCGTGTGGGTGCCCCAAGACAGCATGGCGGCGCCGCGCTCGGTGGTGCCATTGACGGGGTAGTCGGCGTCTAGGTTGTTGGTCATCAGGTACTCGGTGGTCGCATTCAGCTTCTGGTAAGACTTGACCGCCGCATACCCATCAATAATCGGCGCCTCGATTTCGGTTTGGTACGCGAACGGCGTGATGCCGTGGTTGTTGTACTGATCGCGAACCCAAGACAGTGGGGGCATGTAGTTCTTGGCGGTCACGAAGGTGCGTTTGATAAAGTGGCCGTCTGTGTCAACCAGCCGCACTGGGACCTGGCGCGTGGCTCTGAAATAGTGAACCGTGATACCCAAGGCGCTGCGATCGGTGGGATCCAAGCTGATCAGGTGAGCGGGGATGTCATGTGAGTAGTGGTAGACTTGATCTTCGCTTTTACCCGAGCGGAGGTCCTGGTTGTAATACCAGATCACATCGTAGCCTGACTTGTACGGCAGCTGGACGGCGCCGATGGCCACGTGATCGGAATCGTCAGCGGCAATTGAACCATCGATGCTGTTGTAACGCACGATGTGAAGCGATGCATCGCTGTTGTAGCCCGCTTCCTTCAGCGTTTGCGCCAACGCGGCGTCTGGCGTGAAGTCAAAGGTGATGCTCGTCATCGCGGTCGCAGTCGTGGTGCTGCCTTTGGGACCGCTGGCCCCCGGCGTGATTGAGATCACGGGCTGTGTGCCTTCGTCCGTTGCCGCTGGGACAGGGGTGGTTGATGTTGTGGCTGGCGTCGCATCAGTGGGCGCTTGCGCCGTCGTCACTTGTTGGGCCACTTTGGTCTGGTCAGCCGCGGTTGTTGCACCAGTCGCGGCGTTAGCGGGCGCCGAAGCGTCGGTGGTCGACACGGTGGTGCTGGTGGCCGGCGTTGCCGTTGGCGCGACGCGCGTCATCGCGGGTGTATCAGTTGGGTCGCTTGCAGAGACCGCGGTGGGTGCGGCCACGAGCAGCCCGGCGGCACCGGTGGCGAGGCCGAAGGCGACCCAGGTCTTTTTGGCCTTGTACAGTTTCTTGGCCCCTGAACGTTGTGTTCCCATGTCTTTCTCCTCCAGATATGATATGAGTCTTCGCAAAAATCCGCTGGTTATGATCAGCGGTAATGGTAAGCGGTGCGACACGTCAACTATACTTTCGTTCCCCTGCTCAAAAGAATACCACGTAAAATGATAGCGTCAACATTTTATTTATTACATCGGGCGTTATGAATAAATGATTGGTTAAATATCTAAATGTGCGAAGCGTTAGATGAAACGATTCACAACATAAAAAGCTCTTTCCGTCAGCACGGGGCTGGCAGAAAGAGCTGATAGTGGCCTTTGGATCGACCGTTGTTTCAAAATTTACCGAGTGTGGCGCCGGCGCGGACTTGTGCCTAAGGCCAGCAGACCACCGAGGAGAATGACGCCCAGTGCCGCTAAAGCTCCGTTGCGATGTTCGCCGGTTTGCGGCAGCGCCGCGGCAGCAGTTCGTGTGGCTCGCCCAGTCCGGCTGAGCGGTTGGACAACTGCCTGTGTGGTTGTTTTGCCGCCGGTCAGTGGTAGTGAGGCGACGGTCGGTTCTGGATTTTGGTTCTGCTCAGTGGATGGGACGACATGATTCGAATCCGGGTTCTCCGGTTGCGACTTGGTGTTGTCGTAAAAGTTTTCAGGTGTGACGTAAATGCCGCCGGTGACCTGAGTGCGAACGCGCGGCCCGTCGTCGAGTTGCGGCTTAGGCTTGGTGTTGTCGTAGAAGTCTTCAGGTGTGACGTAAATGCCGCCGGTGACCTGAGTGCGAACGCGTGGCCCGTCGTCGAGCTGCGGCTTAGGCTTGGTGTTGTCGTAGAAGTCTTCAGGTGTGACGTAAATGCCGCCGGTGACCTGGGTGCGAACGCGCGGCCCGTCGTCGAGCCGCGGCTTAGGCTTGGTGTTGTCGTAGAAGTCTTCAGGTGTGACGTAAATGCCGCCGGTGACCTGAGTGCGAACGCGCGGCCCGTCGTCGAGCTGCGGCTTAGGCTTGGTGTTGTCGTAGAAGTCTTCAGGTGTGACGTAAATGCCGCCGGTGACCTGAGTGCGAACGCGCGGCCCGTCGTCGAGCCGCGGCTTAGGCTTGGTGTTGTCGTAGAAGTCTTCAGGTGTGACGTAAATGCCGCCGGTGACCTGAGTGCGAACGC
>NZ_JANQBA010000012.1 GCF_025490915.1 Lacticaseibacillus parakribbianus | reverse complement strand
CTTGGAATCAGCATCTAAAGCCAGCAACTAGCGAAACCGCGTAAGCAATGAAGGGTCGCAATCCAAAAATAGGATTGCGGCCCTTCTCAGTTTGCAAGACGGTCGATTATTGGGTGCTTACGAATAATCATCCAAAACCAGTGTAAGCCCTGCCATTGTGGCCGTCAATTTTTAAGCTCACGCCGTCAGACATGCGCTTCGGCAGCTTTGGTCAACCAAAAAAGCGCCTGGCACCAGGCGCTTGCAACGGTCTTGGTTAATGATGTGCGGTCGCATGCCGGAAGCCATAGGCGAAGTACACGACCAGGCCGAGCCCGAACCACACCAGGCTCATCAGCCAGGTCTCGCGGCTCAGCTGACTCATCAAAAGCAGGCAAAACAAAAACGAGACAATCGGCACCACCGGGTAGCCCGGCACCTTGAAGCCGGGGTTGTCGATGCGCTCGTGGCGCCTGAGCGGAATGATGCCCAAAGACACGAAGGCAAAGGCGATCAGCGTCCCGATGTTGACCAGGTTGACCAGCTGGGTCAAAGGCACCAGGCCGCCCATCACCGCGATGATCAGCGTGACGGTCCACAGCGCGTTTTCCGGCAGCTGCTGGCGAACTCGGCCGAACCAGGCCGGCAGCAGGCCGTCGCGGCCGATGGCGTAGACCAGGCGACTGGACGAGTAGATCATGGTGACCATCATCGTGAACATACCAGCCAAGGCGCCGACTGCGATGATGCCGCCCAGCTGCGGTTGGTGAATCACAGTCAGCGCAAAGGAAACCGGGTCGGCGACGTCAAGCCTGGTGTAAGAGACGATGCCGGTCAACACCACCGCCACGGCGACGTACAGCAAAGTGGCGATAATCAGAGTGCCGATGATGCCGCGCGGCAGCGTTTTTTGCGGGTCGCGCACTTCCGGCGCCGAGGCCGACACGGCGTCGAAGCCGAGGTAGGCGAAAAACACCAACGACGCGCCGGCCAGCACGCCCTTGTAGCCGAAGGGCAGGTAGGGCTGCCAGTTCAGCGGCCGGATGTAAAAGGCGCCGACGACCACGAACAAGGCGATGATCGCAAGCTTCACCACCACCATCGCCCGGTTGACCTTCATCGAGGTCGACATGCCGCGCGACAGCATGAAGCCGATGATCAGCACCACCACCACGGCGATCAGGTTGACGTAGGTGCCGTGGGCCGGGTCGAAGGCCCCGGCTAAGGCGTGGGGCAAGGCGAGGTGAAACCCGCTGAGCAGGCTTTGGAAGTAGGCGGCAAAGCTGGTGGAAACCGCGGCCACCGCCAGCATGTACTCGAGAATCAGCGCCCAGCCGATGATCCAGCCGAACACCTGGCCGAACACGATGTTGCCGTAAGCGTAGGCGGAGCCGGCCACCGGCAGGGCGGAGGCGAACTCCGCGTAGCACATCGCGGCCAGGCTGCAGACGACGGCGGCCAGCACGAAGGCCAGCGTGATGCCGGGGCCGCTGGTGGTCGCCGCGACCGTGCCGGGCAGGATGAAGATGCCGGTGCCGATGACGGCGCCGATGCCCAAGGCGATCAGGTCGCGGGTGGTCAGCGTTCGCGCCAGCTGGTGGTCGGCCGAAAGCGTTCGGTCCAAGTCGGGCTTAACGGTCAGTCGTTGCCAAAACGTCATGGGGTGGTCCTTTCTGGGCGGCGTCACTTGAGTTTGCCCGCCTTTTTCTCCAGCTCGTACTTCTTTTGGTCCGGCACGTAGGTGAAGTTCGGGTCAATCGCGTGGTCGATCGCGTCAAAGGCCGCCTGCATCTGATCGCCGATGGCCTGCGTCTGGTCTTCGGTCAGCCGGCCGCCGGGCACGGCGATCGGCTCGCCGAAGCGAACGGTGACGCGCTTGCGCAAGAACAGCTGCGAGAAGCGAACCGGGCCCTGGTAGACGGCCGGCACCAGCGGCACCCGGGCGAGCTTGGCGATCAAAATCGCCCCGCCCTTGAGCTGGTTGGAGTAGCGCGTGCCGGAGGGAAAGACGATGATCGACAGGTCCTGGTTTTTGATCATCTTGACCGGCGTCTTGATCACGCTCGGGCCGGGGTTGGCGCGGTTGACGCCAAAGGCATTGGCGTGGACCAGAATCCAGCGCAGGATGGGGTTGTGAAACAGCTCCTCCTTGGCCATGAAGCCGTAGCGCCGCGGCGAGCCGGCCACGGCAAAAAAGATGGGGTCCCACCAGGTGCGGTGCGGCCCCACCAGCACGTACGGCCCCTTGGGCAGCGCCGCTTTATTCTCGTAGTGCGTGTTGCCGTTGATGATGAAGATCAAAAACCGGGCGACGACGCGGATGAATCGGTAAAACATCTGGCCACTTCCTTTGTGGATTTTTGCTGGCATCATTATACCACACGCCCGTGCGTCGCCTAGCGCCAGATGGTATGATAAGAGGCAACAGCAGGGGGGAGAACATGGACTTACTAGACGACGAGCGCATCGACCAGCTCCAAAGCCAAGGCGTGCGCCTCATTCAATCCAAGACGGTGTTTGCGTTTTCGCTGGACGCGGTGCTTTTGGCCGCCTTCGCCGAGGTCAAAAAAACGTCGCGGGTGGTGGATCTGGCGGCCGGCAACGGCGCGGTGGGGCTGTTCGTGGCGCCACGCACAAAGGGGCAGGTGACCTTGATCGAGCTGCAGCCGCGCCTGGCCGACATGGCCCAACGTTCGGTGGCCCTGAACGGGTTTGAGCACGTCGACGTGCATCGGCTGGACCTCAAGGACGCAAGCCGGGTGGTGGCCAACGATTCGGTCGACGTGGTCACCTGCAACCCGCCGTACTTCAAAGTGCAACCCGGAAGCGTCCAAAATCCCAACCAGCACTTGGCGCTGGCCCGCCACGAGCTGACCACCGACTTCAAGACCGTGTGTGAGGTGACCGCCGGGCTGCTGAAGTACCAGGGTAAGGCCTTTTTTGTTCACCGGCCGGACCGGTTGGCGGAGCTGTTGTCCACGATGGTGGCGGCCGGCCTTGCGCCCAAGCGGGTGCGGTTCGTGCATCCCAAGGCCGAGCGTGAGGCCAACATGGTCTTGATCGAGGGCATCAAGGCCGGCAAGCCCGATGGCATGCGCATCCTGCCGCCGCTGACGGTTTACGGCCCCGACGGTCACTACGGCGCGGAGGTGACCCGACTGCTTTATGGCTAAACCCTACTATTTTTATGTCCTGCTTTGCGCGGATGGGACCTTCTACGGCGGCTTCACCGATGACGTCGGCCAGCGCGTCGCCACCCACAACGCCGGCAAGGGCGCCAAGTACACCATGCGGCGGCGGCCGGTGCGGCTGCTTTACGCGGCGGCCTTTGCGACCAAGCACGACGCCTTGTCGGCGGAGTGGCACTTCAAGCACCAAAGCCGCGCGGCCAAGGAGGCCTTCTTGGCCGCACACGATATTTCTTGGTGATGTCAAGCGATAATGCTTGTCAAACCGGCCGGCCTTTTGTATACTTGACCAAGTGTGAAAACACAACTCACATTCCGGCGTGATCGAAGGCGCGGTGCTGCGTTGCAGTCTGCCTGCGAGGTGAGCGTTGGAAGAGGAAAAAACCATATTGGAGGACTACACATGTCTGTATTAAGCATGAAGCAACTGCTTGAAGCCGGTGTCCACTTCGGTCACCAGACCCGTCGCTGGAACCCGAAGATGAAGCCATTCATCTTCACGGAACGCAACGGCATCTACATCATCGATCTGCAAAAGACCGTTAAGATGGTTGACGACGCCTACAACTTCGTCAAGGAAGAGGCCGCTGACGGTGGCGTGTTCCTGTTCGTCGGGACCAAGAAGCAGGCCCAAGACGCGATTGCCGAAGAAGCGACCCGCGCCGGCCAGTTCTACGTCAACCACCGCTGGCTCGGCGGCACGCTGACCAACTGGAACACCATCCAGACCCGGATCAAGCGCCTCAAGGACATCAAGAAGATGGCCGAAGACGGCACCTTCGACAAGCTGCCGAAGAAGGAAGTTTCCCTGCTCAAGAAGCAGCAAGAGAAGCTGACCAAGTTCCTCGGCGGGATCGAAGACATGCCACGCATTCCAGACGTGCTGTTCATCGTTGACCCACGCAAGGAAAAGATTGCGGTTCAGGAAGCACAAAAGCTGAACATCCCGATCGTTGCGATGGTCGATACCAACACCGACCCAGACGACATCGATGTCATCATCCCGTCGAACGACGATGCGATTCGCGCCGTTCGCCTGATCACGGCAAAGATGGCCGATGCGATCGTTGAAGGCAACCAGGGCGAAGACCAAGAAGACGCTGCACCGGTTGAGCAAGCCGCAGGCGACGCCAAGGTCGATTCCATCGAAGACATCGTTGAAGCCGTTGAAGGCGACAACCAGGATGCCGAATAATACGCTATAACATGGCCGCCGACCGTTTCGCATATCTTTTGCAAGACAATCGGCGGCTTTTTTTGAAAACAAGCACACACTAGGAGGAACGACTAACATGGCAATTACTGCTGCACAAGTGAAGGAATTACGCGATCGCACCCAGGTCGGCATGATGGACGCCAAGAAGGCCTTGGTGGCCGCCGACGGTGACATGGACAAGGCCATCGACGTCCTGCGCGAAAAGGGCCTGGCCAAGGCTGCCAAGAAGGCGGGCAACGTCGCCGCCGAGGGCCTGGCCGACATCGCCATCGCCGGCAACACCGCCGCGGTGATCGAAGTGAACTCCGAAACCGACTACGTTGCGGCCAACGACAAGTTCAAGGACTTCGTCAAGCAGGTCGGCGCCGCCATCGTGGCCAACAAGCCAGCCGACCTCGACGCGGCCTTGGCCCTCGAACTCGACGGGGTTGCCATCGACGCTGCCGCCAAGGCCCTGACCGCCGTAATCGGTGAGAAGATTAGCCTCCGTCGCTTCCAGCTGGTTGAAAAAACCGCCAGCGAAAACTTCGGCGCCTACCTGCACAACGGCGGCCAGATCGCCGCTTTGGTAACGGTTGACGGGGCCGACGAGGAAACCGCGCGTGACATCGCGATGCACGTCGCCGCGATCAACCCGAAGTACCTCGACCGCACCCAGGTGCCGGCCGCCGAACTCGAACACGAAACCGCGGTCTTCACCGAGGAGACCAAGGCCGAAGGCAAACCTGAAAAGATCGTGCCACGCATCGTTGAGGGCCGTGTCAACAAGTGGCTGAGCGAAATCTCCCTGGTCGACCAGGAATTCGTCAAGGATTCCGACAAGACCGTGGCCGAATACGCCAAGAGCAAGAACGGCACCGTCAAGGGCTTCGTTCGCTTCGAAGTCGGCGAAGGCATCGAAAAGAAGCAAGACGACTTCGTTGACGAAGTGATGGGTCAGGTCAAGTAAGACTCGCATGAAGCGTGCTGCGGCACGCTTTTTTTGCGGCCACGGGGGCTTGGCGCCAGCGGCTTGCGGTGGTCGCAAGGCCGCGGTCGTGGGCACACGGTCCTGGCGGCACGGGAGTTTCGCCTCGTGTCGGCGCCGGCTTTGTGATAAACTATTGACAGCAACTAACGGAAGGAAACGTGAACATGGTGAAATACAAGCGAATCGTACTGAAGGTCAGCGGCGAGGCCCTGGCCGGCAAGGAAGGCTTCGGCATCAAGCCGCCGGTGATCCGAAAAATCGCCGAGCAGATCAAGACCGTGCATGACCTCGGCGTCCAGATTGCGATCGTCTGCGGCGGCGGCAACATCTGGCGCGGCGAAACCGGCGCCGAAATGGGCATGGAACGCGCCCAGGCCGACTACATGGGGATGCTGGCGACCGTGATGAACGGCCTGGCGCTGCAAGACAACCTCGAAAGCCTCGGAGTGCCGACGCGGGTGCAGACCTCCATCGAGATGCGCCAGATCGCCGAGCCGTACATTCGGCGCAAGGCCGTGCGGCACCTGGAGAAGGGCCGCGTGGTGATTTTTGCCGGCGGCACCGGCAACCCATACTTCAGCACCGACACCACCAGCGCGTTGCGGGCGGCCGAAATCGGCGCCGACGTGATCTTGATGGCCAAAAACGGCGTCGACGGGGTCTACTCCGCCGACCCGAACAAGGACAGCTCGGCCGTGAAGTTTGAGGAGCTCAGCCACCTGGACATCATCAACAAGAACCTGCACGTGATGGACTCCACCGCCAGCACCTTATCCATGGACAACGACATTCCGTTAGTCGTGTTTAACTTGAACGAACCAGACAACATTAAGCGGGTCGTCGAAGGCGAAAACATCGGGACGACCATCAAAGGGAGAGAATAACAGATGGCCAATGAGATTATTGACAACGCCAAGCAGCTGATGCAAAAAACCGAGGCCGCCTTTGCGCGTGAACTTGGGAACATCCGGGCCGGCCGCGCCAACGCGAGCCTGCTCAACCGCATCGAAGTCGAGTATTACGGGGTGATGACACCGCTCAACCAGGTGGCGGCGATTACGATTCCGGAACCCCGCGTCCTGATGGTCAGCCCGTACGACAAGACGGCCCTCAAGGCGATTGACTCGGCCCTGAACGCCTCCGATCTTGGCATCAACCCGACCAACGACGGCAACGCGATTCGCCTGGTCGTGCCGCAGCTCACCGGTGAGCGCCGCCAGGAAATTGCCAAGGAAGTCGGCAAGTACGCCGAAGAGGCCAAGATTGCCATCAGAAACATCCGCCGCGATGCCCTGGACAAGGCCAAAAAGCAGGAGAAGGCCTCCGCTATCACGGAAGACGACCTGCACCGCACGGAAAAAGACGTGCAAAAGGTGACGGACGACGCAACCAAGCGCATCGACGCGATTGCGGCGGAGAAGGAACAAGAGATCAAAGAGGGTTAACCCCGAATCGATTCCCGCAAAGGTCGGCGATGCCTCGCCGGCCTTTTCTTGTCGCAGTCGGGCCAATTTAGTCGCGGCATTCGGGCAAATCTTGCGGGAAGCGGCCGGCCGCGGTTGTTGCCCGGGGTGCGGTCTGATACAATCGTCTAGAATGACCGGGCGCGGCCCGGTGTCAAGAGGAGGCATTTTGTGTTCGGGGATAAACAAACCACGGCGCTGGACCCGGCGCGAATTCCGGCCCATGTGGCCATCATCATGGACGGCAACGGTCGCTGGGCGAAGAAGCGCTTTTTGCCCCGCATTGCCGGCCACAAGCAGGGCATGGAAAACGTCAAGGTGATCACCAAGGCCGCCAGCCGGCTGGGCATCAAGGTGCTGACGCTGTACGCTTTTTCCACCGAGAACTGGAAGCGGCCGGACTCGGAGGTCAACTACCTGATGAGCCTGCCGGTCGACTTCTTCAATGTCTTCATGCCGGAGCTAATCGAAGAAAACGTGCGGGTGCAGGTGATGGGCGAGCTGGACGCGCTACCGGCCAAAACCCGCCAGGCTGCCGCCCAGGCCGAGGCGGACAGCGCCGCCAACACCGGCATGATTCTGAATTTCGCCCTGAACTACGGCGGCCGCGACGAGCTGATTGAGGCGACCCGCGCCATCGCAACGGCCGCGGCGGCTGGGACCTTGGACCCGGCCGCTATCGACGCCGACACCATTGCGGCTCACCTGATGACCCGGCGCCTCGGCGACCGTGCAGACCCAGATCTTTTGATTCGCACCAGCGGCGAGGAGCGGCTGTCCAACTTCCTGCTGTGGCAGCTGGCATACAGCGAGTTGGTGTTCACGCCGGCTTATTGGCCGGACTTCTCGCCGGCCGCCCTCGAGTCGGCCATCGCCGAGTACCAGTCGCGCGACCGGCGCTTCGGCGGCATCGATTCGAATCGTTAGGAGGCAATACCTATGAGACAACGCATCATCACGGCGGTGGTCGCCTTGGCCATCTTCATTCCGATTCTGTACGAAGGCGGCTGGTGGCTTGAAATCGCCGCTTCGGCCCTGGCCGTGGTCGGCATGTCCGAGATCTTCATCATGCGCAAGCGCATTATCATGTCGTTCGACTTCCTGCTGGCCGGCCTCGGGGTGCTTCTGGTCACCTTGCCCGATCACCTTTTCGCCTGGCTGCCCCAAAACATCACGCGGCTGGATCTGATTTACGTGGTCGTCGTGCTGCTGCTGCTTCACACCGTCGCCAGCAAGAACAAGACGACCTACGACGACGCCGGCATCGCGACCATCTCGCTGTTTTACATCGGCACTGGGTTCCACAACCTGATCACGGTTCGCAACGATGCCGGGCTCGACACGCTGATGTTTGCGCTTTTGGTGGTGTGGCTGACCGACTCCGGCGCGTATTTTTGCGGCCGGGCGTTCGGCAAGCACAAGTTGTGGCCGGCGATTAGCCCCAACAAGACCTGGGAAGGGTCGCTCGGCGGCAATGTCGTCGCGCTGATTTTTGCGGCGATTTACCTGCAGTTTTTCCCGCAGTTCTACCCGTTTTGGCCGATGATGGGCATCGCGCTTTTCCTGAGCGTGATCGGCAGCCTCGGCGACTTGGTGGAGTCCGCGCTCAAGCGCTACTACGGCGTGAAGGACTCGGGCAAAATTCTGCCGGGCCACGGCGGCATTCTCGATCGCTTCGACAGCCTGCTGTTGGTGCTGCCGATGCTGCATCTGTTCGGCATCGTTTAGGAGGTGGCTGAATGACCACAATCATTGCGTTTCTCATCGTCTTCGTGATTTTGGTGCTGGTCCACGAGTTCGGCCACTTCATCTTCGCTAAGTGGGCGGGGATTTTGGTGCGTGAGTTCTCCATCGGCATGGGGCCCAAACTCGTCGCCTGGCACCGCAACCACACGACTTACACGCTGCGGCTCTTGCCGCTGGGCGGCTACGTTCGCATGGCCGGCTGGCAAGACGAAGACGACGCGATCAAGCCGGGGACCATGCTGGCCATCGAAACCAACGCCGACAACGTGGTCACGCGCCTGAACCTGTCGAGCAAAACCACCCTGCAAGGCGGCATTCCGTTGCAGGTGGCCAAGGTCGACTTGGTTCACGACCTGGTTGTCGAAGGCTACGCCAACGGCGACGAGTCCGAGCTGCGAACCTGGCACGTCGACCACGACGCGACCATCATCGAAGAGGACGACACCGAGGTGGTGATCGCCCCAGACGACGTGCAGTTTCAAAACGCGCCGGTGTGGAAGCGGCTTTTGGTCAACTTCGCCGGGCCGATGAACAACTTCATCCTGGCGATTCTGGTCTTCATCGGCTTTGCGCTGGCCTCGGGCGTGGCCAACCTGAACACCAACCAGATTGGCGGCGTTCAGGCCGGCTCACCGGCGGCCAAGGCGGGGCTTGCCGCCGACGCCAAGATTCAGACGGTGGCCGGGCAGGCGATTCACAAGTTCACCGACCTCAGCCCGATTGTCGCCAAGCACAAGGGTGAGGCGATGAAGGTCCAGGTGGTGCAGGGCGGCGAGACGCAGATGCTAACCATCACCCCGACCAAAAAGGGCCTGATCGGGGTCACCCCGGCGGTTGACCGGCGCATCGGCACGGCCGTCAAGTACGGCTTCTCCCAGTCTTGGTACATCGCAAGCTCCATCGTGCATGTGCTCAAGCAGCTGGTGACCGGCCAGTTCTCCTTGAACAAGCTGGCCGGCCCGGTCGGCATTTACACGATGACCAGCCAGGCCGCGGCCGGTGGCTTCAGCACCCTGGTCCTGTTTTTGGGGATGCTCAGCATCAACCTGGGCATCATGAACCTGATTCCGATTCCCGTGCTCGACGGCGGTAAAATTCTGCTGAACCTGATCGAAATGATTCGGCGCAAGCCGCTGTCGCAGGAGAAGGAGGGGCTGGTCACGATGATCGGCGCCGGGCTGATGCTCGCGCTGTTGGTGGCCGTGACCATCAACGACATCCTTCGCGCATTCTGACCCAAACCGCCGGCGGTTCTGCCGGTGTTCGCAAATGCGTGATCCACGGGCGATTCGCGGGTCACGCGCTCACTTTGGAGGCAATTTCTTGAAACAATCTCGCTTATTCATTCCTACCGTTAAAGAGGTGCCTAGCACCGCCGAGGCCAAGTCCCACCAGATGATGCTGCGTTCCGGCTTCATTCGCCAGGTGTCGGCCGGGGTTTACGCCTACTTGCCGCTGGCCTACCGGGTTTTGACCAACATCGAGGCCATCATCGACGACGAAATGCAAAAAATCGACGCGGTGAAGATGCAGATGCCGGCCATCCTGCCGGCCGAGCTGTGGCAGCAGTCCGGCCGCTACGAGACGTACGGGCCGAACCTGTTCAAGTTCAAGGACCGCCACGACCGCGACTTCATCTTGGGGCCGACGCACGAGGAGACCTTCACGGACTTGGTCAAAAACCAGCTGAACTCCTACAAGAAGATGCCGCTGGTGCTTTACCAAATTCAAACCAAGTTCCGCGACGAGGACCGGCCGCGCTACGGGCTGCTGCGCGGCCGCGAGTTCATCATGCTCGACGACTACTCCTTCACTGCCAACGAGGCGGATTTGGACGTCATCTACAAGCAGATGGAAAAGGCCTACACTAACATTTTCAACCGGCTGGGCCTGCAGTTTCGCGCCATCATCGGCGACGGCGGGGCGATGGGCGGCAAGGACTCCAAGGAGTTCTCCGCGATTGCGCCGATCGGCGAGGACACGATTGTGTACTCCGACACCTCCGATTACGCCGCCAACCTGGAAATGGCCAAGAGCCTGACGGTGCCGATGCGCAGCCACGAAGACGCGCAGCCTTTGGCCACCGTCGACACCGGCGCCGCCAAGACCATCGAGGAAGTCGCCGAAACACTTGCGGTGCCGGCCAGCCAGATCATCAAGTCCGTGCTGTTCATCGCCGATGAGCAGCCCGTGTTGGTGCTGGTTCGCGGTGATTACGAGGTCAACGATGTCAAGCTCAAGAACCTGCTCGGCGCGGACTTTCTGGACATGGCCACACCGGAGCAGGTGTTGGCCACGATGCACACCGAAATCGGCAATATCGGCCCGGTCGGGGTTGACGAAGCCATTCGGGTGATTGCCGATGAGAGCCTGAACGGCCTGACCAACCTGGTGGCCGGGGCCAACGCCGCCGGCAAGCACCTGCAAAACGTCAACATCGGCCGCGACTTCACGCCGGAGCAGTTCGCCGACGTGCGCTTCGTCACGGAAGGCGAGCTGTCGCCGGACGGTGAAGGGGTGCTGAAGTTCACCCGCGGGATCGAAATCGGGCACATTTTCAAGCTCGGCACCCGCTACACCAAGGCGATGGGGGCGACCTTCCTCGACGAGAACGGCCGCGCCCAACCGATCATCATGGGCTCCTACGGCATCGGTGTGTCCCGCCTGCTGTCGGCCATCGCCGAGCAGACGCTCGACGACAACGGGCTGGTGTGGCCGAAGTCGATTGCGCCGTTCGACGTTCACGTCGTGCCGGTCAACCTCAAGAAGGCCGATCAGCAGGCGCTGACCGACACCATCGCGGCGGATCTCGAGCAGGCCGGCTACAGTGTGCTGGTCGACGACCGCAACGAGCGGCCGGGCGTCAAGTTCGCAGACGCGGATCTGATCGGCATTCCGGTGCGGGTCACGGTCGGCAAGAAGGCCGAAGACGGCATCGTCGAGCTCAAGCTGCGCAAGTCCGGTGAGACCCTCGAGGTCAAGGCCACCGAGCTGATCAATTCCCTCAAAATTCTCCTGGCTCAACTCGACTGAGCCGACGCACCGCCTTCGTGGCGGTGCTTTTTTGTTGGCCTGCGGCAGGGGTTGCCACGCCGAATGGGGTGGGTTAGGATGAGATGATGACGCAAAATCGGCGCGATTTTGCGCGGCACAAGTAAAAAGGAGTGGCACTTTTGGCCTTATCGAAACAAGAAATGTTCGGCAAGCTGCTGGCGCAAATCAAGCTGCCGGCAGACATCGCAAACTACCCGGGCTTTGGCTCGGGCTGGGTGGAGCAGGTGGTGGTTCACCAAAAGACCAGGCGCTACGCCTTCACCCTTGGCTTTGAGCAGCTGCTGCCCTTTGCGGTGTTTTCGCAGCTTGAGGCCCATCTGACCGCGGCCTTTCAGGCGATTGCGACCACCGAGCTGAAGGTGGTGGTCGCACAACCCGAGCTGACTCAGGATCTGATCGCCGCCTACTGGCCCTTCGTGATCGCCCACGCGCAGATCACCTCGAGTATCGTCAACGAGCAGTGTGCCAAGCAGACCCCCGAGCTGCGAGACGGCCGGGTCACGTTGGTTGCCGAGAACCAGCCGGTGCAGCAGATGATGATTGAACAGGGGCTGGGGAAGCTCGAGGAAACCTACCGCGACCTCGGCTTTGGCGGCCTGCGCCTGACCGCGGTGGTCGACTCGGCCCAGACCGAGGCGAAGTTGGCCGCGTTTCAGGCGCAAAAGGCGCAAGAGGCCGCGGATCTGGCCAAGCGGGCCGCCGCCGTGGTGCAGGCCCGAGAGAAGCAGGAGGCGGCGGCACCGGAGGGCCCGGTTCAGCTGGGCCGGGGCCTGCGTCCGAGCGATGAGCCGCAGCAGATGGTCACCATCAGCCAGGAAGAGCGCAGCGTCCTGATCGAAGGGTACGTGTTCGACGTTGAGGTGCGGCAGTTGCGCTCCAAGCGGTCGCTTTTGATGCTCAAGGTGACCGATTACACCTCGAGTTTTCTGGTCAAGAAGTTCAGCAACGGCGCCGAGGACGAGGCGGTGTTCGGCCGCATCCAAGAAGGCATGTGGCTGCGCATTCGCGGCAGCGTCCAGGAAGACAACTACTCCCGCGAACTGACCGTCAACGCCCAAGACATCCAAGAGGTTCAAAAAGACAAGCCCCAGGACACGGCGACGGGCGACAAGCGCGTCGAGCTTCACCTGCACACCAATATGTCCCAAATGGACGGCATGACGCCGATCTCGGACTACGTTAAACGCGCGGCGGCCTGGGGTCACACCGCCATCGCCGTCACCGACCACGCCGGGCTGCAGGCCTTCCCCGAGGCCCACAGCGCCGCGGCCAAGGCGGGGCTCAAGATGATCTACGGCGTCGAGGTGAACCTAGTCGACGACGGCACCCCGGTCGCCTACCAGGCCACGGCGCCGCGCGATCTGGCCACCGAGACCTACGTGGTGTTTGACATCGAAACCACGGGGCTGTCGGCGGTGTACGATAAGATCATCGAGCTGGCCGCCGTGAAGATGCAAGACGGCAAGGTGATCGATGAATTCGAGCAGATGATCGACCCGGGCTTTGCGCTGTCTGAAACCACCATCAACCTGACCAACATCACCGATGACATGGTGCGTGGCTCCAAAACCGAGGAAGCGGTGCTTCACCTGTTCCGCGATTTTTGCGACGGCAGCATCATGTGCGGCCACAACGTCACCTTCGACGTCGGGTTTTTGAATGCGGCCTACCAACGGCTCAACGAGGACAAGATTCAAAACCCGGTGATCGACACCCTGGAGCTGTCGCGCATGCTGCACCCGGAGCGCAAGAACCACAAACTGGACACGCTGACCCGCGCCTACAAGATTTCGCTGGAGCACCACCACCGGGCCAACGCCGACGCGGAGGCCACCGGCTACCTGATGTACGCCTTGGAGAAAGAGGCGGCCGAAACTTACGGCATGACGCGGCTGGATCAGCTCAACGACCGCGTCGGGGCCGGCAACGCCTGGCAGCAAAGCCGGCCCAGCCACGCCGTGATCTTGGCCAAAACCCAGGCGGGGCTCAAGAATCTGTTCAAGCTGGTGTCGATGAGCAACGTCGAAACCTACTACCGGATGCCGCGAGTGCCGCGCAGCCGCCTGCAGAAGCTGCGGGAGGGCCTGATTGTCGGCTCGGCCTGCGCAAGCGGCGACGTGTTCACCGCGATGATGCAAAAGGGTTACGCCGAGGCGCTTGAACGGGCCCGGTTCTACGACTACCTGGAGGTCCAGCCGCTGGCCAACTATCTGCCGCTGCGGGAGGCCGAGCTGATTCAAGGCGAGGCCCACCTCAAGGATATCATCACCAAAATCATCCAGATCGGCGCCGAGCTCGACATTCCGGTGGTGGCGACCGGCGATGCCCATTACCTGGACAAAACCGATGCGATCTACCGCAAGATCCTGATTCACAGCCAAGGCGGGGCCAACCCGCTGAACCGCCACAGCCTACCGGACGTTCACTTCCGCTCCACCCAGGAGATGCTGGACGATTTTGCCTGGCTGGGTCAAGACGTCGCCCACAAGCTGGTGGTCGACAACACCCACCTGGTCGCCGATTGGGTCGACGGTGACATCACCCCGGTTAAGGACAAGCTCTACACGCCTGAAATTCCCGGCGTCGAGGAGAACCTGACCAACGACGTGATGCGAACCGCCCACCGCCTGTACGGCGATCCGCTGCCGGAAATCGTGCAAAAGCGGCTGGACAAGGAGATGAAAAGCATCATCGGCAACGGTTTCTCGGTGATCTACAACATCGCCCAGCAACTGGTGCTCAAGTCCAACAAGGACGGCTACCTGGTTGGCTCCCGGGGGTCCGTCGGCTCAAGTTTGGCCGCGACGATGTCTGGCATCACCGAGATCAACCCGCTGCCGCCGCACTATCGCTGCCCCCAGTGCCAGCACAGCGAGTTCTTCACCAAGGGCGAGTACGGCTCGGGCTTTGACCTGCCGGACAAGAACTGCCCGGATTGCGGCACCGAAATGGTCAAGGACGGCCAAGATATTCCCTTCGAAACCTTCCTGGGCTTCCACGGCGACAAGGTGCCGGATATCGATCTGAACTTCTCCGGTGACTACCAGCCGGTGGCCCACAACTACATCAAGGTGCTGTTCGGCGAGGACCACGCCTTTCGCGCCGGCACCATCGGCACCGTGGCGGATAAAACCGCTTATGGCTACGTCAAGGCCTACGAGCGTGACACCGGCCAGATGCTGCGCGGTGCCGAAATCGACCGGCTGGCCAAGGGGGCGACCGGCGTCAAGCGAACCACCGGCCAGCACCCGGCCGGCATCCTAATCGTGCCGGCCGACAAGGACATCTACGACTTCTCGCCGATTCAGTACCCGGCCGACGACCAAAACGCCGCGTGGATGACCACCCACTTTGATTTCCACTCGATCCACGACAACATCTTGAAGATGGATGTGCTGGGCCACGATGACCCGACCATGATCCGCATGCTCCAGGACCTGTCCGGCATCGATCCAAAGTCGATTCCGATGGACGACCCCGGCGTGATGTCGCTGTTTTCAAGCCCCGACATCTTGAACGTGACGCCCGAGCAGATTTTTTCCAAAACCGGGACCCTCGGGGTGCCGGAGTTTGGGACCCGCTTCGTGCGGGGGATGCTTGAGGAGACCCACCCGGCCAAGTTCTCCGAGCTGCTTCAGATTTCCGGCCTGTCCCACGGCACCGACGTGTGGCTGGGCAACGCCGAGGAGCTGATTCAGCAAGGCGTCGTCACCATCAAGGAAGTGATCGGCTGCCGTGACAACATCATGATGGACCTGATTCACTGGGGCATGGACGAATCCATGGCCTTCAACATCATGGAGCACGTCAGAAAGGGCCGCGGGATTTCCGACGACTGGCAGCAGGCGATGCGCGACAACGAGAACGTGCCGGACTGGTACATCGACTCGTGCCTGAAAATCAAGTACATGTTCCCAAAGGCCCACGCCGCGGCATACGACCTGATGGGACTGCGCATTGCGTGGTTCAAGGTTTACCTGCCGCTGGTGTACTACGCGGCCTACTTCTCGGTGCGAGCCGAGGACTTCGATCTGGCCGCCATGAGTCACGGCAAGGACGCGGTCAAGGCCGCGATGAAGGCGATCACAGACCTTGGCAACGACGCCTCGGCCAAGGAGAAGAGCCTCTTGACGATTCTCGAAATCGCCAACGAGTGCCTCGAGCGCGGCTTCAAGATCAAGATGGTGGACGTGGAAAAGTCCGACGCCCACGACTTCACCATCGTCGACGACCACACGCTGCTGGCGCCGTTCCGCGCGGTGCCGGGGCTGGGCGATAACGTCGCTAAGCAGATTGTCTCCGCCCGAGAGGAGAAGCCGTTCCTGTCCAAGGAGGACCTCGCCAACCGCGGCAAGGTCTCCAAGACCTTGATCGACTACATGACGGAGAACCACGTGCTGGACGCGATGCCCGACGAGAACCAGCTGTCCCTGTTTGACAGCCTGTTTTAGCCCAGTCGCCCCGAGGTGGTGTCAGGGCGAATAACTTGACATTCACCGTTGCGTTTTGGCGGGGTTCGTGATACATTATTAGTAGTGAATTAAATCCTCGGAAGGGAGTGAGCAGAAATGCTCACTCTTTTTATTGGAGGTCCCCGGGTGACCAGTCGCTTGGGGTGAAAGGGGGAAAAAGCTTGAGCACGGTTGTTGAAGCAGTCACTGCAATCGTTGATCCGATCCTAGCCGAACACCAATTTTCGCTCGCCGACCTTGAATTCGTGAAGGAAGGCGGCAGCTGGTACCTGCGCGTGTACATCGACAAGCCGGGGGGCATCACGCTCAACGAGTGCGTCATGGTCTCCGAGGCCCTGTCTGAAAAACTCGACCAAACAGAGCCCGACCCGATTCCGCAGGCCTACTTCCTGGAGGTCTCAAGTCCCGGCGCCGAGCGGCCACTCAAAACCGAAGTGGATTACCAAAACGCGGTGAATGACTACATTCACATTTCGCTGTTCACCAAGCTCAACGGCAAGAAGGTGTTCGAAGGCACGCTCAAGGCGTTGACCGAAGACTCCCTGACCCTTGAGCTCAAGGACAAGGGACGCAAGCACACGCAGGTCTTTGCGCGACCAAACATCGCCAACGCCCGCCTGGCGATTGAATTCTAGCAAATCGCGCGAACGCGCTGTAAAGGAAGGAACAACATGTCTAAGGAAATGATCGAAGCCCTCGATGCGCTTGAGCAAGAGAAGGGCGTCAAAAAAGAGGTCGTGATCGAGGCGCTTGAGGCGGCCCTGGTTTCTGCGTACAAGCGCAACTACAACCAGGCCCAAAACGTCGAGGTCAACTTCGACCCCAAGAAGGGCGATATTCACGTTTACGCCGTCAAGGAAGTGACGGAGCAGGTCTTTGACTCCCGCCTTGAAGTGGGCCTGAAGGACGCGCTTGAAATCAACCGCGCCTACGAGGTCGGCGACGAGATTCGCTTCGAGGTCACGCCGCGTGACTTCGGCCGCATCGCGGCCCAAACCGCCAAGCAGGTGATCATGCAGCGGGTGCGTGAAGCCGAACGCAGCATTATTTTTGACGAGTACTCCCAGTACGAAGACGAAATCATGACCGGCCAGGTGGAGCGACGCGACAACAAGTTCATCTACGTCAACCTCGGCAAGATCGAGGCCGTCTTGGGCAAGCAAGATCAGATGCCCAACGAGCACTACGAGGCCCACGACCGCATCAAGGTTTTCGTCTCCAAGGTCGAAAACACCAGCAAGGGCCCTCAGGTCTTCGTCTCCCGTACCAACCCCGGCCTGGTGAAGCGCCTGTTCGAACAGGAAGTCCCGGAGATTTTCCAGGGCGTCGTCGAAATCGCGGGGATTGCCCGTGAGGCCGGCGATCGCACCAAGATTGCGGTGCGGTCGACCAACCCTTCCGTCGACCCGGTCGGCACCACCGTCGGGCCCAAGGGGAGCCGGGTGCAGGCCGTCGTCAACGAGCTGTCCGGTGAAAACATGGACGTTGTGCAGTGGGAAGAGGACCCGGTGGATTACATCGCCAACGCCTTGAACCCGGCGCAAGTGATCGCCGTTCAGTTCAACGACGAGGACAACGACCGCTCCTGCACGGTCATCGTGCCGGACTACCAGCTGTCCTTGGCCATCGGTAAGAAGGGGCAAAACGCCCGGCTGGCCGCCAAGCTCACCGGCTACAAGATTGACATCAAGCCGGAATCCGAAGTCGAATTCGTCGACGACGAGGAGCTTGAAGAGGCCGATGAGGCCGTCGAAGCGCAAGACGCCGCGGCCGAAGACGATGCCGCAGCGGCGACGCCGGCAGAAGACGCCGAAGCGGACACCGACGCTGAAGCGGCGGCTGACGCCGATTCGGCCGAGACCGACACGGCGGATGCCGAGTAGTAGGAGGACGCTATGAAAACTCGCAAGATCCCGCTTCGCAAGGACCTGTTGACCGGCGAGATGTTCCCCAAGAAATCTCTGGTGCGGATCGTGAAAAACGCCGACGACACCGTCGCCATCGACCCGACCGGCAAGGCGCAAGGACGCGGGGCCTACGTTGCCCTGGATCCGGAAGCCGTGAAGGCCGCTAAGAAGAAGCAGGTCATCGAAAAGGCCTTTGGCATCAAGGTGGCACCGGAATTTTACGACGAACTCTTCGCCTATGTCGATCACCAAAAGGCGCGGCTTGAACTCTTCGGCGACAAGCAATGACCCAAGAGCAAGCCTTGAATCTGCTGGGCCTGGCCAAACGGGCCGACCGCCTCGTGACCGGGGAGAGCTTCGTGCTGGGGGCCATTCGGGACCAAAGCGCCAAGCTGATCCTGGTTGCCAGCGATGCCAGCGCCAACACTCACAAGAAATTTACAGACAAAAGTAGCTTTTACGAGATTCCACTTGTCGACAGCCTGACCACTGGCCAGCTGTCGCACGCGATCGGCGCTAAGCGGAGTCTGATCGCGGTTTGCGATACCGGCTTTGCAAAAAAGCTATTAAAGCTGCTCACCTAAAAAACAAGGGAGCGTGAAGAAATGGGCAAAAAACGCGTTTATGAATTTGCCAAAGAATTGAACGTCACAAGCAAGCAGGTGCTCGATGCCGCCAAGGCGAAGGGCATTGTCTTCTCGTCGCACATGGCCACCATCGACGCGGCGCAAGAGGCGACCATCAAGTCGGGTCTGACCCCCGCAACCAAGGCGCAGGCGGCCCAACCCGCGGCCAAGCCTGCTACAACCAAGCCAGCCGCCGCTCAGGTTGCCCCGGCGCAACCGGCGGCCAAGCCGGCCGAAACCGAGAAGCCGGCGCCTGGGACCCACCACACGGTTCAAAAAACCGCCGATGGCAAGACCAAGATTTCGAAGTCGGCCATTCGCCGGCCGAAGAACGCCCCGGCACGTGGTCAGCGGATGGGTGGCGGTCAGGGCCGCGGTCAAAACGGCCAGCAGGGCCAAGGCGGCCAAGGTCAAGGCAATCGCGGCGGTCAAAACCGCGGTGGCCAGCCGCGCGACAACCGCAACGGTCAGGGTCGCAACGAAAGCGGCAGCAACCAAAACCGCGGCCAGCAGAGTCAGCGGCCGAACCAGGGCCAAGGCGGCCAGCGCAACGATCGCCGCAACGATCGTTTCGCCAACAACGGGGCGCCAAGCCCTCGGCCACGCGCCGGCCGGGCGACCCAGGCCAACTCGAATCCGCGGCCGGTTGCCGGCAACGACGAGAAGTTCATTCAGCAACTGAAGGACTCCCGGCGCCGGCGCGAGGAGCAAAAGGCCGAAAAGCAGGCTGAAAAGTCTGCCGAGAAGCCGGCACCGCGTCCGGTCGCCAAGCCGGCCGAGGCGCCACGCGCTCAGGCTGCCCAGACCAGCCAGCCGGCCAAGCCGGCGGCTCGGGCCGAGCACAGCCGGCCACAGTTCCAAGGACGTCAACAGCAATCTAACGACAATCGCGGTAACTCCTTCAACAAGCGGCGCAACAAGAAGAACAAGCGTCGTGCTCAGGCACAGCCGAAGAAGGAAATGCCACAACGTAAGGAGCGGCCATTGCCAGAAAAACTGATCTACACGGTCGGAATGAACGCCCAGGACCTGGGTAAGATTTTGCACCGCGAACCAGCCGAAATCATCAAGAAGCTCTTCATGCTCGGCGTAATGGTGAACCAAAACCAGAGCCTGGACAAGGACGCCATCGAGCTGATCGCGACCGACTACGGCATCGAGGCTGAAGAGAAGGTCGTCGAAGACATCGCCGACATCGACACGCTGTTCGAGGCCGAGGCCGACAACAAGGACCACCAGGCACCGCGGCCGCCGGTTGTGACCATCATGGGCCACGTCGACCACGGGAAGACGACGCTGTTGGATAAGCTGCGTCACACCCACGTGACCGAAGGCGAAGCCGGCGGGATCACCCAGCACATCGGGGCCTACCAGGTGCGCTTGAACGATCGCCTGATCACCTTCCTGGACACCCCAGGGCACGCGGCCTTCACCAACATGCGGGCGCGGGGGGCCGACATCACCGACATCATCGTGCTGGTGGTTGCGGCCGACGACGGCGTGATGCCGCAGACCATCGAGGCGATCAACCACGCCAAGGCGGCCAATGCGCCGATCATCGTGGCGGTCAACAAGATCGATAAGCCAGGCGCCAACCCGAACCACGTGATGGAACAGCTCACCGAGTACGGCCTGATCCCAGAAGACTGGGGCGGCGACACCATTTTCGTTCAGATTTCGGCGAAGTTCGGCAAGAACATCGACGAGCTGCTCGAAATGATTCTGCTGGAAGCCGACGTCTTGGAGCTCAAGGCCAACCCACAGCAAAAAGCGATTGGCACGGTCATCGAAGCCAAGCTGGACAAGGGCCGCGGCCCTGTCACCACCGTGCTGGTTCAGCAAGGGACGCTGCACGTCGGCGATCCGGTCGTGGTCGGCAACACCTTCGGGCGCATCCGGGTCATGACCAACGATCGTGGCCGTCGCGTCAAGGAAGCCGTGCCGGCGATGCCGGTTGAAATCACTGGGCTCAACGACGTGCCGCAATCCGCCGATAAGTTCGTGGTCTTCGACGATGAAAAGAGCGCCCGGGCTGCCGGTGAGGAACGCGCGAAGCGGGCGCTTGACAAGGTTCGTCAGGAAACGCACCGCGTGACGCTTGATAACCTGTTTGAGACCATGAAGGAAGGCCAACTCAAGGAAGTCGACGTCATCATCAAGGGTGACGTGCAAGGCTCCGTCGAGGCACTGGCCGGCTCGCTCAACAAGATCGAGGTCGAAGGCGTTCGCGTCAACATCATTCACCAGGCCGTCGGGGCCATCAACGAATCCGACGTCACCCTGGCCAGTGCGTCCAACGCGATCATCATCGGCTTCAACGTTCGGCCGACGCCTCAGGCCAAGCAACAGGCCGACGCCGACGACGTGGACATTCGCCTGCACCGGGTCATTTACAAGGCCATCGAGGAGATCGAATCCGCGATGAAGGGGATGCTTGAACCGACCTTCGAAGAGAAGGTCATCGGCTCCCTGACGGTTCGCGAAACCATCAACGTGTCGAAAATCGGCACGGTGGCCGGTGCGTTCGTCGACTCCGGGTACATCACCCGCGACGCCGGCGTTCGCCTGATCCGCGACGGCATCGTAATTCACGAAGGCAAGCTCGGCTCGCTACGTCGCTTCAAGGATGACGTCAAGAAGGTCACCATGGGCTTTGAGCTCGGCTTGACCATCGAGAACTACAACGACATCAAGGTCGACGATCAGATCGAGGCCTACACGATGGAAGAAGTGCCAGTCAAGTAAGCGGTGCAGCCAACGGCCGCATCGCCGCGGAGGTAGCAACATGAAACATCGAATCGGGCGCGTTGAAACGCAGATTCAGCGGGAAATCGACGACATTTTGCTCAAGGATGTCAACGATCCGCGGGTGCAAGGGGTCACCATCACCGGGGTTCGCATGACCGGCGATTTGCAGGAGGCCACCGTTTACTACAGCGTCCTGCAAGACGACGCCAAGCACGTCGCGGAGACCCAAGCCGGCCTGGATAAGGCCCAGGGGCTGATTCGCCGCGAGGTCGGGCAGCGCATCAAGCTGTTCAAGGTGCCGACGATCACCTTCGTCCAAGACACCTCGGTTCAGTACGGGGCGCGTATCGATCAGCTGCTCAACGAAATGCACAAGGATTAACCACGAAAAAGCCGCCGCTGTGCGGCTTTTTTTGCTGGCCTGGCGAAGCGGGGGGTGGCAAAAGCCGGCGGCCGCGCGTTCTGGCGGCCGAACACCGTCTTCGTCCAGCGGTCGAACGCCGTCATGGCCCAGCGGCCGCTCGCCGGACTGGCAGTCCAGGCACCCTTGGCCCGTTGGCCGCGGCACGGTATAATAGACTGAATGCGGTCGCACGGCGACCCGGATGGGAGCAATGATATGGACGGTATTTTGCCAGTATACAAACCCAGCGGCATGACCTCTGCAGACGTGGTCAGCAAGCTGCGGTACCTGCTACAGATGAGGCGGATCGGCCACTCCGGTACCCTGGACCCGAGCGTCGATGGCGTGTTGCCGATTGCGCTTGGGGCGGCGACCAAGGCGGTCCCGGCGCTGATGGCACTGGGCAAGACCTACACCGGCGAAGTATTGCTTGGGGTCGCAACCGAAACCGAGGACCTCGACGGGGCCGAGATTGCGCGGCAGCGCCTGGTCGCACCGCTTGACGTAGCCGCCATCGATGCGGCCATGGCGAGCCTGACCGGAGATATTGTGCAGATTCCGCCGATGTACTCGGCGGTCAAGGTCAACGGGCGGCGGCTATACGACTACGCGCGACACGGCGAGCAAGTCGAGCGGCCGCGGCGAGCGGCCCATGTCTACGCGTTCACCCGAACCGCGGCCCCGGTGTTCGACGAAGCGGCCGGCACCGTCAGCTTCACCTTCACGGCCACGGTCAGCAAGGGGACCTACATTCGCACGCTTGCTGTGGATGTCGGTCAGGCGCTGGGGCTGCCGGCGGTGATGAGCCAGCTCACCCGCACTCAAAGCGGCGGCTTCACGCTGGCGCAGACGCTTGATCTGCGGGCGCTATCGCGAGAGACTGCCCCTGAGGCGGCCCAGGCTCACCTGCGGCCAATCGAGTACGCCTATCCCACGGTGCCGCGCGTCAGCCTGACGGCGGCGCAGTGGGGCGACGTGCAAAACGGCAAGGCCCTTTTGCTGAGCCAAACCGCGCCGCAGCTGGCCCTGATGCAAGGCGCCACGCTCAAGGCGATTTACCACCGGGTCGGCGAGTTGTACCGCCCGGATGTGATGTTTTTGGCCAATGTTTGGATGAACGGGGATACGATGAATGAAAGTCTTTGATATTTTACCGCCGCTTGATGCGGCGCTACGGCCAAAGAAGCCGGTGGTGCTGGCCTTGGGCTTCTTCGATGGGGTTCACCTGGGTCACCAGGCGGTGCTGCGCCGGGCCAGGCAGGAGGCCGATCGCCGCGGCCTGGCCTTGGCCGTGATGACCTTTGATGTTCACCCTGCGGTGATTTACCGCGGGGTGCCGGCCGCAAGCGTTCGCTACCTGTCGCCACGACCGCGCAAGGAGGCCTTGATGGCCGACTGCGGGGTGGATCTGCTGTACTTTGTCCACTTCACGCCCGAGTTCGCGGCGCTTGCTCCGCAGGCCTTTGTCGATCAGTATCTGGTGGGGCTCAACGCCGCGGTGGTCGTGGCCGGGTTCGATTACACCTACGGCAAGCGAGCGGTGGCCAACATGGCCACGCTGCCGACGTATGCGGCCGCACGCTTCGCTGTGGTGACGGTGCCCGAGGCGCTGCAGGACGGGCAGAAAATCTCATCGACGCGCATCCGAAAGGCGCTTGACGCCGGCGATGTCGACTTGGCCAACGGCCTGTTGGGCTACGCCTACCGCACCTCGGGGCCGGTTGTTCACGGCGAGGCGCGGGGGCGGACGCTTGGTTTTCCGACCGCCAACATTGACACACCGGCGGCCGAACGCCTGCCGGGCATCGGCATCTACGTGGTGCGGGTGCTGGTCCGCGGCGCCTGGGTGCCGGGGATGGCCTCGGTGGGACGCAACGTGACCTTCGGCGCCGGGCGACCGGTGACGCTTGAAATCAACCTGTTTGACTTCAATACTGACATCTACGGTGCGGCCACCCAAGTCGAGTGGCTGCACTACCTGCGCGGCGAGGTCAAGTTTGATGGGGCCGCCGGGCTGATCGCGCAGCTGCAGCACGACCAGGCGGAATCCGAGGCTTACCTCAAGGAGCTTGGGAACTGATGGCCGGCGCGTACATTCACATCCCGTTTTGCGACCACATCTGCTACTACTGCGACTTCAACAAGGTGTTCATCGAGGGCCAGCCGGTCGACACTTACTTGGACATGCTGCTGCGGGAGATGCGGCTGGTGATGGCCGCTCACGCGAAAGACGTGATTCAAACCGTGTACATCGGTGGTGGCACCCCGACGGCGCTTTCGGCCCAGCAGCTGGACCGGCTGCTCACCGGGGTGCGTGAGGTGTTGCACTTCACGCAGGGAGAGTTCACCGTTGAGGCCAACCCCAACGACCTGCTGACGCTGGACAAGCTACAGGTGATGCGCGACCACGGGGTCAACCGTCTGTCGATCGGGGTGCAGTCCTTTGATGATCAGATTCTCAAGCGCATCGGCCGCACCCACAAGGCCCAAGATGTTTATCGGGCGATTGAAAACGCCCGGCAGGTCGGCTTTGACAACCTGTCCATCGACCTGATCTTCCGGCTGCCCGGCCAAAGCCGCGAGAACTTCCTGCACAGCCTCCACGAGGCGCTGGCGCTTGATCTGCCGCACTACTCGACCTACTCGCTGATTCTTGAGAAGAAGACGATTTTTTACAACCTGATGCGCAAGGGGCGGCTGCAGCTGCCCAGCCAAGACGTCGAGGCCGACATGTACCAAGACGCCATCGACCTGATGCGGGCCAACGGCCGCGAGCAATACGAGATCTCCAACTTCGCCAAGCCCGGCTACCAGTGCGAACACAACCTGCTGTACTGGCAAAACGACAAGTACTTCGGCTTTGGCGCCGGCGCGTTCGGCTACCTGGGCCGCGACCGCTACCACAACTTCGGCCCGATTCAGCAGTACCTGGCGCCGCTTGAGGCCAACAAGGTGCCGGTGATTGAACACCACTTGGTGCCGCTTGAAGAGCAGATTGAAGAGGAAATGTTCCTGGGTCTCCGCACTCGGGCGGGGGTCAGCCGCAAGCGCTTCGCGGCTCGCTACCACCTGCAGATTGAAGACGTCTACGGGGATCTGATCGACCGGCTCAAGGAACAGCAGCTGCTCAAGGAGGTCGCCGGGCGCCTGAGCCTGACCAACCAGGGTATGTTTTTGGGCAATGAGGTGTTCCAGCAGTTCTTGTTGGACGAGCCACTGGTGTGAGCGACTCGGGCGCAGGGCTGATTTAGCAACCCGGGGTTGACTTTGCTAAGGGCGGTTGCTATATTAGTAATTGTGTTAGCACTCATTGCTTTGCAGTGCTAAAAAGAGGTGGCAATATGTTGACGAAACGCCAACTGCTCGTCTTAAAGGAAATCATTCGGCTATTCACGGAAAGTGGTCAGCCTGTGGGTTCGAAAACCTTGATGACGGAATTACCGATTCACGTCAGCTCGGCGACGATCCGCAACGACATGGCGGCCTTGGAAGAGCAGGGATTGATTACAAAGACGCACAGCAGTTCCGGCCGCGTCCCCTCGACGAAGGGCTACCGCTATTACCTGGACAACCTGGTGGAGCCGGCGCAAGCGACGCCCAACGAAATCGCTGCGATTCAGCAGGGGTTCGGCGGCCACTTTTACAAGATTGACGAGATTGTGGCCCAAAGCGCCCGCATCCTGTCCAATCTGACCAGCTACACCGCCATCAGCCTTGGCCCCGAGGTGACGAACATTCGCCTGACGGGCTTTCGGCTGGTGCCGCTGGGCAACCACCAGGTGATGGCGATTCTTGTCACCAGCAACGGCAACGTGGAGAACCAGTTGTTCACGCTGCCGCCGGAGGTTGATCCCGACGAGGTCGAAAAGGCGATCCGCATCATCAACGATCAGCTGGTCGGCCTGCCGCTCGGGGCAGTTGCTCAAAAGTTGCAAACCGATGTGCCGGCGGTGCTGTTCAAGTACATGACCTCCGCCGATGGCTTCCTGGACATTTTCGGCAATGTCTTGCAAAAGGCGGCGGCCGAGCGCTTCTTTGTCGGTGGTCGACTGAACCTGATGGATTACGTCGGCGATGCGGATGCCGGGCAGCTCAAGCAGCTTTTGGGCATGATCGACTCGGAGCAAGGCGACATCAACCGGCTGCTCAACCCAAACACCGCGGCCGACCTGCAGGTTCGCCTGGGGGCCGAGCTGACGCCGGACGTCTTGGCCAACCTGAGCGTCATCACGGCCAAGTACAGCGTCGGCGAGCACGGCACCGGCATGATCGCCTTGATTGGGCCGACGCAGATGCCGTATTCCAAGATGATTGGTCTGCTGTCAGCCTTTCGTGAGGAGCTGGCCAAGCGGTTGACCAACTACTACACGCATTTTGATCAATGACAAGGAGGCTCCCATGACGAAAAAGGAGAAAGAGACGCAGCCTGATGAAAAGCAGGCCCAGCCCGACGCGGCGCCGAAGCAGTCCTTGAAGGACGAAATCGCCGCCGAAATGGCCGCAGATCTAGACGCCCAGGTGAAAGAAGACGCCATCGACGTGCCGGCACTTCAAAAGGAGCGCGACGAGCTCGAAGACAAGTACCTGCGAGCCGCCGCCGAGATCAGCAACATGAACAACCGCTTCAAAAAGGAGCGGGCCCAGCTGCTGAAGTACGACGGCCAAAAGCTCGCCGCCGCAGTTTTGCCGGTGCTCGACAACCTCGAACGCGCCTTGCAGACGCCGGTGGATGCGGATTCCGCACAGTCGCTGAAGAAGGGCGTCGAGATGGTGTACAGCCACCTCGAAACGGCGCTGAAGGACAACGCGGTGACCGAAATCGACGCCACGGCGAAGTTCGACCCAACGCTGCACCAGGCCGTTCAAACCGTGCCGGCTTCTGCCGATCACCCCAAAGACACCGTCGTCCAGGTCCTGCAGAAGGGCTACATGCTCAAGGACCGCGTGCTGCGGCCGGCCATGGTCGTCGTGGCCAATTAACACTGAATCTAAATCGTAAAGAGAAGGGATACTACTATGAGTAAAGTTATCGGGATTGACTTAGGGACCACCAACTCCGCCGTCGCCGTGCTTGAAGGCGGCGAGCCGAAGATCATTACCAACCCAGAAGGCAACCGCACCACGCCTTCCGTCGTCGCGTTCAAGGACGGCGAGATTCAAGTCGGTGAGGTCGCCAAGCGCCAGGCCATCACAAACCCAGACACCATCATCTCCATCAAGCGTCACATGGGCGAGGCCGGCTACAAGGTCAAGGTCGGCGACAAGGAATACACCCCGCAGGAAATTTCCGGGATGATTCTTCAGTACATCAAGAAGTTCGCCGAGGATTACCTGGGCGAAGAAGTGACGGATGCGGTCATCACCGTGCCGGCCTACTTCAACGACTCCCAGCGTCAGGCGACCAAGGACGCCGGCAAGATTGCCGGCCTGAACGTGTCGCGGATCGTCAACGAACCGACCGCCTCGAGTCTGGCTTACGGCCTGGACAAGACCGATAAGGAAGAAAAAGTCCTGGTTTACGACCTCGGCGGTGGGACCTTCGATGTCTCCATCCTGCAGTTGGGCGACGGCGTGTTCGAAGTGCTGTCGACCAACGGCGACACGCAGCTGGGCGGCGATGACTTCGATAACAAGATCATCGACTGGCTGGTCAGCGAGTTCAAGGCGGAAAACGGCATCGACCTGGCCAAGGACAAGATGGCGATGCAGCGCCTGAAGGACGCCGCCGAAAAGGCCAAAAAGGACCTGTCCGGCGTTTCCTCCACGCAGATTTCTTTGCCATTCATCTCCGCCGGCGCCAACGGCCCGCTGCACCTGGAGCGGACGCTGACGCGTGCCCAGTTCGACCAGATGACTGAAGACCTGGTTCAAAAGACCAAGGTGCCGGTTGACAACGCCCTGCGCGATGCCGGCCTGACCGCCGCCGACCTGGACAAGGTGATTTTGAACGGTGGCTCCACCCGCATTCCGGCCGTTCAAGACGCCGTCAAGTCCTGGACCGGCAAGGAACCGGACCACAGCATCAACCCAGACGAGGCCGTTGCGCTCGGCGCTGCCATCCAAGGCGGGGTCATCTCCGGTGACGTCAAGGACGTGGTGCTGCTCGATGTGACCCCACTGTCTTTGGGGATTGAAACCATGGGTGGGGTCTTCACCAAGCTGATCGACCGCAACACGACGATTCCAACCTCCAAGAGCCAGGTCTTCTCGACGGCCGCCGACAACCAGCCGGCCGTTGACATCCACGTGCTGCAGGGTGAACGCCCGATGGCCGCGGATAACAAGACCCTGGGCCGCTTCCAGCTCACCGACATCCCGGCTGCCCCACGTGGCGTTCCTCAGATCGAAGTCAAGTTCGACATCGACAAGAACGGCATCGTGCAGGTTTCCGCCAAGGACCTCGGCACCGGCAAGTCCCAAAACATTACGATCAAGAGCTCGTCAGGCCTGTCCGATGACGAAATCGATCGCATGATGAAGGAAGCCAAGGAGAACGAGGAAGCCGACTCTAAGCGCAAGGAAGAAGTCGACCTCAAAAATGACGTCGACCAGCTGCTCTTCCAGACGGATAAGACCCTGAAGGAACTCAAGGGTAAGGTCTCCGACGACGAGATTAAGAAGGCTGAAGACGCCAAGGAAGCCCTGAAGAAGGCTCAGCAAGAAAACAACATCGAAGACATGAAGGCCAAGCGCGACGACCTGAACAAGATTGTCCAAGACATGACCGTCAAGATGTACGAAGAAGCCCAAAAGGCGCAGCAGGCGGCCGGTGCCCAAGGCAACCCGACTGGCGATGCGACGCAGGCAAAAGACGACAAGAAGGGTGACTCAGACGACACCATCGACGGCGAGTACAAGGACGTCGACAAGAAGTAAGCCCAGTAGGTCCCGTTGAAAAGCCGAAGCCCAGGCGGCTTTGGCTTTTTGATTGAGATTGTGCTATCCTGAAAGGACTTTCCGCGCGTCGGCTTCGCCACGCGCCGCTCAAAGGAGACAATATGGCAGAGAAAGATTATTACGACATTCTGGGCGTCAGCCGCGATGCGGACGACGCGACCATCAAGCGGGCCTTTCGCCAGTTGTCGAAGAAGTACCACCCGGACATCAACCACGAGCCCGGTGCGGAACAGAAATTCAAGGAGATTAACGAGGCCTACCAGGTCCTGTCCGATCCCCAAAAGCGAGCGGCCTTCGATCAGTACGGCTCGGCCGACGGTCCCCAGGGCTTCGGCGGTGGCCAAGGGTTCGGTGGCCAAGGCTTCGGCGGTCAGGGCTTCTCCAGCCAGGGCTTCGGCGGCTTCGACGACATCTTCAGCCAGTTCTTCGGTGGGGCCGGCGGCGGCCAGGCGCCTAACGCGCCGCGCCAAGGCGCCGACCTGCAGTACCGCATGGACCTGACGTTCACCGAGGCGATTTTCGGCAAAACCACCAAGATTTCCTATGATCGCGATGCGGTCTGTCACACCTGTGGCGGCTCCGGCGCCAAGCCCGGCACCAGTCCCGTGACCTGCAGCAAGTGCCACGGCTCCGGCTACATCCAGGTGCAGCGCAACACGCCGCTTGGGGCCATGATGAGCCGTGAAGTCTGCGACGTCTGCCACGGCACCGGCAAGGAAATCAAGGACAAGTGCGTGGACTGCCACGGCACCGGCCACCAAAAGGAGCGGCACACCATCGATGTGACCGTCCCAGCCGGCGTCGAGGACGGCCAGCAGATGCGCCTGCGCGAGGCCGGTGAGGCCGGTCAAAACGGGGGGCCTTACGGTGATTTGTTCATCGTGTTCCGCGTGGCCGAAAGTTCGAAGTACCAGCGCGACGGCGCGACCATCTACCTGAAGCTGTCGATCAGCTTCGCCCAGGCGGCGCTTGGGGATGCCATTAAGGTCGACACGGTTCACGGTCCGGTTGAGCTCAAGATTCCGGCCGGCACCCAGACGGACAGCAAGTTCCGCCTGCGGGGCAAGGGGGCACCGCGCCTGCAAGGCGCCGGCACCGGCGACCAGATCGTCACGGTGACGGTCAAGACGCCAAAATCCCTGAACCAGAAGCAAAAAGACGCGCTGATGGCCTTCGCCGCTGCCAGCGGCGAGGATGTCACCCCGCACGAAGGGTCGCTTTTCGACAAGGTGCGAGACGCGTTCAAAAAGTAAAGTTGACCGCTTGGCGGCCCGTCCCGGTGGGGGCGGGCCGCCTTCGCGTCGGCGAGGGTGGCCTCTGGGGTCAGGTTGTGTGACCAATCAGCGCTTGCCCCCAGCCGGCTGGGAATGGCCGCGTCTCCAGGAGCCATCGCGGCAGGCGGCGAGCGGGCGATCGCGCTGGGTCAATGCGGCAACGGCAGTGGCGCATTCGGGCGCAGTTCGGGTATACTAGAGGCAGTGACTTTCAGAAAGAGGCAACCCATTGGATAAAGCAGAGTTATTGAACCGCCAGCAGCACATCCGCAACTTCTCGATTGTGGCCCACATCGATCACGGCAAGTCGACCTTGGCCGACCGCATCTTGGAGCTGACCGACACGATTGCCAAGCGCGACATGCAGGCGCAGGTGCTGGACGACATGCCGCTTGAGCGCGAGCGTGGCATCACCATCAAGCTCAACGCGGTGGAGCTTCACTACCAGGCCCAAAACGGCGAGACCTACATTTTTCACCTGATCGACACCCCGGGCCACGTCGACTTCTCCTACGAGGTCAGCCGCAGCCTCGCCGCCTGTGAAGGGGCACTGCTGCTGGTCGATGCGGCGCAGGGGGTCGAGGCCCAGACGCTGGCCAACGTCTACCTGGCGCTGGACGATGACCTGGAGATCGTGCCGATCATCAACAAGGTGGATCTGCCAAGCGCCCATCCCGACGTGGTGAAGGAAGAAATCGAGGAGATGATCGGCCTGGACGCCTCCGAGGCGATTTTGACCAGCGCCAAAACTGGCCTGGGTATCCCGGAGGTGCTGGAGCGAATCGTCTCGGACATCCCGGCGCCAAGCGGCGACTTGGATGCGCCGCTTGAGGCCCTGATTTTCGATTCCGTCTACGATTCCTACCGCGGCGTCGTACTGGCCGTGCGAATCAAGCAAGGGATGGTGCGGCCCGGCGACACCATTCAGCTGATGAGCAACGGCAAGACCTTCGACGTGACCGAGGTCGGCGTGATGTCGCCCAAGGCCGTGCCGCGGGACTTTCTGATGGTCGGCGACGTCGGCTACATCACCGCCAGCATCAAGACCATCCAAGACACCCGCGTCGGCGACACCGTGACCCTGGCCGCCCGGCCGGCGACCAAGGCGCTCGATGGGTTTCGTAAAATCACGCCGATGGTCTACTCCGGCCTGTTCCCGGTCGACAACGCCCGTTTCAACGACTTGCGCGAGGCGCTGGAGAAGCTGCAGCTCAACGATGCGGCGCTGGAATTCACCCCGGAAACCTCCCAGGCCCTCGGCTTTGGCTTCCGCTGCGGCTTCTTGGGGCTGTTGCACATGGACGTGGTGCAGGAGCGGCTCGAGCGTGAGTTCAACCTGGACCTGATCATGACCGCGCCTTCCGTGGATTACCAGGTCAAGCTGACCGATGGCAGCACCATTACCATCGACAACCCGGCCGAGCTGCCGGAGCCCAGCGAGATTCGCAGCATTGCCGAACCTTACGTCAAGGCCAGCATCATGGTGCCCAACGATTACGTGGGACCGGTGATGGAAATCGCCCAGCGCAAGCGCGGCGAGTTCGTCACCATGGATTACCTCGACAAGTACCGCGTCAACGTGATTTACAACCTGCCGCTGTCCGAGATTATCTACGACTTTTTCGATGACCTCAAAAGCTCGACCAAGGGTTACGCGAGCTTGGACTACGAGATCACCGGCTACCGCGAGTCCGACCTGGTCAAAATGGACATCCTGCTCAACGGCGACGCGGTCGATGCGCTGAGCACGATTGTTCACAAGGACTTCGCCTTCGACCGCGGCCGCGCCATCGTGGCCAAGCTGAAGGAAACCATTCCGCGCCAGCAGTTCGAGATTCCAATCCAGGCCGCCATCGGCAACAAGATCATCGCTCGCAGCACCGTCAAGGCTTACCGCAAGAACGTCTTGGCCAAGTGCTACGGCGGCGATATCACCCGCAAGCGCAAGCTGCTGGAGAAGCAAAAAGCCGGCAAGAAGCGCATGAAGGCGGTCGGCTCCGTCGAGGTGCCGCAAGAGGCGTTCATGAGTATTCTGAAGATGAATAGTGAGGATACTAAAGGCAAATAGGAATTGAACAAGCGAAACTTAAATCGGGAAGAGTTAAATATACGTCGAGCCCTTGATACCAGGGCTTTTTTGATACACTATCGCGATTTTTCGAAGAACATTGTGAAGTCTGTTTCGCCTAAATATTTATGGGCTTTATAACTTAATTGCCTATGCTTGCTCATAAAAATCAAATCTCGCTTCCTCAAAACGCCTTGTCAGAATAGTGAGGATAGCTTCCGTCTTGTCGTGATCGCGTAAGCGGTAATCTCGGTGACGTTTCGCCTCGCCGAGGCAACAAAAGAGCCGTCTGCTTGTGAGGAGGCAGGCGGCGTGTTTGGCGTGTCGGCGATTATCGGGCGGCAGCTGACCAATAGCGAAGCACAAGGGCTGCTGGACGCGATGAGGGCGGCTTCAAAATCGCGGGCGCGGTTGGATTAAAAGCCGTTTGAAGCGGCAATGCGGCTACTTGAAGTGCCCATAGTCTTTATCCAGCGCAAACAACATCCAATTTGCCGGCTCAAAGGCGTTAGCAGGCTGTGGCATAATCAGCGCCCGCGCCTTATTGAATGCGGCAACGGCAGTCCTGGTCTCTGGTGTGTTCTGCCGGAATGCTTTTGCCATAAGCTCGGTTTGCGTGACGGCAGCCTGCACATTCCAGTTATATTCCGCGAATGAGCTGGTGTTCTTGAAGTATTTGGCGACACGCGTAATGAGACTTCGGTTTTGAAAGTAGACGGGGCCGCACATGAATGTGTCTGCTTCTTCCACACATAATTCCCAGGCTTTGGATTCTGGTCGGAGATGCGTGAATATAGCTTCGGTCATTGGTGGCAGATATTCTTGGTCGAGAATCTCCAGCGCGTGAAGTGAAAGCCCCAGATCACCGATACAGATATCAGTTTGGCTTGCGTAGTAGGCGACCACGTCAGCTGATTCTTCGGCTGTTAAGCCGCGGTTAAGTGGATCGTCGTACGGAAAAAGCTCGGTCGCCATCCCAACCAGGGAGCTGATGAGGGAGCGCTCTTGAAGGTGCAGCAGGCCAGCTGGCGTGCCCTGATTTGCTTTAATGAAATCGTCAACGACTTTCAGCAACATCTTGCGGGTGTGGTGCTTGGCCTTGGCCTCGCGGGCGAGGCCGGTGACTTGATTATAGGCGCGGCGATAGGAACTCACCAAGTCGCCGCCACGATTGAGAAGCGTAAGGGGAATGTAGAGCGCCTCGAATAATTGTAACGTTTTGAGAAAGCCGGGCTGTGTCTTTCCGTTTTCAAAACGCGACTGTGCGGCTTTTGACCAGGAGATGTTGAGGCTGTCGATTGTTTGACCGTGCTGCTTTCTAATCTTACTTAAGGTTGAACCTGAAAGTAGGCTCTCATTGGGTCGAATCTGCAACGCCAGCTTGGCGTTGTCGACTAGTTGAGCGTTGTGGATCACTCCCGCTTCCTGGCGGGTAATCGTCTTGCGGAGCCATTTCGCGAGTAATTCAGCGCCTAGCACCTCCAAGGCAGCGAGGTAGGGCTCAACGTCTTGCCCATTAGCTAGCGCTAAAGTGATTTCTGAAATGGGGTACTCAGCGCGGTAGCTGGCTTCAGTTTTTGAGTCGCTGATGTGTGCTGACAGTTTGGCTTTGATTTCATCACGCAGAGGAACATCACCCCGCAATACGCCAAAGAGTGCAGTGTAACAGATGAACGGCTGAACCCAGACAATCTGTGCTAACGGCAAGGCCATCAAGCGTCGCCAAATCAGCGCGATTAGTTCAACGCTGGCGCGGGGTAGAACGTAAAGCAAGACTGTGAGTTCAAGCATATCTGCTTGAGCCGGGTATGCTAGAACATCCGCAGCAGCTTGCTCAATGGGCTTAGTGAGAAAGGCTTCGTTAGTGGTGCTGATAAGCGAGAGGATGAGCCGCATCGCCCTAGATCCATTGAAACCTGGGTGGGCCTTGGTGTAGGACTCGATTTCTCTGAGCAGGCCTTCCGAATCGTCTTTAACCACGTAATCGCGTGGGTCGGGGAAGTGATAGCCGGGGGTAATGATGAGGTCATCGAGCTCCCTCGATCCCATGCCAATGTTGTACATCAGAGTGGCTGCTGTTTCGGTTGAAATGTCACTTTCGCTACGCTCAAAGCGCGATATTGTGGCCGCAGATCCGTTAGCGCCGGCTGCCTGCTTGGTGGTGACGCCGTGATTTATGCGGAATCGTCTGAAAATGGCGCCCAGTTCCTGTCCATTCATACCCGTGCCTCCTCGCTTCGATGTAATTATGATACCGCCTGGTTCAGAGAAAAAGAAGCCCGCCATATAGGCGAGCTATGTGAAAAGTTAGTTGTGGGTGCCGGTGCTGTTACCCCAGATGCTTCCCAATACGGACATCAAGTCGAGCATGTGCTTCACCCCTTTCCTAGATCACCTGGGATTCTTACGGCGCGAAGCGCCGAGGCGGCGGAGCCGCAGGTTTTGAGGGCTTGCATTTGAAGCGGTGCTAGCTTGTCGCAAAGCGGTTAAGAGATGTGGGGTTAGCAAAATCGCCCATCCAATGGGGGATGGGCGATCGTGAGGCCAGGTGAGTGTCAGTCGGTGACCCTGTGCTGGATTTGGTCAGCTTGGTTCGCAGTCAATCCGCAAAAATGGCTGACATGGCCGGTGAGGAGATTAACGAATTGGTTGCCTCGGTTTGTCCATAGTTGCATCGACAGCCATGGCGGCAACGGCGGGGACTTTGGCCGTGGTTTCAGTCGCGCTGACATAGGCGGTAAGGTCTTGCTCGCCCCATCGAAACCCACTTGAGTTTTTCTTGCGTTTGGGGTAGCATTAACCTCGTTATAACGACTCATTTTATATTCAAAAAATGATTAGCTAATCAGTTGAACAGGTTCATCACCATCGGAGTTGCATATTTGTAACGCGATTCCGATTTTGTGAGGCCTGGTCAGGGGTTGGCTATTTTTTACGCCATTTTTCACAACGGGAGGAACGCTTATGTCGAGTAAACCAAAGTTTGGCGTGGATGCCGCGCCGCTGTCAGCCACCAAGCAAGCCGCCGCAGATCAGCCGCCAAAGCGCGGCTCACACCCCAAGTTCGGGGTCGATGCCGCCACCGCGGCCGCGGTCAAGAACCGCGAGGCGATGGCCGCGACGGTGACCGCGCAGGCGGTCGAACAGGCGGCGGAGGCCGAACGACGAGAGGCCAAGCGCAACGCCGACACGCAGGCCATCTTGAAGGCCTTCGAAGCGGCCGACGCCAGAAAAAAAGGCATTGCGCCCAAGAGCGGCGCAATCAGGCCGGCGACCAAGTCCGACAACGTCTTGGTGCGGTTGTTTACTATGCAGCCGGTCTTGTTTTGGGTCACGCGCTACGTGTATGCAATTCTGGGGGCCGTCTGGCTGTGGTACGTCCGGGTGCCGGTGTGGTTCACCGTCCTCACCGTCTTGCTGTACCCGTTTGCGACCACTGTGCTGCAGGAAATCGGTCGGGCGATGCACGCCAATCGCTTCGTCGTGACCGACGCCTTCTTCGGCCACGGCCAAGGGGAGCCGGCCGCCGACACTAGCTCGGAGCTGCTGCGGTTTGGGCTGTACTTTGTCTTTTTCTTGATCAAGTTTCCGCTCAGCATCGTGATCGGGCCGATCGGGCTCATCTACATGCTGATTGTCGCCAAGAAGCTCAATAATTAGGAGGGGACACGATGAGAAGAGCAATCACGGTCGGCCGCGGTTTTGGCAAAAAATCGCTGGAGGAGGCCTTCAACACGGCCCAGGCAGGGGATGTGGTCTGCGTGGAGCCCGGGGAGTACAACCTGGCGAACGGCTACGACATTGGCTCGCGTTCCTTGACGGTCAAAGGGCTGGGCGAGGCGCCGGGGGAGGTGATCATCCGGGCCCAGATGGTCGTGCAGCAAAACGGGCAGCTGACGCTTGAAAACTTGCAGCTCGAAAGCTTCGGTGAGGAGGCCGGCGCAATTTTTGCCGCCATGGGTGCGGTTACGCTGTCACGTTGCGTTGTGATTGGGCTTCGGTATAATTACCCAACACTGCACGGCACTGGTGCGACGTTCAGCCTGACGGCGTGTGAAATCGAACACGCTGAGGATGAGGAATTTGGTATCTATGTTGAGGAAGCTTCGCATGTCACACTGACCCAGTGCGACGTTCACGGTGTCGCGATTATACAATCACAGATTGAAATCGCCGAGACACAACTCAGCGGGTTCAGTTACCTTCAGAACCACGCCGAGCTTCAGGCCTCGAGTCTCTACTTGATTCCGGCTGCCTCAGATCGCTGGACACTGAGGTTCTTGAGCGGGAGCGCGGCCACCATCGAGGATCTAAACATCGAGGAAGGCGTCGCCAACATCGACGTCACGGACAGCGCGTTGACGGTTCAGGCCACCAACGTTGATGACGACCACCGGATCATCGTCTATCCCGACGCGACGGCTGAGGCCAGCGTCCCCGGCGCCGAGTGGGGCCAGATGCAGGCAGAAGGCGGGGAGGCGGCCCAAGCCGGCGACGAAGGCGGAGCGGACCAGACTGCCGATGCGAACGGGGATGACCGGGCCGCCGACTCAGCGCAAGGCGACCAGGACACGGCCTCCGGCCAGGCCGCGGCCACCGACGACGCCCCTCGCGCCATCGATGTGCTCAACGCGATGATTGGGCTTGAACAGGTGAAGGCCGAGGTCGCCCAATTCGTGAACCTCGCGCAGTTTTCCAAACGGCGTGAGGAACAGGGGTTTGAATCGGTGTCCCAGTCGCTGCACTCGCTTTTTCTGGGGAACCCCGGCACCGGCAAGACGACGGTGGCCCGGCTGGTCGGCCGGGCGATGTACGAGGAGGGGGTGCTGCCGACCGATCACTACGTCGAGGTCAGCCGCAAGGACCTCGTCGCCAACGTCGTCGGGGGGACGGCCCTGAACACCCAACAGAAGCTCGAGGAGGCCCGAGGGGGGGTCTTGTTCGTCGATGAGGCCTACAGCCTGTACCAAGAAGGCGGCACCAACTGGGGGCAAGAGGCGGTCGACACGATTCTCAAGTACATGGAGGATCACCGCGACGACTTAATGATCATCTTCGCCGGCTACACCAAGGAGATGAATGATTTTCTGAGCATGAACCCTGGCCTGGCCAGCCGGGCCCCCAACACCTTCAACTTCGAGGACTACGCACCGGCCGAGATCGCCCAGATTGGGACTCAGGAGCTGCAAAGCAAGGGGTTCCAGTTGAACCAAGACCTGTACGAAAAGGCGATTGTCAGGGCCTACCAGGCCGACGTCAGCCACGACAACGCGCGGTGGGTCCGCAACCAAAACGAGGAGCTGATTCGCATCGCCGCGAAGAACCACCCGGATGTGTTCGATGCGATCACCGACGCGGATATCGGCGAGCTGACCGGCGGCGACGACGGCGACAAGGCCGACAGCACCGAGCAGCTGTTGGCCCAGCTGGACGGCATGATCGGCCTGACTGAGGTCAAGGCCTTCGTTCACGATCTGGTCCAGCAGGTCAAGGTCAATGCGGCTTTGGCCGACACCCTCGGGGACGCGGCCAAGCCGACTTACCACATGGTTTTTGCCGGTAATCCCGGGACCGGGAAGACGACCGTGGCGCGGCTGATCGCCAAGCTGTTTTACAACCTTGGCATCCTGCCACGCGCCACGGTGGTGGAAGTCTCGCGTCCGGACCTGGTCGCCGGCTACATCGGTCAGTCCGAGGCCAAGACGCAAAAGGTGATTCGCGACGCCCTCGGCGGGGTCCTGTTCGTCGATGAGGCCTACCAGCTGACGCTTGAGGGCCAGTCTGGCAACGACTTCGGTAAGCAGGTGGTGGAGACGTTCATCACGGCGCTTGAGAACCAGCGCGACCAGTTCGTCGCGATCTTCGCCGGTTACACCAAGGAGATGGCGCATTTTCTCGATGCGAACCCGGGGCTGCGGTCGCGGATTCCCTTGACCATCGAATTCGCCGACTACACCCCAGATGAGATCGGCGACATCGTGGTCGCCGTCGTCGGCCAACAGTGGCAGGTCAATTGCGAGCTGCTCAAGGCCGTCGCGTCGCAGCGCTACTTGCAGCTACCGCCGGCTGAGCGGGCCAACGGGCGCTGGGCGCGAACCTTCGCCGACACCGTGGTTCATCAGCACAAGCTGGCGCTGGCCAAGCGGCTGGACCGCGGCGAGCAGATTGGCGATTCGGCCCGGGTGATTCCGGACGCGCTGGTGGTGGCGCTGCTACGGGATGAGTCAAGCCGCGCCTAGGCAAAAGCGGGTCCTACCGCCGGCCGGCACCCAGGTGGCGCAACACAAAAAGCGGTCGTCTCACGCTCTTGGCATAGGAGCGTGGGGCGACCGCTTTGGCGTTGCGGCTGGTTCAGCCGCGGTAGATGACGCGAAAGTGCTCGAGCACCACTAGTGCGGTGGCCGGATCGAAGGACAGGCCGGCCGCCTGGTACTCGGCGGTGAAAAAGGCATCGTGAACCCGGCGCCAGTAAGCCAGACTGCCGTCGCCTTCGCCTTCCGCCGCGGCGTGAGCGGCCCCGACTTGGGCGTAGGCTTGGACCGTGACGGCGGTGGTCACGGTCAGCGCGACCGGCTCACCGGCGCCGTCCAGGATGATGTCGAGCTCCCCGGTTGCCGGCAGCGGCTCGTGGTTCAGCCGATACAGCGCAAAGCCGCTGGTGGTCGCCGTTTTTTGACCGCTGAGCACCAGCGTTGCCAGCGCGGTGGCGGTTTGGGGGTCGGCGCCGAACTGGTAGGCGGAATCAAGCGTTGCGTCTGGGGTGATGGCCCCGGCCTGCTTGGCCTGGGCGAAGAATGTGTCTGGGGTCATGGGAACCTGCTTTCTGGCGGGAAGCGCCGATTGGGTAAAAAAAGACCCGGGCAGCGGCCCGGGTCCGGTTGACTGAGGTCAGAACTCGACTTTGTCGACGTCTGACAGGGTGGCGGTTGGCATCGTCAGGCCCATGTCGTCGGCCAGCTTTTGCTTGGCGGCGTCGCGGGTCTTGATGACGTCCATGTTCCACACGATGTTTTCAATGTCACCGCCGGCGAAGTCGAAGGGCTCGGCGTAGATGTAGCCTTCCTCCTGCTTCTTTTCCCGGGACTTGGTGAGCGTTGCGGCCAGATCACGCGCGTAATCGCGGTCCTTCAGGTCTGCAAGCTCCTTTTCGGTGACGAACCCTTGGTTGTTGATTGCGTCTTCGGCAATCTTTAATGCTTCAGCAGTTGCTGCCATGTCAATCTCTCCTATCTGCATCAGTCGCTGATTGGAGTAGGGCTGAAAAATCTTACAACATTATTGTAACACCTTCAGCGGATATCCGCGCCGTTTTTTGTTATACTAGTTCGGTTAGAAAGGACGATGCATGTGAGCCCACGGTACGATTGGCAACTTGAGGCACAACCAGAAAGCGACGCGATAACGGAGGTGGCGACCAACCTGAAGGTGCCGCCGTTTTTGGCGCGGCTGTTGATACAACGCAAGATCACGACCCCGGAGGCCTACGAGGCGTTCATCAACCCGGACATGGCGCGGCTGCACGATCCCTTCCTGCTTCACGACATGGACAAGGCGGTCGCGCGGATTCAGCAGGCTATCGAGAATCAGGAGAAAATCACCATTTACGGGGACTACGACGTCGACGGGCTGACCGCCTCCAGCATCATGCTGGAGACGCTGCAGAGCATGGGGGCCGAACCCACGGTGTTCATTCCGGACCGCTTCACCGACGGTTACGGCCCCAACGCCGCGGTGTACCGCTACCTGCAAAGCGCCGGCACCCAGCTGGTGATCACCGTCGACAACGGGGTTGGCGGGGCGGCGGTGATCGATGCCGCCCAGGCCGCCGGGATGGACGTGGTGGTGACCGACCACCACGAGCTGCCGGCCGTTTTACCCCAGGCGGTGGCGGTGGTGCATCCGCGCCACCCAGAGGGTCACTACCCCTTCGGCGGCCTGAGCGGGGCCGGGGTGGCCTTTAAGGTCGCCTCGGCGCTGCTCGGCGCCGCCCCGGTTGAAAGCATTGACCTGGCGGCGATGGGTACGGTGGCCGATCTAGTCGACCTGACCGACGAGAACCGCATCATCGTGCAGATGGGCCTGGCCATGATTCGCACCCAGCCGCGGGTCGGCATCGCCGCGCTGCTCGCCGCGGCCAAAATCGACCCGGCGACGGTGGACGAAACCAGCATCGGCTTTGGCATCGGGCCACGCCTGAACGCGCTGGGGCGGCTCGGTGACGCCAATCCCGGGGTCACGCTTTTGACCACCTTCGACGACGCGGAGGCCCAGGCGCTGGCCCAAAACATCAACGACCTGAACGCCAAGCGTCAGGCGCTGGTGCAAGACATCAGCAAGGTCGCCCTGGAAATGGCGCAGACGCCGGAAAACCAAGGCCGTCGCACCCTGATTCTGGCCCACGCCGGCTGGCACGAAGGGGTGCTTGGCATCGTCGCCAGCAAGGTGGTCGAGGCGACCGGCAAGCCGACCTTGGTCTTGAATATCGCGGCGGATGGTCAAAGCGCCAAGGGCTCCGGCCGCTCGGTGCCAGCCTTCCACCTGTTCAACGCGCTGAACGCCGAACGCGCCGCCATGACCGCCTTTGGTGGCCATGGCATGGCCTGCGGGTTGACGGTGCCGGTGGCCAACCTGCCCAAGCTCCAGGCCGCGATGGAACAGGCGGCGGCGACCAGCTTGAAGGATCAGCCCAAGCCGCCGCTTGCCATCGCCGCGCGGCTGACCACGGCCGACCTGACGCTTGACCACTACCGGGCCATGCGCCAGCTCGCGCCGTTTGGCAACGGCAACCCGGAGCCGACCTTCTCCTTGCGCCCGGACCTGATCGACCGGATCAAAACCATGGGTCAGACCAACGCGCATCTGCGCTTCGTGGCCGACGGCGCCGCCGTGGTGGCCTTCGGTTACGGCGATCAGGCGCAGGCCTTGAGCCAGGCGACGCAGGTGAAGCTGGCGGTGCGGCTGGACGCCAACACTTGGCAGGGCAACACCAGCCTGCAACTGCGGCTGTGCGACTGGCAGCTGCAGGCGCCGGCCGTCATCGACTGGCGGGGACCAGACATCAGCGCCGCCCAGTTTCGGCCGGCCTTGACCTACGTGTTTTTTGACGCCAAGCGGCAGGCCAAATTCACCCGCCAGTTTCAGTTCGGCGGCCCGACCGTGCTGGCCCAGGACCTGGCCGCAGGCACCGCCGACGCGGTGCTGGTGGATCTGCCCAGTGACGCGGCCCAGCTGGACGCCGCGCTGGCCAAGCTGAGCCTGCCGGTGCGGGTGATGTTTTACGCCGCACCGGCGGAGCTGGTCGCCTTGCCGACGCGCAGCGAGTGTGCCGCCGTGCTGCGCTACCTGGCCGCTCACCCGCAGTTTGACAAGCACCACCTGCCGGCCTTGGCCAAGGCGGTTCACGTCGCGGTCGGCCAGGCAATCTTGGCGGTGCAGGTGTTTTTTGAACTCGGGTTTGTTACAATAAAGGGTGCGTTTATCGACCTGGCCGAGCATCCGGCCAAAAAGCCGCTGCAAGACGCCGCGGCCTACCAGGCTCGGGCCACTTTTTTGGCGCTGGCGCATGAGTTGCAAACCGCAGACCGGCGCGAGCTTGAAGCACGATTGACGAATCATTAGGAATGGAGCAACAACATGGCAATCAATTTTAAAGACTACATCGCAAGCGTTCCGGACTTTCCGGAGCCCGGCATCGTGTTCCGCGACATCTCGCCTTTGATGGCCGATGGCGAGGCCTACGCCGCCGCCACCGACGAAATCGTCGCCTACGCCAAGGACAAGAACGTCGAGATGATCGTCGGGCCCGAGGCGCGTGGCTTCATCGTCGGCTGCCCGGTCGCCTACAAGCTGGGCGTCGGCTTCGCCCCGGCGCGGAAGAAGGGCAAGCTGCCGCGGCCGACCGTCAGCGCCAGCTACGACCTGGAGTACGGCCAGGCCACCTTGTACCTGCACCAAGACGCGATTCGCCCGGGCCAGCGCGTTTTGGTCTGCGACGACCTGCTGGCCACCGGCGGCACGATCGCCGCGACCATCGAGCTGGTTGAAAAGCTCGGCGGCGTGGTGGTCGGCACCGCGTTTTTGGTCGAGCTGTCCGACCTGCACGGCCGCGACAAGATCAAGGACTACGACATGTTCACCCTGACCACCTACCAAGGCAAATAAGTTCAACCGGCGGGGTTTGGCCCTGCCGGTTTTTGCGTCAGGGCCAAACATTGCAGTGGCCGCGGCCAAGTGCGATGATAGAAGGGGAGGCAGACATGAGCAAGAAGAAGCGAGACGATAAGACGCTGGTGGAGAAAATGCTGGACAAGGCGAAGGTCGCCTACGTGCCGTACGAGTTTCCCACCCATGAGCAAGGCGACGTGGCGCAGCTGTCGGTCGATCACATCGGCGTTCCCGAGCACCGCATCTACAAGACCCTGGTCCTGACCGGTAACAAAACCGGCCCGGTGGTGGGGGTGGTGCCGCTGGATCGCCACATCGACTACAAGAAGCTCGCGGCCGTGTCCGGCAACAAGAAGGTCGGCATGGTGCCGCTGCGCGATCTGGTTCAAACGACCGGCTACGAGCACGGTGCCAACACGCCGATCGGCATCCACGCCCGGTACCGCTACCCGATTTTCATCGGCACCGAAGCGCTTGAGGAAAGCGAAATTCTGGTGTCGGCCGGCAAAATCGGCCGCTCCGTGGGCGTCGCGCCCAAGGACCTGGCCAAGCTGGTCCAGGCCGAGTTTCAAGACATCACCGCACTGACCGAACAGGCCGAATGAAGGGGGTCCCCACATGTTTTCACCTGAACACAGTCGCTTTGCCACGTTTGGCGTGATCTCGCAGGTACCAGGCGAGATCATCGACAGCATCTGGCTGATCATCGATCAAAACCTCAGCGGCGTCGTGCCGCTGGGCCACCTGCTGCGCTTTGACCTGCTGAACACCAAGGGCAAGCTGACCGTCGCCTTCTCCCAGGAAGGCGACGACACCCAGATCGCCGTTGACCTGCCGTTCGACTACCAGACCCGGCTACCCAAAACCGTGATGGCCTACGACGACGGCCAGCGCCAAACCATTCTGCTGCCGGCCGAGGCCGGTGAGCACTAATTGCCGAAAAAAGGCCGCCGCGGCGGCCTTTTTGCGTGGCCCATCGCTGTGCCTGCTGTGTCTTCAAAGCGGCGAGTCAAATTGCTTGACGGCTAATTGGTCCGGTGTTAAGCTACACTCGAATGATCAGTCACGTGCGGGGATGGCGCTGCGGCCGCAGCGCTGGCACCTCTGCCGCATAGGGGAACGATCCGGAGCGCAAGCGCCTCTAGTACCCCACCCATGCCAAGCCGCAGTGTAGCGCCACGCGGCTTTCAAACTCAAGAGTTTTAGTGCAACTCCTTCAACTTAGGAGGAGATACCAGGGTAAAGGATTTCACCAACCCACCGCTCGCACCAAGCTGGGACCTACTCGCAACGCGAGGTAGCTGCGGCCCCGGCGAGAGCGATGGTGAGCCACTTTGGTAAGACGAAGCCAGCATCGTAACCGAATCAGGCCAAGGCCACCGGATTCACCGCGTCCGGTGGCTTCGGCGTGGCCGCCGCAACGCTTGGGTTGCGGCGGCTTTTTGATGGTCGGCCTCGATGCTGGAACCAAAAGTGACCCTAACCGTAATCGTGAATTGCTTCGTTGCCAGACTGAAACGCCGTACCCGTTGGGGCATAATGGGTACAGCGTCAAACGTTTTTGTTTTGTGGCCACGCCGCGTGGGTGGCAGGCGGCCAGATTGCCTGGCAACATTCTTGGCAACAAGAAAGCATTAAACATAGCCAACCAAGCTGCCCGGGCAAAACAAAAAGGCCGATTTCTCGACCTTTTACGCGATGCAGTTAAGCGTGACGTGCTTAGAAGGAGAGTACAGGATTAAATGGTGCCGCTGTACCGGCTTTTCTGACCTATTCTCCCACAAAATTCCCACAAACTCACAGCGCAGACAGTGCTTTTACCGCCGCTTGTGCTTGTTCCTGCTCGTGGGCCTTCAACAAATGCTGGTACACCCGAAGCGTGATCGTGATATCCGAGTGACCGAGCCGTCTGGAGATATAGGCGATGTCAACGCCCTTGGCGAGCAGGTAGCTCACGTGGGTGTGCCGGAGCCCGTGGAAGGTGACAGGCGACGGGAAGCCGAGCTTGTCCTCCACACGCTTGAGTCCGTGGTTCAGCGCGTAGTCGCTCGGCACTTGGTGGCGATTGTTGCGGAAGACCATGTCTAGCTCGTCGCGGTAGCCGGTACGCAGGTTGGCCGCTGCCTGCTCGCCGTGGAGCTTCTGGAGCATCACCGCCAGCTCACCCGGTATGTCGATGTCTCGCACGCCAGAAGGGGTCTTAGTGGGCTTGAATCCCGTGCCGTACACGTAATCCCATGACTTCGTGACGTGGATGATGCGAGCGTCTAGATCTACGTCGGCCCACTGGAGCGCAATCAGCTCGGAGGCTCGACACCCGGTGAGAATGGCAGCAGCAATGCAATACAAGTACATACTCGACAGCTTGGCGTGCTCGCGGCAGTAGGCGAGCAGAGCGGAGAACTCGTCAAGCTCAAGGAACTTCAAGTCACTTGCTTTGGCGGCGGCGCCAGGGTTGACCACCCGGGCTGCAAAGTTCGCAGTCAGAATACGGTCAGCGATAGCATCATCACACATAGCCTTGATGTAGCCGTTCAGCTTGGACACGGTATCACGCGACCGTGGCTTAGGTTGCTTGGCGTTGCGCGGCACGACGGTCCCTGCGGCATAGGTGTTGATGAAGGTCTGCCACGCCGTGCGCGTTATCTCTTTAAGCGGCTGGTCGCTGCCGAAATACTCCGCCAGTGCTTTGCGGATAGTAGCGTACCTGGCCTCGGTAATTTGTGAGTGCTTACCAGCCTTGAAGGTGGCAAGCCACCGATCATAGTAGGCAAGCAGCGTCACATCGGACAGGTCAGCACCAGAGCGCTTGTCGTGCTCGACTTCCGCCGCAGCTGCTTCTGCCAGTTTCTTCGTGCGGAACCCGCCCTTAGACTTTTCACGCCACACGCCGTCCACGGTCTTGTAGCGAATGCGGTAGCCGTACGTCTTACCACGTTTTTCGATTGATGCCATGATTTCCTCCATGTGCTATACTGGAGTACGCAAAGAGCGCACTGATAGTGTTGTTTGCTTGCCGTCCACAGTCATCTTGCCGGGTGAGTGGACGGCGTTTTTGTGTTATGATGGTGATATAATTTCAACTAATTCTAGGAAAGGTGAATCATCATGAACGAAAAAATCCGTAATGTTGGCCAGCTGCTCGATTATCTGAGCAAACTGCCACGCGAAGCGCTTATTGAGACAATTTCAACAGGTTCTGATCTCCTTCCGCTGGATGGAGGGCTTGAAGTCGGTGAAGAAATTAGTTTTGATGAACTCGAGAGGGTTCTAAGCATATGCTTGTAGGTCTGGAATCATTTTGGCAATGACAGTAGCGTCCTTATATCCAGTAGAAATGGCTTCAATCTCGGAATTACGCGCATCGACGTTGTCGAAAAAGAGCGTCTCGGGTAAGAAGAGAGTGGTCGACTGACTAAGTTGGTTGATGCTCCCCTGTACATCTTTGGAAGCCATACCGGATGTTTTCAATGATGCAATTGCTAGCTGCATTTTGTAGTCGGGAATCCATTGTTGTAGCAGCGGGTTACCCTTTTTGGGTGAATGAGTCCACCTGATCGACGCAATCGCGAGGTGCTTGTAGATTGACACTAGCAGCTTTTCAACATCATTCCTCTTCGGTAGTTTGACGGCGTGAATTATGTCGTCTCTGATGTGCGACATCTTTTCAAACTCACTCGGGGTAATAACGGTGCCAGTATTCGTCTGATAGAGATAGGCATAGGCTCCAATGATTCGCGTAGAGTTGCCCATCAGCAGTTTGTTCGAGCTAACATCCTCGTAGAGCTTCTTCACATCTTCAGGCTGATTCATTGCTACCCAAGTGCTTGCCTGAATATACACTTTCATGAAGTCTTCAAGTGCCGCATAGCCCGATGCAGCGGCTTCGTAGAACTGGTTGGACTGAAAAGCTCTAAAGGCGTGAGCTAAGATGAAGTTGTACTTACCTTCACGCGGGAAAATGTTTATCGTGTGGCCGTTTTGACACTTAGCCTCAACAAAGTCGGCATCCGTTATACTCCCCATCATTAGGGAAATCTGGATGCGCCCGCTGCTGGAGTTTCGGCTTTGAGTCAGGCACTCTGGGCAAATAGTTTCATACTCTATCATGCATTTCCTCCCGCCCTCACCGAGGGCTTTTTATTTTGCCTAACGTCAATCCGGGCTGGACATAAGCCTTCGACGTGGCTCGCACACGTCCGCCGCTAGAGAAGGCTTCTAGCAGCTACTCAGCCTTTGCTGCCTTTCGGTTTGCCAGTAGGTGCCAGACGAAGAAGCCAACACCGATGATCAAGGACAGCCAGCCCCAGATAGCGAGATCAGAGTAGTCGGCAGCGTTTGAGATGCCGAAAATCCATGCGATTGCCATCAGAACGAGACCAGCAATGTCACCGCCAAGCTTCACCATTTTGCGTGTAGCGATGTAGGTGATGCCGGCGGCCAAAAACAGAATGGCGACGAATACGCCCGCTGAGCCGCCAGCATCTGACGTCTTGTTTTCGACGGCGTGGCCAAGCCCAACTGCACAAGACTGAAGCAGAATAAACAAGGACAAGACAATCTGAAGAATACCCACAATCAGCTTTGTTACTTTCATACTATGTTCCCCTAACTCCACAGCTTTTTACGTCGATCCGGGCTGGACGTAAGCCACACGGCCCGGCTTGCACGGGCCTGCCGCTGGAGTGGGCTAGGCGAGTTCGACCACGTAGAGGACGACCTTGCCGACGATGTTTGTGAGGTCTGGATCGTCGTACCGGCGAACAATCGGTGCGAACCCAGGCTTACTTGAGTCGGGCTGGAAGATGTACGCGCGGCCCGTGCGGTCATTGAAGAACCGCTTGACGGCATACTCACCATCACAGTCGAAGACCACGATGTCACCGTCCTTGAGGTCTGCCGGGTCGTCAACGCCGCGTACGCCGATCAGCGATCCGTTCGGAATCACGCGGTTCATGCTATCGCCATTGGCTCGCATGAGCGTGACGTCGGTGTGACCGGCCCACTTGCCCATGACCGCGTCTGGAATGGCGACCTGTTCCAGCTGGTCTGGGGTGATGGCTTCAACCTCGGTTGGCGTACCAGCAGAGATGGCGGCGGGGATGTATGGGTAGGTGTGGATTGGTAGAGGAACACCGTTATCGTGGTGCTCAACCAGTGCTGACTTCTTAACGCCAAAATAATTGGCCATCATTTCAATCTTATCAATACGTGGGTAGGTCTTTCCGTTCGCCCAGTCCCACACGGTTGAGGTGCTGAAGCCAAGGGCAGAAGCCAAGTCAGTCACCGACATTTTCCTCTGATTCATCATTTCGGTTAGGTTCTTGCCGAAGATTGCTTTATTTCCTAAGTCTGACATATTGGACACCTCTTTATAGGTAACTATATACCAGTACCGGAAAAATACAAGGAAAAGCAGAAAATATTTCCGGTTAAGTCGAAAAACTTCTTGCATTTCCGGTCTAACCGGATTATGATTGTTTGTGTTGAGAAAGGAGGTGAGCCAATGAGCATCACACTGAAAGCCGCACGAGTTAATGTTGGGCTGACCCAGTCCGAGTTTGCTAAACGTATCGGCGTCACCGACACCACGGTGCGCAACTACGAACGAGGCAAGACCTATCCAGACATCAAGGTTCTGGAACGAATTAAGCAGGTTACGGGTGTCGGCTATGAAGATCTTATTTTTTTACCCGACGCTCCGGTTAAACCGGAAACTAACACCAAGCGGGAGGCCTAACAATGAACGACTTAGTCATCATGCACGAAAGGGGGGGGGCATCGAGATGCACCACTACTTAACCAAGTATGTAAACGATCGCGGCGAACTGATTGCTGAAGCGTGGATACAGTTAAACCTGTTTGGCAAATGCTTCATCTTTTCTGATCGCAAGATGGTAATCAAAAAGCCGTCCAAAGACGGCCGGTAGACTTACCTAGTTCCTTTGCTCCACCCGTTCCCCGGTTTTTGGGTTGGCGGAAGGCGGTCGCCATGGTCGATATGAACCACGCGACCACCAGAAACATTGCCACCACGGGGGCCCACTTCGTGATAGGAACCCGCAGATTGATTGTCGGTTCCTGGCTTAATTGGTTCTGACATTTAGCTCACTCCAAAAGTTAGTATTTCAGGTTTGCCACTCACGCCCCGGAAAGAACTGAAGGAAACCCGATACGCTAATTATATACCTCATGTGGGTATTGCTCAATGGTGAACCATATATGTAGGGGGAGAAAGGATGTTCGATAACGAAAAACTGCGTTCATTAATGGCAGCGAGAGGCTTCAGCTTCTACCAGCTTTGGAAGGTGACTGGCCTGGGACGTGGATCGTTGTACCGGTTAAAGGATGGGTCGAGTACTGACCCAACGTATGCCACCGTTGCACGAATTGCTGACGTGCTAGGGGTCAGCATGGACGACTTTAGAAAGGAGAATTAGCAATGAACGACTTAGTCATCATGCACGACAAGCGGGCGGTCACCACCAGCCTGCAAGTAGCCGAGACATTCGGCAAGCAGCACAAGGATGTACTGGAGGCCATTGAGACCAAGATTCAATCGGCGGAAAATTCCGCCGATTACAAGAAGATGTTCGCCGAGGGCACATACAAGGACGGCCGGAACCGTGACCAGAAGCTCTACTACATGAACCGCGACGGTTTCACTTTCATCGCGTTCGGGTTCACTGGTAAGAAGGCCGATAGCTTCAAGCTCCAGTACATCGACGCCTTCAACGCGATGGAAACCACGCTCAAGAAGGTGCCGGCCAAGAAGCTTGACCCAGTGCTCCAAGCTGAGCTGGCAATCAGCCGCGCCAAGACGGCCCAGGCTAACGCGTTGTATCGAATCGCCAACAAAACTACGTCCGAGTCAGCACGCGAACAGATGCTGTCCCGCGCCGCTGAAATCATCACCGGTGAGTGCCTGATCCCGGTCATGAAACAGGCTGAGTACACCGCCGGGGAAGTCGCCAGGAAGTTAGGCATCTCATCTGGAGCGATGGTCGGGCGCATCAGCAATGCACTGGGGCTTAAGGCAGAACAGCCGGGCCAAAACGAGTACGGCCGCTGGGCGGCTGACAAGTCGCAACACGGCCCAAAGGAAACCCCGAATTGGCTGTACTTCGACAAGGGCGTCGTGGCAATCAAAGCAGAGGCCCTCAGAATCGGGAAGCTTCAGGAGGTCTAGCCATGTCAAAAACAAAAGAGGTCGACGTCAACCAGGAAGTCGCGAACTATATCGTCGAAACACTGCGCGACCCAGAGCTAAAAAAAGAGCCCGCAATGGTGGCAGCCATCGCGGAACTCTACGCAACACTTATCCGGTACTACTAGAATGATGAGACACTTACGCAAGCTAAAAGGTCGCCTGACAGAGGCGGCGGACAACTTCAACATCAATCACGAGTGGGTACTACCAATCGCGCTGTCTGTTCTTACGGGAGTCGCGTATGGCATTGCGATTTACTTCTTATCTGGAAAGTAGATATGCCACGACGGCAGTTACGACGCCTGTAATGAATGGCGCCACAAAATGTTTTACAACGAAAGCTCGCTGTAATCGCTCGTGACGTCCGGCAAAGGTACGGCCTTTTGTAGTTGGCGATGCGGTGACCAGGTCGTCAGAAAAGCCTTTGCCATCGCTCCAATCGCCGTCAAGTTTGAGCCAACCGTCGGCATCTAGAGTTTTTAGATAGCCCCAGACCACTTCGTATGGCGTTGGCTTGACTGCCGTAAAAATTTTTTCGACCTGAGTGAAGCCCGGCTCTGACTGAGGGTGGGAATACACAGCCTTCATGATAGTGACGGCAACTTTATCGAATTCATCAATGTTCATTTTCACACCTCCTTCCCGGACACATTATCCGCCAAGCGAGGTTCAAACGAAAGGAGGCCTGATCCATGCCACCAATCACAATCTCAGTTCCGCCAGAACTGATTCAGCAAGCGGTCGACAAGGCCGTGGCTGAACGTCTCCAGCACGAGCCTGATTACCGCCGCTGGTGGTCGGCTGCCGACGTGCTCGACCGCTACGGCCTGACGCAGACGTGGCTATCCACACACGTTCTCGACAAGCCAAGGTTCCAGCGTGAACTCGACGGTTTCGCCTTCAACTACGGCGGGCGCATCGGCTGGCGGTTCGAGCCGCTGGCGTTCTCGGAGTTCATGCGGACGGAGTTCCGCAGCATCGCAAAGGAGGCACAATCATGATCTACTTGCAATTCGGCGCCATCCTAGGCGCCGTTCTGGCGGCCCTATGCGCCATCGCCGAGTTCCTGGAAGACAAGCCAATGCCGCACTGGTTGCTGGACATCACCGGCGACCTGCACGCGGTGGACAACACGGAAGAGGAGGCGGACTGATGGAAATCACATCACTGGAGCGTGCCGTCGTGGAAGCGATGCGGAAAGGCGCGCGGGTCAGCGTGACGTACTTCGATAGGTCGAACACGAAGGCCAACGAACTACTTGCGCCATTCGCAGTGGCTGTTGGAGAACCAATCCGGCACGTAAAACCGAAGCGGAAAGACCAAGTTAGCTATCGCATTGTATCTGACTATCCGTTCGATGCCAGCGTGATTCTTCGTCAAGGCCCGCCAGAACCGAAGCCGGAACCTGACCCGGTCGGGGAGAAGATTGACCACGACTACGACGCACAATTTTGAGGGGAGGTGAGCCGATTGTACGCGACACAAAATTCGATCATGGAACCAGCTGAAATCCGCGAGACGCAAAAAGAAATCGTTCGAGTCATTTTGGGACACACGAACGATCTCCAACTGGCGAAGATGCTTCTAGAAAACATTAACTTGGATGAGTTTGCCAAATTAAAGGTGGTTGATGGTTGACTCTCTGAACACTTCCGCAACTATCTTGGTTAGCTTGCTTACCTCTTTCGCAACATCGCGTCCCGTTGTATCAGGAGCAGCATACAACACTTGCATATCGAGAGCGGCTTCCAAATCTAAATGAAAAGTTGATTTACTCCACTTATTACCGCCCACAGCTCTCCACTCGAACGACAAATCAAACTCCGAAATCTTACTGTTCCTGTTCGGATTGTGAGTATTCACAGCAACGCCCGCCTTCATCGTTTGTCCCGGAGCGATGAGCATCTGATGGACGTTCTCAAAAGGATTGTTGTTGTATGGCGCTTCGTCATACGCCACCACGTTTTTTGATGCTTTGAACCCACGAATGTCTGCGCCGGTGTTGCCATAGTTTTCGATAACTAGGTAGACAAATGTGTACCCATGAATACGGATTGGCTCTAGTTTGGCAATAACATACGGACGGTTCGCATCGTGTTGAATCTTTACCGACCACCACAGAGACCCTAAGGCAATGATCACTGCAACAACGCTAGTGATGGTCTGGACCCAATCTGACGTTTCCATATCAATCACCTCCTTTCCGAGGTGAATTATCTCACACGAAAGGAGGTGAGACCATGACACTATTTGACACCACAATCGAACAGGTTCAGTCCTACACCCGCGACGCTCGCGCTAAGCAGCACGCCGACACCGTGATGGCGGCCATCCACGGCGCAGCATTAAGAGGCCAGTCCAGCGTGACTGTGAAGGACGTCAGCCCGCAGGAGATTATCGAACTGTCGTCGCTCGGTTTCACGCTAGACCCAATCAGCGGCGGCCAGTGGATCTCGTGGGACGAAAAATAGCCACCGGAGGCAACCGATGACTGGAAAGGAAAACATTCATGGACACATTATACAACATCGAGGCTAAAATTGCCGATCTAACGGCAAAATTCCAGGCCGGGGACATCGACGAGCAGGCCTACCAGGACAGCGTCGATTCACTGATTGACGGTTCGCTTCAAGACAAACTGGTAGCCTACGCACACATCGGCGAAAATGCCAAAGCGTTAGCGCTTGGCCAGCGAAACAAAATCAAGGAGTGGGCGGGCCGCGCTGCAAAGAATGAGGCCCTAGCGGACAAGATGTTCACCATCGTCAAGGAGCGAATGCGGGCCTACGACTTGAAGACCATCGAAACTGACGACACCTACCTGCACATTCAAAACGCCGGTGGCCAGCTCGGTATCAACATTGATGGAGACCACTTGCAGGCTGATATGTTCAAGACCGAGCTGCGGCCTGACAAAGACAAGATTCGCCGCGCTTTGGCGGCAGGGCACAAAGTTGTCGGGGCAGAATTCAAGCCCCGCGGAATCGTATTGAGGATGAGCTGATGAATGACAAAACCGAAAAACTTGATGTTGCTAAGAAGGTCCTTAGGTCGGCAGAGGAACGCACGAAGCCAAGCCAGTTCGAGATGCTGAGCCACCTCAACGTTTCTGACCACATCCAGAAGGTCGAGACCAAAAGCGCCAAGCTTTCCTACCTGTCGTGGGTGTGGGGCTGGTCGGAGATGAAAAAGGCTGATCCGGCTGCGACACGCGAGTACACGATGTTCGACGAGGTTGGGCCTAATGGAGAGCTTACCGGACGCAAGGTACCATATCTGATTACCCCTCAAGGAGCGCTGGTCGAATGCACGGTTACCATCAACGGAATCAGTGAAACCGAATCACTGCCCGTGATGGACTTCAAGAATGCTGCGGTGCTTCGCCCTGACATGATGCAGATTAACAAGACGCGTCAGCGCGCGTTCGTCAAAGCCCTGGCGCTTCACGGCATCGGCTTGTACATCTACGCCGGTGAAGACTTCCCGAGCCAAGAAGCGGACGAGAGTGCTACGGCTAACGCCGCAGCCGACGCGCGCAACATTGTTGATGAGACCCAGGCAAACGCCGCGCGGACGATGGTAGACGAGATTGCGAGTGGAACGGAAAGGTTCACATACGAGCAGGTACTTCTCGGGCTTGAGCGCCGCGCACAGATTGTTGGGATTCAGTCAGAAGAAGTTGTTCCGGTGGATAAACTTACGGCTGATCAATACGGTCTTCTCTTGCGGGCTATCAATCAGTCAAAGGCTAAGCTGGCAAGTAAGCAAGAGGGGTGAGCAATGTGCGGCTTGACGGCGAGATTACCGCAATCAGCGGTGCGACCATCACAGTAAGCCTAACCGGCGGCCGGGACGTCGATACGCTGCGGGTTGCCCAGCTTGCGGCAGGAAGGCGGCCGTCTGTGTCGATTGACGTTGAGGACGGCCGGAGCATCAGCCCGGAGCAGCGGCGGAAAGTGTGGGCGCTGCTCAACGACTACGCAGACTTCACCGGGTACAACCCGCTTGAGATGGAAGCGTGGGTCAAGGCCTACTACATGGCGGAAACTGGGAGCGACTACTTCTCGCTTTCAGATTGCAGCATGAGCAAGGCAACCGAGTTCCTGACCTACGTGATTAACTTCGGGTTTGAACGTGGTATTCCATGGCAGACAAAGCACCTGGATTCTATCCCAAGCGACTACCCGCTGATGATGCAATGTTTGAAACACCGAATGTGCGTTATCTGTGGAAAGCACGCGGATATTGACCATGAGCCACCTATTGGGAGCGGACGTAACCGTAACGAGATTGACAATCGCAGATACAAGTTCTTCCCGCTGTGCCGGGTTCACCACACCATCCGGCATGATCTGGGGATTGACGCGTTCATCGACCATTACCACATTAAACCGGTAAAACTCGACGAGGCCGCGCTTATCAGTCTCAAGCTAAACACGAAAGCCGACTTCAACCGGTTCGATGGATTGGGGGCGGTGTAATGGCAAGCTCGTACTTCTCACATGACAGCAACGCCAGAAACGACGACAAGATTATCAACCTCCGAATGAAGTACGGCATGGAGGGCTACGGGATTTACTTCTGCATCATTGAGCGGCTTCGAGAGGAGCCAAGTTATACGGCTAAAAAGGACTACAACGCAATCGGGTTTGATCTACATGCCGACGCTGAGAAAGTAAGAAATGTGGTTGAGTCTTTCGGGTTATTTGCCTTCACCGATGACGGTGAGTGTTTCTACTCCGAGAGTCTAAACGACCGCATGGCGCACATGGACGGAAAACGAACGAAGCGCTCCGAAGCTGGCAAAAAAGGTGCTGCAAAGAGGTGGGATAGCAAAGCTATGGCAATGCCAACCAAACCGGATAGCAATGCCATGGCAATGCCACCGAGCGAGGATAGCAAAGCTATGGCAATGCCAACCGAAACCGATGGCAATAAAACTAAACTAAATAAAACTAAAGAAAATAAAACCAAAGACAGTCTGTCTGACGGACGCGTGCACGAAAAATCGGCGTTCAACCGCTGGCAAGAGATCTGGGGGTTCCCCAACGCGGTTGCTCAGCAGGACCTTGCCAACTGGGTCGATGAGTTTGGCGATGAGCTGGTGATGTGGGTGATCGACTACGCCGCCCGCCGCGCCGTGAAAGCCAAGGCGGCTGACAAGTACCTCGACCGTGTGCTGACGCAGTACCGCGAGCAAGGAATCAAGACTGTCGAGCAGGCTGAGGCTGAGGCTAAGGACCACGAGCAGACGGCCAAGGCCAACGCCCCGCGTCCGCAACGCTACGGCAAGCAAGCACGCCAGGAGACGACACCAGACTGGGCAAAGCCTGACTACCAAGCTCCTGACGTGCAGACCACGGACGACCAGCAGGAAGAGATTCAGGCACGTCTGGCGGCGTTGAAGCAGCTGGAGGGGGCGAAGAATGGGACGGCATAGTGAGAACCGCAGCAAGCGCTACGCGGACATCATCGCCTATATGTGCTGGCAGCACGCCTCTTGGCAGGCGCCGACGATTCGCGAGATCGGCGAGTACATGGGCTGGAGTTCGACTTCAACCACGGCACAACATCTCGACCGGATGGGTGAACTCGGTCTAATCGAGAAGATCCCGAACAAGCCGCGCATGATGCGCGTCACCAGCGCCGGCGCGGAATTCGCAAAACAACACGGAGGAAAGCTACATGATTTCAGCAATGGATCTCAAACCAGGACTGGTGGTGAAGGTACCGCCGCAGCATCGGAGCTTTTTAGAGAGCTCGATTAGTCGCGAATATCGCAAAGACACGGCGGTTGATACGCAGGAGCTCAAGCTGCGGGTCGAGAAGGTATATCCGAGCGGCAACTCGTTCATCGGCACGGTACTTGGCGGTGTCACGCGGCAGCAGATGGCACAACTGCACGGCAAGATATGCGTGTCAGTTCGGGCATTGGGGCTAGATCCTGAAGACGTCGCCATGTATCAAAGCGACCCGCGGGCCGATGACCACTTCATGCCAGGACACTCGCTGGCCAGGGTGAGGAAGAGCACCAAGCCGCGCAAGAAGCGCACGGTCAGCGAGGCGAACCTTGAGACGCACCGATTGGCGGAGGAACGTATCAAGCAATTCACACCGAAGCTGCGAGACTACTACGAGCGCGGCGTGAACCGCAAGCAGGTGCGACTGCGCGAGCACGTCAGCCAGGAGTTTTTGTCGAAGGTGGAGAAGGCGACTGGCATCAACTACCCGGTGCCGTACGGCGTACGGTTCATCAAGGGTGATCACTTCCGGTACTACTACTCCGCAGTCGAGGCCATGGCAGAGCGAGACGATTGCAGTCTGTACACGATCAGCCACAACCTCGTGCCTGGCTACACGGTCGAGAAAGGCCACTGGGTCGATACGAAGACGGGATTCAAAGAGTGGGGGTCGATTGAGCCGTGACAGACAAGATTGTAATCCCGCTGCCGCTGATGACCCTGAACCAGTACATCCAGTCGGAGCGCGGCAGCCGGTTCGGCGGCGCCAAAATCAAGAAGCAGGCGACTGCGACCGTCGAGATGTTCGTGCAGCGTGCCATGCTTGATGGCATCACGTTCGAGTGGGGACACCCGCTAGCCTTCGATTGGTACTGGTACGACCACCGCACAGATCCAGATAACATCGCCTTCCAGCACAAGTTTGTGTTCGACGGCATGATGGCGGCCGGGTTCCTGGACAACGACAACTGGGATCGTGTCGGCGCGGGGTACACCGACCGGTTCTACATCGATAAGGTGAACCCACGAGTGGAAGTCTACGAGCTAAACAAGGAGGAACAAGCATGATCAACAACGTTTCACTTACGGGTCGCCTGACCCGCGACATCGAACTAAAGTACACGCAGAGCGGCACCGCGGTTGGCTCATTCACGCTTGCGGTTGACCGCAGCTTCAAGAACGCCAACGGCGAGCGCGAGGCCGACTTCATCAACTGCGTGATCTGGCGCAAGAGCGCGGAGAACTTGAGCAACTTCACGCGCAAGGGCTCACTGATCGGAATCGAGGGCCGCATCCAGACGCGCAACTACGACAACAACCAAGGCCAGAAGGTCTATGTGACCGAGGTCGTGGTCGACAACTTCGCGCTGCTTGAGAGCAAGAACCAGCAGGCAGCACCCGCATCGCAGCCATCAGCGGCGCCGTCAGCCCAACCGGTAGCGGCTACCACAGCACCAGCACAATCGACGGGGTGGGCGGCAACCGCCACGGCAGCGGCCAACCCGTTCGCAGGCGCAGCAGCGGCCATCAGTGATGATGACCTGCCGTTCTAGGGGGGACGCGATATGACAGGGAAGATGATCTATATTCCGGTTCACACGTCAGGAGAGTATTCAGACTACACCGAGTACGTTATCGGCGTGTTCGACAGCAAGGAAGCGGCGCTGGAGGCTGCGGCACAAGGCGCTGCCAAGTGGAACGCGAAGTCACACTATGCTGACGGCGATGTGATTAAGCTACGCCACTATCCGCTGAACCAGGCGATTCGCGGCACAAGTGAAGCCGAGCGCGTGGCCTACGCGATGAGCGACGACTGGGGCAAGGTGATCTACGAGCTGGACGATGGCGACGATTATCACGCGAAGCTGGTCAAGGTTGAGGAGGACGAGCGATGAGCATTTGGGCGATTGAAAATGATAATCAAGAGTTTCTATCGGTGAGAGGTATCTGGCTAGATGGTGATGGAGACGATGACGCCATTCGCGCTGTGTTCGGATCATATCAAGAAGACGAGGAACTTGCCAAGACCATCGCCAAACGGGAAGGTGGCCACGTCGTCGAGCTAGTCGAAGCGCCGGAGAAGGTTGTGGTGAGCGCAGAGGAAGCGGAGATGCTGGAGCAGGCGAAGTTTGATGATGACCCCGCCGAGTTAATTGTCGGGTTCGTCAACTCTCATGACAAGTATGACGATGACCGCAAAGCGGAAGATCGTCTCATGCGCGCCTACGTCAACGGCTGGGTGGTCGAGAAGCCGAAGCGGTGGAACGTCCAGGTTCCACATGTTGACGCACAAGAGGGACTGTGGTTCTTCGTCAATTCTGACGGCAAAGTGAATGCTACTTATGACCAAGACCTAGCACAGAAGTTCACCCTCGCCGAGATCGAGCACTACGGACTGGGAGACTGCCAGAAAGTGGTCTGTGCAGATTCTGCACGAACCACTGTCGAGGTGACTGACGATGGAGAGGTGCGAGATGAGTAAGCGATGGTACCTGGTCGATGGCCATATAGGCGGAGATTACTGGACGGAGGTCGATGATGACGACCCGAACCAGGTAGATGAGATCCAGGAAGTCTGCGAAACCTGTTTTGACAACGACTGGATTGTTGGAACCGCCGGGACGCTTAAAGAGGCTCGCAAGCTGTGTGGAGAGCACTACCACAACGACTATGGGCGTGACACGTTTAACGAGTTCAAGAAGCTGGTGGAGGTGACTGGCAATGCTGATTAAGCTGGATAACGGCGACTACGTAAACACCGACCACATCATGGTGATTACTTCTGACTGTCAGATGGCGATGGACGTTCAATCGCGATTCCGCGATGGAGACTTCACGCAAATCACCGAAGCCGACCGTGACCGCATCGTGGAAGCGATGGGTGGCGCATCTGCTACACCGCAAGATGAACCGATAAGCTATGACGAGCTCAAGAAACTGCACGAATGGAGAGGACTATGACAGAAACTAAGCAAGAAGTGTTTGACGAGGTGTTAGACCTAGCGGCATGTAGTTCGGATTGTCCCAACCCAGATGTTCTTATCTGTCGTTACGCCGCCGCCTCAGATGGTGAGACGGAGACACATAGGACGTGTCCGTACTGCCACGAACCACACAGGGTAATTCCGACAGACGATGAGTTTGGTTGGGGCGGTGAGTCTGACAACTTTCTTCGCATTGGTATGACTGGCGGCGACAGTTGGAACGGCATACCGCCAAAGCCGACACCGGGTGGGGCTATTCACACCATTATGGCAGTGGGATACGACAATGCAGAAGTCGATGAAACAATATCAATCAACTACTGCCCGATGTGTGGTCGGAGACTGAGGACGGGAAAATGATAGAGAAACGGCATGAAATTCACATTCTGGGCGCGCTGTTTGTCACTGTGCCTCTGGGGCTTCTTGATGCGGTGGTCTCGATGTATGGCTGGAACACGTTTGTGGCCAGCGCTTTCGGAGTACCAAAGCTGAAGTTAATAAGTACATGGGGTCTTCTAGTATTCTTCAACTACCTAATCACGAAGAGAAAAGACTTCTCTGACGACAGTCGAATGACTTGGGAAGACCTAATAATCGCCATGCTCACGACACTGTACGTTTGGCTAATGATGTTCGTGTTGCACTTTTTCATATAGGGGGAGAACGAAATGAGCCTGCATGATTATCTTGGAATCAAGCTCTGGTGGGAGGCCATCACTACAATTATCGGCCTCACCGCGTTTGCTATCTGGTTAATTTACAACTGGTGGCATGATCGTTGATTGCCGTCATGCTGTTCATAGCCTTGGTGGGCGTGTGGTTCTGGGCTAATTGGGAAAGGAGCAGTGCGCAAGTGAGAAAGACAACAGCTAGTGCTGTGAGCCCGTGGGATTATGAAGCGTCTGTAGCAGAAGCTGACAATGTGCTAGAAGACTATCGTAGACGAAAACAAAGGTCACGGGTCAAGGCTTCTATCCAGTCGCCATCACTTGACGGTATGCCAAGATCATCATCAATCGGCAACGTTATGGAGATAAAGATCACCAACCGTTTGGATGATGAAACGTACGTAGAAGTATGCGAAAAGACAATCGAGTGCATCGAAGATGATGCTCGGCGAAACATACTGAGAGACTATTACATTAAGCGACCCATTGCCGTAGAACTGTTGATTGCGGATTCTGGATATAGTAAAGCCGGATACTATATCGCGCTCAAAGAAGCCTTGTACGCTTTTGCCAGTATATGGCCTGTTGGTAGTCATGGATTGCTGGTTAATAAAAGTAGACAAACAGTGGACAAAAGGTAAACAAAGAGTAGACAAAGACTGGACATCTACCCTGAAATTGCATGTTATTATTGTATTGTGCCAAAGGCGAGAACCTGAGGCACGCCTTCTTTCTTGGTTTATGTCGGTCTGTGGTGATGATAAAGCCATGGACAGGTAACCCCGATATGGAAGCCACGCACGGCTGCCGGTCCGATTCCGGCACGGGGAAGAGCTTGCGATGACCCCATACTAAACTGGGCGAGCGAGCGACTCAAAAATACTGCATCACGCATATGGCCTTCGTGCCACTCATACCGTTGAGGACGTGATGACGGACAGTATAGCAATCGTAGCTCAGTATGGTAGAGCCATCGCCTAAACGACGTATGTCGCTGGTTCAAATCCAGCCGATTGCATCAAAGCATTGCATAACCTAGTCATACGTGTTAATATTTTGCACGTTGCTGTTTACTAATCAAATCATAGGAGGAACTACCGTCATGAATTTAAAAAAGAGCTTAGTAATTTCCGCCACTGCGATTGCGCTACTGGGAACTGGATTTGGCGTAAAAACTTTTGCGGATGATTATTGGGCAGGACACGTAGATGTTGAAGCTATTAACACCGACATTGACACACTTGCCAGTCGTGTCCAAAGTAAGAACAGTCAGATTACACAGTTGACGACTGACCTTGGTAATGCCAAGTCTTCCGTTAGTGGTTACCAAGATCAGATTAAGGCCCTACAGGACCAACTCACTCAGGCTAATGCCGACAAGCAGACTGAGATTCAAGAAAAAATTAACGAAATCAATCAGAAAATTGATGAAGGCAACCAGAAAGTTGCTGCTAAGCAAGCTGAGGTTGATGCAGCCAACAAGAAAGTCTCCGATCTTCAACAACAGCTAGCAGACGCACAGCAAAAGCTTTCCGATGCGCAAAACAAAAACAATGCCGATATGAACCAAGCATTGAGTGATGTTCAGGCGACACACGCTAAAGCTGATCAGGCCGTTCAAAATAACCAATAAGTTTTATTTCTCAAGGACGCTTAGGCGTCTTTTTATTTACGCAAGCACTCCGCCAAACGGTGAGGAGCTATTTTTTTGCAAACAAATAGCCGGCAAATGCCGGCCGTAAGACTAATCTTTATCAAGTTTTTCTTTCACATCATCAACAGTATCTTTAACGGCATCTTTGGCATCGTCTAACTTTTCTTTTACTTTGCCAAGTACGCCTTCAGCCTTTCCTTGTGCTTCGCGGGCTTTATCACCAGTAACTTTACCTTCAACTTCTTTTGCTTTACCGGAGATCTTGTCCTTAGTGCTATCAATTTTACCATCTAAGCTCATAGATATTACCTCCCTTTACTTAGCATTATCTCACAGACTTATTAAATAATGCAAGCAAATAGCCCTCGGTTGGGGGCCAAGGGCATACGTCGTGTGAATAAACTGGACGTCAGGGGTGAACAACACCTAATCGTGTTGGACGGGTTAATTATATTTCAGCAGGTGAACAGATGCAATAGGCAGAATAAACGAATTGTCTATTTAAAGCACGTTGTCTCAATATTGGAGGAAGAACGCATGTACTATTTTTTGTTGTTTCTGACGCTCATATTCGTGCTGGCCAAGCTATTCGGCTTAATTGCATGGGGTTGGTTGCTAGTATTCATGCCGCTGCTTGCATGGATGATTTGGATAGTATTCTGGATAGTGCTGGCAATCGTCTTACATGAGGAGTGACACACATGCCAAGAGTTAGACGATGCCGAGCCACTGGCTGTCATGCAATGTGTGAGATACCGCACTGGTATTGTGTTAAGCATATCGACCAAGAGGCTGACTATCTAGCTACTCGTGAGCGCTGGGCACGCGGTCATGATACCAACTATCAACGCAAGTACAACCAACACACACGCAATCGCAACGCTACCAAGTCCAAGCAGTATCAGTTCTATCGGTCACGCCAATGGCAGTCGCTACGGCGTGAGGTGATGGACAGGGACATGCACATGGATCATTATGCCAAGCTTGCAGGTCGGATAGTGCAAGGCAATACGGTTGATCATATCGTTCCCGCAGAGATTGCACCGGAGTTGATGGATGACCCAAGCAACTTAGTCACATGCTCACCAGCAACACACAGAGCCAAAACTAAGTGGGAGCAAGAGTATTACGGCACAGGCCAAGGAAATCAGCCGACCGGCGCGCCTTGGATTCGTGATATTTACAAGCTACCCATCAAATTCTAGCAATTATTTTTCATCCCCCCGCCCCCTTGCGGGAGTAGGAGGAGCGCACACACAGTCACAGGGACGCGCAAACGGCGTGTCTGAAACAATTCGACCCACCGGGGCCGAAAGGAGGCGAAGATGATGGGAAAATCAGCCTTTAACGCTCAAAACGGCGGCCAATTGTCGAAAGACCCGCCGAAATATTTTGGGAGGATTGCTGCTGCCACCTGGCGCCGCATCGTCCCTTTTTTGATGGTCCAGGGTCACGACGTCCGCCGTATTGACCAAAGCCTGGTCGAGATGTACTGCACACAGTACGAAATCTACCGCAAGGCTTACGAAAGCATCAAAAAGAATGGCGCCCAGACCGAAGCCTACCGTTCAGTGCAAAACAACCGCGGTGAGGTGATTGGCAAGGACTTCCTCGGCTACAAGCGCAACCCTGCCACATCCATTTACAACGACGCTCTCAAGCAGCTGGCCTCGGTTGGCGCTCAGCTCGGGCTATCACCGAAGTCTCGGGCTGAGCTGGCCGAACTGGTCGGCAGCACTTCGCCATCCGGTGACGTGGACGTGGGCAAGGCCCTCAAGAATCTGTTAGGTGGTGGTGCTGATGATTGATGATGAGCCACTGGACCTCACGCAGAGCCACGACGTCATCGGCGCCTATCGCAAGCACGACTACCGCGCCATTCGCGACAAGTACAAGGACCCGGGCACTGTCTACGCCTTTCGTGTCCTGGACGGCGAGATTCTGGCCGGCTACACGATGCGCCTGGCGTGTTTTCGGCACGTGCAGGACCTGCGCCGCGCCGAGGCTGAGCAAGAGAACTTCCCATTTCGCTACGACCTAGGGAAGACGGGAGCCATCCTCAAGTTTGCTGCCATCTGCCCGGACGTCGACTCAGGCGAACCGTCAAAGCTCATGTTGTGGCAGAAGTTCGCACTGAGTCAGCTTTTTGGCTGGGTGACGCTAGACGGCCAGAAGCGGTACACCCGTGCAGACCTGAGCGTCGGCCGCGGCCAGGGCAAGACCTACCTGATGGGCATCTACATGTCTTACAGCTTTCTGATTGAGCCGCTCGGCCGGTCGAACCAGGACTTCCTGGTCAGCTCCATCAATTTCAAACAGACGAATAAGCTGTTTGGCTACATCAAAACGATGCTGCGTGCAATCATTCAGATTCCACCGTTTGACGCCTTAGCCAAGCAGTCCGGTCTTGTGCTGCTCAATGACCAATTCGTCCAACGCACGGTTAACAACGTGCTGCGCGAGATTCCACACGAGTCGGGCCAGTACGACAGCTACCATTTCACCGTTGCTGTGTTTGACGAGGTGGGCGAGGTCAAGACTCGCGACCGTATTAGCAAGATTACGTCCGGCCAGGTCAAGGTGCCGAACCATCAGTACATCCAGATCTCTACCAGCTACCCTGACCCGTCAGTACCGTTCCACGTCGACCAAAAGATGATGCAGGAAGTCATGGAGCGCGATAGCGACCGCTCCAACGACCGGCGCCTCTGCCTAGTGTGGGCGCAGGACGAACTGTCCGAGACCTACAAACCCGAGACATGGTCGAAGTCTAACCCGTTGCTTGGTCTCAAGGATCAGTACAACACACTCATCAGCGGACTGACCGACGCTCGCGACCAGGCCCTGGCGAACGGAACCGTAGCCGAGTTTCAAAACAAAAATCTGAACATGTGGCTCCAAGAGAAGGCCAGCAGCTTCCTGAAGCTTCACGACATCGAGCGGTCTGTGATTCCGGACTTCTCAATCCGCGGCCGTCGCGTCTACGTGGGCTTCGACTACTCGATGTTCAGCGATAACACTGCCATCTGGTTCACCTACCCGTACCTTCGGGATGACGGCTCGCAGCACTGGCACGTCGAACAGCACAGCTTCATCCCGTGGGAGCGCGCCGGGTCCATCGCGGCCAAGGAAAAACAGGACGGCATCGCTTACCGCGAGTTTCCGGAGTTTTGCACCATCACCAGCCACCCGAAGGGCCTCATCAATGACGACCAGGTCTACCAGTGGCTGATGGACTTTGTCGACGACAATGGCCTGGACGTGGTCTTCTTCGGCTACGACGCCTGGGGCGCGACCAAGGCCATCAAGCAGCTGGAGCTCAACACGTCTTGGCCGCTCGAAGCCATCCGGCAGCGCACTAGTGAACTCAAGGATCCGACTAAGTTTTTGCAGAAATGCTTTGTCGAAGGCACCATCGACCGTCCAGACGACCCAATCATGGCCAAGGCGCTCATCAACGCCCAGCTGTACGAGGACAAGATTGGCATCCAGGTCGACAAGGCCGCGGCCACCTACAAAATCGACGTTGTCGACGCCGGCATCGATTCGATGTACCAGGCGATGTACGACTTCGAGGGCTACTCGATGGTCAACGACAAGTCCAAGCAGGTCGACCGCATGACGCAGGAGCAAGTCGCCGAGTGGTTCCGCAGCCAACACAACCTTGAGGGAGGTGACACGGATGATCTTCAGTAGATTAGGTTCCGCCATCTGGCACGTCGCCGACGTGCTGTGCTTTATCCTGGCGCTGGTGGCGTTCTGCGCTGGGGCCTACCAGTTTGGCCTCGGGTGGTTCTACCTCGCCTTGGCGCTGTCTTTGGCCTTCCTCGGCTGGCTGTGCGAGGTGATCGCAGGCCAGAAGGGAGGTGATGACTAATGCCGATTTTTACCATCAAGAACAAGGCTGATCCCTTCGCGCCCGCCAGCGACAACTACGAGGACGTGCTGAACTTTGCCATCGCGAACAGCGGCAGCTCCGGCCAGTACGTGAGCGCTGACCGCGCGCTGCACAACTCGGACATCTACTCCGTGGTGATGCAGCTGGCAAGCGACCTGGCGACGATCAACTACCGCGCCACGAGCAAGCGCATGGACGCCTTCGTGGCGAACCCAAGTGCCACCAGCAACGGGCATTCGTTCTGGACATCAGTGTTCGCCCAGCTGCTGCTGTCTGGTGAGTCCTTCGTGTACCGCTGGCGCAACGTCAACGGCGTGGACGTGCGCTGGGAGTACCTGCGTCCCTCGCAGGTCAATGCCTTCCAGCTATCCGACGGCTCCGGGCTGATCTACAATCTGGCCTTCGATGAGCCGGACATCGGCCTGCTTCAGGCCGTGCCGCAAAACGATGTGCTGCACTTCCGCCTGCTATCAAAGAACGGCGGGATGACCGCAATCAGCCCGCTGTCCGCTCTGGCAGACGAGCTCAACATCAAGAAGGCCAACAACAAGCTGACCCTGGACGCATTGAGCCAGGCCGTGACTGCGCCTGGCGTCTTGAAGGTGACCAAGGGCGGCCTGCTCAACGCCAAGGAAAAGGCCACACGCTCGCGTGAGTTTATGGCACAACAGCAGCAGAGTAACGGCGGCCCAATCGTGCTGGACGACCTCGAAGACTACTCGAAGCTTGAAGTTCAGAGTAACGTGGCCCAGCTGCTCAGCCAAACCGACTGGACGGCTAAGCAAATTGCCAAGGTGTACGGGATTCCGGATACCTACGTCAACGGGCAGGGCGACCAACAGTCTTCTGTCGACCAGATCACGGGGATGTACGTCAAGGCGCTAAACCGGTACGCACAAAGCGCGGTGAGTGAGCTCAACGTCAAGTGCGCAGCCGACTTCGAGGCGGACCTGTGGCCGGTGATTGACCCAATGGGTAGCAACTTCGCCGCCGCGGCCGTCAACATGCGCAAGGGCGGCATCATTGACAGCGCCCAAGCGGTCTGGCTGCTGAAGAACACCGGCTACTTACGCGACGACATGCCCGATGCCACCACGGTGCCAGCGCCGATCACTGAACCACCGAAGGGAGGTGAAAACGAATGATTACGATTGAAGCACACGGCGACGTGCTGGCCGAAAACGACGAGTACGCGCCAATGTACGACTTCTTCGGTATCCCGCGCATCAGCGAGGGATCCTTCCGCCGCCAGCTGGCTGCAGACGAAACAGACGACGTCACGGTCAACATCTCAAGCGACGGCGGCGACGTCTTCTCGGCGTCTGCCATCTACTCGATGCTGCGGGCACGGCCAGGCAACGTGACCGTCAACATCGTAGGGCTTGCCGCTTCGGCGGGCTCCGTGATTGCAATGGCAGGCAAGACCGTCAACATCTCGCCGACCGGCGCACTGATGATTCACCGCGCTTCCACCGTGGCACAAGGCAACACTGACGACATGAATCAAGCCAAGACAATGCTTGACCAGGTCGACCAGACCATCGTGCCAGCGTACGTCGCCAAGACTGGGAAGACTGAAGGTGAGATTCTCGACCTGATGGTCAAGGAGTCCTGGATTACTGCCAAGCAGGCGGTGGATTGGGGCTTCGCCGATAGCATCATGTTCGACGATGCCAAGCCTCAGGTCGCCGCCAGTGCCAGTCACCGCGCCGTGCCTAATTCGGCGCTCGACCGGATGCGGTCGCTGTTCGACAAGCTCAACCCGACGGCCGCACCAGCACCACAACCAACCGCTAAGACGAAGCCAACTCTGCGAGACGCAAAGCTGGCTATTTTGATGGGCCGAGAGCCCGAGGAGGAATAACAATGCACCCAGATATTAACAAGCTCAACGACGCCTGGATCGGCGCCGGTCAGAAGGTCGAAGACCTTAACGCCAAGCTCAACGCTGCAGCTCTTGATGACAAGTTCAGCAAGGAAGACTTCGAGTCCCTGAAGGCCCAGCGCGACAATGCACGCGCCCAGCGCGATGCACTCGGCGGCCAGGTTGCTGAGGCCCGCGCTGCTGAAGTCGCTAAGATGGACAACAACGCCAAGAAGCCGCTGTCCGAACCAGAGAAGAGCGTCGAGGACAAGTTCGTCGCCGACTTCAAGGCGATGGTTCGCGGGGACGCGAAGATTGTCAACCTGATCACTTCTGACACCGACGAAGCCGGCAACGCGATTGGCCTGACCATTCCGCAGGACATCGAGACCGCCATCAACCTGCTCAAGCGCAAGTACGACCAGCTGGAACAATTCGTCACAGTCGAGAAGGTTGGCACGCTCAGCGGCTCCCGTGTGTACGAGAAGTTCTCCGAGATTACGCCACTGGCTGACCTGGACGACGAGACGGCTACCATCGCCGACAACGACGACCCGAAGCTGCACCTCATCAAGTACCTGATTCACCGGTACGCTGGCATCAACACCATCACTAACTCTCTGCTCAAGGACACTGCCGACAACCTACTGGCATGGCTCTCCAGCTGGATTGCCAAGAAGGTCGTTGTGACCCGCAACCAGAAGATTGTCGCCGCATTCGCAGGCCTGAAGAACAAGAAGACGGTTGCCACCTTCGACGACGTCAAGGACCTGATTCTGCTTGGCGTGGACACCGCGCTGCAGGCATCTTCGCTCATCATCACCAACAAGTCCGGCTTCGCCGTGCTCGCCAAGGTGAAGGATGCCGAGGGCCGCTACATGGTCCAGCCAGACGTCACCCAGCCGGAACGCAAGCAGATTGAAGGCGTCACTGTGCATGTCATTGAAGACCGTGACCTGCCGAGCGCCGAAGATGGCAGCTTCCCGCTGATCTACGGCGACACGGCAGAAGCTGTTACGCTGTTCGACCGCGAGAACATGTCTTTGCTCACCACCAACGTTGGCGGCGGTGCCTTCGAGAAGGATCAGACCAAGATTCGTGTCATTGACCGCTTCGACGTTCAGCTGACCGACGACGAGGCTGCTGTATACGGTTCCTTCAGCGCCATTGCTGACCAGACCCCAAAAGCGTAGCGTCGTCTGAGACTACGACGACGAGCACCACAACCACGACCACCACCAAGCCAACCACCACGACTACGACTACCAAGGAGGGGGGCTAGCCGATGAAGCTAATCCTATGCCAGCCGGCCATCACGCGCTTTGAGTGGGAGCTGGAGGTATTTCTGACTAACGCCAAGGCCGTTGGTTTCAGGTTGGCTGACATCGTGCTGCTTTTTGCCCAGTCCGACCAATCCGTACCGCAACGCCTGGCGAAAAAGTATGGAGTCGAGGTCCATGTGTATCAAGACCAGCGCGAAAACAAAATCTATCAGCCATCGGTCAAACCGTATCTGTGGTGGAGGTATCTGGCAGAGGACAGCAGTCGCGAACACGAGAAGTATTTCTACATCGATAGTGACGTGATTTTCCGCGCACGACCGGACTTCCGCACCGTCAACGCGACGCCGGATCGGTGGTACTGCTCGGACACGGTCGGTTACTTGAGCCTGGACTATATTCGCCAGTGCCGCGACGGGCCAACCGTGCTGTCGCGAATGGCCGAGATCGTTGGCGTGACGACCGAGTCTCTCGAAACCATCAACCACAACAGTGGCGGCGCGCAGTGGGTGATCAAAGACCCGAGCGCCGAATATTGGGGCAAGGTCTATCGCGATAGTGTTCGGTTGTACGAGTACCTACTGGCCAGCGGGTCCGATATTCAGGTCTGGACGGCCGAGATGTGGGCGCAGCTTTGGAACATGATGTACTTCAACATCGGTCCAATGGTGAGCCCGGAGCTGGCTTTTTGCTGGCCGACGGACCCGGTAGACCGCTGGGGGCAGGTCAAACTCCTGCACAACGCCGGCGTGACTCCGGACGACGACCAGCTCTTTTTCAAAGGCCAATACACCGACCGCACACCATTTGGGGATGATTTGAATTTCGTCGACCCAGCGCGTTGCTCGGTCAAGTATGTGGATGCGATAAAGGCGGTGATGATAGATGGCAACACTTGATGACCTGCGCACATCGCTGCGCAAGCCCAGGTTCGATGACGACGAGCTAGATGCGGCCGAGGACAAGTTGCTCCAGGGATACCTTAACGCCGCCGAGACCTACGTCAAGGACTCGGTAGGCTGCGACGATGACTTCGCCGTGGCAGATGGCAACGCAGCCCTGATGGACGTGGCAGTGCTGGCAATTGCTGGCGCGTACTACCAGAACCCCGTCGCCGTGCAGTCCGGATCCGCACCCGTGGTCGTGGACATTGTGTCCAACAACCTTATTGGCAAGCTTCGAGCACGATGGGAGGTGAGCCAAGATGGTACAACTGGCGACACCGGTACGGCTTGACCGGCTCATGGTGCTTGGCCATATGGGGACCACCTACAGCTCTGAAGGCGTCCCTATCGACGTCTTCGTCGCTACTCGCAAGGCGCTGGCCGGCGCCTGGTCTCGCACAATGCTCCAGCAGTACGCTCTTGCCGGCACCGACCGGGAGCACACGGTGATGTACGTAGCGCGGCACGCCGCGAGCTACGACGGCATCACCCGAGTGCAGATGCTCGGTCACACCTACGAGCTCACAGACGTCCAGTCCGAGCCGGCACCGGGGCCGCGCGCCTACGACCTGCTGACACTGCGGGAGGTGGTTCGACGTGGCTAGTGATGACTTTGGAGACGCCATCAAGGAGTGGTACAAGCAGCTAGAGTCCGCCGTGACGCTGACCGCCGCCGAGCGCGGCGAGATTACTGCGGCTGGCGCCGCAGCGTACGTCAAGGTGCTCAAGCGCATGACGCCGCGCTCGCATGTCGACTATTCAAAAGGCGGTAAGCGGGCGGGACACGCAACTCGGAAGAAGCGCGCGCACTTGGCCGACCAGTACCGCTACAAGGACGGCTACACTGCCGATGGCCTGAATACGGGCGACACAGATGTTGGTCAGTCCGACCACTACTTCGACTTCTTGGCCCGCCTGCTCAACGACGGCCAGAAGAAGATGAGTACCAAGGAGCTAGCCAACCTGCACTTCACAGATCGCGCCCAAGAGGCGGCGAAGGGTGATGTATTCGCGGCCATGCTTGCCAAGTATCAACAGCTGACTGGAGGTGGTGAGTCATGAGCACTGTCATGGAAGCCAAAGCAATCATCGACCAGGTACCACACCTGGACGGTGTTTACCCAAACCGATTGCCAGACGCCGCAGCCGACGACACCACGTCAACAGTGGTGCTGCTGACAGAGGCACAAGGCGACACGCCGGATGAGTACGGCGGCGACAAGGCCACGCGCTTCACTCGGACAGTCGCCATCAACATCTTCTACGGCTTGTCCAAGACCGACGATGCGTCGGCCGTGGAACGGGCCGTTTTTGATGCGTTTGAGGGCGCCGGGTGGGGTGAGACCTACTCAGCGCCGCACACGTACGACCCGACGACGGGCCAGTACACGAAGGTTTTTCAGTTCACCAATCAAAAGGAGAGATAAAACATGGAATTACGCGGTTTAGCAGACTTTGTTCTCGCGCACTACGATAACGAGACACACCAAATCATCACCACTTCCGGTTCCACCAGCACCAACCCGTTCACGGTCAACCTGTCCACGTCTCTGGGTTCTACTCAGGGCAACATCACCGGGCTGTCTACGGCGCCAGAGAAGGTCTACGGTTCTGATGCCGTGGCCGAGCAGACCATCGGCGTGCTTCAGCCGTCTGTCGCCCTGGCAGCTAACGACATCCCGCACGAGATCATGGACGAGTACTCCGGCCTTGTCGCGGACAAGGTCAACGGCGGCTACGCAGGCAAGTCCGGCGTGCTGGTTGAAGGTGGTCTCATCTTGCACAGCAAGAACCGTACCGGCGACGTGGACGCGTACATCGCCTTCCCGTCCGGCCTGTACACGCCAGGCGACTTGACGCTTGGTACCAACCAGCAGTCCCCGACGGTCGCGCACGATGCGCTGACCTTCAGTGTCCAGGCGCGCGCATCCGACCATCTCGTGTACCAGAAGTTCTACTCTGACGACGAGGACTTCGACTACGAGAAGATGCTGGCCTTCATTTTTGCCGGCTACGAGGCCAAGAACACCAGCACTACAACGACGACCAATCCGACGACCACGACCACTACTACCCAAGCTCAAGGCTAGTCACTACTAGCGGGTGGGTGGGAGGAATAGGAGACAATCATGACTGAATCAACAATGACCTACGTAGAGATTGACGCGACACCAATCGGCATCAAGAAGACCTTCAAGGTGGCTGAGTCCATGGGCAATCAGCGCCGCGCGATGGAAATCATGCGCACCAGCGCTCAGGCCGACCTTGACCAGGACAAGGCAGAAGGCCAAGTGGCCAGCACGCAGGGCATCCTCGATGCAATGAGCGCGCAGCTCGCGTTGATGGACACCTACGTGGACTACATCGTCAAGACGCTTGGGCTTACCAAGCTCCAGCTGGGCTGGACTGAGAAGGCAAGCGGCGCGGACGTGTCGTTCTTCGCACTGGATATCGCTGGTAAGGTGCTTGGCATCACCCAGGAGGGCGCTACCGAAGACGACCAAAAAAGCGACGCCGAGTGACTACCTCGACCAGCTAGACGATATGATCGAGGACTTCGACTATAACGAACAGCAGGCAATGGTCAACTTCGGCATCATGCCGGACGTCTACGAAGAAGCTGGCGCCCAGCGAATGAACCAAATTATGCAGGCCAGGGCCAAGAAGGACCGTCCAGTGGACGCCTTCACCTGGATGCAATCACTCAAGAGCAGGAGGTGAGCTAATGGCAGGGAAAATCCCAGCAGGCACTTTCAATACGCGCATCAGCTTGGACGGCGACCAGTCCGTCAAGACGCTGCGTCAACTCAAAACAGAAGTCAGCGCGCTGACTGGCGAGTGGAAGGCCCAGTCGACCGAACTCGCCTCAGCCGGTGATAAGCTGGGCGCGGCCAAGGCCAAGTACGAGGGCCTCTCTGCTTCCGTCAAGCACCAGAAGGAATACATCGCTCAGCTGCGCGCTGAGCAGAGCAAGCTTGATACTAGCACGACCAAAGGCGGCGAGGACTTCGCCAAGATGGAGAAACAGATTGTCGGCGCTACGACGAAGCTGCAGTCCATGACCGCTCAACAGGGCCGAGCCAAGGACTCGCTGGACTACTACAAGTCCGGCGTGGCTGAGGCCCAAAAGGAACTGGAGCGTATCGGCAACACATCCAAGGCCTACGTCGAGCGGCTCAAGGCGGAGGGCAAGCAGACGCAAGCCAACCGCGCTGAGGCCGAGAACTTGGGCAAGCAGTACGACAAGATGTCGACCATCTACCGCGCGCAGGCGACGGAGCTCAAGAAGATTGAGGCTGCCAGCGGCAAGACCTCCGAGGCGTACGCCAAGCAGTCTATCCGTGTCAACGAAACCGCGACCAAGATGGCCGAGGCCAAGAACCGAATGAACCAGCTCGACGACGCCATGAAGAAGGCCAACCCCGGCATCTTCACACGGCTCAAGACGGCCATCGGCGGCGTCAACGAAAAGGCTGAAAAAACCCAGAGCATCTTCAAGAACGTGTTCTCCGCCAACATCCTGTCTAGCGCCGTTCAGAACGTTTGGGGCCACCTGAGCAGCTGGATTGGCTCCGCGGTCGACTCGGCCAAAGAGTACAGTCTCGCTCAGCAGACCATGAATGCAACCTGGACGACGCTGACGGGCAACGCCAAGTCAGGCCAGGACATGGCCGACATGACCAACAGCATGGCCATTGCGGCCAACAATGCGACGGACATGGTCGATGGCATGAACCAGAAGTTCTACGCCATCTCCAAGAACGCTGACACTACCAAGGCGCTGACCAAGTCCGTCCTCACGCTGCAAGACGCCTTCGGCGCCAGCGACGCGGCAGTCGAGAACTTCGGCACTCAGTTCGCGCAGATGATGGCCAATGGTAAGGTCGGCGCGCAGGACATGATGTCCTTCGTCAACACCTTCCCGGTCCTGCGCACGAACCTGCTCAAGACCGAACGGCAAATTACTGGTAACCACAAGCTGTCGATGCAGCAAATGAACGACCTAATGTCTCAGGGCAAGATCTCATCCGACACGATGGAGAAGGTCCTCAAAGACACCGCTAAGCAGTACGGATCAGCGACCGAGAACTTCGGGCACACCATTCCTGGTATGATCCGCACGGTCAAGTCGCAGATGCCTGTGCTCCTGTCCGCCATCAGCACTCCGCTGACCACCGCGGCGAACCCACTCATCGGCACCATGTCAGACTGGGTGGCTTCGTCCAAGACCAAGGCCAAGTTCACCAGCATCGGCAAGACCTTCTCCGCTGGCCTTACCAAGGCCATCAACGCATTCGGCGGCGGCAAGGATAGCAGCGCAAGCCTGGTGTCCTATCTCAACCGCGGTCTGGAGGGTCTGCAGAAGACCATCTCCGGCACCTTCGACTACCTGGCCAAGCACGCCAAGGACATCAAGGGCATCGCCGGCGACACTTGGCAAATCGTAAAGCTCATCACGGGCGGCGCTTGGGATGTCTTCAAGAGCACGCTCAAGACCGTTGGCGACCTGCTCGGCGTCACGGGCAAGAACGGCAAGAAGGCCAAGGACCCGCTCCAAGAGATCCACGCCATCCTCGACTGGATGGTGAAGCACCGCGACGGCGTCAAGGCCTTCGGCGGTGTGCTCGCCGGTCTCTGGATGACCAGCAAGGTGCTCACCTTCGGCAAGGCGCTGAAAGGCGTGTACTCGACCCTCAAGGCCATCGCTGGTAGTAAACTCGCCACTGGCGTCGGTAGCACCATCAAGAACGTCACTAGCAATGCACTGTCTGGCAATTCCTTTGGTGGCGCCCTCAGCACTGTCAAGGGCGCTGGTGGCTGGTCGCAGATGACTAAGCTCGGGAAGGTTGCCACGGGCGCCGCTGGCGTAGGTGTCGGCATTGACGCGGGTTTGGACATCTATAAGGCCTTCACGGACACGGACAGCAAGGCCAAGTACCAGGATGCCGGATCCGGCATCGGCAAGGCACTGGGCGGCGGCATTGGTCTGGCCTTCGGCGGCCCGATGGGCGCGGCGCTCGGCGCAGCAATTGGCGGTGTAGCCGGCAAGCGGGGCGGCACCGCCGCTAAGGGCTTCATGAGTGGCTGGGATAAAGTCAAGGGCAAGAAGCCCGATGACTGGCTCGGCAAGCTCGGCTATGACGCGCACAAGGGTGTCAGCGGCATCAAAAAATGGTGGGATAAGATCCAGAAGGAAAACCAGAAGGCACAAGCCAAAATGGAGAAGAAGCAGAAGGCCGCCAACAAGAAGCAGCAAAAGGCTTGGGACGACTTTTGGAGCGGCGTGCGCAAAGGAACCAAGTCATGGCTAGACAAGACCAGTAAAGATGCCAAAGCCGGCGTTAACAAGGTCAAGACCAACATCACCGATAAATTCGACGATGTGAAGACCGGGCTCGATAAGACCTTTAAGTCGACCAAGAAGTCCTTCGGCAAGTGGCTTGGCGGATTCGAGAAGGACGCCCGCACCATGGGCCTCAACGAGGCCATCGGCAAACAGTTGGATGGCGTGAAGTCCAAAATCTCGAAGTGGGGTAAGGCCCAGGACAAATCCTGGTCAAAGAAGTGGAAGTCCTTCAAAAAGACCGCATCTGACAACTTCGATGGAGTCAAAGAGTCCGCATCCGACTGGGGTGACAGCACCGCCAAGTGGTGGAGCAAGTGGAAGAAGGGCTTCGGCAAGAACTGGAAAAACGGTTGGAAGAGCTTCGCCGACGGCACCAAGGATAACCTGAAGAAGGCCAAGACAAGCGTCAGTGACTGGGGCGAGAACGTCTCGACCTGGTGGAGCAAGTGGAAGACCAACTTCGGGAAAAACTGGAAGTCGGGTTGGAAGTACTTCAAGGGCAGCATGTCCGACTACCTCGACTCTGCTAAGAGCAAGGCGTCCGACTGGGGCGACAAGGTCGAGTCCTGGCGCAGTCGCTGGAGCACTAAGTTCTCCAAGGGCTGGAAGTCCACCTGGAATGGCATCAGCACCTTCTTCAGCTCCATCTTCTCCGGTATCGCAATTGACGCCAAGAAGGGCATGAACTCCCTGATCGGCATCGTCAACGGCGCTATCGGCGGCATCAACTGGCTGTGGCGCAAGTTCACTGGAAAGAACGCCTTAGGCAAGATTCAAAAGCTCGCCCAAGGCGGCATCGTCGGCAAGATGCACATGGTCATGGTCAACGACGGCCCAGGCCCGGACTGGAAGGAACTCTTTCAGCTTCCAAACGGAGCAATGGGGATGCTGCATGGCCGCAACGCGGTCACTGCGCTCCCTGAAGGCACGCGCGTCTACAACGGCCGCGAGACCAAGAGCCTCATGTCCGCGGCAGGCATTGAGCACTACGCCAAGGGCGGTTGGGTCGGCGCTATTGGTAGCTTCTTCAACGGTGTGGGCGACAAGCTCGAAGCTGTGACCGACTGGCTGGCGCATCCAATCAAGAATGTCGAGAATCTGCTCGCCAAGTACACCAGTGGCCTGACTGCAATAACCAGCACCTACACAGAACTGGGCAAGGGTGTCGTCAGCAAGATGGCAAGTGGCGTCAGCTCCTGGATGAAGTCAAAGCTTAAGGCGGTCGAGGACATGCTATCCCCGGCAAACCCGACAGGCTCTGGTGTCACACGGTGGAAGCCAAGTGTCATCAAGGCCTTGAAGGCCAACGGCTTCGACGCTACAGCAAGCCAAGTCAGCGCCTGGCTGCGTGTCATCCAGCGTGAGTCCGGCGGCAATCCACACGCCATCAACTTGTGGGATAGCAACGCCAAGGCGGGCGTGCCTTCGATGGGGCTTGTCCAGACCATCATGCCGACCTTCAACGCGTACAAGTTCCCGGGCCACGGTAACATCCAGAACGGCTACGACGACCTGCTGGCCGGAATCCACTACGCCAAGTCGCGGTACGGCTCCGGCCCGTCAATGTTCGCCCGCGTCAGTGGCCCACTGGGCTACGCCAACGGCGGCTTTGCCAGCACACCGAGCATCTTCGGCGAGGCTGGCGTAGAAGCTGCTGTGCCGCTGTCTGCGGTTAAACGGTCTCGAGGTTATGAGATGCTCGGCAAGACGGCCGCTGCTATGGCGGCACGTGACGGCATTGGCGAGAGCGGCGGGAGTGGCGTGAGCGCACAGCTCGACCAACTCATCGAGCTGATGACCACGTTGGTCAGCAATGGTATTACCGAGACCATCGAGGCCCATTTCAACGCATATCTGGATAAACGCCAGATGGCCAAAGAGATGGCGCCAGTGCTCAAGGTAGAGATGGCAAGACAGCAGCATATCGAAAACGGCAGAAAGGGGATACGTGACTGATGGTGCTTAAAACAGGATACAAGCTGACCTTTGGCGGCGTTGACCTGATGCAGTGGATCGACGGCGTTAAGTCGGTTGTCCGGAATATCGGTCAAAATAGGACCACTCAGCTAATCAAGATGGGTCAAGCAGATGGGGAAAGACTCCAGTACACAACGGCCGCGGCAGGTACCATTACTGTCGCGGCTTTGATTTTATTCGCCCCGGCGCGGCGTGAGCTAGCTGATGCGCTCGCCAGCGATGGCACGGAGCAGCTCGTGTTCGGTGATGAGCCAAACGTGTACTACGACGCGATTGTCGACGGACAAACCGGATTGACGGAGGACGTGCAAAACAACGTCGTCACGATCACCTTCCTGGTCCCGGACGCTGTCGCACACTCAGTCACGCCTCGTAGCTTTCCGATCGGAGCAGAAGGGTCAGTGACAGTCACCAACGATGGCACCACAGCAACACCGCTGGACATTGACATCACATTCGAGTCCGACGCCAATGCAATCGGCTTTGCGAGCGAGGACAACATTCTGCAGTTTGGGACGCCTGAGGCAGACTCGGACGATAGCGACTTCGTGGCATCTAAGGTACTCATCAGCGACTATATGGAGCCCTCCTCCAAAGCGCTGTGGGCGGTCAACGCAGGCAAGATACGCTGGCGCGCCGACGATGGCGATCACACGTCGAAGGCCGATGGCACCCTGTCGTGGCAGAGCAAGCTGGTCAATGTGGCTAGCTATGGCACCTTTGCGCATGACACGGAGGCTGGATATTGGCATGGGCCAACACTCAATAGGGAGCTGACCGAGGCCGCCGATAACGTGGAGGTCGTGTTCTTCATAACCTTCAAGCCGTCGAAAACTGGAGCAAAGTGCCAAGGCCTGCTCGAGGGCAACCTGGTCGATGCTGATGGTAATTTTGTCGCGGGGTTTGAGCTCAAGGACAACGTGCAGACCGCCAACGCGGTCACGTACAGCTTCTTTGTTGGTGACGAGCGGGTCAACACGACCGCACTGCCGGCCAAGGTGCTCAAGGATGGCGGCGGCTTTTACGGCACTGCCATTATCAAAAAGGTTGGCAATAACTTCACCTTCCGCCTGGCACGGCTCAATGGCAAGACTGGACGCGAGACCTGGGGGAGTCCGACGCTCAGCCGAGTAAACAACACGGTGGCGATGCTTCCAACGGCGCAGATTGCGTTATACGGCGCGCAGTGGCGGGACTTCCCGTCAATGCAAATCGAGTTTGCCCACGTCAAAGTAACAAAAATCAACACGGAAGACGACACGCTTATCCCGCTGACCTTTAGCAGCGGTGACGAGCTGCACGTCGATGGCGAGACCAACCAGGTCTACATCAACGGGGTCAGAAATGATTCTTATCGCGTGCTGGGCTCCAGCCAGATGTTCAAGGTCGGCAAGGGTGACACCACCATCTACGCGATGTCTGATGGCACCTTCACCGGCACATTAACAGAAAGGGAGAAATTCTTGTGATCATTCATGTCATCGACAGAAATTACAACGCACTCACCACCATCGACACGACCGCAAGCGCCGGTGTGATCCTGCAGGACCTCAAGATTACTCCTGGCCTGGACAGCGGCACGCTGCTGACTATTTTAGAGGCCACAGTCTCCAAGGACACACCAGAGAGCGCGCTCGTCGTGCCAGGCGTATTCCTCGTGTGGCAAGACGGCGCCGGCCAGGACGTATGTGTGTCTGTGGTGTCAACTGACGGCGAGGATGAGACCGGGCGGCCTATCACGGCCAAAGACCTGGGCATGGAGCTAAACAACGGCTCCGCGTCGGTCTTTGCCTCGAACGCGCCGCAGTACTTGGAGTACTACGTGCAGCGTGAGTTGTACGACAGCGGGTGGGCCATCGGGGTCAACGAGTTGGGCCACGACATCAAGGCACTGGTCGACACGTCCAGCGATGAGACGCCACTGGCTCGCCTGCAGCGCATCTGCACGGCCTTCGACTGCGAGATGAGCTTTTCGCTCGACTTCCAAAACCTACGCATCAAACGCAAGCTGGTCAACATCTTCCACCGCATCGGTGCCGACAAGACCGACCGCATCTTTTACAGCGGCCGCGACGTGACGACCATGCGCACGTCGGTCAGCACCGACAACATCATCACGGCCATCGAGGACAGCAACAGCGGCTTCGACGACCTGAGCACTGGCGACGGCCGATACTTCACCCGTATGGGCGAGTCCATCATCTACGACCGCGTGGCCAATGCGCAGTACGGGCGTGGCAACACGAGCGAGGAACGCTTCTCTGGCTTCATCACGAAGTCGGCGACTTCCACAGCGTCGAACCCGATGGACTGCTACACGGAGCTGCTCAAGGTGCTGCAATCAAGCAACGAGCCGAGCTTTAGCGCCGAGGTCGAGCTTGTCTTTCAAGACGGCGACTTCGCGGTCGGCGACTCGCTGACCTTTGTCGACGAGGACTACAATCCCGCACTGCGGCTCAAAGCGCGCGTTGCCAGCATGGAGCTGCATCCAGACGATCAGACACAAAATACCATCACCATCACCAACGCCACCCAACTTGCCAGTCGTATCAGCAGCGATCTGCTAGCCAAGCAACAGCAGGTCGAGGATACAGCCGTCTACGTGCTCAAGCTGAGCACGGACAACGGCTCCGGCTTTGTGGACGGCATCGCCAGGACCACCACGGTCACGGCGACGCTGTTTCGCGACGGCGAGGACATCACGAGCACGCTCACGCCTGGCGACCTGATCTGGTACAAGGTGGATAAAAGCGGGGCGCACGACGCGGCGTGGGAGGCTGCTAACGCTGATAAGCTGGCCGTCACCGTGGCCGACACGGACGTTGTCGAGTCCGGCCAAGTCCGGTGTGCGGTGATGCTCATCAAAAAGCCGCTGGTACAGGCCATCTACTTTATCGACGGGCTCAAAGCCGTGGCGCGCAAAGCGCTACGCTTGCAGACTGCTGATACAGTGACATCCGTCCACATCAGCGACACGCACTACGCGACCGACACCATTGCGCGCGACGACCTCGAAAATTACAGCCGCTCGGCCGGTCATGTCAAAAACGTGGCCGAGTTGAGCCAGCTCATCGACCTAGACTACATCGTCCACAACGGTGACACGCACGACGGCGGCACGGCGTCGAAGGACATCGCGCTGTCAAACTTTCGCGAAATCGTGTCTAACCTCGGCCTTGCCAAGTGCCCGTACTTTGTGAGCTGGGGCAACCACGATAACAACTGCTGGGGTGACACGCGCACGAACAGCATCAGCAAGGTTATCCGCAACTACAAGCCGGCGACACCAGGCACCAAAGGTCTACACGGCAAGGGTGCGCAGATGCTGACCAACCGCGAGATGTACGAGGTAGCCACGCGGCCGAGCACTATTTTTGGCATCGTGACTGACCCGGCGAACTCGACGGGCGGCTACTACTACTATGACGTTCCAGGCAAGCCAATGCGCGTGCTGGTGCTCAACCCGCAAGACATACCGGACGGCTTGGATACGGACGGCTACATCAAGTACCAAGGCCTCAACTGCGCCGGCTATCGGCAGGCGCAGATTGCCTGGTTGGCGCAGACGCTTATGGATACGCCGGCCGGCACCACGGTGGCAATCTATCAGCATTTCGGCTTTGGCTACCGCTACAGCAATACGATGGCCTACGTGCCATACAACTACGAGATGATCGATGGCATCATCGATGCCTTTGTGTCTGGCGGCACGTACAGTGGCAGCTATACGGCCAACGCCGACTTCAAGGCTTCGGTGGACTGCGACTTCGGCGGCGCCAAGGGCCTGCTGGCGTTTCTCGCTCACGGGCACTTCCACAACGACAAAATGGTCGTCGGCACCGATGGCATCCACAGCTACTCCATCGGCTGCTCTGTGAGCCGTCCAAAGAAAGACCAAGGTGACCGGCCGCTGGGCAAACTGGAGGAAGATCTGTGGGACGTCGTACTGGTCGATACGGACAAGCATCATGTTGACCTGTTGCGATTTGGGGCTGGCACTGACCAGTCCTTCGACTATTAGGAGGTGATAGGATGGTTTTAATTTCGGATGAAATTCCGATTGTCAAAGTGCGAAACGGTCACGATATCACGTCATACGCGAGCGGAACCAGCTTGCCGACCAAGGTCGCGCCTGCCAATAGCCAATTCTGGTTACTCGATGGTGATGGCATCGCGACAAAATTCTACAAGTCAGACGGCACAAAGTGGGTTGAACAGCCTATCAGCGCTTCCGCCATTTCGGCAGCCACTTTCAACGGGTTGACCTTCAACGGCGTTCGGTTTAACGGCTCAAAATTCGTCAGCAGCTTCTCAAGGCAGTCAGTGGATGCCGCCGGAGTGCAGTCAGAGCTGACGACGACGGGTTCGGGCACGGCCACCCTAGGCGACGGCTACTTGGTCATTGATGGCAAGATTGACGATGCTAGTTTTGGCGAAGCCTTTCACACTGAGGTTGGCCCTTCGGGCGCGTTCAACCGCGTTACGTCGGATCTCGGCGTGGAGAGAAGTGCATCGCTGACGATGGGCGAGCTCTCCTTGTACTCAAAAGAAAGCGATGCGAGTCCGGCATATGTCGGGGTGCTCACTTCGGAGAAGCTTCAGCAGATCAACAACACCGGGAATTTGTTGTGGTCTGGGGCGTGGAAGATGGCTGCGGCCACAACGCTGACGATGGAGAAGAACATCAACGAATGTCTCAATGGATGGGCGCTGCTCTGGTCTGGTGGCGATACAAACGCTCCGCAGAACTATAACTACACAACAACCTACATCAGCAAGGGATTCGCAGCCCGTC
>NZ_JANQBA010000011.1 GCF_025490915.1 Lacticaseibacillus parakribbianus | reverse complement strand
GCTTGCCACTGGATCGCCGCCGAAGAAGGGTTTGTCACGGTGGCCGGCCACCGACCCCTATCCTAGTGATCACTTGAGTTTAGCTTAGCAGGTAAGCGGTTACCTGGCAAATTTTAAGCTCGCTAATGGCCGATATAATTTTTCGACTCTCTTGACAGCATAATAATTGTCTCAGTTCCCCTTGGCCAACCGCGGTGCGACGCGGTTGCTTGCGGCAATCAAAAAACTTCATGCAAACCGACAAAAAAGTCCATTCACGTTCTGGCTGGTTCAGGTAGACTCATCCCACGTAAGTCATTACTGACTGGTCTTATTGGTTTGTTATGGAAGGAGTTTCCCACATGAATCCGTACACCTGGGTCTGGCAATACGTCAGACGCAACCACGCCAAAATGGTTGTTGCGGTCATCTTAATTCTGCTCAATGCCCTGGCCATCGTGGTCGCCCCGCTGCTCGGCGGGATGATCGTCGACCAAGTCATCGAGCAGGGCCACACCGACCGCCTGATTCCCATGCTGGCGATTATGATCGGCGTCACCTTGTTTCGCACGGTCATTCGCTACATCTACTGCATCATCTTCGAGCAGATCGGCCAAAACGCGCTGTTCGACATTCGCCACGACCTGTTTGCCAAGCTGCAGTCACTGGACTTCAACTTCTTCAACACGGTTCGTACCGGCGACATCATGGCCCGAATGACCGGTGATACCGACGCCATTCGCCACATGATCTGCTGGGTGTCTTACAACGCCATCGAATGCGTCCTGTGGTTCTTGGCCGCGGTGATCGTGATGAGCGCCATCAACGTGCCGCTGATGATCGCGCTGGTCGTGTTGACCCCGATTATCGCGATTTTGACCTACAAAATGAGCTCGCAGGCGCTGCCAATCTTCTTTGAGATTCGCCAGAGCTTCGCGCGGCTCAACGCGATGGTCGAAGAGAACATCTCCGGTAACCGCGTGGTCAAGGCCTTCGCCCGTGAGCCTTACGAAATCGACAAGTTCGAAAAGCTCAACCTGGAGTACAAGGCGCGGAACATGGACTCCGCCGCCATTTCGCGGCGCTACCTGCCACCGTTGGACTTCATCGCCTCGCTGCTGTCCGTCATCGTCTTGCTTTTGGGCGGCGGTCTGGTCATCGCCGGCAAGATGTCCTTGGGCGACCTGGTCACCTTCAATGGGTTCTTGTGGATGCTCAACCAGCCAATGCGCATGAGCGGCTGGTTGATCAACGACATGCAGCGCTTCTCCGCCGCCACCATCAAGATTCGCTCGATGCTTGCGGCCAAGCCGGCGATCACCGGCAAGCCGGCGGCGGTGCCGGCCAAGGTTCGCGGCGAGGTCACCTTCGACCACGTCGACTTCGCCTATCCGGATGCCCCGGAGACTCCGGTGCTTGAAGACATCAACTTCGATGTGCTGCCCGGGCAGACCATGGGGATTTTGGGCGAAACCGGCTCCGGGAAGTCCACCCTGATGGACCTGATTGCCCGCTTCTACGACCCAACCGGCGGCCAGGTGCTGATCGATGGCAAGGACGCCCGGGACTGGCCGGTTCGCACCCTGCGCGATCAGATCACCGTGGTCATGCAGGATTTGTTCCTGTTTTCCGACAGCATCGAGGACAACATCAGCTACGGCAACCACCAAGCCGACGCGCCGTTCATCAAGCAGATGGCGACGGTCGCCTCGGCCGATGAGTTCATCGAGGAGATGCCGGAGGGTTACCACACCGTCGTCGGTGAACGCGGTGTTGGCCTGTCCGGTGGTCAAAAGCAGCGCATCAGCCTGACCCGCGCCTTGGTCAAGGATCCGCGCATCCTAATTCTGGACGACACCACCTCGGCTTTGGACATGGAAACCGAAGCGGAAATTCAAGACCACCTGAAGTCGGCCGCCGCCGACAAGACGGTGTTCATCATCGCCAGCCGGATCAGCTCGCTGAGGGCGGCCGATCAGATCATCGTGCTGCGCCACGGTCGCATCGTCGAGCGCGGGACCCACGAGACCCTGCTGGCGCAAAACGGCTACTACGCCGAAACTTACAAGAAGCAGCTCGGCGCCACCGACGGAGGTGATGACAATGGCCAAGCGTAACACCTTTGATGAAGACGAGGAGTACACCGAGAAGTTCAACCTCCACGACTACGCGCGGTTGGGCCACTACCTGCGGCCTTACAAGAAAAAGCTGGCGCTGGCACTGGGCTCGATTCTGATTGGGAACGTCGCCTTGATCCTCGGCCCTTATCTGACCAAGATCGCGATCGATGACTACATCCCCCACCACAACATGGCGGCCCTGGGCATTTTGTCCGCGGTGTTCCTGGTCACGTTGATTATCGCCTTTGCCTGCTACCGCTACCGGATTTGGACCATCACCGAAATCGGCCAGGACCTGCTGCGGGACATGCGAACGGACATCTTCACCCACCTGCAGACGCTGCCTTTCTCCTACTTCGACTCCCGGCCGCACGGCAAGATTTTGATCCGCGTGGTCAACTACATCAACACCTTGTCCGACCTGCTGTCCAACGGGCTGATCAACCTGATTTCGGATCTGATCAACCTTCTGGTCACCCTGGTCTTCATGTTCGCCATCAACTGGCGGCTGACCCTCTACAGCATGGTGCTGATTCCGGTGCTGGCCGTTTGGACCTGGGTGATTCAGCACTACCAGCACAAGGCCTTCCAGGAGCTGTCCAACAAGCAGTCCAACCTGAACGCCTACATTCACGAAGGCATCGCCGGCATCAAGGTCACCCAGGGCTTCGCCCAAGAGGCCAACGCGATTGAGACCTTCGACGGCGTCGCCGAGGAGAACCGCCAGACCTACATGACCGCCGTGAAGTGGCAGTACGCGCTGTGGCCGGGGGTCCAAAACATCTCGACTCTGACCACCGCCTTGATCTACTTCATCGGCATCCAGCAGGTCGGCGTCGTGGTTTCCACCGGGACCTTGATCGCCTTTCTCGGGTACGTCAACAACTTCTGGAACCCGGTCATCAACATCGGGAACTTCTACAACTCCCTGATCACCGCCAGCGCCTACCTGGAACGAATCTTCGAGACCTTGGACGAAAAGCCCGAGGTCACCGACCAGCCAGGGGCCTTCGCCCTGCCGCCGATTCACGGTGACGTGCGGTTCGACGACGTCTCCTTCCGCTACGAGCCAGATGAGCCCGAGATTTTGCACCACGTCGACTTCCACGCCGCCCCGGGCGAAACCATCGCTTTGGTCGGCCCGACCGGCGCCGGCAAGTCCACCATCATCAACCTGCTGTCGCGCTTTTACAACGTCTCCGACGGCCGGGTCCTGATCGACGGCGTCGACATCTCCCGCGTCACCATTCAGTCGCTGCGGGCTCAGATGGGCGTGATGCTGCAAGACACGTTCATCTTCTCCGGCACCATCATGGAAAACATCCGCTACGGCAAGCTCGACGCCACGGAAGAAGAAATCATCGAGGCCTCAAAGATTGCCCGGGCTGACGACTTCATCCGCGACCTCAAGGACGGCTACAACACCATCGTGCAGGAACGCGGCGTGTCGCTGTCGGCCGGCCAGCGCCAGCTGATTGCCTTCGCCCGGACCCTGCTGGCTGACCCGAAGATCCTGATTCTCGACGAGGCCACCGCGGCGATTGACACCCACACCGAGCAACTGCTGCAGGCTGGCCTGCAGGAGCTTTTGCGCGGCCGCACCAGCTTCATCGTCGCCCACCGCCTGTCGACCATCCAACGCGCCGACAAGATTCTGGTGATCAACCACGGCCAGATTGTCGAGGCCGGCAACCACGCCGAACTGATGGCCAAGCACGGCGAGTACTTCGACCTTTACGACGCCCAGCTGCGCATGCTCAAGGCGCTGTGAGCCACGTCAAAACGGCGACTGCCCCATCCGGGCGGCCGCCGTTTTTGGGCTGACGCGCATATCTGCAAATCGCGTTGACACCGCGCCGGCCGCCATGCTATAACCGGCGACAGACAGGAGGCTATGATGAAAAAAACAACGATGGGTGTGTTCATCGGCGTGGCGCTGCTCGCTTTGGGTGGCTGCAGTGCGACGCCAAAGGGGCCGGCCGCGACCGGCAGCCAGGCGGCCAGCAGTAAGCGGCAGGCCAAGGCCGGCCAAAAGGCGGCCAAGGCCGAAAAAGCCGCGAAGACCGAAAAAGCCGCGAAGACCGAAAAGGCCGCGAAGGCGAGCGAGCAGGCGGCCAGCACCAGCCGCAAGCAGGCGAACGCGACGCCTTGGGACCGCACCAAGGCGGCCAAGCTCGCGGCCTTCATGAAGCGCTGGGCCCCGACCATGGGCCAACGCTACGTCGCTTTTGACGGCACCCACCCCTTGAAGGTGGGGACCGGGCTAGTGTACCCGCAAGACCTCAACCAAGAGCTGGTCGAGTCGGCCCAGACCAAGATTGCCTGGTCGCCGACCGGCAAAGGCAACGCGACCTACAACGTCGTGGCGATTTACAATTACGACGGCACCGAGCCGCCCTTGCCCAATCGCATCACCTACTTCTTCGCCTTTCGAGACGGCCAGCCGGTCGCCTTGGTCGACCAAAGCCGAGACGGCCAGCCAAGCGCCGCCCCGACCAAAAACACCACGGTTCAATCAAGCTTTGCCACCATCGCCACCGGCGGCAGCGACCAGGCCCAGGCAACGCCCAATCCGGCGACCGCGGCCGACCACGCCACCAAAAAGGTCGGCCTGATGCTTTACGCCTTGGCGTTCGGCAAGGGCAACGACATCGCCGCGCTGTGGCAGGAACCGGGGCTTGCCGTGTACACCTACCAGACCCGCCTGCGCATCGACGCCGGCCACGCCGTCACGTCACTCGGGTTTGAAATCAGCGGCGACGTCGTGCATTACTGGCGCAAGGACGCAAGCTCCGGCAAGCCGACGGCCGAGCAGCCGGAAATCGAGCACACCATCAGCCTGAAGGCACTGACCGCGCGGTTCGGCGCCTCGACGCAGCAAAAGCGAGCGCTGAAGCAGGCAATCTCGGCGATGCCAGCGATCACCCACCAGTACTGACGCCCGGGCCCAGGTGGCCGCCATGGCGTGGACGCGGCGCAAGAGGCCCGACACGCGAAGGGCCAAGGCCGCGCCACCGCTGCGTCAAGCCTGCCGCCTCACGCACGGTCACCGAACCCCGACCGTGCGTGACCACCCGTGGTCACCAACACAAACAGGCCTGTCGCACTCGCCGTGCGGCAGGCCCTTTTGCGTCCGGCGCTCACACAATGCCGACCAGTCCCATCACGATGGCCAGCAGCAACACGCCCAGCAAAATCCAGTTGACGTTCACCTTCTTGCTCAACAGCCAGTAGCAACCAAGCGTCACCGCCAGCGGCACCAGCCCCTTCCACAGCTGATCCAGGTAGGTCTGAATCGCAATCGGTTTGCCGCCTTGAATCGGAATGGCCAGCTTGCTCTTGAAGGTGACCATCGTGGCGGTCATGCTGCCGATCATCATCAGCCCCAAGGTCGCCGCGGCCTTGCTCAACAGCTTCATGCTGCCGTTCTCGTACATGCGCTGAATGAACGTGTCGCCCAGCGTGAAGCCGGCGTAGGTCAGGTAGTAGCGCGTCAGAATCGATGGCACGTTGTAGATGATCAAAAACAGAATTGGGCCGAGCACCGAGCCCTGGCTGGCCAGGCTGATGCCGATGCCGGCGGCGATCACGCGCAACACGCCCCAGAAAATCGAGTCGCCGATGCCGGACAGCGGCCCCATCAAGGAGGTCTTCAACGCGACGATCGCCTCGGGGTCAAAATCCTTGGTCTCGGCGTTTTTCTTCTCCATCGCCGCGACCAGCCCCATCACGAAGGTCCCGACGTTTTGGGTGATGTTGTACCAGGTGGTGTGGCGCTGCATCGCCTCGCGGTGGCCGGTCGGGTCGCCTTTGTAGTAGCGGTCAAGGGCCGGCATCACCGAGTACATGAAGCCGGGCGCGTGGGCCTTGGTGGCCCCGGCGCGGCTGGCGAACACAGTGAACGACCGCCAGAAAATCCGGTTGAGCATTTTGCGGTCGGCCTTGGACACATTTTGCGTCAGCTTCATTCGAAAAACGCCTCCTCTTCTTTGGCTTGATCCGCAACGGCGGTCGGCTGAGCCGGCGCCTGGGTGCGACTTTGCGAAAGCGTCAGCAGCTGCTTGTCCAGGAGCCACTGCAAACACACGATGATGATGCCCATCGCCGCCACCGCGACCGAGGGCAGCGCCATGTAGGCCGACAGCACGAAGCCCAGGAAGTAGTACGGCGACAGCTGGCGGCTCCACAGCATCCGCATCAAAATGGCAAAGCCGACCGCCGGCAGCAGGCCCCCGGTGGCCGACAGCCCCGCCATCAGGTTTTGCGGAATCGCGGTGACCAGGTGCTGCACGGGCTTGGCCCCGGCCAAAACCGAGAAGAACGTCACCAAAGAGAACACGAAGTAATTCAAAAACCACATGCCAAAGTGCAGCCAGGTCAAGGCCCTCGGGTCGTTGTTGGCCGCGACGCGGTCAACCGCCGGGGCGAACACGTTCATCACCACGTTTTTCAAAAACATCGAGATGAAGGCAGCGAACACGCCGATCGGCACCGCCAGGGCCAAGGCGGCCTTGGTGTTGACATCCAGCGTGATCGCAAAGGTGGTGGCGAGCACGGTCGCGGTGACCGGCTCGGCCGACAGGGCCCCGCCGATGTCGACAGCCCCCATGAAGATGGCCTCAAGCGCCGCCCCCATCAGGATGCCGGTGCGAACATCACCGAACATCAGCCCGGCGATCAGGCCGACCACCAGCGGTCGTTCGATCATGGTTTGGCCCCACAGCCAGTTGCCGCCGAAGCAGACGAACACGCACAAGGCGGCCAGCGTTGCAGTTGGTAACATGGTGTAACCTCCTTTACAAAACGGCACCCGGCGCAGGGTCCCGGGCGGCCTGGGCCCGACGACGGCGCGTGGCGCGGTCGCCCAGGCTCGCCGGCCGCCGGTGCTGCGCCGGGCAGGGCGATTCTACGAGTGGGCGTTTTTCAGCAAGGACTGAACCGACTGCTTGGCGTTGCTCGGCAGCACCTGGCTGAAGGTCGGCACCCCGCTGGCGGCGAGCTGGCGCAGCGCCTTGACTTCGGGTGGCGTCAGCATCACCGTCGAACTCAGCGCCTGGGCGTCTTGGGCGTCTTGGGTAAAGCGGCCGACGTTGGCGACGTTGACCGCCTGCACCCCCGGCACCGCCGCCACGATGGTCGCGGCGTCTTGCACGGCGTTCACCAGCACGAACAGCCGCATGTCCTTGCCGCGCGGGTCCAAAAAGACCCGAATGGCGTCTTGCACCGAGCGAATCAGCAGCTTCTTGCCGGTCGGCGTCGCCATCTGCAGCGTCATCTGCACCGCCTTGGTCTTGGCCGCGTTGTCGTTGGCCACCACGATGCCCGGGGTGTTCAGCTCCTTGGTCCAGACCAAGGCGACCTGGCCGTGAATCAGGCGATCATCCACGCGAATCTGTACAATCATGCGTTCCTCCCTTCGAGGCGCTTGGCCTCAATCGAAAAAATCGGCGGTGCTGCCACCGTCACCGGTGGCGGCAAGCGTCACGCGCCGCACCTGGCTTTGGGCAATCAAGGCGTCCAGCCGGGCCGCGTCCAGCGGCTCGCTGTCCAAGAGCACCGCCAGCACCACCGCCAAGTTCACCTGGCTGACCACGAACACGTCCGGCGTGTCGCCGACTGCGCGAACCACGTCTTGGTTGACCGACCCGCCGTACAGATCGGTGAAAATCACCGCCGGTCGGCTCGCTTGGGCCACGAACGCCGCAATCTGCGGCCGGTCGTCGCCTTGGTCGACGTAGGCATCGAGCGCCGTCACTTGCTTGCCTAGCCCGGTCAAAAGCTGCAACGCGCTTTGCATCCCGGAGGCCAGGTGCCCGTGGCTGGCTATCATCAGACTCGTCATTGCCTCCCCTCCTTTCCCCTCAATCCTATCCCCCTCGCATCGTACCCGTCCATTATGAGGCTCGCCGGATGATGATAATTAGCGCCTCGGCCGAAAATATAAACGGAATATTCTTAAATATTGATTATTTAGTTATTAAATGTGTTATTTTATCGTGTAGCGTCACGCGTGTTATTTTCAGCGGCTGACCATTGACAAACCGCGGCAATCGCCCGATGATGGGCTTAGTTGTCGCCACAATTTCTGAAAGGATCTGCTCGCCATCAACCACAAAACTGCCAGTCCAATGCTCGTTGTGAGCGTCGTCGCCTTGATGTCGTTCATGGGGGTGTTGACCGAAACCTCGATGAACGTCACCTTCCCCACCCTGATGCATCAGTTCGGTGTCTCCTTGGGCACGGTGCAGTGGGTGACCGCCGGCTACCTGCTGACCGCCGCCTTGGTCATGCTGACCTCGGCTTACATGAAGCGGCGCTTCACCAACCGCCAGCTGTTCGCCACCGGCGCTATCCTGTTCGCGCTGGGCGATGTGATCTGCGGCGCGGCACCGGCCTTTTGGGTGCTGCTTGCCGGCCGGCTGGTTCAGGCCGGCTGCGTCGGGCTGTGTACCCCGCTGATGGTCAACATCATCTTGGACGTGGTGCCTCGCGCCAAGCTGGGCACCTACATCGGCATGGCCAACCTGATCATCCTGATCGCCCCGGCGCTTGGGCCAACCTTCGGCGGCGCGGTCGCGGCCTTTGCCGACTGGCGCATGATTTTCTGGTCGACCTTGCCGCTGGCCTTGCTCCTGCTGGTGGTCGGCCTGAAGGTGATTCGCCAGTACACCAACACCGAGCGTTACGCCTTTGACTGGGGCCGCTTTGCGGTGCTGGCCTGCGCCTTGGTCGCCTTGATTGTCGGCCTCAACGCCGCCGGCAGCGGCGGCTGGGTGACGCTGGCCGGCCTGCTGGTGGTCAGCGCCGCCATGTTCGCCTGGTTCTACCGGCTGTCTCGCCACCCGCGTCGCGCCTTGTTTTCGCTTGACGTGTTCAAGCAGCCGGCCTTTTTGTACAGCTTCCTGCCGTACATCCTGCTGCAGTTCGCCAACGTCGGCATCAACTTTCTTTTGCCCAACTACGTGCAAGACGTGTTCGCCGCCTCGGCCCTGATCGGTGGGTTGATCCTGCTGCCGGGCAGCCTGTTCAACGGGTTCGGCCAGCCGGTTTACGGCTGGATGCTGGACCGCTTCGGCGGCCCCCTGCCGCTGTACCTAGGCGACGGGTTGTTCACCGTCGCGCTGGTCGCCTTCGCCGTGGCCGGCCAGCGCCTCGGGGTGCTGGGCGTCACCATCGCCTACCTGGTCTTTGCCATCGGCCGCTCGATGGCCTTCGGCAACGCGGTCGCCTTTGGCCTCAAGCACCTGGAAAAGGGCCTGCAAAACGACGCCAACGCGCTGTACAACACCGGCCAGCAGGTGGCCGGCGCCGTCGGGACCACGGTGCTGGCGCTTTTGATGGGGGCGGTGTCGCGGCCCGGTTACACCCACGCCCAAAACGTCGCGGCCGGCTCGACCATCGCCTTTGGCCTGCTGGTGGCCATCGGCCTGCTCAACGCCTTTTTGTTCTCAAGGCTGTTCGCCAAAACCCAAGATTAGTCGCCAAAAACGCCACTCATGCAACTGATGAGTGGCGTTTCGTGTGTCTGGGTTAGCGACCGCCGGCGACGTCTGCGACCGTGGTGTCGCGGCCGCCGTGCTTGGCCGAGTACAGGTTGGAGTCGGCGCGACCGATCACGTTGTCGGTATGCAGATCGGCCTTGAAAATGCTGGTCAGCCCGGCCGACACGGTCAGGTGCAAAAGCGCATGGCCGACTTGAACCGGCGTGTTGCGGCAGTTGGCCACCATCCCCTCCACCAGCGCGGTGGCGCCGGCATCGTCGGCCCCACCGGCGATGATCAGCGAGAACTCCTCGCCGCCGGTGCGGTACAAGGCGCAGGGGTAATCGGCCGCCTCGATGAACGCCTGGCAACGCTTGGTGAATTGGCGCAGCACCGCGTCGCCGGCCAAGTGTCCGTAGGCGTCGTTGATGCGCTTGAAGTGGTCGAGGTCGAGCATCGCCAGGTGGACCGGCGGAATCTTGCCGGCCACCCGCAGCCGGCGCCAGCGGGCGATGTCCGAGGCGAACTTGGTGCGAGACAACGCGCCGGTCAAGTCGTCGTGCTCGGTGTCGTACATCAGGCTGCGCATCTGCTGCTTGCGAAAGATCAGCATCCGGTCGTAGAAGTAGCCGATCGCCATGACGGTCCAAAAGCAGCCGATGATGAGCAGCGTGTCGGCCAGCCGGTAGTGGTAGGCGTAGGCGTCAAACAGCCAGTACACCACCCCGGCGGCCCCCACCGCCGCAAACAGCGCCGCCGGCCGCCCCAGCAGCCAGTTGCGGTAGCGATTCAGCGGCACCAGCAAGACGAGCGTCGCCGCAAACCCCGCCGCCGCCCAGGGATTCCAGTCCCAAAACGGCCAAAACGACAGGAAGGTCGCCCCCAAAAACACCCACAGGGCCTTGGGATTGCCAATCTTGCTGGCCACCAGCAGCAGCGTCGCGTTGCGCAAGGTGTTGGCGGTCCATGAGTACGTGGTGCCAAGCACCCGCAAAAGTCGCACCAGCCACAAAATCATCAGCGCGTAGCCGACAATCAGCCAGGCGCTTTCGACGCTGACGTGCAGCCAGCGCTGCAGCAGCTGCGGCCCGACGTCATCGATCAGCTCAAGCGTCGCCACCAGCCCGATGATGAAGAAGAAAGACCAAAAAAAAGTATTCCCGAACAATTCCATGGGTACCCCCAAATACGCATGTGTTGCTCTAAGACTACCGCATTATTGCGCAAAAAACGAGCATTTTATCCATAAAATTTGCGCATGCAAAAGGCCGCCGAGAACGCGTCTCGGCGGCCGGCTTTCGCTTGCTCAGCAGCTCACCCCGGCCACGGTCAACCCGCGGTGGAAGGCCGCGAGCACCTCTTGGCCGTCGGCGATGCGCAGCCCGTCGTCGAAGCCATGGGCGTTGTCCTTCAGCCGAATCTGATGGGCGACAAAATCCAGGGTCAGGCCCTTTTCCAAGAAGAGCAGGTCGTAATCGGAGCTCCACAAGTGGACGCCGAAGTCATTGGCCAGCGCGACCGGGTAATCCGGATCCGGCGCATCCACCACGATCAGCGTGAACTTGGAGCCGATAGTGCAGGCGCCGCCCTGCAGCGAGTACTTACCGCCGCCGTCGTCGGCGATCAGAATCAGGGTCTTGTCCAGCAGGCTTTTTTGCGCCATCAGGTCCACGAAGCTTTGGGTCAGTGTAATCTTGGTCATGTGTTAACCCCCTTTGGCTGTCAGTATGCCGAACCCGGCCGAACTCGGCAAGCCCGGCGCCTATCCAGTTTCTTGACCGCGACTGTCTTTGCGGCCAAGCAGCCGCGCCACCGCCTGAAACAGCCGCAGCCGACGCCGCGCCGCCATCACGGCCTGGTAGCGGCGCGGCTGCTTGCGGTAAAAATCCTGATGCCAGGCCGCGGCCGGCCAGAAAGTGCCGACCGGTCGCAACCCGACGGCAAGCGGCCGCCCCAGCCTGGCGGCAAGCGCCGCGAGCTGTTGTTGGGCCACCGCCTGCTGGGCCGCGCCGCGGTAAAAAATCACCGGCGCGTACTGGCTGCCGCGGTCGAGGTACTGCCCGTTGCCGTCCAGCGGGTCGATCAGCTGCAAGAACGTCGCGACCAGCTCGCCGTAAGACATCAAGTTAGGCGCGAAGCGAATCTCGACGGCCTCGACGTGACCCGTGGTGCTGCTTGCCACCAGGTCCTGCGTCGGCCGCGGCACGGTTCCGCCGGTGTAGCCGGACACCACCGCCACCACGCCGGGCCGGCGGTCAAAGGGGTGGACCAAACACCAGAAGCATCCCCCGGCAAATACCGCGGTCTCATCGCTCAAGGCAGCCAACCGCCGGGCCGGCCGCTTCTGCGCCGCGGCCGCCGCCTTGGGGTCGACCAACCGCTGGTACAGCACCGCCACGCCGGGCGTCAAGTTATCGCGCAACGCCAGGGGTCGCAGGGCCGCCTCCAGCCGCGCCAGCACTGCGCGGTCGCGCTGGCCGGCCTCCAAACCGCGCTTGGCGTCCTGCAAAAGCCCGCGTTCGAAGTCACGGGTGTTGGGATCCAGCAACGCGTTGATGATTGCAGCGAGCATCAGCCTCACCTCCACTGCCATTATCCCACGGCAATTGGTTGTACACAACCGGATGTGTCAACGCCTTTTGCGACAAAGGCGTTGACATCCGCCGCGAACGTGATAGGATATTCCCAACATCTAAACACATTGGCATCAGGGAGACGAGTAGGTTGCGGCGTCTGCACAGTGAGCCGGGGGCAGTGGAAACCCGGCCGGTAAGCCGCCTTCGAATAACACTCCCTTCGCCTCGGGCTGAACTGGCAGTAGGCCTCGACGTCACCGGCACGTTACCATCCGGACGCGCATGTTAGTGCGTGATTGAGGTGGCCTGCTTGCAGGCAACTTGGGTGGTACCGCGAAAACAGTCCTTTTTCGTCCCTTGTCTGAGGCAGGGGACTTTTTGTTTGCCGAAGAACAAATCTAGATTACGGAGGCATTCTCATGACCACAATTTTCCCCCAGGATTACGACCCCAAGCTCAGCGTTCGCCAGACCCAAGAGGCGATTCGCTACATCCGCGAGACCTTCCAAGACGAGTTTGGCAAGCAGCTCAACCTGTCGCGTGTCTCGGCGCCGATGATGGTCGACGCCGCCACCGGGCTCAACGACAACCTGAACGGTACCGAGTCACCGGTGTCCTTCACAATGGCCGGGATGCCCGGCGCCACGATGGAAATCGTGCATTCGCTGGCCAAGTGGAAACGCGCCGCCCTCGGCCGCTTCGGCTTCCAGCCGGGCGAAGGGCTTTACACCAACATGAACGCGATTCGCAAAGACGAGGAGCTGGACAACTTCCATTCCATCTACGTCGACCAGTGGGACTGGGAGAAAGTGATCACCCAAGACCAGCGAACCGACGCCGTGCTTGAAGCCACGGTGCGGCAAATTTTCAAGGTGATCAAGCACATGGAACACGAGGTCTGGTACAAGTACCCGCAAGCGGTCCACAAGCTGCCCGACGCCGTGCATTTCGTCACCACCCAGGAACTTGAGGACCGCTGGCCGGACGTCGACGCGATGGAACGCGAAAACCGCATCGCCCATGAGCTCGGCTGCGTCTTCGTCAAGCGCATCGGCGGCCTCCTGAAGTCGGGCAAGCGCCACGACGGCCGGGCCCCGGACTACGACGATTGGACCCTGAACGGCGATTTGATCTTCTGGTACGAACCGCTTCAGCGCAAGCTGGAAATCTCCAGCATGGGCATCCGCGTCGATGAGGCCGCGATGAAACGCCAGCTGACCGCCGCCGACGCCTTGGACCGGCTACACTTGCCGTTCCACCAGGCCATCATGAACGGTGAGCTGCCTTACAGCATCGGCGGCGGCATCGGCCAGTCGCGCCTGTGCATGCTGCTTTTGGGCAAGGCTCACGTCGGCGAGGTCCAGGCCAGCGTGTGGCCCCAGGCGACAATTGACGCCTGCGCGGCACATCGCATTCACCTGCTGTAACCACCAAAAAGCTGACCGCGCGAACGGTCAGCTTTTTTGGCGTCAGCGGGTCAGCTTGGCCACCGCCACCGAAGGAATGGTGATGTTAGCCCCCAGCGTCGACTCGTAGGTGAACAGTCCGGTGGACACGCCGTAAATCGTGATGGTGTCATCTTCCAAAACCCGCGCGGCCACCAGGCTGGCCGGCCACTCCGCGAGCAGCATATTGCCATAATCGCCATTGACCGCAATTCTGGCCTGCACCACCCCACTGCCCTCCATGATCTGCGCCACCTCACCGGTGAATTTCACCTTCTTGCCTTCGTAGCTGGCCGGCGTTCTGGCCAACTGGCTGTACGTGATGCCGGTATCGTAGGCACGGGACTCGGCCGCCGCCTTTTCTGCGGCCGCTTTCTTCGCCGCCGCCGCCTTTTCCGCCGCGGCCTCTGCCGCGGCCTTTTTTTCCGCCGCGGCCTTTTTTTCCGCCGCGGCCTCTTCCTTCAACACGGTCGGGAGCCGTTTTTCAAGGGCCACTAGCGGCGCCGCATCGACCAGCTTTTTTTGGTCAGCGGTCAACGCGTCGTACTGGTCACGCGCTGCCTTCATCGCCGGCTGCGTCGCAACGGTGAGCGCCGCGACGTCAGGCAGCGCGTCCAGTGCCTTTTGGACCGCCGCTGCCGCCGCGCGATCCGCGTTTTGCTTCGCCACGTCGGCCCGCCTCAACGTCGCATACGGCGCCATCTCATCCTTGTAGGTGGTGTAGTCATCTGTCACCTGCGCCAAGCTCGCACTGGTGGCCTTGAGTTTGTTGGCGGTTTGAGTCGCAGCCGCTTTGGCCGCCCCAAGTTGGGTCGTCAGTCGCCCGTTGGCCTGCAAAATCCCGACCGCCCCACCCAGCACCAGCAACCCGAAAATCGTGTAAAGACCTTTGACGGTCAGGCTCAAGCCGCGGCGAAACCACACCAGCACCACCGCCAACGGCAAGGCAACCACCGTCAGCATCAGTAACCCCGCCTCTTGCGTCAGCCACCCCCACAGCCGGACCAACTTGATTCGCATATGCTGCCTCCCTTTAGTCGTGGTTGCGCAGTCGCGTCGATTGCCCCTGCGTCGACCATCTGCCTTGCGCCCAGCACTCGCCTCCTTAGATGCGCATTGAAAGATTACGCGATTGCGCCGGTTGACCCGCAACGCAAACAAGCCGCCCCTTCACAAGGACGGCCTGCGTCACGCGGTTGCGGCCCGACACCCGAAATCCGGCAGCACCGCCGCAGTCAGGCGCGTTGAATCTTCCCTAGGTCACGGCCCTTGGCCAGCTCGTCGACCACCTTGTCCATCTCACGGACGCGCCGCATCAGGGGGTCTTTGACCTGCTCCACCCGCACCCCGCAGATGACGCCGGTGACCCGGTCGGCACCGGCCGGCCGCGTCGCGTCGGCGAAAAAGTCAGCCAGCGTCTGCTCGCTTTGGTGCAGCTGGGCCGGGGCGTAACCGGTCAGCCAGCCCAGCACCGCATCCAGATCGGCCTGGGTGCGGCCCTTTTTTGAAATTTTGCTCAGGTATAGCGGATAAATGGCGGCAAAGGACATCGCCTCAATGGGTTTTGGCATACGCTCACTCCTTTTGGCCTATTTTACCACACCTTGACCCGCCGGTAGAAAGCGGTTACCATCGAAAGTAACGACGTGTTACGGGAGGAAAATGACAATGGTTAAACGATTACTAAGCACCGATTCAAGCGAAATTCTGGCGATGAACGGCGCCGAGCTGAAACAGAGCATCAAGGCCAGCGAGGGCCGCACCGTGTTGTCCGAAAACGTGGTGGCGGAGGCGGCCGGCGACGGCCTGACCACCAGCGAAATCGCGGCGGCATTCGGCGCCGACCTGATCTTGCTCAACGGCCTGGACGTCTTGAAGCCCGCGATTTTTGGCCTGTACCCCGACGAAGGCGCGGTGGTTCACCAAGACGGCGAAAGCATTCACCGCCTGCAGCACCTGGTCGGCCGGCCGATTGGCGTCAACCTCGAACCCGTCGACCCCAACGCAGACATGGCCGAGACGCGCCTGGAGATTCCGGAAGGGCGCATGGCCAGCGAAAAGACGCTGAAGGAGGCCGAAAAACTCGGCTTCAACTTCGTTTGCTTCACCGGCAACCCCGGCACCGGCGTCACCAATGCCCACATCGCCGGGGCCATCAAGGTGGCCAAGCGTGTCTTCTCCGGCCTGATCATCGCCGGCAAAATGCACGGCGCCGGCGTCAACGAGCCGGTGGTGTCGCTTGAGGCAACCCGGGCCTTCCTGGACGCCGGCGCCGACGTGATTCTAGTGCCGGCGGTCGGCACCGTGCCGGGCCTTGACGTAGACGACATCAAGCCGATTGTCAAGCTGGCCCACCAGGCCGGCGCCTTGGTGATGTCGACCATCGGCACCAGCCAGGAAAGCTCCGGGGCCAGCTACATCGAATCCGTCGCCATCCAAAACAAGATGCTGGGCGTCGACATTCAGCACGTCGGCGATGCCGGCTGGGGCGTGATGTCGCCAATCGAGAACATCTACGCCATGAGCAAGGCGATCCGCGGCGAACGCCACGCGATTTCGCGCATGGCCCGGTCGATCAACCGCTAACCCAAAGCCAGTAAAGCGCCGACTCCCCCATCGTGAGCCGGCGCTTTTTGGCGTCCCCATCAGCGCTTCACAAACACCTGCCAGTAAGCCCAGTAGGCCAAGGCGGCAAACACCACCGCGCCCCCGATCAGCCAGGCCAAGGCGACCGGCAGCGTCTGCGGCGCGGTGCCGGCCGCAAGCAGCCCCCGGGCGGCGTTGACAATCGGCGTCATCGGCTGGTGCGTGGCAAAAGCACGCACCGGTCCCGCCATGCCGCGCGTCGGCATCAAGGCCGAGCTGACGAACAGCAGCATCAGCAGCACGTATGAGAAGCCGCCGGCAGACGCGTAGTTGCTGGCCTTCAGCGAAAACGGAATGGCCAACAGCGTGATGGTCAGGGCAAACAGCACGGCGAGGCCGGCAAAGGCCAGCCACCCGCCGAGCCCGGCCTCGCTGCGGTAACCCATCAAGCAGCCGACCAGCAGGACCGCGGCGGCCGCTGCGACCATGAAGACCACCGACGCCAGCAAATGGGCCCCCAGAATCACCCAGCGGGGAATCGGCAGCGCGTGAAGCCGACTCAAGAAGCCGCTGGTCTGATCGTTGTTGATGCGCAAGGCGGTGTAAGCCGACCCCATCGCCATGGTCAAGAGCACGAAGCCCGGCAGCGCGTAATCCAGGTACTGGGTGGCCCCGGCCGCCCCGCCGGCGGTCACGATGCTGCCGCCCAGGACGTAGACGAAAAACAGCAGCATGAACACCGGCATCGCGATTACGGTGACCAGGGTGTCCCCGTTGGTGAAGTTTTGACGAATGATGCGACCGGTCAGGGCCGCCAGTTGCTTAAGCGTGAGCATGCTTTGCCTCCTTGGTGACTGCGAGATAGACGGATTCCAGGGTGACGGCGTTGGGAACGTAGCCGGTCACGACGAGCCTTGGGGCCAAGACGGCCAAGGCCTGCGGCGCAACGGCCGCCGCCAGCGTGAAGACGTCGCCGGCTAGCTGGTAGGGCAGCTGATGCTCGGCCAGCGCGGCCTTGGCCGCCTCGGCCTGCCCGGCGGCGACGGTCAACGCAAAGGTCGGCACCGCCGCCTGCTTGATCTGCGCCGGGGTTCCGACCTTGACGATGCGGCCCTCGCGCATGAACGCAATGCGATCGGCCAGGGCGTCGGCCTCGTCGAGGTACTGCGTGGTCAGAAAAATCGTGGTGCCGCCGTCTCGCAGCTCACGAATCAGGGCCCACAGCGCCAGGCGGTTTTGCGGGTCAACCCCGGTGGTCGGCTCGTCCAAAAACAGCACCGCGGGGTTGCCCAAAAGCGACATCGCCAGGTCCAGGCGCCGCCGCATGCCACCGGAATAAGTCGCCACCCGCCGGTCGAGAAAGGCGTCGAGGTCCAGCCGCTTGGCGACCGCGGCGATCGCCTGCTGGGGGTCGGCCAGACCCAGCAGCGTGGCGACCAGGCGCAGGTTCGCCCGGCCGGACACCGTGTCGTCCAGCGTCTCCGCCTGGGCGTTCAGCCCGATCACTCGCCGCACCCGGCCGCCCTGGGTGACCGGGTCGCACCCCTGCACCCGAATGCTCCCGCCGTCGGGCTGCGCCAGCGTCGTGAGCAGCTTGATCAGCGTGCTTTTGCCGGCGCCGTTGGCCCCCAGCAGCGTGAAAATCTCGCCCGGGGCGACCTCAAGCGTCACGTCCCGCAGCACGGTCAGCTTGCCGTAGCGCTTCTGGACCCCGTTGACGGCGATTGCAGCCACTTCTTCTGTCATCATGTTGTCTCTCCTTTGCCTTGTTACATTAGGTAGTAGATCCGCGCCGATGCGACCGCCGACCGCGATTCGGCCGTACTCACTATCGCTAGGTACCGGTACATAATAACAGTGAGTAGTGGAACTGTCAACCGTGCTGGCCAAAAAGTCGGCACCGCCGCCCTCACTTGAACCGCTTGACATGCGCCGCGATGATGCGCGTCACCGTCGCCCGGGACAGCCCGAAGTGCGTGGCCGTCGCCTGTTGCGTGTGGGTGGTCGCGTAATCGAGCACCGCCAGCCGCTGACCGGGGCCCAGCTTGGGCGGTCGACCCCGGCGAGCCGGCTGCGGGGCGAGCTGGACCTCGACGGCCAGCATTCGCGCCTGGGCCGCCGCCACGCTGTGCAGTACCGCCAAAAGCGCCTGGCTGGCCGGCGTCGGCCGGCCGGTTGCGTCGACCACCAGCCGGCCAGTGGCCAAGACGTCGACGCTGACGCCGCGAGCCATCAGTTCCGCCAGCTTGTTCAAGGCCCCGACCAAAGACGGCGCCAGCGCCGCCAGGTCGACCACCACGAGCTCATCGCCGGCCGCCAGCCGCACCCCAAGCGCCGAGAACTGCCGGCGATACTGATCCGCGTCGTGAAACACCCGCTCAGGAGCCAGGGCCTGCAGCGCTTGCGGCCGCGGCGCATCCGGCCCCCACCAGTAACCGTAGCGCATCGCGCCACCTCCTTGTCTCATTAATCCGCCTTTATGATACAATTTGCCTTCCCCCCTTCGCAAGCCGCGCCGCTTCGGACTTATAATGGGCTTCGTGGCCACTTTCGGCCAGGAGGCATATTTTTTTGGAAGACTTATTCGAACGCACCCCAATCCCCAAGGCGTACTTCACCCTCGCCCTGCCGGTGGTCGCCGGCATGGTCGCCAGCATGATCTACAACCTGGCCGACACCTACTTCATCGCCCAGACCCACAGCCCGGCGCTGGTGTCCGGCGTCGCGCTGTGTACCCCGCTGTTCTCGTTCCTGCTGGCCTTGGGTGACATCTTCGGGCTGGGCGGCAGCTCCGTGATCTCTCGGCTGCTGGGTGCCAGCGACCACAGCACCACCCGCCGGGTCTCGAGCTTTTGCTTGGTAGCCGCGGCGCTTTGCGGCGTGGTTTGCGCCGCCTTGCTCTTGGCCTTTGAGCGCCCGGTGCTCGGGCTGCTCGGTGCCACCGCGGCCACCTACGCCCCGGCCGCCGCGTTTTACCGCATCATGGCGATGGGGGCCCCGATCATCATCGTCTCGTTGGTGCCCAGCAACCTGATGCGAACCGAGGGCCAGGCCACCGCGTCGATGGTCGGCACGGTGATCGGCACGCTGGTCACCATCGTGCTGGATCCCCTCTTCATCCTCGGTCTGCACCTCGGCGCCGCCGGGGCGGCGCTGGCCACGGTAATCGGCTACGGGCTGACCGACGTGCTACTGCTGGTGTTGACCGCCAAGCGCTGCGTCGCCATCACGGTCGATCCCAGGCTGTGGCGGCTGCCGGCCGCGACGATTCGGGCCGTGGTCGCCATCGGCATTCCCGCGGCGATTACCAACCTGATGCAGGCCTTTGGCACCGCGGTGCTCAACCGCCACGTGGTCGCTTACGGCACCACCCAGATGGCGGCGCTTGGCATCACCCTGAAAATCTACATGGTGGTGATGTTGGTGATGGTCGGTTTCGCCTTCGGGGCCCAGCCGCTCTTGGGCTACAACTACGGGGCCCACAACCACCGGCGGTTGCGTGAGCTGATCCGCTTTGACCTGGTCGTGCTAGTCGGTTACGCCGTCGTCTTGGCCGCCGTGCTGGCCGCGGTGGCGCCGCACCTGATCGCGCTGTTCATGCCCCAGCCTGCCGTGGTCAAGGCAGGCGCCTTGATGCTGCGCCTGCTGTTGCTCTCCACCCCGGCGGTCGGCATCGTGCTGGTGATGACCACCCTGTTTCAGACCATCGGGGCGGCGCCGGCGGCCTTCGTCCTGGCGGTGGCCAGACAAGGCGTGGTCTTTTGGCCGGCGATTGTCGTGCTGCACCTTGTGGCCGGCTACCTGGGGGTGCTGTGGGCCCAGCCGGTGGCCGACATCCTGACGGCGATCCTTGCGGTGTGGCTGTTCGCCCGGCACCGCAAGCAGCTGTTCGGGACTGAATCATTGAACTAACACTGCAGTCAAAAGGCGCGGCCGCCACCCCCCAATGGGAAGTGACGGCCGCGCCTTTGGCGACTCAGCGGAACGGATTGAAAAAGCGCCCACCGTTGACCGCAAACAGCGAAAGACCGATGGCGATAATCACGCCGGTGCCGGCGATCACCGCCCAGTCGGCGGCGCCAAACGGCCGGTCCATGTACCACGAGCGGTGCTTGTCGCGCCCAAAGCGCCGCAGCTCCATCGCCTGGCTGATGGTTTCGATGCGATCCAGCGAGCTGAAGATTAAAGGCATCAGCACCTGCGCCGCTCCGCGCAACCGGTGCAACGGGCCGGCCTTTTTGGACAGCTCGTAACCCCGCGCCTGCTGCGACTGGCTGATCTGGTGGTAGACGTGCTGAATGTCTGGAATGTAGCGCAGAGACAGCGCCACCGCGTAGCTGATCTTGTAGGACAGGTGCAGCTTGTTCAGGCTCGCGGCGAACTCGCTGGGGTTGGTCGTGATCAAAAACAAGAGCGCCAAGGGTACCGTCACCACGTACTTCAGGGCCAAGTTGAGCTCGTAAAAGAGCTGCTCTTGCGTCAGCGTGAAGTAGCCGCTGCCGGCCAGCAGGTGGCGGGTGCCGTACAAGCTGACGCCGTACTCCGGGGAGAACAGGTAGACCGTCAGCAGGTTCAAAAGCGAGAACACCAAAATCAGCTTGACCACCAGACGAATCTGGCGCCAGTGGATGTGGGCCATCTTGAACAAGACCAAAGACATCACCACGATGGCCGCAGTGAAGCGCGTGTCGTAGCTCGCCATGGCGATCAGCGAAATGCCGATGAAGGCCAACAGCTTGGTCGCGCCGCTCAGCCGGTGCAGCCAGGTGTCGCCGGCCGCAAAGCCAAAGAGCGTGTTATTCATCCCCGGTCACCCGCCTTTCATGGGCAATCACCTGGCTGGTGAAGCGGTACGGGTCCAGGCCGAAGCGCTTGGCCAGCTGGTACAGGCTGGTTTCGGCCAAGCTGGCGGCCTTGATCACCGCGGTGTCCGACAAGACCGAGGCCGGCTGGGCGTCCAGCAAAATGCCGCGGTCGCCCAAGACCACCGTGCGGTTGGCATACTCCAGCATCAGGTGCATGTCGTGGGTGATCAGCATGATGGTCATGCCGTGCTTGCGGTTGAGCCGCTCCAAAAAGCGCATCATCTGCGTGTAGTGGCGCCAGTCCTGCCCGGCGGTCGGCTCATCGAGAATCAGCATCTCAGGGCGCAGCACCAAGATGGCGGCGATGGTCACGCGCTTTTTTTGGCCGAAGCTCAGCGCCGAAATCGGCCAGTGACGAAATTCGTACAGGCCGCAGATGCGCAGCGCCTCATCGACTCGGGCATCGCGTTCGGCCGCCGCCACCCCGCGCAGGTCCAGGCCCAAGCCGACCTCGTCTCGTATCAAGTTCTTGGAGATCATCTGGTTGGGGTCTTGCATGATGTAGCCGATGCGATCGGCGCGTTCCTTGATCGACAAGGAGGCCAAGTCGGTGCCGGCGAAGGTCATGGTGCCGGCCTGAGGCTGTTCGAAGCCGACCAGAAGCTGACTCAGCGTGGTCTTTCCCACCCCGTTGCGCCCGACCAAGGCGACCATGTCACCACGGTTGATGGTCAGGTCCAGGCCGTCAAAGATCTGCGTTTGCTTGTCGTAGCCGAAGCGCAGCCCCTGAACGCGCAGCAGCGGCTCGCCGGCCGCCGGCTTGGTCGGCCGCGCCTCCGCGGCCGACCACTCGGCAAGCCGCTGGGCCAGGTTCGGCGCCGCGACGGTGGTCACCGATTCGATGCCCTTAACCTGGGCCAAGTCGATGCCGGCGGCCGTCAGCGCCTGCAGGTACAAGGGGCTACGCACCCCGATCTGCGGCAACAGCGTCCCGTGCAGCAACTCGGCCGGGGTGACGTCGGCGATCAGGCGGCCGTTGTCAATCACCAGCACCCGGTCGACCGGCTGGGTCAAGACATCCTCCAGGCGGTGCTCAATGATCACCACCGTCACGCCCAGCCGGTGGTGCAAGTCCGCGATCAGCTCGATGGACGACTTGCCGGTCGCCGGGTCCAGCGCCGCCAGCGGCTCGTCGAACAGCAGCACCTGGCCGTTGTCAATCAAGACGCCGGCCATTGCGGTGCGTTGCTTTTGGCCGCCCGACAGGTCCTGGGGCGACTGCGCGAGCTGACCCTTGATGCCCAGCGTGGCGGCCACCGCCGCCACCCGCTCGTGCATCGCGGCGACGGCGGTGCCGTCGTTCTCGAGCGCAAAGGCGATGTCCTCGGCGGTGGTCAGGCCGACGAACTGGCTGTCCGGGTCCTGCAGCACCGTGCCGACGTGCTGGGAGAGGTCGAAGACGGAGCTTGCCGCGACGTCTTGGCCGCACACGGTCACCTTGCCGGTCAGCTTGCCTGGAATCGCGTGGGGAATCAGCCCGTTAATCAGGTTGCCCAGGGTCGACTTGCCCGATCCCGAAGGCCCGACGATCAAGACCTTCTCACCGCGCGTGATGGTCAGGCTGACGTCTTGAAGCGTGGGTTCCGCCTGGCTGTCGTACTGGAACGTCACGTGGTCGAATTGGATGATCGGTTCTGCCACCGTGGCACCGTCCTTTCTTGCGAGTTGCGCTGCTACTCCTTCTTCAAGCTGCCCTTCTTGGTGCGGGTCGCGGCGTAGGCCACCAGCAGAATCGTGCCGATGACGCCGGCCGAGACGCTGTTGGAAATCGCCGAGACGATGCCTTGCAGGTAGACCTTGTTGGCCGGCTCCGAGTACACCAGCACGTCAAGCGTCGGGGCGACCACCGCCCAGCCGCCGAAGTTGGTCAGGATCTGGACGCTGTTGTAGGCGAGAATCTTCTTGACGCCAAAGTCTCCTTGGGTCACATCAAGCCGCTTCCAAAACAACCCGATGATGCCGCCGACCAGGCCGGTGGTGAACACCCAGGTCCACCAAGGCGAACCGTAAGCGGTGAAGTCGGTCAAGGCGTGGCCGAGAAAGCCGGAGACGAAGCCGGCGATGGGGCCAAACAGGATGGAAAAGAAGCCCAAGAAGCCGTAAGACGTGTCGATGTTGGTGTTAGGAATGCCGCTGGGGATGGAGACCCAGCGCTTGAGAATGAAAATGATGGCGGTGCCGATGCCGATGGCGACGACCGTTTTGACGCTCAGTGTGTTTCGCTTGTTGTTCATGATGGAATCCCCCTAATTAATTAATCTTTTTGAATGCAATTTGCCAGTCAACGCCGGTGCCGATGTGGTAAAGCTTGGAAAACGAGTCCTGGTTGATCGCCACACCGAGGTTCAAAAGCGAGTTGACGTACACCAGCGGCTCGCCTTCGGACACCGCCGCGAAGGTGCGGGTGAACGGGATCTGGTTTTGGTAGCGCAGCTTGCCGTTGTTGCGAATCGTGACCTGAACCTGGTCACCGGCCGCGATGCCAGCCGCCCGGGCCGCCTTGGACGAGATGTTGGTCCAAAGCGAGCCGAAGCGGATGTCCAAGATGTCGATGGTGCCGCTGATGGTGTCGGCCGTGGTGGTGACGTTGCCAAGCGGCAGCCGCACCAGCTCGCCGGTGCCCAAGGGCGTCCCCAAATCGTCTAGGCTCACCTGACCGCTGGCCAGCCGGGCGCCATTGTAGGCGTAGACGTCGCGGCCGTGGAAGGTGTGGCTTTCCTGGCTGCCGGGCAAGGCGCTTTTGACCTCATCGATCTGCACCACGCGGCGGATGCCGACGTAGCGCTCCAGGTGGGTCAGCGTCCCGTTGTCCGGAGTGATGACGAAGTGGCCATCGGTGGTTTCGGCCGCGATGCTGCGGCGGTCCGACCCAACCCCCGGGTCGACCACCGACACGAATACCGTGCCGACCGGCCAGTACTTGGTGGTTTGGTAGAGGCGATAAGACGCCGCGAAAATGTCATAAGGCGGAATCTCATGCGTCAGGTCGTGGACGGCCAGGTTCGCATCCACGCCGTAAGCAACGCCGTACATGGCGGCCACGGCCCCATCGACTAGCCCAAAATCTGTTTGCAGTACCAACTTGTTACTCACGTTAACGCATCCTTTCTTCTCCTGCCCATAGCGACTGCGGAAAAACCAAAAGGCCGCCCCGAGATGTGCTCAACATCTCAGGACGACCCTATCGTCGCGGTACCACCTGAATTGCCTCGAAAGGCCACTCTAGGCTTAAGGCGCCACCACCCGGAACTTCCGCCCCTTGTAGGATTCATTCGTTTGAGCTGCGAGTTGACTTTTCAGCTACCATCAATCTCTTTGCACGCAGGTGATCAACTTACTATTTCCTAGCTGGGTTAAAATATACACGCATTGTAGCACAGCTTTTCCGAAAAGACAAAAAACTTGGGCAACTTGCGCGTCACAATCCGCCTCGAGCCGCATTCAATCCGCACGGCGAGCCGGTATACTGAAATCAGCCGGCGGTTCAACCCGCCAATTATTCCCACGAGGAGATTTCCACATGACCAACACAACACACGCGTTGCTTGCGGCCGTCGCCACTGCCGCCTTACTTTTGACCGGCTGTGCCGGCCAGCGGTCGGCAGACGCGCCGAGCGGCCAAAATGCCAGTCAGGCGAGCGGCCAGGCCGCGCCCGTCTCGCCTGCGACCGCGCTCAAGGGCGTGACCGCACGCGGCCTGACCGCCGCTCACCCAACCACGATCGATGTGACCACGCTGCCCAAAGGCGTGGCGGCCACCGCCGGCGTCAGCTTCCAAAGTGACGCCGGCGTGACGCTCACCCTGCTGACGTTCAAGGATGGCACGACCACCCAGGCGGCGCGGCGCCACTACGCCCAGGCCAATCAGCGCGTCTACGCCACCGACACCCGGCTTTTGACCGCCGGGCGCTGGCTGTCCCGCGGCTGGTTTGAGAAGTACCAACGCGCCATTTTCAGGCAGTAACCGCGGCGGCCGCCGACCCGGCCGCCTTTTTGGTGACCAAAAACGCCCGGCGAGTGACTCGCCAGGCGCGGTGTGTGAAATCACAAAGCAATAACGGGCATGCGGTTAGGCCTGAATCAGGCAATCACGATTATTCACAGTGGCGTCACAACGGCATGCCCGGGATCTCACTGAAGCTTGAGGTTGTTGATGTCTTCGTAGTACTCGGCGATGGCGGAGTGGTCCTCGGTTTCGTGGCCGTGGGCCTTGAGCGACTGCAGAATCTCCATCGCCTCTGCGGTGAACGGGGTGGCGACGTTGATGTCGTGGGCCGTGTCCAGCGCGTTTTGCAGGTCCTTGATGTGCAGCGCGACGCGGAAGCCCGGCTTGAAGTCGCCGGCGAAAATCTTGTTGGACTTTTGATCCATCACGACGGAGCCGGCCAGGCCGGTGTGAATCGCCTGGTAAACGGAGGCCGGGTCGACGCCGGCCTTTTTGGCCAGGCTGTAAGCCTCGGAAATGGCGGCGATGTTGATCGCCACGATCATCTGGTTGGCCAGCTTGGTGATGTTGCCGGCGCCGTAAACCGTGTCGACCAAGGTGACGGCACCACCCATGGTTTCAAGCAGCGGCTTATATTCGTCGAAGGTCTTTTGGGGGCCGCCGACCATGATGGCAATCGAGCCGTCGATCGCCTTAGGCTCGCCGCCGGACACCGGCGCGTCGAGGAACTCGACGCCCAGCTCGCCCAGGCGCTTGGCGAAGGACTGCGAGGCCTTCGGGGCGATCGAGGACATGTCGATCACGGCCTTGCCGGCGCTCAGGCCGGCGGCGATGCCGTTGTCGGCAAACAGCGCGGCCTCGACGTTCGGGGAGTTCGGCAGCATCGTGATGACGACCTGCGTCTTTTCGGCGACGTCCTTGCCGGATTCACCGCGCTCGGCTCCGGCGGCGACCACGTCGTCAACCGCCGCCTGGTTGAAGTCGAAGGCCACGACGCCGTAGCCGGCCTTCAACACGTTCTTGGCCATGGGCTTGCCCATGATCCCCAACCCAACAAAACCTACTTTGTATGTCATATTCAGTCACCTTTCTTGTTCAACAAAAACGCACGCATCACGGTTTCACCGGCGCAGGTCAGGTTCTCCTGAACATGCGCGATGGCCTCTTGCAACGATTCGGGCCCAAGCCCGACTGCCCACAACGCGTCGATGCCGGCGGCGTAAACCGCCGCCAGGTCGGCGCTGCGGGCCCCGACCAAGGCGACCACCGGCACCCCGTAGCGCTTGGCCGCCCTAGCGATGCCGATCGGCGCCTTGCCGTTGAGCGACTGGGCGTCCATTTTGCCCTCGCCGGTGATCACCAAGTCGGCATCGACCAGCAGCCGGTCGAGCCCGACCAGCCGGCGAATCGCGTCGATGCCCGGGAACACCTCGGCGTTGGTGAAGGCCATCAGCCCCGCCCCCAGTCCCCCCGCGGCGCCGGCGCCCGGGCGGTGGGCGATGTCTCGGCCAACCACCTGGCTCAACAGCTCGGCGTAATGGGCGAGCCCCTTTTCGACCGCCGGAATCTGGCGCTTGGTCAGGCCCTTTTGCGGCCCGTAAATGGCCGCGGCGCCTTTTTTACCATACAGCGGGTTCGTGACGTCCGACAATAGTCTCACGGACACGTTTTGAAGCCTGGAATCGAGCTGGCGAACATCGATAGTGGCCAACTCGCTCAGGCCTTGGGCCCCGCAGGGAATCGGCTGACCCTGGGCATTTTGGAACGACACGCCCAAGGCCTTGGCCATGCCCACGCCGCCATCGGTGGTGGCGCTGCCGCCCAGCCCGACGTAAATCACCTTGGCGCCTTCGTCAAGCGCCGCTTCGATCAGCTCGCCGACGCCGTAGGTCGAGGCGCGTAAGGCATCCGCGCTTTCCTGCGAGGTCAGGTTCAGCCCGCTGGCCTGCGCCATTTCCACCACGGCGGTTTCCGCATCCAGCATCCCGAACGTCGCCGAAACCCGCTGGCCCGCCAGCGGCCCGGTCACGGTTTTTTGAATCAAGCGGCCGTTCAGCGCCGTGGTCAGCGCGACCACCGTCCCCTCGCCGCCGTCGGCAATCGGGACCGGCGACACCGCCGCGTCTGGCTGGACCCGCCGAATGCCTTCGGCCACCCAGGTTGCGGCCTGTAGGCTGGTGGCACTGCCCTTGAAGGAATCGATTGCCACCACAATGTGCAATGGCGCCATGGCCATCACCTCCTTGACTGGTTGACTAACGCACCATGCTCGGCCGCTTGGCGTCGAACTGCCAGCCGGGAATCAGGTACTGCATGCCGACGCTGTCGTCGCGACCACCCAGGGCGTGGTCAACGTACAGCTGATGCGCCGCCGCGAGCTTCTCGTGGTCCAGCGTCACCCCCAGGCCGGGCACGTCGCGCGGCACCGCCAGCTCGCCGCCTTGAATGTGCGGGTGCGTGGTGCCGAGCTCTTGGCCGTCCTGCCAGATCCAGTGGGTGTCGATGCCGTTCAGCCGGCCCGGCGCCGCCGCCGCGGTTTGGGCCACCATCGCCAGGGAAATGTCGAAGTGGTTGTTGGAGTGAACGCCCCAGGTCAGGTCAAAATCGTTGCAGAGCTGCGCGACCCGCACGGCGCCGGTCATGGTCCAAAAATGCGGATCGGCCAGCGGAATCGACACGGAATCCAGGCGAATCGCGGCCTTGAGCTCGCGCCAGTCGGTCGCAATCATGTTGGTGGCCACCGGCAGGTCGGTCAGCCGGTGAAATTCCGCCAGCACCTCGCGGCCGGAGAAGCGGCCCTCGGCGCCGCAGGGATCCTCGATGTAGCTCAAGGTCCCCTTCAGCTCGCGCCCCACCTTGAGGGCGGTGTCAAGCGACCACGCCCCGTTGGGATCTAGATCGACCCGGGCGTTGGGGAAGGCCGCCTTGATCGCCTTGACGGCCTTGACCTCTTCTTCAGGGGCGAACACGCCGCCCTTGAGCTTGAAGTCCTCAAAGCCGTAGCGCTCATGCGCCGCCTTGGCCAGGGCCACGATGGCCGCCGGCGTGGTGGCCGGCTGCCGGCGCAGGCGGCCCCAGTCGTCCGAGTCGTCGTCGCCGGCCAGGTACGGCAAGTCGGTTCGGGTGCGATCGGCGATGTAAAACAGGTAGCCCAGAAACTTCACGGAATCTCGCACCTGCCCGTCGCCCAAAAGCGCCGCGACCGGCACCTCCAGGTACTGGCCCAACAGGTCGAGCATCGGTGCCTCGACGCCGGTCATCACGTGAACCGTGGTGCGCAGGTCGAAGGTCTGGGCCCCGCGACCGCCGGCGTCCAGACCGGCGTATTGGGCCTGGATGCGCTGCAGCACGGCCTTGTACTGGCTCAGCGGCTGGCCGATCACCAGCGGCTTGACCGCCTCAAGTGTCTGGCGGATTTGCTCGCCGCCGGGCACCTCGCCCAGCCCCTCGTGGCCCAGCGAATCCGTCAGAATCACGATGTTGCGGGTGAAGTAGGGCCCGTGAGCGCCGCTGAGGTTCAGCAGCATGCTGTCGTGGCCGGCCACCGGCACGACCTGCATGGTGGTAATGGTTGGTGTTGTCATCAGTTGTCCTCCAATTCAAGGCCTTGCGGGTGGTTGACCGGCCAGCTCGGCCGCATTCCGCGCAGCACCCGGTCGATTTCCTGGGCTGCCTGAAGCGCCATGCGGTCCATGGTTTCCGTCGTGTTGGACGCGATGTGCGGCGTCAAAATCACGTTGGGCATGCGCTGCAGCGGGTTGTCCAGCGGCAGCGGCTCCTGTGAGTACACATCAAGCGCGGCCCCGGCGATTACGCCGCGCTGCAGCGCGTCAATCAGCGCCGGCTCGTCGACGATGCTGCCCCGCGACAGGTTCAGCAAGTAGGCAGTCGGCTTCATCTTGGCCAGGCTGGCCGCGTCGAAGCTGCCGATGGTACTCGGCAAGGCCGGCAGGTGCAGCGTGACGAAGTCGGCTTGCGCCAGCAGCTGGTCGCGCGACAGTACCTTTCCGGCCTCCGCCGCGGTGACGAACGGATCGGCAATCAGAATCTGCATGCCGAACCCGGCGAGCTTGGCCGCCACCGCCCGGCCGATTTTGCCGTAGCCGATGATGCCCAGCGTCTTGCCCTCAAGGTCGAGGCCGTGGTGCGTGTACTTGTAGGCGAAGTCGCCGCTGGCCTGGTGTTCGATGTCGTTTTTCAGGTCCTTGGCCACCGCCAGCAGCAGCGCGATGGTGGTTTCGGCCACCGAGCTGGCGTTGGCCCAAGGCGTGTTGGTCACCCACTTGCCGGCCGCGCTGGCCGCGGCCAGGTCGATGTTGTCGACGCCGACCCCGTGTCGCGCGATAATCCTCACGTCGGGCAGCCCCGCAATCAGCGCCGCGTCGCAAGGGGCCGTTCGTAACAGCACCGCCTGGGCCCCGCGGCCTTCCTCCAGCAGCGTCTCGCGGTCAGTTGCACTGGCCACCACCACCCGGTAGCCGCGCTCGGTCAAAAAGTCCTTGCCGGCCGCCGCCACGTCCTGGGGTAACAAAACTGTTTGTGCCATCTTTGCCTCCGCACGGCCATGTCTCAGTGGTGAGCAAAATCTGCGCCACTCGCGGTTCGGCCGTTGTCCATGATTTCAGTATAGCCACTAACCCCTACGAAATGATTAGGCGTTTGCACAAGGTTCAAACGGATTTTTGGGGTAAATGACCCAATTCGTTGGTTAATTCGCTAGGCGACGCTGCCGCTACGTGGTAGACTGAGCGCGAGCGCTAATTAATTCATCAATTCACAAGGAGCCTTGCAGATGAAACTCGAACCCCAGCTCGCCCAGGCGATCGTTCACAAAATCATGGGCCAGCTGCCTTACAACATCAACATGATGGACGCAACCGGCAAGATCATCGCCTCGGGCGACCCCAGCCGTCTGAACACCCAGCACGTCGGCGCCGTCGACGCGATTCGCCAGCGCAGGCCGCTGGTCATGGCCCAATCCCACGGCGTGAACGGCCAGCCCGGCGTCAACATGCCGATCCTGTTTGAAGGCGCGGTGATCGGCGTGATCGGCATCACCGGTGACCCCGCGGTGGTCGAGCCCTTCGCGGCGCTTTTGAGCACCGCCACGCAGCTTTTGATCGCCCAAGAGCGGGACAACCGGGTCCAAAAGGCGCAAGAGGACCGGCTCAAGCGCTTCTTGTACCAATGGGCCCAGCTCAAGGACGGCGCCTTTCCCACCAGCTTGCGCCTGGAGGCCAAGGAGCTGAACATCGACCTGACCAAGCCGCGCTGGGCGGTCGCCTTGCGCGGTCCGGCGGCCAGCAGCCTGCCGATGGATGCCGAAGATTACGCGCTGGACCTGGTCGCCGATGTGTCGCTGGTGGTCACCGCGCTGCCGGCCACCCTGCAGCGCTGCCTGCGCTTCGGCGAGGACCACCACTTGGCCGTGGGAATCGGTCAGCCGACCACCAAGCTCGGCACCGCAATCGACCAGGCGCTTGAGACCCTGGAGATTGCGGCGCTGATGCCCCCGATGCACTACCACTACTTCGACCAAATCGAATTCCTCCACGCGCTGCTTGAGGCCGACCTGCCGCTGGCGCCACTTCTCGCCACCTTCCAGGAACTGGCCGCGACGCCGCGCGGTGAGGAACTGATCCAGACGCTTTTGGCCTACGTTCAAAACAACCAAAACGTCAACCAGGCCGTCGCCGCCTTGCACATCCACCGCAACACGCTGAACTACCGCCTGGGGCGCCTCAAGGCGACCACCGGCATGGACCCCCACCAGCTGCTGGACCTGATGCGGCTGTACATCGGCTACCTGCGCTTCGCCGACCGCAAGGCGGGGCAGCGCTGAGCAGCTTGCCCAAGGCCCTCGAACCACGCCACTCGTCCCGGCGAACCACGCCGCCAGTTGCGCGGGTTGCAGACCGCCAGTTCCGCAGGTCGCAGGCCGCCAAGCGCAAAAAACACCCTGCCTGCTCGGCAAGGTGTCACAATCACGGATTTTACTTGGCGGCTTCGACGCGCTTCTCGTAGGTGCGGACGATGTCGAAGTTGCTGTCCTTGGACTTGACGTAGCCCTCGTGACCGTACACTTCGGAGATAATCGCGTGGTCGGCCTTGGACTTGGCAATCTTCATGAAGGCCTTCGCCAGCTTCGCGCGAAAGGCCGGCTTGAGGGACTTGGCAACCGAAATCGTGTCGTTGGGAATCGGCTGCGTGAAGTAGATCGGCGTGAGCTTTTGCATCACGTCCGGCACGTCTTTTTGGACCACGGTTCGCGCGTCCTCCCAGACAAAGGCCGCGTCGGCGTCGCCGTTGAGCACGGCCATCACCCCTTGGTCGTGCCCCTTGACGGTGACCAACTTGGCCTGCGTCGCCACGTCGATGCCCTTGGCCTTGAGCTCGGCGGCGGGCCAGATGTAGCCTGACGAGCTGGTCGCCTCCTGAACCGCGATTTTCTTCCCCTTCAGGTCTTGAATGGACTTAATCGGGCCGTTGGTCTTGACCAAAATCTCGCTGCGGTATGAATCGGTCAGCTTGTCGGACGTCTTGCCGTCGGGCTGCACCACGGCGAAGCGCTGGGCCTGCAGCAGCACATCCGCGGCCTTTTGGCGATGCGCCTGCACGTAGCCGTCGGGCGGCAGGAAGCCGACTTGGACCTGGTTGGAGGCCATCGCCTCGACGATCGAGTTGTAGTCGGTCGACACGGAGACCTTCACCGGAATCCCGAGTTCCTTTTGCAGCAACTTGGCCAGCGGCTTGGCCTTGGCCTCCAGCGTGTTGGCCTGCTGCGATGGGACGAACTGCACGTTCAGCTGCTTGGGCTCATCTTGGGCCGACGCTTTCTTGGACTGACCACAGGCGGCCAGACTCATCACGGCGGCGAGGCTCAGCCCGGCCATTACGATCCGTTTGAAATTCATTTTGCACCCTCCAAAAAGTAGTTGTGTTCGTGAATTCTTGAACGGACCCATCATAGCACCGGTGTCGTGACATGGCAAGACATGGTGTCAACGGAATGAGAAAACCACGTGAAAACGCCTGGCCGCTGCCGCGACCAGGCGTCCTCTTGTGTCCTGACGTGAATGGCGATTAGAGCTGCACCTTGCGCCAGGCCAGGCCGCCAAAGAGCAGCATCGCCAGCCCGAGCCCAACCAGGCCGAAGTTGGCCGCGTCGCCGGTTTGCGGCAGGTTGCGGTTGGTCGCCTGCGCGGTCGCTGCCTTGCCGGTCGACTGCTGACTCAGCTGGGTCGCCTGGGCCGTGGCCTTGCCAGCGTGCTTGGCCGCCTTAGCCGCCTGTTTGGTCGCCTGCTTCTCGGACTTGGCCGCCTGCTTGGCGTCCTTGGCTGCCTTTTTTGCGTCCTTGGCCGCCTGCTTGGCGCGGCGTTCGGCCTCTTTTTGGACCTTGGCCGCGGCTTTTTCGGCGCTGGCATGCGCCTTAGCACCTGCGCGGTAGCCCACCGCGTAGCCGGCCTGATACTGCGCCGACCGGTTCGTCAGCTGCTTGGCCTGCGATGCCTGACCGGCCAGGCCGGCCGCCTTGCCGGCCGCCAAGCCGGCCGCGTAATCCGTCTTGGCCTGGGCCGCCAGCGCGGCCTCTGCGGCCTTGATCGCCGTCGTCAGCGCCTGCGTGGCACTGTCCGTAGCCGCCTGCGTCGCCCAGCCGTCGACCGCAACGGCCTTACCGGCGGTGATGGCCGCGGTCAAAGCCGCTTGGTCCAGGGCCTTGGGCAGCACTGCCTCGGCCTTGGTGATGGCCGCGGTCAAGGCCGTCTTGTCGGCCAGCGGGTTTTCAAGCTCCAGCACCGCGTCGAAGCTCGGGTCAAGCGACGCCTGGTAGTCGTCTGACATGAACGCGCTGTAGACGTCAAAAATCGTCTGCGCGTCGTTGATCGCCGCGGTGGTTTTGGCCACCGTCGCGTCGTCCCACTTGAGGTCGGCGGCCACGCGCTGCACGTGCCGCAACCCGGCCTGCTTCACCTGCGCCAGGGTGTAGCCCTTGGTTTCGGCAATCGCGGTCTTGGTCCAGCGGTAGGTCGTCGGGGTCACGTGGTTCAGATCGGTTTCGGAGTACGTGCGGCCGTCGCGGTCAACCGCGTACATGAACATCCCGCCCAAGTCGCTTTTAGCGATGAAGTCCGCCTCTTGGTGCGTGTGGCTGCCCAAAAAATCGCTTGGGTCCGTGTCGTACCAGCGGTTGTTGTCGCCTTCTTCGGGGAAGGTCAGCCCGGCCAAGAAGTGGCGGGTGTCAAAGCCCACCGCCTTGTAGTCGGCCGCGGCCGCCTCGGTGCGGGTGGTGGTGCTGCCGTACTGCTGGTAGCCGACGTAGCTGAAGTTCTTCACCACGTTTTGGAACGGCGCCATGTAGGAGCCGTTGGAATCGTAGATGAACAGCGTCCCGTTGTTGGCGCGTGGGCCGATGTACTTGCCCAAGGCGTTGATCAAAATATCGGTGAGCCCGGTCGTGGCCGCCGTCGGGTACTGCTCCATGTCAATGTCGAGCCCATCCAGCCCATACTGGCCGGACAGCGTCTCGATCTCCTGCTTCGCCCAGGCATCGACGGCCGCCATTGCCTCGTCGTCGTTGAACTGACTGCTGCCGTCAAGGGCGGCGTAGTACTTCTGGAAGTCGGACACCATGCCCATGTAGCCCAGGGCCCGGACCAGCTTCACCCCGCGCTGGTGCAAGGCCGGCGCGTAGGTTGTCTTGAGCGCCTCGAAGTAAGGCGCCGCCGCTTCCTCTTGACCGCCCGGCACGTAGCTGAACACGTTGACGATGTCGATGCCCCGCGGCAAGTCGAGCATGGTCTGCGTGTTGGCGTCCGGAATGTCCGTGTTGACGCCCTTCATGGTCTTGTCGCGCCAGGCGCGGTAGTAAACCATGAACGTCTTGCCGTTCGGTGACGCGGCCGCCTTAACGTGGTGCGGCGTTCCCAGCGCCAGCCCCACCAACAGCGCCAGGCCCATCCCCATCAGGGCCAGCAGCCGCGTGATGCGATACTCTTTTCGTTTCATTATTCTCCATCCTCCACTTTTCGCGTGTGACGCCTCAGTTACCCATCGAACTGGAAAATAAAGCTTAAATAATATCCTCGCAGTAAAGATAACGCGACGTGCCGGTCTCATCGCGCCTTAATTAACGCTTAATCTCTCCCCGCTCCTCTCAGCGGACATATTGTAACCGGTTTCTCAGTCGAGTGCAAGCGTGAGCAACCCCCGTCCGAGACTTCTTGGTATATCGCACGATGCCAAGTTTTGTGGCCGCCGGCTCCCGCAGAATCGCGCAACGGCGCCGCCGGCAGCGCCCGCGGCAGGCGCCGATCGCCGAGGCGGCATCTCCCGCGAGCGGCAGCGATCGCTGTCATTAAATAAATTTTTGATTTAACATCTCCAAAAAAAGCGCGCGGTCACGAAAAAAATCCGGCGCATCGCTGCGCCGGACGCGCCGAAGCCACCGCGGGGGTTCACCCGCGGCAGCCTCGGTCTTTTTGTTGCTACCTTGCGTTCTTGTGCCGTCGTCCCCCCGATCATCGCATCGCTGCGCGGTATCGTGGGACAAGCCCCCTGTCAGTCGGCACCGCAGCTACCTCGCAAGCGAGTAGGCACCGGACTGTGCGGCAGGAAGATGGTGGTCCACACCCTGGTGGTCGGTCCCAATCGGAGGGGACCGTTGCACGAAAACGTCGACGTTGTTGCCTGGTTCGGCATGGCATGAGTGGGGTACTGGGAATGCTTATGTCCCGGACCGTTCCCCATAGACAGTAGAGTTGCAAGCGCTGCGGCCGCGGCGCTTTCCCTGCCCGTTGACAATCATCTGATTATAATGTAAGCCCTGCCACGGTGGCCGTCAACTTATAAGCTCGCCCAGGCTCGGCTTCGTGAGCGTCGGTCCTGGGCCGTGCCTGGGCGCCGCCTTCGCCGCGCTACGCGAGCAAGAACCCCTGCTGGTGTAGCGCCGCCAAGAGCTCACCTCGCTTGGCCGGCGTCGTCGTCGCGGCCGCGGTCAGCAGGTGCGTGAAGGTCTCCTCACGCGCGTTAGTGCTGCGGTTGGCGTAGTACGCGCGAATCACCTCATCGTAGTCGGCGATGCCCGCCACTGCGGCGGTCGCGTCGTAGCCGTTCTCGAAGTGCATCATCGTTTGGGGCAACCGGGGCTTGGGCTGCGTCGCCTGATCCGGGTAACCGACCAAAAGTCCCAGCACTGGAAAGGTGTAGCGGGGCAGCTTCAGCAGGTCAATCAGGCGCAGCGGGTCGTTGAGAATGCTGCCCAAAAAGACAGTGCCCAGCCCGAGGCTTTCCGCCGCCACCGCCGTGTTTTCGGCGGCCAAAAGCGCATCGCTTTGCGCCTGCAGCAGCTTGTCGGCCGAACCGAGCACCTGTGCGTCTGCCGTTTGCGCCAGCGCCGCGGCGCGGTGCTGATCGGCGACGAAGACGAACAGTTGCCCGTTGCTATTCACATAGGCCTGCCGGCTGATGCCGGCAATCTCGGCGCGAAGCGGGGCGGCCGTCACGCTGATGACACTGAACGCCTGCATGTAGTGCGACGTGGCGGTGTGTTGCGCCACCGTCATCAGCTGCGCGACCGTGGCGGCCGTCACCGCTTGCGGGGTGAAGCGCCGAACAGAGCGGTGATTCAGTTGCCGCTGGATTGTGTCATTCATGATTGTGCTCCCTTTTCCGGCGCAAACGCGCCAATCTTGCGACTGATCAGTCGGCCGCGCCTGTCGCGCCAGTGGTCGGCGACGTGGCGGCCTTGAAGCGCCGAATCAGCTCCCCGATCAGCGCCTCGCGGTTGCCGCCGCGCAGCGTCACCGCGTAGTTTTGCGTCGCCATCGTCAGCCCGTGCGGCAGCCGCAACGCGACCAGCTCACCGGCAGCAAGCGCCGGCTGGGCCAGCGGGGCCGGCAGCACCGTGGCGCCGAGCCCCGCCACCGCCGCGGCCTGCAAAACGGCGGTGTTGGTGCTTTCAAGCAGCGGCACGACGTCTTGACCCAGCCGATGCACCCGCTCGTCGAACACATCGCGCAAGGTGCTGCCGGGCTCGCGCAGCAAAAACGGCGTCGCGGCCAGGTCACGAACGCTCAGCCGCCCTGGCGCCTGCAACCCAGGCGCCGCCACTAGCAGCAGCGCGGTGGCCGACAGGCGTGTGGCCCGGTAGGCACCACTGCTGACGTTGCCCTCGATGAAGGCGACGTCGATGTCGCCAACCATCAGGCGCCGCTTGATGGCCGCGACGTTTTCGGCGTACAGGCGCAGCTCAAGCGCCGGATGCGCCTGGCGAAAGGCGGCCATCACCCCCGGCAGCGTCACCTGGCCCAAAGTCAGGCTGGTGCCAATCCTCATCGGCAGCTGCGGCACCAACGTTTGGCCGAACGCCGCCAGCGCCGCGTGGTCTTTCAACAGCTGCGTGGCCTTGGCGCGAAAGGCCACGCCGACCGGGTTCAGCCGCAGCCGGTTGTCGACGCGGTCGAACAGCTGCAACCCGAGGCTTGACTCGAGGTCGCGAATCGCGTTGGACACCGCCGGCTGCGAGATGTACAGGCGAGAAGCGGCGCGGGTCATCGAGCGGCTGTCGGCCACGGCGACGAAAATTTCAAGCTGGCGAATGTTCACGGCGGCCTCCTGTTCCCCATCATTTTTCCGTGATGGTTGCAACACCTAATTCATAGTTTGAATGATACCACATTCCCCGTATGCTAGAGCATGAGGGATTACATGACAACCAATTGGCTTTTGTTTCGCATCTATTTCATGGCCAGCGGCTTCACCTTCTCCGGCGGCATGGCGATGCTGCCGGTGATTGAGCGCGAGCTGTGCGACCGCCGCCACCTGATCACCAAGGCGGCCTTGTACGAGTACACCACCCTGTCGCAGTCGCTGCCCGGCGTGATTGCCGTCACCAACGCCTGCTTCGTCGGCCGCAAAATCAACGGCCGCGCCGGCATGCTGGCCGCCGGCATCGGCGCGGTGCTACCGGCCTTCACCTTGATGCTGGCCGCGACCGCGGCGTATCAGCAGATTCCGCGGGCCGGCGTCTGGCTGGCGGTCATGCAGGCGATTCGCGCCGCCAGCGCCGCGTTCCTGTTCACCGCCGCGTATCGGCTGGCGAAATACAACCTGACGGATCCGGTCGCCATCGGTCTGGCGGCGTTTTGCCTGCTGGCGACCGTGCTGGGCCTATTGACCACACCGCTCTTGATCGTCGCGGCCGGCGCCATCGGCCTAATCGCCTACCGACCGCGGAAGGAGGCCAACCGATGATCTGGGCCATGATCTGGGCGTACCTCAAAATCGGTTTTCTGGGCTTCGGCGGCGGCTACGCGATGCTGTCTTTGATCTACGCCGAATCCACCAAGCTGGGGCTGACCCCGGCGCAGTTCGCCGACCTCAACGCGCTGGACGGCTTGATTCCCGGCCCGGTCGCAATCAACTCGGCCACCTACATCGGCCAGCTCGCCGGCGGGTTTTGGGTCGCCCTGGCCGTCACCCTGACCGTCTGCATCCCCTCTTTGGTGTTCGTGCCGCTGTACATGCACAACGAACAGCTCATTCAGGAAAATTGGGCCCTGAACGCGCTACTGCGTGGCATCAAGCCGGCCAGCGCCGGGCTGATCGTCGCCGTCGCGGTGCAGCTGGCGCTGACCACCATCGGCGGCATCGATTCCGTGTTCGCGCTGGCGACCGCCCATGTCGACTGGGTCAGCCTTGCGGTCCTCGGCGTCGTGCTGGTGCTGGATCTGAAGTGGCAGGTCAACCCCGTGGTGCTGATTGCGCTGGCCGGGGTGATTGGGGCCGTGGGGTATTGGGTTTTGGGGTAGAATAGCCCCCAAGGCAGATCAAAACAAGGAACAAATGCAAGCGGTGTAACACACCCCCCACTCGCAAGTAGGTTGCAGAGTGAGGCACAATCAACACTTCGTAATACGGCAGCACCTGCTACTGCGCCAAATCATCGATAGTGCTTCGCTGGGAATTTCAACTCACGCACCCCCGTGGGGTGCGAAGGTACTGCAGCAACCTCGGCGGGTAAGACGATATTTCAACTCACGCACCCCCGTGGGGTGCGACTATCCCGCAATTCCAAAAGCACGGCATCTGGCAGATTTCAACTCACGCACCCCCATGGGGTGCGACGAGGCGATGGCGGAGATTGTCCGGCAGATGGATGAATTTCAACTCACGCACCTCCGTGGGGTGCGACAGCAGAAATTCGTGGACAATTACGTTGAGTTGGATTTCAACTCACGCACCCCCGTGGGGTGCGACTGGGCTGTACAAGTCGTCAGGCTCGTCGGTGTATTTCAACTCACGCACCCCCGTGGGGTGCGACCGCTGATGAGATGGCCCCGCCAATCGCGGATAATTTCAACTCACGCACCCCCGTGGGGTGCGACCTGATACCAACACCTGCTGAACCGTTTGCCCCTCTAGATTTCAACTCACGCACCCCCGTGGGGTGCGACGTGTGGTTGAGTGAGCCAGTCCATCAGGGATCTTATTTCAACTCACGCACCCCCGTGGGGTGCGACTCATACGCGCTTCGGAGCGGCCGCACGGCCGAGATTTCAACTCACGCACCCCCGTGGGGTGCGACAAGCACGTCGGCGTAGTCGTCGACGGTCTTGCCAATTTCAACTCACGCACCCCCGTGGGGTGCGACTGGGCGAACCACATATGACCCGTTTGCTCAACACCCATATTTCAACTCACGCACCCCCGTGGGGTGCGACAACCTCATGCAGTACACCGGACTGCACGACAAATTTCAACTCACGCACCCCCGTGGGGTGCGACTAGCTCATCCTGGTGATGTCGACAAGCCGGGCTTAATTTATCGTACTTCACCGCCTGATTACCCACGAACCGCACCTGATTCTGACCCGCTGTCTTGATCGTAATATTACCCGCAATCTGTTCGGCGATGTCGGCATCCAGCCCGCCCCACAAGTGCGAGTAGTGCTTCAGCGTAATCTCAGGTGACGAATGCCCTAAGCGCTTAGACAACACCAGCACTGAGACATTGAACTCATTGATGAGATACGACGCGTGACTGTGGCGCAGCCCTTTGCCTTCGACTGGATGCACCTTCGCTAACTTGGCGTAGCGGTGGATAATTCGCGAGATCGTGGACTTGGTCATCGGCAAGCCGTCGTAGGTCATGATGAAGTCATCAATCCCGCCCAAACCGAAACTCGTCTGCACCTCGCGCCAGCGCCGCAGAATCCCCACGGTGTCATCGTCGAGCGTCAAGATGCGCTTGCCGCTATCTGTCTTCGTGTAGTCGTGGCGCTCCCAGTCATGCCGGTTCTTCATCACCAGCATGTGGTCAACGTGCAGCTGCTTCTTAGCGAGGTCAACATCCCGCCACCACAGCGCCGTGCCTTCGTTGACCCGCACGCCAGTCAGGAAGTACAGCCACAACATCACAAAGTTCAGGTGCCCGTAGATATCATCAATGCAGATTTGCGCGATAACTTGTTCAAACTCGGCTTTCGTCCAAAATGGTACGCTGCTTTTGGCCTTGGGGATCGCCTTAACGCGCTTCGACACATTGCTGGACAGATACTGCATCTGCACCGCGTGGTCAAGGGACTTGCGGAAACAGCCGAACACCAATCCAGCATAGCCTTGCGAGTAGCCCGCACCGCCGTCTTTCTCATCTGTGAGCAACCACGTGCGGAAGTTCTGCACGTCGGTGATATCGATGTCACGCAGCAGCAAGTCGCCAAACCGCGCGATACAGATATCAAAGCTGCGATTACGGACGGCGAAGGTGCTTTCCTCCACGTCGGTTTTGTACGCTGGGATATACGAGTCTTTCATGAATTGGCGGTAAGTCATGCGGAAGTTCGTAAACCCATGCGCCTCATGATATTCACGCTTCACCCGCGTCAGCTCCTTGTTCGCGGCAAACGCGGTACTGAATGGCATTCCTTGACTGTCCTTCCGCCCTTTCTTGCGGACGCGCTTGCCACTCATCTTGTCGGTGCCTAACTCGGTTTCATAGTAGAAGTTACCTTTGGCGTCTATGAATACGCCTGGATATTTGGTTTTACTCATTCTCAACAGCTCCATTCATCGGTGATCCGAGAATGGACTCAACGACAGAACGCGGCACGCGCCCTAAGTTTCGGTTGAGATACAAGGGATACCCCTTTTGTACCATCCTTTGCTTCGCTTGTCTAATGATATCGCGCGCGGTGTGCTGCTTAAACCCTAATGCCATCAGATCTTGATAGCAGACAAAACTCTTATCCAATTACGTCACTTCCTTCTCATTGATTGAAGTGAGATAATCAAACCAGATAGGACCCAAATCTTATCTGTGAAGGGTGACTACTTGCTTTGGTCGGCATAGTCGCTCTTTTTTGATGTCTCACTTGTTTCTGCATCCGTCAAAACGCCATTACGGTGGTGCTGATAGTGGTGAATCAAGTCCCAGTGGCGCTGCGTCAGCTTGCCGCCGTCAATAATCGCCTTCAGCTCAGTAGTGCCATTGTATTGATCAATCAGCTGCAACATCTTCAGCGACGGCGCGACCTGCTTCTTGAGCCAACGGGTAATGTGCGCGTAACTCAATGGTTCAGGATTGGTAGAAAGTCGCAGCTTGTCGCGATAATTGCCGATGAAAGCATCCCAGCGCGGATCTGTCGCCCACTGACTCTTCGCTTTGTGACTCGGCGTCAAAAAACGCAGGTAGCGATTGATGATGCCGAACACAACTTTCTCTGGATCATGCTCTGCCAACAAATTCTTAATTGCCGCAGCGGCGCGTTTGCGACGTAACCGGACTTCAAAGCGTGTCCGTATCGGCTGATCTTCAATCGCAATCTCAGGGTGCTTCTGGTGTTGCTCAAAGGCCTTGTCGTAAATACAGAAGTACACTTCACTTTGCGGCGACCCCAGATACAAGGTTCTGCCCGATACCTTCCACTGCTTGGTGCGATTATCTCGGAAACCATGAAAACGTGAGGTGAATTCATCACGGTCACACTTCTCAATCAAGGTTGGTACGTCAAGCAAGCCATTGCGATCATTGATGGCGAGGTCAACTCGGGTGAAATGACCGTCAAGCGCAATGCACGTCTCTAGGAAGTCGTACCAGGTGCGATCCTGCTGGCGCAAGTACGATTCAACGTAGCGGCAGCCTTGACCTTTCAACTCAATCATCGTGCCACTATCCTCACTAGGATCATAACCGTCTGCATTTACATCTTGATATGGCGACAGCAACACGTCGATTTCGCCACATTTGAAGGTCGCACTGTAACCATAGCGCGCGCCTTCCTTAAGACTGAAGTGATTGAGGTTGAGCTGGAACAACTCCGTCACCAGCTCTTCATAGTCGTGTGACTTGAAGGTGACGCCCAAATAATCAATACAGACGTCAATATTGTTCTGACCGGTCAGCGATCGCAGTGCCAACGTCAATCGCAATCGCGCTTGCTTGTTAATCGGACTCTTCCCTGTCAGCAACTGGTTCAAATGCGACCGACTATAATCAGCCGTCTTCGCTAATTGACCCTGAGTAATCTTGTGCATGCGCATCTCATCATGAAACTGGTTTAGCCAGTCGGTATTCGTCATCCCGCCGACTAAGTTCAAATCTTTCAGCATGTTAGCTCCTTTCGAAGCAACCTGACAGCAAAGCCACCTATCTGCCTACGCAAAGTGGCTTGCCACCGGCGCTTTCGTCCTACTTACGTGTATTTTGTCTCTAATATTTGCCCCCCTATTAGAGACCGGGGGCTTGTGGCGGCCGGCTAACGCCGACCGCCGCCGCTCGCGCTAGCGGCTTTCGCGCTGCACGCCGCGCGCGGCGGCGATACGTTTCAAGACCCTTCCGGAAGGCCTGTGAGAACTTTCGCTCTCACCATATACAGACGGTTTGTAGGACGCGTTTTGAAACTGAAAGCTGAACTGTAACAGGATCTTAATGTGATTGACGCGAACGGTCAATACGAGAACATTACAGGATTGGAGACCGCAATGATTAATAACATGTACAGTGTCGAATTGCGAATTACTACATGGAAATCACAATGAGCGCATACGAGTACTCCACAGTGGCGGGAGCGCTGATTGATAGAATCTGGACAACAGATGAACGGGCGACAAATGATGAACTGGTGAATATTGGTGTGAAACTGATTAATGGCTTGACCATTAATTTAAACGAGAGGGGAAAGTGGAAATTAAGAATTCCAACGTCCACACAATGGCATTCTAGACGATGCCGATTCATGGATGTTTTTGAATGGCCTGAATAGTATTCTAAGTGGACAGCTTTCTGACGTGGGTGAACGAAAACTTGGTAGAAGTGGATGATTGCAATGTCCCCCTTCAGTATTTCAAGATAAAAAGGCATCCCCTACGCTTTAGTTGGAGATGCCTTTGTCTTTAAAAGTAAATTAAAGGTGCCACGTCTTCACGCAACGTTGACGCTAGATCTTGGTTAAAGTTTTTCGCATACTTGAACGGGAAATGTTCCTTCTTGCCACCATGTTCCAAGTATTGATCAATCGAAAATGAACCCTTTAATTCCGGGTAGCCCGGCTGCTCTTGTACCTTATCGGCTTTAGGATCGAAGTGACGCGCCGTATAGGCCAACTTATCACTATCAATTTGCCACTTATCAGAGAAACCATCAAGCGCTTCATGAAGCTTGTCACCGACTTCCTCATTAAAGCGATTCATCAAATCCGCTGAATGCAAATCACCGGCGTCAACTGCACCCCACAAATCATTAATGATGGCTGCAATCTTTGGATTATCCTTGGACATCTTGTCGATTGCGTCAGCAATTTCAGCGGCACGCTTGTCTTGCTGAGCATCGGTTAAGTCGTCCACTTCATCAGAATACGCAGCGATCAATCGCATGATGTAATTGTAGTCGATAATATCAGAACGATATAGCGACAGCTCAAAGTCCAACTCTACCAGTTTGCGGACATCATCGGAGTCGCCATCATCGGTCACACGCGACTTCAAGTGCTCCAACACATTTTGATAATTGCCGTTATACTCGTCAAAGAAATTGTCATCAATGCCGAACTGTTCTTTGACCTGGTCAGCATCGAACTCCGCATAGAATTTGGCATCCTGGTAAGCCTTGGCAAACGATTGGAATGCCTTCACAAAGTCCGTTTGCTCAGTGACTGTAGATTCTTCGGTCACGGTGTTCCACTCAGGCGCCACTTGTTTGAGTTTAGCTACCGCATCATGTAGCTTAATGCGCGCGGGCTTCCATTCTGGTGCCAAAGCCACTGATTCACCACCATGGGCATACAACGTAATAGCGGCGTTTACCGCGTGTCGATACGTTACTGGTGATTGGAACGTCACAATTTGGCCGTGCGGCTTGTCGCGATCATCAAACGTTCGGTTTGTCCGCGAGAACGACTGGATCAACTCTGCTGCGCTCATCACTGGCCGATCAACGTATAACGTTGACAGAATTGGTGCATCAAATCCCGTTAGTAATCGCCGCGCAACAATGACCAAGTCCAATTGTTCAGAGCGCGACGTATACTTAGATTCCTTACGAGACAGGCGTTTTGACAAATCGGAATTGTATGATGCAATGCCTTTTTGGTCGTGCTGGAAAGTGGTCCCAAACATCTCGTTGTAGTCATCAATTGCGGCATACAAGTCTTCGGCCCGTTCAACATCACCGGTCTTATTGTTATCCGCTGCGGAGTATGTCAGCGCAATCTTTGGAAATCCATCCGGTGCCATCAGCTTAATGCGCTTCTTCATGGCATCAGGGTTCTGCAAGGCTTCCTTGAACCGTTTATAATACGCGATTGCCCGAGGAATCGTCCCGGTGGTCAGAATCCCTTCAAACGTATTGCCGGACCCACGCTGGAAACCAAGCTTTTGGCTAGACTTGTTCAGAATATAATCGATGACGCTATCCAAATGCTTTTCGTCGTCAAAATATTCAGATGGCAACAAGGATTCCTTTTTCATCGGGTCCATATCAGTCAGTTCAGCTTGCGTTTTCCCACTGGCTGCCGCGACCGCCGCATCCAGATCATAGTCTTCAAATGGCCGCTGATAGTCTGGCTGGAAGTCCAACACGCTGCCATCCCTCAACGCATCTTGGATGTTATACGTCGATAGGACTTCACCGAACTGCTTTTCGGTGGTATCAGGCAATTGTCCCTTTACGTTCTTCTTGTTTTCATCGAAGATCGGCGTCCCGGTAAACCCGTACCAGTCACTTTGCGGGAAGAATTCCTTAATGTAGGCCATCTGTTCCGCGGAAATTGACCGATGACACTCATCGACAATCATCTCAAGGCGCAAGCCATGCAAGTGCTTAGGATCTTGATCCCCGTATCGTTTCTTATAGTAATCGATCAACTTGCCAAGCTTTTGCGCCGTGGTGATAATGGCCGTTTGCTTCTGCTCATGCAGGGCATCGATCAATTGGCCAGAGTTGTCCGTACCTTCCACTGAGAAGTTCTCAAATTTGGCGTAAGACTGGAACGCATCCGTCGCTTGGTCATCCAAGTCAACGCGATCAACGATATAAACCGTGTGATTGACCGATGGAATCCACAATAAGCGCTGGGCGACCTTGTAGGCTGTAATGGTCTTGCCAGAACCAGTTGTATGCCACACAAACCCAGACTTACGGTGCTTCGCCGCCTCAAAGACAGCCTCTAGGGCATGGATCTGATAAGGGCGCATCAGCATCAAGCGTTTGTGGGCGTAGTCAATGACGGTGAAATGAGCTACCATCTTATGACCCATTGGAATCGTCAAAACATCCTCTGCAAACGTCTGAAGATTCTCCACTGGCCGGTTCTTATCATCAGACCAGCGAATCAAGAAACGTCCGTCAAAGTCTGTCGCAGCAGCTGGTGCGAAATACCGTGTGTTGCTACCGTTTGAGACAACAAACATCTGCACGCAACTAAACAACCCATGGAAATGGCCTTCACGCGTGTACTTCTCGAGCTGACGGTAAGCATCCATGTAGGGATGATTTTGTGTCTTCAACTCAATGTGAATCATCGGAATGCCGTTGATCAGCAGCGTGACATCAAACCGCCGGTCATTGGCATCCTCACCAACCGCCTTCGACTTATTGGAAATATACTGGTTGATGATCTCGTAGCAAGACGTTCCACCGGCAATATCACGCGCCACAAAAGCCACCAAGGATTGCCGCTTGCGACTGGCATCTGATGGTTGGTAAGGAATATGGGCCACGCCGTTTTCGCCTTGAAGCCATGTAGCCGCATCATAGGCTGAGTTGAACGATAGGAACGTCTTCACCTGGGCAAACTCATTATCAGTAAGCTTTTTGCCGAGTAAAACATCCTTGTTAGTGGCATCGAGCTTCTGGCGTAAATTGTCCCACAGTTCATTATCGGTGGTAATGTCGCCACGATAAACCCACTGACCGATATTGGACTTAGTGTCCTTGACCAGTTGGTCGATTAGATTTTCTTCAAGAATGGCTTCAGCGCCAACCTCATCTTTGAAATAGACAGACATACAGTGCCTCACTTTTAATTAGTGTGATTCGGATTCTTTCGACCACAACTGAACAAGAAGATCAAGTCGTTGGCGTTCCGGCAACTGATTCCAATTCTCTGTTGCCAGTTGCAATTCCTGGTCGGTCAAGAGCTGCTCAGCATAGGTAAACCCATCAGTAGGCCGAACGCCAAATTCAACGCGTCCAATAACCAGTGCTCATCTGATAAATATGACGTGCCCACGGCTTCAAAGGAGACGGAACATTGGCCCGTTGAGTCTTGAGATCATCATCAAGATAAGACAGCCGATACGCATCAGCGCCCGTCTTTTCGATGGTAATGACTTTTAAGATTCGTCCTGACATGGACTTTGGCAAATTCTGCAATGGGTTTCCCACGGCAATCATCTTCTCTCCTATTATACGAACATGTTATCCAGCGCCCAACGCTTAACCTCTTGGAGATCTGCGATGAGTTGTTGTTCTGACTTGATACGAGCATCGATTGTAGTGAAGACCTTGGCAATAGCCTGCTGCTCAGCCAATGACGGATAGCTGATGCGAATTTTTGACAATTCTGGATACTTCAGATTCCAAGTGTCAGAGGTGAGCCCCTTTGAATGACGCCGAAAGATAAACACCAGCGGATCATTCTTAAATAAGAGACTGATAAAGTTCCCGTCAACAGTCGGCTCTAACTTAACTACCGTATAAGCTGGACTTACGATACCATCATACTTCGACAAGCCACTGGCACCTTGCCACATCCGCATTGAGTTATAAACTAAATCACCTTTAGAAACCCACTTATAGTTAGACTTGTCATTGCTGGAATTATCCTTACGACCAGTCTCAGAGAAACGTACCACACCATTGTGCCGAGTTACAGATAGGAGCTCACCATTTGCTGAACGATCTTTGATCTCTTTACAAATATCACCAATATTGGTACTCGTCCATGCACCGTCGAATTCATCAACACGAACTTTCGGGGTAATTTTATTCGATGTCGGAAACAAATTCTGTTCTGCCCAGCTGCGTGCTTGCTGCAAACCTGAAAGTTTATGCTGATGAGAAATAACAGTATCATCTAGCTTCTGAATTAAAGTGCAGTTTTTTAACTGTTCGTTAAGTGACGGAATCAAAATTTCTTTATTCATCCACATCCGAACGTTAAACACCAACTTCTCGATATCGATACCATATGAACTCAAGAAATATAATAAATACATTTGAGGACGCTCACTAAGTATCCGAAAAAAATCAGTATTCAGCATACTGTTTCCGCGAAGGACGAGATACTCGTTGGAAACAATAGCACCATCAAGAGAACGAGGGACTATCCCAGTTGCGCCATGAACCACTTGTCGTTTCGAAATAAGAAAATCTCCAGATCGTAATTCAAACTGTGATTTGACAAGGACTTCATTACCCTTAAACTTACCTCGAGATACAACACCGCCATTTCTACGCTTAACGGTAACTAGCTCATATTCCGAATTGGCTTCCATATTTATCGGCCGTGATTGCGTTTCAAATAGCCCACTGAGCTTACGCTGTTCCCAATCACCGGTAAATCCAGCAGCTCGAACCGCAGGCGTCATCTTCGGGCTTTCATTATTCAAGCTCATTCAAACAACCCCCGAATCTTATCTACCTCAGCTTGCTTAGCAGCGTCTTCACCAACAAACTGCCCGAACAAGTCGTGCAGCTGCTTGTTCTGGTCTACAATCTGCCCTTGCACGTCATTAACGTCTGAGACAAGCGCATTGACGTCAACCGGTGCCTCTGGCAGGTACGTATCAACGTACATTGGGATGTTCATATTGAAGTCATTGGCTTCCAGATCTTCAAACTTCACCAGGTGGCTAAACTCGGTCCCGTCCTCGTTATAGGTCACGTCTTCACGATCCACGAGCGTCTTCAAGATTAGATCCGTATGCTCTGGACCCATCACATTTTGGTTCTTAGCCTTGCGGAATTGCTTGGACGCGTCGATGAACAGCACGTCATTGTCGTCGCGTTGCTTCTTCAGCACGATAACAACCGTCGGGATACCCGTGTTGTGGAAGATATTTGACGGCATGCCGATCACTGCCGAAATATTGCCCTTCTTCAACAGTGCTTCACGGATGCGCCCTTCAGCGCCACCACGGAACAAGACGCCGGTAGCCAAAACAATAGCCATCGTCCCGTCAGCCTTCAAGTGATACAAGCCATGCGTCAAGAACGCATAGTCGGCGGCGCTCTTAGGCGCTACGTCATACGCTTGGAAACGCGGATCAGTTGACATTGCCTTAGTTGGCTTCCATGACAGGCTGTACGGAGGGTTCATAGTTACAATATCAAAGTTGGTTGGTTCATCACTCGGCCAATCTGTACCCAACGTGTTGCCAAGGTTCAAATGCTGGTTAGATACTGGCACATCGTGAAGCATCATGTTCATGCGCGCCAAGTTATAAGGCGCGGTCTTCACTTCTTGACCGAAATATTGAATCGAGTCAGGATGCGAGTTGTAGCGCTTTGCATTCAACAGCAGTGACCCTGACCCCATGGCCGGATCATACACGGAAACCCCTTGAACGTCTTCGCGCCCTTTCATGCCGATCTGCATCATCAAGCGACTAACGGCTTGAGGCGTGTAAAATTCCCCTGCCTTTTTAGCAGATTCCGTTTGAAACTGGGAGATCAGGTACTCGTATGCGTTACCCATCACATCAAGGCCGGTATCAGCGGCGAAGTTGATTTGGTCTAACGCACTCATCACATCACCGATGACGCTGTTACGCTCTTGTTCGGTGCTACCAAGCTTGGTGGCATTGAGGTCAAGATCATCAAACAAGCCCGCAAATACAGGATCAGAGTCTTCAAGGTTCTTCAAGGCTTGCGCCAAGTCAGCGGTTTGAAAAGTCGCGGCGTGCACGTCCTTAACCAAATGATGAAACGTCTTGTCAGGATCAATCATAAAGCCGATTGCATCCTTAACGTAATCAACGACTTCCTTGGCATCGTCATCTTGCAAAGCGGCCTCATACGTAGCCTGCGCATCGTCTAAATTGGTAAAGTCAACGCCTAACCCTTCAGAGATTTGGCGCAAGAAGCGGTCAGACTCGTACTTATAGAAAATAAGCCCTAACGTGTAATCACGATAGTCGTTGGCTTCCATGCCAGAATTACGCAAAGCATTGGCTGCTTGCCAAATACGGTTCTGCAAATCTTGAGTTACTTGTTGCTGTTCTTGTGACGTCATCATTGAGAGATTCTCGCTTTCATTTTTGTAATTAACTCTCCGGCTCTAATATTATCCAACTGACAATTTTAACTCGCTATTGATACCTCTACTCAACATGAGTTTCAAATACTTCGTACAATATTGACTTGAAACGGTGCTGACTTACCAACGCATTTACCATTTTCAATTAAAAATGCCTGAACGTAATGTTGTCCCACGTATCGCGTGCTTTCCATTCGAAAGTATGAACCGCCGTCTCGACTGGCCGCCTGAAATTCACCTCTCAAATCACCCGCATATTTCGCCTCAGCACCAGTATTCGTAACTTGCCAGTAGATATTCTGACTAGAACTAATAACATCATTAACACGAAATCGAATCGATCTATTAACTAAGACTCTCTGCGCGTCGCCAATTGGAACGGGCATAAATTTATTCGTGTAGTCTTCGACGGATATTTGAATTTTTCTTTCACCAATAATAGGCCATCTAAGTGCTTGATGATATGGCAGATAATTCAGAAATTGCTCACGTTGCGCCGAAGATTGCACTTTAAAATCAAGTCCCATCGATTTGCGAACTTCAATGTGATTCAAATCATCATTTTGAGATTGAGAGCCTATTCCGAAGTCTTTAAGAAGCTGCTTATGCCAATCTTGAAACGCTGAAAAATAACGAGGTTCTTCTGACCATTTATCTGCAAAGTTTTCATTTGGATTGACAGGATTTAGTATCTCAATTTTCTCAGAAGAATCATGAATGATGTACTTCGGCATTATCTTGATGATTTCTCGAAGTAAACTGTCCAGATTGTGATGCTCAACTTTTTCTAAGTCCAAATAAGCGTGGGCGGCAAGAGTTGTAATAATAATTGATGTCGGACAGTACTCCATTCTTCCATCAAACATTACTTCAGCATGTCGTTTTAACAGTTGTACGAAACGTTGCAATGGTGTCTTTACTCGATACGCTGGAATCTTTTCAATTGACTCCTGGTTTTCAAACGCCATCGACTTTCTCATTTCATAAAACTTTGATACATTTTGGAACCACTGATAATATCCTTTTGGATTACTAAGGTTCCAATCATTTGCAATTTGATAATAATGAGGATGCCGCTTATCTGTGATGTTAATACCTGAACTATCCGCATCACTAACAATTTTCCTCAGTTGATAAGAATCAACAATTTCTGGATATCTCTTTCTGGAGGGAACCGCGACAAGTACATCAATGTGGAAATTGTAGCTATCTTGATACAAAAGTGTCCAGCATCGTTTCCCGTCTTTAGCTTTCTCCTTGATTCGCTTTGAAGCAACATAGTCCTTTATTTCGATACCAAGTTTATGTTTCAGGTCCGCTTGCGAAATCTTATTTATCGACTCCTCTTGCAGTACACATACGACGTCCACATCATAGCTTCCATCCTCAGTAACTGGCCTCACCGCCGTTCCAAGTTTGATTGAACCTTGGAGGAAGATATCAAGGTTGTACCGCTTGATTCTAGAGTTGTCCCTCACCAACCATTCAGATAATGATCGGTAACTCTGTTCAGCCCGTTTATATGCATCTTCTGGGATTTCAATATCAGCAAGAGTTCTCTGCAACTCCTTTGAAAAAGTTAACGAATTAGGCATTTGATCTCCTCACAAAATATATTCAGTATGGGCACCAATACTGAAAGATTTTCCATTGATTACAAGATTCTGCTTTCTTATCTGATCCTCAGTAATTTTCATAAGGCTTCCAGCTCCAACTGCTTGTAAAATTTTTTGCTTGATAACTGCCGTCAGATTCAGTTCATATATATCAAAAATATGAAGCTCATCAGCGTCAAAGTATACAGAATGTGAAATTGGCAGTTTCGTTCGTCGCAAAAATTCAATTTCCATCTGTGCCAAGTCGGCATAGTCTAAAATGCCAGTTTCAATAAGTTCTTCGATAATTTCTCGTTGGACTGTAACTTCCCGATTTTTCTCACTTTCAAACCAAGACAAAAATTTACCAAGATATTTCCCTTTAATTTTAATTCGAAGGTCACTTTGCTCATAGAATCTTTGGCCCGGTTCCGCCTGAATTTGCCACTCACTCTTCTTTTCGTCAAAACTTGAGAACGTCTTATACACTCCACCAACCGGTTGATATTGTTCAATGTGTTTACCTGGCATCAAGATGTACTCTCCATCAACTTGAATCCGAAACAAGTAGGCTGCGCTTACTCGAATGAGTTTATTGTATCTTACTGTGGATTGAAGCCATATCTGTAACCGACGTCTGTTAAACCAGACCGTGGTCAATCCAGCTACTATCAGATTCACACAAATACTACTAATAATCCCCCACGCTCCCGAAAGAAAAATCGGCATCTATTTATCCCCTCTGATTTTCGTTCTACATTCACAATCTAGCATTGCTTCCTCTGAGACAATTATCGTCGATATTGACCAATGGTTCAACGTACTTTTCATTGGATTTCAACATCACCGTACCACCGAATTAGACTCTAAGAGAAATAAAGAATCCCCGCCAACTCAGCCCTCATTCGGCCCAAACTTGGCGGGGATTTTGGCGGGGAACGTAACAATTTCCCCGCCAATCGTATCCTTTGTATCTTCCGAAAATGCCGTTAAATCAACATTCCGGGTTCAATTTACATGTACCTTTTATTCCCATTCAACCGTTGCCGGCGGCTTGCTCGTGATGTCGTAAACCACGCGGTTGATGTGCCCGACCTCGTTGACGATGCGGGCGGAGATCTTTTGGAGCACTTCCCAGTCGATGCGGGCGAAGTCGGCGGTCATGCCGTCGATGCTGGTGATGGCGCGGATTGCGATGGTGTAGTCGTAGGTGCGGCCGTCGCCCATCACGCCGACGCTGCGGAAGCCTGGGAGCACGGTGAAGTACTGCCAGATGCTTTCGTCCAGGCCCGCCTTTTTGATCTCGTCGCGCAGGACCCAGTCGGATTCGCGGACGATCTCGAGCTTGTCTTCCGTGACCTCACCGAGGACGCGGATGCCGAGGCCCGGGCCCGGGAACGGCTGGCGCCACACGAGTTCGTGCGGGATGCCCAGGCGTTCGCCGAGCTCACGCGCCTCGTCCTTGAACAGCTTGTTCAAAGGCTCGATCAGCTTGAATTTCAGGTCCTTGGGCAGGCCGCCGACGTTGTGGTGGGACTTGATGGTCTGAGCGGTGTCGGTGCCGGACTCGACCACGTCGGTGTACAGCGTGCCCTGGGCGAGGTACTCGATGCCGTCGAGCTTGCGGGCCTCTTCATTGAAAACTTCGATGAAGTCGCGGCCGATGATCTTGCGTTTTTGCTCGGGGTCGGTCACACCCTTCAGGTCGCCGAGGAAGCGGTCGGCGGCGTCGACCTTGATGATGTTGACGCCGAGGTCGCGGGACAAGGCGGCCATCACCTGGTCGGCCTCGTTCTTGCGCAGCAGACCGTGGTCGACGAAGACGGCGGTGAGCTGGGAGCCGATGGCCTTGTTCAAAAGTACGGCAACGACGGATGAGTCCACGCCGCCGGAGAGGCCTAGCAGGACCTTTTTGTCCCCGACTTCCTGGCGAATCGCGGTCACCTGCTGCTCGATGAAGTCGCCCATGTTCCAGTTGGCGGTCGCGTGGCAGATGTCGAAGGCAAAATGGTGCAGGATTTCGTGGCCGTAGCGGGTGTGCTGCACCTCGGCGTGGAACTGGATGCCGTAGAACTTGCGGACATCGTCGTCCATGGCGGAAATCGGGCAGTTGTCGGAGGTGGCGGTGACGCGGAAGCCCTCCGGCACCGCGCGAACCAGGTCGCCGTGGCTCATCCACACGGTTTGCTCGGCCGGCAGGTCTTGGAAGAGCTTGGCGGAATCGTCGGTCACCTTGATGTCGACCTTGCCGTACTCGCGGTTTTTGGCGGATTCAACGCGGCCGCCGAGGCGCTGCGCCATCAGCTGCATGCCGTAGCACACGCCCAGAATCGGAATGCCCAGCTCGAAAATCTCGGGGTCGACGTCGAGCGCCCCTTCATCGTACACGGAGTTCGGTCCGCCGGAGAAAATAATCCCCTTCGGCGCGATATCACGCACTTCTTGAGCGGAAATACTGTGCGGCTTGAGCTCGGAGTAGATGCCGAACTCGCGAATGCGCCGCGTGATCAATTGGTTGTACTGACTGCCGTAATCGAGAACGATGATCTGGTCATAGTCCTGGGTCGTCTTAGCCACGTTTATGCCACGCTCCTTATTTGAATTATATCAATGATACTGAAAAGTGCCGGCAAGGTCAACCGTTGCCGGGCTTAGATGAGGGAAATCGCGACCATCGCCGCGGCAGTTCGCGCCATTGTCCGGAGCTGGCCGGCAAACCAGGGCGTGGCCGCTGGGATATGCCGGGATTCGCGAACCGGAGCCGCCGGGATTTGCCGGGATTCGCGAACCGGAGCCGCCGGGATTTGCCGGGATTCGCGAACCGGAGCGTGGCCGTCGGGATATGCCGGGATTCGCGAACCGGGGCGGTGGCAAGGCGGCCGGTCGTGGGTGAAAAAGTCCAGAATTGGCGAACCGTGCCCGGTTGCAGGGTTGCTTGCGCTGCTTGGCCGCCCGGCCGGCGGCGTGGTGACCGCAGCGCTTGGGCCTCCCGTCACCGAGTCGTGAATGGCGGCGGCCGCGGCGGCGCAACTTGTTAAGCTTTGCTCAAGCCGCGGCCTGGGAGGCGCCACGACCGTCAGTCCGGGCTTATACTAGGGGCAACAAGTCACGTGGGCGCCCTTGCCCGCCAGTCAGGAGGTCCAACATGTTCTTACCTTTCACAATCACCGGCATTTTGGTCCTGGGCCTTGCGGTGTTCGGTCTGGCCACGCACCGCGGCCGGCTGGCCAAGGTCGCCTTGGCCGTCGGGATGCTGGCGATGATTGCGCCACTGTTCATTTTCTTCATCATTCCCTGCTAACGCAGAAGCGACGGGCCACCGATGACCCGCCGCTTTTTTGTTGCGCAGACCAAAAGCGCCGGCAGAATCGCCGGCGCCGGACGCGCCGAAGCCACCGCGGGGTACACCCGCGGCAGCCTCGGTGTTTTTTTGTTGCTTGGTTGCGAGAATCTTGGTTGCCGCAAGTGGCGTGGTGCGACTTGCGTGCGAGTGGTTCAAGCCACCGGTCAATGCACCGCCGCAGCTACCTCGCAAGCGAGTGGGCAGTACACTAAACAGCCGGTGGGTGGAGGTCCAACCCTGGTATTCGGGCCCGCAGGTGGGCGCCGTTACGCGAAAACACGTGTGTTGAAAGCCAGATTCGGCTTGGTATGAGCGGGGTACTGGGAATGCTTATGTCCCGGACCGTTCCCCATGGGCAGTGGACACGCAACGACCAAGGCCTTTGGCCGCCTCCCTGTCCTAGAATAATCATCCAAGTTCAGTGTAAGCCCTGTCTTTTTACCCGTCAAATTTTACGCTCAGTTGCGGCGCAGGCAGATTTCGTTACAAATCGTGCCGTCACGATTATACTAGCGGAAACGGGAAAGAAGGTGTCTCGATGCCGCTGCACGCGCTTCAGCTCACCACCACAATCACCGGCAGTTTCTCTGGGACCTTACTTACAACGTCACTGTCTCCAATTCGGCGCCGGTGGCTCGCGGTCACATTGTCCGCACTAACGCTTGCCGACGGAACCAGCCACTTTTTCGGGTCAGTCCCCGCTTACCTGGCGTTCAAACCTGAGCTTGCCCAACTCGGGCTGCTGTGGCGAACCGGTGACACTTTGAGCGTTACCGGAACTGTGACGCAATGGCGCGAACTACCGGGATCAGCCGCCTTCAAAAAGGTGGTGCATGTCTGGCGCCGCACAAAGGCCCAAGTCGTCGACGACACCGCGCGTTGGCTTGGTCAAATCTCGGACGTAACTTGTCGTCGCAACCTCACGGCAACGCTGTCCGATTATCAAAACAATCGGTTATCGTTCGCCGAATGCCAGACCAAGCTGCTTGAGCAAGCCCAAGTGCTGCCCCCAATGGCACGGTCACAGCTCGCCCACCTCCAGCAGGCCCAAATCGCCTTGATGCGCAAGGTCTACGCCGCGCTCGACGCCGTGGCGCCGGAGCACCTGGTGATCGCCGCGCCGACCCAGCTGCGGCTGCTGCAGGCGACGCCGCCGGACAACCGGCCGGTGTACCAGGTCGACGCCGCCAGGCTGGGCGACCCGCAGTACCAGGCCGCGCTTTTGGCGACCATCACTCCGGCCGCCAATTGGCCCACCGCCCTGCCGCTGGATCCACGGCCGGTTGCGCCGTCGCAGCTCACGCCTTACCGCATCAGCCTGCACACCAGCCTGGCGCAAACCCGACCGCGGCCGCAGCGCCAGCGACTGCGGGTGACCGTTCAACGCGCCACCACCACGCTGTTGCTGGACGATAACGACCACACCCACGCGCAAGACGGCCTGCTGGCAACGGTCGAAGCCGCCACCGCCGTGGAAAAAATCAACGCGCATGAGGAGACGTTCAGCGGCGACCTGCACCTGACGCCGCACGTGCCGGTGGTGCTGGCCTTCGACGCCGCCTTGATTCGCCTGCAGCTCAGCCTGGGCTGGCAAGGCGGCCTGACCGGCAGGCTGCGGCTGGCCCGGGCCATCGCGCCCAACCAGGTGGCGGCGCTGCGCCGGGCCCGGGCGGCGGCGGTGGCCGCCATCGCCAAGCTGACCCGGCGTCAGGCTGGGGCCAGTAAGTACGATGCCGGTGAGAAGCGCAACGCGGTTACCGATCAAAACCTTGGCGTCAAGCCCAAACACGCCACCGACCGGACGGCCACCCCACGCGCTCACACATCCGCCCAGACCGTAGACATGCGCCATCAGGCTGCCAGCCGGACCACCGGTCAGCATCCGCCAATCGCTGCGGCGACCGTCGCCCAGCTGGCGACCCAGCTGCAGGCCGGCCGCCTCACGTTTGCAGCCTACCAGGCCCAAATCGCCGCCTTGCTGCCACCCGCAGACAACCTGGTGGCGGCGCGACAAGCCGTCTGGGACCGCTACCTCACCAAGCGCGAGGCGCTGAGCCATCCCGTCTACCTTTTGGCTGGAGTGTCCGCCCATGACTTTGCAGACGGCGGCGCGATGATGCGCCAGCTGGCAATCGATCCCGCCAGGCTGAAGCAGGCCGCCTACCGCCACCGGCTGTTCACCCAGTGGCGGCAAAACGCCAAAAACGCCGTCTGGTGAGCGACGCCACCAGGACCACCACCCCACCGATTGTATCTCCGCACAGACCACCACCCCGACCGGCGCCGCCCCGGGCCACCAAAGCCAACGCGGCCGACTGGTTGCCAACGCGGCCGACACCAAAGGCGGTGCGACCTCCCCATTCGGGAAGCCGCACCGCCTCTGTCGTGTGCCGCCGCCTACTCGGGAAGCCGCACCGCCTCTGTCGCGTGTCGCCGCCTACTCGGGAAGCCGCACCGCCTTTATTGCGTGTCGCCGCCTATTCGGGAAGCCGCACCGCCTCTGTCGCGTGTCGCCTCTGCCGCTTTTTGTCGCTGCCGCGTGTCGCCGCCGACCGCTAGAACTTGCGCAGGCTGACGCGGTCGATCACGTGGTTGTCGGTTTTGTGCAGAATCACATCCGCGCGGTTTTTGGTCGGCAAGATGTACTCGTTGAGGTTCTTCAGGTTGACGTCCTTCCAGACCTGCCGCGCCATGGCGAAGGCGTCTTGGCGGTCGCCGATGGCGTATTGGTAGTAGTAGTTGGTCGGGTCGGTGAAGGCCGTGTCCAACAGCATCCCGAACCGCTCGAGGTACCACTGCTCGATCAGGGCCGGGTCGGCGTCGACGTACAGCGAGAAGTCGAAGTAATCGGAGACGTAGATCGGCGCCTGACTGGGCAGCTGCAGCACGTTAATGCCTTCGACAATCAGGATGTCGGGGTGGTCGATGACCTCCTCTTCGCCGGGCACGATGTCGTAGATCTGGTGGCTGTACTTGGGGGCCCGCACCACGCCCGAGGCGTTTTTGACGTTGTTGAGAAAATGGATCAGGAGGTCCATGTCGTAGCTTTCGGGAAACCCCTTGCGGTCCAAAATGCCGCGGCGTTCGAGCTCGGCGTTGGGGTACAAGAAGCCGTCGGTGGTGATCAGTTGGATGCGCTTTTCCGGGTAGGCCCGGGCCAACAAAAGCTGCAAGAGCCGCGCCGTCGTGCTTTTGCCCACCGCCACGGAGCCGCAGATGCCGATGATGAACGGGTGCGGGTGGTGCGGCGCGGCCATGAACTGGCTGAGGTTGAACTCGGCGCGTTGGTAGTCGCGGTAGCGGATGTGCAGCAGGTGGCGCAGCGGCGAGTAGATCGCCTTGACGTCGTCCATGCTGATGGTGTCGTTCAAAGACCGCAGCGACTCCAGCTCCTCATCGGAGACGCTGGCGAAGTTGTGGGCGTGGAAGGTCGACCACTCCGCGCGGCTGAACTGGTAGTAATTCATTAGCGATTGCATGATGTCCTCGTTGGAAGTAGGGTCACGCCAAGGCGTGCCAGTGGTGCAAGGAAAAACGGTACAGGGTGAGACCAGTTGCGGGGTTCGGGGTTCGGGGTTCGGGGTTCGGGGTTCGGGGTTCGGGGTTCGGGGTTCGGGGTTCGGGGTTCGGGGTTCGGGGTTCGGGGTTCGCGGTTCGGTGGCCGCCTCGGCCAGTAACCCAGTCGGTCGGCCGCTCAGTCAGACACGCGGCCGGCCGCCCAGCGGGTGCCGCCGCTCGCCACGCCGGTCCGAAGCCGTCGCGCTGGGTCGACCGGATTGGCGATCGAACTTCCTGGTCCGGCCGGCCGGAGCCGTAACGCTGGTCCGGCCGGGCCGGCGCCCGGCTTTGCAGCCGCTACCTCGTCCGGTCAGGCCGGCCCGGCACCCGAATTCCAGATGCGTGCCGCCCTCACGCGCGTGGGAGCAGATCTCACGCGTGTTTTTGGTTGTTGACCTTCAGCCGCTGGGCCTGGTCGAACAACGGGCAGCCGACGTCGTTGCACTTGCTGCAGCCGGCCGCCTTGCGCTTTTTGCTCAAAAACTGGGTGTAGACAACCGCGGCGACGGCCGCAACCAGCAAAATCGTGATGATAACAGTAGCCATAGTGAAATCTCCTTTACGCGAGTTGCGCCGCGGCGCTTGGCCGTGGCCGCTTGAGAACCAGTCCGTACAAGATGGCGGCCAAGGCCACCAGCAGGAACACCAGGCCCAGCGCATCGATTGCGCCATCGAGCAGCCGCGCGGTTTGGTACACCACGACGCTCAGCAGGTAGGCGATGCCGGTCTGGTAGCCGATCGCCATCAGCGTCCACTTGCGCTGGCCGAACTCCTTGTACATCGTGCCGATCGACGCGAAGCACGGGGCACACAGCAGGTTGAACACCAGGAAGGCAAAGCCCCCCATCGGCGCGTAGGCGGAACGCAGCTGGGCCGCGAAGTTGCCCGGGCCAAAGGCGATGCGCAACGTGCCCACGCAGTTTTCCTTGGCAATCAGGCCGGCGACGGTCGCGACGGTCGCCCGCCAATCGCCAAAGCCCAGCGGCGCGAACACCGGGGCCAGCAGGCTGCCGAGGTCGCGCAGCAGGCTCGCGTTTTGCGGGACCATCTGCAGGCGCCAGTTGAAGTTGCTCAAGAACCACAGCCCGACGCAAGACAGGAAGATGATGGTGCCGGCCTTGTGAACGAAGGCCGTGGCGCGTTGGCCGACGCTGCGGCCGAGGTTGCGCAGCAGCGGGCGGTGGTAGGCCGGCAGCTCCATCACGAACGGCGCTGGCGGCCCCTCGAACAGCCGCGTTTTTTTCAGGAACACGCCGGAGCCGACGACGGCCAGCACCGAGATGAAGTAGGCGCTGGGGGCGACCCAGGACTGGCCGGGGAAAAACGTGCCGGCGACCAGCGCGATTACGGTCAGCTTGGCCGAGCACGGCATGAACGTCGTCAGCATGATGCTCATTTTCCGGTCACGGTCCGACTCGATCGTGCGAGTCGCCATGATACCCGGCACCCCGCAGCCCGTCGCGATCAGCATCGGGATGAAGGCCTTGCCCGACAGGTTGAAGCGGTGAAACAGCCGGTCCATCACAAAGGCGATTCGCGCCATGTAGCCGCAGTCCTCAAGAATCCCCAGGCACAAGAACAGCATCGCGATCTGCGGCAAAAAGCCGAGCACCGCCCCGAGGCCGCCGATCAGCCCGTCGACCAGAAGCGACTGCAGCGGCCTGGCGACGTGCCAGGCGGTCAGCCAGTGGTTGGCGATCCCCGGCAGCCAGCTACCAAACACGGTGTCGTTGAGCCAATCGGAGCCCAGCGTCCCGACCGTCTGGATCGACAGGTAGTACACCGCCCACATCACCGCCGCGAAAATCGGCAGCGCGAACCACCGGTTGGTGACGATGCGGTCGATGCGATCGGACGCCGTTTCCACGAAGTCCCCGGCGTCGACCACGCTCATCGCGACGACCCGGGCGATGAAGTCGTACCGGGCGTTAACCATGATCGCATCGGCGCTGTCGGCGAACAAGTCCTCGGCGGTGCGAATCGTCTGCTCGATGTCGGCCCGTTGCGCCGCCGTCAGCGCCACCGCCTGCTGGACGGCGGCGTCGCGCTCGAACAGTCGAATCGCGTCGAAGCGCCGCTCCGCCACCGGTACCGCGGTCAGCTGGGCTGCGATCATGCCGATGGCCGACTCGACGCGCGGGTCGTACTCGGGGTACGGGTAGCGGCCGGATTCCTTGGCCGTCGCCGTGGCCACCAAGGCGTCCAGGTTGGTGCGGTTCAAAGCCGAGATACCGATCACCGGCACCCCCAGCGCGTAGCTGAGCTTCTTGAGGTTAATCGTTCGCCCCCGGCCGCGCAGCGCGTCGATCATGTTCAGCGCCAGAATCAGCGGCCGCCCCGCCTCCATCACCTGCAGCGTCAGGTACAAGTTGCGCTCGAGGTTGGTGGCGTCGACCACGTTGATCACCTTGCTGGGGTCGCCGTTGAGCAGAAAATCGCGGGTCACCAGCTCCTCTGAGGAGTACGGCGACAGCGAGTAGGTGCCGGGCAGGTCCTGCAGCGTCACCGCCGCGGCCGCGCGTAACCGGCCGGCCTTGCGCTCGACGGTGACGCCGGGCCAGTTGCCGACTGCCAGCCGGGCGCCGGTCAGCGCGTTGAACAGCGTGGTTTTGCCCGAGTTCGGGTTGCCGACCAAAGCCAGTGTCTCACCCATGTTCCGCCATCCTTTCCACCCGCACGGCCAGCGCGTCCTGGCGCCGAAGCGTCAGCTTGTAGCCCCGCACCGCAAGCTCCAGCGGGTCGCCCATCGGCGCCACGCGGATCAGGTGGACCAAGGTGCCGCGGGTCAGCCCCATGTCCAGCAGCCGCTGGCGCAGCTGGCCCTGGCCCTCAATCTTGCCGACCACCGCGCGTTCGCCGACGGGCAAGTCGGCTAAGGGCATCAGCGCCGCCGCGTCGACCTGCCGCAGCGGCGCGACCTGGACCTGACCGGCGATTTCGTCGGACACGGCCAGCCGCTGGCCCTGAAAGAAAATCACCATGCCGGCGGCGTTCTTGCTGGTCTGAATCACCGTCAGCCGCTGGCCGGCTCGCAGGCCGAGCTCGGCCAGGTGCCGCGCCAGCGTCGGCCGGGCGGTCACTTGCATGATGAGAAAGTTGCCTGGGGTCACAACATCGGTCAACGCTTGCATCACTGAACACTCCAAACTGTGCTAATCCGCTACGCCTATTGTAGCGTTTTCTTCCTTGCCTGTGGGCCTTTTGCGCCAAAAAATCGTAGCCTGTCATCTGTACTAGAAAAGCCCCGGCGAACCGGGGCCGTGCAGCTGACCGTGCCGTGGCACTCGGGCCAAACTAAACCGTGCGGCCGGCCGTCGTGCGACCGGTCACCGGCCAGGGACGATTCGGCCACCCCGCGGCCGCCCTACTCCGTCAGGCTCAAGTCGACGCCGTCCAGCGCGTGGCGCCGGGCCCGGTTGGCGGCGGTGCGAGCCGCGTAGCCGGCCGCAAGCGCGACCAGCTCGGGCTGATCCGCCTCGACGCTGTTAAGGTCTGGGCCGGGGTTGGCGACGAAGGTGGAAAAGGCCGTCGCAATCAGGGTGCGGGAGCCGGCGTCCAGGTCCTCTTCGATCACCTTGGTGAAGACCTCCATCGAGCGGCGACCGACGCCGGTCACCACGCTGTGAAACTCGATGGCCTGGCCCAAGTGGCCCGGTGCCAGGAACTGGAGGTTGTCCAGCGCCCCGGTCGCCATGCCGCGCCGCGCCAGGCGGTGGGCGGCGACGCTGGCCGCCTCGTCCAGCCAGTACAGCAGCTGGCCGCCGTACAGCGTTTCGTGCTCGTTCAGCTGGGCCGGGAACACGCGGTGCGTGGTCACGGCCTTGGTTTCACTCATTTTCATCGGCTTACTTCTTTTCGTATAAGGTCTCTGGCATGTCGGCGAGCAGCGGCGAGAGGTCCGGGCTGGCGAAAATCGTCAGGCGGTGCATCGCGCGGCTGGCGATGGTGTACAACAGCTCCCGCTCGTCCTCCTCGTGGAAGGTGGCGGCGTTGGCCTGCCACAAGATCACGGCGTCGAACTCCAGCCCCTTGGCCAGGTAGGACGGCACCACGATCACCCCGGCGGCCAGCCGCTGGTTCTCGCTTTGAATCAGGGTCACCGGCACCCCGGCGTCACGCAGCGCCGAGTAGACCGCGTTGGCGGCCTCCAGGGTCTTGGCGATCACCGCCGTGGTCTGCTTGGCCGCGTCGTCGATGTCGATCTGCTTGAGCATCGCGTCGACCAGCGCTTTTTGGGAGTCGCGCAGGTAGACCACCGGCAGCGGCCCCTGGCGGTTGAACGCCTCGATTTGCTGGCCGGAGCGCAGGATGGCCTTGGTGAACTCGGTCACCTGGCGCGTCGAGCGGTACGACTGGGTCAGCTGCACCACGCGCGTTTTGTCCGGGTCGAAGAGCTTGGCGACGTCTTGAATCAGGGTGTGGGAGTCGGACTTGGTGAAAATCGCCTGGTTCAGGTCGCCCAAAAGCGTGAACTTGGCCTTCGGGAAGCTGGTCTTGAGGTAGGCCAGCTGGTACGGCGTGTAGTCTTGAATCTCGTCGATGAAGACGTAGCGCATGTTGCGCTCGCCGTGGCGGCCGGTCATCAGGTCGTACAGGTGCAAGTACGGCGTGGCGTCGGCCATAGCCAGCCGACGGTCCTTGAAGGCGACCAGGAACGTGGCGACGTCTTGGTCCCACTCGGCCTGGCTCAGGCCGAACGCGGCAAGGTCGACCACGCTGCCGGCGTTTTTGAGGAAGGCGACGTACTGGCCCCGCACGTTCAGGAAGTGGTTGCGGACAATCGCGGTCTGGATCTGCTTGAACGCGTCCATCACGATCTTCTTGGCAAAGAACTTGTACTCGGCGTCCGAATCCTTGAACTCGGCCGGGCCGTTGCTTTGCAGCTCGCGAATCTGCTCGTCGGACAGCGCCTCGACGGCCTGCTGGACCCAGTCGGCTCGCATCTCGGCGTCGACGCGGTGGTTCAGCGCGTTGATCAGCCGCTCCTTGGTCGCGCTCAGGCGGTTGCCCAGGTGGTAGTTCTCGTTGTAGCTGTAAAAAATCTCGGCGATGCGGCGCTTGGAGAAGAACACGCGCCCTTGGAACTTGATGTCGCGAAACTTCATGCCGCCCTGCTCAAGCGTCGCGGCGTAGGCCTTGGTCGCGGCGAAAAAGGCCAGGCTGCCCTTGAGCCGCGCCACCTTTTTGGCCGCCGGGGTCAGGCGCTGCTCGAACTGGGCGAACAGATTTTGGACCTCGATGTTGGGTACCCGCCGCGTCACGTACTGGTAGAACGTGAACTGCACCATGTTCTGCTCGCCAAGCTCCGGCAGCACGTTGCCGATGTAATCGGAGAACAGCTGGTTGGGGCTGAACATGATCACCTGGCTGGACGTCAGGTTGCCGCGGTAGCGGTACAGCAGGTAGGCGACGCGCTGAAGCACCGCCGAGGTCTTGCCGGACCCCGCCGCCCCCTGCACGAACAGCAGGTCGGCCGTGGTGTCTCGGATAATCTGGTTTTGCTCGCGCTGAATCGTCGTGACGATGCTTTTCATCTGGGTGTCGGACTTTTCGCCCAGCACCTCGAGCAGCATCTGGTCGCCGATGGTCTCGGTGGTGTCAAACATCGTCTGAATCTGGCCGTCCTTGATCACGAACTGGCGCTTCAAGTCAACGTTGACCGTCTGCGGCCCGTCCGGCGTCTGGTAGGTCACCGCGCCGAGGCCGCCGTCGTAGTAAATCGAGCTGATCGGCGCTCGCCAGTCGTAGATCAGGAACTTGCCGCGCTCGTCGGTGAACGAGCCCAGGCCGATGTAGATGGTCTCGGGGCGTTCCTGGCCCTCCTGAAAATCGATCCGGGCAAAAAACGGGTTGACCGTCAACCGCCGCACCGTGGCCAACAGCTGCGTGGATTGGCGCCACGCGTTTTGGCGTTCGTCCAGCATCTGTTGTTGCTGCTGAATGGACGCCGCCGTCTCAATGGTCTCCGCGTCGTTGCTGAGGTTAATTGAAAAGTCGCTGAAGAAGTTCTGGTTCAGGTTCTTCTCCTCGGCCTTGGTTCGCGCGATTTCGGCCGTCAGTCGCTTGTCCGCGGCCGACAGCTGCTTCATAATCCCGTTGAGATGGGTCTGCTCCAGTGCTTTTTCCTGATCTGCCATGGAAGAGGTCCCCCCTTATCTTAATAAAAGCGTTGTACTATCTTACCATTAAAGGGCCGCCAAAACAACGGGCCTGAGGGCGAGGTCATTTTCCGCGGAAGGGTCGCGGCCTCCGGGCTCCGGGTGGGTTGGGCTGCGCGGCCGGACTCCGCCCTATCTAGTGGTACATCCACTAACCATTGGCATTCTAGGCTAAATACAGACTGGTTTTATTTCCAGATGCTACCAGCCGGCCGACTAGACCACTCATTCCGACCTCTTCGGGCTCCGACCGAGTCTGAAATCTGCGTCATAACGACGGCAACAGACCCTCCCGCTACGAAACATTAAAGTAATCCGCAGTCAACCCAGCCACGCGCGACGCCCTGTTCGTCCCGTACAACATCCAACTGGCAACGTGAAATCACGATTAACGCCAAGTCTTGCCCTGTTCGACGCGAATCGTGGCGACGGCGAAGCCACACCGCAGCCTTCTTGTTCAAACCCCACACCGTAGCCGCCGCAGGGCCCCGGGCCGGGTCGGACCGTGAAAGAATCAGCGGCTCGGCAGACGCGCGGGTTGGGCGCGGCTTTCGCGCGGCTGATTCCGGCAAAAGGTGAGACAAGCACGAGGCCGTAGGCGGCGGCTTGGCTCACCTTTTAGGCCGGAGCCCAAGCGGGTGAAGCGAGGCGGGTTTGGCCGAACGGAAGCCGCTTGGGCAAAGGCCGGCCGCACAGCCCGACCCGGCCCGGGGCCCGGAGGCCGCGGTCGCCTTCATTGCCGGCACTGCCGACGCCGGCCGGTCAGGCCTTCTTCTTGAACAGCGGCGTGTAGGCCTCCAGGATGTAACCGACGGCCAGGCCGACGGCGACGCCCAGCAGGATCTTTTTGAACGGGAGGCTGATGAGGAGGCCGAGCAAGACGCAGGTGCCGACGATCAGAGATTTTCTTGTCACAGGCGAACACTTCCTTATTATTCGGGTATAATGACCTTATCTTTTGACTAACTATTATACCGGAGATGAGCCCCAAAATGGAAAGCATTTCGCTTGAAATCGTCCTGTTTGCCGCCTTGGTGATTCCACTGGCCATGGCCAAGCTGCGTATCACCAGCACCCCGACCGCGGTGGCCGAAATCGTGGTCGGCATCGTGCTGGGCCAAAGCCTGCTGGGCTGGGTCACGCCGACCGCCACGCTGACGCAGCTGCGCCAGCTCGGGGTGATCGTGCTGATTTTCCTGTCCGGGATGGAAATCGACTTCTCGCTGTTCAAGCCGACGCAAAAAGACGGCGCGATCGGCCCGGCGAAGCTCGCCATCCTGGGCTTCACCGGCGTCGTCGCGGCCAGCGCCGCCTTCAGCTGGGGGCTCGACCGGCTGGGGCTGTTCCACCACATCGGCTTTGCCACCATCCTGTTTTCGACCGTCGCGCTGGGCGTCGTGATCGCGGCGCTGAAGGAAAAGGAGCTGTTGAGCAAGCCGTTCGGCCAGACGATGCTGCTGCTCGCGGCGCTGGGCGAGGTCGTGCCGCTGATCGCCTTGACGGTCTACGCCAGCCTGAACGGCTCGACGACGCGGTCGGTGTGGTGGCTGCTGCTGATTTTCCTGGCCGCCATCGTGCTGTTGCTGCGCTTTCGCCGGCCGTACCAGTTCTTCGCCAAGATTGACAAAAGCACGACGCAGCTGGACATTCGCCTCGCCTTCTTCCTGATCATCACGCTGGTCACCGTCGCCGAAAGCGTCGGCGCCGAGAACATCCTCGGGGCCTTTCTCGCCGGCATGGTGATGAAGCTCCTGCGGCCGCGCGAGGAGACGCAAGACAAGCTGACCTCGCTGGGCTACGGCTTTTTCATCCCCATCTTCTTCATCATGACCGGCGCCAACATCGACCTCAAGGCGCTGCTCAAGGACCCGCAGAGCCTGGCGCTGATTCCGGTGCTGTTGGTCGGGTTCCTCTTGGCCAAAATCCTGCTGTGGCCGATTCTGCGCCTGCGCTTTCGCCAGACCAACGCGTTGGCCGGCACCTTCTTGATCTCGACCACCATCACGCTGGTCATTCCGACCTTGACCGTCGGCCGCAACCTCGGCATCGTCACCACCCAGCAAAGCGGCGCCTTCACGCTGGCGGCGATCATCACCTGCATCACCTGCCCGATTCTCTTCAACCGCTTCTACCAGGAGGAAAAAGCGGACTTCAAGAAGACGCGGCTGCACATCATCGGCACCAACCTGCTGACGGTGCCGATCGCCCAGCAGCTGTCGCGCGGCCTGTACGACATCACGATGTTCACCGACGACGCCGAGAAGTTCGCGACCTACAACTCCGAGGCCAACGTCAAGAAGCTGGCCGGCCTCGCCCAGTCCGACCTGGCCCAGGCCCAGGCCTTCGACTGCGACATCTTGCTTTTGGCCTATTTTGACCACGACAAGAACTACCAGCTGGCCCAGACCGCCATCGCCGCCAAGGTGCCGCGCATCATCGCGCGGTTCGAGGCCAAAAACGTCGAAAACGCGCAGTACGACGAGCTCGCCGCGGCCGGCGTCGAGGTCTACAACACCTTCGAGGCCAACATCTCGATGCTGCGCAGCCTGATCGAGTCGCCATCCACGCTGAAGATTCTCGAGGACACCACCGCCGGGATCTTCGAGATCACGGTTCGCAACCGGCGCTTCACCGGCCTGGAGGTCAAGAACCTGCCGTTCATCGACTCGATGACGATTTCGCAGATCTACCGCGACCACGCCTTCATCGCGCCGCACGGCGACACCCAGATTCACCTGGGCGACCACATCATTTTCTCCGGCGACAAGGCCGCAATCGCCGACATTCGCCGCCAGCTGGAGCTCGCCAACTGACTTGTGAAATCGCGTGAGCATGCTATCATGTGACTATAGAAAAGAGGGATATTATGGCCAAATACACCGTTGAGCTGAGCGAGGAAGACTTGAACATGATCAAGGACTGCCACTCCAAGAACCCATCCATCATGAAGGCAATGAACGACGCGAAGGAAAGCAAGTAATGCTTCGCCGACGCCAAGCAGGCGCGACCTCCCGTAATCGGGAAGCCGCGCCTGTTTTTGGTTGCGGTCAATGGGGTTCGGGTCACTTGCCGCTGGTGCGGCGGCCTCGTCGTCAGCCCTCGCCTTGGATGACCGGTGCCTCCGGGTCGTCGTTGGCGATCACGATGGCGCCGCGCTCGGGTCGATCCGCCGCCAGGTAGCGGCGATACACCGGCAGGTAGCGCCTTTCGTACAGCGCCATGATGCCGGGCCCGTACAGCGGGACGTCGCGCAGGCGCCCCCGGGCCAAGATGGTGTCTTCTTCAACCGTCAAAAAAATGCGCAGGTCCAGGTACCCGATCACCGGCGGCCGAAACAGCAGCATCCCCTCCAGCAGCACGATGGCGTCCGGCGCGATGTCCAGCCGCAACGCCAACACGTTGGCCCCTTGCGCCCAATCCAGCACCCGCAAGTCGGCGTGAAGGGCGCCGGCTTCGGCCAGCGGCGCCAGCACCAGCTCGCACAGCCGCTCGCCGTCAAAGGCACGCGCGTAGAAGGTCTCGACCTCGCCGCTTGGCTCTTGTTCGTCCCACTTCAGCGTCTGAAGCGGCCGGTGAAAGTCATCGTAGTGGAGCACGACCACCCGCCGCCCCGCCTGCCGCAACACCGCCGCCAGGTCCGTGGCCAGCCGTGTCTTGCCCGAAGTGTAGGCGCCGCTGAGGCCGACAATCAACGGTCCCGCCTTCGCGTCGGCCGCCTTCGTCAACCGCGCCGCCAAGGTGGCTAAGACCGCCTGGCGGCCTGCGCCGCGCCGGCGTCCCCGGTTTGCTTTGGGGTCTGCCTGGCGCCGCCGCTCAAGGCTCGCCTCGTGCCTTTGCCTGCGGGCTGCGTCACGTCCTTGGCCGCGGGCCGCGGGGCCAAGGACGGCTCACGTTCAGGTTTCGCATGTTCACGCGCTTCGCTCATCATTCACACTCCCTGCGCCATTTCTGAGGCGCCGTCGAACACCGCGCCAACCGCATTATGGCCGACTTTTGGGGTTTTGGCAACGGATCCGGCCGCGGCACGACCCCGCGCTGCTTGCCCTCGGCCGCCCGGCGTGGCATGCTGAAGGCAACGACGCCATCAAATTTTGGCCGCCGGGTTGTCCCCTTTGCCCGGTGTTGCGCGTCTTATGGGTGAGGACTGGGAAAGGAGGGATGGGGATGGCTCGCAACGGGTTTGACGACCACCTGCTGGCGCTGGGCAAGCGCGTGATCGGGCTGTTGGCCGCTCGCGGGGTGCCGCACGCCGACGCCGAGGACGCGGTTGGTACTGCATTCGAGCGGATTTACGTGCTGCTGCCGACGCTTGACGTGCAAAACCTCGACGGCTGGTTCTACCGCGTCGCCCTGAACGCCTACCTCGACGCGCTGCGCCACCGCCGCCGCGAGCAGCTGACGGCCAGGGTGCCGGAGCCTGCCGCAAGCGCCCCCGAGCATTTTTCCACGCTGGTCGAAGCGGCTGCGCCGGCCGACCGCGAGCTGTTGGCCCTCAAATACTACTACGGGTTTTCGGTGGCGGAGATCGCCGCGGCCCTGGCCTTGCCGCCGGAAACCGTCAAAAAGCGCCTGCAACGCTCGCGGTCGCGCCTCGGCGCGGCCCTGAAGGAGGAAGACCATGGATCTTGAGCAAGCCCTGCGCCGGGCCAAGCGGCGCCAATTCTTCAAAACACTGGGTCAGGCCCTGGCCGCCGTCGTCGTGATCGGCGTTTTGGCCGGCCTCGCCGTCAACCGGGCGGCCGCTTGGCAGATGCAGCGAACCTTCGATTCGCTGCAGGTCTACCACCAAGTCGCCGAGCCCAACGTCACGGTCGGCTCGGAGATGCTTCAAAACGGTGGCCTGGCCTCGGGCAACGTGGTGACCGTCGAGTACAAGGAAGTCGCCGGCATCCCCGTGCCGTGGCGAACGCTGACCAGCCGCTTCACCCCCTTATCTTACCAGCTCGACGACACGCTTAGCGAGCGTCACGCGCTGAACTTCGGCACCGGCAACGCGACGCCGGAGCAGTCTTACACCACCAACACGATGCAAAAAGTCGCCAACTTCTACAGCGACCCCAAGGCGCTGACCAGCAACGAAGGCCTGAAGCTTGCGGGAATGACCGACACCTTCGCGGAGCTTGCGGTCACCTTCAAGTCGCCCAAGACCCTAGCGGCGGTCAAGGCGTGGCTGCCGGCCAACGTCAAGCTGCGCTGGGGCTACATCCTAGACGACCCCAGCACCGACGCCAACGGCCTGGCCAACATCGCCGACCCACTGGGCGTCGACCTCACCGTGCCGCTTGACTACAAGGATTGGCGCGGCTACCTGCGCCAGTACTGGCGCGGCCTCGATCCGCGCTACGCCAACATTCAACCCTACCGCACCGCCATGGCCGCGACGGCCAAAACGGTCCGCTTCAAGGGCGTGACGCTCACCGGCAGCGCCCAGGCCCTGGCCGCGGTGGCGAAGCGAACGGCTGTCGCCGGCTCAAGCGTCGGCGTCAGCGTCCATCCCGCCCCCTACCAGGACGTCTGGTGAGTTCAGGCTGCGCAGACACCAACGCGGCGGCGCAATCTGGCAATTTGCATGGCGAGACGGCGGCCGCTGCCATTTCCCTCTCATTTTGAATGCGGGTGGTTTTCAGCGACCGTGAGCGGCGCGTTCCCTGTCACAGCAAAGATTGCGGCGGTAAGCTAAAAAAGTTTTCAACCGAATTCTGTGGCAAACATTAAAATCGGCCGGTTGGACCGCCATTTTTTCCGGTCGCGCCGGTGGGGTCGCTCTCATTTAGAAAGCGGTGCAATTGACCGCACCGGTCGGACTCGTGTTCTCGATTCAAAGACACAATTGATCAGCCATCACGGTCCGGCCGCCCTTGTCCGCCAGGTTGTCCCTACAGTCCCAAGCGATTGCGGCCGTGTGGCGGGGTAATGAGCCTTCTCATAATGGCCGCATAATGAGAGCGGCGGCCAATTGCTCACAATTGACTTGATTAAAACAACATGACCGCTTTGCGAAAACCTGCCCATCGAACGCTTAGACTCGCGCCAAATTTTCAGCAAATAAGGGGCGAAAAGCTGTTCGATTTCTTAGGCAATGCTTAGCGCCCTCTTCTTGCTGCGGGGCCTCCTGCTGGTTAAGATAGACTTGTAAATAAGGAAGTCGCAAGACATCTCACAAGTAGGAGGAAAACGAATCATGATTTTGGCTGCGTTCGGTATTGTTGTTTTAGGATTGGTTGTCGTTGCTAGTGACCAGAGGATTGATGATGTTCAAACCCCTGACAGTCTTCAGCCACAACACTAGTCTTACCAAGAAAGTCGCCTAAGGGCGGCTTTTTTGGTATCCAGGGTGAAGCCGAGCGAACTTAGCGGGACGGGTAGGTCGTCTCCGAAAAGCTGGGCCCCGGGCCTCACCCCCCTATTTTCGGATCCGGCCCGGAATTTTCCAAGCCCTAGCCGCTGCAGATTGCCCGCCGCTGACACGTCTGCTCTCGACGCCTTGAACCAACTTGCGTAGAATGTAAGTAACGTCACGCAAGGAGGTCGCCATGCAGTACCTGGAAAGCTTCACGCTGGCAAGCGAAGATCAGGAATGGGAGTTCTTCGTCAAGGAGGCCAAAAGCCGCGCCTACACGGACTACTACCCGTTCCAACTGTTTCCTAATAAAGACGTCCCGACGCTGCGCTTCGCCGACGTCACCATTTTGTACGGCAACAACGGCGCTGGCAAGTCCACGCTGCTCAACGTGATGGCGGAAAAACTGGGGCTGACTCGCAACGCCCTGTACAACCGCTCGGCCTTTTTCGGGTCGTACCTGGCGCGGTGCGACTACCAGCTGGCCAGCCCCGTGCCCGAGGGTTCGGCCATCATCTCAAGCGACGAGATCTTCAATTACATGCTAGACACCCGGGCTTTGAACCAGGGCATCGACGCCAAGCGCGACGAGATGTTCGCGGATTACCTGGATCACAAGTTCGGCACGTTCCAGTACCACGACCTGAGTGATTACGACGAGCTCAAAAAGACGCTGGAGACGCGGCGCAAAACGCAGTCGCGGTACGTGCGGGAGCACCTGCACAAGAACGTCACCGAACGCTCCAACGGCGAGTCGGCGCTGGCCTATTTTGACCACAAGCTCCAAGACAACCACCTCTACTTGCTGGACGAGCCGGAAAACTCGCTGTCGCCGTCCCACCAGCAGGCCTTGGTCGAGCTGATCGGCCAAAGCGCCCGGTTCTTCGGCTGCCAGTTCATCATCGCCACCCACTCGCCCTTCGTCTTGGCGCTGCCGGGAGCCAAAATCTACGACCTCGACCACGCACCGGTGGTCGTGCGGCCGTGGTCCGAGCTGCCGGAGGTGCGGGTGTTCGCCGACTTCTTCAAGGCTCACGCACGGGAATTCGAGCAAGACTAACCACAACGCGGAGGTCAAAATGTCCACAATCGAACAGTACCACCAGTACGTGTATGAAACCCCGTGGGGCGCGATGTTTTACCGCCTGCTGTGGAATCAGCTGGATCCCTTGATTGAACCGGGGGCACGGGTGCTTGATTTTGGCAGCGGCTTCGGCCACACCGCCAAGCACCTGGCCGCCAAGGCGCAGGTCACCGCCTACGAGCCCGACGCCCGGATGCTGGCGTTGGCCGCAACCGGCTTCACCCAAACCACCGGCGACTGGGCGACGGCGCTTGGGGCCCAGCGCTTCGATTGGATCGTGCTACACAACGTCTTGGAGTACGTGGCCGACCCGGCCGGCTTGCTTCGCCAGCTGACCGCCCGGCTGACGCCCAACGGCCGCTTCTCGATTGTGCGGCACAACCGGTTGGGCCACGTCTTTGCCGCCGCGGTGCTGCAAGACGACCCGGCCCAGGCACTGGCCGCTTACGAGCAAGCGCCGCTTGCGTCGCAGTCGTTCGGCGCCATGAACTTGTACGACAACGCACAGCTGGCCGGCTGGCTGGCCCCGAGACAGCGCATCGCGATGACCTGGGGACTTCGCACCGTGTTCGGCCTGTCTGCCAACAGCGCCATCAAGGCGACCCCGGCCTGGCAGACGCAGATGTTGGCCCTGGAGCGGCGGCTGGCGCTTGACCCGGTGGCGCGAGAAACCGCCTTTTTCCAGTACGTGGTGACGGCGGCGCAATAGCCGCGCAAAAAAGCCGCCTGGGTTGGTCCCGGACGACTTTTTTGCGTCTCACTGCGGCTTTCTGGAAATGGTGTACCGCCGCCCAGTGTCATCGCTGATTTCGAGGGTGCCGCCTTGGTTGCGCAGGGTGATGGCCGTCGGCTGTGGCGCGATGCCGGCCGCGGCGGCCGCAAACACCGGGTGAATGTACGTCTCGATGAACGTGTTCATCCCCGCCTCAGCGTTGGCCGCCAGCAACTGCCACGCCGCCTCCCCGACCGCGCAGCGGCCGCCGGCGTCCAGATAGGCCTGGCGCAGCTCCGTCAGCCGCGGCGACGGCGTCGGGTCCAACACGATCAACACCGGCGTCAGCCCCGCCGCGGCCGCCTCCTTGGGAAAGGATAGCTCCTCGCTGAAGCGCCCCTGCCCCGAGGCGGCGATGGTCATGCGCATCTTGAGCTCGTAGACGGTTTGGGTGGCCTCGACGTAGCAGTCCACCTGGCGGCCCTCTGGCGTCGGCTCGCCTTGCGCGTTCAGCCGGTGGACGACGGAGACCTTGGCCCCCAGGCTCGTGCCACCGAGGCAGCCAACCAGAATCGGCTCGAAGCTGTAGCCCGTCTCCTGGGCGCTGCGGTTATCCAAGTCGTAGGCCAGCTTGCGCCAGCTCATCCAGGCGAACAGCAGGTCGGCATCGGCCAGGCCGTACTCCAAAATCGCGCGTGGCGCAATCTGATTGGCGGTGGGAAAAGGCTGCGTCTGAAGGATGCGGGCGTACTTCACGCGCCGGCGGTAGAGCATCGCCAGGGTACTCATGTAGAGATACTCCGGCTGGTCGTTGTCGTCAACCGCCGCCAGGTGCAACACCTCATAGGCCTGCTCGTCGGTCACCGGCGGTAGCGCCGCCAGCTGGGCCGCGTCGATTGCGTACAGGCCGCGCTGGGCCAAGGCGAAGGTGGCGTCGTCCATCCAGGACTCGCGCCGCCCGGCGTGTAGGTCGAGCCGGGTGATGGTCGCCAGAAGCACCACTTCCTTGGGTTCAATCAACACCAGCGTGTCGCCGGTGCCGTGTGACGCGAACTGGCGGTAGAATTTGAGCTTTGAGCCTCGAAGCATCGTGGTCTCCTTTCAGATATCCAGGTTCAGCTGCTGAACCGTCAGCGGCTGAAGCAGCGCCAGCGTCCGTTGCAGGGCGGGGCTGACCCCGGTCGACTTGGTCAGCTGCGCCGCCACCAGCCCCTGGGGAACAACCGCGGCCGCAGTCTGATCCGCCTGCAGAATCGAGGCGGCCAAAAGCGCGGCGAAGCGCGGCGGCACCGCGTTGCCGATCTGCAAAAGCCGCTGGCTCTTGGTCCCGCAGAACCGAAAACTGTCGGGGAACGTCTGAATCCTGGCGCATTCGCGCAGCGTCAGCGTCCGGTCCAAGACCGGATGCACGAACTCGCGGCTGGCCGCGCTGGTGATGGTCAAGGCCGGCTCGTCGTATTGCAGCCGCTTGAGGCCGCTCGGGGCGCCGCCGCGCCTGGCGCTGGCGGTGCCGTCTTGCACCCGCCGGTGAGCCCGGCGGCTGAAGGAGTCATGCTGCAGCGTGAGCGGCAGGTCCTTCATCGACTGACCCGGCAAAAGCGCCCGGATTCGCGCCGCCTGCAGGGCGGTTGGGGCAACCGGCACCTGATCGATCGCGGCATCCACCACGTTTTCCAAGTCGCCGATGGCGTCGCGCAAGGTGCTGGCGCCGTTGCGGTAAATCGCCCCGGAGGCCGGTTCGATGGGCTGGGGAAACGCATAGCGCTTGCCCTCGCGGTTGCCCACGATGATGACGCGCTTGCGCCGTTGGGGAATGCCGTACTCCTGCATGTACACCTTCTTGACCGCCAGCGAATAGCCCAGCGCGATCATCGCCTTGAGGGTCTCTTCCAGGTAGCGCCCCTTGGCGGCCGTCAAGAGCCCCTCGACGTTCTCCATCACGAACCAGCGGGGATGAAGGATCCGCAGCGCCTCGGCGTAGTTGCGGATCAGCGCGTTGCGCGGATCGGCCCAAAACTTCGCGCCGGCGGAGGTGAAGCCCTGACAAGGCGGGCCGCCGATCACGAGGTCGAGGTCCCCGGCCAGCGCCAGCTCGTCGCGCATGCGGTTGAAATCGCAGCTGGCCAGATCCACCTGGTGGGCCACCCCGACGTTTTGGCGGTACGTCTGGACCATCGGCGCCATGTTGTCATACGCCGCCATAATCTCGACGCCGGCTTGCTGGAAGCCCAGGTCTAACCCCCCTGCGCCTGAAAAAATGCTCACGGCCTTCATCCGCCACGCTCCCCTTCTGAACAACGCCCGTTGCCGAGCTGAATACGTCTCATTATACTACACTTACAATATGTAACAAACATGTCGCCAGATCAGAGCCCATTGTCTCATGTGACGCGCGGTGGCGACCGCCTCGCGACCGCCGCCATTGTGCCAAAAAGGAGTAGCTTTAACTTTGAGATCACACACTGACACATCGGCATTATGAGATGTTCTCGGCGCCCGGCACGCTTTGAATTAGGTCATATCAGGCACTTAGATTACTAGAGCCACCGGCCACGGTGGCGTTATTGATGATGGAACAAAAAAAGCCGCACAGCTTGCGGACTGTGCGGAATGGGCTAGTCGCCCCTGTTTGACCTACGATGATTATAGCACGTTGCCCGTTTGGAAGCAATTCGAGCACGACTGTTCAGCCCGGCTTCTGTCAGATATAATAAGCTGTGCCGCTGCGCCTTGCGAACGCGATACCGCGCCAAAAGGTGGTGGTTAGTTTGTCCCAGTTTGACCAAGCGATTGTCGCGCCGCTACTTGTCGGTGTAATCCTGCTCATTATGGATCACTGGCTAGACGGCCGCAAGTAGCTTAACAAGCGGCGGCAGCGTCTAGCAGTTTGGTATCAGGCGTCACCTTCTTGCGGGGGTGGCGTTTTTGTCCTTTCTAATCCGTCGGAGGATGATTGGCATGATGGCCAGCGCTTTCCCAGAATCCAACGTGCGTCATAATGTTGTCGCTAAGATGAGTGGAAAGAATGCTACAAGTACCCACAGTGCCTCGCCTACTTTCTGCTGCATGCATCCACCGGCATCCGGCGTTGCGAGGCTGCTGCCTTGACCTATTGACGCTGGCTTTGAGCACAACACAATCGACATTAACAAGACTCAGTAAGAGATTACTGTGGGGATTACTAGCAGCAGTTTTGATTAGCGTCAAGCATGGTCAAGCCCGTCACATCAACGATTAAGTGCCATTTCAGCGTTATAGTGCTAAAATGAGGTATCTCTTAGAAAAGCGGTGACTGTAATGAAGCAAGGAACCACCATCTTAACGCTTGATAACGGCTACCACCTGTGGACCAACACGCAAGGGCAAGGCGACATCCACCTGCTTTGCCTGCACGGCGGCCCCGGCGGCAACCATGAGTACTGGGAAAACTTCGGTGAGGAGCTCGCCGACCTCGGCGTGCAAGTCCACATGTACGACCAGCTGGGCTCGTTTTACTCCGATCAGCCGGACTACTCCGACCCGGAAATCGCGGCCAAGTACCTGACCACCGACTACTTCCTCGGCGAGGTCGAAGAGGTTCGCCAAAAGCTCGGCCTGAATCACTTCTACCTGATCGGCCAAAGCTGGGGCGGCGCCTTGACGCAGCTTTACGCCCTGAAGTACGGTGAGCACCTCAAGGGCGCGATCATCTCCAGCATGATCGACAACATCGACGAGTACGTGGTCAACATCAACCGCGTTCGCGAAGAGGCCCTGCCGCCGTCGGCCGTCAAGTACATGCAAAAAATCGAGGCGGAAGGCAACTGGAAGGACGCGCAGTACCAAAAGTACGTCGACATCCTGAACAAGGGCTACGTGGACCGCAAGCAGCCGCCTGCCATCTCTCACCTGATCGACACCACCGGCACCGCCGTCTACAACGCCTTCCAAGGCGATAACGAGTTCGTCGTCACCGGCAAGCTCAAGGACTGGGATATCCGCGACCAGATCCACAACATCACGGTGCCGACGCTTTTGACCTTCGGCGAGCACGAAACCATGCCGGTTCGCTCGGCCCAGCGCATGGCCGAAGACATTCCCCACGCGCGGCTGGTCACCACCCCCAACGGCGGCCACCACCACATGATCGACAACGCGCCGGTGTACTTCAAGCACCTCAAGGACTTCATCTCGGACGTCGAGAACGGCACGTTCAACGACTAACCCGATTGAGACCGGCCACCGCCGGTCTTTTTTCGTGTGGTCAAAACGGTATAATAAAATCGATTGCATCATCACCCACAGGAGGCCAACATGACAGACTTAGACCGCTTCATCGCCCTGGCCGAGACCGACGCCAACGTCTTGGCGATCGGCACGGAAGGCTCAAGCAACAACCCCAACACCCACCCAGACGCCTGGGTCGACCTGGACGTCACGCTTTTTGTCGCCGATCCCACGGCAACCGACGGCAACTGGTGGATTCACCAGGTCGGGTCGCCGACCTTGGTGCAACACCTCGCCAACGAGGCGCTGTTCGGGGCGTCCAGCAGCGTCTGGGACACCTACCTGACCCGCTACCCCGGAACGCGGCGCATCGACCTCAAAGTCGCCCCGGCCACGGACATCGCGGGCTACCTGGCGGCCGATTCGCTCAACGGCCTCGTCTGGCGGCGGGGAAGCGGCCGCCAGACGCCGACCACCGACGCGTCTAGCCACTGGGTCGCCGTGCCCGACCAGACGGCGCTTGACGCCTGCGCCAACGAGTTTTACTGGTGCCTGGGCAACGCGGTCAAGGGCGTGGCCCGACACAACCTGGTTTACGCCAACGAAATGCTGAACCGCTACACCCGGCCGATGCTGATCGACATGCTGGGCTTTCGGGCGACCGCGCAACGCCACGGCCAATTCGACGCCGGCGTCTGCGGCAAGTACACCTGGGAGACGCTGACGGCCGCCGAGCAGCAGGCTTTGGCCGCGACCTACAACCAAGCCGACCTGACCGGCATCACCGCCAGCATCAGGGCTTGCCTTGACCTGTTCACCCCGGTTTACCAAGACGTGATGGCGCTGACGGGGCTTGCCCCGATGCCGCACCTTGCGACCGCCCAAGCGCAGTTTCGCGACTGGCTGGCCGAGCTGGCCTAGCCTGCCTGTGGTAAAATAGTCCCAAGCAAACACATTGGAGGTCGTCATGAAAACAGTCACCGTCTACTTGGTCCGTCACGGTCAAACCTGGTTCAACAAGTTCAACAAGATGCAAGGCTGGTCCGACTCGCCGTTGACCGAGTCCGGCCTGGCCGATGGCCGCCGGGCCGGTGAGGCGCTGAAGCACATCACCTTCACCCACGCCTACTCCAGCGACACCATGCGGGCCAGCAACACCGCCGAGCTGGTTTTGGCCAACAACTTCAACACCCACGTCACCCTGACCACCACGCCGCTGTTTCGCGAGCAGTTCTACGGCTACTACGAGGGTGAAGACTCCGCCAAGGCCTGGTACGCCGTCGGGGCGCCGCACGGGGCTCGCACCTTCAAGGACCTGATCGCGCAGTTCGGCGTCGACGCGACCAAGGACTTCATGCACGAGGCCGACCCCTTCCACGACGCCGAGGACGCCTTGACCTACTGGACCCGCCTGCAAAAAGGCTTCAAGATGCTGCGCGACGAGAACCAAAACGGCGACAACGTGCTCCTGGTTACCCACGGCACCACGATTCGCAGCATCATCGACAAGTTCGGCAAGGACGACGGCTTTGTGGTCACCGACAGCCCCCGCAACGGCTCGATTTCCAAAATCGCCTTGACCGACGAAGGCGTCAAGGTGCTGAGCTACAACCAGCTGGCGGTGATGTGATGAGCCGGCCGGACACCAAGCAGCTCCTGGCTGCCACGCTGCGCGACATGATGGCCACCACGGCGCTGGATCACATCACGATCAACGCCCTGACCGCCAAGGCCGGCGTCACCCGCAACACGTTTTACTATCACTTCGAGGACATCTACTCGCTGCTCGCGTGGGTCTACCAGCAGGAAATTATCACGCAGATGGAAAAATACGCGCAGATTACCGAGTGGACCACCGCCTACCGCATGCTTTTGACCTACATCGAGGACAACCGCGCCTTTTGCCTCGCGAGCTTCAACTCCGTCGGCCGCGACCTCTTGGAGCAGCTGCTGGCGACCGTCGCCGAGCAGTTCGTTCGCGGCGTGGTGGAAGGCACCGACGCCAAGCTGCCGCGCCACTTGCAAGACGACATCTGCAACTTCTACGGCCTGGCGCTGGTCGCCCAGGTCATCCAGTGGCTGATGCGCGGCCTGATCGAGGACAAGGACGCGATGGTCAAACGCGCCGAGGTCATGATGACCGGCGCCTTGGCCCTGGCGGTTCGCAACTCCCGCACCATGTATTAACATAATTATTTAATCGCCGAGTGGGGCTGACCCGCTCGGCTTTTTGATTGTCCAGACCAATTCGATTGGACAAACCCCAGTGCTTGTCCATTGAACGGCCTTGTTTCACCGGCCTATACTGAAAGCGTAATCAAAAAGTGAGGTGAAAGGTTATGAAGAAAGCGTTATTACTGACCGCAGTCGGCCTCGCTGCCGCCACGGCCTACACCCTGTACAAGTTGGACTGGTTCCACGACGACGCCAAGGACTACGCGAAGTACGAATCGAACAGAGCGTGAGCCAAGCCGGGCTTAGCGGGGCGGCTTTGGGAACGCGTTTAGCGCGTGAGACACGGCGTATTTAGCGAACCGATTGGCTCTGCTAGTCTCGGAAATCCGGGCTCCGGCCCGGGCACACCACTACTTCCAGCTCCGGGCCGGGGCGGCCGAACCTCCGTCCTACCTAGAGGGTCATTAAACAAAATTGATTCTCGAAACTAGCCACAAATTGATTTTTAGTTTTAGATACGCCCTCGCCACGCGATTGAGTGGGTCTCACCTCAGTGGTGTGGCGTCGCGAATCACGTTCACATTGCGGCGGGAAACGCGTTTAGCGCGTGACCCCGGCCAAACTTAGCGCGTTCGCAAGCGCATCTGGGTCCGATTCCCAACGCGCTTGCAAAGCCGCACGTTTCATCAGAACTGACAGATTAGGAGGAATAGTATGATCAAACACAAAGCGATCATGATCGGGGCCGGGCTGGCCAACATGGCCAGCGCCGTCTACCTGATCCAAGAAGGCCACTGGAACGGCGACGCCATCACCCTGTACGGCATCGACGACCACGGCTCCAACGACGGCAGCGCCGCCTCCGAGCAGGCGGCCGACTACTGGAACGCCGAACACCCGCTGGACAACAGCACGGGCTACATCGCCCGGGGCGGCCGGATGCTGAACTACCGCACCTACGTCGACCTGATGGACCTGCTGTCGCGCGTCGACTCCGCCACGGAGCCGGGGATGACGGCGGCCGAAGACACCCGCGACTTCGACGCCAAGCACCGCACCTTCGACAAGGCCCGGCTGATGCGCCGCGGCGACGGCATTTTGCAGGCCGGCAAGCTCGGGTTGAACAACCTGGACCGCGCCCTTTTGACCAAGCTTGTGATGATGCCCGACAAGGACGAGACGCTGCTGGACAACGTCTCGATCGCCGAGTATTTCAAGGACGACCCGCACATGTTCACCACCAACTTCTGGTACATGTGGGAGACCACGTTCGCCTTCCGCACCCAAAGCTCGGCCCAGGAGCTGCGCCGCTACATGCACATGATGCTCTACGAGTTCACGCAAATCGAGCACTTGGTCGGCGTCAACCGCACCCGCTACAACCAGTTCGAGTCCATCATGCTGCCTTTGATCAACTACCTGAAGGCGCAGGGCGTGACCTTTGCGCTGGGTAAAATCGTCACGGACTGGACCTTCGCCGACAGCCCGATGCAAGACGAGATCACCGTCACCGGCCTGACGATTCAAGACGCCCACACCGGTGACGTCGAGCAGGTCGCAGTCGACGACGACACCGCCGTGATTTTCACCAACGGCAGCATCACCGACTCCGCGACGCTTGGCGACTACGACACACCGGCCCCGGAGAACATGGACTACGGCTTGTCGGCCGCGCTGTGGAAAAAGGCCGCGGCCCGGTTCTACAACCTGGGCAACCCGGACAAGTTCTTCGCCGACCGCGCCGCCTCCGAGTGGGTCAGCTTCACGCTGACCACCAAGGACCACGTGCTGCTCAACGAGATCACGCGCATCACCACCCAGGTACCGGGCAACGCGCTGAACAGTTTTCTCTCGACGGCGCCGATCACCGACCTCGGCAAGCCCGACGTGAACATGTCCATCGTCGTGCATCACCAGCCGCACTTCACGACGCAAAAGCCTAACGAGGCGGTCATCTGGGGCTACTTCCTGTACCCACGCCGCACCGGTGAGTTCGTCAATAAGCCGTACATCGAGATGACCGGCAAGGAAATGCTGCAGGAGCTGATTGGCCAGCTCAGCATGGTCGACCCGGGCCCAATCAACATCCGCGAGCACACCGCGGCAATCATGGACTCGGTCATCAACTGCATCCCGTGCTACATGCCATACGCCTCCGCGCTGTTCAACAACCGCGCCAAGACGGACCGGCCGGAGGTCATCCCCGCTCACTCGACCAACCTGGCCTTCACCGGCGAGTTCGTCGAGCAGCCTTACCAGATGATCTTCACCGAGCAAAGCGCCGTGCGGTCGGGGGAAATCGCCGCCTACCACTTCGCCGGCATTCCGATGAGCCACCTGGTCAAGACGCCGCGCTACGACAAGGACCTGCCGACGCTGCTTCGCGCGACCAAGAAAATGTTTGAATAAAAGTTCCACGCAAATAGCCCTCCCGACACACGCCGGAGGGGCTATTTTAGGTTATAAGAGATCACGCTACTATCGTTTCAGCGTGTCGTGATGCGTTCCGGTCGCCAGCAGCAGAAACAGTGTGTCCTGATCAAGGATCCGATATCGCAGAACCCCGGCGCGTATTTCTGACCAACGCGGCTGTCCCAGTCCGGGGCAACCTTTCTCGTAACAGGTGATGACCGAGACGCGCCATCTCCGCCGCGTTCTGGGTTAACAAAACCCCAACCACGTGGTCCAACCAGGCCATTTTGGCCCCACTCCGTTCACGCCACTCGCGCTTCAGTAGCCAAAGGTCCAGCTGGTCGTCGCGTCAAAGGCCGCCCCCGGCACCAGCACGATGGCGTTGAGCGTTGGGTCGGCGGTCGGCGGGAATTGCGCCTCAAGCGCCACGCCCGAGTAGCGGCCGAGGTTGGCGGCCACACCGGTGTGATCGAAGTGATTGGCCGTGTAAACCACAATCGCCGGTTGCGTCGTCGCCATCGTCACGCTGCGACCGCTGCCAGGCAGCGTCAGCACGGCGGCCGGAGCTTGGCCGGTCAGCAAGAACGGGTGGTTGAGTCCATTTTGCGCCACGATCTGCGGCTCGGCACTGTCCAGTGCCGTTGCCAGCGGCTGGCCCTCACGAAAGTCAAAGGCGGTGCCGGCCACGCTGCGCTGACCCAAGGTTGGGATGCTTTCGGCGTCCAGCGGCAGGTAACGGTCGGCGGCCAGCTGCAGCACGTGCTCTGCCACCGTGCCATCGCCCAAGTTGAAGTAGACGTGGTTGGCCGGATTGAACGGCGTCGGCGCGTCGCTCACCGCGTGAAGCCGGTAGGTCAGACAATCGGCGTCGTCCAAGGTGTAGGCCGCCTCGAGCCGCACGTTGCCGGGGTAGCCGGCGGTATCGGCCGCGTCGAACAGGCTGAAGGTGACGGTCGCGGCGTGGTCGCCTTGCTGCAGCCGAAAATCAAAGACTCGTGTATCGTAGCCGTGCGGCCCCCCATGCGCGTGGTTGGGGCCGTCGTTGCACTCAAAGCGGTGCAACGTCGAACCCTCCTGCCACTCACCGTGCCGCATCCGGCCGATAACCCGCCCGACCGTGCCGCCCAGGAAGTTACGGTCCCTGGCGTAGTCCTCGCGGGTGTTAAGGTGCATGATGGCGTCGTGCTGGCCCCCTTGTGGCGTTGGCAAAAGCACCCGCTCAAGCGTCGCCCCGTGGCTCAGCAGCTTCACCACCACGCCGTTGCGGTTGGTGAGCGTGAGCTCGCACAAGTCCCGGCCGGCCCGGCGATCGTAGGCCTCAACGTTAATTCGATTCATTGTCATTCCTCCTCAGTAAGCGTTGTCAGCTCAAGCATACCGCAGCGCCACGCCAGGTCAATGGGCAAAACGCGGCCGCCAATCCCCCAGGTTGGGCGCTGACCATTGGACTGCGAACCGGTGCGTCGCTGCCGGGACTGAGTCGGCAGCGGAGGAGCCAGCAGCGGATAAGGCGGCAGAGGAGGAGCCAGCAGCGGATTGGCGGCAGAGGAGGAGCCAGCAGCGGATTGGCGGCAGAGGAGGAGCCGGCCACGGAGAAGCCAGCGGCGGACACCCCAGCAGCAAGCGGCAGTCACCACCAGTCGGCGCCTCGGCCTGTCGCCGGCGCCGCGCCGGCCGCCGCTCGCCCTTCTCCTGGCCGAACCGCTGTGCTACACTGGGACCAGTCCCCATCACTCAATCAAAGAAGGTAACGTTATGACCGTTCATCCCATCGCCCCAACCAAGGTCGCCGTCGACCAAGACAGCGCCGCCGCCTACCGGGCCCTAATTCAGCAGATTGTAGCGTTTCGCAATGCCCGCGGCTGGGACGAAGCCCAGTCGCCGGTCAACCTGGCCAAGTCGCTGAGCATCGAGGCCAGCGAGGTCCTGCAGTGCTTCCAATGGGCCGATACGCTGCCAAAAGAAGACGTCCCGCACCTGGCCGAGGAGCTCGCGGATGTGCTGACCTACAGTTTTTACCTCTGCGACCGCTTCAACCTCGACCCACTGAAGTTAGTCGCCGCCAAAAACGCCATCAACGACCACCGCGAGTGGTGAACCGCGTCGACTCGGCGACGCGGCGTGGCCGCCGGTCGCTCCGGCGTAGTGCTTGCGTCGCTCGCGGTCGCCAGCAGGTTCCAGCCGCGCGGTCGCCGCAAGTGCTGGCCGGTCGCCGCGCGTTGGCGGTTGACTTTTCCCGCCGCGGTCATTAAGATAATCACCGTTACTTTTCATTCGGCGAAATGCCCACACAGCCCAGCGCTATGCCTATGCGTTGCGACAACACCCTTCCGGCCCAGACCGGAGGGGTGTTTTTGCGTCCCAGGTGCGGCTCGCCACTTTACAGTAAGGATGGTTTTATTTTATGCAAAATGATTCAACGCTTCCCAAGGCTCGCGTCACGCTCGCGCATCCCGCGCTGGCGATTCTCGGCCTGATGATCGGTTCCTTCGTCGGCATGTTCTCCGAAACGGCGCTGAACATCGCGCTGCCGTCGATGATGACCGCGCTTCACGTCACGCAAGGCACCATTCAGTGGCTGGTCACCGGCTACATGCTGGTGATCGGCATCTGCATGCCGCTGTCGAGCCTGCTATCGCGGCGCTTCCCCACCAAGGCCGTCGTGCTGACGGCGCTTGGCGCCTTCATGCTCGGCGCCGTAATCGCCGCGGTCGCCAGCACCTTCCCGGTGGTCCTGGTCGGCCGCATGATTCAGGGCATCGGCACCGGGCTGGTGCTGCCCTTGATGTTCAGCATCGCCTTGCAAATTTTCCCACCGTACAAGCTCGGCGCGGTGATGGGCATGGCGGCCTTGGTCATCATGTTCGCCCCGGCGATCGGGCCGACCTTGGCCGGGCTACTGCTCGCCAAGTTCTCCTGGCACGCGATTTTCTGGGTGCTGGTGCCGATTCTGGCCATCGCCTTCGTGCTGGTCGCCGCAACGCTGGGCGACGCCTTTGAACGTCGCAACGTCGCCTTCGACTGGCTGGCCATCGTGTTGTCCACCGTCGGCTTCGGCGGTATCGTGATCGGCGTCTCCAGCGCCTCTGACCACGGTTGGCTGGCTGCCCCGGTGCTGCTTGCCCTCCTCGTCGGGATTGTCGCCTTGGTGGCCTTTGCGCGGCGGGAGCTGCACCAAGACGCACCGATGCTGAACCTGCGCGTGTTTGACAGCCGCGCCTTCACCTTCGGCACCTTGCTGGTGATGCTCGACTTCGGCGTCATTTTGGCGGCGATGTACCTGCTGCCGACCTACCTGCAAAAAACGATGGGCCTGCCCGTCGCGATGACGGGCCTGGTGATGCTACCGGGCGGCGTGGTCAACGCGCTGGTGTCGGCCCTGGCCGGGCGGCTCTTTGACCGCTACGGCGCCAAGTGGCTGACCAAGCTTGGCTTTGCGATTGCGGCAATCGGGGTGATTATCTTGATGACCACCAACGCTCACAGCAGCCTGGCCCAGGTGATCGCCGGCCACATCGTGCTGATGATCGGGGCACCGCTTGCGATGTCGCCGGCGCAGACTTACGGGCTGAACAGCCTGGACGGCGCGACCTCCGCGGATGGCAGTGCGATTTTGAACACGCTGCAGCAGATTGTCGGCGCCGTGGCGACCGCGATTGCGACCAGCGCATTGGCCGCGGGGATGCGCAGCCAGCCGGGGCTGGCCGGCCAAACCGCCGGCGCCCACGCCGGATTCGCCTTCGTGCTGGCGCTGGCGGTGGTCGCCTTTGCCGTTTCCTTTGGCATCCGCGGCAAGGACCAGGCCGCCAAGTAACGCGTTTGACAGGGACCGCCGCGGCGGTCCCTTTTTGCTGTCCAACGGGGAAACACTTGCCGCCTCAGCTGAAAACGCTTAGACTGGCCAGTGAAGCAAACTAACTACAAAGGACGTCATTATGTCACCATACGCAATTTTCATGGATATCGACGGCACCCTGGTCGGCCGCAGCCAGGTGCCAAGCCCCGCCACCAAGGCCGCCATCGCTAAGTACCGCGCGGCCGGCCACCAGTTCTTCATCGCCACCGGTCGCGCCTTGTTCTCGGCCCGGGCGATGGCCGACCGCATCGGCCCCGGCCTGAACGTGATCTGCGCCAACGGCTCGGTCACCCAGGTCGCAGGCGAGACCAGCGGCATTCGCCTCGGCGCAACGGAGCTCGCCGGCATCTACCAGGTCGCCAAGCGCTTCGGGGCCCGGGCGACCTTGTTCACGGAAACCGGCGTGGTGTCGCTGGAGGACACACCGATTGCCGTCAGTCGCGACGCCGCCCACCGCATGGCCGGCGAGGACCCGCGGCGCAACCGCACCGTGCATTCGGTCCAGGAGCTTTGCGCCTTGGCGCCGGACATCACCAACGGCATCATTTTTCACCCGGACCCAAGCACCCTAGCTCAGGCCAAGCAGGCGCTTGGCGCCTATCCCGGCCTCGACCTCAGCTCGTCGAACTTCGACAACATCGAGATCACCAGGCACGGCATCAACAAGGCCAGCGCGATTCGCCAGGTCTGCGCCCAGCTCGCCATCCCGCTGCGCCGCACGATGGCGTTCGGCGACGGCAGCAACGACCTGCAGATGCTGACCACGGTGCAGTACGGCGTGGCGATGGGCAACGCCAACGCCGAGGTGCTGGCGGCCACCCACTACAAGACGCTCGACATCAACCACGACGGCGTCGCGCATTACCTGAACGCCTTCTTCAAGTAGCGGCACTTTTGCGTTTCGCCCAGGGAATTGGTACACTGAAACCAAATCCTGACTAAGGAGCCAATCCATGAAACTCACCAAAAAACTGATCGCCGTCGCCGCCTTCGTCGTCCTGCTGGGCGCCGCCGCGGTGCAAACCACCACCGCCGCCGACTCAGGCGACTCGGCCCAAACCAGCAGCAGCCAAAAAGCCAGCAGCAAGGCCGCAAGCAACAGCGCGAAGGCCGCAAGCAAGGACGCCAAGGCGGCCAGTGGCAGCAGCACCAAGGACGGCGCCGAGGACGCAAGCGCCGACGCCGCGAGCCTGGCCCCGGGCGAAAAGCCCGAGCCCAAGGTGACCGAAAGCAAGGCCAGCAAGGGCGAAAAGAAGCGGCTGGTCGCCTACCTGGAGATCACCAACGACCAAACCGGTAAGGCGGTTCGCTACGGCCAGGTCTACGACACCAGAGACAGCAGCGGCCTCAAGCGCGACCACGAGCAATCCGGCTGGATGGGCATGACCTACAACGACATCCCGAGCTTCCCGCGCTTCAACCTGACACCGGCCGAGATCAAGGCCGACGTCGCGGCCGTCGGCGTGACCGCGACCAACAAGCAGACCTGGAGCATCACCCAGCACAAGGTGACCTTCCCGGAGGCCGAATGAGCACCACTGAACAACTAGGGCCCAGCCGACGCGAGACGTCGGCTGGGCCCTTGGCGTGTTGCCTCGCTACGCCAAATTTTTCAACCGCCAAGCCGCATTGCGAGCTTCAAAGTTGACGGCCAACATAACAAGGCTTACACTGGCTTCAGATGATTATCTTAGGACGGGGCGGCGGCTTTGATCACAGCCGTTGCATCGCCACCGTCTATGGGGAACGGTCCGGGACATAAGCATTCCCAGTACCCCACTCATGCCATGCCGAACCTGGCAACAACGCCGACGTTTTCGCGCAACGGTCCCCTCCGATTGGGACCGACCACCAGGGTGTGGACCACCACCCACCGGCCGCGTTTTGTCCCGCCTACTCGCAATGCGAGGTAGCTGCGGCGGAGCATTGACCGGTGGCTTGTTTCAAGTTGTACTGCCGGCCAGACACTACCGGCCGCCAACCGCACGAATGCTTGCAACGCACCAATCTGAACGCCTGGCCACCGGCGGCCTTGTCCCCGGTGGCTTCGGCGCGGTCGACACCGCAAGAACCCCGGTCGAAGCAACTTCGACCGGGGTTTTTCTCGCAGACTGCACAGCTACAGGCCACACCGGCCATCTACCGGACCCGGTCCCAGGCAGTGCCACGCCGGGTGCGTTTGACGAACGCTGCACCGTTTTTGCTTAAGCTTTGGTCAAGGCTGCCCCCGGCGCCGGCCATTGTGCGACAATGGAGAAAACTTGGGGGCAAATTATGAACAAATGGTTTCGCATCACCGGGCTCGTCGTGCTCACCTTGGCGCTTGCCGGCTGCCACCGCAGCCAAGACGCCCAGACCGTGCGGCGCAACTCGGCCAAGATCTTGAACCGCGCCGAAACGCTGTGGTGCGAAGACGCCACGGTGACCGCCGCACTCAAGGGCGACCAGCTGACGCAGGTTCGCGCCACGCAGACGAAGGCCAATCCCAACGTCGTCACCACCCGCCGCGGCTTGCTCGGTGCCGGCACCACCAAGATCAGCTACGCCATGGCCAAGCGCCTGATGACCGCAACGGCCAAGCAGCAGCACCAGACCATGCGCCTAGCCAGCCTAGCCGCCTTGAACCGGGCGCTGACCGCGGCCAAGGCCAGGTTCAAGCTGACCGGCTACAACCAGCTGACCACCTACAAAACCACCGGCACCCAAACCGCGTTGGGAATCGGTTACGTCGCGGCCGGCGACACCTTGTACGCGCTGAGCCTGGGCTACGACCCGGCAATCACGGACCTGCCGGTGGCCACCGTCTACGTCAGCGGCCAGCTGAAGGTGCCAAAGACGCACCTGAGCAACCCCCAGCTGGCCGGCCGTTGGTTCTCAGAAGACAAAACCCAGCAGCTGCGCGTGACCGGTAACCAGCTCTATCACGTTCAGGTCACCGGCACCTACACCAGCGTCGAGCGCTTCGCCATCCAGGACCTGAGGCGCCAAGGCGTCAACGCCACTTACACCGGTACGTTCCAGGCCGCGCAGCTGGCCGCCGCCGTGTTGCACTACGGCATGCCCAAGGCGACCACCCGCGCCGCCAGCGACGGGCAGGCCACCTACCTGTTTTTGACCAAGAACACAATGGTCAAGCTCAGCCAGGGCCAGGTGACACACTTCACCAAAACCGCCAAGGGCCACGATACCAGCCGCGTCCCGGCGGAATTCGCCGCGGTGTTTGCCGCCTGCGACCGTCAGGAAGGCGTGAATCGGGCCCTGGCGGTGTCGCCGATTGCCGCACATCAGTACGAAATCGTCTACAACGACCCCAACCGGCTGACCAACGTCTACAACCGCTCACTGAACCGCTACCGCTTCGCGACGGTCGAAGGTGGCCGCGCCACCCTGCGCGACCAGCAGTGAGCTCGCCGCCTTGGCGCCACCCTGTGGCCGATGCGCGGCGGGACCCGGCCGGCCCATTGACCCTAGCGCCAGCGTCTCACCTTGCTCAGGTCATCGACATAGGTGCGGACCACGGTGCCGCAATCGCGACACACCGTATAACACAGGCTGGCCCGGCCGGTGAGCCCGACCACCGCGCTTTTGGCGGCCACGTTTTGGTAAGGCAGGTGCTTGGCTTCGACGAAATCCCGACCGCCGCACCACGGGCATTGTTGTTCTGTCATCTGATCCCCTCCATTCAACACGCACAGTGTATCATAGGTCCGGGGTGAAAGGTTTTCTCATGAAAAAAATCTACATTCTTCTGATGGTGCTGCTGGCGCTTGCGGCGCTGCCACTGACGCCGACGCTGGCCCGGGCCGGCGGGGCCACCGGCGGCGGCACCACTGGCGGCGGCGGGACAACCGGTGGCGGCACCACTGGCGGTGGCACGACCACCGATCGCACCACCACCCGCACATATAACAACGCGAACACCAGCCCGATCACGGTGTTCGCCTCCTTCATCGTCTTGACCGGCGGCCTGGGCGTCATCACCTACAAGCGCAACCACCCAAGCACCGGCACCGGTCGCGTTGGGGCCACCACCGCGCTTGATCCGGAGGTTGAGGCGACCTTCCCGGCGCTGTTTGACGCCATGGAGGCTGCCTGGAGTGCCGACGACCAGGCGACGCTTGCGACCCTGATGACGCCGCGCTACTTCCGCAGCCAAAAGCGCCTGCTGGACCACTGGGCCAAGGCCGGCAAGCGCAACCGCCTGGAAGGCATGACCGTGATTGCGCTGGCCCAGGTGCCGAGCCGCACCGGCCTGCACGTGGTGGTCACCGCCCAGGGCCGCGACTGGTTCGAGTACCCGGCCCAAAGCGCGGCGTTCAACCAGCAGCAGCACGATGACGCCATGATCAGCCGCTTCACCGAGGTCTGGGAGCTGGTCGCAATCGATCAGGTCTGGCGCGTCAGGCGCATCCGCCAGTAGTGGCGATTTGCGCTTGAAACAGGTAGACTAAGCCTGAGGTGTGTGTCATGAAAATCAGTTCCCTGAATTCCATTTTGCTGGCCATCGAGGCGATCGGCGTGTTGCTAGGTTACCTGGTCCTATTCGCCCCAGGCTACCACGTCGCGGCCTGGATTGCCTTGGTGGTGTGGCTTTTGGGCTGCCAGCAGGCGTTCAACTGGTACCTGCGCCGACGCAAGCGCGACCTGCGACTCATGTGGCAAAAGGCGGCTGAGCTGGGCTTTTCCGCCGACGCCTTGGCTGGTCTTGCCCCGCAGTACGACGCAACCCAATGGGCGATGTCTGCGCCGGACTACCTGCAGTTCCTGCCGGCCCCCAAGGTGGTCGCCGCCATGACGCGCAGGCTTGAGGCCCAGCTGGCCAAGCGCGAGCAGAACCGCTGGTAACAAAAAGCACCGCAGCCCGCCTTCGGATCCGCGTGTCGGCCATCACGGCTAACAGGCGCCATCCCGAAGTGCGGGTGCGGTGCATTTTTTGTGCAATCAGCTTAGGCGAGGACGCTGCGGTCGAATGGGTCAACCGAGATGCCTTGACTCAAGATTAGCTTGCTCCACTCCTTGGCGGAAAACAGGCTGTGGTCCTTGTAATTCCCGCAGGACTCGATGGTCGTGCCAGGCACATCGGCCCAGGTGATGTCGTTGGCAATCGCCTCGAGGCTGCCCTTCAAGGCCTTGGCGACCTCGGTGGTGCTGTGCTCGCCCCAGGTGATCAGGTGAAAACCGGTGCGGCAGCCGAACGGCGAGCAGTCGATTACGCCGTCCATGCGGTCGCGCAGCAGGCTGGCCAGCAGGTGTTCAATCGTGTGCAAGCCGCCGGTCGGAATCGCGTCTTGGTTGGGCTGCACCAGCCGCAGGTCGAAGTTCGAGATCTTGTCGCCCTTGGGCCCTTCCTCCACCGTGATCAGCCGAACGTAAGGTGCCAGCACCTTCGTGTGATCGAGTTCAAAACTTTCTACTTTAGCCATGCTGAATTCCTCCTATTGAATGCCTTTGTAACCTGAATCAAAAACTGCCGTCGCCTTCATGCTACCGCGTCGCCGGGCCACCTGGCAAGGCCGCAGCCGCAATCGGTCGCCGCTAGCATGCGGCCACCACGCCGGTCGGCGACCCGCCGCCACGCGGCCCGTTCTGCCGGCGAGCCAGTGCCGCGCCGGTCCATGCGCCGCCGGCCGGCTGGTCGTGCTACTTGCCCCAGACGTCCTGGGCGATGTCTTGCACCAGCTGCAGCTTGGCCCACTGCTGGTCCTCGGTCAGCTTGTTGCCTTCCTCGGTCGAGGCGAAGCCGCACTGAGTCGACAGGGCGAGGTTGGCCAGCGGCACGGTTTGGGCCGCCTCCTGCAGCCGGGCCTTGATGGCGGCCGGGTCCTCCAGTTCCGGGAACTTGGACGTGATCAGCCCCAGCACCAGCGTTTTGTTCGCATCGCCGTTCCACAGCGTCGCAAGCGGTGCAAAGGAGCCGGACCGCGCGTTGTCGTACTCGAGGAACAGCCCGGAATACGGCAGGTCCTTGATGTAGTCGGCCACGTACTCGTAGCCGCCGGTGAACAGGTAGGTCGACTGGAAGTTGCCGCGGCAAATGTGCGAGGTCACGGCCAAGTCGTCGGGCAGCTGGCTCAAAATGCCGGCCAGTAGGCGGTGCGACCGCTCGGCCAGCTCGACGTAAGGCTTGGCCGCCGCCGCGTCACCCTCGGTGCGGCGCAGGTTGTGAATCAAAAACGCCCAGTTAGTGTCGTCGATCTGCAGGTAGCGGCAACCCAGGTCGTAAAAGTGCTGGATGGTCTGCACGTAGGCCTTGATCACGTCCTGCTCAAGGGCTTCAAGCGAGTCGTAGTAGTCGGCCCAGTTGTCGCTGCGGTGATCGCGGAACAGCAAGGCCGGCGTCGGAATGGTCTGCTTGGCCAGCACCCCGGCCGGCACGACGCTGTTCAGGTAGCTGAAGGCGGCAAAGAACGGGTGGTCCGGGTTGTAGGCGACCCGGCCGTTCAGCCGCACGTTGTCGGCCGGGGCGATGTCGCCTTCGAAGTTCTTGTCGTACTGGGCGTGACGGACCTCGGCCACGCCGTTCAGCCCCCACAAAAAGTCTAGGTGCCAGTACTCGCGGGAGAACTCGCCGTCCGTCACCGCCTGAAAGCCGAGCTTAGCCTGAGCCGCCACGATGCGGGCGACTTCTTGGTGCTGCACCGCCGCTTCGGCGGCCGCGGTGATGGTGCCGGCCTTGAGCTGGGCGTTGGCCTGTTTTAGATCCGCCGGCCGCAGCAGGCTGCCGACCAGGTCGGCGCGAAAGGGAATCGTGGTTGATTGTGTCATGTTTTTTTCCTCCTGTGCGTTCGTGCCGCAAAGGCGCTGTGAGACGCAAAAATCGCCCCTCGACCTCTTCGGTCAAGGGACGACTTGTCGCGTTACCACCCTGTGTTCGTGGGCCAAGCCCACCTCAACGGTACCTAAGATACCGCGCATTGATAACGGTTGCGACCGGCCGGGCGGCGTGAACCCCCTGGCTGCTGATCGGAGCTCATCTTCACCCAAGCCTTGCCGCCCCTTTCTCACCAACCGGGTTCTCTTTGCGGCGCCGCCGGAGTTACTCTTCTCCTCGTAGCACGAACGATATGTTGACTCCATACTAGTGGCCGTTCCTCATGATGTCAACAGGAAATTTTAATTTCATCTCATTTGGGACTGGGCAGCGGCACCGCGCTGCGCTATCATCAGGTGACAAGAACAGACCACAACGGCACTGGCCGAGGGAGGACGCATGCAAGAAGATCAGGATCTGCGCTATCAAGTCGGCGCGACGCAACAGTTCGGTGTTCGGGCCGTGCTGCTTTTGAAACACGGTGACCAGGTTTTTCTCAAGCACGTCCAAGAAGGTGGCCAGGCGCTGTTCATCGCCCCCGGCGGCGCGGTGAAGTTCAACGAAACCGGCGTTGAGGCCGCCACCCGCGAGGCCCAAGAGGAGCTTGGCCTGACGCTCACGCCGCGGTTTGCCGGGCTCGTCGAGGCCTTCGTCGCCATGAACGGCGGCCAGTACCACCAGCTGCTGTTGGTGACCACCGCGACGCTAAGCGCCGCCCAGGCCGAACGCCTCGCTCACCTGGACCGCACCGGACTGGACCTGCCGAAAGACACTGTGCTGGGCTGGGTGCCAATGGCCACGGCGGCTGCGCGGCTGCGGCCCCAGGCGCTGGGTCGCTACCTCACCACGCCAGCCCCCGCTCACGCGGTCGACCGCCGGGAGGTGACTGGCGGCGGTGACGCCCTGTGAAGGCGCTGCGGATCTGCCAGTGGGTGATCGATGCCCTGGCCGTGGCGCTTGCGGCCTTCATACTCGCCACACCAACCGCGCAGCTGCACATGGTGCTGCGGCTGCGCAGCGGCAACACGGTGGCCCCGCACAAGTGGCTGGTGCTACTGCCGGTTTTCATCATCGTCCTCAACCTGTGGTCGCTGCACGACTGGCAAAAAAATCCCGCGGCCACCCCAAACCTCAGGCGCGATTGGTTCCCACTGGCGGCGGAGGTCGCGCTGATGGCCCTTTTGGTCGGCGAGCAGCTGGCCGGCTGAGTCCCCCGACGCATCAAACACGCCCCGCCTCCGCGGTCTTCATAACCTGCGGTGGCGGGGCGTGTTTGGTCTGGCCTAGTGCCGGTCGGTTGAACCCGGCCTCGGGTCAGGACGTGGTTTTGGATCCGGGTCTGGCTTTGGCTCCGGGTCTGGATTTGGATCCGGATCCGGGTCTGGATTTGGATCCGGATTTGGATCTGGATTTGGGTCTGGCCTTGAATCTGGATCCGACTTTGAATTTGGATCTGGTTTTGAATCTGGATCTGGCTCTGGCTTCGGTGCCGAAGCTGGTTTTGGGTCCGGCCGCGAATCCGGGTGGCCTGAAGCCGGTGACGCGTTCGGCCCTGGTTCAGGCACCGACTGTTCCGCTGCCTGCTCGCCGGATGCAGCCGCCGAATCGGATTCCGGTACTGACGCGGCGGTCGCGGCCGGCCGCGCTGCCAAGCGCCGGCGCCAGAAGACCCAGCGGGTCAGCCGCATCACCTGCGCGACCAGCGCGACGATCAGCCCCACCACGGCCACCCAGCCGGCCAGGTGCTGCCAGGTCGGAGAGAAGCGGTAAAACAGCTCGTGAAAGACGATTGGGTCGATGCTTTGAAAGCTGGTGCCCATCGCGTCGGTGAAGGTGCGGGTGCCGATGATCAAGGCCCCGATGCCGCCGAGAAAACCCGTCACGTAGGTCACTCGCCCGACCACCTTGAAGAAGCGCTGCCAGCTGTGACTACAGTACAGCATCAACGCCCAGGTAATCACCATCAGCACCAGCCCGACGATGGCGGCGGTTTGCACCGTCAGAATCAGCATCGGGTAGACGAGTCCCCAGCCCTGAAGCATCACCAGCTCGATGACGCGCGAGGTCATCAGCTTTTTCACCTTGGCCTCGGTTCGCGTCCGCGGCTTGCCGTTGTAGGCCAGCTTGGCGGCGGTGGTCTTGGCCTCAAGTGTGGCGTCGATCGCCGCGGTCAGCGGCGTCAGGCGCAGCGGGGTCTTGGCGCCGGCCGCGTGGGTCACGTACCGCGCATCGACCAGCGGCGAATTGGCCGGCACCGCGTTGAAGTCGGCGCTGATCGCAAGTCCTGTTCTAAGCGCGGCCTTCAGCTCGGCCCGCGGTGTGACGGCGGTGCCGGCCGGCAACTCGACGCCTTCGCCTTGTGCCACGGCTAAAACGGCCCGGTCAACCTTGGCCGCAATGGCGGGAAAGGCACGGGGCCCGGTCAGCACCTTGGCCACCGCCTGCGGGCTGCCGAAGGTCACGGCAAAGCCCAGGCCGACCGCGGCCACAATCAGCACAATGCTGTACATTAAACTCCAGAATCCGAGCCAGCCGCGGCTGATCGGCGTGTATTTCGATTCCTTCATGACAGGCGCCTCCATCACGATTATACCATCCGCTCGCCCGGGGGTCAGCGGTCGGCCGCAACCGGACGCGCCGCTTGCGACGGGTCGCGCGGCAGTGGCTTAGCGGGGCGGCGGCGCTACATCGCGGCCTTCAGCCAGGCGAGAACACGCTTGCGGTACTCGGCCGGGTGCTTGGTGAAGCTCTGCGCGTGACCGGCCTGGGGGACGATCCACAGGGCCTTTTTGGCCGTCGCGGCGGCGTAGTTGCGGTAGGCCATGCTGGTCGGCACGAATCGGTCTTCGGCGCCGTGGATGAAAAGGATGGGCCGCGTGTTGCGCCGCAGCGCGGGAATCGTGGTCGCCGCCCCGACATTGTAGCCGGCCCGAACGCTGGCGGTCGCCGCCACCAGCGGCACCAGTGGGTAGCGGGGGATGCCGAACTGGCTTTGCGCCTGGGCCGCCAGTTCGTCTTCAATGCTGGTGTAGCCGCAGTCTTCGACGATCGCGCGAACCTGTCGCGGCAGCTTTTCGCCGCTCAGGTACATCACCGTCGCCCCACCCATCGACTCGCCGTACAGCGCGATGCAACCGGCCGAGCCGAGCCGCGCCACCAGCCGGTCCAGCCACTTCAGGTAATCGCCGCGGTCGTCCGGGGCCAGCACGTTGTAGCCGGCGTCGTGAAACAGGCGGATTTTGGCCGCCATGTCCCGAGCCGAGCCCATGTAACCATGGGCGACGACCACCGCCTTGGTGGTCGGCTGCTTGGCCGGCACGTAGGTCGCGGCCAGGCGCAGGTCGGCGCCGGCCGCCTGCTCGTGCCAGGTTTCCTTGGGCACCGCATCGTACCAGGCGAAGGCCTTGCGCTGCGCCACGCTGACCGTGTTGTTCAAGAATGTTTTGCGCTTAGGTACGAATGCATAGTCGTAGAAATATAGGCTGGCGCCGAGCATCCCGGCGACCGCTAGCATCCCCAACGCGCCGGCCACAAGCCAGAGCTTCCGGTGTTTCATGCACATTCCCCCTCAGGTGTCATCCATGTTAGCGAATCCCGGCCAATTCGTCAACGCCGTAACCTTTCACACTTTATTTCGGTTAAAGTTTGTTGCCGCCTGCAAATCCTGATAAAATAATCACAAGGCTGATTGGAGGAGGTTAGAAAATGGACAAAGACAGCCTGTTAGCAGGCTTCATCGATGTGTACTTCGGCTCGATCAAGAACGTCGAGACCTTGATCTCGCGCCCGGTTGCGGAATACCGGCTCTCGTTCGAGCAGTACCAGATCATGCACGATCTCGCCCACAATCAGGTGACGAGCCTGACCGAAATCGTGCAGCGACGCGGGGTGACCAAACCCGCCATCGCCCGTCAACTGAGCGTCCTGCGTGAATTGGGGTACGTCACGCAAAAGGTCGCACCGGACGATCACCGCCGCCACATCCTCGCCTTGACCCCGAGCGGTCGACGAACCGAGAAAGAGGCGGAAGCCGCCTCGATTGCGGAGTTCGACCGTTGGGTGGCCGTGCTCGGCGAGGAAAAGCTGGAAGCCCTTCTCAGGATGCTTGAGGAGGCCAGCGCCAAGTTATTCGTTTCATGATCGAAGTGTGCGGTGTGGGGACTGCACTTTTTTTATGCGCTCGATTACGTGACCGTGCAATTATTCGATTTCTATCTGTGATTTTTTTCGTGTCAATTGCTTCCACGTGCCGTCCCAGCAAGGCGGTCTATTCAGCCGATTAAATAAACAATTTATTTATAATAAATCTTGATTCGCCGGAATATTCTGGTATTCTGACCTTGGGGAGCTTTTTACCGTAAGTTAATGTATCTGCAATGCCGTTTCCTTGCCGCTGTTTTGCATCAGCGGCTTTTTGCGTGGGGGCAAGAAACCGTACCCATTTGGAGGGATAGGTATGAAAGCACAATGTTCTGGCGCCAAAAAACTCTACAAGGCAAAGAAGCAATGGGTCACCATGGGCTTGGCGACCGGCGCTTTGAGCCTCTTGGCCCTGGCCCCAGCGGTTCATCCGCAGGCGGCCACCGGCACCGACGGCATCGAGACGGCGCCGACGGCCACGGTAGCGGCAGCGCCGCTTGGCAACACTGTTCGCCTGACGACGGGCAGTCAGGCTCAGCCGGCGGTCGCGACAACCGCGACCAGCCCGGTGGCGTCAACCACCGCTTCAGCCACCGGCGAGCGGGCAACCAGCGGCGAACCGGCCGCGACCGTACCGACCACCACGACCGCAGAAGCTACCGAACCGGCGGCGGCCACAACCGAGGCGCCGGTGATCGCGACCACCACAATTGAAACCCCGGCGACCGAGACCGCTCCAACCGCGGTTCAGTCCCCCGAGGCCGCCACGGCGACACAAGCCGAGAGCGACCCGGCGACCGCGCCGCAGCCGGCCGAGGCCCCGGCAGTCGCTGTCGCGGTGCCAATCAATTACTACGACCAAAACGGGCAGCTGCTCGGCACCAGTTCCTACGCGGGAACGCAGGACCAGGCCACCAGCTACGACCCGACGACCGATGCCGCCACCCTCGATGGGCTGACCACCGGTAGCGGCTGGACCGTCATCGCCACGACCCAGACCACCCCGACCGCCGGTGCAACCGGCAGCATCACGGTCACCTTGGGGGTTGGTGAAATTCACCACTACGACGCTTCGCCGGATTACGTCCCCGGGCAAAAAACCGGTTTAGCGGCTGCGACCAACTCGGCCACCGACCTCCTGTTTGATTTTGACATCAGCGCCGAGGAACGCGAGACCTTCGCTGCCGCCGGGTATTACAGCACCAAGGACATCGCGATTGTTCGCGACGCCAACGGCAACGTGGATCCGAACAAGTCGCAAAAGCTGCACCTGGCCGAGATCACCCTGCCGACCAAGGCAGGCTACCACCCGGTCTGGTTTTACCAAGAAGATTACGATGATTTCGAAAGTTCCGAAACGAAATTTTACAACCAGACCTATATCATCCCGGCCCATGACGCGACCATCGACACGCTGAACCCGGCCAACGGGCGAATTCAAGTTCGCTACATCAAAGACAATCAGCTGGTGCCGGTTGAGCTGAAGGACCAGGCCGGCAACGTCATCAAGACGGTGTACGTCACGGTCGAAAACCAGCTGACCGCGCATCCTGAATCGCTGCTCGTTCACAGCCCAAGCCTCAACGGTGGCGGCAACGTGACCCAAACCAAGGTCGACACCTTCGCCGTCACCCTGACCGCCCCAACGCTGGCCGGCTACCACCTCGTCGGCCCGGCCACCCAGACGCTGACGCTGAGTACCGACTACCTGAAGGTCGCTGATTCAACCATCGTCACCAATAACCCGCAGCTGTACGCCGACCTCGCATTCGGCGCCAACAAGCCGGCGTTCACCTACGCAGAACAGACCGTCGTGGCCAACCACACCTTCGTGGACCAAAACGGCAAGGAACTGCTGCCAGCGACGACGGATCAAAGCCTTTTTGCCCCGGTCGCGGCCATTACCGACTACGGCATCAACCCAACCCTGTCGACCATCACCATCGAAGGCGACGGCCAGACCATCGTGCCACCGACCGACCTGATGACGGTGCTGGCAGGCCTTGAGCCCCTCATCGGCGATCAAGACGCCGAGCAGTTCGCCAATGACGTGATTACCCAAGGGCAACAGGCCCTCGCCGCCAACGGCAGCGACCCTGCGCTGGCCGCCACCAATCAGCACATCGCAGACCTCATCACCACCGCTCAGGCCGTCTTGGCCAACCCAACCGCCGAAAACGTGCTGACCATGGCCCTGACCTACTTCGGCTTCACCGATCAGCCAATGCTCGATGCCTTGAACAGCAGCGATGCCACGGCAATCACCATCACCACCAAGTACGTCTACCAGCTTAACCAGCGGCGCGTGACCACGACGCACACCTACACCGATGCGGCCGGCAACGCCATTTTGGCCGCGACCCATGAGACGGATGTGTTACCGATGGCGCCACACATTCGCGGCTACGAGCTGAACCCGTTCAAGTCCACCCTTGTCATCACCGGTGACGGTACCGACTACTACCCGGCCAACCCAAGCGGCAAACCTGAAACCCTTGGCGCCATCGCGGTCGAATTTCAGGAGCTGATGACGGAAGATCCCAGTCAGGCTCAGCTAATTGTGGACGCCGCCGACCACAGCCTCGCGGAACTGGACGCCAGCGACCCCGCCAACGCCGCCGAAATCGCCAAGCTCAACGTCATCAAAAACGCGGCGAAGGCCTGGCTGGCCGATCCGTCACCGGCCACGCTTTTCAACCTCGCCCTCGGTTACTACAGCATCGATGGCTTACCGATTTTCGACTCGGTAATCCCAGGCATTCCGGCCGCGGACATCCAAGTCGCCACCAATTACGTCTACGACAAGGTGCCGATGCCACAAGTCGCCGCCGGCATTCACAACCAGACCAAAACCGTGACCTACACCGTCAACTTCGCTGGCACCGACCACGCGCCGCTGGTGGTGACCCAGACCTTCACCCGCCTGGCCACCGATCAGTCTCTGGTGCTTTGGACGCCTGACGTCACGCTGCCGGACGTCCCAGGAACGCAGCACCTGAATTACCTGCCGGCAGCCAATATCTGGGCCGACCCGACTCGGCTTGATTTTGACTACACGGTCGACTACCGGGCAAGCGAGCAGACGCTCTTGGTCAGCTACGTCGATGAGGCCGGCCGCAAGCTTCAGGCCGACCGCCTGATCAACGGCGTCACCGGCCAGGTCGTTCACCTCGACGTTCCCCAAATCGCCGGCTACACGGCCACCCGTAGCGAACACCAATACGACGTCACCCTGGCCGCCAACGACCTGACCATTCAGCACGAAGTCATCACGTACCGGCCGAACACCGAGCTCGACGACGGACCGCGCGTTCGCACCCAAGTCACCGGCGGCATTTACGTCACCCCGGAGGACTTCTACGACAACACCAAGCCTAAGCCGCAGCTCGACGACGGGCCGCGCGTTCGCACCCAGGTGACCGGCGGCATTTACGTCAACCCGGAGGACTTCTACGACAACACCAAGCCTAAGCCGCAGCTCGACGACGGGCCGCGGGTTCGCACCCAGGTCACCGGCGGCATTTACGTCACACCGGAGGACTTTTACGACAACACCAAGCCTAAGCCGCAGCTCGACGACGGACCGCGCGTTCGCACCCAGGTCACTGGCGGCATTTACGTCACACCGGAGGACTTCTACG
>NZ_JANQBA010000010.1 GCF_025490915.1 Lacticaseibacillus parakribbianus | reverse complement strand
AACGAATCAAAAACACAGCATACGGGTATAAGAACTGGATGAACTTCATCAACCGCATTTTCTTGGAACGCGTCTGGTTCAAACCAAATGGCACTAATAAAAGAGCACCCAGACCAATTAAGGCCCAGGCACTCTCATAAATCTGTATCAACTCCACTTGACGAAGAGCCAAAAAAAGTCCTCTTGCGCTGGGCGAGAGGACCGGATGAATCTCTTAATCGTGGTGCCGATGCTGCTTGCCGGCGTTGCGGCCGTGAGCCGGGCGCTCCGGGCGATCACCGGTGGTGCTGACCTCGGCGGCCGGTTCCGGTTCCGGCTTGGCGAAGGTGGTCTCATCGACAACGATCACCGGCGGGTTATCGGCGAGGTCCTTGTCCATCCGGGCGCGAATCGCCGGGGTGATCACATAGGTCACGATGACCTGCTGGACCAGGATGATGATCCCGCCGGCCAAGAAGTACAGGCCGAGCCCGGCGTTGTACATCATGCAAAAGAAGAAGGTCATCAGCGGGCTCAGGAAGGCCGTCGTTTGCATCTGCTTGCGCTGTTCCGGCGGGTAGGTCTGCAGCATGATGAAGCTTTGCGCGACGTACAGTAGGGTCGCGATGATGGTGATCACCATGCTGGATTGGCCCAGCGCGATGCCGAAGAACTTGCTCGAGGAGATCTCGGGCGAGTAGGCGACCGCTTGATACAGGCCGGAGAAAATCGGCAGCTGAATCAACAGCGTCAGGCAGCCCATCTGCGGAATCATGCTGGTGCCGTTCTTGCGGTAGACGTCCTGCATCATCTGGTTGAGGCGCAGCGTGTCTTCTTGGCTGTGCGGCTTTTTCATCTCGGCTTGAATCAGGTCGATCTGCGGCTTCAAGACCTTCATCTTTTCCTGCGACTCGGTCATGTTCTTTTGCTGGCGCAGCATCAGCGGCAGCAAGATTAGCCGCACGACCACGGTGATGATGATGATGGCGATGCCGTAAGCGCTGGCGGTGCCAAGGTTGTTGGCAATCCATTCCATCAGGTTCTGAAGCGGCTTGCCGATCCAGGTGTAGAAGACGCCGAAGAAGCCCTTGGGCGGCTTCATCTGCGTGGTGGTTCGCTTGGCGCAGGCGGTCAAGAGCAAGGCGACGCTGCTCATGCCGCCTAACAGCGCCCATTTTTTCCAATTACGCATGTTGTCTGTCCCTTCAATATGTACTGCCAACAATCATACTTGAAGCCACGGTGCGGTGCAACCCGCCTGAAGGCTGATTTTGCCGCGTGTCACACGCATCACCGCACCGAAAAGCGGCTGTAGGCGGGAATCGGGTCCAGCACCTGCTCGTGGTAGCTTAGCACCTTACCGCTGGGGCTCGGGCTGGCCTTGACCGCGGCGGTAAACTTGGCCATCGCCGCCTCGGGGCCGACCGCCTCGATCAAGACGGTGCCGTCCGGCTGGTTTTGGGCCATGCCGACGATGTGCAGTTGCTGGGCCACCATTAGGGTCATCCAGCGGAAGCCGACGCCTTGGACGCGGCCGCCGACCTGAATTCGTTTTGCAATCATTGCCATGTGTCTCCCTCCAATTTATCTCCTATTTTAGCATAATTGGCGGTGGGCTATGGTAGACTGAAGGCCGGAGGTGCGACATGGAATACATTCAATCTGCTAAAAACGAGCACATCAAAAACGCCAAGAAGCTGGCGACCAAGAAGTACCAAAAGGAGGGGCAAGCCTACCTGCTGGAAGGGTGGCACCTAGTGGAAGAGGCGCTGTTGAGCGGCATCACGCCCAAGCGCATCTACGCCACCGAGAAGTACCTGAACGAGCGGCTGCTCAAGCCGCTGTACGACATCACCACCGAGATTTCGGAAGACGTCGCTAAGCACCTGAGCGAGACGCCGACGCCGCAGGGGATTTTTGCGGTGCTGCCGCGGGTCCCAGGTAAGCTGAGCGAGCCCTTGTCCGGCCAGTCCCTACTGTTGGACGGCATTCAAGACCCCGGCAACGTCGGCACCTTGGTTCGCACCGCGGATGCCGCCGGGGTGGCGACCGTGGTGTTTGGCAACGGCACCGCCGATGCCTTCAACCCCAAGGTGCTTCGCGCGATGCAGGGCAGCCAGTTTCACGTCAACCTGGTGACTGCACCGCTTCTGGACGTGATTCCCCAGCTGCAGGCCGCGGGGATTCCGGTGTACGGCACCGAGCTGAACAAGAACGCGCAGGGCTACCAGGACGTGGCCCCAGCCGCCCAGTTCGCGCTGGTGGTCGGCAACGAGGGCAACGGCATGAGCCCGGCGGTTTTGGCCCAGACCGATGCCAACCTGTACATTCCGATCAAGGGCCGCGCCGAATCGCTCAACGTGGCGATTGCCGCCGCCGTCGTGCTCTTTCACCTGACCGCCTAATTAAGAGTTGCTTAATCTCGTGCCAGCCACCGGTGGAACCTGTTATACTTAAGGCGTGTTGAACGACAGGCACAAGAAGGGACTTCGATCGATGGCAGAACTGACTTGGCAGACCGATACCGAGTACCTGGCGCTGGTGGCCGATCTCTTGGCTCAGCCGGCGGTTCAAAAACTGGCGGACTACACCCAGCACCATTACTCCAATCGGTTGGATCACTGCATCAGCGTTTCTTACCGCAGCTTCCTGCTCGGGAAGAAATGGCACCTGAATGTCCGCGCGTTAGCTCGCGCGGGGTTGCTTCACGATCTGTTCTATTACGACTGGCGGACGACGAAGTTTGACTTAGGCACACACGCCTACATTCATCCGCGCATTGCCCTGCGCAATGCGGAGAAGCTCACTGACCTGACACCGATGGAGAAGGATATTATCATCAAGCACATGTGGGGTGCCACACTGGGCTTGCCGAAGTACCGCGAAAGTTTCGTGGTCTCCTTGGTCGATGATTACGCCGCGGTCGACGAGGTACTCGTCCCGTGGCTGAAGAAGGTCCGTCATCCCTTCCGCTACAGCCTGAACTGATCAAGGGCCACGCCAGCCGGCGTGGCTTTTTTGATCCGCCGGCGGGGGAAATGCGAGGCGACCGCGGCCGTGGCGACGTCGCCACGGCCGCTTGCCTGAGCCGCGAAGGGCGGCCGCTGGGGCCAGCGCCGCGGCTCTTTGTCACCGCCGCCGCATTGGCCCTTGTAATCTTCGCCGAATGCGTTATACTAATACTATCTAATTGTAAGTGCAAATTCATGAGGTGAGAAGATTATGGCTGTGAGCATTGCGACGACAACGAGTGAGTGCGACAAACTGACGCTTTGTCCGAAGTTTACCAAGACCTTTGCGATTCTGGGCAAGAAGTGGAACGGAATGATTCTCGAGGTGCTGTTGAATCACGGGCCTTCCCGCTTCAAAGACATCGCCGGGGCGATCACCAAGTGCTCCGATCGCGTCTTGGTCGAGCGGCTCAAGGAGCTTGAAGGCGAGGGCCTGGTCGATCGCATCACGCACTCGAACTCGGCTTTGATCGAGTACGCGCTGACCGGCAAGGGTGCTGCCTTGAGCCCGGTGATGGCCGCCGCCCACACCTGGGGCGACGCCTGGCTGTCGGACGCCGAGTGCGAGTAGCCGCTGACCTTGTTGCGCCGGGCAAAACGTGCTACACTGAACCCATCTGAATCAACCAAATACGATGACGGAAGCTCGGGTTGGCGACCTTTTCAGGGAATGGCACTCACAACTGGAAGGTGCCTCAAGGTCAAGAACCTGTTTTCACTTTCAGAGTAGACTTTTGAGGCCTCGCCAAGAAAGCTCCGGTCCTGCCGTTATGCTGTTGAGTTGCACGATTTCGGTCGTGAACAAGGGTGGTACCGCGACGCTTCGTCCCTTATGGGGCGAGGCGTCTTTTTTGCGTCTTGCCGCGATTGTGACCATGTCAAGAAAGGAAGTTCACCATGGATCTTAAGACCAAGTTAGAGCACCTGTTCGAAGAGAACCACCAGCAGATCAAGGAGACCCGCGACCTCGATGCGCTGAACCAGATCCGCGTCGGCCTGTTGGGTAAGAAGGGCCCCATCACCGAGGCGCTGCGCGGCATGAAGGACCTAAGCGCGGAGGATCGCCCCAAGGTCGGGGCCTTCGCCAACAAAATCAAGGCCGACCTGCAAGATGCGATTACGGAGCGCAAGGCGGCCTTGGAACACGCCGCGATTCAAAAGCGCCTGGCGGATGAAACCCTCGATGTAACCCTGCCCGGAGACGCCGTGGTGCAAGGCACCCCGCACATTCTGGCGCAGATCATGGACGACGTCGAGGAGTTCTTCATCGGCCAGGGCTACCAGGTTGTCGACGGTCCCGAGGTCGAGGAGGACCACTACAACTTCGAGATGCTCAATATTCCCAAGGACCACCCGGCCCGGGACATGCAAGACACGTTTTACATCGACTCGCAGCTTTTGATGCGGTCGCAGACCAGCCCGGTTCAGGCCCGGACCATGGAGATTCACGACTTCAAAAAGGGGCCGCTCAAGATGATCAGCCCCGGCCGCGTCTACCGCCGCGACGACGACGACGCGACCCACAGCCACCAGTTCCACCAGATCGAGGGACTGGTGATCGACAAGCACATCACGATGGCCGACCTGAAGGGGACGCTTTTGGCCCTGGCGCAGCACGTGTTCGGCGCCGACCGCCAGATTCGCCTGCGGCCGAGTTTCTTCCCGTTCACCGAACCTTCCGTCGAGGTCGACGTGTCCTGCTTCCGCTGCAACGGCGCCGGCTGCCCGATTTGCAAGTACTCGGGCTGGATTGAGGTACTCGGGGCCGGCATGGTTCACCCGAACGTGTTGAACGCGGCCGGCGTTGACGCCGACGTATACGGCGGCTTCGCCTTTGGACTTGGTCCCGACCGCTTCGCGATGCTTAAGTACGGAATCGATGACATCAGAAGCTTCTACCAGGGCGACCTGCGCTTCTTGTCCCAGTTCCAACAGGAGGGTTAATTCATGGATGTTTCATACGCTTGGCTCAAAGAACTGGTGGACGTACCGGCCACCCCTGAGGAACTGCTGGACAAGGTCTCTCGCACTGGCATCGAGGTCGACTCGGTGCGTTACCCGGACGATCGCAAGATGAAAAAGGTCGTGATCGGGAAGGTGATCGCACTCAAGGACCACCCGGACTCCGACCACCTGCACATCGCCCAGGTCGACGTCGGCGAAGACGCGTTGCGTCAGATTGTCTGCGGGGCCCCGAACATCGCGGTGGGGCAAACCGTGATCGTCGCCTTGCCGGGAGCCCGCATCGGCGGCAACGAGAAGATCAAGAAGGGCAAAATGCGCGGGGTGGAAAGCCTCGGCATGATCTGCGCCTTGCAGGAGCTCGGGTTCAGCGATTCCGTCGCCCCGAAGTCCTTCGACGCCGGCATCTACGTCTTTGACGAACCGCTGGTTCCGGGCAGCGACGCCTTGGAGGCGCTGGGGATGCACGACGCAATCTTGGATTTTGAGATCACGCCTAACCGCGCGGATGCGCTGGGCATGCGCGGGGTGGCCTGGGAGGTCGGCGCGACCTACAACACCGTGCCGCACTTTGAGGACAAGCCGGTGGTTGAAACCGGCAAGCCGGTGGCCGGTTACCTGAAGGCCACGGTTCAAGACGCCACGGATGCTCCGAGCTACCAGATGCGCGTGGTCGACGGCGTCACCATCAAGGACTCGCCGCTTTGGCTGCAGCGCCGGCTTTGGAACGCCGGCATCCGGCCGATCAACAACATCGTCGACGTGACCAACTTGATCATGTTGACTTACGGCCAGCCGCTGCACGCCTTCAACTACGCGGCCTTGACCAGCCACGAAATCCTGGTTCGCCGCGCTGCCGCCGGTGAGCACCTGAAGACGCTCGACGGCAACGACCACGAGCTGGATCCCGAAGACATCGTGATCACCGACGGCACCAAGCCGGTGGCCCTGGCCGGCGTAATGGGGGGGCTGGACTCCGAGATCACTGAGACCACGACTACGGTGGTGATTGAGGCCGCCAAGTTCGCCCCGACGCCGGTTCGCCGCACGGCGCTGCGCCACAACCTGCGTTCGCAAGCCTCCGCCCGATTTGAAAAAGGCATCGACGTCGGTAGCATCAACAAGGCGCTGGATGAGGCCGCGCGGCTGATGGCCGCGCTTGGCGACGGCGAAGTCGCCCAGGGGACGCTTGCGGCCACCAGTATTCCCGCCGAGCCGGCCGTGGTCGACATCTCGTTGTCGCGCATCAACCACGTGCTGGGCACGGCGCTTGACGCAGACGTCGTCACCGGCATTTTCAAGCGACTGGGCTTTGGCGTTACCGAGGCCGATGGGCTCTTCGCCGTGTCCGTGCCGACGCGGCGCTGGGACATCGCCATCGAGGCCGACTTGATCGAGGAGGTCGCTCGGATCTACGGCTACGACAACCTGCCAAGCACCCTGCCGACCACCACGATGACCATCGGCGCCTTCACCCCCAAGCAGGCGCGGATTCGCCGCACCCGCAAGCTCCTTGAGGGGCTGGGGCTGACCCAGGTAATTTCCTACAGCCTGACCAGCGTGGCCAAGGCCGGTCGCTTCATGATTGCACCGGGGGAGGAGACCCATGTCGCCTTGCCGATGACCGAGGATCACGCGGCGCTGCGCCGCAACCTGGTGTCCGGTTTGGTCGACGCCGTCGCCTACAACGTGGCGCGGAAGCAGACCGACCTCGCGCTTTACGAGCAAGGCCGCGTGTTCTTGCGCAGCAGCGGCCACACCCGTCCGTCCGAGCACGAGTACGTTGCCGGGGCCATCAGCGGCAACGTGATCGCCAAAAACTGGCACCAGGCCGCTGAGCCCGTGGACTTCTACTACGTCAAGGGCATCGTCTCGGCGCTTTTGGCCGACTACCGGCTCAAGGCCACGCCGCGCTTTGAGGCGCTGACCACGCTGCCCGAGCTGCACCCGGGCCAAAGCGCCGCGATTCTGCTGGGTGACCAGCAGATTGGGCTGATTGGGCGGCTGCACCCGCAGTTCGAGGCCGAAAACAGCCTGCCAGAGACCTACGTGTTCGAGCTCAACTTGGACGCCTTGATGGCCGCCGACAGAAGCCAGATGCAGGCCGTGCCGGCGCCGAAGTTCCCGGAGATGACCCGCGACATCGCGGTGCAGGTGGCCACCAACGTCACCAACGCCCAGGTTCAGGCCAAGATTCAGGAGGCTGGCGGCAAGTACCTGCGCGACATTCACTTGTTCGACCAGTACCTCGGCGTCAACGTCGGCCCAGGCCAAAAGAGTCTGGCCTACACGCTGACCTACCGCAGAGACGACGCCACTTTGACCGAAGACACCGTCAACGCGGCTTACGCGGCCGTGACGACGATCTTGCAAGAGCAGCTCGGGGCGCAGATTCGCTGATCGCCTCGCCGATCCTTGCCGCCGCTGCGTGATCCAGCGGCCAGCCCGTCGCACGTGCGGCGGGTTTTTCTGTTTAAGGAAACGTTTGCTTTGCCAAGAGCAATTGCCGCCGCGGGTCTTCGCGGGTACAATGGTTTCTGACGGCGTGGCCAAGGTCGCGCCTAACAGCTTGGAACGGCCGTGAACGCAGCGGTCCGGTCATTTTGAGGAGGGCAATCGTGGAGAACTTGCCGAATAACAACGCGCAAAAACAACGTGATCAGCAGGTGATGCAGGCCTCGCGGCACATCGTGGCTTGGGTGGTCGGGATTTTTGCCACCTTGCTGGTGGTGGTTGGCCTGATGGCGGCCCTGTACGTTCGCCGGGCCCTACAGCCGCTGGACGACAGCAGCCACACCAAGATTGAGGTCACCGTGCCGATGGGGGCCAGCACCGGCGACATCGGCACCCTGCTCGAGCAAAAGGGCGTGATCAAAAGCGCCTTGGTGTTCAAGTTCTACGTGAAGTTCCACAACGTCCCGAGTTTTCAGGCGGGGCCGTACCAGTTCACCAAGGCGGATTCCTTCGACGACATCCTGACCGCGTTGCGCGGCGGTGCCGGATCCGATGTGACCGTCGGCTCGGTGCTGGTGGCCGAAGGGGTGCGAGCCGAGCAGGTCGGCGATCAGATTGCCAAGCTCAGCAAGAAGAACCCGGCGATGACCAAGGCCAACTTCCTGTCGGCGCTGAAGGACGACACGTTCTTCAACTCGCTGGTCAAAAAGTACCCGAAGCTGCTCAAAAGCGCCCAGAGTGCCAACGGCGTTCGCTACCGGCTGGAGGGTTACCTGTTTCCGGCGACCTACGACGTCGGCAGCAAAACCACGATGGAAGCCCTGATCACCCAGATGGTGGCCAAGACCGACTCGGTGATGCACAGCTACTACAGTACGATTGCGGCCAAGTCCTACTCGGTGCAAGAGGTCATGACCCTGGCCAGTCTGGTGGAGCGTGAAGGCGTCAACGCCGTCTCCCGTCGCAAGATTGCCGGCGTGTTCCTGAACCGCCTGGCCATCAAGATGCCGCTGCAGTCGGACGTCGCGGTGATGTACGCGCTGAACACCTACAAGACGCAGCTGACCAACAAGGACACGAGCATCGACTCGCCGTACAACCTGTACAAACACGCCGGCTTTGGCCCGGGGCCGTTCGATCAGCCGTCCGAAGACGCGATTCGCGCGGTGTTGTCGCCGACCGACCGCGCGGCGAACTACCTGTACTTCGTGGCCAACCTCAAGACCGGCGAGATTCTTTACGCCAAGACGTTGGCCGAGCAGAACGTGAACGTCGCGAAGTTCGCGGCGGACAACGGCACCGCAAAGTAACCGCGTCAAAGGTGCAGCGCCGCCACCACTGGCGGCCGGATTTGGAGGCAAGTTTTTTGACAGTTCAAAAACCTATCGTGATCGGCGTGACCGGCGGCTCGGCCAGCGGCAAGACCAGCGTGTCTCGGGCCATCTTCGACCATTTTTCCGGCCACTCGCTGCTGTTGCTCGAGCAGGATTCCTACTACAAGCACTCGGATCTGCCCTTTGAACAGCGGCGCTTGATCAACTACGACCACCCGCTGGCCTTCGACACCCCGCTGCTTCACCAGCAGCTGCGGGAGCTGATCGCCGGGCGGCCGGTCGACAAGCCGGTTTACGACTACGCCGACCACAACCGCTCGACCCAAGTGGTTCACGTCGAACCCAAGGACGTGATCATCGTCGAAGGCATCTTGATTCTGGCCGATGAGGAGCTGCGCAACCTGATGGACATCAAGGTCTACGTCGACACCGACGACGATATCCGCATCATCCGGCGCATTCGCCGCGACATGAAGGAGCGGGGCCGCGACCTCGACGACATCATCCGCCAGTACCTGAAGACGGTGAAGCCGTCTTACCACCAGTTCATCGAGCCGACCAAACGCTACGCCGACATCATCGTGCCGGAAGGCGGCAGCAACTCGGTGGCCATTGACCTGCTGGTGACCAAGATCAAGGCGATTTTGGACGCCCGGGGGCTGACCAACTGAGTGCCTGGTTGTTGACAAGGGCCAACGCCAGGTTGTATATTGCGACTGATAAGAAGAAGAATTGAGGGATACCATGGCAGATAAAGTCTACCCAATGACAGCCGCCGGTAAGGTGAAGCTGCAAGAAGAATTAGAGAATCTCAAAACCGTGAAGCGTCCGGAGGTCATCAACCGCATCAAGGTGGCCCGAGGCTTCGGGGACTTGTCCGAAAACTCCGAGTACGAGGCGGCCAAAGACGAGCAATCCACGCTTGAGACCCGCATTGTGACCGTCGAGAACATGCTGCGTTACGCGCAGATCATCGACGCCAACGCGGTGGCCGCAGACGAGGTGTCGCTGGGCAAAACCGTCAGCTTCGTCGAAGACGGCGACGACGAGGAGGAAACCTACGAGATCGTCGGTGCCGCCGAGGCTGATGCCTTCAACGGCAAAATCTCCAACGAAAGCCCGATCGCCGAAGGGCTGATCGGCCACAAGGTTGGCGACGTGATCAGCATTCAGACGCCGGGCGGCGACATGACCGTCAAGATTACCAAGGTGCAGGGTTAACCTGCCGCGTCAGACTCCGGCTTGCCGGGGTCTTTTTCGGTCTCAAGCCGGACGCGGCAGGGGGCAGGGTTCGGTATAATGGGCCCATAAGCCCGACGCGATTTGGCAAGTGACCGGGCAGGGAGGTAATCATGCATAGGCGATGGCAACTATTTTGGCTGATTGAGTGCGGCCTGTTAATTCTGCTGGGCTTTCAAACTGTCACCAACCCGTCGTCTCTGGCGTCGCTTCTGGTCGGCAGCTTCGCTCTGGTGCTGGGGCTCAAGGGCCGCTTTTGGCGAACCTTCTGGCTGACGCTGGGCGCCGTTTTGATCGTGGTGGCGGTGTTCTCCAACCCCACGGTCTGGGTGATTCTCTTCATCGGCCTGATTGGGCTTTTGAGCGTGTTTTCGGGCAAGCAGCACGACCGCATCGTGCCCTGGGCCAAGAAGCAGTACGTCGCGGTTCGGGCCGGCGAAGCCGCACCCAAGGGCGGCACCCGCCGGCGCCACCCGTGGTTTGGTGACGAAACCATCGGCCAAAGCGTCTACGAGTGGGACGACATCAACCTGACTCTGGCCGCCGGCGACACCATCGTCGACCTCGGCAACACCTTGCTGCCCCAAGGCGACAGCACGATTGTGATCCGCAAGGGCTTTGGCAAGACCCGCATCCTGGTGCCGGTCGGCGTCGGCATCATGGTCGATCACAGCGCCGTTCTCGGCGATTTGACCCTTGATGGCGTCGAGCTTTCCCTGCATAATGAATGTGTGAAGCACTTCAGCCAGGATTACGACACCGCCAGCCGGCGCGTCCACATCATCACCAACGTGCTGATCGGCGACTTGGAGGTGTTATCGGTATGAAGCGGCAACGAATTTGGTGGCAGTTCTTGGTCACCTTGGTGCTCACCGGGGCCCTCGAGTTCGGTCTGGTGTACATGGTCGCGGTGCGAACCAAGACCGGCTACCTGAACCTGCTGATGACCACTGTGTTCGCCGGGCCGGTGTTGGCCTACCTGATTTCCGGTGCGGTGCTGGTCGCGCTGATCGTCAGCCTGTCGACTTACGGCATCGTGCGGTACCAGCACAATCAGCTGTCGCGCCGGCTCACACAGCTGGTGGCGGGGCAATACGAGGCGCCGGTGCTGGCGCGAACCGGCCAGGCCAACGTCGCCCTGGGCAACGACGTGGCGACGCAGCTTGAGTCCCTGCGGCAGAAAATGATTCGGCTCCAGCACGAAATCGAGCGCTACTCCAGCGCCCCGGTCATGGTCGACGGTGAATCCAAGGAACAGATTCTGACCGGCGAGCGCCACCGGCTGGCCCGTGAGCTTCACGACTCGGTGTCCCAGCAGCTGTTCGCGGCGATGATGATGCTGTCGGCGCTGCGGTCGGTGGTCACCCAGACGCGGCCGGAGGCGCCGGAGCTGCGCCAGATCACCACCATCGAAACCGTGATCAACGAGGCCCAGGCCGAGATGCGAGCCTTGCTTTTGCACCTGCGGCCGACGACGCTTGAGGGCAAGTCGTTGCGGGAAGGTATCATTGCCTTGCTGCAGGAGCTTCAGACCAAGATCAAGATTCACATCACCTGGGAGCTGGCCGATGTTCACCTGTCTGCGGCGGTGGAGGACAACCTCTTTCGCATCGTGCAGGAGCTGTTGAGCAACACCCTGCGCCACGCCAAGGCCCAGAACCTGGAGGTCTACCTGCGCCGCATCGATACCAACGTGATTTTGCGGGTGGTCGACGACGGTGTGGGGTTTGACCCCAAAACCGAAAACACGACCGGCAGCTACGGTCTGTCCAACATCTCCGAACGTGCCGCCAGCATCGGCGGGGCGGCCAAGGTGATTTCGTTCCCCAAGCAGGGAACCAGCGTTGAAATCCGCGTTCCGCTCTCAAAGGAAGTTAAAGCATGATAAAAGTTTTGATTGTCGACGACCACGAAATGGTGCGATTGGGCATCTCCACCTACCTAGGCGTGTTGCCCGACCTTGAGGTGATCGGTGAGGCCACTGACGGTCGCGAGGGGCTGACCATGGCGCTTGACCTGCGTCCCGATGTGATCTTGATGGACCTAGTGATGCCGAACATGGACGGCATCGAGGCCACCCAGAAGATCCTCGCGGCATGGCCCGAGGCCCGCATCATCATTTTGACCAGCTTCATCGACGATGAAAAGGTCTATCCCGCCATCGAGGCCGGCGCGGCCAGCTACATTCTCAAAACCGCGACCGCCGAGGAAATCGCCAACGCGATTCGCCAGACGGCCCAGGGCGAATCGGTGCTCGAGCCGCAGGTCACCACCAAGATGATGAACCGGCTGACCCAAAAACAAAAGCCCGAGCTGTACGACGACCTGACCAACCGCGAGCGCGAGGTACTGATGCTGATCGCCAAGGGCAAGAGCAACCAGGAAATCGCGACCGAGCTGTTCATCACGCTCAAGACGGTCAAGACTCATGTCTCCAACATCTTGGCCAAGCTGGAGGTGGAAGACCGCACCCAGGCGGCCATCTACGCCTTTCAGCACGGGCTGGTTCAAAAAGAACAGGATTGATTCCGCAAGACGCAAAATGGCGAGCCGACTCGGCTCGCCATTTTTGCGTTCTGCGGAATCAGCGCCGCCAAGCCAGACGCCTGCGGCCAGCGTGGCGACCCAGCGGCGTCAGCCACCACAGGAGTGCGACGACCAAAAGTGCCAACAGGCTGATCGTCACCCCGAGCCACAGGTAAGGTGGTGTGTAGGTCAGGGTGATGCGGTGGGTGCCAGCCGCAAGCGGCACGGCGATGAACAGGCGCAGCGCCGTCTTTGCCGCGGTGGGGTGGCCATCGACGGTCAGGTGCCAGCCCGGGGCGTTGGGGATCGTGGTCATCAGCACCTGGCGCTTGGCCACGGTGATGGTGGCTTGGGCGCTGCGGTCGCCCAGTTGCAGGTGCTGCCAGGTGCCACGACGCAGCGTGTTGAGGCCGGCCGTCGCCTTGGCGAAGTCGAGCTGGTACAGCTGCAAGTCGGCGAAGTCGGCGCTGTCTTTTTTGAGGGTGAAGGTCAACGTCGTCGGCTTGCCGGGCTCGGTCGGCGTGACGTTCAACAGCTCCTTGTCGCGGAAGGTGTCGTAAATCGGCACGGCGCGACCGTCCTGGGTCAGGCTGACCAGCCCGTCGGTGAAGTTGGCCCCGATTTGCAGGTAGTAGGGATCGGTCGTCTTGGCCGTGAAGGTGTACGACACCGTGGTGGCCTTGGCAATCGGCTTCTTCTTGAACACCGCGCCGGTTTGGGTGACGCCTACCAGGTGCGGCGCGGACAGCGCAAGCGGCGTGAAGTAGGTGCCGGTTTTGGCCCCCAGCAGACCGTTCATCAGCCGTTCCTGGTTGAGCACGGGGGCGCCTGCGGTCAGCTTGGTAGTCAAAATGTCGGCGCTTGCCGCAAAACCCAGCCCCAGCGCGTAAGGGTTCTCGTACAGCGATAGCGCCTCGGTGTGGCCGGCCTGGTCGTAGGTCAACAGGTCGGGTCGCGCCGACACCTGAGGCAAAAAGGCGGTGCTGGTGCCGTCGAGGTTAGGGGTGACAAAGCCCCGCAGGTCCAAGAAGGCGTCGGTCAAAACGGTGCCCGCAGTGTAGGCGACAAAGCCGTCGCCGGCGGATTGGCCGATCGCGCCAAAGAAGGTCGGCACCGCCGGCTCGAACATCGAGTTGAACTGGTCGGTGCCCATGTAGCCGACCTGCATCGCGTCGTTTTTGGTTCGCAAGACGGTTTTGCCGATGCGATCCGCCGTGCCGATGCGGCGCTGCAGCTTGGTCACCCCGCCGCGCAGGGCCTCCGTGTAGGTGTGGTAATCCGAGTGGCTGATGTAGCTGAGCTGATTGAGGGTGACCACGGCGTTGCTGCCGGCATCAAAAATCAGCAGCACGCAGACCAGCGCGTGGAACCAGGGCTTGGTGTCGTCACGAATGGCGAGTAGCACCAAGGCGGCGGCCAGCATCAGGGTGGTCAGCACAATCTGGTGGGTGCTGAGGTAGGGGTAATCGTCGGCCTGCCAAAAGACGAAGGCGCAAAGGGCCGCGGCCGCGACGATGGCCCCAATCAGTTGAACGGCGCTGGGCCCCGCGGGGTGCAGCGCAAGCTCCCGCCAGCCGAGCTGAATCACCCAAAAGACGATGACAAAGGAGAAGCGGTAGGGGTACCAGACGGGAAATTGCATGCCGTGCCACAGCAGGTCCAGTGGCTCGTACATCACCGACAGTAGCAAAAACAGGCTCCAGCCGCCGGCGACCAGCCGCTCGCGCCAGTTGACCTGGCGATCGAAGAAGTACAGGGCAAAGCCGATCAGCGCCAGGCTGCCGACGAAGATGTTGGCCTCACCGCTTGGCATCTGGTCAAAGGAGAACGAGCCGGCAAACAGCTTGCCCAACAGCTTCATCGGGTCGGACTCGAAGCGCCAGTGGATCTTGGTGACGGTGTAGGTCCCCTTGCTTTGCGCCAGCTGAAACAGTGTCGGCAACAGCACCCAGGCCGACGCGGCCCCGGCCAGCAGCGACCCGCCGGCAAAGCGGCCGAACGCTTGGATAGCCTGGCGGCGGGTCGGGTGAGCGGCGACCAGCGCAAAGCCGAAGTAGCCGATCAAAAACAGGCAGATCATGTAGCCCATGTAGTAGTTGGCCACAATCGCCACGGCCAGCCACAAGGCGTAGCCGACCACGCGCCGCGAGGTCACCAGCCGGTCGAGCCCAAGCGCCACCAGCGGCAAAAACACCGCGGCGTCCAGCCACATCAGGTTCAGCTGATTGGCCAGCATCCACCCGGACAGCGCGTAGGCGCAAGCCAGCCCGATCAGCCAGCCGCCTTTGGCCCCGTGAAAGCGCAGGTAATGGCCCATCGTCAGGCCACAGGCTGCATACTTGGCCAGCGTCATCACGGTGATGGCCAAATCCAGCGCCGTTTTGGGGAACAGCAGGATGATGACGTTGAACGGACTCATCAGGTAGTAGGCGAACACCCCGAACATGTCGCCGCCCAGGTCCTTGCTGAAGGCGTAGAACAGCTGACCGGGGTGGCCCAGCACGGTCGAACGCCACAGGCTGTAAAAATCGATGTACTGCTGGCCCATGTCGACGGTCATGACGCTGCTGTTGCCGAAGGGGTAAACCTTGGTCGCGATGAAGTAGCCGGCCATGATGACGGCCGGCATTAGGGCCGCAAACCACAAGGCGTGGCGCTGAATGAAGCGGATGAGTCGCATGCAAAACCTCCAAGAAACCTTAAAGTTCTTCAATGAATGGGTCAAAAGCGATACCCATAGTCTAACATACTGGTTGAGCCGTGGCGTTTGGTCACGATTTTTGCTACACTCGAGGCAGACACTTAAAGGGGATCTGATTTTGAAATACATCCGGACGCCAAAACCCAAGCGCGAGCACTCACACATTCCGTTTCGCCTGAACCTGCTGTTCTTTTTCGTGTTCGTCCTGCTGGCGGCCCTGGTCGCCCAGTTGGCATACCTGCAGATTATGAACGGCGGCAAGTTTCGGGCCGCGGTCGATAGCACGGGTACCGCGACGGTGACCGGCACGGTGCCGCGCGGCGAGATTTTCGACAGCAAGGGCCGGGCCTTGGTCACTAACCAGCCGGATTCCGCCATCACCTACACCAAGGGCGTCGGCGTGACGTCTGAGCAGATGCGCCAGGTCGCAGACACGCTGGGCGGCTACATCACGGTGACGGTCGAGAGCATGCTCGACGGCGACTACGCGGATTACTACCTGGCCGATCCGGCGACCTCCAAGGCGGTGATTGCCAAGCTGCCGGCCGCCATGCAAAAAAGCGGTGTGAAGCCGGCGGTGTTGTACCAGGCCGAGCGTGAGTACGCCAAGAAGCACCTGCCGACCTTCACGGACAAACAGCGGCAGGCCGCCTTTATCTACAAGAAGCTCAACGGGGCCTCCCAGCTGACGACGGTGTACGTCAAGGACCAAGACGTCACCACCAAGGAGGTCGCGACCGTCGGCGAGCACCTGACCAAGATGTCCGGGGTCAACCTGGGTACCAACTGGACCCGCACCTACCCCAACGGTAGCTCGATGGCCGGCATCATCGGCACCGTGTCGAGTGAAAAGGCCGGGCTGCCCGAGGAAACCATTAACGCATACCTGGCCAACGGCTACGCCCGCAACGACCGGGTCGGGACGTCTTACCTCGAAAAGGCCTACGAGAACGTGTTGCGCGGTGCCAAGTCCCGCACCCAAGTCGAGATCGGCAACAACAACGCGATTGTCGATCAGGTCCAGCAGTTCAAGGGCGAGCAGGGGGCCAACCTCAATTTGACCATCGACTCCCAGTACCAGGCCAAGGTGCAAAGCGCGTTGACCAAAACCTTCGCCGCCGCGCTGAAGGCCGGCAAGGCGCAGTACGCCGACGGGGCCTACGCCGTGGCCATCAACCCCAATACCGGGGCGATTCTGGCCATCGCCGGCCGGGCCCACAACACCAAAACCGGCAAGGTGACCGACGACTCGCTGGGCGTGATCAACCGCGCCTTCACCATGGGGTCCGTGGCCAAGCCGGCGATGGTGCTCGGGGCCTTGCAAGACGGCGTAATCACCACGACCAACAACACCCAGTCCGATGTGCCGATCTACCTGACCGGCACGGCGGTCAAAAAGTCCGACTACGCGGCCGGTACCTTTGGTAGCCTGACGGCGGCCAAGGCCTTGGCGGTGTCTTCGAACATCTACATGATGCGCCTGGCCATGAAGGAAGGGAACGCCAAGTACGTGCCGCACAAGCTGTTTGGCATGGACAACGACATTTTCACCAAGATGCGCTACTACTTCTCCCAGTTCGGGCTGGGTCAAAAAACCGGCATCGACCTGCCCGGCGAAACCACCGGCCAGGCCGCCAACACGATCAACCCAGACACCGGCCTGCCGCTCTACGGTTCGGCGCTGGACTTCTCGTTTGGTAACTTCGATACTTATACCCTGATTCAAGAGGCCCAGTACGTCTCGGCCATCGCCAACAACGGCTACCGCCTCAAGCCTTACGTGGTCAAGAGCATCAGCAAGACGCTGAGCAACGGCCAGGCCGGGCCAACCGTCTCGACCACCGTCCCGACCGTCCTGAGCAAGGTCAAAAACACGCAGGCCCAGCTCAACTTGGTTAAGCAGGGGATGTGGGAAGTGGTTCATGGCACCTCGGGCTGGTCGACCGGCATGGCGCTGAAGCCGCTGAACCCGGGCGTCGCCGGTAAAACCGGGACCGCGCAATCCTTCGCGCATGTTGATCCCGACAACATGAACTCCAAAATGGTCGAAACCATCACCCAAAGCTTCATCGGCTTCGCCCCGGCCAAGAACCCGCAGGTCGCCATCGCCGTGGTGGTCCCGAACCTGTCGGAGCAGACGAGCTACGCCTTGGACATCGCCAAGCAGATGTTCACCGATTACTACAGCCTCTACAAGGTGGCCAAGGTCAAGAACTACTCGGAGACCCAGGCGACGATTAACGGCTGAGCGCCAACCCGAACCGGCGCGATCCGTCGGCGCTGGTCAGGTCACGCGGAGCCGCTTGAAAGCGCCGGTAAGGCAATGACTGCCTCACCGGCGCTTCTCGCGTTGCCCGTTTCGCGCAAGCGTGACCATCCGCGCGGGTATGCTAGGCAGTGTCTTCAAAAAATGCTACACTGTAAGGGATAACTGGACTGACCAGTTGTAGGGGAATCGTTTGGCTCCTGTTTGTGAACGGGAGAGTAGAAGCGCCCCGTCCGGGTGACCGCGGCGGGGCGTTGTGCGTGAGCGGATGCTAAAGGAGGGTGCCATGCAGCGAACTTGGCGCAGACTTGATGACACACCGTTCGTGACTTATGCCTTGCTGGCGGTCACGGTGCTGGTGTTTGTGCTGGAGACGCTGGGCGGTGGCTCGACCGACAGTTACGTGCTGTTGCGCTTCGGGGCCCGGTGGAACCCACTGATCTACTTGGGTCAGTGGTGGCGCCTGTTCACGCCGATGTTCGTGCATATCGGCCTGATGCACATCGTGGTCAACGCCGTGTCGCTGTTTTACCTCGGGGCAATCACGGAGCGCATTTTTGGTCACTGGCGTTTCCTGGTGATCTACCTAGTGTCCGGGGTGGCCGGCAACGTGGCGAGCTTCGTGTTCAACGCTAACGGCCTGGCCGCCGGGGCCTCGACCGCAATCTTCGGGCTGATGGGCGCGTTTTTGATGCTCGGTGACAGCTACCGGCACAACCCGGTGATCACGCAGCTGTCGCGGCAGTTCATGATGCTGGCGGCGATGAACCTGGTGTTCAACCTGTTCTCAAGCGGAGTGGACATCTTCGGGCACATCGGGGGCCTGGTCGGTGGCGTGTTGATCGCGTTTGCCGTCGGCGCCCCGCAGCTCGGGCCGGTGCCGACCAGCCGCCGGGTGATCGGCGGTACGGTGCTGGTCGTCGGGCTCGTCGCACTGCTTTATGTGGGGTTCACTTATGCCTGAGACGCTGAGAACATACTACGACGTGCTGCAGTTGCTGAAGCGCTACGGCACTTACATCCACGTGGGCAAGCGGCTGTGGGACATCGAGCTGGCCGCCGTCGAGGTCGACCGGCTCCACGCGTCCGGCTTAATCGACGACCGGCTTTACGCATCGGCTAAAATTGTGCTGCGCCACGCTCACGAACAAGAGCAAAACCACCCCTTAATCCAATCTGACGGAGGAAAAACTGATGACTGACAAGAAGCTGATCGGCGTAGACTTGGGCGGGACGACCTGCAAGTTCGCCATTATGACCGCGGAGGGCGAGATCCAGCAGCGCTGGAGCATCGACACCAACATTCTGGACGAGGGACGCCACATCATCCCGGACATCATCGCGTCCATCACCGACCACCTGGCGCTTTACAACATGAAGGCCGAGGACTTCAACGGCATCGGCATGGGGACCCCAGGCACGGTCGACACCGAGCAAGGCACCGTCATCGGCGCCTACAACCTGAACTGGAAAACCCTGCAGCACCCCAAGCGCGACATCGAGGCGGCCACCGGCATTCCCTTCAGCATCGACAACGACGTCAACGTGGCGGCGCTGGGCGAGCAGTGGAAAGGGGCCGGCAACAAGTCCAAGAACGTGACCCTGGTGGCCCTGGGCACCGGCATCGGCGGCGGTATCATCGCCGATGGCCTGCTGCTGCACGGGGCGGCCGGCTCGGCCGGTGAAATCGGTCACGTCACGGTCGACCCGAATGGCTACATGTGTACCTGCGGCAAGAAGGGCTGCCTTGAAACCGTCGCCAGTGCCACCGGCGTGGTTCGCGTGGCCCGTGACATGGCCGAGGAATACGCAGGGGACTCGACACTCAAGCAGATCCTTGACAACGGCGACGACATCTCCTCCAAGATTGTCTTTGAATGCGCCCAAGCCGGCGACAAGCTGGCTTTGATGATTGTCGACAAGGTATCCTACTACCTGGGTCTGGGCCTGGGCAACCTGGGCAACATGCTCAACCCGGAGTACATTTTGATCGGCGGCGGGGTCAGTGCCGCCGGCGACTTCCTGCTGTCGCGGGTCGATCAGTACTTCCAGTCCTTCGTCTTCCCGAACGTGCGTAACACGACGCACCTGCGGCTGGCGACGTTGGGCAACACGGCCGGCGTCATCGGGGCGGCCAGCTTGGCACGATAAGTTAGCGAATAGGGGCGAGATTTTTGATTCAATTCTTAGTTATTTTACTGGGGGCCGGGCTGATTGTCTGGGCGGTGTCTTGGGGCATCGGTGCATTCCAGAAGTCGCGGCTGAAGTCCGTCGGCGGGGAGCTGTCTCCCGAGGACTTTGAAAAAACCATGCGCAAGGCGCAGATTATCGACCTGCGCGAGAAGAAGGACTTCGACGCCGGCCACGTGCTGGGGGCCCGCAACCTGCCGTTCACGGTGCTCAAGACCCGCATGAACGAGCTGCGCAAGGACCTGCCGGTGTATATGTACGACCTGACCGGCCAGATGTCCGTTCGCGCGGCCACGCGCCTGAAGAAGGCCGGCTTCACGAAGCTGTACTTCCTTAAGGGCGGCTACGATAACTGGTCCGGCAAGACCAAGGCCAAGAAGCTCTCTTAGGTAATCAAAAACGGCGACCACGAATGCGGTCGCCGTTTTTTTGATTGGGCTAGCCCATGTGAGCGCCGTGGCGCTTGCGGTTGGCCTTGCGCCGGTTGGAGTTGATCTCTTCAACCTTGTCTTCGACGGGTTCAATGTAGGATTTCTTGAAGGCGACGACGCTTCCGGCTACGGCGCCGGCGGTTGCCAGAACCCCGAACAAGAAGCCCTTGAAAAATTTGTGCTTCATACAGATCCCTCTTTTCACTAAGCCGCATTCCGCGGGTTTGGTAGAACTTAGGTGCTACATTCAGTATACTAGAAGCTGGTGATGAAATGAACTCTGAGGCTTTTAAAACCCAAATTTTGATGATTGGCGGCCCGACCGCTACCGGCAAAAGCGCCCTGGCCGTTGCCTTGGCCAAGCGCTTCTCCGGTGAGGTGATCAACGGCGACGCCTACCAGATCTACACTGGCATGGACATCGGCACGGCCAAGGTCACGCCCGCCGAAATGGCGGGGGTGCCACACCACTTGGTCGATATCGTGGCGCCGGGGACGCCGTTTTCGGCCGCTCAGTTCGCGGCCCGGGCCACGGCGGCCATTGAGGCGGTGAGCGGCCGCGGTCACCTACCGATTGTGGTCGGTGGCACCGGCTTTTACCTCAACACGCTGCGGCTGGGGCTGAACCTGGGCGGAGCGGCCCCGCCCGCTGGCCTGCGAGCGGCGCTGAACGCCGAGCTCGCAGCGGCCGGGCCGGCCGCCTTGCACAAGCGGCTTGAGGCGGTTGACCCGGCCGCGGCCGCGGCGATTCCCGAAGGCAACCCGCGGCGGGTGATTCGGGCGCTTGAGGTCGCCGCCACCGGCCAGCTGTTCTCCAGGCAACAGCAGTCGCCGCCGGCCTACGATGCGCTGGTGCTCGGGTTGACCACCGAGCGGTCGGCCTTGTACGCGCGAATCAACGCGCGGGTTGACCAGATGCTCACCGCCGGGCTGCTCGCCGAGGTGCGGCGGGTGGTGGCCGCGGCCGGTCCCGAAGCGCAGGCGCTGAGGGCCATCGGCTACAAGGAATTCCTGCCGTACCTGAATGGGGATTGCGACCTGGCCGCTGCGGTGGCCGCCGTCAAGCAGAATTCGCGGCGCTACGCCAAGCGCCAGCTGACCTATTTTCGCCACCAGATGCCGACGCACTGGTTCGACCTGGTGGCACACCCAGAGGAACTTAAAGACGTCGAGGCGCTGGTCGCCTCGTGGCAAACAAAGGAGAACAAGCATTGAGTTGGAAAGATGAGTACGATGCCAAGCTGATTGCGCTGGTAACGGACGTCGATCGGCAGATTGCGCCGCGGCTGGCGGAGATTGACGAGCAGATCATGGATAATCAAGCCAAGGTCCTGAAGGCCTACCGCGATCACCACGTGGCGGAAAGCAGCTTGCTGGGCACCACGGGGTATGGCGACGATGACTTCGGCCGCGACACCTTAGAGGCCATCTACGCCCAGGTGCTGGGCGGCGAGGACGCGCTGGTGCGGCCGCAGTTCGTCTCCGGCACCCACACCATCGGCGTGGCGGAGCTCGGCTTGGTGCGGCCCGGCGACGAGCTGCTCTACATCACCGGCGAGCCGTACGACACGCTGCAGCAGGTGCTGGGCATGGCCGGCAACGGCATCGGCAGCGCCAAGGAGTACGGCATCAAGTGCGATTACGTGCCGCTGCTGCCGGACGGTTCGGCGGATTTGCCGGCGATCAAGGCCCGCATCCGGCCGGAGACCAAGGTGGTCTGCATCCAGCGCTCGCGCGGCTACGCGACGCGCGACTCCTTCACGGTGGCCAAGATCAAGGAGATGGTAGCGGCGGTGCGGGAAGTGGCGCCTGACGTGTGGATTTTCGTCGACAACGCGTACGGTGAGTTTTCCGAGACCCTGGAGCCCCTGGACGTCGGGGCGGATCTGATGGCCGGGTCGCTGATCAAAAACGCCGGCGGTGGTATCGCCAAGACCGGCGGCTACATCGTCGGGCGCAAGGACCTGGTCGAGCGGGTGTCCTACCGCATGACCGTGCCTGGCATCGGTCCGGCGGAAGGGGCGACGGGCAGCAACCTGTTCGACATGTACGAGGGCTTCTTCCTAGCGCCTTCCGTCACCGGCAACGCGATCAAGGGGGCAATCTTTGAGGCCGCCTTGCTTGAACGGTTGGGTCTGGACGTGGCGCCGAAGTGGGATGCGCCTCGCACCGACTTGATTCAAACGGTCAACTTCGGCAACCCGACGGACATGGTCAGCTTCACCAAGGCCGTCCAGGAGAACTCGCCGGTCGACGCCTTCGTCACTCCGGAGCCGTCCGAGATGACGGGTTACGAGGACAAGGTCGTGATGGCCGCCGGTAACTTCGTGTCCGGCTCGACCATCGAGTTCTCCGCCGATGGCCCCCTGCGGCCACCGTATACCCTGTACATCCAGGGGGGGCTGACCTACGCCCATGTGCGGTTAGGCATCATCGGCGCCGCTCAGGTCACCTTCTTCACCAAATAGTGCCGCAAACGTGAACAACTGCCGCAATCCCGAACGATATTGTTCGGGATTTTTGCGTTGTGCCGAAAAAAAGTGACGGCCGGGGCCAATCTTGTCAGCTATTGTGACATCGACCGTTGACAAGCCGGAGGGGGATTGGTAGACTGAACCACGTTATGAAGGGAGCCTTGTCATGACCGAGATCAGCGATTTGCGCAACCGCCCCGTCCTGCCGATTGGTACAGTAATCGCGTTGACCGACCTGACCGCTCGCCAGATCCGCTACTACGAGGCCCAAGACCTGATTCACCCCGAACGCAGCCAGGGCAACCACCGGCTGTACGCCTTGCGCGACGTCGACGCCTTGCTCGACATTCGCTCGCAGCTGGCCGCCGGTTTCACGCTGGCCGACATTCGCCGGCAAAAACAGCGCCAGCCAGCGCAGCCGACCAGCGACTCGGCCGTGCGGCACATGCTGCGTTCGGAACTGATGAACCAGGGCCGGCTGAACCCAAGCGACCGCAACTTCCCGACTCAGGGTTTTGGCTTCCGCAACTAACCCACTTGCAAAGGAGTCTTCATCTGATGGCAAAAAAACAGATCACGGCTGACATGATTCGTGAAAGCGTGGCCAAGGAAAACGTCCAATTCCTGCGCCTCATGTTCACGGACATCAACGGCATCATCAAGAACGTCGAGGTGCCGGTGTCCCAGCTCGACAAGGTCCTGGCCAACAAAATGACCTTCGACGGCAGCTCGATCGACGGCTTCGTCCGCATCGAAGAAAGCGACATGCTGCTGTTCCCGGACCTGAACACCTGGCTGCTTTTCCCCTGGGAGAACGATCACGGCAAAATCGCCCGGCTGATCTGCAGCGTTCACGAGCCGGACGGCAGCCCGTTCGCCGGTGATCCCCGCAACAACCTGATTCGCATCGTGGCCGAGATGAAGGCCGCCGGCTACTCCGCCTTCAACATCGGACCGGAACCGGAATTCTTCCTGTTCAAGCTCGACGAGAAGGGGGAGCCGTCGCTGCAGCTCAACGACAAGGGCTCGTACTTCGACTTCGCGCCGCTGGACATGGGCGAAAACTGCCGGCGCGACATCGTGCTGGAGCTTGAGAAAATGGGCTTTGAGGTCGAGGCCTCGCACCACGAGGTCGCGCCGGGCCAGCACGAAATCGACTTCAAGTACGCCGACGCCCTGAGCGCCGCCGACAACATTCAGACCTTCAAGCTGGTGGTCAAGACCATCGCCCGCAAGCACGGGTTGTACGCGACCTTCATGCCAAAGCCCTTGCACGGCATCAACGGCTCGGGGATGCACATCAACATGAGCCTGTTCAAAGACGACGCCAACGTCTTTTACGATGCGCACTCAGACAGCGGTCTGTCTGCCGACGCGATGCATTTTCTGGCGGGGCTTTTGCTTCACGCGCGTGGGTTGACCGCCATCAACAACCCAACCGTGAACTCCTACAAGCGCCTGGTGCCAGGCTTCGAGGCGCCGGTGTACATCGCCTGGTCCGGCACCAACCGCAGCCCGTTGATCCGGGTCCCGAACGGCAAGGGGCTGTCCAAGCGCCTCGAGCTGCGGTCGGTTGACCCGACCGCCAACCCGTACCTGGCGATTGCCGCAATCCTGGAAAGCGGCCTGGACGGCATCAAGAACCAGCTGACGCCGGAGCAGGGCATCGACCGCAACATCTACCGGATGCAAGACGCCGAGCGCAAGGCCAACCACATTCAGGACCTGCCGTCGACCCTGCACAACGCGCTGAAGGCCCTGGAGGACGATGCGGTGGTCAAAAAGGCGCTGGGTGATCACCTGTACCAGTCCTTCAAAGACTCCAAGGACCTGGAATGGGCGGCTTACCGTCAAAGCGTCTCCGAGTGGGAACGCGAACAGTACCTCGAGCTCTACTAAAGGCCCAGTGATTCTTCCCAAAAGCCTGGACCCAACCGGTTGGCCAGCGCGGCCGGCCGGTTTTTTTGCGCTCGCAAGGCGGCTTGAGGCGGCCAAGCGGGTGACGCCCAACAAGGCCAAGCGGGTGACGCCGAACGAGGCCGGCGGCACCTGCGGCAGCCCGGCCAGGAGCTGGCGGTGAGGACGGCCGGCAGCGACCGGGCCGGACAAGCGTCTTGGGATGTGGTATGCTGTTGTCGCACAAGGAGGACGAACATGAACAGCGTAACGATTCTCGGCAGCATCAACGTCGACAGCATTTTGCACATTCCGGTCCTGCCCAAGCCCGGCGAAACCATCCGCATGACCGCCTTCTCTCAGGCGGCCGGCGGCAAGGGCGCCAATCAGGCCGTGGCCGCGGCGCGCTCGGGGGCGCAGGTGGCGTTCATCGGTGCCACCGGCGATGACGCCAACGCAGGCTTCATGCGCAACCAGCTGGCAGCGGCCGGCGTTGACCTGACCGCCGTGGCCACGGTGGCCGAGACGGCGACCGGCCAGGCCTACATCCTGCTTCAGGCGAGCGGCCAAAACTCGATTGTGATTCAGGCCGGCGCCAATGAGACGATCACCGCCGAACAGGCCGTGGCCGCATACCACAAGACGACCTTCACCGTGGCGGAGTGCGAGACGCCGCTTGCGGCGACCCAGGCGATCTTTGCGGCGGCCCGGGCGGCCGGTTCGGTCACCGTGTTGAACCCGGCACCGGCCCAGCCGCTGCCCCAGGCGCTTTTGGCCGTCACCGACGTCATCGTGCCCAACGAGACGGAAAGCGAGAAGCTGACCGGTATCACGACGGCGACGGCGGCCGGGCTCGCGCAAAACGCGGCCTTTTTCCACGCGCAAGGGGTGCAGGCCGTGATCATCACGCTGGGGGCCGCCGGGGCCTACCTCTCGCTGGCCAAGCGGGCGACGCGGGTGCCGGCCTTTGCGGTGACCGCAGTCGACACGACGGCGGCCGGCGACACCTTCATCGGTGCGTTGGTGGCGGTGCTGTCACCGGACCTGCACAACTTGCCGGCGGCGGTCGAGTACGCCAGCATGGCCTCGGCCCTGGCGGTTCAACGGCTCGGTGCGTTGCCGTCGATTCCGCTGAGGGCGGAAGTCACCGCGGCCTTGGCGGCGGCGCATGACTGAGGCGGCGGTCGCCCTGTGGCGACACCGCGCCGCGTGTGCCTATATTTCAGACACAGTGGCCGCGGTGGCCGCCGACCTGGCGGCGCCCACCATCACCGTGGTTCAAACCGCCGACTGCCTGGCGGTTTTGGATCAGTACCAGAAGGCCCCGACTGCGTGGCCGAGTGTTGGGGGCCCTTCGCCCAAGACCTTGATGCGGCCCTCGCCGCGCTTGGAACGCGGTTGTTGCACCGGCCGGCAAAACTGCGCTTTTTTGCCGCGGCCGACAGCGCAGTAACCAAGTGGCTGCGGCAGCGGCGGGTTGCCCTGAAGGGTCAGACGATTTGGTCAATGCCGCAGTTGGTGGCGCGACCGCCCGTAATGCCGCTGACGACGCCACCGGCCGATATGGCGGCGGTACTGGCGCTGCACCACCAGTTCTTCGCCGGGTCGGCTATCGCACAAGTCGATGCGACCCATCCGCTGTTTGTGGTGCGTCAGGGCCAAGCCGTGGCGGGTTACGCCTACGCTGAACAAGAAGGGACGATTGGCCGCTTGCTGTACGTGGCGGTGGCCCCAGCGTTTCGCCGGCAGGGGCTGGCTGCACGGCTGGTGCGGTCGGTTCAGGCCGACCTGACTGCCGGCGGGGCGACGGCGCTCACGCTGGTTCAAAGCGAGCAGGCCCAGGCCGCTGGCCGCTTGTACGGCCGCCTGGGGTTCGCGCCGGGGCGGCGGCTGGTCAGTGGCGAGCTGATGGTGCGATAATTGCGTGTTTCCGTGGTGGGGCTAGGTCGCTGGCGCCGCCTTTTTTGCGTTAGCGCCAGGACCGCACGGCCGGCGCCGGACGCAAAAACCGCGCGGCGCCGTCAGTAGCGGGGTCGCGCGGTTCAGATTGGTTAGTCGGTGCTGCGAAGCGGTAGCGTCAGGGTGCTTTGCGCAAGGTCGACGTGATAGTTGGTGACCGCCACGGGGCGGTGGGTCTGGGCCATGTCGGCGCCGTGGATGATCAGCGCCAGGTGGCGAGCGGCCGGCAGCGTCAGGTGCGTCGGCTGAAGGTCAAAGTCGATGGTGAACGGTTCGCCCGGCACCACCGGCACGTTTTCGTAGGCGTTGTGCTGGTTTTGGACGTTCGCGTGGCCGAAGGTGATCAGCTTGCTGGCGGTCGGTGCCACCTTGGCGAACTCTAAGATGTTGGTGGTCTTGTAGTCGTAACCCAGTGGGTAGCCGCCGCCTTCGACCAGCTTGGCCGTGGTGCCGAAGCGCTCAGCCTCACCGACATCGACCAGCCGCACGGAGAGAATCGCGGTCGGCTGATCGACCCACAGCCGCAGCTTAATGTGCGGGGTACCCTCAAGCGTCACGGTGTCGTCAAAATTCGGCAGGTCCAGCCACAGGCGGCTGGTGTCGTATAGGCTCTTTGGTTTGACGATCTCAAGCTCGAAGGAATCCGAGGTCTCGTGGTTGGCGGTGAAAATCTGCGTCGCGGTGTCGGCGAAGCTGGCGCGGCTGCTGGTGAGGTCGGAGGCCAAGTTCAGCGTCTGCTCGCGGTGCTTGGGGCCGGCCCCGAAGTCTTCGTAGGCGTGCCAGGTCTGCTCCTCGACGTTGTCTTGAACCAAGACGTTGGGTAGAACCTTCGGCGCGTCGTTTTGGACGTCCAAGAGCTCGTAGGACAACCACAGGTTCATCATGTCGGTGAAGTCAAGCGACAACACGTTGTTGACGTAGACGTGCTGGCCCTGGTGCAAAATCAGTTTCTTGTTGATCGGCAGGTCGCGCAGGCCGTCCCAGAGCTTGATCACGTTCTTGGGCTTGACGTTCCAGTCGTTGAGGCCGTGGGTCGACACGACGTCGCAGGTGATGTTGGCCAGGTCGTTGCGGTAGTTGCGGGCGTCCCACCAGGCGGTGTAGTCGCCGGTGGTGCGGTCCTGGTCGCGGGTGATCGCGGCCAGTGCCTTGTCCCAGGTCGGCTTCATCTTCAGGTAGTCGCCGGTGTTCTTCTGGCGCGAGTAGGTGTCGACGGCCAGGACGTCGGCGTCCTCGCCCTGGAAGCCGCCCGGGGCGACCACCAGACCGTTTTCACGGTAGTAGTCGTACCAGCTGGAGATTGCGGACTCGGAGATCACGGTCTTGAGGCCTTCGACGCCGGATGTGGCGGCGGCCACGGCCAGGGTGCCGAGGTAGGACTTGCCGGTCATTGCGACCTTGCCGTTGCTCCACCAGGCCTTGATCTCGATGTTGTCGGTGCGGTTGGTGAAGGCGCGACGGGCGCCGGTCAGCCACTCGATGACGGCGACGGCGCTGGCCGTCTCACCTGGGCCGCCGGTTTCGCGAACGCCGTCGGAGCCGCGGGTGCCGATGCCGGCGGCGTAGACGGTGGCAAACCCCCGCGCCAGGAAGTAGTCGTTGAGCGGGTAGATGCCGTTCTCGTCGCCGTAGACCTCGGCCGTCTGGCGCTCGCCCTTGACCTCGCGGTGCGGTAGTGCCGGCTGCGGCGCCGGCTTGGCGGTGACCTCCGCCAGGGTGCGGGAGTGGGTCTTGACCGCCACGGTGTCGCTTGGCTTGTGGGTGATCCAGTCGACGTCGTTGGTGCCGTGGAAGTAGGGGTTGGCCGTGAACAGCACGGGCACGCGCAGCCCGGCGTCGGTTTCAAGCGGTCGGAAAATCGTCGCCTCAAGTAAGTCGCGCTGCCCGTCGTGGTCGGTGTCGAGGTCGGATTCAATCCAGACGACCTCGCGGTGAATGCGGCGCGGATCGAACACGTTTTGCGCCTTGCCGTTGAAGAACAAGAAGCGTGGCGTGTCACCCTGGAAGTCCTTGAAAAAGCCGCGGGTGGCCAGCGCGTCCAGGTAGTTGACTAGGTGCTTGGTGCGAGTGGTCAACAGCAGGTACAGGGCCGCCAAAAATTGCTGCGGGGTGGTGATGTCTGAATCGACCACCGGCAGCTTGGTGGCGGCCGCGAAGCGCAACGGGTCCTCGAGCTTGAAGTCGGTGAGACCCTCAAACCCTAGCAGCTGAAGCGCCGCGGCGTAGAACTGCTGGCGGGTGATGGCGGTCAGGTTCGGCTGCAGCAGGTCCAGCAGGGTGGTGTGGTCGTCGATGGCGATGCCCTGCAGCTGCTGGGCCTTGGTGGTGGCGGTGTGGGCCTCCGGGAACAGCAGCGCAAAGTCGGTGCGGGCGAGTTTGGCCAGGCCCAGCTCGGGTGCGACGGCGAAGCCGAGTTCGGCCAGCTCCTTGATCTGCGTCGCGGCCGCCGGGGTCAGACGGGCGAATTGATTAAGTTTCAATGAGATCACTCCAATGTCTTATAATGGTTCAAGTGTAAACAACTGGGCCCAGGCTTTCAAGCGTTGACTCTCCGCGAGGCTATCCTTATAATAATTAGGTTCGATCAGGTGCCAGTAGCTCAGTAGGATAGAGCAATGGTCTTCTAAACCATCGGTCGCGGGTTCGACCCCCGCCTGGCACATTGGACAGCAGCAAGCCCGGGTTCGGGCTTTTTATTTTCGCAGCGCAACGCAGAAAGGCAGGCAATCATGACTGAAGACAACACCGTCACGCTCGTTCACCGCGAGCTGACCGGCATCAGCACCCGGCAAATCGACGCCGTTTTGACCCTGATGGCGGCCGGCAACACCGTGCCGTTCATCGCGCGTTACCGCAAGGAGGCCACTGGCAGCCTCGATGAGGTGCAGATTCAGGCCATCGAAGATGCCGAACACCGCGTGGCCGCACTCCTGGAGCGTAAGGCGGCGGTCCTCAAGAGCATCGAGGCGGCCGGTAAGCTGACGGCCGCCCTGCAAGCCAAAATCACGGCGGCGGCGAGCCTGCAAGACGTCGAGGACCTGTACCTGCCGTACAAGCAAAAGCGCCTGACCCTGGCGGCCAAGGCCAAGGCGGCGGGGCTTGAGCCCTTTGCCCGGCAGCTGCTCGCCTTTCCCCAGGGGCCGCTTGCACCCGCGGCCGCCAAGTTCGTCTCGGCCAAGCGCGGCGTCGCGGATGTCGCCGCGGTGCTGGCCGGGGCCCATGAGATTCTGGCCGAGGCCTTCAGCGAGGACGTCGCGATTCGCAACTGGGTGCGGCGGGAGACCACCCGCAACGGCGTTTTGCAGGCGACCGTTCGGCCCAAGGCGCAGGCCCTCGACGAGCGCGGCGTCTACCAGCAGTACTATGAGTTCAAGGCGCCGCTGTCGCAGGTGACGGCGACGCAGACGCTGGCGATGAACCGCGGCGAAAAGGAGAAGATCCTGACGGTCAAGGTGGTGGTCGATCCGGCCGGTATCCTGAATTTCTGCCGCTTTCGCCTGATCGGCAAGCGGCCGCAGACCCCGGCGACGGCCGCCGTCACCGCCGCTTACACCGACGCCTACAAGCGCTTCATCGCCCCGGCCATTGAGCGGGAGGTCCGCGCGAGCCTGACCGAGGCGGCCGATGCCAAGTCGATTCAGGTCTTCGGCCAAAACCTTTACAACCTGCTGATGCAGGCCCCGCTGCGCGGCCGAGTGGTGCTGGGCTTTGATCCGGCCTACCGCACTGGCTGCAAGCTGGCGGTGGTCGATCAAAGCGGTAAGCTCTTGACCACGGCGGTGATTTACCCCCACAAGCCGGCGCCGGCGGCCCAGCGCGAGGCGGCCGCCGGGCAGCTGCGCGAGCTGATCGGCCAGTACCGCGTGACCACCATCGCCATCGGCAACGGCACCGCCAGCCGCGAATCCGAACAGTTCGTGGCGGCCGTCTTGAAGACGCTGCCTCAAGACGTGATGTACGTCATTGTCAACGAGGCCGGCGCGTCGGTGTACTCGGCCAGCGCCCTTGCGCGAAGCGAATTCCCGCAGCTGCCGGTTGAAAAGCGCAGCGCCATCAGCATCGCCCGGCGCTTGCAGGACCCCTTGGCGGAGCTGGTCAAAATCGACCCGGCCGCGGTCGGCGTCGGCCAGTACCAGCACGACCTGCCGGCCAAGGACCTCGCCGTGGCGGTCGACGCCGTGGTTGAACGCGCGGTCAACCGCGTCGGGGTGGATCTGAATACCGCAAGCGCCGCGCTGCTGCGCCGCATCTCGGGGCTGTCGGCCACCGTCGCCGACAACATCGTCGCCTACCGCGAGGCCAACGGGCGCTACGCCAGCCGCGCCGCCTTGAAAAAGGTCCCGCGCCTGGGCCCCAAGGCCTTCGAGCAGGCGGTCGGTTTCCTGCGCATTCCAGGCGGCCGCGAGCCGCTCGACAACACGGACATCCACCCTGAAAGCTACCCGGCGGCCAAGGCGTGGCTGAAGGCGACCGGCGTCAACGCGGCCGACCTGCAAAGCCCGGCGGCCAAGGCCGCGCTGGCGACCGCCGACCTGTCGCCGCTTTTGGCCGCTGGCGTCGGCGCCGCCACCGCCCAAGACATTGCGACCAGCCTCCAAAACCCCGGCCGCGACCTGCGCGACGGGATGCCGGCGCCGCTCTTGCGCCACGATGTGTTGACCATGGCGGATCTGTTGCCCGGCATGAAGCTGGAAGGCACGGTGCGAAACGTCGTCGACTTCGGGGCCTTCGTCGACATCGGCGTCAAGCACGACGGCCTGGTTCACCTGTCGCACATGGCCCAAAGGCGTGTCAGCGACCCGTACCGCGTGGTCGCGGTCGGCGACGTGGTGACCGTGTGGGTCCTGAGCGTCGACCAAAAGCGCGAGCGCATTCAGCTGACCCTGGTCGACCCAGCGGCGGCCGCGAACTGAACCGCCGACGGACTTGTGGTACCATGAAGGGGACGGCACAGGCCGCCGAAAGGAGTCACGATGCCAGAATCTTTGAACGACTTCATCAAGGCCAAGGCCTTGGGCATTCCCACCCTGCACCCCGACGAAAAACGCGCTTTTTTGGGCAACTTCAAGGAGCGCGTCGCCATGGCGGTGACCATTCGCCAGTTGCACGACCCGCGCATCGCGGATTTGCTGGACTCGGTGCTGACGCGTTACCCGGGCTATCGGGTCTACCTCAACGGGCTGATGATGCCCGACATGATCGATTACTACTTGAAGCAGGCGCTGGCGCATGATTATCCCTTCACCATCATGGCCCAGCCGGGGATGCGGGTCAAAAAAGGCCCCCACGCCGCCGATTTTGGCTGGGTGCTGGCGCATCCCACCGAGAAAATCACGCGGCCCATCCTGATTTGACAAAGGAGACACAATGACAGAAGAACTCGTTCGCGTCAAGGCGCAGGTTCAGGACCTGCGAGCGGCGCTTTTGGCCGGCAAGGTGTTCGCCAAGCTGCCGGCGGCGCTGGACGGCATCATGGCCGGCGTGACCCGCAGCCAGCCGACGCCCCTGATCCTGCCGAGCGACGACATGCGGGCGATTGCCCGGATGCAAACCATCAGCCGCCGGATCAAAAACACCAAGCAGCCCGACGTCAGCGATGAGGAGCTGCACTTCTTGCTGGATCACCTGGCTAGCCGCAACCCCGCGGTGCGAGACAAGGGGGTGTTTTACCTGATCTCGGACCTCTTTCAGGCCGACGCCTTCACCCAGCCGCAGGTCGAGTGGCTGTTCCACGAGCTCCAGGCGCCGGGTGTCTTGTTCTCGCACATTCTGGAGCCCGAAAACTCCGGCGTGTTCGGGCGCAGCTTCGCCGTGATGCTGTTGTCCGGGCTGGTTTACGCGGATCAAAACCGCTACCACGCGCTGAGCCAGGCGGATTACCAGCTGCTTTTGATGAACCTCGTAACCTACGTCGTCTTGGAGCGAGACGGCCGGGGCTTTGTCGAAGGCGCCGGCTGGGCCCATGCCTACACCCACATCGGCAACCTCGCCGACGAGCTGACGCAGGTGCCGGTGCTGACGCGCGGCGAGAAGGTGCTTTTGATGGCCGCCGTGTTTGCCGGCTGGCAGCACAACGATTACGCGCTGGCGTTCGGCGAGGATCAGCGGGTGGCCGGCTACCTGGTGAACCTCGCGGCCAAGCACCAGTTTTTCGCCGAATCGCAGGTGCTGTGCCTGACGGCGTGGCAGAGTCGGCTGAAGGACCTGCACCCGCAGGAGTCCGTGGCGTTTTGGAACCGCTGGTACAACCGCAGCCGATTGCTCGAGGCGCTGCTGATGCGTGCCGACTTGCCCAAGGTGGTCGTCGACTACCTGCAAAAAATCATCGATCTGTACTGAGGAAGGCCGTGTCTTGAGGGACGCGGCCTTTTTGCTCGCTTTTTTTTCACGAGGCGACTGAAACTGCGGTGAGGATTGACGACGAATTGCGTGAGGACCGACCGAAAAAGTCGCCATCTGTATCTCATTGAGCGAGTCGAACCAGGTCGGCTTTAATAAATTCGGTCGCCGAACCGCTCTGATTCAAGCTGTCACGACAGCCGTAATGGCTATGACCAAACGGGCGGGACGTATTGCAATGATATTCACATGTATAAGTAATAATAAAAATAATTATGAAAGCTTGGAAAATACCGCACAAATGAAGAAAAGTAGTCAAACGGCATAACTTTAAGTATAATACAAAGATAGAAATGGTCTCAGTTGGATTGGCGCATGGCCGTCAAAGGAGTGTTTAATCATGAAGAATTCCCAACCCGCCTTGCGGATCCTGGGCGAACGGGTCCGCCACTACCGCAAGCTCAAGGGGCTGTCGCAGGCCGAACTGGCCAACGGCATCTGCACCCAGGCCACAATCAGTCTGATCGAGAAGCGCAACAAGGTCCCGAGCATGAATATCCTGTTGCGCCTGATTGACCGGCTGGGCATCACGCTGGAGGACATTGTGGTCGAAAACCGCACCCGGGTGCAGCGCAACCTCGCCGAAATCGACACCCTGATTCGCCACGGCGATTTTGACCAGGCCGACGCGAAGCTCAAAACCATTCGTAGCGTCAAGACGCTGCGGGTGGAGGACGAGCGGCGCTACTACTACGCGATAGGGATGGTGCAGCTGTTTGGGCACCGCAACCAAGACGAGGCGATCTACTACTTCGGGCGGGTGCTGAACCCGCTGGCCGCCACGCTCAAGGACCTGCCGGCCATCATGGCGACCCTGGGGCTGGGGCTGGCCTACGCGGAGAAGGGCACCACCGAACGCGCCAGAGTCTACATCGACTCAGCGCTGCAGCTGCTGCAGGCGATGCCGCTGGCCGAAGGGCGCTACCTGGACGTGGAGCTGACCATTCACTGGCACGTGGCGCGAATTTACTACGAGCTGAAGGAGGACCAGCTGGTGCTGCACCACGTCAAGCTCGGCATCGACAACGCGGTTCGCAACGACAGCCTGTTTCTGCTCGACGAGTTCTACGCCTTACGGGCCCGGGCCCTGCTGCGCATCGGGGATCAGGCGGCCCCTCAGGCCTACCAGATTGCCTTGGCGCTGGCGCGGGTGACGCAAAGCACGCGCCTGATTGAGGCGCTGGAGGCCGATCCGATCAGCGCGTGAGCTAGGCACGCCAAAAAAGGGCAGTCACTGGATGTCCCCCGAATCTGGGGATGACATCCAGTGGCCGCCCTTTTTGCGGTGGCGCTGAAGTTAGGCCTGGGCCAGCGCCTGCTCGATGGCCGGAGCCATGGTGAGCGGCGCGGTCTTGGGCGCGACGCGTTCGACCACGTTGCCGGCGCGATCGATCAAAAACTTGGTGAAGTTCCACTTGATGCTGGTGCCTAGGGCGCCCGGTGCCGCCTTTTTGAGGTAGGCGAACAAGGGGTCTTGGGCCGGGCCGTTGACGGCGATTAGCTGGTGCATCGGGAAGGTGACGCCCCAGGTCGTGCGGCAGGCCGCCGCGGCGGCGTCTGCGGTGTCGAGTTCTTGGTGAAATTGGTCGGAGGGAAAGCCCAGCACCACCAATCCCTGGTCGCGGTACTTCTGGTACAGTGCCTCGAGTTCCTTGAACTGGGGCGCAAAGCCGCACTTGGTGGCGGTGTTGACGATGATCATCGGCCGGCCGCGGTACTTGGCCAGCGGGTAGGTGGTGCCGTCTTCCAAGGTGGCGGTGAAATCGTAAATGCTCATGTTGAACCTTCTTTCGGGTTGAAAAAGCCAGGCACGAGGCCTGACTTCAGCGGGTTATTTGGCTTGCGGCCGCGGCTTTTTGGTCGAGGCCAACGCCGGCTTGTTGTTCAGGTCGGTGCGAACGACCAAGACGTCGCAGGTCGCGTTGCGGGTGACGTACTCGGTCACGCTGCCGATCAGCAGGCGTTCGACGGCGTTCAGCCCGGTGGCCCCGATCATGATCAGATCGATGCTCTTGGCCTTGGGGACGTCGCGGGCGATGATGGTCTTGGGGGCGCCGTACTCGATGGTGTACGAGACCTGCTCGAGGCCGGCCTTGTGGGCCTGCTCGATGTAGCCATCCATGGTCTGCTTGGCGGTTTCGGTCACCTGTTCGACCATGGCGGAGTCAAAGCTGGACACGTTTTGGAAGGCGCGGGTGTCGACAATGTGGATCAAAAACAGTTCACTGTGGTTGCGTTTGGCGACGGCCACGGCCTTTTGGAAGGCCAGCTCCGACTCGTAGGAGCCGTCGATCGCGACTAGAATGTGTTTGTATTGTTGTAACATGTCAATCACCTCTTTACTTCTATTGTACCCGACTGAGGTGCGTGCCGCCAGTCTTTACCGCACGTATTTTGGGATCAAAAGCCCCAGCAGACCGGCGACCGCGGCGGCCACCACCAAGGCGGCGACCTGCCAAAGCGTGGTGTTGATCCAGGCCGCGACCAGGCTCAGGCACCCGCTTGCGCCAAAGCCGCAGGCAAAGGCGACCAGGGTGTGGCCGACCGGCGCCGGCACCGTGGTCAGGCTCAAGAAGTTGGTGCGGCGATGGGCCACGAGGTAGTAAGCCAGCCCGAATTGCAGCAGGGCGAAGACGACGAAAACAAACGTGATCAAGGCGTTCATCCTTTCCGATTCGATGTCTCCATTGTACGCGCCGCGCCAAGAGATTGCGACCAAGACCGCTACCCGCGCCAAAAAGCCGGCGAAGGGGAAACTTCGCCGGCCGCACCGAAACCAGCGGTAGCATGACCACCGCTGGCCGTGGCATTCTTGCTGTTGGTTGAGCTGATTTTGTGGCCGCAAGTTGGCGCGTGGTCGACTTGCGTGGTACAAGCCACCGGTCAATGCCCCGCCGCAGCTACCTCGCAGCGCGAGTAGGCGGAACACTAAGCAATCGGTGGGTGGTGGTCCACACCCTGGTGGTCGGTCCCAATCGGAGGGGACCGTTGCGCGAAAACGTCGACGTTGTTGCCTGGTTCGGCATGGCATGAGTGGGGGTACTGGGAATGCTTATGTCCCGGACCTTCCCCCTAAGCAGTAGAGTTGCAAGCGCCGCGGCCGCGGCGTTTTCCCTGCCCGTTGATAATCATCTGAGGCCAGTGTAAGCCCTGTCATTTTAGCTGTCAAATTTTAAGCTCAGACACAAAAAAACCGGCGCGAAGCCGGCCATGGAAGGCTAAATTGGTGCCGTTCTCTTTCCAAATCGTTGAAACCCGCCGTTAAGCAAGTGGGCCCAGACGACGCGTGCGTCAGCCGTTAAGTGAGATAACAGCACGGCACGCGCCACTTCCGGTCCCAAGGTCTCGAAACTGTTCGGTCAACTGATAACAGGAAAGCGCGAACACCTTAGGAATCTCCCATGCACTTATGGTAGCACGGTGGCGGCCAAATGGCAAGAAAACGTCACCGCGATGTGACGGCGAAAGATTGATGCACCGCGCTTGTAACCGCTATTGCTGCCAGGTTCGCAGCTGGGCCAGCCGGCTGGCGAGGGCCGCCTCGTACTTGCCGGTGGTTTTGGGCTGGTAGTAATGGACACCGCGCAGCTTGTCGGGCAGGTACTGCTGCTTGACAAAGCCGTTGGGGTAATCGTGCGGCAGCTTGTAGTGCAGGCCGTGGCCCAACGCGGCTGCGCCCTTGTAATGCGCATCGCGCAGGTCGGCCGGGATGCTGCCGGCCTTGCCGGCGGCGACGTCTGCGATGGCCGCGTCGATCGCCACCATCGCGGTGTTGCTTTTCGGCGCCAGGCACAGATCAATCACGGCGTTGGCCAGGGGAATGCGGCCCTCCGGCAGCCCCAGCCGCTCGGCGGCCTGAATGGCGGTCAAGGTGCGGCTAGCGGTTTGGGGGTTGGCTAGGCCAACGTCCTCGTAGGCGATGACCAACAGGCGTCGCAGGATGCTCGGCAGGTCGCCGATGACGATCAGCCGCGCGAGGTAATGAAGGGCCGCATCGACGGCCGAGCCGCGAATCGATTTTTGAAAGGCCGAGATCAGGTCGTAATGCGCATCCCCGTCGGCGTCTCCGGCGATGGCGCGTTGCTGAAGCGACTGGTGCATCACCTGGGCGTCCAGGGTGATGCGGCCGGCCTGCTCGGGCGTCGACAGGGTCGCAAGCTCCAGCGCGTTGAGCGCCGCTCGCAGGTCGCCGTTGGTGGCCGACAGTAGAAAGTCGCGCCCGGCCGGCGTCAGCGTCACCGGGTAGTGACCCAGGCCGCGGTCCTTGTCGGCCAGCGCCCGGTCGACCGCTTGACCGATGTCATCCGGGGTCAGCGGGAACACCTGAAAAATCTGGCTGCGCGAGCGAATCGCCGGGAGTATGCTCATGTACGGGTTCTCCGTGGTGGCGCCGATCAACACGATGCGCCCGGATTCCAGGTGGGGCAACAAAAAGTCCTGCTTGGTCTTGTCCAAGCGGTGGATTTCGTCCAAAAGCAGGATGACGGTGCCCGACATCTTGGCCTCTTCGGCAACGATCTGCAGGTCTTTTTTGGTGTCCGTCGCCGCGTTGAGCATGCGAAACGCGTACTTGGTGGTGCCGGCGATGGCGCTTGCGATGCTGGTCTTGCCGGTGCCGGGCGGACCGTAGAGAATCATGGAGCTCAGCCGGTGGGCGGCCACCATGCGGCGGATGATCTGATCGGGGCCGACCAGGTGCGCTTGGCCGACCACCTCATCCAGGTTTTGCGGGCGCATGCGATACGCCAGGGGTTGTTGCATTTTGCCACGTCCTTTCGCATTCAGTATAGCACGTGGTACAGTAGAGGGATTGAACGGAGGATTGACATGACGACTTTGGCAGACAGAATTCAGGCGCTGGGGCTGGCCGCGCTTCAGGGTCAGACCCAATTTCAACTGGTGATGACGCTTCGGGCCCAAGCGGCCAACACCGGCGCCTATGTGGCGTTGCAAAATGGGCGGGTGACGGTGACCACCGATGCCTGCGACTCGGCCCAGGCCACCGTCGATCAGCTGGCCGCAATCCTTGCGACCAGCCATTTGAAGTCACCCCAAGACGTCGCGCTGAGCGTTCGCCTGACGCTACCGGAGCCGCTGTTTGCGCGGCTTTATCAGGATCTTGAAGGGCGCAAGCTGCCCGAGTACCGCGACTTTCGCACCACGCTGTACAAGCAGTGGCTGGCGATTTTGGCCGAGCGGAGCCAGGATTTGGCCCGGGAGCTCGGCGGTCCGATTCAGCTGGGGTTGGTCCAAGCCAAGGATCGCATCATCACCGCCGTGGCCCTGCTCAACCTGCCGGTGACGGCGAGTCCGGCCGGCATCACGGCTGCCACCTTGGACTGGCTCAACGCGACGCTGTGGCAGGCGGTGCAGGCGCCAGATGCGCGCACACTGGCGGCGCGTTCCGCTTCCGCGCGGCTGCCGGTGGCAGCCCTGCCCCAGGCGCTGACGCAGCCGCAAGCGGTGCTGCCAGGGTTTGCGGCGTTGGACGAAAATACGCAGCGGCTGGCCGCGGCGGCCTTTGAGGCCGGCTTGGCCGTGCGGGTACACGATGCCGGCGCGGCGGTGATGAGCCTGCAGCGGGGGGCAACGCGGCAGCTGGTGGTGCAAGGCGTCACCGCGCTGAACACCGCGGCGGTCCAGGCCGTCGGCGCCAGCAAGCTAGCCCAAAAGGCGCTGTTGGGGGCGGCCGGCCTCAAGGTCCCTCGCGCCGCCAAGTTCACCGACGCGGCCGCCGCCATGGCCGCCTATGATGCCGGGTTGAAAAACAAGAGCCTGGTGGTCAAGCCCAACTGCGGCCACCACGGTCAAGGGGTGACCGTGTTCATGCTACCACCGACGCGCCGTGACTTCGCCCAGGCGGTCACCGCCGCGAGTGCCTTCGGGGCGGTACTCGTCGAGCTGTTCGTCCCGGGCAACAGCTACCGCTTTTTCGTCTTGAACCGGCAAGTGTTGGCGGTGCTTGAGTGCGAGCCGGCCAGCGTGGTCGGTGACGGTCGCCAAACCGTCGCCGACCTGGCCAAGCGCCGCCACCTGGTACTTGGCCCCACCGAACAGGCGGTGCTGACCAGCCAGGGCAAGACCGGCGGCACCGTGCCGCCGCGCGGCCACGAGGTGTTTTTGCGCTTCAACAGCAACCTGACCACCGGCGGCCGCGGGGTGGCGGTGACGGCAGACATCGCACCGGGCTACAAGGCACTGGCGGTGGCGGCGGCCGCGGCCGTCGGCGCCACCGTCGCCGGGGTGGATATCGCCATTCCCAACCTGTACTTGGAACCGACGATCGACCACCCCGAGGCCGCCCAGGTGCTGGCGGTGACGCCCGACCCGCGGCTGGCAGTGCATGAGGCCCCGGTGATGGGGGCAGGCGTCAACGTCGCAGCGGCGGTGATCGCCGCGCTTTTTCCGCCGATTAAAAAAGCCGCCGAGGCGGCAGACGATTAGTGAAAGAGGCGCTCGAAAAACCCTGGGGCCGGCTTGGCCGGCGCCTTTGGCTCCGGTAGCGCGATGTCTGGCTTGTTAATGGCGGCACTGGCGGTGACCAGCACCGCGCAGCCGGCCGGCGTCAGGTCGGCTTGATCGTTGTTGACCAGCGTGAAGGGGTAGTCCAGCGCGTTGGCCGCCGCCATGAACGGCGCGGTCACGTCGGCCGCGAGCTTGCCGTTGAGCAGCAGCTTGAAACCGGTCTCGTGCTTCGTGGCGTCAAGCGCCGCCTTGACGGCCGGCAGGGCCTCGCGCTGGCGAACCTGCGCGTTGGTCACCTTCAGGTAGGCTCGTTCGCGCAGGGAGCCCAGGTAGTGCCGCCGCTCGTCGGGATTGGTCTGCAAGGGGCCGCTCATGCTTTGAGTCAGCCGGGATTGAACGTCTTCGTTGTCTGTCATGGTTACCTCCGCGGGTGTTTGCCCTCAGTTTAACATAAGGAAGTGCTTTCATGTTTGATCGTGATGATTTTGCGCCCTTCGCCGATCCCACGCTGCCCGGGCGGCTGGGCCTGATTCGCCAGCGCCTGGATCCCAAGTTTGAGGCGGCCGGGGCGGTTTTGCAGACGCTGTTGGCGGCGCAGGGGGTGCCAACGCAGTTCCTGCACCTCGCGCGTCACGCCCGTCGCCACAAGAACCCGCCGCCGGACACGTGGCTGGCCCTGTCTGCCGGCAAGCGCGGATACAAAATGCTGCCGCACCTGGAGCTTGGGCTGTGGGACGACCGGCTGTTTTTGTGGGTCGCGCTGCTGGCCGAAAGCAAGGGTGAGCCAGCGTTGCGGCCGGCCGCCTTGCGGCCGTTGGCGCTGGCCTTACCCGGAAACTTCGAGCTGAGCGGCGATCACACCAAAAAGGCGGTGCTGCCGCTGAATGAGGCAAACTTCGACCGCCTGGCGACGCGCTTTGAGACCACCGCCAAGGCCGAGTTTCTGATCGGGCAGACCTACTTGCTGACCGACCCGCTGTTCGACGCGCCGGATGAGCTTTGGGCCGACATTCAGGAGCGGGTGGTGGCCCTGGCGCCGCTTTACCGGGCGTTACTGGCGTGAACATCGAAGCGCCGTTGCGGTACAATGAGGGCAAAGGGGTGATAAGATGACAGTGTTAACTGAAACCATGACGCTCAACAACGATATTTTGATCCCACAGGTGGGCTTTGGCACCTGGCAGATTCCCGATGGCGACGTCGCCTACCAGGCGGTGAGTGCCGCCTTGGCGGCCGGGTACCGCCACATCGACACCGCGTATGTGTACGGCAACGAGCGCAGCGTCGGCCAGGCGATCAAGGACTCTGGCATTCCGCGCAGCGAGCTTTTCGTGACCTCGAAGCTGCCGGCCGAGGTCAAGGACCCGACCGCGGTTCGCGACTACTTCGATCAGACCCTGGCCAACCTCGGCCTGGATTACCTGGATCTGTACCTGATCCACGCACCGTGGCCGTGGCGTGAGGCCGGCACCCGCTACGACAAGGCGAACACCGCCGTGTGGCAGCAGCTGGAGGAGCTTTACGAAGGCGGGGCGGCCCGGGCCATCGGGGTGTCGAACTTCGACGTCCACGACCTGCAAAACCTGCTGGACACCACCACGGTGGTACCGGCGGTCGACCAGATTCAGTACTACATCGGGTTCACCGAGCCGAAGATCACGGCCTTTGCCAAGGCCCATGGCATTTTGATTGAGGCCTACTCGCCGCTGGCGACCGGTGGCCTGCTGCAAAACCCTGCGGTGGCCGGCATCGCGGCGCATTACGGGGTGACCACCTCGCAGCTGGCCTTGCGCTACGTCCTGCAAACCGGGGCGCTGCCGCTGCCTAAGGCGACCAGCAAGGCCCACATTGAGGCCAACACGCAGCTTGCCTTCACCATCTCGGCGAAAGACATGGCGGCGCTTGACGCGATGCCAGACGCCGCGGCCGGCAAGTCGCACAACCCGACGCAGGGCTGATTCGCTGTACAGCACACAAAGGGCGGCTCGCCTCAGTGACGGGCCGCCCTTTGTGTGCTGTGTTTACCGCTCTGCGTCCTGGCGGCGGCCGGCGCGGTGAGCCTGGCGCAGCCAAAAGGCCATGCGTGCTTGCTGCTCCGGGGTGGCGTGTAGGTAGCGGTTCTTCAGCTGCTCGCGGCGTCTGGGGTCGATGCTTGAGTCCAGCCACTGGCCCCAAGTCTCGGGTAGCGGCTCGGCGTCTTGCATAATTTCTTGGTGGACCTTTTGAAAGTCGCGGCGCTGCAAGACGTTGAGCTGCTCGAAGTCTTTTTGCTGCGCCTCGGGCAGGCTTTCGACCTCGGAGAACTGCTGTCGGGCCGTCGCGCTGAGGATGAACATCAAAATCGGGTAGGCCAGGTAAAAGAACATCGCGGCCTCTGGCCAAAAGTACCCGGCGACCAGGGCAATCAGGCTCCAGGCGCTGAGTAGCACGTTGTTGTCGCCGTAGATTTTGGTGTAGACCTTGCGCATCTCCGAGCGGTCGGTGTACTGCAGGTGAATGATCGACTTGGCCAGCAGGCGAAACAGCCAGTTGACCAAAAGCTGCAGCAGGCCGTACAGCATCACCGTCCAGCGGGTGGTGTTCAGGGCCATCATCTTGGTCAACAGGGGCATCAGGGCCAGTGGCCCGAGAAACAGCAGGTCGAGCAGCAGCAGCCGGTAGGTCACGGTGTCGATTTCGGCAAAGGCGGTGGCGTGTTGGTACCAGATGTTGGCGATGAAGAGAAAGGAGATCAGGTAGATGCCGACGCTTTTGCCCAGCTGCAGGTAGCTGGCCACCGAATCGTGTAGGACAGGAGGGATGCTCAGCACCATGATGGTGATGATGATGGCGATGATGGCGTCGGAGAACGCATCGAGCCGGGTTTTAAGTTTCGTCATAATGGCCTCTTTGGTTAGGATGCCCGTATTCTACACGCAAGCGGCGCCGCTTGCAAGCCGCAAAAAGCCCGGTTCGACGCCGCCAAAGCGCGTCAAACCGGGCAAGCCGGGCATCGAATCGGGCAGCTAGGTGAGTTGCACGAAGTCGCCGCCTTCAAGCAGCAGCTTGACGAAGGCGGGGACGGTGGCCGTGCGGTTCCAGTCGCGCTGCCACTCGCAGGCCAGCTGCGCGTTGGTGACCAAGGCGGCCCCGGCCTGGCTGAGCCGGGCGAGTGCCGTATCGTGCGCAACCAAGGAGGTCCCGCCGACGGCATCGACCACCGGGTGGACCTGGTAGCCCTCGCGCAGCGCGTCTAGCGCCGGGAAGGTCAGGCAGGCCTCGGTCCACAGCGCGGCCATCACCAGGTGCGGCCGGTTCAGATCGTGAACCGCAGTCAGGAACTCGCCGTCTTGCCACGCGTTGATGCTGGTGCGATCGAGGCTTGGCACATCCGGCATCAAGCGGCGCAGGGCCGGCACCGTGTCTTGGTTGCGGCCGCTTTCGACGTTGACGGTGGACAGAACAATCGGCACGGCGAAGGCCTGGGCGAGCTTGATGGTCAACGCGATGTTTTGGAGCAGCTGCGGGTGGGGCATTGACTGAATCGACTCAATTTGGGTTGGCTGGTAGTCGATTACCAGCAAGGCGCTGTTTTCCGGGGTCAAGAGCGGATCGGTTGCGGGGTCTCTTCTGGGTAAACTTGTCATGGTACACCTCCTAATAGTGAAAGTGTAACCGCTGCCGGCGGCCTTGGCCAGAAATCTGCCTGGCCAAACCCGGCCACCGGCAAAGGCCCTGGTGCCGGTTGGGCCTAGCCGACAAGCTGCCCCGAGTCGACCAACTGCCGTACCAGCGTCTGCAGGTGCAGCAGCGTGTGATGGGCGTCGGCCTTGAACTGCGCAATCAATGGCGCTGGCTGCAGGGTCGCGTCGGCGTAGACCTGACTGCCGGTGATGCCGGTCACGGTGAGGCCGGCGTGATCGAGGGTGACGGTCAGGTAGCCGCCTTCGAACGCCTCGTCGCAAAGCTCCTGCAGCCAGTTTTGCAGGCCTAAGCGAATCACGGTGTCAAGGCTCAGCGGCGTTTTGCCGGTTGCGGCCTTGGCCACCAGGGCTTGGGCCTCTTCAACGGTTCTTGGAATTTCATGCATGTTTAACACCTCCGCCGCTAGTATACGCGCCAACCGCCGCCTTGGCGATTCTCACGCCACTTTAAAAACGGCCACCAGGCGACGGCCAGCCGCTCGCCCCTGGCGACCGGCCAAATGCGGCGCAAATCCTGTCACCCCGGGAGGGAACGTGTTAAAGTAAGGCCATGACAGAATTGAACAAACAGGCGCTGTTGCGTCAAATGCTGGATGAGGTTTTGGCACTGGTGGTGCTGTTGGCGGCGTGGCTTGGGCGTCATCAGCTCAACGGTTGGTGGGTAGCGGCCATCGTGCTGAGCTTAATCGGGCTTTTCATCGATTACCTGCGCCACGGGGCAGCAAAAAAGCGCTGACGGAAAGTCAGCGCCGAGACAGCCACCACCAAAACACCGCGTAGCCCAAGCAGCCCAACCCGTAAACGGCCAGCCCCAGGCTGACGAACACCAGCCAAGGCCAGTGGAAGGCGAGACTTGACAGCTCGAGCAAGAATGCCAAGATGCCGGCTTGAATCGCCTTTTGGACCAAGGCGCGGGTGCGGGCGTTATTCAAATGACGCCTCGATCAACAGCTGATGCGCGGCCGTCACGTGGCAGAGCGTCAGCCACAAGGTATCAGGCACCGGCGGTTCGTCGGGATCTAGCCGCGAGCCCAGCCAGGCCAACAGGTTGCCCTGCTGCTTCAAAAAGGCGTCATCCACGCGAAACGCGTTGAGCTGATCGGGTGGAAAGACGCTGGCTTGGTACGGAAAAATCACCGTGTCGGGCAGCGCAAAGGCCACCACGTTCTGGTACCCCTGGTCGATCTCGCGGCGGTTCTCCGGGTGTGAATGCAAATAAGTTAAGACCATCTCTGCGATTTTCATGCAGCCACCTCCGACTTAGGTCCCTGTTTGATATCTGGGCAATATGGTACCATGAAAGCACATGAAAGTACAGGAGGGCGATGCGCAATGACGGTACATCTTTACTTAGTCAGGCACGGCGAGACGCCGATGAACAAGGCCCAGCGGCTGCAAGGCTTCACCGACGCGCCGCTGACGGCCAAGGGGCTGGGCCAGGCGGCGCGGCTCGGTGAGCTGCTGGCGCCGGTGGCCTTCACGGCGGCTTACAGCTCCGACCGGCGGCGGGCGGTGGCCACTGCCAAGCAGATTCTCGCCCAGCACCCAGACGCGCCGGCGCTGACGCAGGTGGCGGGGCTGCGCGAGTACTACTTCGGCGGCCTTGAAGGCACCTCCAATTGGGGGCTGATGATGGGGTCGCTGCGGCGTTACGGCGTGGCGACCATGGCCCAGGTCTGGACCGGCGCCGAGCGCTTCCCGCGCCTGATTCGCAATTTCCAGCGCATGGATCCGACCGGCCAGGCGGAAAGCCTGCCGGCGTTGTGCGAGCGCGTCCATGCCGCGGTGGCGGGCATCGTGGCGGCGAGTGTCGATGGCGCCAACGTGCTAATCGTCGCCCATGGGGTGGTGCTCAGCGCGTTGGTGTACCAGCTGGCACCGCAGAAGCTGCCGGCCACACTGCTCAAAAACACCAGCGTGACGCGCATCGATGCTGCGGGGGCCGACTGGCGGGTGCTGGGTGTCAACCTGACGGCCAAGCGCAGCCTGCTGCAGTTGGCCGGGCAGCAGCCGACTGCGGCCAATTCACGTGAGTCCTGAGGGGCATCCGCCTGGCGGATGCTTTTTGCTTGCGCTGGGGACCTGAAATTGTGAATAATTTGTGAATCCGGCGTTGGTCGGTTGTCATCGGGCGTCAAGCGTGTATAATGACATCTTGTCACATGACAGCGTGTCGTATACTGCGACCCTGTCGGCCCCGCGCCTGCGGGACCACCACGATGGCGCGTCACACGCGCTGGAAAGGAGAGCGCCATGCCAAAGCCAACATTTTTCCGCCTGGCCGAAGAGAAGCGGATGCGCCTGGTCAAGGCCGCCTACGCCGAGTTCGCCCGGGCGCCGTTTGCCGACGCCAGCATCTCAAACATCATTAAGGATGCCGGCATTCCCCGCGGCAGCTTCTATCAGTACTTCGAGGACAAGGGCGACGTCTTTTTCTACCTCTTGGAGCGTATGCGCCAAAACACCGAGGACATGATCCGCCAGACGGTAATCGACCAGCACGGCGACTTCTTCGCCGCGATGGCGGAGATGTTCGACCGCATGATCGACACCATCGTTCAGGGGCCACACGCCGATTTTTACGCCAACGTCTTCATGTACATGGACTTTCACTCGGTGTCCAAGCTAACGCCGGGGCCCAAGAAGAAACCCCACGGCCAGCTCACGCAGTTTCTGGTCGACAACATCGACCGAACGCCGCTGCGGGTTCACTCCGATGACGATCTGCGGATGCTGATTCGGCAGGTGATGGGGCTGTTCATGCAGACCATCGGCCATTACTACAACCACCGCGCGGCAGGAGAGGTCCTGCCAATCAACGAAGTTAAGGCCCGGCTGGCCCAGCTGCTCAACTGGATTCAGTACGGCGTCGTCGCACCAAAGGAGGCAACGAATGTTTAAACTAGCAAAGGGTCGCGCGTCGGCCTGGGCGATCACCGGCGCCGTCTTGTTCATGATTGTGCAGGTCATCGCGAGCCTTTACCTGCCGAACCTGACGGCGGATATCGTCAACAAGGGCGTTGCCCTCGGGGATACCGACTACATCTGGCATGCCGGCTTCAAGATGATCGGCTGCGCCATCATCTCCGTCGTCGCCAGTGTCTGCAACGTGTTTTTGGCTGCTCGGGTCTCCCAAAAGCTCGGTCAGCGCATCCGTGCGGACATCTACCGCAAGGTGATCAACTTCTCGCACGACGAGATGGATCAGGTCGGCACCAGTTCGTTGATCACCCGCACCACCAACGACGTCACCCAGATTCAAAACGTGTGGGTGATGATCCTGCGCATGATGATCATGGCGCCGATCATGCTGATCGGGGCAAGTTTTCTGGCCTACCAGAAGAACCACACGCTGACCATGATCTTTTTGATTGTGATTCCAATCATGATGATTTTCATCGGCATCATGATGGTCTTCGCCGTGCCGCTGTTTCGGAAGATGCAGGACAAAACCGATAAGATCAACCTGGTCTTCCGCGAAGGGCTGACCGGGGTCCGGGTGATCCGGGCCTTCCGCCAAGACGACTTCGAGCAAAACCGCTTCGACGTCGCCAACAAGGACTACACCGATAACGCCGTCAAGGTCTTCTCGATTATGGCGCTGGCGATGCCGGTGATGACCTTGATCATGTCCGGGACCAACATCGGCATCGACTGGTGGGGCGGCCACTTAATCGCCCAACAGGCCCTTGAAACCGGGAACCTGATCGCCTTTATCACCTACGCGATGCAGATTCTGATGAGCTTCATGATGCTGTCCATGATCTTGATGTTCATTCCTCGCGCCCAGGCTTCGGCCACCCGCATCAACGAGGTGCTGGATCTGACCACCACCATCAAGGCGCCAGCCACGCCGACGCCGCTGGACGAAAGCCACGCCAGCCTGCAATTCGATCACGTTGACTTTCGTTACCACGGTGCCGAGGAGCCGGCGCTTGCCGGCATCGACTTTAACATGCAGCCGGGCCAGACGCTGGCCATTATCGGCGGCACCGGCTCCGGTAAGTCGACGTTGGTCAACCTGATTCCGCGTTTTTACGACGTTGAAAAAGGCGCGGTCAAGCTCGACGGCACCGACGTTCGCGAGCTCGACCTCAAGGTGTTGCACGGCGCGGTCGCCTTCGTGCCGCAAAAGGCCAACCTGTTCACCGGGACCGTGCGTGACAACCTGAAGTACGGCAACGAAGACGCGACGGATGACGAGCTGTGGCACGCGCTTGAGATTGCGCAGGCAAAGGACTTCATCGAAGAGAATCCGGAAGGCCTGGACTACCACGTTGAGCAAGGCGGCGGTAACTTCTCCGGCGGCCAAAAACAGCGCCTGGCGATTGCCCGGGCCCTGGTCAAAGACGCCAGCGTCTACGTGTTCGACGATTCCTTCTCGGCCTTGGACTTCAAGACCGATGCCTTGTTGCGCCAGGCGCTGAAGGACGACGAGAAGATTTCCAACCGCGTCGTCGTGATCGTCGGCCAGCGCGTCTCCACGGTCGCCGATGCCGACACCATCGTGGTGCTGGACGACGGCAAGATGGTCGGGCGCGGCAGCCACGCCGAGCTGAAGGCCACCAACACCACGTACCAGGAAATCATCAAGTCGCAGATTCGAGAGGGGGATGAAGACTAATGGCAGAATCCAAACAGCCACAGCAGCGGATGGGTGGCGGCCACGGGCCGGGACCGCGCATGGGCCTGGTGGAAAAGCCCAAGAACTTCTGGGGCACCACCATGCGCCTGTTGGGCTACATGAAATCGCGCCTGGTCGGCATCGTCTTGGTGCTGCTTTTAGCCATCGCCGCGACGATCTTTCAGATTCGCACCCCCAAGGTGTTGGGTCAGGTCACGACCGAGATTTTCAAGGGCTACATGAAAGGGGTCGCACAGCAAAAGGCTGGCATCCAGATGGCCGAGTTCCCGATCGATTTTGACAAGATCAAGGGCATCATCATCACGGTCATCTTCATGTACCTGGCGTCTGCGGTGTTCTCCTTCCTGCAGCAGTACATCATGACGCGCATCTCCCAACGCACCGTTTACGACCTGCGCCGCGAGCTCAAGTACAAGATGAAAACCGTGCCGATCAACTACTACGACACCCATTCCAACGGGGACGTGATGTCGCGAGCGGTCAACGACATGGATAACATCGCCTCGACGCTTCAGCAGAGCCTGACGCAGATGGTCACCAGTGCCGTCACCCTCATCGGGACGCTGTGGATGATGATCTCGATTTCGGGCAAAATGACCCTGATCGCCTTGGTCACCATCCCGCTGTCCTTGGTCGTGGTCGGCATCGTCGCGCCGAAGTCTCAGAAGTTCTTTGCCAGCCAGCAAAAGGCGCTGGGCTTGTTGAACAACCAGGTCGAGGAGAATTACGCCGGTCAGGTAATCGTCAAGTCCTTCAACCGCGAAGAGACGGTCATGCAAAACTTCGAGGTGGAAAACCAGAAGTTCTACAACGCGGCCTGGAAGGCGCAGTTCGTCTCCGGCATCATCATGCCGCTGATGACCTTCATCAACAACATCAGCTACGTGTTCGTCGCCATCTTCGGCGGCCTGGCCGTGTCCAACGGCACGGTCAGCCTGGGGGACGTGCAGGCCTTCCTGCAGTACACCCAGCAGTTCTCCCAGCCAATCTCGCAGCTGGCCAACCTGGCCAACACCATTCAAAGCACCATCGCCTCGGCGGAACGGGTCTTTGAAGTGCTGGACGAACCAGATATGACCGACGAGCCATCCGGCATGCCGGCCGTCCCAGACGACCACAACAAGCTGACCATGGACCACGTCAAGTTCGGCTACGACGGCTCACCACTTTTGATGACCGACTACAACCTTGAGGTCAAACCGGGCCAGATGATCGCCATCGTCGGCCCAACCGGTGCCGGCAAGACCACCGTGATCAACATGCTCGAGCGCTTCTACGACGTCAAGGGCGGGGCGATTCGCCTCGATGGCGTGGACACCCGCGACATGTCGCGCGAGGATTTGCGCAGCCACTTTGCGATGGTGCTGCAAGACACCTGGCTGTTCACCGGTAGCATCTGGGACAACCTGAAGTACGGCCGCGAGGATGCCTCCGATGAGCAGATTCTTGAAGCCGCCAAGGCCGCCCATGTGGACAACTTTGTTCGCCAGCTGCCGAAGGGCTACGACACCATCTTGAACGAATCGGCCTCTAACATTTCGCAGGGCCAGCGTCAGCTGTTGACCATTGCCCGGGCCTTCGTCGCCGATCCCGAGATTCTGATTCTCGACGAGGCGACAAGCTCCGTCGACACCCGCACCGAGGTTCACATTCAGCACGCGATGAGTCGCCTGCTGAAGGACCGCACCAGCTTCGTCGTCGCCCATCGCCTGAGCACGATTCGCGACGCGGATAACATCATCGTGATGAACCACGGCTCGATTGTCGAAACCGGCAACCACGATCAGCTGATGGCGCAAAACGGTTTTTACGCCGATCTGTACAACAGCCAGTTCTCCGGCAACGTCGCCATCTAGTCACCATCACCCTCGCAGCTTCGACTGCGGGGGCTTTTGGTGTCTGGCCCGGCGATTAGGCCAGGCGGCGCGGTGGTGGTAGACTGGACGGGTGCGGCCAGGCCGTGCCAAGGAGGATGACTAATGAACGTTACTGATATTGTGGCCGCGATGGGCCTTGCTGCAGACGATGCGATTCAGACGGTGCAGACCCGCTACCGGGTCAGCCTGGTCGAGCACTGGGGCATCCGTCCCGGAGCCCGGGTGCTTGAGGTCGGTTGCGGCCAAGGGGACATGACCGCGGCCCTGGCCGCCGCGGTCGGACCGACCGGCTTGGTTGCGGCCTACGACATCGCTGCGCCCACTTACGGGGCCCCGGTGACCATCGGCGAGGCCCAGGCCAGGCTTGCGGCCGGGCCGCTGGGCAAGCAGGTCCAGGCGCATTTGGCGACCGATGTGCTGCAGGCGGACTTTGCGCCACGCAGCTTCGACGTGCTGGTCATCGCCCATGCAACCTGGTATTTTCCAAGCGTTCAGTCGCTCCTCCACTTGATTGCGCAACTGGCGCCGGCGGTTGACACCATCGCCATCGCCGACTGGTCGCTTGCCGTGCGAGACGCGCGGCAGGTCGCCCACCTGCTTGCGGCCTGGATCCAGGCCGCCTGTGCGGAGACGCTGCCTGATGGGGAAGCCAACATTCGCACCCTGATCACGCCGGCCGAGCTCACCCCGCCGCTTGAGGCGCTGGGCTTTGAGACCACCACGGCGACTTTGCCGACGCCGGGGATGCAAGACGGCCAGTGGGAGGTTTCGGCCACCCCGACGCTTGTCGCGCAGCTGCCCCAGGACACACCTGTGCAGCGCCAGGTAGCGCCGTTGGTCGCGGCCCTGGCCGCGCAGGCGAAGATCGGCACCCAGGCGCTTGACGCCTTTGCCATCACCGCCACGCGCCGCCAGGCAGATTAATCGCTTTTTGCCGGGCCTGCCCTTATGCTTAGGGGTGGGGGAACGGTAAAAAGAGGTGGCGAAGATGCAACGCTTCACATTGGACCGGTGGACCCGCATCGGCTTTGTTGGCCTGCGGGTGCATGACATGACGCAGATGGTTGCGTGGTACCAGCGAACGCTTGGGCTGACTTTGCTGCGCCAGGACGCGCATCAGGCGCTGTTGGGCACCGGGCGGCGCCACGTGCTGGCGATGATTGAAGGCGGCGGTCGGCTGTTGAAGTCGCCGCCCGGTGGCCTGGCGGGGTTTGGGCTCAACATGCCCGACCAGCAGTCACTTTTGGCGGTGGCAGCGAGGCTGAAGGCTCAAGGCATCGCCTTGAGCTGGTGGGAAACCGGCTTTGCGCTGGGCTTTTCGTTCGCGGATCCCGAGCAAAACCAACTGCGCATCGCCTACGACCCCGGGTTGAGCGGATCCATCACCCGCACCTACGATTTTGCGGCGGGAACGACGCTGCCGGCCCAGGCGCCGCCGCTGCCCACAGGCGCCTGGGCCGGGTTGCCGGATCGCGTCTCCTTGGCTCAGATTGTGGTGCGAACCCAGCAGGTCGCAGACACCGTGACCTACCTGGCCGACATCCTCGGCTTTGTGGTGCAGCAGCAGGCAGAAGACCACGCCTTTTTGACCGTCGGTGACGCCGCCAGCCACATCAGCATGGCGGTGGTGTTGGCCAAACGGGCCCGCCCGCGCCAGCCCAACCACGCCGGCGGCCGCTACGTCAACCTGGTCGTCTCCAGCGCCGCGGCCTTGGCCGCGCTTGAGGCCAACGTGCGGGGCCACCACTGGCCGGTCAAGGCCGTGGTGCCGGCGCAGTACCTGATGGTGACCGGGCCCAACCGACTTACGCTGTGGTTTTCTGTCGGCGGCGTTTAATATTTTGGTGAGTGAGAAGTGATGACATGGGACCATTGACGAATCTTGCAAATAAGCTTTCCGGCTGCACCCCTGGATGGTCTGCGGCCTACCTGCACGACGGCGTCAGCGAGCTGCGGGTGAGCGGGCAGCGCCAGCTGTGGCCGCACCCGGCGCCGCTGCATTCCGGCAGTCTCTACGACCTGGCGTCATTGACCAAGGTGGTGGGGACCACGACGCTGTTCTTACAAGCGCTGGCGGCCGGTTCGGTGAGCCTGGATCAGCCGCTGAACACGCTGCTGCCGGAGTTTGGCGCCCAGACGACGTTTCGCCAGGCGCTGACGCACACCTCGGGGCTTGAGGGCTACATTCCTCACCGCGACGAGCTGGCAGCCACGGCCTTGCGCCAAGCGCTTTTGACGCAGCTGACGGTGACGGCCGAGTGTGACACTCAGGTGGTGTACCGTGACGTCAACCTGCTGTTGGTCGGCTGGGCGCTTGAAAAGCTGTACCTGGCGCCGATTCAGACACTGATCACGCGGCGCGTCCTCAAGCCGCTGGGACTTGACTCGGCGACCTTCACCCCGGCGGCTTCGCGGTGCGTGCCGACCAGCTATTCACCGGCGACGGGGCTGCGCCAAGGGGTGGTGCATGACCCCAAAAGCGCGATTTTGGGCTGTCACAGCGGGGCGGCCGGGCTGTTTGCCAGCCTCGAGGACCTGATGCGCTTTAGCGAGTTCGCGTTCGGCGTTCGCCTTTCCGCGGCGTGGCCGGCGCCGTTCGGTCGGCTGGTGGCCGATTACACCAAGGCGGGGCTTGGGCGTAGCCTGGGGTGGGACCTGCGGATCGATGCGGCCAAGCGCCTGTGGCTGTACCACACTGGTTACACCGGCACCTTTTGGCTGCTACAGCCCAGGCTGCACCGGGCCTTGATTGTGTTGAGCAACCGGGTTCACCCGCAGCCCAATGTCAACTTCTTGGCGCGGCGGGACGAATTCGTTGCCGAGTTCCTGAAAGCGCAACATTGAGGCGGCCGTTATGTTAGAATGAAAGCGGATGAAAAGTCTAAAAACACGCATTTGCCTTCAAGGAGGAAGTATTTTGACTGAACCTATTTTTCTCGAACCTGTCTTTCACCACAAGATCTGGGGCGGCCGCAAACTCGAAACCGACTTCGGCTACCACCTGCCGGAAGGTAAAATCGGTGAGCTGTGGGCCATCTCGGCTCATCCCAACGGGCCGGATGTCATCGCCAACGGGCCGCTGAAGGGCACCACGCTGGACATTGCGTGGCGGGATCACCAGGAATACTTCGGCCACCAAAAGAGCAAGGTCTTTCCGTTGTTGACCAAGATTCTGGACGCCAACGACAGCCTGTCCGTCCAGGTTCACCCGGATGATGCCTACGCCGCCGCCCACGAGCGGCCTGGCGAGCTTGGCAAGACCGAGTGCTGGTACGTCATCTCCGCCGAGCCCGGTTCGTACCTGATTTACGGCCACCACGCCAAAACCCGCCAGCAGCTCGCCGACATGATTCACCAAGGCGACTGGGAGCACCTGCTGCGTAAGGTTCCGGTTAAAACCGGCGACTTCGTGTACGTGCCAAGTGGGACCATCCACGCGCTGAACAAGGGCATCATGGTGCTTGAGACCCAGCAAAGCTCCGACACGACCTACCGCCTGTACGATTACGACCGCACCGATGCGCAAGGCAACAAGCGTGAGTTGCACTTGGCGCAAAGCATCGACACCACCACGGTGCCGAGCGTCGACCCGAAGCTTGACATCACGACGGCCAAGGTAGACGATGCGACCATCACGACCTTCGTGACCGCGCCGATTTCCAAGTTCTTCTCGGTTTACAAGATCGACCTGAACGGTAAGCTGAGCCAGACGCCAACGGTGCCTTACACCTTGGTGTCCGTGCTCGATGGTGCCGGCAGCATCGAGGCGGATGGCCAGTCCTACCCGCTGAAGAAGGGCGTTCACTTCATCATCCCTAACCAGATCAAGTCCTGGACCTTCAGCGGCAAGATGATGCTGATCACCTCGACGCCTGGGGCAGAAGAAGCCTAACTCATGAACGAGCAAAAACCCCCGGATCGCGATGATCCGGGGGTTTTTGTGGCACAAGGCATCAATTGTTCAGTTGTGCGACCGCCTGCTCGATGGTTCGGCCGGTCCCAGTGTGCTTTTGATCACTGAGGTCGATCGCGATGAAGAGTTGGTTGGACGTGTCTAATTGAATCTTGTATTTCATGTATATTACCTCCATTCTTAGGGTACATGAATGGCCTTGAAACAATGTGATTATTCTACTTGTTATTAATAAGTTAGTCAAGCGTTATTGACTAAATAAGTCGAATTCAGCCCTGCGACCGAGGCGGGTTCGGCCCTCAGGCGGGTGAGTGAATTCCTAGACAACAGGCGGCCAAACGGCTATGATTAGGTTGTTGACAACTTTGTTTTAGGAAGGAGAACTGACGATGACAGAGACATTCACAAAGGAGACGCTGGCTAAGTACAACGGGGTGGATGACCCCAAGAAGTACGTGGCCATCGATGGCGTCGTGTACGACCTGACCAACGTGCCGGCTTGGGCTGGTGAGAACCACCACGGTAACCACGCCGGCCAGGACTTGAGCGCGGTGATCGCACACGCCCCACACGGCAAGTCGGTGTTGGCCAAGTTGCCAGTGGTCGGCAAGTACGTCGGCTAAAAAAACGCGCTGACAGCGTCAGCGCGTGGTATACTGAAGGTCCTTGGCAGGGGCAAGGCGGCGGTGCTTGACGCCGCCTTTTTTCCTCTCGGGTCACTGGCGCCGCAGGAAGACGCGCAGCGCGGTGAGGCCGCCGACAAGCGCGGCCAGCCACACCGCCAAGCCGATGGTCATGGGCCGGCCGGTCAACTTGGCCGAAGCCGTGAGCACGACTGCGGCGACAAGCCCTGCCACCACGTAGCGCCACGGGGCGTGGAGCTTGGCCATCGCCATCACCGTCAGGCCGCCGGTCAGCACAAATATAAGCAGAACTATCAAGCCAGTCATTCGATTTCCCGCCTTCATCTTATCTGCAAGCCAGTATAGCGCAATGCGACAGGTGACGACAACCGCCAATGCCAGGCGGGGGTCACCGGCGCCGCCGCACATTTTGCTTGCGTCGGCCAGGGGTCTTTGGTACAATCGATACGTTGTATTTGTCACCCCTCAACTGCAACCGCGCAACGCCGGGTTTCAAAGCTTAGCACCCGGCTTGGCGAGTCCTCAGGGGAAAAAGCCTACGGGCAACAGGAGGTGCACAAGATGTACGCAATTATCAAAACTGGCGGCAAGCAGTACAAGGCCGCGGTCGGCGAAGCACTTTACGTCGAGAAGCTCGATGTTGAAGAAGGCGCAACGGTGACCTTCGACCAGGTCATCCTGGTCGCAGGTGAAGGCGATGCCAAGATCGGCACGCCTACCATCGACGGTGCGACGGTCACTGGTAAGGTTGAGAAGCAAGGGCGCGAAAAGAAGGTTGTTACCTACAAGTACAAGCCTAAGAAGCACAGCCACCAGAAGAAGGGCCACCGTCAGCCTTACACGAAGGTCGTCATCGACGCAATCAACGCCTAATAGGAGTTGAGCCTATGATTCGCGCAACGTTTTTTCGCACCGCGGCCGGCACGTTCCAGCAGTTCACGCTGCAAGGACACGCCGACGCCGGTGATTACGGGCATGACATCGTTTGCGCCGCGGTTTCGGCCGTGGCCATCGGTGCCGCCAACAGCATCGAGGTGATGGCCGGGTTCGACCCGGTCACGGCCGTCGACGCGGTCAACGGGGGTCACTTGACGGTGACCGTTCCCGCGGTCCTCAAGGGTGAAAGCGCCCATGTGACGCAGATCCTGCTTGAGAGCTTGCTGTTGACCCTGACCCAGATTGAAGAGACTAATCCCGATCATATTCGCGTGAAGACGCACAACAGTTAAACCTAATTCAACATTCGGAGGTGTACAGACTTATGTTAAAGATGGACTTACAATTCTTCTCCCACCATAAGGGGGGCGGCTCCACTTCTAACGGCCGTAACTCTGCCGGTCGTCGTCTTGGTGCCAAGCGTGCCGATGGCCAGTTCGTTTTGGCCGGGAACATCTTGTACCGTCAGCGCGGTACGAAGATCCACCCAGGGACCAACGTTGGTCGCGGCGGCGATGACACGCTGTTTGCAACCACGGACGGCATCGTGAAATTCGAGCGTCTGGGTCGCGATCGCAAGCAAGTATCCGTTTATCCAGTCGAAAAAGCTGAATAACACGAAAATGCCCCGGTCACGGGGCGTTTTTTTTTGCCGAGGTGGCACGGTGAGTGAGAAAGGAATGGATAACATGACGACTCTGACACGTCTGGAACGGCTGCAACACAAACTGGCGGAACACGATTTGGATGCGGTGCTGGTCACCAATGCGACCAATGTCTCGTACCTGACGGGCTTCACCGGCGACGAAAGCGCCTTGCTGGTCAGCCGATCGCACAGCTACCTGATCACGGACTCGCGCTTCACCACTCAGGTGCAAGCCGAGGTCCACAACAGCGAGCTGGTGTTGCACCAGGCCGGGTTGTTCGCCAAGACCGGCGAGCTGGCGGTTCAAGACGGCCTGCAGCGCGTGGGCTTTGAGGGTGAAATCCTGGTTTACGAGGACTTCAAGCGGCTGCCGGCCCCGACGACCTGGGTGGCGACCCACAATTTCGTGGCGACGCTGCGCGAGGTCAAGGACGACTCGGAGCTGGCCTTGATCCAAAAGGCGATTGAAATCGCCGAGGCCGGCTACCAGCACGTGCTGGCAACGATTCAGCCGGGCGTGACCGAGGCCGCAGTCGCCTTGGACCTGGACTTTTTCATGCGCAAGCTGGGCGCGTCCGGGACCTCCTTTGAAACCATCGTCGCCAGTGGGGCCCGGTCGGCCATGCCGCATGGCGCCGCCACCGCTAAGGTGATTGAAGCAGGCGATGTGGTGACGCTGGATTGGGGCTGTGTTTACCAGGGCTACGTCTCAGACATCACCCGCACCTTTGCCGTCGGTGAGCCGGATCCGCGCATCAAGACCATTTACAAGGTGGTGTACGCGGCCAACCGCGGCGTCGCCGAACTGATGGCCCCGGGCGTCACTGGGCGCGAGATCAACGACTTCGCCCATGGCTTCATCGACCGCGCCGGCTACGGTCAGTACTTCGGCCACGGCACCGGTCACGGCATCGGCCTTTCGATTCACGAAGGACCCGGTGCCTGGGGTGTGTACAACGCGGTGCCACAGGTGGCCGGTAACGTCGAAACCGACGAGCCGGGCATTTACCTGCCTGGGGTTGGTGGGGTCCGGATTGAAGACGACCTGCTGATTACGCAAGACGGGGCCCGGGTGCTGACCACGCCGGCGCCGCCAGAAATTCTAGTCGTGAAGGTGAAGTAGTGCAAAAAACGCGAGGCGGTCCAGCGCTGAGTCCAAAGCTCGGCGTCAGTGAACGGGGACACCCATTATCGTGAGCCGGCCGGCGGTTGCGCCGGTTCGACAGTCTTGATATAGTAAAGTGGAGTTTACAAACGATAATGGAGGAACCATAATGATTTCTGTCAATGATTTTAAAAACGGCTTGACCATCGAAGTGGACGGCGGTCTCTGGCGGATCGTCGAATTCCAGCACGTGAAGCCGGGGAAGGGTTCCGCGTTCGTGCGGTCGACCTTGAAGAACCTGCGGACCGGTGCGGTGCAGGAAAAGACCTTCCGTTCCACCGAAAAAGTGGAGAAGGCCCAGATCAATACCAAAACCATGCAGTACTTGTACGCAGATGGCGACAACTATGTCTTCATGGACATGGAGACCTACGAGCAGCTGTCTTTGCCGGGCGAGGAAATCCAAGAGGAGCTCAAGTACCTCAAGGAGAACATGGAGGTCAAGGTGATCATGCACGACCAGGAGACCCTGGGCGTTGAAGTGCCGAACACCGTCGATCTGACCGTCACGGCCACCGAACCCGGCGTTCGCGGCAACACCAGCAGCGGCGGCAGCAAGCCTGCGACGATGGAAACCGGCCTGGTGGTTCAGGTGCCGTTTTTCATCAACGAAGGCGATGTGCTGACCATCAACACGCAGGACGGCACCTACATTTCCCGCGCCTAGCTGCGTCGACCACAATTGAGGAGGATGCCTAATGGCTGAAGAAACAAATATCATACTTGCGAACCGCACGGATGCTCAGGGAACAATCGAGATTGTTCCGGAAGTTTTGGAGGTCATTTTGGGCATCGCCGCAGTCGGCGTCGATGGCGTGTACCAGATGCGCGGTAGCCTGACTAGCTCGATCAACGAGTGGTTCGGCCGCGCCAACCACGGCAAGGGCGTTGCCCTGACCGTGGACGGGACGCAGCTGACCGCCGACGTCTACGTCTACTTGGACTACGGGGTTTCCGTGCCCAAGGTGGCGCTTGACATGCAGCAGACGCTGCGCGAGCAGCTTTTGTACATGACGGATCTGACGCTGGCCGCGGTGAACGTGCATGTGGTCGGAGTGGTGCCCGAAAAGGCCGCTCCGGTCGACCCCGAGAACTTATTTGCAGACGACGAAGAAACCGAGGATGACGATTAGATGCTAGGCAGACATGAATCACGGGAGGCGGCGTTTCAGGCGCTGTTCGCACTTGCGGGCAACCCGGACGCCGACCGCCAGGCGGTGTACGCCGATGTGCTGGACGAAGACGAGACCGCATCCGCGTACATGATTGCGCTGATTGACGGGGTTTTGGCCCATTCCGCCGAACTAGACGCTGCCATCACCGGCAAGCTCAAGAAGGGCTGGACGCTCAGCCGCCTGACCAAGCCGGATCTGATTGTGCTGCGGCTGGGTCTGTACGAGTTGCAGTACGAGCCGGAGCTGCCGGCCAAGGTTGCCGTCAACGAGGCTATCGAGCTGGCCAAGAAGTACAGCGACGAGTCGGCCGCGCGTTTCGTGAACGGTATTTTGGGGCATTTTGTGTCCAAGCCGGCCGAGGCGTGAGCCAATAGTGTGACAGCAACGGGCCGTGTTTTCTCACGGTCCGTTGCTGTATGCGCTCGGCATTCTTAACGCCGGGTGAGAGTCTCTTGAGGATTGCGGGCTGAGGCTGGACGTCTTGACAGGCATCTTGTATGATGACACCACGACCTGCACTGGGCAGGTCGCGGCCCGAGTTGGGCCCAGCAGCCGCACCCGATGGAGGAGAACAATGACTACAATCTTAGATGGAAAAAAAACCGCCAACGCCTTGATGTCCGAGCTCAGCGCCACGGTTCAGTCGATGATTGCCCGTGGGGTGACGCCGGGGCTTGCCGTGGTGTTGGTCGGTGACGATCCGGCCAGCGCCATCTACGTTCGCAATAAGCAGCGCCGCGCCGAGTCGTTGGGCATCCGCTCGGTCAAACACGTGTTGCCGGCCAGCACCACCCAGGCCACGCTGCTTCAGATCATCGCCGAGCTGAACCTTGACCCCGCCATCGATGGCATCTTAGTTCAGCTGCCGCTGCCGGCGCAAATCGACGCCCAGGCGGTGATTGCGGCCATTGCGCCGGACAAGGACGTCGACGGCTTTCACCCGGTCAACATGGGGCGGCTGTGGACCCGCCAACCCGGCGTGGTCGCGTCGACCCCGCTCGGCATCATGGCGCTGCTTAACCACTATGGCATCTCGGTCGCCGGCCAACACGCCGTCATCGTCGGCCGCTCCAACATCGTTGGGCGGCCGCTGGCGGGGCTTTTGCTCAACCAAGACGCCACGGTCACCATCACCCACAGCAAGACGGCGAACCTGTTTGCACTGACGCGCCAGGCCGACTTGTTGGTGGCGGCGCTGGGCCAGGCCGAGTTCATCACGGCCGAGGCGGTCAAGCCTGGTGCCGTGGTGATCGACGTCGGCATGGACCGCAACGATTCCGGCAAGCTGGTCGGCGACGTCGCCTTCGATCAGGTGGCGCCGTTGGCCAGCGCGATCACACCGGTGCCGGGCGGGGTGGGGCCGATGACCATCGCCGCGTTGATGATGCAAACTGTTACCTTAGCCAAGAGGCGATTAAATGAGTGAACCCGAGTACCTCAGCGTCAGCAGCCTCACCACCTACCTGCGGCGCAAGTTTGACCTTGATCCTTACCTGACACGGGTCTTTTTGACCGGCGAGCTGAGCAACTTTCGTCTGCGACCCGGCCACCAGTACTTCTCGCTGAAGGACGACCAGGCCAAAATCAGCGCGGTGATGTTCAAAGGTGCTTTTGCCAAGCTGAAGTTTCGCCCCGAGGAGGGGATGAAGGTTCGCGTGGTCGGCCATGTCACCTTGTACAACGCGTCTGGCCAGTACCAGATTGTGATCGAGAGCATGGAGCCGGATGGCGTTGGGGCCTTGTACCAGGCGCTGGAGCAGCTCAAAACCAAGCTGGCCGCCGAGGGCCTGTTCAGCCGCAACCAGCGGCCGCTGCCGCGCTTTCCGCGGCGGGTCGCGGTGATCACCAGCCCCAGCGGCGCGGTGATCCAAGACATTCGCACGACGGTGGCCCGGCGCTACCCAATCCTGCAGCTGGTGCTGTTTCCGGCGGTGGTTCAGGGCACGGCCGCGGCCGGCGACTTGGTTCGCCAGCTGCGGCGGGTGCGGGAGATGGGCGGCTTTGACGCGTTGATCATCGGCCGTGGCGGCGGGTCAATCGAGGACCTTTGGCCGTTCAACGAGGAGACCGTGGCCCGGGAGTTAGTCGCCATGCCGATGCCGATTGTCAGCTCGGTCGGGCACGAAACCGACACCACCATCGCCGATTTCATCGCCGACCATCGCGCGGCCACCCCGACGGCGGCCGCGGAGCTGGTGACGCCGGTGCCGCTGGTCGACGCCTTGGCGCGGCTCGAAGAGGATCGGCTGCGCATCGTGACGGCGACCAAGGCGCTTTTGAGCGGCCAAGACGCGCGGCTCAAGCGCGTACGCGCCAGCGTCGTGCTGACGCAGCCGGCGCGGCTCTACGATCAGTACGTGCAGCAGGTCGATCAGCTGAGCGGTCGCCTGGTGGCCAGCACCCAGCAGCTCTTGGCCGACCGGCGCCACCGGCTGGCGATGGCCAATGCGCTGCTTGCCCCGCAGGCGCTGACCACCCGGGTGGCGACTGCGGCCCAGCAACTGAGCCAAGACCAGGTCCGGCTGGGCCGTGCGATTCGCGCGGCAGTGGCGACCGACCGGCAGCGGGTTGCCCAGGCCGCAGCGGCGCTGGATCACCTCAGTCCGCTCAAAATTTTGGGTCGCGGTTACAGTTACGCCACGGCCCCCGATGGCACCATGCTCAAGCACCGCCGCGACTTCACGGTGGGGCAAAAGGCCCAGCTTCACTTACAAGACGGGGTCGTGCCGGTGCAGGTGCTTGCACCGCAACAGGGAAAGGAAGACAACAATGGCTGAACCTACTTTTGAAGAGAATCTGACCCGCTTGGAACAGATTGTCGCAAGCCTCGAGCAGGGCCAAGTCCCGCTTGAAGCCGCGATGGATCAGTTCAAGACCGGCGTCAAGCTGAGTCAGCAACTGGAAAAAACGCTCAAGGAGGCCGAGCAAACCGTGACCAAGATGGTCAAGGACGACGGCACCTTGGTTGACTTCGAGCCGGCCGATCATGCTTGAGGCTACGACCTTGGGCTTCAAGGCCCCGCTTGAGGCGGCCCTGGCCGCGGCGCTTGCGCCGATTGCCAACACGCACCTGCAGGCGGCGATGCGCTACTCGGTTGACGCCGGGGGCAAGCGGTTGCGGCCGCTTTTGCTGCTGGCGGTGGTGGATAGCTTCGGTGGTTCGGTGAAGCAGGCCCTGCCGGCCGCGGCTGGGCTAGAGCTGCTGCACACCTACTCCCTGATTCACGACGACCTGCCGGCGATGGACAATGACGACCTGCGCCGCGGCCGACCGACTAGTCACAAGCGCTTCGGCACGGCCATGGCGATTCTGGCCGGCGACGGACTACAGGCGCAGGCCTTCGCCCAGGTTGCTGCGGTGACGGCCGCACCAGGCGTCGTGGTCCAATTGCTCCAGGCGCTGGCCCAGGCGGCCGGTCCCTGCGGCATGGTGGCCGGGCAGGTGATGGACATGGACGGTGAACACCACCGACTCGACCTGGCGGCGCTACGCCGACTGCAGGCGCTCAAAACCGGGGCGCTGATTGAGGCGGCGGTTGCCATGGGCGGCCTGCTCGCCGGGGTCACCACGACCGACACCGCAGCGCTGCGGGCGTTTGCCGCGCATTTCGGGCTGGCCTTTCAGATTCAAGACGACATCAACGACCGCACCAAGACCGCGGCCGAACTGGGCAAGACCCCGAACAAGGACCTGGCCGAGGCCAAGGCGACCTTCCCCAGCCTGCTGGGGCTTGCCGGGGCCCAAGCGGCGCTGGCCCAAGAGGTGGCGGCCGCCCGAGCGGCGCTGGCCGGCCTGAGCCGACCGGTGCCGCAGCTGAGCGCTTTTCTGACTTATTTTGAGTGAGGTAACTGTGAAAAAAGAACGAGTAGATGTGCTGCTGGTCGAGCAGGGGCTGTTCCTGTCGCGCGAGCAGGCCAAGCGAGCCGTCATGGCTGGTGAGGTGTACGATCAAAACAACGAGCGCCTGGACAAGCCCGGCGTCAAAATCGATGGCGAGTCCGTCCTGCACGTCAAGGGCAAGGTGATGCCCTACGTTTCCCGGGGTGGCCTGAAGCTGGCCAAGGCCCTGGACGTGTTTGGCCTCGACTTGAAGGGCCTCACGGTGCTTGACATCGGCGCCTCGACCGGCGGCTTCACCGACGTCGCGCTGCAGGCCGGCGCCAAGTTGAGCTACGCGCTGGATGTCGGCTACAACCAGCTGGCCTGGAAGCTGCGCGAGGATCCGCGCGTTGAGGTGATGGAGCGGGTCAACTTCCGCTACAGCAAGCCGGAAGATTTTACCCACGGCCCCGTCGAGTTTGCGATGACCGACGTGTCCTTCATCTCACTGAAGCTGATTTTGCCGCCGCTGCGGGCGATTCTGCAGCCCGGCGGTCACGCCGTCGCCTTGATCAAGCCGCAGTTTGAGGCCGGACCGGCCAACGTCGGTAAGAAGGGCATCGTACGTGACCCCGCGGTTCACAAGGCGGTGTTGACTATGATTGTCGACTTCGCGCTGGCCGCCGGCTACAACGTCTTGGGGCTGGACTTCTCGCCGATTAAGGGCGGGGAGGGCAACATCGAGTTTCTGATTCACCTGCAAAATGCGCAGGTACCAGGCGTCATGGCGCCTGACGTCAGCGTGACCGACACGCTGGCCCGGGCTTACGCCGAGCTGCGACCCGGCCATTGATGCATATCTATTCATAATACTAGCGCAAATATGCAGAATGCGGTATGCTTTGGGTAACTTCGAAAGCAGGTGCGTTATGCAAAAAAGTGAACGTCAGGCCCACATCAGGCAGTTAGTCGAAACCAGCGTCATCGAGCGCCAAGGCGAGTTCGTCGAAAAGCTCAAGGCGCTGGGCATTCCGGTCACCCAGGCCACCATTTCCCGTGACATCAAGGAGATGCAGCTGGTTAAGGTCCCAGAGGCCAATGGTGCGTACCGCTACGCCTTGCCCAAGGAAATGCAGCTGGCGCCGCTGGACAAGCTCCGCCGCACCATGGTTGGGGCTTATTTGCGTGGCGACGTGCTGGACCGCTTCGTTCACCTGGTGATGACCCCCGGTACGGCGCCGGCGGTCGGCAACTTGATCGATCAGCTGGAGGATCCGCGGGTGTTTGCGACCATCGCCGGCGACGCGGCGATTCTGGTCATCTGCCGCACCGCGGCGGCGGCGCAGGCGCTGTTAGCAGAACTGGACGAAATGGTGGGATAACATGTTACAGGAACTGGTCATCCATGATTTTGCAATCATCGACAAGCTCGAGCTGAGCTTTCAGACCGGCATGACCGCGCTGACCGGGGAAACCGGGGCCGGCAAGTCGATCATCATCGACGCGGTCAGCCTGCTCGCCGGTGGTCGCGGCAGCACCGACTTCGTGAGAACCGGCGCGGCTAAGGCGACGCTGCAGGGGCTGTTCGACGCGACCTCCAACCCACGCACGGCCTCAGTGATGGCCGCGTTCGGCCTGGCGCCGGACGACGGCACCGTGCTGTTGTCGCGCGACCTGTACGCGTCCGGACGCAACCTCTGCCGGGTCAACGGCGAGTTGGTCAACACCGCGACGCTGCGTGCGATTGGCGAGACGCTGGTCGACATTCACGGCCAAAACGAGCACCAGCAGCTGATTCACCCCGAGTCGCACCTCGGGCTCTTGGATCAGTTCGCCGGCGACCCCGTTGCGAGGCTTTTGACCGCCTACAAGGCGGCCTATGCGACCTACCAAAAGGACCGCGCGGCGCTGTCGCGCAAGCAGCAAAACGAGCGGGAGTGGGCCCAGCGCCTGGACATGCTGCGCTTTCAGGTTAACGAAATCACAACGGCGGCGCTTGCGCCCGATGAGGAAAACCAGCTGACCCAGGAGCGTGACCGCCTGGCCAATTACCAGCGCATCGCCGACGCGTTGAACGACGCCTACGCGCTGCTGAGCAACGAGGAGCAAAACCCGCTTGACCAAGTGGCCACGGCGATGACCGACATGCAGGGCATCGCCAAGCTCGACGAAGGGTTTGCGGCGATCAGCCAAAGCATCGAATCGGCCTACTACGCGCTGCAGGACGCGCAAGGCGACCTGTCGCGCCAGCTCGATCAGCTGGAGTGGGACGAGGGCCGGCTGGACGCGGTGGAAAAGCGGCTGGACCTGATTGCGCAGCTTGAGCGCAAGTACGGCGCCACGGTTGAGGCCGTGATCGCATACGGCCAAAAGGCGGCCAAGGAGCTGGCTACCATGGAGGCCACCGAGGCCGACGCCGAGGGGCTGGATCAGCGCGTCGCCGCGGAGCGGGCCGCACTGGTCCAGGCCGCGGCCAAGCTGACGACGGCGCGTCAGGCGGCTGCCAAGCGACTGATTGTGGCCATCCACCAGCAGTTGGCCGCGCTGTACATGGCCAAGACGGTGTTTGAGGTTCACATCGAACCGGCCACGACGCTGCGCGATGATGGGCTGGATCAAGTCGAGTTTTACATTCAGACTAACCCGGGTGAAAGCGCCAAGCCGCTGGCCAAGATCGCCAGCGGCGGCGAGCTGTCGCGCATCATGCTGGCCCTCAAGACGATTTTTGCCGAAACCGACGGCGTCACCAGTATCATCTTCGATGAGGTGGACACCGGCGTCTCCGGCCGCGTCGCCCAGGCGATTGCTAACAAAATCAGCCAGATTGCCACGCACAGCCAGGTGCTGTGCATCAGTCACCTGCCGCAGGTGGCCGCAATGTCCGACCACGAGTACGTGATCCAAAAGGCCGTTCACGGCGGTCGCACCAACACGACGGTCCAAAAGCTCGACCACGCCGCCCGGGTTCAGGAAATCGCCCGGATGCTGGCCGGCGAGTCCGTCACGCACCTGGCCGTTGAACACGCCGAGGAGCTTTTGGCGATGGCGGCCGAAACTAAGGCGACGCTGCGCAAGCAGCGTTGACCTAACCCAAATAGCCCCTGCGTGGCGATTGATGCCACGCAGGGGCTATAAGTTTAGTGTGGGACCGACAAAAGACGCACCAGACCCGCCGGTGGGAATAACCGACCGACGGATTTGGCGCGTTGTGGTCGCGTGGGGGCTTAACGACCTTGGGTGGCTTGGCTGCCAGCCCGGGGCGATGAGCAGCCCCGCAATCACGGCTGGATTGCGTGAGGTGGTGGCGCCTGCCACGGATTGCCAATGAGAACGGGGCCGTCGCGGTGGCTGGCCACCGTCCCGCTCCCACGGTCGGCTTGGCGACTGAGCGGCGGCCGGCCACGCCGAGGCGCGGAGGCTTACACCCGCTTGAGGTAGCGCAGCTGCGCCAGTGGCGCGACCCGCACGACGTTGCTGCGGTAGCCCTGAATCAACAGGCGGTCGCCTCCGAGGTGCCGGGTGACGTGGCCGATCATCGGCTGGTCTTCCCCCTGAAAGTACAAGGCGACCAGGTAGTGGCGAGCCTGGGCCTGCGTGGCAAAGTAGGTCAGCTGGCTGACCGGCATCGCGCTGGCAGGGGTGGCGAGGTCGAAGAACTCCCGGGCGTTGTTGAGCAGGGTGAGGGTAACCGCTTGAAGCCGATGCGCTTTGTTTTCCATTGTGAGGACCTCCGAACGTTTGTTTGTGACCCCATTATACGAACAAACGTTCTAAAAGACAAGCGGTCGCGGCAACTTTTTTTCGGCGGCGGCCGCGCGGGATTGCGGGTTGATATTTGCCCTGAAAACACGCATAATAGTCCTAATACAGTGAATGAAAGAGGTTAGAGCATGCATGAACGGGGAATGCTGATCGTGCTGTCGGGTCCATCCGGGGTCGGCAAGGGGACGGTTCGGCAAGCCATGCTGGAAGGTGACTACCGGGATTTTCAGTACTCGGTCTCAATGACGACGCGCAATATGCGCCCAGGTGAGCAGGACGGAGTGGACTACTACTTCCGCACCAAGGCCCAGTTCGAACAGGAAATCGCGGACGGCCAGATGCTCGAGTACGCGAAGTACGTCGACAATTACTACGGCACGCCACTGAAGTACGTGAACCAGACGCTGGATTCGGGCCGCGACGTGTTGCTCGAGATTGAGGTCAAGGGCGCGATGCAGGTGCGTGAGAAGTGTCCCGACGGTGTGTTCATCTTCCTGACCCCGCCCGACTTGGTCGAGCTCAAGAATCGCCTGACCGGCCGCGGCACCGACTCGGCCGAGGTGATTGAAAAACGCATCACCCAGGCCAGAGAAGAGATTCAGATGATGGCCAACTACGACTACGCGGTGGTCAACGACGAGGTCCCAAAGGCCGTCCAGCGCATCGAACGCATCATCGAAAGCGAACACCTGCGCGTGCCCCGCGTAATCGATCGCTACAAGAACATGGTCAACTAACCCGGCGTTTTTGCCAAAGGAGATAGTCATGATTATTTACCCATCCATCGATAAGTTGCTGGCCAAGGTGCCGTCTCGCTACTCGCTGGCCGTGCTTGCGGCCAAGCGGGCCCACGAGCTCGAGACGCAAGGCAGCATTCGCATGCTGTCTGTCTACCGCTCGAAGAAAACCGTCGGCCAGGCGCTTGAGGAAGTCGCGGCCGGCGATGTGATCATCGATCCGGACTCCAAGCTGTTGGAGCGCGACGCGGAGAAGCTCGACCACGAAGCCTGATAGTCTTGCAACGGTCAATCCGAAGGGGTTGGCCGTTGTTTGCGTTTAGGCGGCGAAAGTTTTTGGTATAATGAACCCAAAAGCGCAAGGAGGAATTCGGGATGACCCAACACATCGGGGTGTTCGTCACCGGCGGCATCGCCGCCTACAAGGTGCCGGGCATCGTGCGGGACTTGATCAAGGCGGGGCACGAGGTTCGCGTGGCGATGACCCCAAGCGCCGCGGCCTTCGTGACGCCGACGACACTGGCGACCGTCAGCAAGGCGCAGGTTCTGACCGACGCTGACGCCGAGCAGAACCCGGAGCACGTGGCGCATGTCGCCTTGGCCCACTGGATGGACCTAGCGGTGGTGGTACCGGCGACGGCCAACACGCTGGCAAAGCTCGCCTTTGGCCTGGCCGACAACGTGGTCACCACCACGCTGCTTGCGTTCAACGGACCCAAGCTCCTGGTGCCGGCGATGAACGACCAGATGTGGCAAAACCCGCAGACTCAGCAAAACATCGCCCACCTCAAGGCGCTGGGTTTTCGGGTGCTGCAGCCAGCCACTGGTTTTTTGGCCGAGGGGTACGCGGCGGTCGGGCGGATGCCCGAGCCCAGCGTGATTGCGGCGTTCATCGCCACCTACCAGCCTGCGGCCTTCCTGGCCGGACGCACCGTGCTGGTCACGGCCGGCGGCACCCGCGAGCGGCTGGATCCGGTGCGGTATCTGACCAACGACTCCAGCGGCAAAATGGGCACCGCGCTGGCCAACGTGGCCGCGGCGGCCGGCGCTAGGGTCACCCTGATTACCACCGCGACGCAGCCGGTGCTGCCCGACGTGACGGTGGTGAAGGTGGCCAGTGCCGCGCAGATGACCCAGGCGGTGCTTGCGGCCTTTGCCGAAAGCGACGTGGCAATCATGGCCGCGGCGGTGGCGGATTACCGCCCGGTTTCGGCCGCCGACCTCAAGCTCAAAAAAACCGGTACCGCCGGCCTGAGCCTTGAGCTGACCCAGACCCAAGACATTCTGAAGACACTGGGTACCACGAAGACGCACCAGCTGGTCGTCGGCTTTGCCGCCGAAACGGACCACCTGCTGGCAAACGCGCAGCAAAAGCTCGCCGCCAAACACGCGGATCTTTTGGTGGCCAACCGGGTGGGGCCGGGCATTGGCTTCAACCAAGACGTCAACCAGGTGACGCTTCTGGCACCCAGCCGCGAGCCCGAGGCGGTGCCGGCCGCCAGCAAGGTGGCCGTCGCCGCGGCCATTTTGCACCGCATCGAGGCCGCACTGTGACCGCCGTGGCCAAGGTGATCGTCGACGTGCCGACGATGCAAACCGACCGCCCCTTCGACTACGCGATTCCCAACGCCCTAGCCGACGCGATTCAGCCCGGCATGCGGGTGTGGGTCGGCTTTGGCCGCGGCAGTCGCCAGGTTGCCGGCATGGTGGTGGCCGTCGACACCGTCAGCGACTATACCGGTGAGCTCAAGCCGGTGCTTGCGGTGCTGGATTACGCGCCGGTGCTGGATGCGGAGGGGCTGGCCCTGTCCAAGTGGCTGGCCGACACCACCTTCGCCTTTTGGATCACCTGCATTCAGACGATGCTGCCGACGATGCTCAAGGTCGACACCATCAAGTCCGTGACGCTTGGGCCCAAGCCGACTCCGGCGGCCGTCGCGCTGCTGGCAGGCGCCAACAGCCGGCCGGTCGCCGACCTGCCCGAGGCCACGGTGGCCAAGCTGATTCAGGCCGACGCACTGCGGGTGGACTATGCGGCCAAGGACCGCGCCAAGGTCAAAACCGCCGATTACATCGTCCCCCAGCCGCTCGACTGGGCCGCCGAAAAGGCGAAGCTGCGGCCCAACGCCGCCAAGCAGCACGCGCTGCTGGCGCTTCTAGAAGGCTGGCAGGCCCAAGGCGAGCAGCCGGCCGCCGCCAGCGTCAAGCAGGTGACCCGAGCCCAGCTGGTGGCCGCGGCCAAACGCGGTTGGCTGACCTTGGAATCCCGCGAGGTCTACCGGGCCCCGTACGAGCAGCTCGACCACCGCGCCAAGACCGCGCCGTTGGCCCTGACGCCGGAGCAGGCCACGGTGGTGAAGACGGTGACGCAAGCGGTGAGTGCCCGTAAGCCAGAGACCTTCTTGCTTGAAGGGGTGACGGGCTCCGGGAAAACCGAGGTTTACCTGCAGGTGATGGCCGCCGCCTTGAAGCGCGGTCAAAACGCGATGATGCTGGTGCCCGAAATTGCGCTGACCCCGCAGATGGTTCACCGCGTCAAGGGGCGCTTTGGGGCAACCGTGGCGGTGATGCACAGCGGCCTGTCGGATGGCGAGAAGTTCGACGAGTGGCGGCGCATTCAGCGCGGCGAGGCCAAGGTGGTGGTCGGCGCCAGAAGCGCCGCGTTCGCGCCTTTGGCCAACATCGGGGTGTTCATCATCGACGAAGAGCACGAGTCAAGCTACAAGCAAGACGACGCGCCGCGCTACCACGCCCGAGACGTGATCTTGCACCGCGCTTTGCTCGCCCACGCGCCGGTGGTACTGGGGTCGGCCACGCCGAGCCTAGAGTCACGAGCCCGGGCGGCCAAGCACGTCTACACCCGGCTGGTGCTGCCGCACCGCATCAACCAGCGGCCGCTGCCGCCGGTTCACGTGATCGACATGCGCCAGGCCATGCAGCAAGGCGGCCAGGGCGATTTTTCCAAGCCCTTGCTTGCGGCCTTGCAGGCGCGGCTTGCGCGACACGAGCAAAGCGTGCTGATGCTCAACCGCCGCGGCTATTCGAGCTTTGTGATGTGTCGCGAGTGCGGCTTTGTCGTGCAGTGTCCCAACTGCGACATCAGCCTGACGCTGCACATGGACACCCACACGCTGCGCTGTCACTACTGCGGCCATGAGGAGCCAATCCCCACGCGCTGCCCGAGCTGTGGTTCCAACAAGATTCGCTACTACGGCACCGGCACCCAAAAGGTCGAGCAGGCACTCCACGCGCTGCTGCCGACGGCGCGGGTGCTGCGCATGGACGTCGACACCACCCGCAAGAAAGGCGGCCACGAGCGCATTTTGAACGCGTTTGGCCAAGGCGAGGCCGATATTTTGCTGGGAACGCAGATGATCGCCAAGGGCTTGGACTTCCCCAATGTCACGCTGGTCGGGGTGATCAACGCGGATACCGGGCTTTCGATGCCCGACTTTCGCGCCGCGGAACGCACATTCCAGCTGCTGACGCAGGTCTCGGGCCGCGCCGGGCGAGCCGACAAGGCCGGTGAGGTGTTCATCCAGACCTACAACCCGGATCACTACGCCATCCAATACGCGCAAAACCATGACTACGAGGGCTTTTTTGCCCAGGAAATGGCGATTCGCCACCGCGGGAACTATCCGCCGTACTACTTCACCATTAAGCTGACCGTCAGCCACCAAGACGAGAATCAGGCGGCCAAGGCCATTTACAGCCTAGCCGCCCAGCTGCAGCGGGTCCTGAGCCCAAGCGCGATCGTGCTGGGGCCGTCGCCGGCGGCCATCGCCCGGCTGAAAAACCGCTACATCTACCAGCTGGTGGTGAAGTACAAGCGGGAGCCGCGACTGGCCGAAACGCTGGCCGCGGTGCTGGATCAGACGCAAAAAAGCACCCGCAGCGGCTTTTTCGTGGCTATCGACAGAGAGCCCCAAAGCTTTTTGTGAGCGCAACATCAAGACTGAAAGGAAACGTGCGACCGGCTGGCCCGGCCGCACAGCAAAACACATGACATCGATTATTTTCTTAGGCACCCCAGACTTTGCGGTGCCGATTCTTCAGGCCGTGGCCCAAAGCTACGACGTGGTGGCCGTGATGACCCAACCGGATCGGCTGGTTGGCCGCAAGCAGGTGCTGCACCAGTCGCCTGTCAAGCAGGCGGCCGTGGCCCTGAACATTCCGGTACTGCAGCCGGAGAAGCTGTCCGGCTCACCGGAGCTTGAGCAGGCGATTGCGCTTGCCCCGGATCTGATCATCACGGCGGCTTACGGGCAGTTCCTGCCGACGCGCTTCTTGAACGCGGCCAAGATTGCCGCCGTCAACGTTCACGGCTCGCTGCTGCCCAAGTACCGCGGCGGGGCGCCGATTCAGTACAGCATTATCAACGGCGACGCCGAAACCGGGGTGACCATCATCGAGATGGTCAAGCAGATGGACGCCGGCGGCATGTACGCGCAGGCCAAGCTGCCACTGACCCGGGCCGACGACACCGGCACCGCCTTTGCCAAGCTCAGTGAGCTGGGCCGTGACCTGTTGATGCAGACGCTGCCGGCGCTCATCGCCGGCACCGCCCAAAAAGTGCCGCAGGATCCGGCGCTGGTGACGTTCTCCCCGACCATCAAGAAGGAAGAGGAACACCTGGACATCACGCTTCCCGCTAGCAAGCTGGACAACTGGGTGCGGGGCTTGCGGCCGGCCGTCGGGGGCTGGGTGACGCTCAACGGCGAACGCACTAAGCTTTGGGCGATCACGCCGCAAGCGGTGCCGACCGACGCGGCGCCGGGAACGGTGATTGCGCGAACCAAAAAAACCCTGGTGATTGCCGCCGGGGCCCACACCAGCTTTGCCGTCGACGTGATTCAGCCGGCCGGCAAGGCCCAGCAGCCGATCGCCGCGTTTTTGAACGGCGCCGGTCGGACCATCCAAGAAGGAGACCTGATCATTGCGTAACGACCCTCGCACGCTGGCCGTGCAGATTCTGACCAAAGTGAAAACCCAACACAGCTACGCCAACTTGGCGCTGGACGCGACGCTGAACCAGGCGCGGCTTGACCCGCGCGACGCGGCGCTGGCCACGACCCTGGTTTACGGCGTGATTCAACACCAGCTGACGCTTGACTTCGATTTGGCACCGTTCATCGGCGCCAAGAAGCTCGACGCCTGGGTGGTGGCGCTGCTTGAGACCGCGGTGTATCAGATGCACTACCTGGACAAGATTCCGGACCGGGCGATTTTTTACGAATCGACGCGCATCGCCAAGCAGCTGGGCCACGTCGGCATCGCCAAGCTGGTGACGGCGGTCCTGCGCAACATTCAACGCACCGGGCTGCCGGATCCCGCGACCATCAAAGACCCGACCGAGCGGCTGAGCATCACCTACAGCGTCCCGATGTGGCTGGTGGCCAAGCTGCAACAGCAGCTCGGCGCCACCAAGTGCGAATCGATTCTGGCGGCGATTAACCAGCCGCCGGCGGCCAGCCTGCGGGTCAACACCACCAAGGGGACGCGAGCGGAACTGTTGGCCCAGCTAGCCGATCGCTTCCCAGAGGTTGCCCCCAGCGAGCTGTCGCCGGATGGCATCGTGGCCCCTGGCGGCCACTTCGCCGGGCTGCCGGAGTTTGCCGTCGGCGCCTTCACCCTCCAGGATGAAAGCTCGATGCTGGTGGCCCCAAGCCTTGCGCTTCGCCCCAGCGACCGGGTGCTTGATGCCTGCGCCGCCCCCGGCGGCAAAACCACCCACATCGCCCAGTTCCTGGACCCGGCGGTTGGCGGGGAGGTCGTCGCCCTTGACTTGCACCCGCACAAGGTTCGCCTGATTGAGCAAAACGCCAAGCGGCTGGGGGTGGCCGACCGGGTTCACGCCCAGGCGATGGACGCCCGGCAGGCCGCTGACGTGTTTGAGCCGGCCAGCTTTGACCGGGTGCTGGTCGACGCGCCTTGCTCGGGGCTTGGGCTCTTGCGCCGCAAGCCGGAGATTCGCTACGGCAAGACACCTTCAGACCTTGAGAATTTGCCAAAGATTCAGCTGAGCCTGCTTGAGGCGGTGGCGCCTCTGGTAAAATCAACGGGAAGGCTGACCTACTCGACCTGCACCATGGTCCAAGAGGAGAACCAAGACGTCGTCGCCGCCTTTTTGGCCAAACACCCGGAATTCCGCCAAGTGGCGGTGCCGACCGCTCAGCCACTAACGCGCGTTCACGGGGCCCCGGCGCTGCAGGTGTTCCCGGATGACTACGGCACCGACGGCTTTTTCATCGCGAGCCTGGAACGCATCTGAAGTTTAAGGAGTACAAGATGGAATACACGTATCGCACGGACATCGGCCAGAAGCGGCCGAACAACGAAGACTATGTCGGCCTGTTCAAAAACACCGCCAACACGACCCTGGCGATTGTGGCCGATGGCATGGGCGGCCACCTCGGCGGTGATGTCGCCTCCGAAATGGCGGTTTCGCACATCGGCTACGCGTTCGAAAAAACCGGTACCACCGATGTCGAGACCATCGTGCGGTGGCTGATATTTGAGCTGCAGGAAGAAAACGCGGTGATCCTCGAAAAGGCGCAGCAGTACTCGGACCTGACCGGCATGGGCACCACCTTGGTGGCCGTGATCATCTCGGGTTCGCGCTTCGTGGTGGCCAACATCGGCGATTCGCGCTGCTACCTGTACCGCCGCGGCCGGCTGATGCAGATCACCGAGGACCACAGCCTGGTCAACGAACTGGTCAAGACCGGCGAGCTGACCCCGCAGGAGGCCAAGAACTTCCCACAAAAAAACGTGATCACCAGAAGCCTCGGGGTGTCGGCCGATGTCGATGCGGATGTCACCATCTACGACATGGAACCAGATGACTACTTGCTACTGTGCTCTGACGGGCTGACCAACCAGGTGCCGGACGCGGCGATTGCGGCGGTACTTGCCGCCGACCTGCCGCTTGGCGACAAGGCCCAGTCCTTGATCGACCAAGCCAATGCGGCCGGTGGACCCGACAACATCACGGCTTTGATTATTCACCAAGACAGGGGGGCTGACGCTTGATCGAACCAGGCTACATTCTTAACGAGCGCTACCAGCTGCTCAAAACGCTGGGGGAAGGCGGCATGGCCAACGTCTACCTGGCCCACGATCTGATTTTGGATCGCGACGTGGCCGTCAAGGTGCTGCGGCTGGACCTGCAAAACGATCCGGACACGATTCGCCGCTTCCAGCGCGAGGCGATGGCGACCACCGAGCTGGTTCACCCCAACATCGTGGCCATCTACGACGTCGGGGAAAGCCACGGTCAGCAGTACCTGGTGATGGAGTACGTGCCGGGGTCGGACCTCAAGAAGTACATCGTCGAACACTTCCCGATCCCGTACCAGCGGGTGGTCGACATCATGACCCAGATTCTCAGCGCGGTGCAGATGGCGCATGACCACAACATCATTCACCGCGACTTGAAGCCGCAAAACATCCTGATCGACGCGGATGGCAACGCCAAAATCACCGATTTTGGCATCGCCGTGGCGCTGTCGGACAACTCGATGACCCAGACCAACTCGCTGTTGGGGTCGGTGCATTACCTGTCGCCCGAGCAGGCGCGAGGCTCGATGCCGACGCGCCAAAGCGACATCTACGCGCTTGGCATCATTCTCTTTGAGATGCTGACCGGCACCGTACCCTTCGAAGGCGACTCGGCGGTGTCCATCGCCTTGAAACACTTCCAAGAGGACATGCCGTCGGTGCGAGACTTCGACCCGCGGATTCCCCAGGCGCTTGAAAACGTGGTGCTCAAGGCAACCGCCAAGGACCCGAGCAACCGTTACACCAGCGCGGATGCGATGAGCCTCGACCTCAAAACCGCGCTGTCGCCGACCCGGGCCCGGGAGGCCAAGTATGCGGTGCCGGTCGATGGGAGCTTGGAAGAGACCAAGGTGATTCCGACGCCGGCGCTGGCCGCAGCGCAAGCGACGCCCAAGCCAGCGGCGGTTGCCAAGCCCGAACCGGCGCCGGCGGCCAAGCCGGCCAAGAAGCGGCGCTTTTGGGCCAAGTACTGGCCATTCGTGCTGCTGGGCGTGGTGCTTTTGATGATTGTGGCCGGGTTGGCCTACGCCTTTTCCGGCAAGCAAGGCGACTACGCGGTGCCGGATCTCACCGGCATGACCCGGGCGCAAGCCGAAACGGCACTGGAAAGCCGTAACTTGGAGCTCGGTGCGGTGACCACCGCTTACTCCAGCAAGGTCGATCGAGACCGCGTGATTAAAAGCGACCCCAAGGCCAACACCAGCCTGAAGGCCGGCGCCAAGGTCGCCATCACCCTGTCCAAGGGGGCCAAGAAGGTGACGCTGTCCGATTACACCGGTGCAAGCTACGCGGATGTCAAGGCCGACCTCGAGGACCGCGGCTTCACGGTCAAGCAGAAGAAGAAGACATCGCGGTCGGCGGTGCCCGGCACGATTTTGAGCCAGGACCCAACCGCCGGCACCAAGGTGGTGGCCAAGGAGACGACGATCACCTTCACCGTGGCCAAGGCGGCCAAGGCGGCAAGCTCAAGTTCGAGCTCCAGCACCCAGACGATCACGATGATCGACCTGACCGGCAAGGACCGCGCCACGGTTTTGGACTGGGCGACCGAAAACAACCTGAGCGTCAACTTCGAGAGTGACTACTCGGACAAGTACCCGGAGGACCAAGTGATGGCCCAAAGCATTCCGGCCGACACGCAGGTGAAGGCCGGCGACCGCTTCACGGTCACGCTGTCCAAGGGCGAAGACCCGACCACCAAGGAAACCACGGTCAAGCGGACCGTCACCATTCGCTACCAGGCGCCAAGCGACACCGCTTCCAGCGACAGCTCAAGCGCCGACTCGAGCAGCAGCAACGTGGCCAACACCGTTGAAATTTACCTGGGCGACAAGGATCACAGCATCGGTAACGTCTACAAGACGCTGACCATCACCGCCGATCAGTCGGTGACGCTGACCTTCGTGCTCAACGACAAGGTGACGGCCGGCGCCTACAAAATCGTCAACGACGGGACGGTCGTGCAATCGGAGGACAGTATTAGTGAGTGATGAGCAGAAAACGGGGCGGATCATCCGCCAGATCAGCGGCTACTTCGACATCGCCGTGGATGGGCAGATTTTTCGCACCCGGGCCCGAGGCAACTTGCGGCAGCGCAAGGTCAGCCCGGTGGTCGGCGACTTCGCCCGGTTCACGCCGGGTGACGGCGCGACGCTGGCGGCGCTTGAGGAAGTGCTGCCGCGAACCAACCTGTTGGAGCGGCCGCCGGTGGCCAACATCGACCAGGCGCTTTTGGTGGTTGCGGCGGCCGAGCCGGACTTTTCGCTCAACCTGCTGGACCGCTTCCTGGTCTACCTGGAGGGCCAGCAGATTCACGCCGGCATCTACCTGACCAAAACGGACCTGGTGAGCGCGAGTCGGCTTGCCGGAATCACCCAGGCGCTGGCCGGCTACGCGGCGATCGGCTACGCGAGCTTTCACAGCGAGCCGCCGTTTGGGTCGGCAACGCTGGCGGCGGTTCGCCGGACCTTCGCCGGCCGGCTGACCATTTTCACCGGGCAAACCGGGGCCGGCAAGTCGACGCTGCTGAACCACCTGGTGCCGGGGCTCGAGCTGGCCACCGGGGAGATTTCCAAGGCGTTGAACCGCGGCCGCCACACCACCCGCACGACCGAGCTGTTCGCGACGGACGGCGGGTTAGTGGCCGACACGCCGGGGTTCAGCTCGCTGAACCTGCTGGACGTCACACTGGATAACCTGCGTGACCGCTTCCCCGAGTTCGTGGCGGTGGCCGGCGACTGCAAGTTTCGCTCATGCCAGCACCTGGCCGAACCCAAGTGTGCGGTCAAGGCGGCGGTGGCGGCCGGCACCATCATGCAAAGCCGCTACGATAACTACGTGCAGTTTCACCAGGAGCTGGCCGGGCAGCGGCCGACTTACATCAAAAAATAAGCCAGTGGCGCAGTCGAGAAGACTGCGCTATTCTTATGGGGAAGGCGCCGGCGACGGCGCGTAAGGAGGATCATCTGATGAAAATAGCAACTTCGATTTTGAGCGCGGACTTTGCCCATTTGGCCCAAGACATCGACGCGGTGGCGGCGGCCGGGGCCGACCTGCTGCACGTCGACGTGATGGATGGCCATTTTGTCTCGAACCTGACCTTTGGCCCGGGGATGGTGGCGGCGATTCGGCCAATCACTAATCTACCGCTGGATGTGCATCTGATGGTCGACGATCCGCAGCGCTGGATTCCGCAGTTCGCCAAGGCTGGCGCCGACACGCTGTTGGTGCATGCCGAGGCGACGCCACACCTGTACGGCGCCTTGCAGGCGGTGCAACAGGCCGGCTGCAAGCCAGGCGTCGTGGTCAATCCAGGCACCGGCCTAGCCACGATTGAAGAGGTGCTGCCGCTGGTGGGGCAGGTGCTGGTGATGACCGTCAACCCGGGCTTTGGCGGTCAAAAGTTCATTCCCGCGATGACCGCAAAGGTGAAGGCGTTGGCCGCGCTGCGCCAAAGGCTTGGCCTACGCTTTGACATCGAGGTCGACGGCGGCATCTCGGCGGTCACGGCGCCGGCCGTCTTGGCCGCCGGCGCCGACATTCTGGTGGCCGGGTCGTTCATCTACGCGGCCGGCCGCCCGGCGACGCAGATCGCGAAGCTGCGGCAGGTGGCGCGATGACCACGCTGAATCTGATGGTCGGGGGACCGCGTGAGCTGCTGCCAGCCGACTGGCAACAGCTTGACGGCGACTGGGTCGGGGTCGACCGCGGCACCTTGCACCTGCTTGAGGCGGGGGTCGTGCCGACGTTTGCCGTCGGGGATTTTGATTCGCTGACGCCGGCCGAACGAGACCGGGTCGCCGCCCAGGTGGCGACGCGCTACACGGCTCCGCCGGAAAAGGACGAAACGGACACGGAAATGGCGGTGCGGCTGGCCTTTGCCGCCGGCGCCGAGCGGGTGCGGCTGTTAGCCGCCACCGGCGGTCGGCTGGATCACCTGCTGAGCAACCTGTTTTTGCCGACGCAGCCGCGCTTTGCGGCCTTCACCGAGCAGCTTGAGGTACTGGACGCCCAAAACCGGGTTCGCTTCTACCGGGCAGGCACCCATCAGCTGCTGCCGGCCGGCTACCGCTACTTGGGCATCGTGCCGCTGACGGCGGTGGCCGGGCTGACGATTGAAGGCGCCAAGTACCCACTTTTGAATTGGTCAAGCGCCACGCCGTTCTCCTGGGCCTCCAACGAGTTCGTCGACTCGACCCCGGTCACCGTCAGCTTCACCCAAGGCGTGGTCGCGGTGGTGGACAGCCACGATCGGCGGGGCCAAACCGTCGACAACTGAGCCGCAGGAGGGAACGCTATGCGCAAACTAATCCGCATCGCCGATTCGGCGATTCAAGCCGGGGCCACGCCCCAGGAACCTTACCCGGTCGTGTTCGCGGGGCTGGTCGCCCCAGACCTTGCCGCCGCGGATTTTGAGGGGCTCACAACCGATACCATCGGCGACCACTGGGTGACGCTGTCACCACGGGGCTGGTTGCGGCTGCAGCAGGCCAACCCGAGCGTCGCGGCCCAAGACATCAATCTGCTGCCCGGCCGCATGACGGTGTTACCGCCGGTCACGCCGCGGTTCATCGTCTTGACGCGGACCATCACCTACGTCGGGGCCGGGGCCCAGACGCCACCGCCCTTGGTGCAGCGCGTCAACGTGGCGGTGTACACCGAAATCGGCGGGGCCGGGCGCGTGGCCTACCTGCCCCAAGGGGCCTTTGCCGCCGTGCCGACGCCGGCGCGGTTTGGTTTTGTGCCCGACCGCTCCGTGCCGGCGGCGTCGCCGGCCAGCGGCTTCACCCGACCGGCCCACCGCTTCGTCACGGTCACGTACCTGCCGGCGGTGATCGAGTACCTGCTTGAGCCGACGGACCGCGCCGGTAATCCGATTGCACCGGCTTTGCGCTGCTACGGGCTGCAGGGGCATGCGATCACCACGTACCCGGAATACGCCGCCTTCGAGCGGCTGCCCCAGCCGCTGCGGGTCCCGGCCGTTGACGGGGGCCGGGTTCGCGCCATCTACGTGCCGGCCGATCCCTGGCGGCCGACGCCGCAGGCCGAACTCGAGGCGCTGGCCCAGGCGCTGATGCCAAAGGCCACGGCGGTGCCGCCTGTCGCGACCGCCGAGCCGGCCAAAGCGCCACGGCTCCTCGGTGCGGCCAAGCCGCAGCCGGCGTCGGCTGCCCCAGACGCCGGTTCCGCTGTACCAAAGACGGCGGGGCGGCCTGCCGTGGCGCCGGTTGATGCGCCGCCGTCACCGGCCGGCGGGGCCGCGGCCGAGTCGCCGAAGCGCCCTGAGGCCGGGCCCGATCACCCCGCCGAGCCGGCTGAGGACCGCGCGGCCCTGTCCCTGCGTTCCCCGGAGGAGCCGACCCTGCCGCTGGCGGTGCCGGCGGATCTGGTCCAGCCGGTGCGGGTCAAGGCACTGTTGCGCCGGGCGACCCGCCAGCTGTTCGGCCGCCGCGGCTGAAGACGAAAAACGCCCCTGGCTTGCACAGATGTGCGAGCCAGGGGCGTTTTTGGTCAAAAAAAGGGCACCGCAAGCGGCGCCCCTGGGCTCGGGAGGTTAGACCCGAGTCACTTTACCTGATTTCAATGCGCGGGCAGATACCCAAACGCGCTTTGGCTTACCGTCGATCAGGATGCGAACCTTTTGCAGGTTAGCCTTCCAGGAGCGGCGGCTGGAGTTCAAAGCGTGCGAACGCTTGTTGCCAAATACAGTGTGGCGACCTGTGATTACGTCTTTTGCCAATTCTCGGACCTCCTTGCTTATCCAGTCACGGATTTTTCACTCAACTAACTTATCATAGGGCACCGCCGATTGCAAGAAGTTTTGCCAAGTTATTTTACTTGACAGCGCGTCGGCCGACTTTTAAAACGGCATTTGCTATGCTAAACTAGTCTAGAAATGCCAAGCCCAACTAGGCTTGGCCCAGTTGCGAGGCGACTTGCGCCTCAATCATTCCCTAACACTAGGAGGTCAGCGCATGGCGGTCAAAATCAAAACCAAGTACGGGACCATCGACATCTCGAACAATGTCATCGCGACAGTTGTTGGCGGCGCCGCGACCGATATTTACGGGATCGTCGGAATGGCCAGCAAAAACCAGATCCGCGACAATCTCAACGAAATCCTGAACCGTGAGAATTACTCGCGCGGCGTGGTGGTGCGGCAAGCCGACAACGGCGTCACCGTCGAGGTCAACATCGTCGTTGGCTACGGCACCAAGATTTCGGAGGTGTGCCGCAACGTTCAAGACAAGGTCAAGTACAACCTCGAAACCATGCTGGGGGTCACGGCCAACACCGTCACGGTGATCGTGCAAGGTGTGCGTGTCTTAGGCGAAGACTAACAGATCGTGGCCGGTGTGTGCCGCACACCGGCACCAATACGGAGGAATTACCGAGTGGAAGTTACTGAAATCACGGCGGCGAAGTTCTCGGACATGATCCGGATCGCCGCACACCGCATCAAGAAGAATGCCGAATTCGTCAACTCACTGAACGTCTTTCCGGTGCCGGATGGCGACACCGGGACCAACATGAACCTGACCTTCCAAACCGGGGCCAAGGCGGTCCTTGAAAGCGACAGCGATCAGGTCGGTGAGCTGGCCAAGCACCTGGGCAAGGGCCTGCTGATGGGCGCCCGGGGCAACTCCGGCGTCATTTCGTCCCAGCTGTTCCGCGGTTTCGCCAAAAGCGTCGCCGCCAAGGACACGCTTTCCGCCCAGGACCTTGCCGATGCGTTCGCCGGTGGGGTGGAAACGGCCTACAAGGCGGTGATGAAGCCGGTTGAAGGCACCATTTTGACGGTGGCGCGGGAAGGCGCCAAGGCCGGGCTCAAGGCCGCGGCCGGCACCGAAGACGCCGTGGTGGTGATGAACGCGGTGGTCAAGGCCGCCAAACGCGCATTGGCCAAGACGCCGGACCTACTGCCGGTGCTCAAGGAAGTCGGCGTCGTCGACTCCGGCGGCCAGGGCCTGGTCTTCATCTACGAGGGCTTCAAGGAAGGGCTGTCCGGTGAGGTCGAAGACGACGCCTACGTGCCGGATGAAGTCGAGATGGGCGAGATGGTTTCGGCCACCCACCACCAAGGCGCCCAGGCCCAGCTGAACCCGGAAGACATCGTGTACGGCTACTGCACGGAGATGATGGTCAACCTCGGGCAGGGCGATGCGCCTAAGGCCTTTGATTACGAGACCTTCCGCCAGTACCTCAACCAGCTCGGCGACTCCACCTTGGTGGTGGCCGACGACGAGGTGGTCAAGGTTCACGTTCACACCGAACACCCCGGCACCGTCTTCAAGTACGGCCAGCAGTTCGGGACGCTTGAGAAAATCAAGGTCGACAACATGCGCCTGCAGCACGAGTCGATCATCGAGCGTGAAAAAGAGGCGCCGCAAGAAGCGCAGCCGCTGGCCGCCGCCGGGGTGGTCACCATCGCCGCCGGGTCCGGGTTGGCCGAGCTGTTCAAGAGCCTCGGCGTCACCTACGTGCTCAACGGTGGTCAGACCATGAACCCAAGCACGAACGACATCTTGGACGCCATCACCGCCGCCCACGCCGAAAACGTGATTGTGCTGCCGAACAACAGCAACATTTTCATGGCGGCGGCCGAGGCGGCCAAGGCGGCCACGGTCAACGTGGCGATCGTCAAAAGCCGCACCATCAACCAGGGGATGACCGCGATGCTGGGCTTCAACCCGGAGGCAACGCTTGAGACCAACGAGGCGGCGATGGCCGCCGAGCTGGGCAACGTGGTGTCGGGTTCCGTCACCCAGGCGATTCGCGACACGACCATCGACGGGCTGACCATTCACAAGGACGACTGGATGGGCATCATCGACAACAAGATCAAGATTTCGGAAGGCGACCGCCAGCAGGCGACCACCGACATGATCTTGGCAATGCTGGATGAGGATTCCGAAATCATCACGCTGATTGTCGGGGCCGATGGCAGCAAGCAGGAGGCAGAGGCCGTGACTGACGCGGTGACGACGGCCAACCCGGATGTTGAAGTCGAGATTCACCAGGGCGACCAGCCGGTTTACCCGTACCTGGTTTCCGTAGAGTAATGGCATAGGGCAGGTCACACTGGTGGCTGGCCCTATTGTTTTTGACTGGCGAGGAGGACGAGCGCTTGGCATTGATGGATCCGTTAACGGTGTTGCCCGGCGTCGGGCCGAAAAAAGCCGAGCAGCTGGCGACGCTTGGCTTGCACACGCTCGGGGAGCTGCTGTTTTATTTTCCGTTCCGCTACGACGACCTGCAGGTCAAGGACCTGGCAGAGGCGGCGGATCAAGAGAAGCTGACCATCAAGGGCGTCGTCGTGGCGCCGCCGGTGGTCAGCCGCTTCGGGCCGCGCAAGAACCGGCTGAACCTGCGACTGCAGGTCGACCGCGCGGTGGTTTTGGTCACGTTCTTCAACCAGCCTTGGCTCAAGGACAAGTTCGAGCAGGGCGAAGAGGCCGCGATTTACGGCAAGTGGGACGCCAAGCGCCACACGATGACCGGCATGAAGGTGCTGGCCACCCAAACCGCGGAGACGCCCGAGCTGGCCGGCATCTACCCGGTGAACAAGCACGTGCGGCAAAGCACGGTGTTGGAGCTGGTCAAGGCCGCCTACACCCGAGAGGCGAAGGCGATGGGGAACGTGGTGCCGGCGGCCATTCGCACCAAGTTTCGCCTGCTCGACGACGCGGCGATTGTCCACGGCATGCACTTCCCGGACTCGGCCCAAGAGGCCAAGGCGGCGCGACGCAGCGCGATTTTTCGCGAGTTCTTCTTGTTTCAGTGCCAGATTCAGGCGCTGCGCCAAGACGACCACGCCGCGGCCAACGGGCTGGCGATTCCCTACGACAACCAGGCCGTGCGGGGGCTGATTCAGACGTTGCCGTTCACCCTGACCGCGGCGCAAAAGCGCGTGGTCAACGAAATCTGCGGCGACCTCCGGGCCCCGCGGCACATGAACCGTCTGTTGCAAGGCGACGTCGGCTCGGGTAAGACCATCGTGGCCGCCATCGTGATGTACGCAACCGTGACCGCCCGCTACCAGGCCGCCTTGATGGTGCCGACCGAAGTGCTGGCCGAGCAGCACTTCGCGAAGCTGACCAAGCTCTTCGCCCCGCTGAACGTCAACGTCGCGCTGTTGACCGGCTCGACCAGCGCGGCCGCCCGGCGGCCGATTCTGGCCGGGCTGCAAAGCGGCGCCGTTGACATCGTGATCGGCACCCACGCGCTGATCCAAAAAGGCGTGGATTACGCCAACCTCGGCTTGGTGGTGATCGACGAGCAGCACCGCTTCGGCGTCAACCAGCGACGGGTGCTGCAGGAAAAGGGCTTGCGGCCCGACCTGCTGGCGATGACCGCGACGCCGATCCCCCGGACGCTGGCGATCACCGCATACGGCGAGATGGATGTGTCAAGCATCGACGAGCTGCCGGCCGGCCGCAAGCCGATTACCACCAGCTGGTTGCGCAAGAACCAGGTGGGGCACGCGCTAGACCGAATGCGCCAGGAGCTCGCCGCTGGCCACCAGGTCTTCGCTATCACGCCGTTAATCGCGGAATCCGAGAAGGTCGACTTGCAAAACGCGGAGCAGCTTTACGAAAAGCTCGGCCAGGCCTTTGCGGGCAAGGCTAACGTCGCGCTGTTGCACGGGCAGATGAAGCCGGACGAGAAGGACGCGATCATGCGGGCCTTCGCCGCCAATGAGGTGCAGGTCCTGGTGTCGACCACCGTGGTCGAGGTCGGCGTCGATGTGCCCAACGCGACGGTGATGGCGATTTTTGACGCCGATCGCTTCGGGCTCGCCCAGCTCCACCAGCTGCGCGGCCGGGTCGGTCGCGGGGCCGCCGCAGCTTACTGCGTCTTGATCGCCGACCCCAAAAACGACGCCGGCGTCGAGCGCATGCAGATCATGACGACGACCACCAACGGCTTTGAGCTGGCGGAAAAAGACCTCGCGCTGCGGGGCTCCGGCGACCTGTTCGGCGACAAGCAAAGCGGGTTGCCGGAGTTTGCGGTGGCCGATCCCGTCGCCGATTTTGCCACGCTCGAGGCCGCCCAGCAGGTGGCCGCCGCGCTGTTTGCGGCCGACCCGACGCTTGATGCGGCGGAGCTTGCGCCGCTTCGCGCCCACCTGGCGCGGCTTCAGCAGGCTACCGGCAGCCTAGATTAGGCGGGGTCTGGCTTGCAAAATCGCCGGCTTTGGCGCAAAGTTAGCCTATCGGAAACAAAGGAGTGATCTGAGTGAAAATTGCCGTAGATGCAATGGGCGGCGACCACGCCCCAGAAGTTGTGATTCAAGGGGTTGAGCAGGCGCGAAACGAGCTGCCCGGCGTCTCCTTCACCCTGTACGGGGATGAGACCAAGATTCGGCCGCTGATTCAAGACGACAGTCGGCTGACCATCGTCCACACCACCGAAAAGGTCGAAAGCACGGACGAGCCGGTGCGGGCGATTCGCCGCAAGAAGCAGGCATCGATGGTGCTGGCCGCCCAGGCGGTGCGCAGCGGCGAGGCCGACGCGGTGATTTCTTTGGGTTCCACCGGGGCGCTTTTGGCCGCCGGGCTGTTCATCGTCGGCCGGATTCCCGGCATCGACCGGCCCGGCCTGATGCCAACGCTGCCGACGGTCGACGGCAAGGGCTTTGTGATGCTTGATGTCGGGGCCAACGCCGAGAACCGCGCGGCCCAGTTGGTGCAGTACGCGGTGATGGGCAACTACTACGCCCGAGACCTCCGCGGCCTGGCCAACCCGCGGGTGGCGCTGTTGAACAACGGCAGCGAGGCCAACAAGGGCGACGACTTGCACCAGGAGACCTACAAGTTGCTTGAGCAGACCCCGGGGCTGAACTTCATCGGCAACGTCGAGGCCGACGCGCTTTTGCAAGGGGCCGCCGACGTGGTGGTCACCGACGGCTTCACCGGCAACGCGACCCTCAAGGCCATCGAAGGCACCGCCAAAACCATTCTGCGCTTGGTCAAACACGCAATCATGGACGGTGGTGTCAGCGGCAAGCTCGGCGGCCTGCTGCTCAAGGGTGGCATCAAAAGCATCGCCAAGACCTTCGACGTCTCAAGCTACGGCGGCGCAGCCTTGCTCGGGCTGAAGGCGCCGGTGGTCAAGGCCCACGGCAACGCGGATGCGGCCACGGTTTACTACACCGTCAAGCAAGTCGCCGCCATGGTCGAGAATCAGACCATCCAAAAGAGCGTGGCGTACTTTGAAAGCCACCGCCAGGACCAGGCCTGAGCAATCGGAAACGGCATAGACAACCCACCCGAAATCGGGTATGCTTGAGTGCGTGTTAAAAACAAGGAGGAGCCGTGTCATGACTGAGCAAGAAGTATTTGATAAGATCGCTGGCCTGATCGAGGATCATTTCCAGACCCCAGCAGATAAGATCACCAACGACTTGAACTTCAAGAAGGACCTGGATGCCGATTCCATCGACACCGTTGAGTTTGTCCTTGAGCTTGAAGATACTTTCGGCGCTGAGATCCCTGATGAGGATGCCGAACACATCGAAACCGTCGGCGATGCCGTCCAGTACGTCTTAAGCCACCAGAAAAAATAAGGGTTACACTCAGCTGCCTCGACTCGCTCGAGGCAGTTTTTGCGTCCGGCGGCGAGCTTAAAATTTGACGGCTGAAATGGCAGGGCTTACACTAGCTTCAGATGATTGTCAACGGGCAGGGAAAACTCCGCGGCCGCGGCGCTTGCAACTCTACTGTCTATGGGGAACGGTCCGGGACATAAGCATTCCCAGTACCCCACTCATGCCATGCCGAACCAGGCAACAACGTCGACGTTTTCGTGCAACGGTCCCCTCCGATTGGGACCGACCACCAGGGTGTGGACCACCATCTTCCTGCCGCACAGTCTGGCGCCTACTCGCTTGCGAGGTAGCTGCGGTGCCGAACTGACAGGGGGCTTGTCCCAAGATACCGCGTAGCGATGCGATGATCGGGGGACGACGGCACAAGAACGCAAGGCATCAACAAGCAGGCCAAGGCCACCGCGGGTTACGCCTCGTGGTGGCTTCGGCGCGGCCGGCGCAGGGGTGCGCCGGTTTTTTTGCGGTCACCGGCCGGTCGCCAGCCGGGGCCGGCTTGCAATCGCGTGGTCGCCTTTGTAAAATGGTGACTACAACATTCGGTTGGCCGGGCAACCGGCAGAAGGGGGTCGCGATGGCAAGGCGTATGGGGTATGGGGTGGCATTGCTGATGTGCGTGGGACTGTTGTTGGGTGGCTGCGGGCATCGGCAGCAGGCCACAAAGCAAGCGTCACCGGCGCCGGTGAAACTGCAAGCGGTCTTCAAGAACCCCCGGCCGGCACTGGCTGGCGGCAAGCTGGCGGTGGCGGTGGTGGCCGACGCCCCGATTCAGGGGGTGTTCAGCGAGGAGCTCTACGACTCGGCCACCGATGAGGACTTCATGAGCCCGGCGGCCGAGCCGCTGTTTGCGACCGATTCGGCCTTCAAAATCACCGCTGGCGGTGCCGCCACCCTCGCCTTGGACAACGCGGCCAAAACCGCGACGGTGACCATCAAGCCGGCGGTTCGCTGGGCGGATGGCCAGCCGGTGACGGCCCGCGACTACGTGTTCGCCTACGAGATGCTGGCCAACCCGGCGGTGACCACGGCGCGGTACACGACGGCGCTTGAAAACATCAACGGCATGGCGGCCTACCACGCCGGCCGCGCCGCATCGATCAGCGGCCTGACGATGCCCGACGGCGCCTCGGGCCGGCGGGTGGTGATTCACTTCAAGCGGATGTTGCCAAGCTTCACCCAGTCGGGCAACGGCTACCTGTGGGAGTCGGCGGCGCCTTACCACTACCTCAAGGACGTCCCCTTCGCGAGGCTGGCGACGAGCCCCAAGATTCGGCTGCACCCGCTGTTTTTCGGGCCGTTTGCGATGCGCCGGGTGACGGTCGGTCAGGCCGTGACCTACGCGCCCAATCCTTATTACTACCGCGGCAAGCCGGGGCTTTCGCGCTTGCGGCTGGAGGTGGTGGCCTCCGCCGCCATCACCGCGGCGCTTCGGGCCAAGCGCTACGACCTGGCGCTTGAGATGCCGACCACCGGCTTTGCCGACTACCGCAAGCTGCCGCATTACGTCAACCTCGGCCGCGAGGACCTGGCCTACAGCTACATCGGCTTTAAGGTCGGCCACTGGGACGCCGCGCGTGGCCGCAACGTGATGGACCCGGTGGCCACGATGAGTGACGCCGCGCTGCGCCGTGCGCTGGCCTACGCCATGGACAATCAAGGGCTCAACGCCTTGTACTACGGCGGCCTGGCAACGACGGCGACGACGCTGATTCCGCCGATTTTCGGCCCGTTTCACGCCGACCTGGCCGGCTTCCACCAAGACGTCAAGAAGGCCAACCGGCTGCTGGACGCCGCCGGCTACAAGCGCGGCAAAGACGGCTACCGCTGCCGCCCCAACGGCCAGGCGCTGACCCTGCATTACGCGGCCATCGCCAAAGACGCCGCCTCGGAGGCCGTGGCCCGGGCACGAATCCGCCAGTGGCGCCGCGTCGGGCTGCGGGTGCGGCTGACGGCCGGGCGGCTGCTCGAGGCCAACAACTTCTACGACAAGCTGCACTCGGATTCCAAGGACATCGACGTCTTTGAGGCCACCTGGGGCGTGTCGTCCGAGCCGTCACCGGCCGATCTCTACGGGGTCAAGGCGCGATACAACCTGACGCGCTTTGTCACCGCCGCAAACACCCGGCTTTTGGCGGCCATCGACGCGCCTGCCGCCTTGAATCACGCCGAGCGCGTCAAGGCCTTTGCCGCCTGGCAGGCCTACATGCTCAAGGCCGCCTACGTGGTGCCGACGCAGTACCGCACCGCGGTGGTGCCGGTCAACACGCGGGTGAAGGGCCTATCGATCGCTTATGGCCAGGCCGGTTTTCAGTGGCAAAATCTCGGCGTCACCAGGCGCCAGCGTTAATTTTTTGACCTCACCGCGGTGGGGTCCTTTTTGGCTGCAGGCCCGTTGCCTGTGGCAATCGCGGCGGTTGACTTGTATAATGGATAGGAATAATGCACAAACTGTGCATAGAGGGGGCTACATTATGGTTGCATCGGAGTTTGTGAGTGAGCTGAGGCAGCGTTACGGCATCGAGTTTCACGACCTGGCGCTGCTCGACGAGGCCTTCACCCACTCCTCGTACGTCAACGAGCACAAGGAATTGGGGCTCAAGGACAATGAGCGCCTCGAGTTTTTGGGCGATGCGGTGCTTGAAATCACCGTGTCGGACTACCTGTACCGTCACTTTCCTGACCTGCCAGAAGGCAAGCTGACCCGCATGCGGGCCGCCATTGTGCAGACGAAGAGCTTCTCGGCGTTCGCCAAGGAGGCCCACTTCGATCAGTACATCAAATTGGGCAAAGGCGAGGAAAATGCCGGTGCCCGGCAGCGCAAGACGCTGCTGGAGGACCTGTTTGAGGCGTTCAACGGGGCGCTATACCTCGATCAAGGCAGAAAGGCCAACGTGCTGTTTGCCGAGCAGGTGATCTTCCCCAAAATCGCCGCCGGCCAGTTCGCCGCGAACATGGATCACAAAACCGCGCTGCAGGAGTTCGTCCAGCAAAACGGCGAGGTCGTGATCGCCTACCAGCTGCAAAGTGAGGCCGGGCCGGCGCATGACCGCCAGTTTCTGGTTGATGTCACCGTCGACGGCAAGGTCTTGGGGTCGGGCACCGGCAAGAACAAGAAGGCTGCGGAGCAGGCGGCGGCCAACGACGCGTTGACCAAGCTGCAGCAGCCGAGTGAGTGAGCGCATGCAATTAACACATCTGACGATCAGCGGCTTCAAGTCCTTCGCGGACAAAACCGAGATCGCATTCGTGCCGGGGTTGACCGGCATTGTCGGGCCCAACGGCAGCGGCAAAAGCAACATCACCGAGGCGATTCGCTGGGCTTTGGGCGAGCAAAGCGCCAAGAGCCTGCGCGGCGAGAAGATGGGCGACGTGATTTTCGCCGGCACCGCGCAACGCGCCGCCTTGAACCGCGCGGAGGTGATCATGACCTTCGACAACGCGGATGGGTACTTGAAGGATCAGCCGGCGACGGTCACCGTGTGTCGCCGGCTTTATCGTGACGGCGAGTCCGACTTTTTGATCAATAACCGCAACGTCCGGCTCAAGGACATCGTCGATCTGTTCATGGACTCGGGGCTGGGCAAGGAGTCCTTCTCCTTCATCTCCCAGGGGCGCGTTGAGGCGATTTTCAACTCCAAGCCCAAGGACCGCCGGGGGATTATCGAAGAGGCCGCCGGGGTCTTGAAGTACAAGCAGCAAAAGGAAAAGGCCGAGCAAAAGCTACAGGAAACCGACGACAACCTGGACCGCGCCAACGACATCGTGACCGAGCTTTCCCGCCAGGTGACGCCCTTGGCCGAGCAGGCCTCGCTGGCGCGGGACTTCGAGCGGCAAAACGCCGACTACCAGGCGGTTCACAAGAGCATCCTGGCGCTTGAAATCCAGCAGATGGCGGCCGAGCAGACCCAAGTTCAGGCCCAAAGCCTGGTCACCAAGCAGACGCTGAACGCCTTGGCGGATCAGCTCACGCACTTGGAGGCCAAGTCCGAGACGCTGACCCAAGGCGACACCGATTTTGAGGCGCAGGTGACGGCGGTCAACGATCAGCTGCTCAGCCAGTCGATGCGGCTGGAGAACCTGAACGGCGAGGTCAAGTTGTCCGCCGAACGCGCAAGTAACGCCCAGGCGACCTTGGCGGAGCTCAAGCAGCAGCTGGCGGCGGCCCAAGCGCGGGCAACCGCGGCGCAAGCGCAAGAAAGCGAGCTGACGGCCACGCAGCAGACCCAGGCCGCAGAACACCAGCGGCTGCAGGCGCAAGCGGCGGCCCAGGCGGAATCGGCCGCCTCGCCGGAGGCCCTGAACGCCGAGCTTGAGGCGGCCCAAGCCCGCTACATCGAGTTGCTGCAGCAGCAGGCGACGGTCAAAAACCAGCTGAGCGGCGCCGAAAAAGACGCGCAGCTGGCGGCCTCACAAAGCCTCGCGGAGACGCAACGGCGTCAGGCGCTGGCCGCGCAGGTTCAAGCGCAGCAAGCCGTGGTTGACGACCTGAGGGCTAAGCACGCCGCCGCCCAGGCCGCGGTCCAGGCGGCCAAGGCCCAAGCGACCCAGGCCGAACAGGCGCAAGCGACGGCCCAGGCCGCCTATGCCGATGCAAGCGAGCGGCTGACTTCGGCCACGAGCATCTACCAACGCGCCAACGCGCGTTACGAGACGCTTCAGGAGCTGCGCGACGATTACGCCGGGTTTTACGCCGGGGTGCGTGCGGTGCTGAAGCAAAAGGCCGACCTGCCCGGCGTGATCGGGGCGGTGGCCGAGCTGCTGGCCGTGCCGAGCCAGTACCAGCAGGCATTAGACGTTGCGCTGGGCGGTAGCCTGCAGGCGGTGGTGACCACCACCGAGCAGGCGGCCAAGCAGGGCATCACCTACCTGAAGCGAACCAAGAGCGGGCGGGCGACCTTTCTGCCGACCGCCGTGGTGCGACCGCGGTTGCTGCCGGCCAACGTGCTGGCGCAGCTGCGCGACCAGCCGGGCTTTGTCGGCATCGGGGTCGACTTGGTGCGGTTTCGCGAGGAAGTGCGCCCGGCCATGGCCAACCTGCTGGGCAGCCTGATTGTCGCACAGACTTTGGACGACGGCATTCGCCTGGCGAACCTGACCGGTCACCGCTACCGCATCGTCAGCCTAGACGGCGACATTCTGGCGCCGGGCGGGGCCCTGACCGGTGGCCAGACCAAAAAAACCGGCGCCTCGCCGCTAGCCCGTACCCAAGAGGTGACCGAGCTGCACGCCAGGCTGCGGGACATGACCGCGGCGCTTGCCAAGCAGCGCGAGCTCGTGGCCACGAAGAAGGCGGCGCTGACCGCGGCGGAAGCCGCCCTGGCGCCTGCCCGCGCGGCGGCCGAAGCGGCCCAGACGCACCTGGCCGAGCAGGCCGCCCAAAAGCAGTTGCAAGAAAGCGCCTTGGCGCAGCTCAAGCGCCAGGCCGCAGCGGCCGGCTTGCAGGCGGCGGCCGGCACGGACTTTGAGGCGGCGATTGCGGCGCTTCAACAGCAGGCGAAAAAGGTCGCTGCGGCGCTTGAGCAGGCCAACCAGGCCGTGGCCGACCTGAAGGCGCAACTGGGTGCGGCCACCGCCGCGGCCAGCCAGACGCAGGCGACCCAAAGCCAGCTGGCGACCAAGCTCGCGGTGCTAAAGCAGGCGCAAGCGACCACCAAGGCCGCGCTGGCCCAGGCCAACCAGGCGCGGCGCGAGGCGACGGCGCAGCACAAGCAGCTGGCCGCCCGCATCGAAGCCATCACCAAGGCGGCCGCGACCGGCCAAGACGCCGCCGGCAACGCCGCGACGATTGCGGCGCTTGAGCGCAAGCTGGCCGAGCTGCACCACACCCACGACCAGCTGGTCAAGGACAAGGCGGCCAACCGCGACGCCTTGAGCCGCGTGTCTGCGGCAATCACCACCGCCTACACCAAGCAAAAGGCGGCGATGGCCGAATCCGAACAGCAAGGCATCAGCCTCAACCGGCTGAAGATTCACCTGAACGACCACCTCGCCACGCTGGCCGACACCTACCAGCTGACGTTCGAGGCGGCGCTTGCCAAGACGACGGCGCAAGCCGCCGACCTGCCGGTGCTCAAGAGCCGGCTGAAGCTGCTGCGCCGCGGCCTGGACGAACTGGGGCCGATCAACCCCAACGCGATTGCCGAGTACGACAACGTCAAGGAACGCTATGATTTTCTCACCAAGCAGCAAACCGACCTGCTGGAGGCCAAGGACATGCTGCTCAAAACGATGGGCGAGCTCGATGCGGAGGTCGCCACGCGCTTTGAGGACATGTTCAACAAGACCAACGCCGCCTTCACCGAGATTTTCCCGCGGATGTTCGGCGGCGGCACCGCGCATCTGGCCCTGACCGAGCCGGATGACCTGTTGAACACCGGCATCGAGATTTCGGCCCAGCCGCCTGGCAAAAAGCTGCAGCGCCTGTCGCTTCTGTCCGGCGGTGAGCGGGCCTTGACCGCGATCGTCCTGCTCTTTGCCATTTTGCAGGTGCGGCCGGTGCCGTTCTCCATTCTCGACGAGGTGGAGGCGAGCCTCGACGAGGTCAACGTCAACCGCTTCGGCGAGTTCTTGAAGCACTACAGCTCGGATACGCAGTTCATCGTCATCACGCACCGTCGCGGCACGATGCTGGCCGCCAACATGCTGTACGGGGTGACGATGCAAGAGTCCGGGGTGTCCAGTATGGTGGCCGTGTCCTTGGATCAGCTGGCCACCGACAGTTCGCACTAAGGAGGAAGCAATGGGATTATTCGATCGAATCAAGAAGGCCTTTGGCGGCGGCGAGCCGGAAACCAAGGCCGTCGAGAAGTACGACACCGGGCTTGAAAAGAGCCGCGACACGTTTTCGGCCAAGCTCAACGCCTTTTTCGCCGGTTTTCGCACCGTCGACGAGGACTTTTTCGACGACCTGGAGGAAATGCTGATCGGCGCCGATGTCGGCTACGAAATCGCGGTGCAGCTGACAGACGAGCTGCGCGACTCGGTCAAGCTGCAAAACGCCAAGCGGCCGGAGGAGGTCTCGCAGGTGGTGGTCCAAAAGCTGGTCGACCTGTACGGCGAGGCCGGAGAAGCCGAGGACAACGCGCTGCACTACGCGGCGACTGGCCCGACCGTCTTCTTGTTCGTCGGCGTCAACGGCGCCGGCAAAACCACGACCATCGGCAAGTTGGCGCATCAGCTGGAGCAAAGCGGCAAGTCCGTACTGCTGGCGGCCGGTGACACCTTCCGCGCCGGCGCCATCGCCCAGCTTGAGGCGTGGGGCCGCCGCGACAACGTGCCGGTGGTGACCTCCGAGCCCGGCGGCGACCCCGCCGCGGTGGTGTACGACGCGGTGCGTCGCGCCAAGGCCGAGGACGTCGACGTGCTGCTGGTCGACACCGCCGGCCGCCTGCAAAACAAGGTCAACTTGATGAACGAGCTGGACAAGATTCGCCGCGTGATCGTGCGGGAGCTGCCCGACGCACCGCAGGAGGTCCTGCTGGTGTTGGACAGCACCACGGGCCAAAACGCGCTGAGTCAGGCCAAGGAGTTCAACCAGACCACCAAGGTGTCCGGCATCGTCTTGACCAAGCTGGACGGCTCCGGCAAGGGCGGCATTGTGCTGGCGATTCGCAACGCCTTGCACGTGCCGGTCAAGCTGGTGGGCTTGGGCGAGGGGATGGACGACCTGCAGCCGTTTGATCCCAACAAGTTCGTTTACGGGCTGTTCAAGGGGCTGATTCAGGCGCCAGACGCCGAATGAGGGCAAACAAAAAGGGCCAAGCTGGCCCTTTTTAGTTTACGCCGCGGCGGACTTCTTCTCGCGGCCCAAGAGGAGCTGCAGGAGAATCAAGACGACGTAGCCGATAATGATGAAGAACAAAAGCGGCCCGTTCGTGACGGAATCCACGAACCAGTACTTCTGCCAGGCCGTGTTGGACATCACGATGTCGAACACCACCGTGAAGATCAGGGTCAAGGCGTTCAGGATTGCGAAGAACCACAGGTTGCCGAACTCGCGGTTGTGAACGTAGATGGCGCTGAACACGATGTTCCAGGCACCCCAACCCAACAATGCGCAGACGACGGCCCAGTAGATAATCGTTGCTACCATAGAAAGTCCCTCCATTTCATTGCCTCTTCATTCTAGCACGTTTGAAAGCGCAACACATCTCTTTTGTGAACGGTTGCGCGAACTCCCGGTCAGGCGGCACCGGCCGACTGCCGCGACCCAAAGCGCGGTTGCCACCACGCGCCAAGGGCAGTGGGCCGGTGGGGGCGCTGCAGCCGAGGCGGCGAAGGCTTTGTTGGATGCGCCCCTGGGCCGATTGACGCCGGCCGTTCGAATCGGTATCCTAATGTAAGACAAGCCAAAGGAATGACGACATGCAAATTGATAAGAATAACCGCATGAATTCGCTTTTTGAGTTCTACGGGGCGCTTTTGACCGACAAGCAGCACAGCTACCTCGAGCTTTACTACGGCGATGACTATTCGCTGGGCGAAATCGCCACCGAGTTCGACGTCTCGCGCCAGGCGGTGTACGATAACATTCGCCGCACCGAGGCCAGCCTCGAGGAGTACGAGGCCAAGCTGCACCTGCTGGCGAATTACCAGGCCCAAAACCAGGCGGTCGACGCCTTGGTGTTGTACGTTCACCAGCATTACGCAGAAGACGCCAAGCTGAGCACATTGTTGACGCGCGTTGCCGATCAGGCGGCGCGGTAGAAAGGACACGTTATGGCATTTGAAGGATTATCCGAGCGACTGCAAAAGGCCTTCGCCGGTCTGCGCCGCAAGGGCAAGGTCACCGAGGCGGATGTGCAAAGCACGATGCGCGAGATTCGCCTCGCGCTACTGGAGGCCGACGTCAACTTCGGCGTGGTGAAGGACTTCATCAAGTCGGTGCGGGAGCAGGCGCTGGGCGCTTCGGTGCTGGAAAGCCTGACCCCGGGCCAGCAGATCATCAAAATCGTCAACGACGAGCTGGTCAAGACGATGGGCGAGGCGGCGGTGCCTTTGAACAAGTCCCCGCATATTCCGACCGTCATCATGATGGTTGGCCTGCAAGGGGCCGGGAAAACCACCACGGTCGGCAAGCTGGCCAAATACCTGATCGAAGGCGAAAAGGCGCGGCCGCTTCTGATCGCCGCCGACGTCTACCGCCCGGCCGCGATCGAGCAGCTGCAGGTGGTCGGCCAATCCGTCGGGGTCCCGGTGTTTGAAATGGGGACCGCCGTCGATCCGCGCGAAATCGTGCGGCAGGGGATGGCCCAGGCCGCGCTGCAAAAAAACGACTACGTGCTGATCGATACCGCCGGCCGCCTGCAGATCGACGAGAAGCTGATGACCGAGCTGGCCGACATCAAGGACCTCGCCCATCCGGATGAGATCCTGCTGGTGGTCGATGCGATGACCGGGCAGGCCGCCACCGAGGTCGCCGAGGGCTTCAACGCCCGGCTGGACCTCACCGGCGTCGTCTTGACCAAGCTGGACGGCGACACCCGCGGTGGGGCGGCGCTGTCGATTCGCGCGGTCACCGGCAAGCCGATCAAGTTCGTCGGCCAGGGCGAAAAGATGGACGCGCTGGACGTCTTTTACCCGGACCGCATGGCCAACCGGATCCTCGGCATGGGCGACATGCTCACGCTGATCGACAAGGCGCAAAAGACCTACGACGAGAAGCAGGCGCTTGAAGTCGCCGAGAAAATCAAGGAGAACAGCTTCGACTTCAATGATTTTCTCGACCAGATGGATCAGGTCTCCAACATGGGCTCCTTCGACGAAATCATGAAGATGATTCCAGGCCTGGCCAACAACCCGGCCATGAAGAACTTCCACGTCGACCCCAAGGACATCGCCCACCAAAAGGCGATTGTCTACTCGATGACCGCGGCGGAGCGCGAGAACCCGGACCTCCTGAACCCGAGCCGGCGGCGGCGCATCGCCGCTGGCTCCGGGCGCCCGATCGTCGAGGTCAACCGCATGATCAAGCAGTTCAACCAGTCCAAGCAGATGATGAGCCAGATGTACAAGGGCAACTTCAACGGCATGGAAGGCCTGATGGGCGGCGGGATTCAGGGTCGCCTGGGCAAGATGGCGATGAACAACATGATCCGCAAGCAAAAAAAGAACAAGAAAAAGCGCCTCAAAAACGTGAAGCGCTTCAAGTCTTAGTCAGTTAACAACGCCGTCGCGACCTGGTCGCGGCGGCGTTGTTTTGGTCATTGGCCGTGTGGTCGACACCCAGTTGGTGGTCCCGCGACTATGACAAGCGGTCCGGCCGCAGCCGCCGGTACTGCACCATTTCGGTCGGCTGGTCGAGTTGATTGGGTTCCGTCAACTGCCCGATCAGCGCGAAGCCCAGCCGCTCGAGCAGCCGCCGCGACGGCCGGTTGGCGGCCCCGGTGTAGCAGTCGAGGTTTACAAGCGTTGGCTCTTGGTGCCACAGCTGGGCAACGACCGCGGTCACCGCGGCCGTCATCAGGCCCCGACCCTGAAAGGCCGGCAGCAGTCCGTAGGCGAGCTCGCAGGTGGTGCGAGCCGGGTCGAAGCCCCAGGCGCCGATCAGGCCGACCGGGGCTTCGGCCACCGTGATCAACCAGGTGCGACTGGTGCCTGCCGCCTGGCCGGCCAGAAGCTTAGCGAGAAAGGCCGTGGCCGCCTGCCGCGTTGCGGCCACCGGTCGCCCCTCGGCCGCGGCCAGCCTTGCGTCGCTGCGGTAGCGCCAAAAAAAGTCCGTGTCTGCGGCCGTGGGCAGCCGCAGCGTGATGCCTGCTGCGTTCATGTGATTGCTCCTTTGATTCGGTTGGTCTCAGTATACCACCCGATGCGAGCAGATTGCTCGCCAGGGCAGGGGGCAAGCGCGTAGTCTGAGGGTGGAGGTGGGGACATGACTGAATTTGATCACGACTACTGGCGACTGCGTGAGAAAACGCGAACGCGCCTGGTTCGCCCCGGGGTGCCTTGGGCCTACCCGCTGCCGGCAGGGGCGGTGTTTCGCCTGCTCGACCAGGAGGCGCCGGCCGGCACCCTCTTGATTGCGGCCAAGGGGTGGCGGCCGCGGCTTCGGCTCGCCGAGCTCGACTTTTTGCAGCAGGCCGAGCCGGTGTCGGCCCAGGAATTTGCCGCCGCCCCGGCGCGGTATCACCGCTACTGGGAGCAGCTTGCGCCAGTCCACACCGGCGGTCACGCCAAGCTGCACCCAGGCGACCTGCTGGAGGTGTTGGGGCAGGCCCCGGACGCAAGCGGCGGGGTGATGGTGCAGCAAAACGGGCGGCGCCGGCTGCGGCTGTCGGCTCAGGCGCTGGCCGCCGCCGCGCGACCGCTGAGTGCGGCGCAGTGGGAGCGGCGCCGCCGGGGGCGTTGACCGCGGTCCTGCCCAAAGCGCGAAACGGTGCCGGCCGCCGTGGCGCGACTGACCCGCAACCGCCTTCAAGGCGGCTGTTTGGCGTCACGCCGCCGTGAGCAGATTTCTTGCCAGCGGTCGGGTGCAAGGGGACAATGGAGGCGGGTCAGCACGGTGGCTTGCGGCGGTGACTAATACAGTTTTGTCAGTTTGGGGAAACAATCAGGATAGATGTGGATATGGCCAAATCCATGAAGGGAGGCTAAACTAATCCTTGTAAAGCGGTTCCATGTCAGATTCGGTTCCGTTATCAGCAACTGTCCGCAATCAGATTTCATTCTTGATGAAACACATAGGAGGCTCATTATGGCACAAACAATCAGCGGCTCCGACGCCGTCCTCAAGGTCATCGAATCCTGGGGCGTCAATCACATTTACGGTTACCCGGGTGGCTCGTTCGACTCCACGATGAACGCGCTGCACAACCAGCAAGACAAAATCAAGTTCATTCAGGTTCGCCACGAGGAGGCCGGTGCCTTGGCCGCGGCCGCGGAAGCGAAGCTCACCGGCCAGATCGGCGTCTGCTTCGGCTCCGCCGGTCCCGGTGCGGTTCACCTGCTCAACGGGCTGTACGATGCCAAAATCGACCGGGTGCCGGTCTTGGCGATTGTGGCCCAGGTGCCTTCCAAGAACATGAACATCGACTTCTTCCAGGCGATGAACGAAGAGCCAATCTTCAACGACGTCGCGGTGTGGAACCGCACCGTCATGACGGCCCAAAGCCTGCCGAAGGTGATCGATGAGGCTATTCAGGAAGCCTACGAGAAGAAGGGGCCGGCCGTGGTCACGATTCCCAAGGACTTCGGCTGGGCTCAGATCAAAGACAACTATGTCTCAAACGCCAACACCCAGATTACGCCTTACGCGATTCAGCCGGATCCGGTTCGCATCGACGAAGCCGTCGCTTTGATCAAGCAGGCCAAGGGCCCGATCATCTACTTCGGCCTGGGTGCCAAGCACGCCCGCAAGCAGCTGATCAAGGTCTCCGAGAAGTACAAGATGCCTTTGATCTCCTCGGTTTTGGCCAAGGGCATTTTGGATGAAGACTATCCAGCCTACCTCGGCTCCACCGGCCGCGTCGCGCCCAAGCCCGGCGTTGAGGCCGCGCTGGCCGCGGACCTGATTCTGTGGGTCGGCAATGACGTACCATTCGCCAGCATGCTGTTCAACCCGAACGCCAAGGTCATCCAGATCGACATCGAAAGCACCAAGCTGGGCAAGCGCCGCCACAACGACGTCGCCATCCTGGCCGACGCCAAGGAAGCGCTGAAGGCGATCTACAAGGCCGGCACCGAGTCCAAGGCGACACCGCTTTACGAAGCCTGCATCGCCAACAAGAAGAACTGGGTTGACTGGCAGGACAGCTTCAAGGATTCCAGCGAATCCCCGGTTCGCCCGGAGCCAATCTTTGATGTGCTGAACAAGACCGCGTCCGACAAGGCGGTCTGGGCCATCGATGTCGGCAACGTCAACATCAACTTCGAGCGGCTTTTGGACATCAAGCACACGATGAAGTGGACCACCTCCGGGAAGTATGCGACCATGGGTTACGGGTTGCCGGCCGCCATCGCGGCCAAGGTGGCCTACCCGGACCGCGACGTTTACTCCCTGTCCGGTGACGGCGGCTTCGCGATGCTTTGCGAGGAGATTTTGACCCAGGTCAAGTACGGGCTGCACGTCGTCAACGTCGTCTTCTCCAACGCCACGCTTGGTTTCATCGAAGCCGAGCAGCGCGACGACTCGCACCAGCCGCTGTCCGGGGTCGACATTCCGGATACCGACTGGGCCACCATCGGTAAGGGGATGGGCGCCAAGGCCTACACCGTCCACGACAAAGCCGAGTTCCAGGCGGCAATCGACGATGCCAAGAACACGGATCTGCCGGTGGTCATCGACGTCAAGCTGACGCACAAGATGCCGTTCACCACGCAGCACATGTTCCTCGATCCGGCCTACCAGGACCAAAAGCAGATCGATGAGTTCGTGCAAAAGTACGACGCCCAGGCACTCCGGCCGTTCCGCGCCTTCCTCAAGGACGCCAAGGACGCGCAACTCGCGCAAGACGTTGCCAAGAAAAGCGGCAAGAAGAACAAATAGTCAGGAGGGTTTGACGCATGGACGTGACGACGCTCGATTACCAATCGCTTCAGCAACGCTCAAAAGTCGCGCCTTGCGTCTTGACTCTTGGCTTCTTCGATGGGGTTCACCGCGGTCACCGGCGCGTGATCGAAACGGCGCGGCTGGCCGCGCGGCGGTCCGGCCTGGCGCTTTCGGTCATGACCTTCGACCGCCACGCCGCTTCCGTTTTCGGCGGCCGCCCCGTCCGCTACCTGACCACCGTCGCCCAAAAGGCTGAGCTGATGGCCCAGCTTGGGGTCGACCACCTGTACGTGATGCGCTTCACCCGCGACTTTGCCGCGCTGACCCCGCAGGCCTTCGTGACCGACTGCCTGGTGCCGCTTGGCGCCAAGCAGGTGGTGGCCGGCTTCGACTACACCTTCGGCCGCGGCGGCACCACCACGGCGGCCGCCCTGCCGGCGCTTGCCGCCGGTCGCTTCACGACCACGGTGGTGCCCAAGCTGACCGCGTCGCACCTCAAAATTTCGTCGACCCGCATTCGCGAGCTGATCGGGCGCGGCGAGTTCGCCGCCGCCGAGGCCTTGCTGGGCCACCCGTACCAAGTTGTGTCGCCTGCCTTGCAGCAGTTACCTCCTAATGGCTGCTACCAGGCAGAAGACCGGTTCGGCCGGGTGGTGACGGTGGACGTGTCAGCTTCGGGGCAGCTGGTCTCGGCGGGGCTTGGACCGTTGCGTTTCTTGCGCCGCACCGCGCAGTTGCGGGTGGTCGGCGAATAAGAAAAAAGCCCAGTTGACTGGGCTTTTTCCATGACACTTGTCCCGGTGGCGGTTGCCTGCGGGACTCAGGAGGATAAATCATGACGAGTAAACCAGAATACGATGGCACCTACATCCAGTTTCCCACCGGCCGGCTGACGCTGACCGAGGTGCAGCAGATTTTCAGCACCATTCCCTTTGAAATCGACCTGATCGACCACACGGATCACTTCACGTGGTACTCCAACAAGCCGAACCGCGAGCACGTTCGCACGGTCGATCAGCTCAACGAAACCGTGGCGGAATGCCACCCGGCCCGGGTGCTGCCGGTCGTGATGGGCATCATCAACAGCTTCAAGGATGGCTCCCGGGACTTCGTGGCCCGGCCGCTGATGATGCACGGCCACCGCGTCTACATCCAGTACTACGCGCTGCGCGACGTCGACGGCACCTACCTGGGCACCATCGAGTTCACCGGCTCCGTTGAAGCGATTTTGACCGCCTACGAAAACGGCGGCTGGTCCGACGCCTCCACCGGCGCCTCCAAGGCCGACGGCAAGACCGGCACGGTCGACGCGACCAGCGGCGCTTCCGAAGAAGCGGCCGCCCCAGCGCCGACGGCCGACGCGACCAGTGGCGCCTCCGAGGAAGAAGCCGCACCGGCGCCTGCAGTCGACGCGACCAGTGGGGCCTCCGAGGAGGAAGCTGCGCCGAAGGTTGATGCGACCAGCGGCGCCTCCGAGGAAGAAGCGGCGCCGAAGGCCGATGCGACCAGCGGCGCCTCCGAAGGCCCGGCCACGGCGGGCAAGCCCGGTCCGTTCACTTACGATCTGTAATGACGACGAAGCGAGTTAAAACCCTGCACGCCTTGGGAACGCGCATCAACCTGACCGTGTTCGGCGAGCTGGACGACGCGGCGCTTGACGCCGCGGCGGCGTTGATCAACCGCGAGGAGGACCGCTTGACGGTCAACCGCGCCCAGTCGGAGGTGATGGCCGTCAATCACGCCGCCGGCAGCGCCGCGGTGGCCGTGTCCAGCGCGACGTACGGCCTGATTCGCACAGCCGCGGCGGCCAGCCGCGAAGACTTTGGCTTCAACGCGCTGATCGGGCCCTTGGTCAAGCTGTGGAAAATCGGCTTCACCGGCGCCAACGTGCCCGACGACCTGGCCATTGTGGCCCGGCTGGCCTTGAGCGACCCCTCCGGCGTGGTTTTGGACGACCAGACCCACACCGTGAAGCTGGCGCAGCCGGGGATGGAGCTTGACCTCGGCGGCATCGCCAAGGGCTTCATCGCCGATCAGATCCGGGCGCTGTGGGGTGCTTACGGCGTCGCCGCCGGCATCATCGACCTCGGCGGCAACCTGCTGTTCGTCGGCGAGTCCCCGCGGCGCGAGGACGGCAAGTGGGTGATCGGGGTGCAAGACCCCGGCAAGTCCCGCCATACCGATCTCGGCTGCACGATTTTGCCTGCCTGCTCGGCCGTGACCTCCGGCATCTACGAGCGGTTCCTAGTCAAAGACGGCAAGAAGTACCACCACCTGATGGACCCACGCACCGGCTACCCGCTTCAGACCGATCTGGCCGGCGTCACGGTGTTCACCAAGGACTCGATTCAAGGCGAGCTCGAGGCCAAGCGCCTCTTCTTCGCCGGGGTCCCGGTGCCGGGCTGGCTGGATGACCCGACCCACCTGGGGGCGGTGTTCGCCTATCAGGACGGCCACACCGAGGTCATCGGCACCACCATCAGCAAGTGAAAACAGCGCGGCGTCTCCAGCGGAGGCGTCGCGCTGTTTGCGTCGCGTCTTTGCTTCCTGGCGGTGGCGCCGGTGGCCCAGTCGGTGGCCGCGCGGTTAGCGCCGTACCGCCAGCGGGGCGGCGCTTGGCCGGTCGGCGTGAGCCGACCGTCAATGGGGCTCAGCCCGTCGCCTGGCGCCGCCACTCGCCGGGTCGCACCCCGGTGGCCCGGGTGAAGGCGTTGGAGAAGTAGTGGGCGTCGGCGAAGCTCAGCCGCGCGGCAATGGCGGCCACGGGCAGGCTGGTGTGGCGCAGCAGGGTTTTGGCCATCGCGATGCGGCGGTCTTGCAGGTAGGCGTAGGGCGTGGTTTGGTAGGCCTTTTTGAACTGGCGGGTCAGCTGTGACGCCGACAGATTGACCAAGGCGGCCAGCTGGGCGATGGTCACCGGCTCCTCCAGGTGGTTGTCGAGGTAGCCCCGCACCACCGTGGCCAAGGGCGCCTGCTGCACCCGCGCATGCGTCTGGGCGAAGGCGTGCAAGGCAAAAAAAAGCCGGTGGATCGCCAGGCTGCCGTCTAGTCCCCGTGCCGCCGGGCTCAGCGTGGGATCGGCGCAGCTTTGCAGCAGCGAATCAAGCGCTGGCCCGGTGTCCAGGTTGGCGAACACGACCTGGCCGGCCAGCTGGTAGGCGGCAAACAGCTGCACCGGCACCGCGCCGGCAAAGTTCACCCAGCGTTTTTGCATCGGGGCGTGGGGGTCGGACCAGTAGCGGTGGTCGGCCCCCAGCGGCAGCAGGTAGGTGTCGCCGGCCTGCACCACGTGGCGGGTGCCGTCAACCTCAATCACGCCGCGGCCGGCGTCGACGTGTTCGAGGCAAAAGACCGCGGCGTGGGGCCGCTCGACGTGGTAGGTGGCAAAGGGGTAGGTGACGCCGGCCAGCTCGATCCAAAACAAGGCGGGGTCTTCGAACTGGCTGGGTAAGAAGCTGTAGATCAATTCCTTCATGCGGTTATTCCTCACTTTTGTAAGCAAATGCACTCTTGCCTGTGCCTCAGCATACGCTAAACTGGAGTCAAAATAAAGCGGAGGTGCAACATGACAATTCCTCGTCCTGAATTTCCAGAACCGATGATGCAACGTACCCAGTGGCAGAACCTGAACGGCCAGTGGGATTTTCTGATCGATGCCGCCGACTCCGGCCGCGACCAGCACTTCGAAACCACGGCGGTTTTTGACCGCCAGATCACCGTACCGTACCCGCCGGAAAGCCAGCTCAGTGGCATCGGCAACGTCGACTTCATGGCCGCGGTGTGGTACCGCCGCCACTTCACCGTGACCGCGGCCCAGCGCCAGCAGGTGGTGCGGCTGCACTTCGGCGCGGTCGACTACCACGCCACGGTGTTCGTCAACGGTCAGGTTGTCGGCCAGCACGACGGCGGCTTCGTGCCGTTTGCCTTTGACATTCAGGCCCAGCTGCAAGACGGCGACAACACGCTGGTGGTCTGCGCCCAAGACGACATTCGCGGCGGCAAGCAACCCGGCGGCAAGCAAAGCCACCTTTACCAGTCGCACGGTTGCGACTACACCCGCACCACGGGCATCTGGCAGACCGTGTGGCTGGAATTTTTGCCTCAGGTCCGGGTGGAGACGCTGCACCTGACCCCGGATGTCGCAAGCCAAAGCGTGACCGCCCAGCTGACTCTGGCCGGGCAAGGCGACCTGACCGTCGCGGTGAGCTACGCCGGAGAAGCGATGGGGACGGCCCATGTCGGCCCGGCGAGTGGCACCGTCACGGTGTCCGTGCCGCTGGCCGCGGCGCATCTGTGGGAAATCGGGCACGGGCGGCTGTACGACGTCAGGGTCACTTTCGGCGCCGATCAGCTCAAGAGCTACTTCGGGCTGCGCAGCGTCGCCTTTGACGGTGAGAAGTTCCGCCTGAATGGCCAGTCCGTTTTCCAGCGGCTGGTGCTCGACCAAGGCTTTTACCCGACCGGCATTTTCACCGCGCCGGATGATGACACCTTCGTGCAAGACATTGAGCGCAGCGTGGCCTGCGGGTTCAACGGGGCCCGGCTGCACCAGAAGGTGGTGGATCCGCGCTACTTGTACCACTGCGACGCCGCCGGTTACCTGGTGTGGGGTGAAATGGCCAGCTGGGGCATCGACATGGCAAACGCCGACGGGCTTTACCACTTCGTGCCGGAGTGGCTGGCCGCGGTGCGGCGTGACTGGAACCACCCGAGCATCGTGACTTGGTGCCCGTTCAACGAGACTTGGGACATCGACGGGCGGCCGCAGCGGCGAGACGCCGTGGCCATCGTCTACCAGGCGACCAAGGCGTTGGACGCGACGCGGCCTTGCGTCGACACCAGCGGCAACTACCACGGCGTGACCGACTTGTACGACGTGCATGACTACGCCCAGGAGCCGGCGGTGATGGCGCAGCACTTTGACGGCGAGCAGGCTCACAACGGCGCGTTTTGGGACGAGCACGAGGCCCGGCAGCACTACCAGGCGGGACAGCCGATTGCGGTGTCCGAGTACGGCGGCATCAAGTGGGCGCCAAACGCCAGCGTCGATGAGGCGTGGGGCTACGGCGAACCAGAAGATGAAGCGGCCTTTGTCGCCCGTTACCGCGGCTTGACCGAGGTGCTCTTGGCCAACCCGCACATCTGCAGCTTCTGCTACACGCAGCTTTACGATGTCGAGCAGGAGCGCAACGGCCTTTATTACTACGACCGCACCCCAAAGTTCGCCCCTGAGCAATTCGCCGCCATCAATCGGCAAAAGGCGGCGATCGAGGACTGAGTGCCAGACAACAAGCGGCTTGCCGCTTGTTTTTTTGGCCGCCGCCCGGTATCGTGGGGGCAAAGGAGTTCGCCATGCAAATCATAATCGCCCCCGCCAAGAAAATGGTGGTGGATCAAGACACATTCGCAGTCCAGGGCCAGCCGCAGTACCTGCAAGCGGCCGCAACGCTGCTTGCGGCCATGCAGCGGCTGAGCCTAAAGGAGGCCCAGGCGCTTTGGCGCTGCAGCGACAAGCTTGCGCAAGCGGCCTACCGAAGGCTTTTGGCCACCACCTTGGCCGGGCCGCAGACGCCGGCGCTGGTTGCCTTCAGCGGGCTGGCCTACCAGGCGATGGCACCGGACCTGTTCACCGCACCGGCGCTGGCTTACGTGCAGGCCAACCTGCGCATCCTCTCGGGCTTTTACGGGGTGCTTCGGCCCTTCGACGGGGTGGTGCCATACCGGCTGTCTTTGGACGAGCGGCTGGCCGTCGGTGAGTACCGCGACCTTTACGCGTTTTGGGGGGCGCGGTTGTATGCGGCGCTTGATTTTAGCCACGGGCCGGTGCTCGATCTGGCGTCCAAGGAGTACAGCCGCGCCGTGGCGCCTTACCTACGGCTTGGGGAGTCGCTGGTGGCGGTGGTGTTCGCCCAGCTGGTTGACGGCCGGCCCAAGGTCAAGGCGACTTTGGCCAAGCAGGCGCGAGGTGCTATGGTGCGGTATCTGGCCGAGCACCAGGTGACCACGCTGGCGGGGGTGGCCGGCTTCGACGATCCGCGCTACCGGTTTGACCCCGAACGCTCCAGCGACCGTCAGCTGGTGTTCATTCAGCGTTAGGCGGCGAGGAAATTGGGCCTTTTTTGGGGTTGTAAAGAAAAACCTCTTTACACGCCTATGAATCTTTGCTATTATTTTGAAGTTGAGAAATTTACAGGAGGTGGACTTAATGGCAGTTAAAATTCGTTTGAAGCGGATGGGTTCCAAGCGTAAGCCTTTCTACCGCGTCGTGGTTGCTGATTCTCGCTCCCCACGCGATGGCCGGTTTATCGAATCCGTCGGTTACTACAACCCGTTGACCGAACCAGTTGACTTGAAGCTGGACGAAGACAGCATCTTGGATTGGCTTCAAAAAGGCGCTCAGCCTTCCGATACCGTTCGCAACTTGCTTTCCAGCAAGGGCTTGATGCAGAAGTATCACGAAGCGCGCTTCACTAAGAAGTAGGGGATAATGTGGACATCGCGGCATTGATCCAAGCCATCGTGACGCCATTAGTCACCCACCCCGAGGCCGTGTCCGTCACGCCGCACGAAACGGCGGACTACATGGCTTTTGATTTGACGGTCGCCCCGGACGATGTCGGTCGTGTGATCGGCAAGAGCGGCCGGGTCGCCCAGGCAATCCGCACGATTGTCTACTCCGTCAAATCACCATATACCAAGCGGGTGCGCCTGAACATCATGGACGCGCCGCATGACTAAAAACGACCGGCGAAAGCTGGCCGTTTTTTGCATAACCAATAATAAGGAGAGTTTATGGCAAACCTTTATCACGTTGGCAAAATCGTCAACACACACGGCATCCGCGGCGAGCTCAAGGTCGTGCCGATCACCGATTTTCCGGAGACGCGCTTCGCCAAGGGCAGCAAGCTGGTGATCGAGGCCACCCCCAACGTTGAGGTGGAAGTCGCCCAAAGCCGCCAGCAAAAGGGCATGTACCTGCTGACGCTGAAGGGTTACACCGACATCAACGCGGTGCTGCCGTTCAAGGGCCAGGTGCTGTCGGTGGCCGAATCCGAGATGCAGGACCTGGCCGATGGCGAGTACTACTACCACGACATCATCGGCCTGACGGTGATCGACCAAAACGACCAGGTGCTGGGTCAGGTCAGCGAGATTCTCAGCCCGGGGCCCAACGATGTGTGGGTGATTCCGCGGCCGGGGAAGACCGACGTGCTGCTGCCGTTCTTGAACAGCGTGGTGTCGCGCATCGACCTGGCGGCGCATACCGCGTGGGTGACCGTGCCGGAAGGACTGATCGACGATGCGGATTGAGGTGCTGTCGCTGTTTCCCGACATGTTCGCGCCGCTGACCCAAAGCATCATCGGCAAGGCGCTGGACAAGTCGCTGCTGGATTTTGACGTGATCGACTTTCGCCAGTACAGCCACGACAAGCACAACCACGTCGACGATACGCCGTACGGCGGCGGCGCGGGAATGCTGCTGAAGCCCGAGCCGATTTTTGAGGCGATGGACGACCTGACGGCGGCCCATCCCGGGCCCAAGCGCGTGATCCTGTTGGACCCGGCCGGTCGGCGCTTCGACCACGTCGCGGCCAAGGAACTGGCGAAAGCCGACCACCTGGTCTTCATCTGCGGCCACTACGAGGGCTACGACGAGCGCATCCGCAGCCTGGTCACCGATGAGTTTTCCATCGGCGACTTCGTGCTGACCGGCGGCGAGCTGCCGGCGATGATGATGATCGACGCGACGCTGCGCTTCGTCCCCGGGGTCTTGGGCAACGCCGAAAGCGCGGCGACCGACAGCTTCGAAGACGGGCTGTTGAACTACCCGGAGTACACGCGCCCGGCCGAGTACCGCGGCATGGCCGTGCCGGACGTGCTGCAAAACGGGAACCACCAGCTGATCGCGCAGTGGCGCCTCAAGGAGTCGCTGCGGCGAACCTACCTGCGCCGCCCGGACCTCTTGGCCCAGCTAGACCTGGACAAGAACGCGCAAAAGCTGCTGCGGGAAGTCGAGCGGGAGGCGCGAACCATTGTGGCGCCGGATGATTGACCGGGGCCTGCGGACAAAGCCGAATCCTTTGCGGATTCGGCTTTTTTCGTGGCCGGAGGGCGGGACTCACAAATATAAAAAAATAATTTACAGCGGCAAGCAAACGGCGTATAATCCAAGTTCGCTGCGCCTGGCTGGCCAGGCGAGACTCATCTGTGGAGGACAAACTAAAAGATGGTATTCAAGGCGATTGGAAAATACAAGTTGCTGGTCATCGCGGCCCTGGCCACGATGCTTTTGCAGGTCGGAGCGGCGCTGTGGCAGCCCAGTTACATGAAGAATATTTTGAGTGTGATGGCCGACATGAGCCTGTCGACCAGCGGCAAAATCGATCAGATCTCCGGCTACGGCGTCGGCCTGCTGGTGATCGCGGCGGTGGGGCTGATCGGCTCGGTGCTCAACACGCTGGCCGCGGCCAAAATTGCCCAGGCGGTGTCGGCCGACCTGCGCGAGCAGACGTTCCGCAAGATTCAAACCTTCTCATATGAAGACATCGAGAAGTTCAAGGCCGAAAACCTGGTGGTTCGCATGACCAACGACGTCAACCAGGTCCAGATGCTTTTGATGATGGTCTTTCAGGTGCTGATTCGGGTGCCGCTGCTGTTCGTCGGTGCCTTCATCCTGTCGATTCTGACGATGCCGCGCCTGTGGTGGATCATCATCGTGATGGTGGTCTTGATCGTCTTGGTCACCGGCATTTCGATGGGGCGGATGGGGCCGCACTTCGCGGCCTTCCAAAGCCTGATGGACAAGATCAACGGCATCGCCAAGGACAACCTGCGCGGGGCCCGGGTGGTCAAGTCCTTCGTGCAAGAGAAGAATCAGGAGGCGGCCTTTGACGCGGCGTCGGACACCCTGAACGGGCACAATCTGGCGGTCGGCTACACCTTTTCGACCATGATCCCGGCCTTCACGATTATCTCGCAGCTGGCGATTTTCATCGCCATTCTGCTGGTGTCGAACTTCGTGACCGAGTCGGCCAGCGTCGCCCAAGATCAACTCGGCGGCATCATGTCCTTCATCCAGTACATGATGCAGATCATGTTCGCCATCATCATGGGCGGCATGATGTCGATGTTCGCCTCCCGCGGTTTCGTCTCCATCGGCCGCATTCAGGAGGTCTTGAACACCGAGACCGCCATGACCTACGACACGACAGCCGTTGAGGACCTGACGGGTCAAGTCGAGTTCGACCACGTCACCTTCGCCTACCCCAACGACGAGCAGCCGACGCTTCAAGACATCAGCTTCAAGCTGGCGCCTGGCGAGATGGTCGGGGTGGTCGGGGCCACCGGCGCCGGCAAGTCGACGTTGGCCCAGCTGATTCCGCGGCTGTTTGACCCCACCGCAGGCCGCGTTTTGGTCGGGGGGCGCGACCTGCGCCACGTGTCGCAGGCGACGCTGCGGGCAACCGTCGCGATGGTGCTGCAAAAGGCCATCTTGTTTTCCGGCACCATCGCCGGCAACCTTAAGCAAGGCAAGCCCGACGCGACCGCCGGGGACATGGACCGCGCGGCCGGCATCGCCCAGGCCGCCGAGTTCATCGACCGGCTGCCCGAGCGTTACGACGCGCCGGTCGAGGAACGCGGCAACAACTTCTCGGGCGGCCAAAAGCAGCGGATGTCGATCACCCGCGGCGTGATCGGAGCCCCGAAGGTCTTGATCCTCGATGATTCGACCTCGGCCTTGGATGCCCGCTCCGAAAAGCTGGTGCAAGAGGCCTTCAGCCGCGAGCTGAAGGGGACCACGACCATCATCATCGCCCAAAAGATTTCAAGCGTGGTTCACGCCGACAAAATCCTGGTGCTGTCCGCAGGCCACCTGGTAGCGGTGGGGACGCACCGCGAGCTGGTGGCAAGCTCGCCGGTTTACCAAGAAATCTACAACACCCAAAAGGCTAAGGAGGCTTAAGATGAGCGATACCAAACGGGCCATCAAATTCTTCTACCTGTACCTCAAAAAGTACAAGCCGCAGTTTCTGCTGATCGCGGTTTTGATCATCGCGGCCACCTACCTGCAGGTCAAGGCACCGGTGGTGATGGGCGACGCGATCACCGACCTGTCGACCTACGTCGGCGACTTCTTCACCCACCAGCACGCCCCAGAGGCGACCAAGGCGCTGCAAAAAATTGCGGCCGGTGGGACCCAGGCGCAAGACGCCTTGCAGGGCATCGCGGCAAAGCTTGCCCAGGCCAGCGGCCACACCGTTGCGGCCAGCGGCCTGACCGACGCGAACGTGCCGGCCTCGGTGCTGGCCAGCCTGCCCAAGGGCACCACGATCAAGGGCCTTCAGCAGCTGGCCGCGATGCCAGACGCTTGGCAGCACCTGACCGACGCGAACGTGCCGGCCTCGGTGTTGGCCAACCTGCCCAAGGGCACCACGATTCAAAGCCTGCACCACGTCGCGCTGTCAAGCGCCGCCAGCAAGGCCGATTTCCTGGGCACCATGTGGAAGCTCTTGGCCTTTTACGTGATGACCGGCGTTGCGCAGCTGCTGTACACGCTGCTGTTCACCCGCATCGTCGCCCATGCGACCAACCGGATGCGCAAGGGGTTGTTCGGCAAGCTCGAGCGTATGACCATCGCGTACTTCGATCGCCACGAGGACGGTGACATCCTCGCGCGGTTCACCTCGGATCTGGACAACATCCAAAACACGCTGAACCAGGCGGCGGTCAACGTGACCACCAACGTCGCGCTGTTCGTCGGCCTGATCATCATGATTTTCCGCCAAAACGTCAGCCTGGCCTGGGTCACCGTCTCCACGACCCCGGTGGCCGTGCTTTGCGCCGTGATCATCGTCGCGCAGGCCAAGCGCTACACCGACCGCCAGCAGACGCAGGTCGGTGACCTGAACGCATACATGGACGAGAAAATCTCGGGCCAAAAGGCGATCATCGTGCAGGGCCAACAGGCGCAGACCATCGCAGGCTTCGTCACCAAAAACGCGGCGGTGCAGCGCTCGACTTTCGCCGCTCAGGCCTGGTCCGGGATGATTTTCCCGCTGATGAACGGCTTTTCGCTGCTGACCACCGCCTTGGTGATTTTCCTCGGCACCCGCATCGCGCTTAACGATGCCAGCCTGAGCACCGCGGCCGCCTTGGGCCTGGTCGTGACCTTCATCCAATACGCCCAGCAGTACTACAACCCGATCATGCAAATCTCCAGCTCCTTTGGTCAGCTGCAGCTGGCGGTCACCGGGGCGACGCGGCTGAACGTGATGTTCGACGAGCCCGACGAGGTGCGACCGGTCGCCGGCAAGCACTTCGAGCGCATTGGCGACGGCATTCACATCGACCACGTCGACTTCGGCTACCTGCCGGGCAAGCCGATTTTGAAGGACGTCAGCATCGCGGTCGCACCCGGCCAGATGGTGGCCCTGGTCGGCCCGACGGGATCTGGCAAAACCACGGTGATGAACCTGATGAATCGCTTCTACGACGTCGACGCCGGCGCGATTCGCTACGACGGCACCGACATTCGCGACTTCGATCTGGATTCGCTGCGGTCGCGCGTCGGCATCGTGTTGCAGGAGTCCGTGCTGTTTTCCGGCACCATCGCCGACAACATCCGCTTCGGCAAGCCCGAGGCGACGATGGAAGAGGTGGTCACCGCGGCCAAGACCACGCACATTCACGACTTCATCATGAGCCTGCCCGAGCAGTACGAGACCCACGTCGACGAAAGCAACGCGGTGTTTTCGGTCGGCCAAAAGCAGCAGATTTCCATCGCGCGAACGATCCTGACCGATCCGGCCATCTTGATTCTGGACGAGGCGACCAGCAACGTCGACACGGTGACCGAGCAGCAGATTCAGTGGGCGATGGAGGCGGCGATCGCCGGGCGCACCAGCTTCGTCATCGCCCACCGGCTCAAGACCATCCTGAACGCCGACAAGATTGTCGTGCTCAAGGACGGCCAAGTGATCGAAGAGGGGACGCACGAGGAACTGGTCGCGGCGCAAGGCTTTTACGCCGAGCTGTACCACAACCAGTTCGTCTTCGAGTAACCGGCTTTACTTCAACCGCCGCGTGTGTTACACTACTAACTTGTGGTAACCCCACAACAGCAACGATGTTCCGCTGATCGGGACGATTATGAATGTCGGTATAAGGAGAAATTTCAATGAACCCATTGATTCAAGAAATCACGAAGTCGCAACTGCGTGACGACATCCCGGACTTCCGCCCTGGTGACACCGTGCGTGTTCACGCCAAGATCGTCGAAGGCGAACGCGAACGTATCCAGATTTTCGAAGGCGTTGTGATCAAGCGTCGCGGTTCCGGCATCTCGGCCACCTACACCGTCCGCAAGATTTCCAGCGGTGTCGGCGTTGAGCGGACGTTCCCGCTGAACACCCCACGCGTTGAAAAGATCGAAGTTGTGCGTCACGGCCAGGTTCGGCGTGCGAAGCTCTACTACCTGCGTGCGCTGCGCGGGAAGGCTGCTCGTATCAAAGAGAAGCGTCGTTAAGACAAAGGGGCCGCGTTTGCGGCCTTTTTTGATGTCACCGGGAAGGAGGGCTGACCTTGGATCAGATCATCTACGTGGTGTACTACGATCAGCCCGCGGCCCCGGCCAAGCTGATCAAGGGTTTTCGTTCGCGCTCCCGGGCGCTTGAGTACCAGGCGATGCTGGCCGCGGCACCGTTTCCGGGCCAGCGGCCGGCAGGCTACCGGGTCGCGGAGATTCACCTCAACTGAGCAAGGAGGCACTATCATGGCACAGCAACCACAAGAACGGCTGGATCGCATCAACGAGCTGGCCAAAAAGGACAAGGAATTCGGGCTGACCGCGGCCGAGGTCGCGGAACGCAAGGCGTTGCGCGAGGCCTACCTGGCCGATTTTCGCGCCGGTTTTCGCCAGCAGCTCGAAACCACCGCGTTTTACAACAAGGCCGGCAAGGAGATCACGCCGGAGAAACTGCAGGCGATTCAGCGCAAACGCGGCCTGCGGAAAGATTAGGCTTTCAAAGCGCCGCGAGCTTTTGTACAATGTTAATGTTGAGAAATTTTGCAGAGGGGAGGATCGACGATGCTATTCGTGTTAGGACTGATCCTCGGGTTACTGGCAGGGGCCGTTGCAGGCTTCTTCGGCGCCCGAGCTTATATGAAAAAATATTTCCGCGATAACCCCCCAGTTAACGAGGACATGATGCGCAGTATGATGCTATCGATGGGTCAAAAGCCTTCCGAAAAGAAGCTGAACCAGATGATGCAACAGATGAAGCAGGCGCAAAAGCGTTCGAAGTAAGACTGTCTGGGAAGCGGTTCGGCCCCCTGTTTTGGGGTCGAACCGTTTTGTTTTGCCCGTAAGCGGGGTATTCTCACGCCTTTATTTGCAACGATTCACCGAATCATTATATACTTTTCGAACAATCTCATTATTGGAGGCGCCTAAGTCATGGGTATTTTCAAAAAATTGGGCTGGTACTTCCGCCAGGAGCAAAAGCGTTACGGGCTTGGCATCCTGTTCCTGGTGCTGGTGGCCCTGGTGAATCTGATCCCACCCAAGGTGATCGGGACCTTGGTCGATGCGATGGACAGCAAAAGCCTGACCTCGGATCGGCTCTTGCTGTGGCTCGCGCTGCTGTTGGCCGCCGGGGTCGGGCAGTACCTGTTTCGCTTCGGGTGGCGCAACGCCATCTGGGGTGGTGCGGCCAAGCTGGAAAAAACGCTGCGGACGCGCCTGTTTTGGCACTTCATGAAGATGGATGCCACCTTCTATCAGCGCCACCGCACCGGCGACTTGATGGCCCACGCCACCAACGATCTGAACGCGATCCAAAACGTCGCCGGCGCCGGCATCCTCACGCTGTTTGACTCCATCATCACCGGCGGCACCACGATCATCGCGATGGTGCTGTTCGTCGACTGGCGGCTGACCGTTCTGGCAATCCTACCGATGCCGCTTTTGGCGGTGATGGCCCGCAAGCTCGGGATGCGCCTGCACGAGGCCTTCGCCCGGTCACAGGCGGCCTTTTCCCGCCTGAACGACAAGACGCAAGAATCCGTGTCCGGCATCAAGGTGATTAAGACCTTCGGCCAGGAGCGGGAGGACACCGCCGACTTCAACAAGATTGTCGACAAAACCATTCAGATCAACAAGAAGGTCAACTTCCTGGACGCCTTGTTCGACCCGACGACCAGCGTGATCATGGGCATCACCTACGTCATCACCATCGTCTACGGCGGCCACCTGGTGCTGGCCAGCCAGATCACCATCGGCCAGCTGGTCTCCTTCGTGTCCTACGTCGCCTCCTTGGTGTGGCCGATGTTTGCCATCGGCCGGCTGTTCAACATCTTGGAGCGGGGCAACGCGTCTTACGACCGCGTCAACGCGCTGCTTCAAGAGCAAAGCGCGATCATCGAGGCGCCCGACGCGATTGCCACGCCGGCGCATGGCGACATTCGCTTCAAGGTCAACAAGTTCAGCTACCCGGGCGACGACCACGCGACGCTGGTCAACGTTCACTTCTCGCTGCCTGAGGGGCAGACGCTGGGCATCGTCGGCCGCGTCGGCGCCGGCAAGAGCACGATTTTCAAGCTGCTGTTGCGCGAGTTTGACGACTACGACGGCGTGATCGAGTTCGGCGGCCACGACATCCGGCACTACACGCTGGACGCGCTGCTGGATTCGATCGGTTACGTGCCACAGGACAACTTCCTGTTTTCCACCACCGTTGCCGACAACATCCGCTTCTCAAGCTTTGCCAAGGCGCAGGGCGAAGTCGAAGAGGCGGCGCGGGAAAGCGCCGTTCACAACGACATCTTGGACTTCGCGGAAGGCTACGGCACTTTGGTCGGGGAACGCGGCGTGTCGCTTTCGGGCGGCCAAAAGCAGCGGCTTTCGATCGCCCGGGCGGTGATCACGACCCCCGAGCTGTTGATCCTCGACGATTCGCTGTCTGCGGTCGACGCCAAGACGGAAAACGAGATTTTGGCCAACCTGAAGGACGTGCGCGACCACAAAACCACCATCATCGCCGCCCAGCGGCTGTCGTCGGTCATGCACGCCGATGAGATCATCGTGCTGGAGGATGGCCACGTGATCGAGCGCGGCACCCACAACGACCTGCTCGCCAACCACGGCTGGTACGCCGAGATGTGGGCCAAGCAGGAACTCGAACAAAAGATTGAAGGTGAACAACTTGGCTAAATACGAAAGCGCCTGGGCGAAGAGCATCCCGTTCAAGGAGCAGCTTCACATCATGAAGCGGCTTTTGGGCTACACGCGGCCGTACAAGAAGCAGTTCTTGGGCGCGTTGCTGGCCGCCGCGCTGCTGGCCGGGGCCAACGTTGCGCTGCCGGCGGTGTTGCAGTACTACATGAACCACTATCTGAGCCAGATGAGTGCGACCACCGCGATCATTTTCGCCTTCGGGGGCCTTTACGCCCTGGGTACCTTGATCAAGGCGGTCTTCCAGTTCTTTCAGACCTTCCTGTTTTCGATGGGGGCCGAGCGGGGGCTTGAGGACGTGCGGCGCCAGCTGTTCAAGAAGCTGCACACCCTGGGGATGCGCTACTTTGACCAGACGCCGGCCGGCTCCATCGTCAGCCGCGTCACCAACGACACGATGACCATGACCGATTTTTGGAACGTGATCTTGAGCGTGATCGTCGGCCTGTTCTCCATCGTGTCGAGCTTTGCGATGATGTACAAGCTCGACGCCAAGATTGCGCTGATGGTGCTGGCCTTCCTGCCGGTGCTCTTGTTGGCCATCTGGTATTACAGCCATTACTCCAGTAAGGTTTACCGCCACATGCGCGAGAAGCTGTCGGAGCTGAACACCAAGCTCAACGAGTCGATCGAAGGCATCGGCATCATCCAGCAGTTCCGCCAGGAGAAGCGCATCGCGTCCGAGTTTGAAACCACGAACAACGAGTACCTCGACACCCGCACGGCGATGATTCGCACCAACTCGCTTTTGCTTTCGCCCATCATCAACCTGCTTTACAGCCTGGCGCTGGTTGCGGTGCTCGGCGCGTTCGGCGTCATGTCCATGCGCAATTTCGTGTTGGCCGGCACCATCTACGCCTTCACGACCTACGTCTCGAACTTCTTCAACCCGATGACCAACATGATGGACTCGCTGTCGAGCTTCCAGGATGGGGTCGTCGCAGGCAGCCGCATTTTTCGCATCATGGACAACACCGAGTACGCCCCGAGTCAAAACCCAGGGGCCAGCGCGACCATTGCGGCCGGCAAAATCGAGTTTCGCCACGTCAGCTTCGCCTACGACGGGGTGCATGAGATCCTTCACGACATCAGCTTCGTCGCCAATCCCGGCGAAACCGTGGCGCTGGTCGGCCACACCGGCTCCGGCAAGTCCTCGATCATCAACGTGATGATGCGCTTTTACGAGTTCGGCACCGGTGAGATCTTGATCGATGACGTCGACATCCGCGACTACCCGATGACCGAGTTGCGCCAAAAGCTCGGCTTGGTGCTGCAGGACTCCTTCATGTTCTACGGCGACATCGCCTCCAACATTCGCCTGTTCAACACGGACATCACCGATGATCAGGTGGTCGCGGCCGCCAAGTTCGTGCAGGCCGACCGCTTTATCGACAAGCTGCCCAACACCTACCACGCCCGGGTGATCGAAGGCGGCAGCCAGTTTTCAAGCGGGGAGCGGCAGCTTTTGAGCTTCGCGCGAACCGTGGTCACCGACCCCAAGATTCTGGTGCTCGACGAGGCCACGGCCAACATCGACACCGAAACCGAGTCCGTGATCCAAGAGGGCCTGCGCCGCATCCGCCGGGGCCGCACCACGATTGCCATCGCCCACCGCCTGTCGACCATCAAGGACGCCAACATGATTTTGGTGCTCGACGCCGGGCGGATCATTGAGGCCGGCAACCACGATCAGTTGCTGGCCAAAAAGGGCCGCTACTACGACATGTACCGGCTGCAAAACGGCGACGTCGACTGACGGCTTGCCGACTCCAACGCCTTCGCACGTGACTGCGAAGGCGTTTTTTGTGCTGGGCCGACGCCAAAAAAGCCGGCGCAGGAGGCCTGCGCCGGCCGCGCCGAAGCCACCACGGGGGGATAATCCCGCGGTGGCCTCGGTTTGCTTGCTGATTGGTTGCAATCTTGCGGTGTTGACCTCGCAGTGGTGCTGCGTTCAAGGCCGCTTGGAACAAGCCACGCGCCGAGCCCCTCCGCAGCTACCTCGCAAGCGAGTAGGAGAGACAGTGTGACTGCGCGTGGGTGGTGGCGTACACCCTGGTATTCGGGCCCAGCGAGGGGCGCCGTAACGCGAAAACACGTGTGTTGAAAGCCAGGTTCGGCTTGGTATGGGTGGGGGTGCTGGAGATGCTTATGCTCCGGCCATTCCCCCTGGGGCAGTGGACGCGCAACGACCAAGGCCTTTGGCCGCCTCCCTGTCCTAGAATAATCGTAAGCACCCAATAACAGACCGGATATGATTGCCCCTTGCCGGGCAGTATGATTGCCTCATCAAATCTAAATTGGTGAGGTAATTTTATGGATGAGAAACCTGAGATTGTTCGGATCAAATTA
>NZ_JANQBA010000001.1 GCF_025490915.1 Lacticaseibacillus parakribbianus | reverse complement strand
TAATTTGATCCGAACAATCTCAGGTTTCTCATCCATAAAATTACCTCACCAATTTAGATTTGATGAGGCAATCATACTGCCCGGCAAGGGGCAATCATATCCGGTCTGTTATTGGGTGCTTACATGTGACGGTGGCCTCGCTGCGTCCGGCGCCGGGTACCCGCCGCCGGATTTTTCAATTCTCACCGACTACCCCCAAAATATGCAAACTTGCGACACCTCATGTCACACAGGACCGGTATTCTAAATCATGAACAGAGACGCACATCGCATGGTTGCCGCGCAACCGGAAAGGACCATCACATGTCAGACTTCATCAAGCGTTTTAACCAAGAGGACTCTTTTGCCATTTGGCCGACCCCGCCGGCCGGCACCGACTTGACCACCCAGGTCGCGCGTAACGCGGCCTTCAAGGCGGCCTATCAGCCGGGCTACCCGGCCGCCGAACTGGCCGCGCTCGACGCACTGAACACGACCGAGTGGCAGGCCAAGATGGCCGCCGTGCGGTACGTGCTGGTTGGCCTGAACCCGGGCAACGCCGGCACGGCCGGCCACTTCAGCAACTTCCACGGCGCCGCCAAGAGCAACGACGCCAACCTGGCCGCCGTGGTGTCTGGCACCCCGGTTTGGGGGGCCTTCATGACCGATTTGTCGCAGACGCAAGAGAGTGACTCGAGTAAGGTCCGCGTCACGCCGGCCGACGTCGCCGCCTTGTACCGGCACCTCGATGCGCTGGGCATTCCCCAAGACGCGGTGGTGATTGCGTTGCACAGCTCGGTTGCCAAGGCGTTGGGCACGGCCGCTGCCCAGGCGCTGCGGCCATTTGACGCCGCCACGCAGGTGATTCCGCACTACTCTTACCTGTACCACAACCCGATTACGTCCTCCCAAAAGGCGCGTCGCACCATCGAGGCGCTGAGCGGTATGGCCGACTGACGCGAACACTGCGGGTTGGCGAGCCGAAAGCGTTTGACAGCGCATACAGGCCGGGCTACACTTGATTGGTGGGGTCGGCCGCAAGTTGTGCTGACCAATCAGACGCAGGAGGACACGAACATGGAATTAGCAGTGATTGATATCGGTGGGACGACCATCAAGTTTGCCCGCTGGGACGGCACGGCGCTTCAGGACCGGCACGCCGCCGGCACCCCGGCCGACCTCGAGGGGTTTTATACCCTGCTCAGCACGGAGGTCGCCCAGATGAAAAAGCGGGGGCCGCTGGCCGGCGTCGCGATTTCCTCACCCGGGGCCGTCAACCAGGCGACCGGCGTGATTGAAGGCGCCAGCGCGTTGCCGTACATCCACAACTTCGAAATCGTGCCCGAGCTCGAGCGCCGCTTCGGGTTGAAGGTTGCAATCGAAAACGACGCGAACTGCGCGGCCTTGGCCGAGGTCGACAGCGGCGCGGCGGCCGGCAAGTCGCGCGTGGCGGTGCTGGTTTTGGGCACCGGCGTCGGCGGCGCAATCATCGCCGACGGCCACATTGAGCACGGTCACCACCTGCTGGGCGGGGAGTTCGGCTACATGATGCAAAACGGCCGCACCCTCAGCGAGCAGGGTACGGCGGTGTCCGTCGGCAAGGCCTACCGCGAGGAAAGCGGGGAGAACCTGTCGGGCAAGGACGTCTTTGACCGCGCCGATGACCACGACCCGCTGGCCGTTAAGCTGACCGAGGCCTTGTACCAAAGCCTGGCCGAGGCAATTTTCAACCTTCAGTATAGCTTTGACCCCGAGGTGTTCCTGATCGGTGGCGGCATTTCGCGCAATCCCGCGCTGCTGCCCGGTATTCGTCGGCACATCGAGCAGGTGATGGCCTATGTCAAGATTGCGGATGTCACCCCGCAGGTCGCAAGCTGCAAGTACTTGGAAGCGGCCAACCTGATGGGTGCGATTGCCAACTTCAAGCAGCGCTACGCCGACTGAGCGTGGCAGAGCCGAGTGATCGGCTCTTTTTTTTACCCGCAATTACCTGTCGCGATACGGCACCACACCCGACGGTCAAACTATAAACACGAACATTAAAATCGCGATTAAACCAAATCGTTCCGAAACAAGGTTGAAAACGCGAACCATCCATGATAAACTCAAGGCAACTTATGAAAGCGGGTGACAGCTATGACCGTGGCGATTGTCATGGGGTCGGTGTCCGATTGGCCGACCATGAAGGAGACTGCAGCACTGCTTGATCAGCTTGGAATTGGCTACGTCAAACGGGTGATTTCGGCCCACCGAATGCCAGAGACGCTGGCGCAATTCGCGCAAGACGCGCGGGAAGCCGGACTCTCGGCCATCATCGCTGGGGCCGGCGGGGCGGCCCATTTACCCGGCATGCTGGCGGCCAACACGACGCTGCCGGTAATCGGGGTTCCCATTAAAACACGAACATTGAACGGCGTCGACTCGCTGCTGTCCATTGTCCAGATGCCAAGCGGGGTGCCGGTCGCGACCATGGCCATCGGTGAGGCGGGGGCCAAGAACGCCGCCCTGTTCGCCGCCAGCCTGCTCAGCGTCACCGACGCGGCGGTGGCCGCGCGGCTGGCCGCCTTCCGGGTTGCACAGACCCAGGCGGCGGCGGAAAGCGAGGCGGCCATTCTTGACTAAGGTGATTGTGCCCCCGGCCACCATCGGCATTGTCGGCGGCGGTCAGCTCGGTCGGATGCTGGTCCTGGCCGCCAAGGCGATGGGTTACACGGTCGGGGTGTTGGACCCCACGCCGCAAGCGCCGGCCGGTCAGGTGGCGGATTTTCAGGTGACCGCCGATTTTGCTGACACCGCGGCGCTTGAGCGGCTCGCCCGGGCCAGTGACGTGCTGACCTACGAGTTCGAAAACGTCGACCTCGCGGCCCTGGCAGACGCCCAACGCTTCGTCGCGCTGCCCCAGGGAACCCGCCTCTTGGCCATCACGCGCGACCGGCTGAGCGAGAAAACCTTCCTGCAGGAACACGGCATTCCCACCGCCAAGTTCGCCAGCGTCCCGAACGACGCCGCCCTGATTCCGGCCATTCACCGGGTGGGGGTGCCGAGCATCCTCAAAACCGCGACCGGCGGCTACGACGGTCACGGCCAAGTCGACATCTTGGGCTTCGATCAGCTGGAAGCGGCCAAGGCCCTGGCGGCCGAGACCCCCTGCATTTTGGAGGAACGGCTGGAGTTTCGCCGCGAACTGTCCTTGATGGTGACCCGCGACGGTTCGGACCGGGTGCGGTGTTTCCCCATCGTCGAGAACCGCCACGCCCAACACATTTTGCACGAAACCCTGGCGCCGGCACCGGGACTAGCACCGGCCCTGGCCCAGCAGATCAACGGGCTGGCGACCACCATCGCCAACGCGCTGGACCTGCGCGGGGTGCTGGGCATCGAGCTGTTTGAAAGCACCACCGGGATCGTGGTCAACGAGCTGGCCCCGCGGCCGCACAACTCGGGGCACTACTCGATTGAGGCCTGCAACCTGTCGCAGTTTGCCGCCCACATCCTGAGCATCTGCGGCCTGCCGCTGCCGCCAATCACGCTGAACACTTCGGCGGTGATGCGCAACCTGCTGGGGACTGACCTGGCGACGGCGCGGCTGGCCTGGCCCAAGCACCCGGAGTGGCACCTGCACGATTACGGGAAGGCAGAGGCCCGGCCCGGCCGCAAAATGGGCCATATCACGGTGTGTGGCGGAACGTTAGAGGCGCGACTGAAGGCGGTGGCCTTCAAGGAGGACAATTGTGAAAACTGAGTTACTGTACAGCGGGAAGGCCAAGCAGATGTACGCGACGGAGGACCCGACGGTGCTGTGGGTCGAGTACATGGATCAGGCCACGGCCCTGAACGGGAAGAAGAAGGTTCAGATTGAAGGCAAAGGCGCCTTGAACCGCCAGATCTCAAGCCTGCTCTTTGAGGAGCTCAATGCCAACGGGTTTGCCACCCATTACCTCAAGACGCTTGACGCCAACACCATGCTGGTGCGGCGCGTTGAGATGGTGAAGCTGGAGGCCGTGGTGCGAAACTTTGCGTCGGGCAGCTTCGCCCGCAAGTTCCAGACGGCCAATCTGTTGCCGCTGCGCCCGGCGGTTCACGAGTTTTACTACAAGTCCGACGCGTTGGACGACCCGTTCATCAACTCGGAGCAGGCGATCGCCCTGGGCCTGGCCGACGCGGCGACGATTGCCGAGATGCACCGCCAAAGCGACGCGGTCAACGCCTACCTGACGGCGCGATTCGATGGGATCGGCATCGACTTGGTCGACTTCAAGCTGGAGTTCGGCACCCTGCCGGACGGCACCCTGATCCTTGCCGACGAGCTGTCACCCGACAACTTCCGCCTGGTGGACCAGGCGACCGGCCAGTCGCTGGACAAGGATGTGTTTCGCAAGGACCTCGGGCCGCTGCAGCCCGTTTACCAAACCGTTTTGGACCGCCTGAAAGGAGCCCAACATGTATAAAGCCGAAATCGATGTGAGCTACAAGCCAAGCGTTCTGGACCCCAAGGCCGCGGTGATTCAAAACACCTTGCAGCGCCTGGGCCAGACCAACGTCCAAAGCGTGGTGGTGGGCAAGCACTTTGTCCTCACCCTGACGGCGGCCGATCAGGCGGCGGCCGAGGCCCAGGTTGATGCGATCTGCGACCAGATGCTCGCCAACGTGAACATGGAAAGTTACCGCTACACGGTGCAGGCGGTGACGGCATGAAGGCGGCGGTGGTCAGCTTTCCCGGCTCCAACTGCGACGACGACTTGATCTGGGCGCTTGAGACGGTTTGTCACCAAGCCGCGACCAAGGTCTTGGCCTCGGCCACGACGCTTGACGGCTTTGACCTGGTGCTGTTGCCCGGCGGCTTCTCTTACGGGGATTACCTGAGAAGCGGTGCGATCGCCAAGTTTGCGCCGATCATGGCCGCCGTGCGGGACTTTGCCGCGGCCGGCGGCTACGTGATCGGCATCTGCAATGGCTTTCAGATCCTGACCGAGGCGGGGTTGTTGCCCGGCGCCTTGCAGGCCAACACCTCACTTGAGTTTCGCTGCGCCCAGGCGCCGCTAGTCGTGGCCAACGCCGAGACGGCCTTTTCCAACGCCTACGCTGATGGCGCCACCATCACGCTACCGATTGCTCACGGGGAAGGCAATTACTACGCCGACCCGGCCACGCTAGCCGCGCTTGAGGCCAACCACCAGGTGGTGTTTCGCTACGCCGATAACCCCAACGGTAGCCTTAACGACATCGCCGGCATCGTGAACGCCCAAGGCAACGTGCTGGGCATGATGCCGCACCCGGAACGGGCGGTGGAGGCGCTGCTCGGCGGCACCGATGGCCTGGGCGTGTTCGACTCGCTGATGGCCGCAACGAAAGGAGAACCGCATGTCCAACACGCTTAGTCCAGAGGCGGTACAGGAACAAAAGCCATACTTGCAGTGGGGCCTGACCGAGGCGGAGTACGACCGTTACGCCGCGTTGCTCGGTCGGCTGCCGACTTACACGGAAATCGGCCTGGCATCGGGCATGTGGAGCGAGCACTGCGCCTATAAGTACTCCAAGCCCGTGCTCAAAACCTTCTGGACCCACAACGACCGGGTGTTGATGGGGCCCGGCGAAGGTGCCGGGGTGATCGACATCGGCGAGGGCAAGGCCGTGGTGTTTAAGGCCGAAAGCCACAACCACCCGAGCGCCGTTGAGCCATACGAAGGGGCGGCGACCGGTGTCGGCGGCATCATCCGCGACATTTTCTCCATCGGGGCCAAGCCGATCGCGGTGCTCGACGCGCTGGCCTTCGGCGACCCGCAGGACCCGCACCAAAAACAGCTGATCGACGGCGTGGTCGCCGGCATCGGCGATTACGGCAACGCGATCGGCATCCCTAACCTCGGCGGCGAGGTTCGCTTCAGCGCCGCCTACACGAAAAACCCGCTGGTTAACGCGATGTGCGTCGGCGTGATGGACAAGGCCAAGATCCAAAAGGGGAAGGCCGCCGGCGTCGGCAACGCCTTAATCTACGTCGGGGCCAAAACCGGCCGCGACGGCATCAATGGCGCGAGTTTCGCCTCGGCCGAGTTCTCCGCGGAGGAGGCGGCCGACCGCTCGGCGGTTCAGGTCGGCGACCCGTTCATGGAAAAGCTCGTGATGGACGCCTGCCTGGAGGTGACCCGCGATTACCAAGATCAGCTGGTCGGGATGCAGGACATGGGCGCCGCTGGGCTGGTGTCCTCCACGGTTGAAATGGCGGGTAAGGCCAACTCCGGCATGGTGCTTAACCTCGACTTGATTCCCCAGCGCGAGCCGAACATGACGCCGTTTGAAATCATGCTCAGCGAGTCGCAGGAGCGCATGATGCTGTGCGTTCAAAGCGGGGCGGAGGACGCGATCATCGCGGTGTTCAAGCGCTACGACCTGGATGCCGTGGTTTGCGGCCACGTCGAGTCCGGCCACCGCTACCGACTGCTGCACCGCGGCGAGGTCGTGTGCGACGTGCCGGTCAGTGCCTTGACCACGGATGCCCCGGTTTACCACCAAGCAAGCCGCAAGCCGGCGCGGCTAGCCGACCCGGCGCCGCACTGGCAGCCGGTGATTGACGACGCCCGGGCCACGCTGGAGGCGCTGCTTCAAGACCCCAACGTGGCCGACAAGCGCTGCATTTTCCGCCGCTACGACGCGCAGGTGCAGACCAACACGGTGCTTGCGCCAGGCGCCGACGCCGGGGTGGTGCGGGTTCGCGGCACCCACCGGGCGCTTGCGATGACCGCCGATTCCAATGGGCGCTACCTGGCCTTGGATCCCGAAATCGGCGGGGCCATCACGGTGGCCGAGGCCGCCCGTAACCTGGTGGCGACTGGCGCGGAGCCTTTGGGCATCACCGACTGCCTGAACTACGGCGACCCGACCAAGCCCGAGATGTTCTACGAGCTGGCCGAATCCGCCAAGGGCATCGTCGCGGCCACCAAGGCGCTGAACACGCCGGTGATTTCCGGCAACGTCTCGCTTTACAACGAAACCTCGGGCGTCGCCATCGACCCGACGCCGATGATCGGCATGGTCGGACTGATCGAAGACCTCACCGCCATCGGTACCCCGGGCTTCAAGCAGGGCGCTGATTGGATCTACCTGATCGGCGAGACGCGGGCCGACTTTGACGGCTCGCTGCTGCAGGTGCTTGAAACCGGCGGCGTGGCCGGCAGTCTGCGGCCGCTGGACCTGGTCGCCGAAAAGCGCAATCAGGACCTGGTGCTGGCCGCCATCCGCGGCCACCTGACCACCGCGTCGCACGACGTGGCCGACGGCGGGTTGCTGGTGGCCCTAGCCGAAATGAGCTTCCCCGCGGGCATCGGCGCGACGCTCGACGTCGCGCTACCGCAGGCCCAGCTCTTTGCCGAGAGCCAAGGCCGCTTCCTGGTGACGGTGCCGCAAAACCACCAGGCCGCCTTTGAGGCGCTGGCCGGCCCGCTGGCCACCCGCATCGGCACCACCGGTGGTGCCGACCTGGTGGTGCAGGCGCTAGACGGCCGCGTGGCGGCACCGGTCGCGGCCTTGAAACAACTCAACTTGGAGGGACTTGCATGCCAGCTGAAGTGACCGAAGTCAAGAGCCTGAACGAGGAATGCGGCGTCTTTGGCATTTGGGGCGATCCCCACGCCGCGGCCATCACCCACCTGGGGCTTCACACCTTGCAGCACCGCGGCCAGGAAGGCGCCGGCATCGTCGGCAAAACCCCGGCCGGGTTGCGGCGCCACTATGGCTTTGGCCTGGTGTCCGAGGTGTTCGCCGATCCGGCCGACCTCAAGCAGCTGGCCGGCACCGCCGCGCTGGGTCAAGTGCGATACGCGACGGCCGGCGGCGCGATTCTCGAGAACATTCAGCCGCTGCTGTTTCGCTTTTCCGACACCGCGATGGCGCTGGCCCATAACGGCAACCTGACCAACGCCCAGAGCCTGCGAGCGGCGCTTGAGGCCGATGGGGCCATTTTTCAGTCGACCTCGGACACCGAGGTGCTGATGCACCTGCTGCGCAGAAGCCCCGCCAGCACGGTCAAAGAGCAGCTCAAAGACGCCCTTAACCGGGTTCACGGCGGCTTCGCCTTCGTACTGCTGACTGAACAGGCGATGTACGCGGCGGTGGATCCCAACGGCTTTCGGCCGCTGGTCATCGGTCGCCGGCTTGATGGCGGCGTGATTGTCTGCTCCGAAACCGCGGCGTTGACGGCGGTGGGGGCCGAGTTCCTGCAGGACGTGCAGCCCGGTGAGCTGGTCACCATCACCGATGCCGGCTGGACCACCGAGCCCTACACGGACCACACGCAGCTTGCGGTGTGCTCGATGGAGTACATCTACTTCGCCCGGCCGGACTCCGAGATTCACGGCGTCAACGTGCATCAGGCCAGAGTCGCGATGGGGCGGCGCCTGGCGCGGGAGCAGCCGGCGCAAGGCGACATCGTCGTCGGGGTGCCGAACTCCTCTTTGTCGGCTGCCATCGGTTACGCCAGGGAAAGCGGCATTCCCTACGAGCTGGGACTGGTCAAAAGCCAGTACGTCGCGCGGACTTTCATTCAGCCGACCCAGGCGCTGCGGGAACGCAGCGTTCGGCTAAAGCTGTCGGCGGTCCGGGCGGTGGTGGCCGGGAAGTCCGTCGTGCTGGTCGATGACTCGATCGTTCGCGGCACCACCGCGATTCAGCTGGTGCAGCTGCTCAAGGACGCCGGGGCAACCGCGGTTCACCTGCGCATCGCCAGCCCGCCGCTGCGCTTCCCGTGCTTTTACGGCATCGACATTCAGTCCACCAAGGAGCTGTTCGCGGCCAACCACAGCGTCGCCGAGATGAAGCAGGTGCTGGGGGTGGATTCGCTCGGGTTCCTGTCGGTGGCCGGACTGGTTGAAAGCGTGGCGCTGCCGACTGACGCGCCGAACGGCGGCCTGTGCGTCGCGTACTTCACTGGCGAGTACCCAACCGGGCTGGACGATTACGCCGCCAACTTGGCCAAAGAGTTGACGCACCTTTCGATCAACGTGAAGGAGGTTTTTGCATGAGCATCGATTACCGTCACGCCGGCGTCAACATCGACGCCGGGGCCGAGGTGGTCCGCCGCATCGCCCCGCTGGCCAAGGCCACGCAAAATGACAACGTCTTGGCCAACATCGGCGGCTTTGCCGCCGCTTACCGGCTGCCGACCGTGCCGGAGCCGGTGCTGGTGACGGCCACCGACGGGGTCGGCACCAAGCTGCTGCTGGCGCTGCAGTGTGAGTCGCACGACACCATCGGCATCGACCTGGTGGCGATGGTCGCCAACGACCTGCTGGCCAACGGCGCCAAGCCGCTGTTTTTCCTTGATTACCTGGCCACCGACGCCTTGCTGCCCGAGCGGGTCGAAACCATTGTGCGGGGCATCGCCTATGGTTGCAGCCAGGCCGGCATGGCCCTGATCGGTGGCGAAACCGCCGAGATGCCGGGGATGTACCCCCAGCAGCACTACGATCTCGCCGGTTTTGCCGTCGGCCTGGCCAGCGCCGGCCGGCTGCTACCGAGCCAAGTCGCGGCCGGCGACGTCCTGATCGGTCTGCCGTCCAGCGGCGTTCACAGCAACGGCTTCTCGCTGGTGCGTGAGCTTCTGGCGGAGACCAACCTGGGCAACCTGCCGCTGAGCGACGGGCGGGAGATGACCGCGGCGCTGTTGGCCCCGACCAAGATCTACGTCCAAGACGTCTGGCCGCTGATCGCCGCCGGACTGATCCACGGCGCCGCCCACATCACCGGCGGCGGCTTCACCGACAACGTGCCGCGAATGCTGCCCAGCCACCTGGCCGCCGCCATCGCGGCCGGCGCCTGGCAGTGGCCGGAGCTGTTCTCGCGGCTTCAAGAGGCCGGCTCACTCAGCCTGGCGGAGATGCGCCGCACCTTCAACTTGGGCATCGGCATGGTGCTGGCGGTGGCGCCAAAAGACGCGAAGACCGTGCTGGCCCGGCTGCCCCATGCAGTGACCATTGGGCGCGTGGTGCCGCGCGACGGCCAGGGAGTGACGTGGACCGCATGAAAAAGCTGATAGTCTTTGCCTCAGGCACCGGCAGCAACTTTCAGGCGCTGGCGGATCACCTGCGGACTCGGTCGGACGTCGCCATCGGCGCCTTAGTTTGTGATAAGCCCCAGGCCGCGGTGATCGGCCGGGCCCAGGCGCTGGGCATTCCGGTGATCACCATCGACTACCGGGCCTACGCGAGCAAGGCGGCAGCCGAGCAGGCGCTGCTTGCGCGGCTGCCGGCCGCCGACCTGGTGGTGCTGGCCGGCTTCATGCGCATCGTCGGCCCGACGCTGCTGGCGGCCTTTCCCGACCGCATCATTAACCTCCACCCGGCGCTGTTGCCGAGCTTTCCCGGCCGCACCGGCATCGAGGACGCTTGGCGCTACGGCGTGAAGGTGACCGGCGTGACCGTGCATTACGTTGACGCCGGCATCGACTCGGGCCGCATTATCGCCCAGGCGCCGGTGGCGATAGCCGTTGGGGAGTCGCTGGCTCACCTGGAGGCGCGAATCCACGCGGTGGAGCACGACCTGCTGCCGCGGACTGTTGACCAACTCATTTTAAAAGGAGCGATTTGAATTGAAACGAGCCTTACTCAGTGTTTCCGACAAAACCGGCCTGGTGACCTTCGCCCAGGGCCTGCTAGACCGCGGCTTCGCCCTGGTGTCCACGGGCGGCACCAAGCGGGCGCTGACCGACGCCGGACTTGCCGTGACCGCCGTTGAAGACGTCACCGGCTTCCCCGAAATGCTTGACGGCCGGGTCAAGACGCTCCACCCAAAGATTCACGCCGGCATTCTGGCCAAGCGCGACTCGGCAACCCACATGGCGGCCTTGGTCGAGCATGACATCACGCCGATCGACGTGGTCTGCGTCAACTTGTACCCCTTTGCCGAGACCATCCAGCGGCCCGGCGTGACGCGTGAGCAAGCCATCGAGCAGATCGACATCGGCGGCCCGAGCGCCTTACGCGCGGCGGCCAAGAACAGCGACAGCGTCTGGGCCGTGGTGGATCCCGCGGATTACCCGGCGGTGTTGGCCGGGCTCGACGCCCAAGACGCCGAATTGCGTGCCCAACTTGCCGCCAAGGTCTTTGCGGTGACGGCGGCCTACGACGCCCAGATTGCCGCCTACCTGAACCCGGAGCCGTTCCCGACCCTGTACACTCCGACTTACCGCAAGCTCGAGGACCTGCGCTACGGGGAAAACAGCCACCAGCAGGCCGCCTTTTACGCGGCACCGAACGCGCCGAAGGAATCGCTGGTGAACGCGGTGCAGTTGCACGGCAAGGCCTTGTCTTACAACAACATCCGCGACGCCGACGCGGCCCTGGCGATGCTCAACGAGTACCAGGCGCCGGCGGTGGTGGCGGTCAAGCACATGAACCCCTGCGGCATCGGGGTGGCCGATACGATCGAGGCGGCCTGGGACAAGGCCTACGCGGCGGATCCCACCTCGATTTTCGGCGGCATCATCGCCTTGAACCGCACCGTCGACTTGGCGACGGCGACCAAAATGCACGCGCTGTTCCTGGAAATCGTGATGGCACCGGCCTTTGACCCCGACGCCTTGGCGGTGCTCAGCAAAAAGAAGAACCTACGCGTGATGACCGTTCAGCTGGCCGCGCCGGAGCCGGCTCACATCGAAGCCACGCCGGTGCTCGGCGGGGTGCTTTTGCAAACCACCGACGCCGCGGTTGAGGGGCCAGACGACGTGACCGTGGTGACCAAGGTGGCGCCAACGCCCGAGCAGCTGAGGGCCCTCTTGTTTGGCCAGCAGGTGGTCAAACACGTGAAGTCCAACGCCATCGTCGTGGTCAAAGACGGCCAGACGCTCGGCATCGGGGCCGGGCAGATGAACCGCATCGGCTCCGTTGAAATCGCGCTGAAGCAGGCACAGGGTAACGCGAACTTCGCCGGCGCCGTGCTGGCCTCGGACGCGTTCTTCCCGATGGCCGACTGCGTGGAATACGCCGCCAAGCACGGCATCCGCGCGATCATTCAGCCCGGCGGCTCGATTCGCGACCAGGACTCGATCGATGCGGCCGACACATACGGCATCGCGATGGTGGTGACCGGGGTGCGGCACTTCAGGCACTAAGGCGAAAGGGGACGGGCAAACATGGTCAACGTATTAGTCATCGGAGCCGGGGCGCGTGAGGCCGCCCTCGGTCGTGCGTACCTCGCCTCGCCTCAAGTCGCTCAAGTCTACGTGGCCCCGGGCAATCCCGGCATGGCACTGATCGGGCTGACGCCGGTGGCCATCGACGTCATGGCCTTCGACGCGCTGATTGCCTTTGCCAAGGCGCATGTGTCGCTGACCTTCGTCGGCCCGGAGCAGCCGTTGGCCGCCGGCCTCGTCGACGCCTTTGAGGCCGCCGGACTCCCGGTGTTTGGACCGACTCAGGCCCTGGCGCGACTTGAGAGCTCCAAGCAGTTCGCCAAGGCCTTCATGGCCCGGCACCACCTGCCAACCGCCAAGGCGACCGTCGTGGCGGATCTGGCGGCCGGCCAGGCGGCGATTGCCAAACACGCCTTGCCGGTGGTGATCAAGGCCGACGGGCTGGCGGCCGGCAAGGGCGTCGTAGTGTGTGAGACCGAAGCGGCCGCCGTGGCGGCCCTGACCCACGCGTTGGCCGGTGGCGACAAGCCCGTGCTCATCGAGGATTACCTGGCGGGGCAGGAGGCGTCGGTGCTGGCGATGTTCAACGGCCGAACGCGCGTCTTGTTCCCACTGGCCCAGGACCACAAGCGCCGGTTCGCCGGTGACGCCGGCCCCAACACCGGCGGCATGGGTGCGATCAGCCCGGCCCCGCAGTTCACCGCCGCCCAGCACGAGCAGGCGACGGCGCTGGTTGACGCAACGCTGGCCGGGATGGTCGAAGACGGCCTGAGCGGCTGCGGCGTGATCTACCTAGGGCTGATGTTCACGGCCGCCGGCCCCAAGCTGCTGGAGTACAACGTGCGGTTCGGCGACCCCGAGACGCAGGTGCTGCTGCCGCAGGTCCAAAACGATTTTTACGCGCTGACCCAAGACCTCCTGGCCGGCAGCGACCAGCCGCTTAAGCTCGACGGTCGTACTTACTGCGGCGTGGTCGCCGTCCATCCGGCCTACCCGGGCGACGTCAGCGCGGCCCTGCCGGTGGTGACGCCCAGTGCCGCGGCGCTTGATTACTGGCTACCGGCCGGGGTGAGCGGCACCGCCAACGCGCTTGAAACCGCCGGTGGCCGGGTGTTCACCGTGATTGGGGCCGGCCAAACGCTGGCGGCCGCCCAGCTTCAGGCTTACGCCCGGCTGGCCCCGCTCTTGGGCCAGCTGGCGATGCGCCAAGACATCGGCGACAAGGGCCGCCACGTGTCGGGCACGGCGTGAGCCTTGATTTTTGATTCCGCAACCGGGTGGCGAGGGGCCACCCGGTTTTGTGTGTCAGCCCCCACATTTTGTACCTGCGAGGCGGTCAAGACTACATCTTGCGGTGAATCTGTGGTAGCATGGTACTCAGAAATGGAGTGAGTGCTGTGCCCAAAACATTACCGAATGATCCCAAGCCGATGGAGTGGCTGGCCTCCGACTGGTCGCAGGGCTACGTCGCCAGCTACAAGCCTTTCACCTTCGTCGACGGTGAAGGGGTGCGTTGCAGCATCTACGTGTCGGGCTGCAAGTTCGCCTGCCCGGGTTGCTACAACAAGGTTGCCCAAAACTTTCACTACGGCAGCCCCTACACCCAGGAGCTGGAGGATCGCATCATCTCAGACCTCGGCCAAAGCTACGTGCAAGGGCTGACGCTTTTGGGCGGCGAGCCGTTCTTGAACACCGCGGTGTGCTTGCAGCTGTGCCGCCGGGTGCGAGCAGAGTTCGGCCACACCAAGGATATTTGGAGCTGGACCGGCTACAAGTGGGACGAGCTGTTGCAGGATTCGCCAGACAAGCTGGCGCTGCTGGGCCTGCTGGACATTCTGGTCGACGGCCGCTTCCTTGAGGCCCAAAAGGATCTGACCCTGCAGTTTCGCGGCAGCAGCAACCAGCGCATCATCGATGTGCCGGCGTCGCTTGCGGCCGGCACCGTCAAAATCTGGCCGCGGCTGGTTCGCTGACCGCTCCCAGGCGGCCCGAGCGGCTTGCGGGTTCCTCGCGTCAGCGGCAGTCAAAAACCCGGCCCCTTCGTCGTGCTTGGACGAAGGGGCCGGGTTTTGACTGCCGGTCAATGTTTCAGCTGGGGCTTGGTCAGGGTGCTGCCGCTTTCGCCGTAGTAGGCCAGGTGGGGGAAGTGGAGCGTCACCGTGGTGCCGGTGCCGACCGTCGAGGTGATGGTCAGGTGGTGGCCCAGCTTCTCGCTCAGCTGGGCGGCCAAGTACAGGCCCAGGCCCGTGGACTTTTGGTTGGCGTTGCGGCCGTTGGTGCCGGTGAACCCTTTTTCAAACACGCGGTGCAGTTCGTCTTGGGGGATGCCGATGCCGGTGTCTTGCAGGGCCAGGGTGACCGCGTCGTTGCCGGCCGCGATGGTCGCCACCAGCTTGCCGCCCGGCGCCGTGTACTTCAAGGCGTTGGAGATGATCTGGGCGAGAATGAAGCCCAGCCACTTGCTGTCGGTCACCACCGTCGCGTCGCCTTGGGCCTCAAAGCTGATGTGACGGGCGATGAAGCTGTTGCGCTGGGCGACAATCGCCGCGTCCAGCACCGGGCGCAGCCGGTACTCGCGCAGCAGGTAGTCCTTGGAGAAGCTGTCGAGGCGCGAGTAGTAAAGCACCTGCTCGACGTAGTGGTCGATTGCGTCCAGCTGCAGGGCCATGTCGTCCAGCGGCTGCTCCGGGGCCTGGCCATCCAGGCTGTCGACCAGCAGGGTGCTGGCGGCCAGTGGCACCTTGATCTCGTGAACCCAGGAGTCGATGAAGGCCTTTTGATCCGCCTGGGCGGCCAAAAGCGCCGAGCGGTCCTGCAGATGCGCCTGCAGCACGTGGTTGTAGGCCGTCACCACCGCCTGCTCGCGCCGGTTGCTGGCGGCCGGCAGCGGCCAGTCCAAGGCGTTTTGACCGGCGGCCGCGCGGTCCTCCAGCTGGCGCTTGAAGCGCCGCTCGCGCCGCGCCTGCCACCACACCGCAAAGGCGGCGGCGAGCAGGGCCAACGCCGCCATGTAGACCAAGGTGCTGGCGTTCACCCGCTGGCCGGGATCCAGCCAGATGCCAAAGCAAAAGAGGATTAGGCCCAGCACAAACAACAGGAGCTGCCCGACGTGGTCTTGCAAGTAATCGCGCATGTTGACCTCCTTGTTAAGGGACGATGTAGCCCTGGCCGACCTTGGTTTCGATGTAATCCGGCAGCCCCGCGTCGGCAATCTTGCGGCGCAGCCGGTTGATGTTGACCGTCAGGGTGTTGTCGTCGACGAACCGCTCGTCTTGCCACAGGTCCTTGAGCAGCCGGGAGCGGCTGACCGTGGTGCCATGGGCCCGCATCAGAATCTGCAGCAGCTTGTACTCGTTTTTGGACAGGTTGATCTGCACGTCGCCGACCGCGGCCATGCCGTTTTGCAGGCTGAGGGTCAGCCCGTTGTGGGTCAAGGCGTCGCCGGCGGCATCGCCGTAGTTGTAGGTGCGGCGCAGCAGGGCGTTGATCTTGGCAATCAGCACCTCGATGGCAAAGGGCTTGTTGACGAAGTCGTCGGCCCCGAGGTTCATCGCCATCACCATGTCCATGTTGGTGTTGCGGCTGGAGATGAAAATCACCGGCACCTGGCTGGTCGCGCGGATCTGCTGGACCCAGTAGTACCCGTCGTAGACCGGCAGGTTGATGTCGAGCAGCACAAGGTCCGGCTTGGCCGCGGCGAATTGCGCCCCGACGGTGTTGAAGTCGGTGACCGTGACGGCCTCAAACTGCCACTTCGTCAAGGCGTTGGCGATGAGCTCAGAAATGGTGTGGTCGTCCTCCACAATCATGATTTTAAACATTGGCTACCTCCGATTACCTCCATGTTACTGGTAAAACATGTTTCAAACAAGTCTGGTAAAATGAGGGGGACGCCTGCATTCGTCGCAGGCGGTGAAGGGAGCGCTTATGCGAGTCGTGCGTGTGGAACACCTCAGTAAAATCTACGGCCACCGGTTCAACCGAGTGGCGGCCCTCAACGACCTGAGCTTTGGCATCGATGCCGGGGAGTTCGTCGGCATCATGGGGCCCAGCGGTGCCGGCAAGTCCACGCTGTTGAACCTGCTGGCGACCATTGACACCCCGACCAGCGGCAGCGTCTGGGTGGCCGGCGCCGAGCTTGCGACCATGAGCGAGTCTGCGATGGCTGCCTACCGCCGCGAGCAGCTCGGCTTTATCTTTCAGGAGTTCAACCTACTGCCCGATTTGACGGTGGCCGATAACATCACGCTGCCGCAGACCTTCGTGCCGCCGCGGCCTAAGGACCTCGATGCCCGGCTGGCCCACATTGCCGACACCCTGGGGCTGACGCGGCTGCTCGGACGCTACCCGGATCAGCTTTCTGCCGGCCAGCGCCAGCGGGTGACGGCGGCCCGGGCGGTTTTGGGCAAGCCCAGCTTGATTCTGGCGGACGAGCCGACCGGCAGCTTGGATTCGATGGCGGCCACGGAGCTGTTGCAGTACCTGACCAAGCTGAACCTCGAGGAGGACGTGACCATCCTGATGGTGACCCACGACGCCTTCACCGCAAGTTTTTGCAACCGGATTATTTTCATCCGCGACGGGGCCTACTTCGCCGAGGTGACAAGGCGCGGCAGCCGGCAGCAGTTCTTCAATAGCATCATCGACATGGAAGCGACCATCAATGGGGGAGGGCGGCACCGTGCGGCAGTTGATCGGACGTGACTTGAGGCGCCACGCCACCACCACCTGGCTGTTCGCCCTGATGGCCGGGGCCATCATCGCGGTGCTTTACGCGGTGCTTGCGATGACCGAAGACCAGCGGCTGATGGCGCGGTTGGACGCCGGCGCCTTGACACCGGACATGGTGCCGGCCTTTTTGGTGTTCACCGTCGTCGTGATCTTGCTGTTCACCATCGTGTTTCTGCTTTACATGAACGCGGTGCTGGTGGCCCGGCGCGACCGCGAAATCGGGGTTTACCGCCTGTTGGGGCTGTCGGCCCGCCGGGTGGGAGTCAGCCTTGTCGTGCAGGCCCTGATCCAGGGGGCGGTGGCGCTTGGCGTCGGGCTGACACTTGGGGTATTGTTGTCCAAGTTCTTCGTGATGGGGTTGGTGCGGCTGATGGGGCTTGGCATCACCACCGGGCTGTTGTGGTCGCCGCGTGCGGCCCTCGAGCTGGTCGCGCTGTTTGCGCTCGTCTACCTCGTGCTCGGGGTCATCAACGCGCTGTACGTCACCGCCAGCCCCCTGAAGCGACCGCTGTGGCGAGCCGGTCAGAACCCAACACTTGAGCCTTTGACCGGGTGGCGCGTGGTGTGGGCGCTGCTCGGGGCGGCGCTGCTGATGGCGGCGCATATCGGCGCCTACAACCTGATCGGCTGGACGTACCGGCTGAACGACGCGCGAAGCCTCTTTCTGCTGTGGGGTGGCATCATCATGGCGGGGCTTGCCGGCACCGCCATGATGTTTCGCCACACGCTGCCGGTGGTGGTCGCAGCGCTGAGCCAGACGCGGCTCAAGCGCCGCGCCACCGCGCTTTTGGCGCTGGTGGATCTGCGTCGGCGGCTGCGCAACAACAGTCAGTCGCTGTTTTTGACCACGATGCTGGCGACGCTGACCATGACGGTGCTGGGTTCCGGGGCGATGCTGTACCAGTTCAGCCAGGCGACCGTGCAGCAGTCGATCGCCATGGACGCGGTGGTGTCCACCCACGGCCGCACCGCCTTCATGAAAAAGCTGCAGCCAGGCTGGGTGCAGCGGCACGTGACGCTTGACACGAAGCTTGCCGCCGGCCAACTGGCCAGCGCGGCCGATCCGGACGGCGACCGCACGATTTACAACGTAATCGCCCAAAGCGCCTACCGCCGGGTGCAGCGCGACCAGCCGGACCTGCCGAACGTCGCCTTGAGCGGTGACCAGGCGCTGCTGGTCGTTTACGGCCGGGCCCTGATGCAAAACACCTGGCTGAAGCACCGCTCGGGCTGGCGGGTGCGGCTTTCCCGCACCAACACGGCGCTTACGGTCACCCAGTTCACCAGCCGCTACCCGCTGGGGGCCGACGCCTACTTCGACCGGGCCCTGGTGGTGACCGATGCCGTTTACGACGCCTTAGCGGCCCCCCAGGACGTGTTGCACGGCTATGCGCTGCGGCACGAGGCCGCAGTGGGGCACTTCCTGGCGGCGCTTGATTCGGCCGACCCGGCGGATTACGTCTCCTTTGACCAAGCGGCCTTGAAGGGCAAAAAAGCACTGCGCCAAAGCAAGACGGCCAAAGAGGCCGCGCAACTCTCGCGCAGTGCGGTAAACTTGAGGCGGCCGATGGTCAAGGTGATGAACGCGACCTTTGGGCTGGGGCTCTTCATTGCGGTCTTGACCGGCTTCGTGTTCCTGGTCGCCACCGCCAGCATCTTGCTGATGAAGCAGCTGCTGGTTCAGACCCAAACCGAAAGCGCCAGCGCGACGCTGCGCCAGCTGGGGATGCCCGAGGCGAGCCTGCGCCGGGTGCTGTGGCTTGAGACGCTGACGGTGTTCCTCTTGCCGCTGGCCTTTGGCACCGTCAACACCAGCTTGGTCGTGCGGCTGATCGGCATCATGCTGGACGACCCCGGCGTGGGCATGGTGGCGCTGGTCATCGCGGTGTTCGCCGGCGTCTACCTGGCCTTCGCCGGCCTGACGGTGCGGCTGTCGCTGCTTGCGTCAGACTCGCGCCGCTGATCAGGCGGTTGGCGTCTTTTTGAACAGGTCTGCCAGCGTCAGCGGCCGCTTGTCCTCGTGCTCGTCAAAGTCCGGCGCCGTGGCGTTGGGGTCGCTGATGCGGTAGGCCGCCTCGTGGTAACCCAGGCCCTGGCCGGCTAGCTTGATGAACGGGGTCAGCGGCGCGTACAGCGGTGTTCCCTTGGCGGCGAACACGTCGAGGCGCCGCTGCCAGGCCGAAAGCAGCACGAATTCGAGAATCTTGCTTTGGGTCTGGAGCAGCCACATGCCCTCAAGGCCGCTCAGGCGGTCGGACTGCTCGACGAGCTTGCGGGCTTCGGCGGCAAAAATCGGCGCGTCATCCTTGCTCAGGCGAAAGTAGGCGACGTGAACGTAGCCGGTTTCGGGCAACGCGCCTTGCCGAGCCAGCACCGTGCCGCGCATCGGCGCGGCGAAGTGGGCGGTGCCGCTTGGGTCCAGCAACGCGCCGCTTTGGCCCTGCACCAGGCCGTCCAGCAGCAGCATGTGCTGCGGGTTTTGCCGCAGCAAACGCTTTAGGTAATATCGTGTCCCCAGTGTCATTTGTACTTTATTGGTCATGAGACCACCTCCAAACCAAGTCTAACACGCTTTCATTCCGGAAAGGGGAAATTGAACCGATGAAATTAACAATTTTGGGTTATTACGGGGGCTACCCCGACCACGGGGTGGGCACCAGCGCCTACCTGGTCGAAAGCGGGGACTACCGCCTGCTGATGGACTGCGGCAGCGGCGCGTTGCTGGCGCTTGAGCAGGTTTGTCCGCCCGAGCAGCTGGACGGGGTGTTGCTGACCCACTACCACCACGACCACGCCGCCGACGTCGGGGTGCTGCAGTACTACTACCAGCTGCACCAAGACGACCAAAAAACGCTGCCGCTGCCGATATACGGTCACACCAAGGACCCCTTGAACTTCGCGGCCTTGACCTTCGGCGGCTTCACCCGCGGGGTCGGCTACACGGCAGACACCACGCTTCACCTCGGGCCGCTTGAGCTGACCTTCCTGGAAACCGAGCACCCGGTGCCGGCCTTTGCGGTGCGAATCCGCGAAACCACCACGGGCAAAGTGCTGGTCAACACGTCGGACACCCGGGCCTTCCCGGCGCTTGCGCCCTTCGCCCAAGGCGCCGATCTGCTGATGGCCGACACCAATTTCCTCGCCGCTCATCCCGCCCCGCTGTGGCACCTGACGGCCACGCAGGCCGGCGAGCTGGCCCAGGCCGCCGGGGCCAAGGCGCTGCTGTTGACGCACCTGCCGCAGCAAGTGGCGCTGCCAAAACTTCTGGCCGAGGCCCAGGCGGCGGCCGGTGCGGTGCCGACATCACTGGCCTCAACCAAAAAAGTAATACACATTTAAGCTGAAAATTATTTTTCGGTTTTAGGCGAGACGGGTGGGGTGGCAAGACGCCGGGCCTCGCCAGTGTTTCACCCGATCCGACCGGCGATCGTCGCGGCGACGATTGCCGGGACGAACGACTGTGCGAGCAGCTTCCCACAAAAATAATTTTTCAAATGTGATTGTTTACGCTTACTTCAATCCTTTATAATTAACGGGTAGACAAGTTGGATTCGACCCGCACAGATTGGAGCGATAGCTATGATCCTGTTATTCACATCCCCGAGTTGCACGTCCTGTCGCAAGGCGCGGCTGTGGCTGAACGCCCGGCACATTGCCTATCAGGAACGCAACGTGGTGGCGGATCCGCTGCAGCCGGAAGAACTCAAGCGGATCATGGCGATGACCGAAGAAGGCACCGCCGAGATCATCTCAACTAGGTCCAAGACGTTCATGGAGCTGAACCTCGATCTCGAGTCTTTGACCACCAACCAACTAATCGCGCTGGTGGTCGCGCATCCCGGGCTGCTGCGGCGGCCGATCATCATGGATGAAAAGCGGCTGCAGGTGGGCTTCAATGAAGACGAGATGCGCCGCTTCCTGCCGCGCGAGGTTCGCGCCGTCGAGCTGCAGCAAGCGCAGCTGCTCGCCGGTTTTTAGCCACATGTCCCCGTTAACAGCACCGGCCGCCGTCGGTGCTGTTTTGGTGCGGTCGGAGTGGCCGCCTGGCGCAGACACTTGTATTTAGTCAGTGGGATGCTTGCATTCTGGCAGGGGGACGCGTAGAATGTCCAAGCGATGGGACTTTCACAGTCACCATATTTGCTGGCAAAGTGAGGTGCAATCATATGGAAATGGAACGCATCAACGACAACACGATTCGCGTCTTACTGGGCAACGAGGACCTTGCCGAACGCGGCATCACGGTTTTGGACCTGCTCGGCAACCACAAGCAGATCGAAAACTTCTTCTACGGTATTCTGGACGAGGTCGACCAAGACCACAGCTTCTCCACCGACGCGGCGGTCACCTTCCAGGTGATGCCAAGCCAGTCCGGGCTGGAGCTTCTGATCAGCCGCTCGCAGCAAGATGCGGACGACGACGGTGCGGACGACCAGACCGAAGATGCACCGGATACGGATATCGGGGTGCCGGACTTCATCCGCTCGCAGCTCAACCAGCTGGACACCGCCGACGAGGACGCCTCGGACGAAGGTAGCTACATCTCGGTCAACGACGAGGGCAAAGAGGAGCTGGTGCTTGAGCTCGGCGACTTTGAGGCCTTCATCGGCCTGGCGCAGGCACTGCGGCTCGAGGGCGCGTCAAGCGACCTTTACAGCTACAATCACCACTACTACCTCGTGTTGACCTTCTACCCCAACCACGTCACGCCGGAAGACGCCAAGGATCAGATCGCGGTGGCCCTGGAGTACGGCGACAAGGTCGCGATTTCAAGCGCCGTGTTGTCCGAGTACGGCGAGCTTTTGATGCCGACCAGCGCCTTGGAAACCGGTCGGTACTACTTCAAGTAATCACCCGCGGCGAATCGTTGATTCGCCGCTTTTTTTTGACGCGGTGCTGACGGTTGACGCCGCCTTGCCAAAATGGTTAGATGAAGGCGGCGCCGCGATGGCGGCGTATTCGCGGCCAGCGATTGGTCGAATAAAGGAAGACGAACATGGCAAAAGAAGTCCGGTTTCACAGCGTGTTTGACATTATCGGGCCGGTGATGGTGGGGCCCAGCTCCTCGCACACCGCCGGCGCCGCCAGGATTGGGAAGGTGGTGCGTAACATTTTCGGCGAGCAACCGGAACGCGTCGACATCTACCTCTACGAGTCCTTCGCCAAAACCTACCGCGGCCACGGCACCGACATCGCGCTGGTCGGCGGCCTCTTGGGCATGGATCCGGACGACCGGCGGCTGCCCGACTCGCTGCGGCTGGCCCATGAAGCGGGGATCAAGGTGACCTTCGTGCCCAAAAGCGACAAGGTCGACCACCCGAACACCGCGCGGATTATTTTGAAGAAGGGCAGTCGCCAGCTGTCCGTCCTCGGGGTGTCGATCGGCGGTGGCAACATTCAGATTTCCGAAATCAACGGCTTCAAGATCACACTGGCGATGGGGACGCCGACCTTCGTCACCGTTCACCAGGACGTGCCGGGGATGATCGCCGCGGTGACCAACGTCTTGAGTGCGGCCAACGTGAACATCGGCACGATGACCGTCACCCGCGAGGCCAAGGGCGACAAGGCGATTATGATCCTCGAGGTGGATGACCGCAGGCCGGATCTGACCGCGGCGATTCGCGCGTTGCCGCACGTCGACAACGTCACGTACTTTGAGTAGGAGGGTGCCATGTTTAACACAATCAAGGCGTTAGTCGAACAAAGCGCGGCCTACTCATCGGTGGCCGCCTTCATGGTCGCGACCGAGGCGCAAAACAGCGGTCGCACCCCGGCGCAGATTCGCGCTATCATGGGCCGCAACCTCGACGTGATGGCCCAGTCGATCGACGAGGGGATTCAAGGGGTGAAGTCGGTGACCGGGCTGACCGGCGGCGACGCCAAAAGGCTGCACCAGTACCTCGAAAACGGCGACTTTTTCCTCGGCGCCACCGTGCTTGAGGCGGTGCAAAACGCCGTGGCCGTCAACGAGGTCAACGCCAAAATGGGCCTGATCTGCGCCACGCCAACCGCCGGCAGCGCCGGCGTGGTGGCCGGCTGCCTGGTGGCGGTGACCAAAAAGCTTGCGCTGACCCGAGAGCAGCAGATCGACTTTCTGTTCACCGCCGGCGCCTTCGGGTTGGTGATTGCCAACAACGCCGGCATTGCCGGGGCGGAAGGTGGGTGTCAGGCCGAGGTCGGCTCCGCCAGCGCGATGGCCGCCGCGGCCCTGGTCTGCGCCAAGGGCGGTACCGCCGACATGGCCGCCCAGGCGGTGGCGATGTCTTTGGCCAACCTGATGGGGCTGGTCTGCGACCCGGTGGCCGGGCTGGTCGAGGTGCCTTGCGTCAAGCGCAACGCGATGGGGGCCAGCCAGGCCTTCGTCAGCGCCGACATGGCCTTGGCCGGGATGCGCTCGGTGATCCCCCCAGACGAGGTGATCGCGGCAATGGATCAAGTCGGCCGGCTGATGCCGTCGGTGTTCAAGGAAACCGCGGAAGGCGGCCTGGCCGCAACGCCGACCGGCCAGAAGCTGCGCCACCAGATTTTTGGGGATTAGCCGGTTGGATGCTGGTCAGTCGTGCCGGCTTGCGAGCTTAAGATTTGACAGCTGCCTTGGCAGGGCTTACATTATAATCAGATGATTGTCAACGGGCAGGGAAAACGCCGCGGCCGCGGCGCTTGCAACTCTACTGTCTATGGGGAACGGTCCGGGACATAAGCATTCCCAGTACCCCACCCATGCCATGCCGTACCAGGCAACAACGTCGACGTTTTCGTGCAACGGTCCCCTCCGATTGGGACCGACCACCAGGGTGTGGACCACCATCCGCCTGCCGCACAGTCCGGTGCCTACTCGCTTGCGAGGTAGCTGCGGTGCCGACTGACAGGGGGCTTGTCCCACGATACCGCGCAGCGATGCGATGATCCGGGGACGACGGCACAAGAACGCAAGGCAGCAACCAAAAGACCGAGGCTGCCGCGGGTGAACCCCCGCGGTGGCTTCGGCGTGTCCGGCACAAATCTTGTGCCGGTTTTTTTGGCGCCAGGCGCCAAAAAGGCCCCTGCCGGTGGCTGCCGGCAGGGGCCCAACGAGAATGCGGTGGCTACAGCGTCTTCAGCTGCCCTTGGAAGTCCTGAATCGTGGCGTACCCCTTGGCGGTCATTTCGGCCTCCAGCTCCTGGGTCAACCGGGTGAAGGCTGGCAGGCCTTCTTCCTGCAGCACGGTGCCGAGTGACACCAGGCTGGCGCCGCACAAGATCAGCTCGTAGACGTCGCGGCCGGTGGTCACGCCGCCGGTGCCGATGATCGCGATGTCGTCGCGCAGGCGCTGGCGGAAGGCGCGAACGTTGGCCAGCGCAATCGGCTTGGCGTAGGCGCCGCCGATGCCGCCAAAGCCGCCCTTGGGCAGAATTAGCGCAGTGTCGGTCGCGGCATCGATGGCCAGGCCGTTGCCCAGCGAGTTGATCGAGTTGATGAAGGTCAGCGGGTAGCGGTTCAGCAAGGCGGCCATCGCGTCGAACTGGGCGAGGTCGAAGAACGGCGGTAGCTTGATGCCGGCCGGCTTCTTGAAGACCTTGAACAGGTCGTCCAGGATGTGCTCGGTGGTGGTCAGGTCGTAGGCAATCTGCGGCTTGCCCGGCACATTGGGGCAGCTGAGGTTGAATTCCGTCAGGCCGGTGAAGTCGCTGGCCTGAATCACCGCGGCCATCTCGGCGTAATCGGCCGGGCCGGTGCCGGCGATGGAGAGAAAAATCGGCCGGTCGGGGTGGGCCGCCTGAAAAGCAATCGCGTAGTCCAGGTAGTAGCGAAAGCCCTTGTTGGGCAGGCCCATCGAGTTGATGGAGCCTAACTCAAGGCTAGCGTAGCGGGGGGCCGGGTTGCCGTCACGCGGCTGCAAGGTGCCGCTTTTGGTGACCAGGGTGCCGGCCGGGCTCTGGGCGACTTCGTCCAGCTCCGCGGCGGTCATGCAATGCACCCCGCTGGCGTTCATCAAAACGTTGTTGAACTGAAAGCTTCCAATCGATGTGTGTAAGTTGACCACGATATCGCTCCTTTGGGTGGGTTGACAGGTCCATTACCCGTCATTAAAGCACAAAAAAGCCGGCTTGACTAGTAAAAGCCGAACCGGCACCGCAAAATCGCAGTTTAATCAGGTTTGTGACGCGTTAAACCGGCAGCCTCCCGATTGAACGTTCGGGAATCGGCTACAGCGCCGCGAGGTCCCGGGCGTGGGCGACCAGGTGGGCCAGCCGGTCGCCTTGGCGGCGAATCTCGGCCGGGCCGGCCTGGGGCAGGGTGAAGTGCGTGGTCATTTTGTGGGGATCAAAGTCCGGCGTCGCGCTGACCAGCGAGTAAAAGACGTTCTCGTCTTCGCTTTCGGGGATCTGGCGCAGCGTGTAGTCGCTCACCTTGGCGTCTTCAGGCAGGTGCAAGAGGAAATCGGCGAGGACGCGGTAGGCGTAGTAGACGGTTTCCTCGTAGGTGACGCCAACGGCCTGGGCGTGGGGGACGTTCACAAAGTTGATCTCGTAACCGTGGGCAGTTTTGGCGTTACGCGCGGCAAAGTAGAATCGTTGGGTCGTCTTAACCATGGGGGTCCCATCCTTTCATTACGTAACATTATAACGCGGTTAAAAAGTCTGTGCAAGTTATTAAGATTCTTTAATCAAATGACAGCGCCACCGGTTTTTTTCGGCGCAAGTCTTGCAAACGCGCGGTTGGTTCGGTATACTCGTTCTTGTTGTTGCGGTTGTAGTTTAGTGGTAAAACTCCAGCTTCCCAAGCTGGCGTCGCGAGTTCGATTCTCGTCAACCGCTTTTGGACTGGTGCGAAGGCGCCAGTTTTTTGTTACACGGGTCATCCCGGCCGTTGAGAGCGAGGATGCCGTGGCAGGGGTCCAGTGAGGTCGCGGTCGGTGCGAGCGGCCCTCCTGCGCGGCGGCGAGCGCTTGAGGCACATCTGAATAATCGAGTGGGCTTAGCGCCAACAAGAGTGGTACCGCGGGGTGACTCGTCTCTTTCAATTGAATTTGGAAGCGATGGGTCTTTTTTTGAGGAGGAAAACACATGGACTTTAAGCAAACAGTCAGCGCCGCCTTGCAGGCCGCGCTGGGCACGGATCTGGACGCCGCGACGATCGACGCGGCGATCGAAACGCCCAAGACGTCGGACCTCGGCGATTACGCCTTTCCGACCTTCGCCTTGGCCAAGCTGTACCACAAGGCACCCAAGGCGATCGCCGCGGAGCTTGCCGCCAAGATCGACGCCACCCCGTTCCAGGAGGTGCGAGCCGTCGGCGGCTACGTCAACTTCTTTTTGGACAAGGTCAGCTACGCCCATGCCGTTTTGACCACGATCGCCCAGGACCCGGCCCATTACGGCGAGCAGCAGCTGGGGGCCGGCAACGTGCCGATCGACATGAGCAGCCCCAACATCGCCAAGCCGATGAGCATGGGGCACCTGCGCTCGACCGTGATCGGTAACGCCTTGGCCAACATCCTGACCAAGGTCGGCTACAGCCCGATCAAGATCAACCACCTCGGCGACTGGGGGACTCAGTTCGGCAAGTTGATCGTGGCCTACCGCAAGTGGGGCGCCGAGGCCGACGTCAAAAAGGACCCGATCCACTACCTGGTTCAGTACTACGTGCAGTTTCACGAGGAGGCCGAAAAAGACCCGAGCCTGGACGACCAGGCCCGGGCGGTGTTCAAGCAGCTTGAAGACGGCGATCCGGAGGTCCACGCCTTGTGGCAGTGGTTCCGCGACGAATCACTCAAGGAATTCACCCGCATCTACGATATGCTCGGTGTGTCCTTTGACTCGTTCAACGGCGAGGCCTTCTACAACGACAAGATGGACGGCGTGGTGCAAGAGCTTGAAGACAAGCACCTGCTCAAGGAGAGCCAAGGCGCCGAAATCGTCGACCTCAGCGCCTACGACCTGAACCCAGCTTTGATCAAGAAGTCCGACGGCGCGACGCTTTACATGACCCGCGACCTCGCCGCGGCGTTTTACCGCCACCAGCAGTACGACTTCGTGCAGTCTTTGTACGTGGTCGGTGGCGAGCAGCGCGAACACTTCGACCAGCTCAAGGCCGTGATTAAGGAAATGGGCTACGACTGGGCCGATGACATCCACCACATCCCGTTTGGACTGATCACCTCCGGCGGCAAGAAGCTGTCGACGCGCAAGGGCAACATCATTTTGCTGGAGCGGGTTTTGAATGACGCGATTGCGCTGGCCAAGCAGCAGATTGCCGAAAAGCACCCGGACCTCGCCAATGCCGACCAAGTCGCGCATGAGGTCGGTGTCGGCGCCGTGATTTTCCACGACCTCAAAAACGAGCGGCTGGACAGCTTCGACTTCAACCTCGAGGAAGTCGTGCGGTTCGAGGGCGAAACCGGGCCTTACGTCCAGTACACCAACGCCCGGGCCAACAGCATCCTGAACAAGACCGCGGTGAAACCGGCCGCCGAGGTCGCCTTGACCGACGCCTCGGCCTGGGACGTCCTGAAGCTTCTGGGCGATTACCCGAACGTGATCGCCCGGGCGGCCAAGGCCTACGAGCCGTCGGTGGTGGCCAAGTACGCGTTGCGGCTGGCCAAGGCCTTCAACAAGTACTACGCCAACACCAAGGTGCTGGTTGACGACGCCGAGCTGCCGGCTCGCCTCGCCATGGTCAAGGCCACCTCGAGCGTGTTGACCGCCGCGCTGGCGCTGTTGGGCGTCGCCGCGCCGGCCGAGATGTAAGGCGGTGGGCCGATGAACAAGACGGAGCGACAAACGGCCCTGGCGCGAATCATCAACCAAAAGGCCATCGGCACCCAAGACGAGCTGCTGACGGCGTTGCGCGAGGCCGGTATCGACGCGACCCAGGCGACGATCTCACGAGACATTCGCGAGATGCGCGTGATTAAGGCCCAAGATGCGACCGGCACCGTTCGCTACACGCTGTACCGCGGCGACTCACAGTCGCAACTCGAGCGGCTGGGCGACTCCATCCGCGAGGTGGGGCTTGGCATCACCCGCGTCGAGTTCCTGAACGTGATCAAGACCCTGCCGAGCAATGGCAACCTGCTGGCGGCGATTCTCGATGAGATCAAGTTTCCCCAGGTGGTCGGCACCGTCGCCGGGCACGACACCATCGTGGTGATCAGCCCAAGCGTTGAGGCCGCAATCTGGTTCAACAAGCAGTACCAAAAGGCCTTCGCCTAATGCAAAGCGCGGCCCCTTCCAAAACCGGAAGGGGCCGCGTTTTTGCCAACGGCTGGGTCAAAACGGCACGGGCATCTCAGCCGTGCGGCGGCAGTCGGTCAGCGGCTGAATGAAGCTCAGCGAATCGGCGTGAAGCATCAGCCGCGGCGTGGCGTCAGTGGCCGGACCGTACAGCGGGTCGCCCAGAATCGGGTAGCCGAGGCTGGCCAGGTGAACCCGCAGCTGGTGGGTGCGGCCGGTTTCAAGCGTTAGCCGAACGCGGCAGGCCGTCGCGTCTCGGGCCAGCACCCGGTAGTGCGTGACGGCGGGTAGGCCGGTTGGCGTGACCAGGCGCTTGCGCTTGTCTGCGGGGTCCGGCCCAATCGGCGCCTCAATGGTGCCGCTGGCCGGCAGGCCCGGTCGCACCAGGGCGACGTAGCGCCGCGCCGCGGTTTTGTCGCCCAGCTCCTGGTTCAAGATGGCCTGCGTCAGCGGGTCCTTGGCAATCAAGGTCAACCCGGAGGTCAGCATGTCCAGCCGGTGGGTGATGTAGGCCGGCGTCGGCGCCAGGTAGGCGGCGACGCGGTTCATCAGGGTGCCGGTTTCACCCGGCTGGTTGGGGTGGGGCTTCATGCCGGCGGGTTTGGCCACCACCAGCAGCTGGGCGTCCTCGTAGACCACCTCAAGCGGTCCAGGGTCTAGCTGGTAGTGCGGTGCGGTCGGCGGCGTCAAGGTCAGGCTGACGCTGGCACCGGCGGCGACGGGTTCGTTGAAGTTGCGGTAGGCCCCGTCGATTCGCACGGTTTTGGCCACCCGCAGCGCGTGGCGCGTGGTTTTGGGGACGCGCCAGGCGGTGAGCAGGGCGCGAACCGAGGCGGCCGGGGCGGTGGTGGTGGCGGTTAAGTGAAAGACAGGCATGGGAACTCCTTTATTGAGATTGTTAAAAATCGGCCTCAAGCACGACGGGGCCGGGCTTTGTCTGTGCTAGAATAGGCTCATTATGTGAAAGGGGGCGCGTGTGTGCTCAAGCAATTCTGGTCGGCGATCCGACCTTACCTCGCCAAGGCAGGCGGCGCAATCGCCTGGCTGTTTCGGCGCTTTCAGCTGATTCGCTGGGGTATTTTGATTGTGCTCCTGACCGTGCTCGGCCTGTCGACGTGGTTCACCTACAAGGCCAAAACCGCCGATGTGCAGGAGATCAAGTCCAGCATGCAGACGCGAACCACCTATTACGATCAAGACGGCAAGCTCGCCGGCACCATGTACGGGCAAAAAGGCACGTACGTCGACCTCAAGGACATCTCGGTCAACGTCCAAAACGCGGTGATCGCCACCGAGGACCGCAGCTTCTATCACAACTGGGGTTTTGACATCAAGGGCATCTTGCGGGCCGTCGTCGCGCTGGTCCTCAACCGCGGCCAAATTACCGGCGGCGGTAGCACCATCACCCAGCAGCTCGCCAAAAACACGCTGCTGTCGCAAAAACAGACGTTTCTGCGCAAGGGCCAGGAGATTTTCCTGGCGGTTCAGCTAACCAAAGTGTACTCTAAGCAGGACATTTTGGCGATGTACCTGAACAACGCGTACTTCGGCAACGGCGTCTGGGGGGTTCAAGACGCGTCCAAGCGCTATTTCGGCAAATCGGCCTCCGCCCTGTCGGCCAGCGAAGGCGCGACGCTCGCGGCCATGCTGCGCAGCCCCAGCTACTACAATCCGATCGATCACATGGACCACGCCGTCTCCCGCCGCAACCTGGTCTTGGACCTTGAGGTAGCGACCGGCAAGCTGACGGCCACGCAGGCCGCGGCGGAGAAGCAAAAGGCGCTGACGCTCAAGGACACCTACACCACCGACAACGCGCAGAAGTACCCGTACTTCGTGGATTCGGTCATCGAAGAGGCCCGCAACAAGTACGGCATCGACGAAGACGCGATTGTCAACAAGGGCTACAAGATCTACACCACCTTGAACACCACCTATCAGACCCAGATGCAGGCGAGCTTTGACAACGGCTGGAACTTCCCGGCCAACGCCGCAGACGGCACCAAGGCCCAGGCCAGCTCCGTGGCCGTCGACCCCAACACCGGTGGCGTCTTGGCGGTGGTCGGCTCGCGGGGGCCGCACGTTTACCTGGGCTTCAACTACGCCACGCAGCTGCAGCGCTCGCCGGGTTCGACGCTCAAGCCGATGATGGTCTACACCACGGCGCTTGAAAACGGCTATTCCTACGACTCGACGCTGACCGACAAGAAGCTCAGCTACGGCAAGGACAACTACACGCCGACCAACGTCGATGGCATCTACCGCGGGTCGGTGCCGATGTACACGGCGCTGGCCGATTCGCTCAACGCGCCGGCGGTGTGGCTGATGAATCAGCTGGGCATCGACAAGGGGGTTGCCGAGCTGTCGCGCTTTGGCATCACGCTCAAAAAGGGGGACCAACACCAGCTGTCGACGGTGCTGGGCGGGGTGGCCAGCGGCTACTCGCCGCTGACCATGGCCCGGGCCTACAGCGTCTTTGCCAACGGTGGCAGCCTGCCGACCACCCACTTCATCACCCGTATCGTGGATGCCACCGGCCGCACCATCGTCGACAACACCAAGACGACGACCAAGCGCATCATCTCAAAAAGCGTCGCCAAGGAAATGACCAGCATGATGATCGGCACCTTCGCCGATGGCACCGGTCGCGCCGCCGCCCCGAGCGGCTACACGATCGCCGGCAAAACCGGCACGGTGGAGATTCCTAGCAGCTGGGGCTCTGGCACTCACGACAGCTGGGTGATCGGCTACACGCCGGACATCGTCGTGGCCACCTGGAGCGGGTTTGCCAACTCGGATGCCAAGCACTTCCTGGCGCCTGGCAGCTCGAGTGCCACGCTGTTCAAATCGCAGATGCAAAACATTTTGCCCTACACGCCAAAGACCGCCTTTGACACTAAGGACGCCAAGGCCCGCGCGACGCTGCAGACGCCGAATGCCGCAGACAGCGGCAGCGACGTGTGGGGGAGCCTGCAAGAAGGCATTCAAAATGGCATCGATTCGGCCAAAGATACCGTCAGCGGATGGTATAATGACATCAAGGGTTGGTTCAACTGACCCAAGCGGCATGGCCGCGACAATGAGGAGGGCCTTATGGCAAACGTTTACGATACGGCGAACCAGCTGGCGGCGGATCTCCGCCAAAGCCAGCAGTTCCTGGACTTGAAGAAGTCCTACGACATGCTCAAGCTTGACGCGGTGGCTTACGCGCTGTTCAAGCAGTTCCAGGACCTGCAGACGGATCTGCAGCAAAAGCAGATGCAAGGCGTTGAGATCACCCAGGAGATGGTTCAGCCGCTGCAAGACCTCGGCCAAAAGATGCAAAACATCCAGCCGATTCAGGACCTGATGGCCAAGGAACAGGCGCTGTCCGTCATGATGGATGACCTGAACCAGGTGATTGCCCAGCCAATCGCCGAGCTGTACCAAGACAAGCAGTAATTGCAAGCGCCAGGGTCTCATGGACCCGGGCGCTTTTGCGTTGTCCGTCAATTGTGGCCGCGCCGGGGAACTGGTAGAATAAGGGCAAGGCTTAAGAAAAGGTGACGACATGGCAAAACAAATTTTTGATTACCAAAACGGCGACGAGGTCAAGCTGGCGGTGCTGGTCAAGGGCGCAGACGTTCGCATGGCCAAAAGCGGCAAGAAATTCATCGCGTTCACGTTCCAGGACCCGTCCGGCCACATCACGGCCAAGTTCTGGGATGCAACCGAAGACGATATTCAGCAGTTCAAGCCGGGCGAGGTCGTGCTGTTGACCGGCAAGCGCGAGCTATACCAAAACAACCCGCAGATCAAGCTGTACAGCCTGCGCCTGGCCACGCAGGAGGAGGGCAACGACCCGGCGGCCTACATGGAGCGGGCGCCCGAAACCGCGGCCGACATGGGCGAGGAGCTCAACAACTTCATCTTCGAGATCACCAACGCTAACTGGAACCGCGTGGTCAGAAAGCTGTTGGCCGACAACCGCCAGGCCTTTTTGACCTACCCGGCGGCCAAGTCCAACCACCACGCCTTCGCCGGCGGCCTGGCCTGCCACACCCTGAGCATTTTGCGCCTGGCCAAGGGTGTGGCGGCGCAGTACAAGGCGGTCAACAAGTCGCTGCTTTACGCCGGCGCGATTCTCCACGACTTGGGCAAAACCATTGAGCTCACCGGTCCCACCGCCACCGAGTACACCGTGGAAGGCAACCTGATTGGCCACATCGTGCTGGTCGACGAGGCGTTGGTGGCGGCCGCGACGCAGCTCAAAATCGACATCCACGCCGAGGACATGGTGCTGTTGCGCCACATGATTTTGGCCCATCACGGCCTGCTGGAGTACGGCAGCCCGGTGCGGCCGCAACTCTTGGAGGCGCAGATCCTGCACGACCTCGACGAGCTGGATGCCAGTGTCAACATGATGACCACGGTCTACCAGCACGTGGAGCCCGGCACCTTCTCCGAGCGGCTGTTCGGCATGGATAACCGCCGCTTCTACCGCCCGACCAACGGGCAGACTTACCCGGACCCGCACTAAAATCAAGCCAAGCCCCGGTCGCTTCTGAAGACCCGCCAATCGTCTGATGATTGGCAGCGTCCTCAGGCAGCGAACGGGGCCTTTTTGGCGTCACCGGGTCAGTTGGGGCAAACAAAAACCCCATCGCGGGGATGGGGTTCAGCTTGCTTAGTTGGAGGCAGCCGCGGAGGAAGAGTTGCTCAGGTACGTGGAGAGCACGTTCTTCAGGTCGCTGTCTTTGATGTTGACCTTGGCCTTGACCAGAACCTTCTTGATGATGCCGGTCATGACGGTTTCGTCGCTTTGCCAAGTGGTGTAAAGCTGCTTGGTCAGCGTCTTCTTCAGGCTGGCTTCGGAACCCTTCTTCGGGGCCTTGATGGCGCGGATGATGTGGTAGCCGTAAGTCGTCTTGACCGGGGTGGTGGTGTACTCGCCGGTCTTGAGCTTGATGGCCGCCGCCTTGAAGGTCGCATCCAGCTGGGTGTCGGTGTTGTCAAAGGCGGTCAGCTTGCCGCCGTTGGACGCGGTCCCGGTATCCGTGGAGTACTTCTTGGCCAAGGTGGAGAAGTAAGCGGTGGTGTTCTTCTTCTTCAGCAGGTTGATGATCTCGGTGGCCTTGGACTTCTTGGCGACCAGGATGTGCTGAACGGTGATCTTCGGGTAGTAAGCCTTGTACTGCTTGTCCAGCTGCTTTTGGGTCGGCTTCTTGAGGTCCTTGAGCGCAACTTCGGACAGCAGGGAGGTCTTGATCTGATCCTTGAAGGACTTGGTGGTCAAGCTGGCCTGCGTCAGCGCGGCGGCGAAGTCTTGGCCCTGGGCCTCGTAGGACTTCTTGACCTTGTTGTACTGGGCGTTGACCTGCTTGGTCGTGACCTTCTTGCCGTACTGCTGCTCCAGGGCCTTTTGGACGATCATGTTCCGGAGGGTCGCTTCCCCGCCATCGCTAGAAGTCTTCATCTTCTCGTAGTACTCGTCCTTGGTGATCTTGGCGCCTTTCATGTTGGCAACCGTTGCGCTGCCGCTTGAGCAGCCCGCCAAGGCCGCTGCCAGAACTAAGCCAGCTAAGCCGGCGATCCATTTTTTCATCATGACACATCCTATATGTTTTGATTTTGCACGGTTTCAACTATAACACAAACGCCCAAAACGTGGGCTTTTTTCACAGAAGCTTCAAATTTGGCCGGCGGCATCCGCATCCGGCACCGCTTTTTCCAAGGTGTCGGCGATGGTGGTCAGGTGCTCCTCCAGGGCCTGGGTGTGGGCTTCGGTCTGAAAGCCAAAGTCGGTCACCGCGTCCTCAATTGCCGCCACGTTGGGCTCAAGCGTGGTGTGAATCGTGGCCTGAAGCGCCGTTGCCGCCTTGCCCAGGCGGGTGACGGCGGTGGCCACCGCGTCGGTTGCCCCAGTGACGTCATCGACGTAGCCGGCGATGGCCTGCTGGCGATCCGGCCCCGTTTTCTTGGCCGTCAACAGCCCGTACAAGGTGCCGGTGGCGACGCCGAGTAAGAATCCCGTTGTGAATTTCATCTCACGCACCAACCTTTGCGCGGATGCCGGCGGCGACAGCCTCGAGCTGCGCCGGCGTGTAATCCTGGGTGTGGTCGCCGAAGTGAATGCTGAAGTCATCGGCGGTCGAGTAGCGCGGAATCAGGTGAATATGGGAGTGAAAGACGCTTTGGTAGGCGACCTCGCCGTTGTTGTTGAGGACGTTCAGCCCCTCGATCCGCGGGTCGCTGGCCTTGATCGCCCGGGCAATCTTGGGCAGGCGGGCGAACACCGCGGCGGCCAGGTCGGCGTCGTAGGCGAACAGATCCGGCACGTGAACCTTGGGCACCACCAGGGTGTGGCCCGGGGTGGCCTGGCTGATGTCCAGGAACGCCAGGACGGTGTCGTCTTCGTAGACCTTCACGCTGGGAATTTCGCCCGCGATGATTTTACAAAAAATGCAATCTGACATGCGTTTTCCTCTTTTCCTCGAATCACTGGCTGAGTGAGAATTTGATTTGATTTCATGCTATCATAAAAGTAACCGAAATCACAGACGAAAGCAGGTTCACACATGACCTTAACGCTGACAGACGTGACTGGTGGCTACGGCAACCTTCCAGTCCTCAAGCACCTGAGCTTCACCGTCCCGGATGGCCAGATTGTCGGGCTGATCGGCCTGAACGGGGCTGGGAAGTCCACCACCATCAAGCATATCATCGGGCTTTTGACCCCGACCGGCGGCAGCATCGCGATCGACGACACGACCCTGGCGCAGGACGCGGATGCCTACCGCCGCGCCATCGCCTACGTGCCGGAGACGCCGGTGTTGTACCCGGAGCTGACGCTGCGCGAACACTTGGAGCTGACCATGATGGCTTACGACCTGGAGCAGGCGGCGGCCTGGCCTCGGGCCGACGCGATGCTGGCGAAGTTTCGCCTGGCCAACAAGCTGGATTGGTTCCCGGCCAAGTTCTCCAAGGGCATGAAGCAAAAGGTGATGATCGTCGCCGCCTTCATGGCCGAGGCCAAGCTGACCATCATCGATGAGCCCTTCACCGGCCTGGACCCGCTGGCGGTTCACGACCTCTTGGACCTGGTGGCGGCGCGGAAGGCGGCCGGCGGGGCGGTTTTGATGTCGACGCACATTTTGGCCACGGCCGAGCAGCACGCGGATGCCTTCGTGCTGCTTAAGGACGGCCAGGTTCGCGCCAGCGGCAGCAAGGCCGCGCTGCAACAGGCCTTTGGCATGCCAGGGGCCAGCCTGGACGACCTGTACATGGCGATGACGAAAGAGGCAAGCAATGGGTGAACTGTGGCGCGGCCGGTTGCGCCGGCATCAAAAAACGCAATTCAAGTACCTGCAGTTCGTCTTCAACGACCACTTCGTCTTGGTGCTGGTGATTCTGGCCGGGGCGCTGCTTTACGGCTACTCGCAGCTGGTCAAGACGCTGGCGGTGACCTGGTGGCTGCGGCCCTTGCTGGCCCTGATTCTCAGCGGCCTGCTGAGTCTGGGTAGCCTGGCGTCTTTGGCCCAGGCCGCCGACGCGACCTTCCTGCTGCCGCAAACCGGTGCGTTCGCCAAGCTGCTGTTGAAGGCGCGGCGCTACAGTCTGCTGTTGCCACTGGCGGTTTTGGCACTGGCCGCGGTGGCCACCGCGCCGATGCTTCAGGTGCTGGGACTTGAGCCGCTCGTGGGGGCGGGGTTGTTGGCCCTGGCGCTTTGGGCCTTCAAGGATGTGGATCTGTGGCTGCAGCTGCTGCGCTTTTACCCCGCCTTTTTGCCACGCTGGGCGAACCGCTGGCTGCTTTTGGCCCTCGCCTTTGTGGCCAGTTGCGCCGGGCTGTGGCTGCACCCGGTGATTACCGCCGCGGTGGCGCTGATTCTCGACTTGACGCTGCGCTGGCAGATCGGCGATCACTTCGATGCCGCCGGTTTGAACTGGCTTTCGCTGATCGGCTTTGAGGAGCGGCGGCAGGGGCGGCTGTACCGCTTCTACAACCTCTTCACCGACGTGCCGGGGTTGGGCGGCGGGGTTCGCCGCCGCCGCTACCTCGACAGCCTGTTGCGCCTGGTGCCCAAGACGCATGCCCACACCTGGGGGTTTCTCTACCTGCGCGGGTTTCTGCGCCGCACCGAGTTCTCGGGGCTAGTGGTGCGGCTGTGGGTGATCGGCGCCGTGGTGCTGACCTTGGCCAAGCCGCTGTGGCTGGTGGCGCTTTTGGCCGCGCTGTTCGTCTACCTGGTCGGCTTTCAGCTGCTGCCTTTGGCCAAGGCCTCAGACGACATCGTGTTCACCCACCTGTACCCGGTCGGCCAGGCGGCAAAGGCCGCGGCGTTTGGCCACCTGACGCTTGGCGTGTTGCTACTGCTGGCGGTGGGCCAAAGCCTCGGGCTGCTGGCGCTTGGGCGCTTGGCCGCCGCCGGGGTGGCGCTTGGCGGCGGCGCGGCCTTGGCCGTTGCCTTTGCGGTGTGGTACGTGCCGCTGCGCCTGGGCAAGCAACCGCGCTAGCTTTTCGCGCGAAACGCCTTGACGTCGGGCGTTATTCGTGTAAGATTATTGTAGGAAATTAGTCAAACGACTCTTGTCGGGATACGCATTCTGCGCCGCGAGTAGGCCAGTCCTGCGGCACTCGAACCAAGGAGAAGCCTATGGATCTAGATTTAGAGCCCGGGTGGTCGCTGCAGCCAGTTGGCGGCACCACCGGCGGGGCCTTTATGGGCGTTTTTGCCCACGAGAAATTCTTTTTAAAACGCAATGCGTCCCCCTTCTTGGCGGCCTTATCCGTTGAGGGCATCACGCCCAAACTGATTTGGACCAAACGCATTTCAACCGGCGATGTGCTGACGGCGCAGGAGTGGCTCAACGGCCGCACCCTGACCCGCGAGCAGATGAATACCCCGATGGTGGCAGGGCTGTTGGCCAAGGTTCACCGCTCGACGCTGCTCAAGCGCATGCTTCAAAAAGTCGGCGGCCTGACCCAAACGCCCGAGCAGCTTCGCGCCCAGTACGTCGCGGACCTGCCCCAGGCGTTGCGCAAGCATCCCTTGGTGCTGGACGTGTCCAAGCGCCTGCGCCAGTTGCCGCCGCGGCCCCGGACCCTGTGGGTCTGCCACGGCGATCTCAACCACAAGAACTGGCTTTTGTCGGACGCCGAGAAGCTCTACTTGGTCGACTGGGACCAAGCCAGCCTGGGTGACATCGCCTTTGACCTCTCGGTGGTGCTGATCAATTACGTGCCTCGCGCCGAGTGGGGGGCGTGGCTGGCCGCGTACGGCACGCCGCTGTCGGCCGACCTGCTGGCTCGCATCGAGTGGTACGGGCAGCTGCACCTGCTCAACGAGATCAAGCGCAACTACGAAAAGCAGCGCTACACCGAAATGAATCGCGCCTTGCTGCAGTTATCGCAGCTGGTGGCCAAATGAAACTCGCGGGCTGTGTCGTCTCGGCACAGCCCGTCTCTTATGTTCAGACTGGAGGACATCATGCGTTTACGAAACAAGCCTTGGGCAGCCCCGCTGATTGCGGCGCATCCCGAGTACATCACCGTCGCCCCCGTTGGGATGCCGGGCAAGTGGCAGGCCAAGTTTGCGGTTAGCCAGCCGCTTTTTCTCGAAGTGGGCTCCGGCAAGGGCAAGTTCATCACGGACATGGCCCAGGCCCATCCCGATCAGAACTTCATCGCCTTGGAGATTCAGGAGGTGGCGATCGCCTACATCCTGCGCAAGCAAGTCGAGCTGAAGCTGCCCAACCTGCAGTTGATTCTGGGCGACGGCGCGGATCTGACCGATTACTTCGCCCCGGCCGAGGTCGCCGGCGTCTTCTTGAACTTCTCCGATCCCTGGCCGAAGTCCAAGCACGTCAAAAGACGCCTGACCTACGCCAGCTTCTTGGCGCAGTACCAGGCGATCATGGCGCCAGGTGGCAGTCTTCAGTTCAAAACCGACAACCAGGGGTTCTTCGAGTACTCGCTGGTCAGCATGAACAACTTCGGCATGCAGTTCGACTTAGTGGCGCTTGACGTGCATCAGGATCCGCGCATCGTCGCCAACGTCGAAACCGAGTACGAGCACAAGTTCTCGGCCAAGGGCGGCCGCATCCACGAGCTGGTCGCACACTTCAAGAACGCTTGAGCGACAGCAGCTCACCGGATTGACTGACGGTGAAGGCGAAGGTGTTGTTGGCGGTGGTGATGCCGCCGCGGTAGGTGGCCACCAGGTGGTCTGCCACCCAGCCGGCGTCCGGCGTCATGTTGATCCAGCCGCCGGTTCGCGTGGTCGAATCGGCGATCTGCGCACTGACTTGTTTGAACAGGCGGTTGGGCAGAAAGTGGTGCCAGTAATAGGCGTAAGCGCGGGTCGTCGCGAAGCTGGCGGCGGTGGCCACCAGCGCGGCGGCCGCGACGTAATGCAGACGTTTGGCCATGTGAGTCCCTCTTTTCTGTGGTTGCACTAATTATAATCCAGAAGTACACTGGCTGCATTGTCAAACGCGCCGAAATCGTGTATGATTCACTTGTAAAACGTAAGTGAAAGGACGAGGACTATGCAAAAATTTGATTCCAACGAGAAGATTCTGGCCGCGGCCAACGCCGCCGGCAAGAAGATGCTGTTCTTCAGCGCCGACTGGTGCCCGGATTGCACCTTCATCAAGCCGGCGATGCCGGCGATTGAGGCCGAGTACCCGGATTACCAGTTCATCTACGTCGACCGCGACGAGAACATCGACATCGCCCAGGACAAGGGCGTCATGGGCATCCCAAGCTTCATCGCCCTCGAAGACGGCAAGGAAATCGGCCGCTTCGTCAACGGCGACCGCAAGACCCGCCAGGAAGTTGAGACGTTCATCAACGGCCTGCCGGCTTAATTAAGGAGGAAACGACACTAATGTTGATCACCAGTGTGAACCAGTTGGCGTGGGGCGACACCCTCGTGGCCGTGCTTGGCCCGGACACCGCGGCGCAAACCACCCGGACGGCCGAGGACATCGTGGGCATTTACGATGAAACGGGCGCGGCCTTGGGCTTCAATTTTTTCCACGCCAGTCAGTGGGTTGGACCGCTCGCCCAAGCCGGTCAGGTTTTCCTGACCGAAGCGCAGGTTGCGGCGCTGAATGAGGCACTGCAACAGGCGGGGCTCGAGGGCACGCTCGCGGTCGACGGCTCGCACCTGGTGATCGGCAAGATTGTCGGCTTTGAGCCGCACCCGGATTCCGACCACCTGCACATCACGCAGGTGGACCTGGGCGACCGCACCGAGCAGATTGTGTGCGGGGCCCCGAATGCTGCGCTTGGACAAACCGTGGTTGCGGCGCTGCCTGGCACCATGATGCCGGACGGCAAGCTGATCTGGCCCGGCGAGCTGCGCGGGGTGGCCTCAGCCGGGATGCTTTGCGCCGCCCGTGAGCTTGCGATTCCCGGGGCGCCGACTCAGCGTGGCATCTTGATTATGCCCGACGACTTGGCCGCCGGCACCCCGTACGACGCGGCGCTGGCTGCGCAGGTCGTCGCCGCGCAGCAGCACTAGTTCCACCATACCGCCGACTGGTTTCGGCGGTTTTTTGATTGGGGCCGGGCAACCTATGTTAAAATTGGGTCATTAGTGAAAATGGGAGTTGATGAGATGCCGCACTACGACGGTCCGGCGTTCAACCGGGAACCACAAAAAATTGAGCCGGCGTATCCGCTGCCCAAGCGCATGCAACGGGAGCCGAAACCGCATCAGACCACAACGGCGGCGGCAAGCGAGCCGGCAGGGACGGCGGGGCGCCATTCGATTGACCCCTTGGCGGCCCTGATTGCGGTGCCCAAAAGCCACCACCGCACCAAGCGGCCGGCAATCGACTACGCCGCCATCGTGACGACGCTGCGGCCGACCGCGGCCGACCTGTTTCTGATTGAAACCGCCGCCGCAGCTGCGACCATTCCGGCCGCCCCTGTGGCCGGTGCGGCCGTTGCAACGGTTGACGCGCTGACAGACACTGGCACCGCCGCCCCAGTCGCCTCACCTGCGGCCGGGCAAGCGGCGGTGACCACGCAGCCGGCCACCGTTGCGGTAGGGGAGGCCGCGCCAACCGCGTCGCCAGCCACCGTGGTGGCGGCGACGCCGGCAGCCGAAACGCCGGCAGCCGAAACGCCGGCAGCCGAAACGCCGGCAGCCGAAACGCCGGCAGCCGAAACGCCGGCAGCCGAAACGCCGGCAGCCGAAACGCCGGCAGCCGAAACGCCGGTGACCGCAACGGTGACCGAGCTGCTTGCGGCGGGTCAGCCGCTGCCCACTGATCCGGAGCTGAAGTCGGAGCGGCGTGAGCACCCACTGCAGCGGCCGTCCAAGCTGCCGAATCCCTATGCCGTGCGGAATTCCGTTCGTGACTACCTGAAGGCCAAGAAAGCGGCCAAAAAGGGCCAGGCGGCCGCTGGCCCAGCGCGTGAGCGGCCGGCGGGAGCACCGGCCTTTCAACCGCTGACGTCGCCGGTGGGCACCCCGGTTCAGGCCCAGAGACCTGTCACTGACCCTGACCAAGCGCCGTCAGCGGCCACGGCCGCCGGACGACCGTCGGCTTCCCCGGAAGACGCGGCAGCCGACGTCGCCACGCTGCCGCCAAGTGCGGCCGCAGTGACGTCGCACGAGGCCAATCCGCAGCCCGATTCGCCGTCTCACCCGCAGCCTGAGTCACACCCCGCGGCCGCGCCGTCAACGACTGCGGCCGCACAGTCGCCACAATCCACGCCGTCTCACCCGCAGGCGGCCGCGGCCGGCGAGGCGGCGCAAGCGCCATACCAGATGCCGCCGCTGAGCCTGCTGGCCGATCCGGTGGTGGAGGACCACGCGGCGCTTGAGGGCTGGGTTACGGCTAAGGCGGCCCAGCTGGACGAGACGCTGAGCGCTTTTCACGTTGAGGCGCATACGGTGGCCCACACCGTCGGGCCGACCGTGACGCAGTTTCAAGTCGCGCTTGAGCCCGGGGTCAAGGTCAACAAGATCACCAACTTGACCGATGACTTGAAGCTCGCCTTGGCCGCCAAGGACATTCGCATCGAGGCGCCGATTCCCGGCAAATCGACGGTTGGCATCGAAATTCCCAACCTGCACCCGCGGCCGGTGATGCTCAAGGAGGTCCTGAACTCGCCGCAGTTCCAAGACGCGGCGTCGCCTTTGACGGTGGCGCTTGGGGTTGACTTGTTCGGCCAGCCTCAGGTCACCACGCTGGACAAAATGCCGCACGGGCTGATCGCCGGGGCCACCGGTTCCGGGAAGTCCGTGTTCATCAACTCGCTTTTGACGTCGCTGTTGTACAAGGCGACGCCACAGCAAGTGCGGCTGCTTTTGATCGACCCCAAGGCGGTGGAGCTTGCCGTCTACAACGGGCTGCCCCACCTGGTCTCGCCGGTGGTGTCCGATCCCAAGGCCGCCAGCGCGGCCCTGAAGTGGGCGGTCGACGAGATGGAGGAACGCTACCAAAAGCTGGCCGCGGCCGGGGCTCGCAACCTCAAGCAGTTCAACGAAATGGCGGCGGCTCACGGCGACTTTGGGCTGATGCTGCCGCACATTGTGATCATCGTCGACGAACTGGCCGACTTGATGATGGTGGCGGCTTCGGAGTTCCAAGACTACATCGCCCGAATCACGGCCAAGGCCCGGGCGGCCGGGATTCACCTGATTGTCGCGACGCAGCGGCCGTCCGTGGACGTGATCACCGGGACCATCAAGAACAACATTCCGACCCGCATTGCCTTCATGGTGGCCAGCCAAGTCGACTCACGGACCATCATCGACCACAACGGAGCCGAGCGTTTGCTGGGCAAAGGTGATATGCTATACCTTGGCAACGGCGCCAGTCAGCCGATTCGGCTGCAGGGGACGTTCGTCGACCGCGAAATCGAGGCCGTCGTCGCCTTCGTCAAGCAGCAGCGAGCGCCGCAGTACCTGTTTATGCCCGACAAGCTGGTCGCCCACGCCAACGCCGTTGAGGCGCAAGACGCGCTTTTCCCCGAGGTCTTGAAGTACCTGGTTGGGGAGAAAAACGTTTCGACATCGAAGCTGCAGCGCGTTTTTTCCATCGGGTACAACCGCGCCGCCAACCTCATCGACGAACTGGAGATGCGCCACTACATCTCGCCGGCCAACGGCTCCAAGCCGCGCGACGTCTACTTCAACAAGGAAGACCTGCCGGATCCAATCGATTAATCCGCACAGTAAGAGGGGAACACATTTTGACAGAAACTGATTACTTCATCGGCATCAAGGGCTCGGGCATGAGTGCCTTAGCCGAGATCTTGCACGACCTGGGCCACCACGTCCTGGGCTCCGACATCACCCAGTACACCTTCACCCAGCGCGGTCTGGCCGCGGCCGGCATCGAGATGCTGCCGTTCGACCCGGCCAACATCAAGCCGGGTTATACCATCATCTGCGGCAACTCCTTCACGGATGAGCATCCCGAAGTGCAGGCGGCCAAGCGCCTGGGCCTGCCGTTTTACCGCTACCACGAGTACCTCGGCAAGCTGCTGGCCAACTACACCAGCATCGGCGTTGCCGGGGCTCACGGCAAGACCAGCACCACCGGGCTTTTGGCGCATACCTTGAGCGGCATCGACAAGACCTCTTACCTGATCGGCGATGGCACCGGCAAGGGGACGCCGGACTCCAAGTTCTTCGTCTTTGAGGCCGATGAGTACCGCCGCCACTTCCTGGCCTACTCGCCGGATTACCTGATCATGACCAACATCGACTTCGATCACCCGGATTACTACACCGGCATCGAAGACGTTTACTCGGCCTTCGAGGCGGAGGGCAAGCAGGTCAAAAAGGCGATTTTTGCCTGGGGCGACGATCCGTGGCTGCGCAAGCTGGACGTCGATGTGCCGGTGTACTACTACGGTGAAAAGGACACGGACGACTTCGTGGCCAAAAACATCAGCCGCACCACCACGGGCTCGAGCTTCGACGCCTTTCACGAGGGCAAGCTGATCGGTCACTTCTTCGTGCCGCTGTTCGGTGACCACAGCGTGTTGAACGCGCTGGCCGTGGTCGCCGTCGGCTTCACCGAAAAGCTGGACGCCGATTACATCGCCCGGGAGCTGGCCAGCTTCGCCGGGGTCAAGCGCCGCTTCTCCGAAAAGACCATGGGCAACGCCGTGATCATCGACGACTACGCGCATCACCCAAGCGAGATCAAGGCGACCCTTGACGCCGCGCGGCAGAAGTACCCGGACAAGCAGGTCGTGGCGGTTTTCCAGCCGCACACCTTCTCGCGAACCATCGCCTACCTCGACGAGTTCGCCGAGACCCTGAGTGCCGCCGATGCCGTGTACATCACGCCGATTTTCAGCTCGGCGCGTGAGCAGTCCGGCAGCGTCTCGGCCGAAGACCTCGCCGCCAAGATCAAGCAGGGCGGCCACGTCATCGCGCTTGCCGACATGTCGCCGCTTTTGGACTACGACAACGCGGCCTTCGTCTTCATGGGGGCCGGCGACATCCAAAAATACGAGGTCGCCTTCGAAAACCTTCTGTCCGATGTCTCACCCAAGGCCAACTAGCGCCTGACCCAAAAAGCCACCACACCGGTGGCTTTTTGGGTTGCCAAGGGAGACGCCGCGAACCCGGCGCGGCCGGTGACCGCACCGGTTGCCGTTCTTGCGGCCGGTCTTGCTGCTGGCGAAATCGGTCTAAGGTCCGGCTGACAAATTGGGGCAAGCTGGTATAATGGGTGTTATAACAACGAAGAGAGGACTGATACGATGGAAGAACGTCGTGTTGTCAATGAAACTGGCGTGGCGGGCTTTTTCAACCGCGTGTACGCAACCGTGGGGGTCGGCATCGGGGTCACCGGGCTGATCTCCTACCTGCTGGGCAGCGTGTTTCAGACCCAGTACCTGAACGCGATTAACCAGCACCCGGTGGTGTTTTACGTGTTGATGCTGCTGCCTTTGATCCTGTCGTTTGTGATCAATAACAAGGCGGCCCGCACCAACACCAGCTACGCCACGGTGGTGTACTTGCTGATCACCGCCGCGTTCGGCTTCACCTACGCGTCGATCTGGCTGATCTACCCGACGGCCAACATCACCGCCGCGCTGTTCACCACCGCCATCGTCTTCGTGTCGATGTCGGTGTTCGGCCGCATCACCAACCGCGACCTGAGCCGGCCCGGCGCCATCGCCGGCACCGCCTTGTGGGGCGTGATCCTGATGAGCCTGGCTAACATGTTCTTCATGCACTCAAGCGGCATGAGCCTGCTCATCGCCTACGCCATCTTAGTCATCTTCATCATCTTGACGGCCTGGGACAACCAGGCGCTCAAGCGGATGTACCTGACCGCCGATGCCAGCGGCCAGGCGACCTACAGCATGGGGGCCTTGGCGGTTCAAGGCGCCTTGATGCTTTACCTGGACTTTCTCAACCTGTTTCTGGCGATTCTCCAGATTTTCGGCGGCTCCGACCGCAACTGAGTGTAGACTTCGACCGCGCCGCTTCGGCGCGGTTTTTTGGTGTCTGGGCCCAAGGCGTTGACCCGTTGCGTCGGCCGACGTGGTCGGTGGGGGCCTCTGGCATTGGGCCGGACCGGCGAGCGGTCACCTGGATTTTGGCGGCGGCGAGCGGCCGCGCCTTGCCCGGCATGTTACAATGGCAGTAGACAGATGGAGGGACTTATGGCGAAAGAAAAATTACTGCTGATCGACGGAAGCTCGGTCGCATTCCGCGCGTTTTACGCGCTTTACAACCAACTCGATCGCTTCACCAACAGCGAAGGCCTGCACACCAACGCGGTTTTTGCGTTCAACAACATGCTGGACAACATTGTGAGCAAGGTCAAGCCCGACCGGATTCTGGTCGCCTTCGACAAAAGCGGCGGGACCTTTCGCACCAAGATGTTCGACGACTACAAGGGTAACCGCGACAAGGCGCCCAGCGAGCTTTTGGAGCAGCTGCCCTTGATCCACGAGATGATCGAAGACCACGGCATGGCGCATTACGCGCTTCAAGACTACGAGGCCGACGACATCATCGGCACCTTGGCCAAGCAGGCGGAAGCGGCCGGCATGACCACGGTGATCGTGACCGGCGACCGCGACTTGACGCAGCTGGCCACCGCTCACGTGACGGTGCAGGTGACCAAAAAAGGCGTCGCCGAGCTTGAGGCCTACACCCCGGTTTACATGCAAGAGAAGCTGGGCATCACGCCGCGGCAGCTGATCGACCTCAAGGGGCTGATGGGCGACACCTCCGATAATTACCCCGGGGTCACCAAGGTGGGGGAGAAAACGGCGCTGAAGCTGCTCGGCCAGTTCGGCTCCATCGAAAACCTCTACGCCAACCTCGACGAGCTCAAGCCCAGCAAGATGAAGGAGAACCTGATCAACGACCGGGACAACGCCTTTTTGAGCAAGCGGCTCGCCACCATCCTGCAGGACGCGCCGCTTGCCATCGGCCTGGACGACATTCGCTACACCGGGCCAGACATCGAGGCGCTGCGCGGCCTGTTCACGCGGCTTGACATGCGCCAGGCGCTGGCCAAGCTGCCGGCTGCCGCGGCAGCCGACGGCGAGGCGGTCCCAGCGGTCGTGGCGCCGGAGTACACCGTGCTGACCGACGCGAACCTCGCTGTGCTGCCGACCACCGAAGGGCCGGTGGCCTTTGAGCTGGAGATGCTGACGGAGAACTACCACGTCGCTGAGCCAATCGGCTTTGTGATCGCGGCCGGCGACCGAATCTGGGTCAGCCCCGACGCGACGCTGTTGACCACGCCGGCGCTTCGCGACTGGCTGGGCCGGCATGCCCTGACCGTGTTTGACGCCAAGCGCAACCTGGTCGCGGCGGCGCGGCTGGGGGTCACGCTTGGGCCCATCGACTTTGACGCGCTGTTGGCCTCGTACCTCTTGAACCCGGACCAAAACAGCAACGACTTCGGCCAGATTGCCCAGGACCACGACTACCAGCTGCCCTTCGACGCCGATGTTTACGGCACCGGCGCCAAGCGGGCGGTGCCAGAGGAGGCCGTGTTGTTCACCCACCTGGCGCAAAAGGCCAAGGCCCTGCTGGCGCTTAGGCCGCACCTTAACCAGGACCTGGCGGATCAGGACGAAACCGCCTTGTTCACCGACCTGGAGCTGCCGCTGGCCAAGGTGCTTGCGCGAATGGAAATCGCCGGCATTCACTTGGACCAGCCGGTGCTGCGCAAGATGGGCGACGAATGGACCGCCAGCATGCACGTGTTGGAGGAGAAGATTTACGGCGAGGCCGGGCTGACCTTCAACCTGAACTCGCCCAAGCAGCTCGGTGAGGTGTTGTTCGAAAAACTCAAGCTGCCGGTGATCAAGAAAACCAAAACCGGCTACTCGACCTCCGTTGAGGTGCTGGAGCAGCTGCAAGACGCCAGCCCGATTGTTCAAGACATCTTGGACTACCGCACGGTGGCCAAGCTGCAGTCGACCTACGTCGCCGGTCTGATCAAGGCGGTTTTGCCGGACGGCAAGATTCACACCCGCTACCTGCAGACGCTGACGCAAACCGGGCGGCTCTCGTCGGTCGACCCGAATATGCAAAACATTCCGGCTCGCGGCGTGGGCAAGCAGGTGCGTCAGGCCTTCGTGCCATCGCACCCCGGCTGGGAGATTTTCTCCAGCGATTATTCCCAAATCGAGCTGCGGGTGCTGGCCCACATTTCCGGTGACGCCAACATGCAGGAGGCCTTCAAGGAAGACCGCGACATCCACGCCAACACCGCGATGAAAATCTTTGGGCTGACCAGCCCGGATCAGGTCACGCCGGACATGCGCCGGCAGGCCAAGGCGACCAACTTCGGGATTGTCTACGGCATCAGCGACTTCGGGCTGGCCAAGAACATCGGCATCACCCGCAAGCAGGCCAAGGCCTTCATCGACGGTTACTTCGAGCAGTACCCGCAGGTTCACGACTACATGGAACGGATGGTGGCGGTTGCGCGGGAGCAAGGATACGTCGAGACGCTGTTTCACCGGCGGCGCTACCTGGCGCAGATTCACTCGAAAAACTTCAACCTGCGCCAGTTCGCCGAACGCACGGCGATGAACACGCCGATTCAAGGCAGCGCGGCCGACATCATCAAGGTCGCGATGATTCGGATGCAGCAGATGCTCGATGAGAACCACCTGCAGTCGCGCATGCTGCTGCAGGTTCACGACGAGCTGATTTTCGAGGGCCCGGCGGCTGAAATGCCGCGCCTGGCGGAGCTGGTGCCCAAGGTGATGGACTCGGCGGTCGCCTTGGCCGTGCCGCTGAAGGTGGAAAGCCACTACGGCGCCACCTGGTTTGACGCGAAGTAAAGGAGGACGCCTTGCCAGAATTACCAGAAGTTGAGAATGTTAGGCGGGGGCTGACCAAGCTGATCGTCGGCCGCAAGGTGGAGGCCATCGGCACCGACTGGGCCAAGATTCTGGTCGGTGGCCTGGCAGCCTTTCAAACCGCCTTGATCGGCGCGACCATCACCGGCATCGACCGCCGCGGCAAGTACCTGCTGCTGCGCTTTGACAACGGCGTGACGTTGGTGTCGCACCTGCGCATGGAAGGCAAGTACCAGCTGGTCGCCGACCCCGCGGTCTCGCACGACCGCTTCGTGCATGTCTGGTTCACCTTTGAAGACGGCCACGAGCTGCGCTACCACGACATGCGCAAGTTCGGCCGAATGCAGCTGGTCGAGACCGGCCGAGAGGAACAGGTGGTCGCCGGCCTGGCCAAAATGGGGCCGGAGCCGACCGCTGAGAGTTTTGACGCCGCGGCGTTTTACGCGACGGTTCACAAGCGCAAGGCGCCGATCAAGTCGGTGATCTTGGACCAAAGCGTGGTGGCCGGGGTCGGCAACATCTACGCCGATGAGACGCTGTGGCACGGCCGGCTGAACCCGGCGCAGCCGGCCAACACGCTGACGCGAGCGGAAACCACGCGGCTGCACGACGCGATCATCGAGATTCTCGGCGCCGCCACCGCGCTTGGCGGCACCTCGGTTCACACGTTCCTGGACGCGACCGGCCAGCGCGGCGGCTTTCAGGAGCGGCTGCACGTCTACGACCGGGAGAACACCCCGTGCGATCGTTGCCAGACCACGATCGTCAAGACCAAAGTGGGCCAGCGCGGGACGCATTACTGTCCCCACTGCCAGCCCTTAAGGAAGCGAAAAGCACAATGACTTACTTGCTCGGTTTGACCGGCGGCATCGCCACCGGCAAAAGCACGGTGGCGGCCGTCTTCAGGCGGTTGGGCTGCCCGGTGGTCGATGCCGACGTGATCGCCCGGGAGATTGTCCTGCCGGGGCGCCCGGCGCTTGCGGCCATCGCCGCCGCATTCGGTGCCGACATGATTCGCCCGGATGGCACCCTCGATCGCCGGCGGCTCGGGGACCTGGTGTTCAACGACTCGGGCAAGCTCGCCCAGCTCAACGCCATCGATCACCCGTACCTGCGAGCGGCGATCAACGACGCGCTGGCCGAGGCCAAGGCGTCGGGCTGCCCGGTGGCGGTGGGGGAGATTCCCCTGCTGTACGAGACCCATTACGAAGACGCCTTCGACGGGGTGGCGGTGGTCACGCTGCCGCCGCATGTGCAACTGGAGCGGCTGATGGCCCGAGACGGGCTGACCAAGGCGGCGGCGCTTGCGCGGATCAACGCGCAGATGCCGTTGGCGGAGAAAATCGCCCGGGCCGATTACCTGATCGACAACTCGCAAGGCGAGCTGATTCGCGGCCAGCAGGTGCGCCAGCTTTTGGCACAGCTCAGCCGGCCCGAGGCCTGAGTTGCCGGTGTTTCTGAACTGTTGTCCTGAAACAGGTGCCACACTACATGTGGCGTGTTATAATGTGGTATCAACTACAAAGAGGGTGGCCTTTTGCAATGCCCACATTGTCATCACAACAGCTCGCGGGTCGTTGACTCGCGGCCCACTGACGGCGGCCGTGCGATTCGGCGGCGCCGCGAGTGCGAGAACTGCGGGTTTCGCTTCACCAGCTTCGAGCGGGTGGAGCAAACGCCGTTGTTGGTCATCAAGAAGAACGGCACCCGCGAGGAGTTCAACCGCGAGAAGATTCTCAAGGGCCTGATTCGCGCCGCCGAGAAGCGGCCGGTCACCATGGAACAGATGCAGTCGATTGTCGAAGGCGTGGAGAACAAGCTGCGGGCGATCGGGGAAAACGAGGTCTCAAGCCAGGCCATCGGCGAGTACGTGATGAAGCAGCTCGCCGACGTCGACGACGTGGCCTACATCCGCTTTGCCAGCGTGTACCGGCAGTTCAAGGACATGTCGGTCTTCATGCAGGAGCTGCAGGACATGATGAAGAAGGAAAAGCAGTCCAAAAAATAGGCGTTGGCGATTGCGCCGGCGCCTTTTTTACCCGGCGTGTCGCGCCGAAAGGAGGAATCCGGATGCAAAGGCCGGCGAACTTCATGGCCCAAGATGATTACATCATCTCCACGGCCACGTACTTCAGTAACCTAGATCAAGACGTGGCCATCAGCCTGTACCAACCGCTGATCGGCCCCACCGCCTTGGCGCTGTACCTCAGCCTGTGGCAAGTCGCGCCGGCGACGGTGGCGCTGCGCGAGCGGCAAAAGCAAACGGCCCTTTTGGACATGCTCGGGGTCAGCCTCGATGAGCTTTACGAGGCGCGGGTGCGGCTGGAGGCGGTCGCCTTGCTTCAGACCTACACGCAAGTCGATGACCTCGGGCGCTTTTACGCCTACGAGCTGCACCGCCCGGTCGAGCCCGATTCCTTCTTCCACGACCCGACGCTCGGGCTTTTGCTGTACGACCGCGTCGGCGAGCAGCGCTACCACCAGCTGACCGAGCGCTACACGCTGCGCAACGTTCACAACGCCAATTGGACCAACATCTCGGCGCAGCTGCTCGATGTCTTCTCGCTGACGCGCGTCGCGCCAACCGAGCAGGCGGCGGCCGATAACGCCCAGGTTCGCCAAAAGCCGACGCCAGCGGTCACCTTGGGCGATGGCCAGGGCTTTGATTGGGCGCTGGTGGCACAGCTTTTGCGCCGCACCAATGTCGATGTCAGCGAACTCGAGCGCAACCGGGCGCGGCTGTACCAGATTGCCAAGTTTTACGGCCTGGCGCCAGTGGATTTGGCCCGGCTGATCGAGCCGGCGGTGGATTTTGTCACCGGCGGAATCGACCTGCGGCAGGTTCGGCTTTACGCCGAGCAGACCTACCAGGAACAGGCGCCGCACCTGGTACCCAAGTCCACGGTTGCGGCCGCGCCCGAACCCGTCGCGGCGGCCACGGGCAAGCTGAGTGCGGATGAGGCCGCCTTGGTTGCGCGAGCCAGCAAGCTGTCGGTTCGCGAATTTCTCGAGGCGACCAAGAAGGCCAAGAACCCCAATATGTACGCAGCACCCAACGAGATCGCCGCGCTGCGCAAGCTGGTGCAGCGCCACGTGCTGCCGGACGCGACGATCAACGTGCTGGTCGATTACATCCTGCAGACCAACGACTCGCTCAACCAGGCCTACCTGGACGCCATCGTCAACCGCTGGCTGAAGGCCGGTGTCACGGACCCGGCCAGTGCCTTGGCCGAGATCAAGGCCTTCGCAGAACGCAAGACCCGCCAGCCGGCGCGGCGCAGCAACAGCCGCCCGGCGCGGCAGGAGCAGATGCCGGCCTGGAGCAAGGCCGACTACAAGCCCAAGGAGCAGGCGGTGTCAAGCTCCCAGCAGGCGGAAATCGCGGCCAGGCTGGCGGCGCTTCGCCAACTTGAAGAACACGGAGGAAGCGGCCAATGAAAACCATGAAAGACGAGCTGGCGCAGGTGATGGACAAGCGCCGGTTGAATCAGGCTTACACGACCATGATGCAGGCGGCGGTGGCGGATGAGGCGGTGCAGGCCTTCCTACAGCAAAACGCCGACGCCTTGGCCCCGGACGCGGTCAACCGCGGCGCGGCCAAAATCTACGAGTACGTCAACGCCCGAGACGGCAAGGTGACCACCCCGATGCAGCAGGCCGGTTACACCCCCAAGCTGGTGGTGTCCAATCGCCTGATCGACATCACCTACGAGCCGACCCCGGCCAAACGCGCCCAAGAAGCCCAGGCGTCGCAAAAGGCCTTGGTGACCTCGCTGAACATGCCCAAGGCGATTGCGGCCGCGCGGCTGGCCGACTACGATCCGACCAACCGCGGGGATGCGCTGGTTCAGGCGCTGACCTTCACCACCGAGCTGGCCAAGGCGCCACGGGCCTTTCACAAAGGGCTTTACCTGACCGGGCCCTTCGGCGTCGGCAAGACCTACCTGATGGGGGCGATGGCCAACGATTTGGCCAAGCAGGGGCTGGCGTCGACGCTGGTGCATTGGCCGACCTTTGCCGTGGAGATGAAAGCGGCGATCGGCGACCAGACGGTGCTACCCAAGCTCGATGCGATCAAGAAAGCCCCGGTGCTGATGATCGATGACATCGGGGCCGAAAGCCTCAGCCCCTGGATCCGCGACGATGTGCTGGGCATTTTGCTGCAGTACCGGATGCAAGAGGAGCTGCCGACGCTGTTCACCTCCAACAAGACCATGGCGGAGCTGACCGACTTTTTGGCCGGTGTCGAGGTCGGCAACAACGAGGGGCTCAAGGCCCAGCGCATCATGGAACGCATTCGGTTTCTGGCGACCGAGGTGGCGGTCGGCGGCCGCGACCGGCGCAACGGGTAGGCGACTGGCGAACACCTGTCGGCAATTTTCAAACTTTTTCATCGCTTGGGCTTGCGCGGCCTGCCGGAACGTGCTTTAATCTAGGTATCGAAGACGAAAGCAATAAGGACCATGTTTCACCAGAGAGCCTCGACCGTGGCTGAAAGTCGAGCAGGACCTGATCCGCACCACTTTCCGAGAGTGCCTCGTTGAGGCCGGGTCGCGTCGTTATGCGCCAATCGAGAGGAAAGCAGTGCTTTCAAGTCGGGTGGAACCGCGTGTTTAGCGTCCCGGATGTCATATTGACGTCCGGGACGTTTTGTTTTCGCCCCTGCTTTCACTACCAAAAGGAGAGATTTCTATGTCGATCAGCATCACATTCCCAGACAACAGCGTCAAGCCATTTGAGGCCGGCGCCACCATCCTGGACATCGCCAAGTCCATTTCCACGTCGCTGGCCAAAAAGGCCGTGGCCGGCAAGGTCGACGGCGCCTTGGTCAACCTCGACCACGCGCTGAACGCAGACGCCAGCGTCGAAATCGTCACCAAGGATTCCGCAGACGGCCTGGCCGTGCTGCGCCAAACCGGCGCCTTCGTGCTGGCCGCGGCCATCAAGGCCCTGCACCCCGAGACCCGCCTGGGCAAGGGCGCCGCGCAGGAAGATGGCTTCTTTTACGACACTGACCGCGACGACCGTCAGCTGACGATCGACGAGCTGCCGGCCATCGCCGACAAAATGGCCGAAATCGTCAAGGCCAACCCCGAGATCGAGGCGGCCAGCCTGAGCCGCAGTGAGGCCGAGGCCTACTTTGCCAACGAGCCGTTCAAGCTGCAGCTGCTGGCCAAGATTGACGGCGACCAGATTGCGGGCTTCAAGCTCGGCGACTTCTTTGACTTCGAGCTCTCGGCACTTTTGCCAAGCCTGAAGGACCTCAAGCACTTCTCCCTGCTGAGCGTCGCCGGCGCTTACTGGGAAGGCAAGTCCTCCAACCCGATGCTGCAGCGGATCTACGCGACGGCTTACTACAAGGCGGCCGAGCTTGAAGACGACGCCAAGCGCCGCCAGGAAGCCAAGGAGCGCGACCACCGCAACATCGGCCGTGACCTCGACTTGTTCTTCGTCGATCCCAAGGTCGGCGCCGGCCTGCCTTACTGGATGCCCAACGGCGCGACGATTCGCCGCGTGATCGAGCGCTACATCATCGACAAGGAACTCGCCGATGGCTACGAGCACGTTTACACCCCGGTACTGGCCAACCTGGACCTTTACAAGACCTCCGGCCACTGGGAGCACTACCGCGAAGACATGTTCCCACCGATGGACATGGGCGACGGCGAAATGCTCGAGCTGCGGCCGATGAACTGCCCGAGCCACATCCAGGTCTACAAGCACCACATCCGCTCCTACAAGGAACTGCCGCTGCGGATCGCGGAGCTTGGCATGATGCACCGCTACGAGAAGTCCGGTGCCTTGTCCGGCCTGCAGCGGGTGCGTGAAATGACCCTGAACGACGGTCACACCTTCGTCGCCCTCGACCAGGTTCAAGAGGAATTCAAGAAGATCTTGCGCCTGATCATGAACGTCTACGAAGACTTCAACATCAACGACTACACCTTCCGCCTGTCCTACCGCGACCCGAAGAACACCGCCAAGTACTTCGACGACGAGGAAATGTGGACCCGCAGCCAGAGCATGTTGAAGGCCGCCATGGACGACTTGGGCCTGGACTACTACGAGGCCGAAGGTGAAGCCGCGTTCTACGGCCCGAAGCTCGACATCCAGACCAAGACCGCGCTTGGCAACGACGAGACCATGTCCACCATTCAGCTGGACTTCATGCTACCTGAGCGCTTCGGCCTGACGTACGTCGGCAACGACAACCAGGAGCACCGTCCGGTCATGATCCACCGCGGCATCGTCGGCACCATGGAGCGCTTCATCGCCTACCTGACCGAAATCTACAAGGGTGCCTTCCCAACCTGGTTGGCCCCGACCCAGATTGCAATCATCCCGGTTTCCGACAAGCAGCTGGATTACGCCAAGAACCTGAAGACGGCGCTGCTCAATGCCGGTCTGCGGCCAGAGCTTGACGCTCGCAACGAGAAGATGGGCTACAAGATTCGCGAGGCTCAGACCAACAAGATTCCTTACACCATCGTGGTGGGGGATGACGAAGTGAACGCGGCCAGCGTGTCCGTTCGCAAGTACGGCAAGTCCGACTCCGAGGAGATGCCGGCCAACATGTTCCTCGAATCCGTGCAGGCGGAAGTCAAGAACTTCTCCCGCGACGGCAAGCACAAGCGCGGCGAAGGCGCCAAGCTCGCCGATTAAGCAATTAAAAAACGTTTCGCAGTTTGTTGCGAAACGTTTTTTTGCTGCCTTCAGGTGGTGCTAGACCGCCGGCCGCTAGCGCCAGTCGATCGTGATGAACTCGCAGTAGCCGATCTTGGCCTGCGGGTGGAACTGGCGCATCACCACGCCGTGGGTGACGCAGGCGATGTGGTGGAAGCCCTGGTCGGAGTAGCGGTCGAACACCGCGGCGGCCCGGGCGCGCACCTGCGCGGCGGTTTCGTAGTCCCAGGGACTGTCGGGGGTGGCCCGGCCGTGGTGCGCCAAAAAGGCCGCGTGGGCTTCGTCGGCTTGAGCAGCGGTGCGAAGCCTGGTGCCCGTCATGTCGGGGCGCCACTCGTGCAGTCCGAGTTCCACCTGCACGGGAATCGCGGTGTGGCGGGTCAGCTCAAGCGCCGTCTGCAGGGCCCGGGTGTAAGGGGAGCTGAGCATCAGGTCCACGCCTTGAAGCCGGGGGTCACGCGCCGCGGCCTGGGCGATGGCAACGCCGCGCGGGGTGAGCTGGCTGAAATCCAACCCAAAGCCGAAGTAGTCGGCGGCCCGAACCTGGCCGTAGTCGGGTTCCGAGTGGCGAATCAAGTCAATCTGCATGGTGGCCTCCTGTTTTTGGCCAGTGTACCGCTTGGCGGTGGCGGGTGCAAGCGGGCGGCGCTGCTTGCACCGGCAACGCCGGCGTGCTAAGCTGTCTCCTAGAAATGGAGGCGGTAGGGTGATCCTGCAACTTTGGGGCTCGTGGTTCCTGCTTTTTGGCGTGACCGAGCTGATTGCCATGGGGCTTTTGACCGGCAGCGTGTTGCTGCTCGCGGCGCTGCCCGGGCGGCGCGACCGGCGGATGATGCGCTTGCTGGCCCACAACGGGCGGGGATTCATCCTGATCTGGCTTTCGGTGATGGCCTTGGCGCTTGGGGCCGTCTACGGCATCGCCAGCTGGTGGTTCAGCCTAATTGCCTTTGAGCCGCACGGGGTCGCGGTGTTTGGCAGCGTCGGCATCGCGGCCGTGACCTGGTTGGCCAACCTAATCTTAAAGCGGCGCCAGTGGCTTGAGTCGCTGCACCAGTCGCGGTCCGGCGATGAATGAAACTTTCATTTGACACCCGGCCTGCGAGTCCGTATACTAGAGAACGTTGAGAAAACAAGCAGAAGTTCCCGCTTCTCACCTATGCCTCTGGCCGCTGGGTTGATATGATCGGTATTTAACGACGCGGCGGGGCTCATAGTGGGCTCTTCGGCGTCCTTGTTTTGTCACAAAATATTTTCGGAGGTGAACTGCCATAGCAAGAGATATGATGGTCAACGACGGGATTCGTTCCCGTGAAGTTCGACTGATTTCCCAGACTGGTGAACAACTCGGGGTCAAAAGCACGCACGAGGCACTCGAGCTTGCGCAATCGGTAAGCCTGGACCTGGTTCTGGTTTCCCCAACCGCCAAGCCGCCAGTTGCCCGGATCATGGATTACGGGAAGTTTCGCTTCGAGCTGCAAAAAAAGCAGCGTGAGGCGCGTAAGAAACAGAAAACCATCAGCATCAAGGAGATCCGCCTGAGCCCGACCATCGGCGAGGCAGACTTCAACACCCGGTTGAAAAACGCGTCCAAGTTCCTCGAAAAAGGGGACAAGGTCAAGGTGACCGTCCGCTTCCGCGGTCGTGCGATCACCCACAAGGACCTCGGACAAAAGGTTCTGGAGCAGATGGCCAAGGCCGTTGAGGAATTGGCTACTGTTGAAGCCCGCCCGAAGATGGACGGACGGAGCATGTTCATGATGCTCGCACCAAAAGCTGACAAGAAATAGTCAGACTAAGTCACTAGGAGGAATTATCGTCATGCCAAAATTCAAGACACACCGTGCATCTGCCAAGCGCTTCAAGAAGACCGCTAGTGGTGCTCTGAAGCGGGGTCACGCTTACACCAGCCACCGTTTCCACGGTAAGACCAAGAAGCAACGTCGTCAGTTGCGCAAGTCAGCATTGGTATCCCACTCCGATATGAAGCGGATCCGCCAGATGCTCAGCCAGATGAAGTAATTGCGCCTCGCGCACATTACTCAGTTCGCTTAATTATTAGAGGAGGAATTTCTAATGCCACGTGTTAAAGGTGGAACCGTAACTCGCAAACGTCGTAAGAAGGTCTTAAAGCTCGCCAAGGGCTACCGTGGGGCCAAGCACCTGCTGTTCAAGGCAGCCAATGCTCAGGTCATGGTATCCTACCGCTACGCATTCCGCGACCGTCGCGCTAAGAAGCGCAACTTCCGCTCCCTGTGGATCGCGCGGATCAACGCCGCAGCGCGTCTGAACGACATTTCTTACAGCAAGTTGATGCACGGCTTGAAGGTTGCCAACATCGACATGAACCGCAAGATGCTGGCCGACATCGCCATCGCAGATCCTGCAGGCTTCACGGCCCTTGCAGACGCTGCCAAGAAGGCTTTGGCTTAATCTGACTAGTGAATCCCACCGCGCTTGCGGTGGGATTTTTTGCAGCGTGATGACGAGGCATAATGTTTGACGCCAAATTGGTCTGGTGTTAAGCTACATGCGAATGATTGTTCTTGTGCGGGGAGGCGGCCAAGGCCTTGGTTGCCGTAGTATCCACCGCGCGGGACTGCGCCAGCGGTTCGCACCAAGGCGACAGCCCCCACCCATGCCAGGCCGCAGTGTATCGCCACACGGCTTTCAACTCGAGAGTTTTCGTGCAACCCCGGGACCATACTTAGGGGAATACCAGGGACGCCGCACCACCCCACCGGCTGCAGGCCGGCCACCGCCACTCCCAAGCGAGTTAGCCGTGCGGTGACCGGAACCGGTGGGCGCAATGGCACCACCACGGTAAGCAGAAGCCAGGAACGTAACCGAATAAGCCAAGGCCACCGGATTCACCGAGTCCGGTGGCTTCGGCGCGGCCGCCGCAACCGAATCGTTGCGGCGGCCATTTTTGCGCAGGTGCTGGTCAAAGCGGCCGCACTGGTCGATAATGGGAGCAACGAGCTTTGCTCGACTGGCGCCGCTTCGGCGTCTGAAGGAGGAAGAACATGGACTTTACCCAAGTGACTTACACCAGGCCGGATCCGGCCGCGTTCCTGCGAGACATTGCGGCCGGTGCGGCGGCGCTTGAGGCGGCGACCGACGCCGACGCGGCGCTGGCCGTCGCCAAGCGGATCACCGCTTTGATCAACGACGTCGACTCGCAAGGCATGATTGCGCAGATTCGCCACACCATCGACACGCGCGATGCTTTTTACGCGCAGGAAGACGCCTTTTGGAACGATTTTGAACCCCAGGCTGACGCGGCCAAGACCGACTACCTCAAGGCGGTTTTGGCCAGTCCCTACCAAGACGCGCTGAAGACCATCTACCCCAAGCCATACTTTCTGAAGGCCAAGGACCTGCTTCGCACTAACAGGCCGGAGGTGATCGACCTGCAGCAAAAGGCCAACGCCTTGGCCTCCCGCTACACCGACCTGATTGCAAGCGCCCAGGTTGACTTTGACGGTCAGACCTACACGCTGGCGCAGCTTGGACCGCTGCGCGACGACGCCGACCGGGCGGTGCGAAAGGCCGCCAACGCCGCTTACTGGGGCTTTTTTGCGGCGCATGAGGCCGAGTTCGACCAGCTGTACGACGACATGGTTCACACCCGCACGGCGATTGCGCAAAAGCTTGGCTTCAAGGACTTCTCCGAGATGAGCTACGTCTTCATGGACCGCTTCGATTACGACGAGGACATGGTCGCGACCTATCGCCACGAGGTGCAGACCAAGGTGGTGCCGCTGGTTCAAAAGCAACGCGCCAAGCAGGCCAAGCGCCTGGGGCTGGATCACCTGGCCTACTACGACTTGGGCGTTCAGTTCAAGTCCGGCAACGCCAAGCCGGAGGGGACGGCCACTCAGCTGGTGCAAGCCGCCCGTGAGATGTACCACGAGATGTCGCCGGAGGCCGGGGCCTTTTTCGATCACATGATCGACTCGCACCTGCTGGACCTGTTGGCCAAGCCGGGCAAGGCCTCGGGTGGTTACGCGGAGTACATTCCCGCGATTCAGTCGCCGTTCATCTTCTCGAACTTCAACGGCACCTCGGGCGACGTCGACGTGCTGACCCACGAGGCCGGCCACGCCTTTCAGACCTACCTGGCCAAGTGGATTCAGCCCGGCGACTGCGTCTTTCCAACCTTTGAGGCGGCGGAGATTTTCTCCATGAGCATGGAGTTCATCGCGTATCCTTGGATGCCGAAGTTCTTCGGGACCCAGACCGCCAAGTACCGCTACGCGCATTTGCAGGCGGCGCTGGAGTTTTTGCCTTACGGGATTTTGGTCGATCACTTCCAGCACCAGGTCTACACCCATCCGGACTGGACGCCGGCCCAGCGCAAGGCCGAGTGGCGCCGCTTGGAGAAGCTGTACAACCCGGAAAAGGACTACAGCGAAAACGCGGCGCTTGAATCGGGCATCTACTGGATGCGCCAGGGTCACATTTTCGAGTCGCCGTTTTACTACATCGACTACACCATCGCCCAGGTGGTCGCCTACCAGTTCTGGAAGCGATTCAACGTCGATCACGACCCCAAGGCCTGGCAGGATTACGAAACCATGGCCAAGGCCGGCGGCAGCCAGACGCTGCTCGAGCTGCTGGCCACCGGACACCTGCGTTCGCCGTTTGAACCTGGCGCCTTGGACGACACGCTGGTGGCCATTTCACAGGCGCTTGACGCAGTGGATGATGCGGCGCTTTAGCCGCCATCCGACCACACAAAAACGCGGTTGCCGCTTGGGCAACCGCGTTTTTGGAGTGGCTACAAGTCCTTCATCACGACCAGCTTGCCGGCGGCGTGGTGCTGCTCCAGTGCGATGTGGCCGGCCTGAACGCCGGGCAAGGAGAAGGGGAAGGCCCGGGCGATTCGCAGGGTCAGCTGACCGGCTTCGGCCAGCTTCACCAGGGTCGGAAAGGCGTCTTGGGCCGGCACCAGCCCGTGGCTGCCCAGCTGCAACCGCGCGACATGGGGCTTGGGCGCCTTGGGCACCGCGGCAAAGGCGGTGGTCACAAGTGTGCCGGTCGGCTTGGTCAAGGCCAACGCCACCCCGTTGTCGGCGCCGTCTTTGACCGCGTTGACCGCCGCATCGGCGGTGTCTTGGTAGTGGTGCCAGGCCGTGCCTTGATCGTAGGCCAAGGCGACGCTTGCGCCTACTTCCTGCAGGTAGGCGCGGTTGGCCGCGCTGGCCACGGCGATGACCCGCAGGCCGGCCGCCCGGGCCAGCTGCACGGTCAGCGCCCCGACGGCGCCGCTGGCCCCGACCACCGCCAGGGTCTGGCCCGGCCGAAGCGAAAGCGCCTGCAGCAGCGAAAAGGCGGCGATGCCGGCCTGGCTGAGCCCGGCCGCGACGTCCAGCGCAAGCGTCGCGGGAATGCGGGCGATTTTGTTGGTGCTGGCCGTCACGAAGTCGCTGTAGCCGCCCAGCGGCCGGTAGTTGATCACGCGCTCGCCCAGCGCGAAGCCTTGGACCGCCGCGCCCAGCGCCGTGATCTCGCCGACCAGCTCGGTGCCGGGCACGATCGGCATCGGCAGCGGTCGGCTTTCGGCCTGCTCGCCGCGGCGCAGGCTGGCGTCGTAGGGATTCAGCCCAAAGCCCAGCACCTTCAGCTGGACCTGGCCGGGCTTGGGCGTGGGTTGTGGCGCGTCGACGACGCGAAAGACGTCGGGGGCGCCGAACTGATCAAAGCCAAAACGGATCATGGTCATCCTCCTTGCGCGGGTTGGGCCGCACGGCACGAGTCGTTGCAATCGGCATCTAGTTTCAGTATACCGACCCCGGCGGTGAACGCAAGAAATATGCCTTGCGGCAGCACCCAACCGTGCCGGGTCCCGGCGGTCGCGCCGGCTGGCCGGTGGGGTGGTTTGCAACTTCTCGGCCGACTGGCTATAACTTGACGCCCCTGGGTGCTATAATGAAGGGATATGACAACTTTGAAGGAGGCGCCTGCGTGGCTGTATTTACCCCTACCTGGGCGGTTGAGGCCATTTACGGTCTGACCGCGCAAAGCCTGAAGCAACAAGGCATCAAGGCCGTGTTGACCGACCTGGACAACACGCTGATTGCCTGGAACAACCCGGACGGGACCCCTGAGCTTCGCGCGTGGCTGACGGCGATGAAGGCGGCCGGCATCACCGTGATGGTGGTGTCCAACAACAATCGCCAGCGCATCGGCCGCGCCGTGGCCAACCTCGACTTGCCCTTCGAGCCGCGGGCCCTCAAGCCGCTGCCCGTGGGCATCGACCGCGCGGTGCGGCGATTGGGGCTGGCCAAAAGCGCGTGTGTGATGGTCGGCGATCAGCTGTTGACCGACGTCGTCGCCGGCAACGCCGCCGGGGTCCGCACCATCCTGGTGCGGCCGTTGGTTGAGACCGATCAGTGGAACACCCGCATCAACCGCTTCTTTGAACGCCTGATTTTCAAGATGATGAGCCCACTGCACTACCTGGAGGAATTGAATGACAAACACTGAACTGGTTTGCATCGGCTGCGGCGCCAAGCTGCAGACGGAAGACAAAACCAAGGCCGGCTACCTGCCGGCGAGCACCCTGGCCAAGGCCGATCCGGAAGGCGACTTGTACTGCCAGCGCTGCTTTCGCCTGCGCCACTACAATGAGGTCGCAGACGTCGAGCTGACCGACGACGACTTCTTGCGCCTGTTGAACACGCTGGGCCAAAGCGACGCCTTGATCGTCAACGTGGTCGACCTGTTCGACTTCAACGGCAGCGTGATTCCGGGGCTGCACCGCTTCGTCGGCGACAACCCGGTAATCCTGGTCGGCAACAAGGCCGACGTGCTGCCCAAGTCGATTAACCCGCGGCGCGTGACCAACTGGCTGACCCAGGCGGCGCATGCCCAGGGGCTGCGGCCGGTCAAGACCATTTTGACCAGCGCCAAGAAGGGCACCGCCGTCACCGACCTGCTAGAGGTGATCGAGGACCAGCGGCAGGGACGCGATGTCTACGTGGTCGGGGTGACTAACACCGGCAAGTCGACGTTGATCAACCGCATCATCAGCCAGCTAACCGGGGTGAAGGATCTCATCACGACCTCGAAGTTCCCCGGCACGACGCTCGATCGCATCGAGATTCCGCTGGACGACGGGCACTTTCTGATCGACACGCCGGGGATTATCCACCGCAACCAGATGGCGCATGTGATCGACCCGCGCGACCTCAACCTGGTGGCGCCGACCAAGCCGATTCGCCCGACCGTCTTCCAGCTGAACCCGGGCCAAACCGTGTTCTTGGCGGGGCTTGCGCGGTTCGACTTCCTGCGCGGTCGCAAGTCCGGCTTCACCTTCTACTGCGACAACCAGCTGCTTTTGCACCGCACTAAGCTTGAAAACGCCGATGACTTCTACGCCAAGCACAAGGGCGGCCTGCTGACCCCGCCGCGGCCTGGCGCCGACTTCCCGCCGCTTGCCCGCTTCGAGTTCACGGCCAAGGAGAAGTCCGACCTGGTGTTCGCCGGGTTGGGCTGGGTCGTCGTGCCGGCCGGCCAGACGGTCGCCGGCTACGCCCCGCAAGGCGTTGATGTGTTGATGCGCAAGGCGCTGATTTAAAGGAGAAAAGATGTTAACTGGAAAACAAAAACGTTACCTGCGCAGCCTGGCGATGACCCAGCGGCCGCTGATCAACCTGGGCAAAAACGGTCTGAGCACCACCTTCGTCGCCGGCGTGGTCGCCGCCTTGAACACCCACGAGCTGATCAAAATCAGCCTGTTGCCGACCGCCGAAGCGACCGCCGCGCAAACCGGCGCCTACCTGAGCCAGGAGATTCCGGGCCTCGAGGTAGCGCAGGTGATCGGCCACAGCCTGGTGGTTTACCGCGAGGCGGAAAAGGCCGCCGATCGCAAGCTGTCGGTGACGCTCAAGAAACTATAGTCACGAAACGGAGTGATCGTGTGTATTCAACGCAAACGTTAACGCAGCCGGTCATCACCGCGGCCGAAAGCGTCCAGATTCTGGGACCGCGCAAGAAGCAAGTCGGGCTGTTTGGTGGCACCTTCAATCCCGTGCATAACGGTCACCTGATTATGGCTTCGGCGGTCGGCACCCAGCTGGGGCTTGCCAAGGTCTTGTTCATGCCGGACAACCAGCCGCCGCACGTCGATGCCAAGCAGGCGATCGACGCGGCCGACCGGGTGGCCATGCTGCGCCTGGCGATTGCGGGCAACCCCATGTTTGACCTGGAGCTGACCGAGATTCGCCGTGGCGGCGTCAGCTACACCATCGACACCATGCGGGTACTTAAGAAGCTGCACCCGGACACCGATTACTTTTTCATCATCGGCGCCGACATGGTCAACTACCTGCCCAAGTGGCGGGAGATCGACGCGCTGATGAAGCTGGTGACCTTCGTTGGCGTCCGGCGGCGCGGCTACGTGCCGGCGACGCCGTACCCGATTGTCTGGGTCGACGCGCCGGTGATCGAGATCAGCTCGACGGCCCTGCGCGAGCGCATCCGCACCGGCGGCGACATTCGCTACCTGGTGCCGGACGCGGTTCGCACGTACATTCGGGAGAAAGGACTTTACCTTGACTGAAATCACGTACCCAAGCACCCTGACCCACGGCATGAGCCGCGCGGAGATTTTGAACCACCTGCAAAACCGGCTGGATGAGCCGCGCTATCAGCACTGCCTGCGCGTCGAGCAGACGGCGCGTGAGCTGGCCGAACGCTTCAATGCCGACGTCGACCGTGCCGGGCTAGCGGGGCTGCTTCACGACTACGCCAAGCAGGTGCCGGTCAGCACCTACGAGGAGACCATCGTTCGCAACGGTTTTGACCCCGACTTGCTGAACTACAACCGCGGCGTGTGGCACGGCATCGTCGGCACCTGGTTCATCGAAACCGAGGTCGGCATCACCGACAAGCTGGTGCTGCAGGCGATCAGCCGCCACACCACCGGCGACCCCGAGATGACGCTGTTGGACGAGATCATTTTCGTCGCCGACTTCATCGAGCCAGCCCGGGCCCTGCCCATCGAGCAAAAGGCGCGGGAGGCGGCGGCCACCGACATGACCGAGGCCACCCGCATCGAGCTTGAAAACACGCTGACCTACCTGATTGCCAACCGCAAAGTGGTGTACCCGAAGACTTTGCTGACGTACAACGCGTTTGTGACAACGCGTGCCTAATAAAGGAGAAATCATTCTGAAAGCCGAAGAATTACTTGAAATCGCGATTCGCGCCGCGGATGACAAACGGGCCACGGACATCGTGGCCTTGGATATGAAGGAAGTCAGCCTGCTGGCCGATTACTTCCTGATCATGACCGGCGGCTCCGATCGCCAGGTCCAAGCCATCGTCGATGCGATTGATGACAAGGTCGCAGAGGCCGGTGGCCCCGCGGTTCGCATCGAGGGCAAGAAGGGCAGCAACTGGCTCTTGATGGACTTCGGTGACCTGGTCGTGGACGTCTTTGTGCCCGATGCCCGGGCCTTTTACAACCTGGAGAAGCTTTGGGCCCAGGCGCCGCTGGTCGACCTGTCGGCGTGGCTGACGGAAGCATGATTTACAGCACATTCGCGCAAGTCTACGACACGCTGATGGATGAGACGCTTTACACCCAGTGGCGCGACTACGTGGTCGCACGGGTGGCCCCCGCCGGGCAGCAGCTCCTGGAGCTGGCCGGCGGTTCGGGCAGCCTGGCGCTTTTGCTCGATGCGGCCGGGTTTGCCGTCACCGATTTCGACTTGTCCGGTGAGATGCTGGCCTTGGCCGAGCAGAAAATCGACCGAGAGGGCCGCAACATTCCGCTGATCATGGGCGACATGCAAGACCTCTCCGACATGCCGCAGTACGACGTGGTCACCTGCTTTGACGATTCGCTGTGCTACATGCCAAGCCTCGCGGCGGTCACCGCCGTGTTCCGGCAGGTCGCAAGCGTTTTGCCGGTCGGTGGCGACTTTTTCTTCGACGCGCATTCGCTTTACCAGATGGACCAGGTCTTTCCCGGCTACATGTACAACTACCAGACCGAGGACTACGCCTTCATGTGGAGCAGCTACGAAGGGGCGGTGCCGCACAGCGTGGAGCACGACCTGACGTTTTTCGTGTACGACGAGAAGCTGGACGCCTACCACCCGCTGCTTGAGACCCACCACGAGCGGACCTACCCGCAGCGCGACTTTGAGCAGGCGCTGGCCGCGGCAGGCTTTGCGCTAGTGTCTGCGACCGCCGAGTTCGGGACGGCGGCCATCGCGGACACCAGCACTCGCTGGTTCTTCCACGCAAGGAAGGCGCGGGAGGCCGGCGAATGAAGGCCGTTGGCATGATTGCGGAGTTCAATCCGCTTCACAACGGCCACCTTCACGCCTTGGCTGCGGCTCGGCGCCTGAGCCAGGCCGACGCGGTGGTGGTCGTGATGGCCGGCAACTTCGTGCAACGCGGGGAGCCGGCCATTGTCGACAAGTGGCAACGCACTCGCGCGGCCCTGGCCGGCGGGGCGGATTTGGTGGTCGAGCTGCCGGTGTTCGATGCCGTGCAGGCGGCCTCGGAATTTGCCACCGGTGGGGTCGCGCTGCTCGCCGCCTTGGGCGTGGAGACGCTGGCCTTTGGCACCGAGGCGCCGGGCCTGGATTACGCGGCCCTGGCCGCCCAGCTGGCGTCGGCGCCACCGGCGACCACGCATTTTGATGATTACACGCAGACCTACGCCACCCAGTTGAACCGCTACTTTGAAGGCGTCACCGGGGTCGCCACGACGCAGCCCAACCTGATGCTTGGGCTCAGCTACGCCCAGGCCGTCCACCAGCAGGGGGCGGCGATGACGCTTTTGCCCTTTGCTCGCGTCGGCGCCGAACACGACGCCGATGCCCCTTGCGGCACCACCGCCTCTGGCAGCGCGATTCGCCAGGCGGTGGCCGCCGGGGCGGCGGTACGCACGCTGGTGCCGCCGGCCACCCAAGCGGCGCTGGCGGCGGCGCCGCACCTGACGTGGGACGCGCTGTTTCCGCTGCTGCGCTACCGGCTTCAAACCGCCGACTTGGCCGAACTGCGGCGGGTGACGTCGATGGCCGAGGGGCTGGAGTACCGCTTCACCCAGCAGATCGACGCCGCCACCGATTTTGCCGACTTCATGGCCCGGGTCAAGTCCAAGCGCTACACCTACGCCAGGCTGCGCCGCCTGGCCCTGTGTACCCTGCTGAACCTGACCGAGGAACAGGTCCAAGCCGGCCGCGCCAGGCGCTACCTGCACGTGCTGGGGTTCACGCCGGTCGGCCAGGCGTTTTTGCACGAGGTCAAAAAGCAGGTGGCCTTGCCGCTGGTGACCCGCGTCAGCGCCGCGATGCTGGCGCCGGATGGCCTGATGGCGGCCCAGCACCGCGCCGATCGCCTGATTGAAACGCTGACGCACCAGACACAAAATTACGGACGGATCCCCTTGAGCGGATCGGCCCAAGGAGGAACTCATGCTTAAGTGGTCTTTGGTAGACTTAATGAAACACCGCGCCGCGCCGCTGGCCTTCGCCGAGACGCTGGCGCTTGAACAGGAGCTGACAAGCCGCGACCCGGAGATTCTCTCGGTCAGCCCGATTCACGTGAGCGGCACGGTTCGCTTCACGGAAGGGGACTTCATCGCCACCGTTGCCGTGGCCGGCAAGCTGGTGGTGCCTTCCACGCGCAGCCTCAAGCCGGTCGACTGGCCGCTGGACTTCACCTTCAGCGAGGTCTACGTTTCCGAAACCTCGGACCGCGAGAAGTACGACGACGGCCAGCTTCTGATCGACCTAGACGGCGACGAACTCGACTTGATGCGGGCGATTACCGATCACATCCTGCTGGCGATTCCGATGCAGGTGCTGACGCCGGGCGAGGCCGCCGACGGGGAGATGCCGGCAGGAGACGACTGGGCGGTGGTCAGCGAGGACGACTTCGCGGCGACTCACGCAGACGCCAAGCCGAACCCGGCCTTCGCCAAGCTGCAGGGGCTGTTCGACGACGATCAGGATAAGTGAGCCCGGCTTTAATTTTGCCCCTGAGTTTGCTAAAATAAGGCAGGAACGCTTAATTTCGCGTAAAAAGTAGGAGGCAGATTATGGATCAACCACAGATTGGTGTCATCGGAATGGCCGTCATGGGCAAGAACCTGGCACTGAACATTGAAAGCCGCGGTTACACGGTGGCGATTTACAACCGCACCGGCAGCAAGACCGAGGCCGTTGCCACCGAGCATGCCGACAAGCACCTCGTGCCGAGCTACACCATTGAGGACTTCGTGGCCAGCTTGGAAAAGCCGCGCCGCATCATCATGATGGTCAAGGCCGGTGCCGGCACCGACGCGGTCATCGCGCAGCTGCTGCCGCTTTTGGACAAGGGCGACGTCCTGATCGACGGTGGGAACACCTTCTTTGAAGACACCCGCCGGCGCAACGCCGAGCTGGACAAGTCCGGCATCAACTTCATCGGCATGGGCGTCTCCGGTGGCGAGCTCGGCGCCTTGCAGGGCCCATCTTTGATGCCGGGCGGCCAAAAAGCCGCCTACGACCTGGTCGCACCGATTCTCAACCAGATTGCGGCCAAGGCAGACGAAGACGGCGCGGCCTGTGTGACCTACATTGGGCCGGACGGCGCCGGCCACTACGTCAAGATGGTCCACAACGGCATCGAGTACGGCGACATGGAGCTGATTGCGGAGTCTTACAACGTGATGCGCAACATGCTGAACATGTCCGTTGACGAAATCGCCGCGACCTTCAAGGAATGGAGCGAAGGCGAGCTGTCCTCGTACCTGATCGACATCACCGCCGAGATTTTGACCCGCAAGGATGACCTGGGTTCCGGCAAGCCGATTGTCGACCTGATCCTCGACGCCGCCGGCAACAAGGGGACCGGCAAGTGGAGTTCCCAATCCGCCTTGGAGCTTGGGGTGCCGCAAAGCGTGATCACCGAGTCCGTCTACGCCCGTTACATCTCCGCGATGAAAGACGAGCGGGTGGCCGCAAGCAAGGTGCTGCCACGCCCGGTTGGCAACGTGACGTTCGCCGACAAGAAGGCGACCATCGAGCTGATCCGCAAGGCGCTTTACTTCTCCAAGCTGATGAGCTACGCCCAGGGCTTCGAGCAGATGCGCGTGGCCTCGGAACACTTCGGCTGGGACCTGGACTACGGCACGATTGCCAAGATCTGGCGTGCCGGCTGCATCATCCGCGCCAAGTTCCTGCAAAACATCACCGACGCCTACACCAAGGACGCCGGGCTGAAGAACCTGCTCTTGGATGACTACTTCAAGGCCATCGCCAAGAACTACCAGGAAAGCGTTCGCGACCTGGTCGGCTTTGCGGTCAAGGCCGGGGTGCCGGTGCCGGGCTTCTCCGCCGCCATCGCCTACTACGATTCCTACCGCGCGGCGGTTTTGCCGGCCAACCTGACCCAGGCTCAGCGCGACTACTTCGGGGCCCACACGTACAACCGCACGGACCGCGAAGGCACCTTCCACTACACCTGGTACGAGGAACAATAAACTCACGCAGCATTGACGCGCAGCAACGCTCGGCTCAAGCATTGAGGCCGGCGCGTCGCTGCGCGTTTTGCGTCTCGGGCCGGCGCCACCCGGTCACAAAATTGGAATAGACCGGTAATTATTTAATTAATATTCGCGAGCTTTCGTACTCATTGGACTAGCCCAATGAGTACCTGACAATTCCTCTCAACCGGCCAAAAAAGGTCATGGTTAAAGCTTCGTGTGATAGTCAAAAAAACGTGACTGTGTTACACTAGGCAGGCAAGAAGTTGCATGAGAAAATTCACGTGTTCGGCCCCCGATAATGAGAAAATCGGCAGCGGCGGCTGAATCCAACTGAAATCGCGAAGGAGTAGAACGATGAGCCGAATTTTAATTATTGAAGATGAGAAAAACCTCGCCCGCTTCGTCGAGCTCGAGCTGAAACACGAAGGATACGAAACCGCGGTTCACTTCAACGGCCGCACCGGGCTTGAGGCGGCGCTGTCCGAGGACTGGGACGCGATCTTGCTCGACTTGATGCTGCCGGAGCTGAACGGGCTTGAGGTCTGCCGGCGGGTGCGGCAGGTCAAGAACACCCCGATCATCATGATGACCGCGCGGGATTCCGTGATCGACCGCGTCTCCGGACTTGACCACGGCGCCGACGATTACATCGTCAAGCCGTTTGCCATCGAGGAGCTGCTTGCGCGGCTTCGCGCCTTGCTGCGCCGCATCAGTATCGAAGGCGAGCACAACGCGGCCAAGCAGACGACCATCACCTACCGCGACTTGACCATCGAAAAGGAGAACCGGGTCGTGCGGCGCGGTGACGACATCATCGAGTTGACCAAGCGCGAGTACGAGCTGCTGTTGACCTTGATGGAGAACATCAACGTCGTTTTGGCCCGTGACGTCCTGCTATCCAAGGTCTGGGGTTACCACTCAGACGTCGAGACCAACGTGGTCGACGTTTACGTCCGCTACATTCGCAACAAGATCGACCGGCCGGGTGAGCCGAGCTACATTCAAACCGTGCGGGGAACCGGTTACGTCATGCGCTCCTAATGGTCGCCCCCAAAAAGACGACGACCCGCACCCACCGGCTGCCACTTGGCTTCAAGTGGACGGCCATCGTTGCTGCCGGCATTTTTGTCACGTTCACGGTGCTGTCTTTGGTGCTGGTCACCGTGATGCGGCAGATTCTGGTCGAGCAGGAACGCAACAGCGTGAGCGACACCTTAAGCGCGGTCGAGCAGCGATTATCCCCAGTCGCTTCGAACCTCTCCGTGTCAACGGTTGAGCCGCGGGTCAACGGCACCAGCAGCATGTCTGCGCCGGCGTCCGACAGTGCCAAGAGTGCCAGCTCTAGCACCAGCATTTTCTCCGACTCCGTCATCCAAAAAATTTCGCGAGCCGACATCAGCGTGGCCGTGTACGACGAGCAGGGCATGATTGTGTTCTCCTCGCACCACCACGACGAGCCGCTGGTCAAGGTCAACACCACGCGCATCGACATGCTCCAAAACAGCGAGTTTCGGGGCATGGTCGGTAGCGCCCCGATTGTCTCGACGGTCACGGGGCGGCACATCGGCTTTGTGCAGGTGACCGACCGCATGACCGCGTTTTACGCGACCATGCGTCAGATCTGGATTCTGATCGGCAGCCTGTTCGTCGCGGCGCTGCTAGTCTCTTTGGCCATCGGCTTCTTCTTGGCGCGAAACTTCGTCAAGCCAATCAAGCTGATCACCAAGACTATCGACGTGGTCAACGAGGAGCCCCAAAGCAGCGTGCGGATTCCCCAGCTGCGGCGGCGCGATGAGCTCGGTGACCTGGTCTTGGAGTTCAACGAAATGCTTGATCGCATCCAGCGCTTCATCGATCAGCAAAGCGAATTCGTGCAAGACGTCTCCCACGAGCTGCGAACGCCGGTGGCGATCCTGGAGGGGCACCTCCAGCTGCTGAACCGTTGGGGCAAAGATGACCCCGAGGTGCTCAACGAGTCCCTGGCGGCCAGCCTGCAGGAGGTCACCCGGATGAAGAGCCTGATCCAGGAAATGCTCGACCTCACCCGCGCCGATCAGGTCGACGTGCAGTTTCCCAACGCCGTGTGCGATCTCAACCAGATTATCGAGCAGGTGGTCAATGATTTTCGCATGATTCACGCCGACTTCGTGTTCACGCTGGACAACGACCTGGCCGGCAGCACCTTCATTCGCATGTACCGCAACCACCTTGAACAGGTGCTGATCATTTTGCTCGACAACGCGGTCAAGTACTCGACGACGCGCAAGGAAATTCACGTCTCCGCCGCCGAGAACAGCGACGGTGTGGCGGTGGCCGTCCAGGACTTCGGCGAAGGCATCAGCCCCAAGGACCGCGACCGGGTGTTCAACCGCTTCTACCGCGTCGACAAGGCGCGAAGCCGCGAGAAGGGCGGCAACGGGTTGGGGCTGTCCATCGCCCAGCAGCTGGTTGAAAGCTACCACGGCGAGATCTCGGTCGACTCGGCCCTGGGTCACGGCTCGAGCTTTCGCATCGACCTGCCGGTGATCACACCGGAGCTAGCGGACAAGCTGCGAACCCAGGAGGCGGCCAAGGCGGCCGGCGAGCAGCCGACCACATTGCACAGTCAACTTTAGAGAGGAGTCGTGGCCATGGCCAAGCCGGACCTGCTAGACGATTACATCGAGGTGTACATGACCGGGTTCAAGTACGTCGGCGACCTGGTTTCCGCCCCGATGAAGCAGTACAAGCTGTCTTTTGAGCAGTTTTTGATCATGCGCGACCTGCACCGCGGCTCGAAGCTGTCGATTTCGGATGTCGCCAAGTCCCGCGGGGTGACCCGCGCCGCGATTTCGCGCCAGATTAAGACGCTGCTTGAGAACGACTACATCATCCAGGAGCGCGATGCCACCGACCGGCGCCGCTTGTACCTGCGGCTGACCGAGCGTGGCGAGCAGGTGACCACCGCGCTGAACGCGACCATCCACCAGCGCTTTTACGGCTGGGTTCAACAAATCGGGGATGAAGACGCCGAGGACCTGCTGCGCATCATGCGCCGCGTCGCCGCCGAGATCATCCACTGAGTCAAGCCACTGCCAAGAGGCGGTGGCTTTTTGCGTGGCGTCAAAAAAATCGGGGCTCACCGGGGGGAATCGCCTCGGTTGGCGGAATCTCTAATGAGGAGGTGAGTCGATGGAATCCCTGATGGCGATTCTCAAGGCGGCGGTGGCCGCCTGGGCCAGTGACCTGTACCTGCTGCCCAAGCCGGCCGGCTACCGCGTGGTGGTGCGAACCAGCACTGGACTGGCCAGCGATCGCACGGTCAGCCAGGCGCAGGGCCGCCAGTGGCTGAACTACCTGAAGTATGCGGCGGGAATGAACGTCAGCGAACACCGGCGCGTCCAGCTGGGAGCGGTCACGCTGGCCGGGCTGGCGACGCCGCTGCGCCTCAGCACCGTGGGGGATTACGCCGGTCGCGAGACCCTGGTGATTCGCTTTCTCCACGGGGTGCCGGCGCTTGACGACTGGAGTCGCCCAGTGGTGGCGACGCTCGTAGCGCTGGCCGCCCGGCGGGGCCTGATCGCGCTGAGCGGCCCGACCGGCAGCGGCAAGACTACGCTGCTGTACCAGGTGGCCGCGCAGCTGGCCGCCACGCAGATGGTGATGACCATCGAGGACCCGGTCGAAATCATTCAGCCGGCGTTCGTGCAACTGCAGGTCAACCCGGAGGCCGATATGACCTACGCCGCGCTGCTCAAGGCCGCGCTGCGCCACCGCCCGGATGTGCTGGTGATCGGCGAGGTGCGAGACTTCGCCACCGCCCAGCAGGCCTGCGAGGCGGCGATCAGCGGCCACCTGGTGCTGACCACGGTGCATGCGCGCACCGCTGCGCTGGTGCCGCTTCGGCTTCAGGCGCTGGGCGTGGTCGACTCCCTGGTCCAGGCGGCCGTGACCGCGGCGGCCGCGGTCACGCTGGTTCCACGGCCGGTGCCGCACCCGGTGTTGGACCTGGTTCGCTTCGATGACGAGGGGCCAAAATGAGTCGGCTGGGGAAGCCGCGGCTGCCGATCGGCGTCCAGCTGGCCGCCGGGCGCGATCTGATCAGCCTGCTGCAGGTTGGGTTCACCCTGGCCGAGGGGCTGGCCTACCTGGCCGCCAGCCAGCCCAAGTACCGCACCCACTGGCGGCGCATGGTCAACCAGCTGGAGGCCGGGGCTGGGGTCGCCACGGCGCTTGACGCCGCCGGGTTCGGCCAGGTGGTGGTGACCCAGGCTACGCTGGCCGGGGTCCATGGCCAGTTGACGGCCGGACTTGCGGCCGCGCTTGATTTTTTGCAGCTTCAGCAGGCCGGCTGGCGGCACCTGCGGCAGCTGCTGGTCTACCCCGTGGTGCTGCTGCTGTTTCTGGCCGGAATCCAAGGGGTGCTGTGGGTTCAGCTGCTGCCGGCGCTTGGCACCGGCCACGTCACCGGATTGCGGATTCAGGCCGTGGTGGTCGGTGTTTTGGGGGTCGTGGCGGGACTGTTGACGCTAGGCTGGCACCGCCTGTCGCCGCTGCACCGTGGCCGGTTGCTGCTGCGGCTGCCCGGGGTGGCTGCGATGGCGCGAGACTACTACCGCTACCAGTTCGTCAGTGGGGCGGCGCAGTTTCTGGCCGGGGGGCTGCCGCTGACGGCCTACCTGGATCAGCTGGCGACGCTCGCCCCGGGGGTGTGGCGCCACACGGCCCAGGGCATGCAGGCACGGGTGGTGGCCGGCACCGCACTGGACGCGGTGCTGGATCACCCGCTGGTTTATCCGCCGGCGCGAAAGCTGCTGGGGATGGGGCAGACTCCAGCCCTGGTCAGCAACGGGATGGCGCTGTTAGCCCGGGACCTGCTGGCGGCGCTGACGGCTCGCAGCGAGCGGTGGTTGGCGCTGGTGCAGCCGGTGATGTTTCTGCTGATTGGCATCCAGATTGTGCTGATGTACCAGACGCTTTTGGGACCGCTGTACGGCGGGGGAGGATTCGGATGAAACGACGCAAGGGTTTTACATTAATTGAGGTCTTAGCCGCGCTGGGGCTGATCATCGTTTTGACGCTGACGCTTGTGGTGACCATTCGCGCCCAGCTGGAGCAGGCCAACAGCAAGCAGCTGGAGGCCACGGTGGCCAGCGTGAACACCCAAATTGAGGTGGCCTATGCCTCACCAAGCGCGACCACCAGTACGTTCGCCAGCGTCGATGCGCTGGTCAAGGCTAATATCATCACCGCGGCGCAGCAAAAGGCGTTGGCCAGCGGTGCGACCTACGTGGCCAGCGATACGCCGCCGCGCTTTGCCGTCAAATGAGGCGGCGTGGCTTCACCCTGATCGAGGTGACGGTTGCCCTGGCCGTCGCGCTGGTGCTGGCCTTAATCGGGGTGCGGGTGGGGCGAGCCGAGCTCGAACGCCGCGAGCAGGCCCAGTTTTTCGCCGCCTTGGTCGACGAGTGGGACCACCTGCGGCATGAGGTGCTGTTGTCCAAGCAAGGCGGCTCGCTACTGTACAATCAGGAACGCATTCAGTTTCAGGTGGTTGCGATCCCGCCGCGCAGTTGGGTGCTACGGGTGCCAGCCAGTGTAATCCTAGTTGATGCAGAGGGCCAGCCGTTGAAGAGCGGTGGCGACATTTTGATGCCGATGCTTCCTGGGACCTTCACGCAAGCCCAAAAACTATATTTCAGACGCTCCCAAGGCGGTCAAGTCACGCTGACCTTCAACATCGGTGGGGGGATGATCACATCTTCAGAAGATTAGAGGCACTGGTTCTCGCCGAGCACCTCGCGGCCTTGAGTGTGATTGCCTTGATTGTGGCCGTGATCCTGCTGGTTCAGCATGGCTATCAGCAACAGGTGGTGACGGCGCGAATCGAAACCGCGTCTTGGTATGCCGCTCGCGTGGGGCTCGCATCGCTTGATCCAAACCGGGATGGGGAAGTGACCATCACGGTTGGTGACAGCGACTATGTCGTCAAAAACCATGGCAATCAACTGGAGGTGTGGCTGAATGACACATTGGTGGGCACCTGGCCGTAATCGCGCGGCCTTTACTTTGATTGAGGCAGTCGTCGCCTTGGCGTTACTGGCGGCGTCTGTCGAATTGTGGGGGGCCGCGGTGGCGTTCGGCCTGCGCGGCTGGGCGCATGAGCGAGAGACGCTCAATGCTTTGGACGCCGAGCGCATGATGGCCACGTTCACGGCCGGCAAGCCGCTGACCATTCTGTCCGAGGGCAGGCTGGCGATGCCGCGACCGGTCGACGCGGAGGGCAATTCTAAGACCGACATCATCGAGGCATATGTTAAGTCGCCCAATCCCCCTCAACTGCGTCTGGTCACGGAGCTTGGGGGGTATCGGCCGCTAATTGAAGGGGTTAATGCGGTCAAATTCACCACCCTGCCGCACGACAAGATTGGCTTTCGCCTCTCGTTTGTCGACGGCGCCGCGCTGTCGGGGGTGCTGAATGCGTTGCCGTAGCGCCAGCGCCTTGCTCAGTGCGTTGGCGCTATTGGCCGTGGTGCTGCTGCTGGCCGCGGGATTGACGCGGCAGTTTGCAATCTGGCATGATGAGTACAGCGTTCGGCTCAAGGTGGAACGGGAGGCTTTCCGCGCTGCCTATGCGGAATGGGAGGCGGAACACCAGGTGCCCGATACCAGCCAAACGCCGGAATAATGCGAAAGAAACCGCTTGATTATGATACAGTTGACCGGTATCATTGGTCATGTACATTTAAGGAGGCACTATGTCAAACGCACATTTGAAGTCACTTTACACGGCGCTTGAGGCGGCGACAACGCAACTGCACAAGCAGCTGGATGTCAGCTACCTGGATTGCGCGGTGGAGATTGGCGATGACCTCCTTGCAGGCAAGATCGCCCGAACCGACGGCCAGCCTAGCCAGGCCACCGTCGAGGCGCTGACTGCCTTGCTGGACCCCATCGACCTCGGCGCCTACACCGCAGAGGAGATTCGCGAGGCCTGGCAGCTGGTCTTGGTCAAGGCCATTCAGGTGGATGGCATCGAGCCTAACAAGCAGGTGACACCGGACCTGATGGCGGGACTGGCGACGTTTCTGGTCACGACCTTCATCAAAAACGCGCAGGAGCCGCTTGAAGTCGCCGATTTTGCGGCAGGGTCGGGCAACCTGATTTACGCCGTGATGAACCGCCTGCATGCGGCCCTTGGCGTGGCCACGCGCGGCACCTTGGTTGACAACGACGAGTCCTTGCTGGCCTTCGCCGACATGAGCGGGCGCATGCAGCAGCTGGACGTCACGCTGTACCACCAGGACGCCTTGGCCCAGCTTGCGGCCACGGGGCGTGACCTCGTGGTGTCGGATCTGCCGGTGGGGTACTACCCGCTGGACGAGCGAGCCAAGCAGTTCGACACGGCGGCGACCGCCGGCCACAGTTTCGCCCACCACCTGCTGATCGAGCAGAGCATGCGGGCGCTGCGGCCGGGCGGTCTGGGGCTGTTCTTCGTGCCAAGCGGCGTGTTTCAGTCCACCGAAGCCAATGGCCTGACCGCCTGGCTGACCGGGCACATGCACTTTCAGGGCTTGCTCAACCTGCCGGAATCGCTGTTTGCCACGGCGGCGGCTCGCAAGTCGCTGTTGGTGCTGCAAAAGCCCGGCCCCAACGCGCACCAGGCCAAGCAGGTGCTGCTGGGAACATTCCCGGCGCTTGAGGACCAGCAGGCATTCAGCGCCTTTTTGGCAGAGGTGCGGACATGGTCTGCAACTAATTTAGAGGAGATGTAACAATGTCAAAGATTCTTGCAATTAATGCCGGTAGCTCCACGCTGAAGTGGAAGCTGTTCGTCATGCCCGAGGAAACCGTGATCGCAAGCGGCATGGTCGACCGCATGGGCCTGACCGACTCCGAGTTCAAGGTCAAGTACGGCGATGGCCAAAAATACGTGGTGGTCAAAGACATCCCAACCGCCGACATGGCCGTCGACATGCTGCTGAAGGCCCTGATCGAGCTTGACATCATCAAGGATTACGCCGAGATCGAAGGCGTCGGCCACCGCATCGTCGCCGGGGGTGAGCGCTTCAAGGAATCCGAGCTGCTGACGCCTGAGTCCCTTAAGGAAGTGGACGACTTGGCGGAATACGCACCGTTACATAACCCGGCCGAGGCCAACGGCATCCGTGCCTTCATGAAGCTTTTGCCAGGCGTTCCGGAAGTCGGCGTGTTTGACACCTCCTTCCACACCACGATGCCGAAGATGAACTACCTGTACTCCATCTCCCAGGACTACTACAAGAAGTACGGGGCTCGCAAGTACGGCGCCCATGGCACCAGCCACCGCTACGTGTCCCACCGCGCCGCCGAGATTTTGGGCAAGGACCTCAAGGATCTGCGCATGGTCACCATGCACCTGGGTTCCGGTGTCTCGATCACGGCGGAAAAAGACGGGAAGTCCTTTGACACCTCGATGGGCTTCACACCGCTGGCCGGCGTCACGATGAGCACCCGCAGCGGGGACATCGACGCGTCCTTGGTCGCCTACCTGATGCAAAAGCTCAACTTGAGTGATCCGCAGGACATCATCGACATTTTGAACAAGCAATCCGGGCTGTACGGCATCTCCGGGCTGTCGCCCGACATGCGCGAAATCGAAAACTCCCGCGAGGAGCGGCCGGATTCCCAGCTGGCCATCGACATCTTCACCAACCGCATCGTGAAGTACGTCGCCGGCTACATCGCCGAAATGGGTGGCATCGATGTGCTGGTCTTCACCGCCGGCATGGGCGAAGGCGACAAGCGCGAACGCAAGCGCATCATCGAGGGGCTTTCCGTCTTCGGGGCCAAGATTGACGACGAGCGCAACGACGTGATGGCCAAGGAACGCATCATCTCAAGCGACGACTCCAAGGTCAAGGTGCTTTTGGTGCCGACCAACGAAGAGCTGATGATCGCGCGTGACGTGGTTCGGCTGAGCAAGTAATGTCAACGACAGGGGAAGGCCGCGGCCTCCCCCTTTTTTGGGCTTGTGCGGAGCCAATCAAAAGTGTAAGGTAACGTCAATGAATGGAGGATGCGCATGAGTCTAATGAATTGGGCGCTACTGGTGGTGCTGGTGATCGCCGCCGGAGCCTTGCTGTACGTGCGACACACCCTGGTGTTCAAGGCCCGAATCCGGCGCGGCTGGCTGGCCTTTTACCTGACCGTGGCGGTGTTGATGGCCGGCTTCACGGTGGCCACCAGCCACACGTTGAACGATTACGTCAGCGGCTTGTTCATTGTCGGCATGCTGCTGGTGTTTGCGTCTTGGCGCCGCGGCATCAGCAGCATGGAGCTGATCAACGGCTTTGCCAGCATGCGGCCCTTGGCGCAGCTGACACAAGTGCAGCTGAGCGCCGCCTCGCGTGGCACCCAGCTGATCGCGACGGTCGGTCAGGTGACCGTGGTCAAGATGATGTTCAAGCAAGATGCCGCGACACTGGCCAAGTACCTGAAGCAGCAGATGCCGCCGCAGCGGGTGGTCATTGTGAAGTGAATTAATTTCACGCCGCTGCTGGCAAAGTGAACAAAACCGCGTGAGGCCGGGCCGGCCGCGCGGTTTTTTGGTGTGGCGGGGCGACCGAACGCCTTTGTGGCGGCCTTGGGAACTGGTATACTGACGACATGTCTGGAGGAACACACATGTCTAAAACCACGGATCAACCCGAGCTTTCCCGCAGTCTCAAGAGCCGCCACATTCAACTGATCGCCATCGGCGGCACCATCGGCACCGGCCTGTTCCTCGGGGCGGGGCAGTCGATTCACCAGGCGGGACCCTCGATTCTTCTGGCCTACCTGCTGGCCGGGGGGATGTGCTTTTTCCTGATGCGGGCGATGGGGGAGCTTTTGCTGTCCGACTTGTCACAGCACAGCTTCGTCGATTTCATCGGCCGCTACCTCGGCCGCGGCGCCGCCTTTGTGACGGGCTGGACCTACTGGGTTTGCTGGCTGGCCATCGCCATGGCCGAGGTGACCGCCGTGGGGATGTACATTCGCTACTGGCTGCCGCAGGTGCCGCAGTGGGTGCCGGGGCTGGTGGCGCTGTTGATTTTGCTGCTGGTGAACCTGATTTCCGTCGGGCTGTTCGGTGAGGCCGAGTTCTGGTTCGCCTTGATCAAGGTCGTCGCCATCATCGCGCTGATCGTCGTTGGCGCTTGGATGATTATCGTGCATTACCGCACCGGGAGCGGCACGGCCGGTCTGAGCAACTTGGTCAGCCACGGCGGCCTGTTCCCTAAGGGCCTCGGCGGGTTTCTCGCGTCGCTTCAGATGGTCACCTTCAGCTTTGCCGGGGTGGAAATGGTGGGGTTGACCGCCAGTGAAACCGCCAACCCCAAGCAGGTGATTCCCGAGGCCATCAACGAGCTGCCGGTGCGGATCATCCTGTTTTACATCGGCGCGTTGTTTGTGATCATGTGCATCTACCCCTGGTCTGCGGTCAGCCCGACCTCCAGCCCCTTTGTCCAGGTGTTTGACAGCGTCGGCATCCGGGCGGCGGCCGACATCATCAACTTCGTGGTCCTGACCGCCGCGGCCTCGGCCTGCAATTCCAGCCTGTTTTCGACCGGTCGGATGCTGTTTTCGCTCACGCTGCACAGCCCCAACCCGCGCCTGTCGCGCTTCGGCAAGCTCTCAAGGCGCCAGGTGCCGGCCAACGCCATTCTGGCCTCGACGCTGATCATCGCCGTGGCCGTGGTGCTGAATATGCTGCTGCCGGGCGGGGTGTTCAAGCTGATCTCAAGCGTTGCGACCACCAGCTTCCTCTTCGTGTGGGGGGCCATCCTCGTCGCTCACCTCAAGTTTCGCAGGCTCAATCCCACGGCCAACACCTTCAAGGCGCCTTGGTTTCCGGTTGGCGATTACCTGGCGCTGGCCTTCCTCGCCGTCACCGGGGTGGTGATGCTGGTTCACGGCGAAACCGCGGTGCCGGCCCTGCTTTCCCTGGCGTGGCTGGTGGCGATTGCGGCGGGATACCGGCTGCACCGCCGGCGCGTTCAACAGTAGTGGGATTCAAAAAGGCCAGTCCTTGATGACTGGCCTTTTTGGCGTCACTGTTTCAGGTCGGTGTAGCTGATGATGTACGAACCCAGCATCGACGCGACCTTCTTCACCTTGACCGTCACCGTCGCGCCCTTCTTGACGCCTGGGTTCTTGGCAGATGCAAAGTTCAGGTGTTTGCCGGCCTCGAGGTTGTAGCCAAAGGCACTCCTGGGTTCCACCTTCAGGACTTTGAACGTCACGGTTTTGCCTTCCAGCTTCTTGCCGGCGTTCAGGGCCGCCTCGGCCTTGGCCGCCGTCGGGTAGTCGGCCGCCTTGGCGCCGCCACACGCGGTCAGCACCAAAAGCACCGTCAAGGCGGTCAGCAGCGCTGCGATTACTTTCTTCATGTTTGCCCCCATCTTTATCCCAGCTTTTCACGTCGATCCGGACTGGACGTCTGCGGCGGGTTGCCGCCACTGCTATTGCACCACCTTGGCGGCACCGAGTTCAAGTTTGTTGCCTCGCTTGCAGGCGCAGCGTCCGGGAATCTCACCGCTTTTGACACAGAATGTTCACAGCTTTCGGGCATCATAGACTTACGGGTCATCGGCGCAAACAAAAACCGGCGACGCGGAAATCGCGTCGCCGGTTCATCGGGGATTGACCAATGGAGGTGAGGAGAATCGAACTCCTGTCCATCAGCCCCGCGAAGCGCAGCTCTACACTCATAGTGACCTCATTTGAAATTCGCGCAGGCGGTGCGCCAGGTCACAGGGCTGACCCGCAAGCGCTAGTCTGATGATCTCTTGTCACCGATTCAGACGGGAAAGGTGACCGTAGCTCAATTGATTTGAGACCCAGATCCGCCGCTTGAGCGACAACGGGAGGATCACGCTAAGGCGCTAATTAAGCAGCGAGAGCGTAAGAGTTTTCTTTGTTTGCAGTTAAATTAACTGTGTCCGTTGATGACGGAGACGGACTCCGGAGTGCACCACGGGTGCCAAGACCAATGTCGAGACCATTACACCCCCGATATGCAACCTATATGGTAGCACGGGCGATAATCGTTTGTCAAAGGGCCGGTGCCGTGCTACTCTGAAACATGAAGAAAGACTGCGCCGACCCGGCCGCACGGCGGTTGTGTGACTGCCGGCCGCGAATGCCTGCAACAAGCTAAACCGAGGAGTAAAAAATGAAAATTTTGATGATTGAGGACAACGAGAGCGTTGCCCAAATGATGGACATGTTTTTTAAAAAAGAGCAGTGGGAGGTCGTCAACGGCTACGATGGCGAGGAGGGCCTGGCCCTGTTCAAGGCGGCGCCTGAGAGCTTCGACATCATCACGCTGGATCTGAACCTGCCGAAGATGGATGGCATGCAGGTAGCTCAGGAGATTCGCAAGCTGTCGGCCACGGTGCCTTTGATCATGCTGACGGCGCGTGACTCCGAAAGCGACCAGGTGCTTGGCCTGGAGCTTGGTGCCGACGATTACGTGACCAAGCCCTTCTCGCCGATCACGCTGGTGGCCCGGATCAAGGCGCTGCACCGCCGCGCCGAGGTTGAGGTCGCACCGACCGCAGACGCCGAGGCGGACAACGGCGACTTCGACGTGGTCACCGCCCACTTCAAGCTCAGCACCAAGACGCGCGAGGCCTACCTCGACTCGTCTTTGATCGAGGGGCTGACACCCAAGGAGTTCGACTTGCTGCACACGCTGGCCAAAAACCCCAAGCAGGTCTTCTCGCGCGAGCAACTTTTGCAGCTGGTGTGGGATTACGAGTACTACGGCGACGAGCGAACCGTCGACGCCCACATCAAGAAGTTGCGGCAAAAAATCGAGAGGGTTGGGCCGCAGATCATTCAAACCGTGTGGGGCGTCGGCTACAAGTTCGATGACTCCGCCTTGGACACGCAAGCATGAAGATGCTTTATCAGCAGATGCTGGCGATTTTCGGCGTCATCTTCGTCATGATGGCGATCGTGTCGGTGCTGTTCATTCGCTCGACCACCGCCAACGTCTGGTCCAACAGCTTCGATCAGCTGGAGGAGTACACCGACGTTTTGGCCGACAACGCCTTGCAGGTCAACGTCGCCCGCAGCGCCTTTGAGCCCAACGCGGCCTTCATCCAAAATTCCGAGAAAATCCTGCAAAACCAGCGCGTCCACTTCATGATCTACAACGCCGACAACGCCGCGGTTTACCCCAACAACCAGGCCAACATGGTCGTGAGCATCGAGGCGAAGACCTGGGCCAAGCTCAAGAAGGGGACCTCGGTGGCGCTGCCCGAGCTGACCACCAACCCCAGAAACGGCAAGCAGCAGAGCATGACCATTTACTACCGGCCGGTGTTTCTCAGCGACAAGTTGCTGTTCGTGGTCGCGGCCTATGCGCCGGTCGACAACATCCAAAGCTCGATTCGCAAAACCGAGTACAACCTGTTCATCGCCTTTCTGCTGTCGGCGCTGGTCGCCATCGTCGTGTCTTATTTCGTCGCCCGTTACCAGGTCAACCGAATTAACCGGCTGCGCCAGGTGACCCACCAGGTGGCCGAAGGTGATTATGACGTCGATGTCCATGTGCAAAGCAAGAGCCACGACGAGGTGTCGGATCTGGCCAATGATTTTCAGGACATGGTCCACTCGCTGCGCGACAGCCAGGCCGAGATTCACCGGCAAGAGGAGCGGCGCCGCCAGTTCATGGCCGATGCGGCGCATGAGATGCGAACCCCGCTGACCACCATCAACGGGCTGCTCGAGGGCCTGGCCTACGATGCGATTCCCGAGGAGAGCAAGGGCCAGTCCATCGAGCTGATGCGCAACGAGACCAAACGCCTGATTCGCCTGGTCAACGAGAACCTCGACTACGAAAAAATTCGCACCAATCAGATTTTGCTCAAGAAGCAGACCTTCAACGCCGCTGAGGCGCTTGCGGGGATGGTATCCCAGCTCAAGCAAAAGGCCGATGCCGCCGGCGACAAGCTGGTGCTTGACGCCGCGGCCGACGTGCCGGTATACGCCGACCACGACCGCTTCGTGCAGGTGATGTTCAACATCGCCCAAAACGCGATCCAGTTCACGCAAAACGGCACCATCACGCTGAGTGCCAAGGCCGGCTACCACCAAACCGAGCTGGCGGTGTCTGACACCGGCATCGGCATGACCGAAGACCAGGTCCAAAACATCTGGGAACGCTACTACAAGGCCGATCCGTCGCGCAAAAACACCAAGTACGGTGAGTCGGGGCTGGGGCTGGCCATCGTTCACCAGCTGGTCACGCTGCACGGCGGCAGCATCACCGTCGATTCCCAGCAGGGCGTGGGGACCACCTTCAAGGTCACCTTCCCGGATGAGGAAACCGCGCCGCAGCAGGCACCGATCACCCACACCAAGTAGAACCCCTTTGGCGTGGTCGGACCCAAGGCGGATGACACGGCGGCTTGGTGGTGGCATAATCGGTTCAAAGGAGATGAGGGCATGGGGGATTTGTTGGGCGGCTTGCTGGAGTTTCTGTTGGAGCCGTTGGCCGAGTACCTGTTTGCGCCGACTTACCGACCGGGTCACGCGGTGCGTAACCGCGTGTTGTTCGGTCTTGCCGGGGTGGTCAACGCCGCCGGCCTGGGGCTTGGCCTCTGGCTGGCGTTGGCCAGCCTGCTGGGCAAGCGCGACTGGGGGCTGGTGGCACTCGGCGGTCTGTTCGTCGTGTTGTTCGGCGGTCTGCTGGTGCGGCTGGTGATTCGCGGGTTGCAGGGCCGCGCGGCGGCGCGAGCCCAGGCACCGCGGCCGGCGACCGGGTACCACGAGGAACATCTCGAACCGTAAACATTCTGGAACACGTGTCTAGCTTTCGTGGTACAATGAAGGCAACATTTTGGCACGGGGGTCTTTCCCATGGAAAAGTATTACATCGTTGATAGCAGCATCTTGCCCGAGGTCGTCGACAAGGTGATCAAGGCGCGGAACCTGATCGAAAACGGCCAGGTGCGGCAGGTGTCCGAGGCGGTTAAGCTGGTCGGCATCAGCCGCGGTACCTACTACAAGTACAAGGATTACGTGTTCATGCCAGACACCGGCCTGACGCAGCGCAAGGCCGTGATTTCGTTGATGCTGCACCACGACCGCGGCATCTTGTCCGAGGTGCTCAACACGATGTCGGCCGCAGATGCCAGCATTGTGACCATCAATCAGAACATCCCGATTCACGATTGGGCCAGCGTGGTGATCTCCTTTGATATCTCGAATCTCAAGGGGTCCGTCGACGACCTGATGGCGTCGTTGAAGCGGTCGCGCGGGGTGACGGACGTGACGCTGATTTCGGTTGAGTGACGCAAAAGCGCAGCGAGGGCTGCGCTTTTTTGCTGCTTGAAAAATCGTAAAATGAGGGTTATTCTAACTGATATCTAATCTGATGTGAGGTGGCGACGACCCATGGGGCGTGTGGTGCGGCTGGTGTTTGTGATTTTCCTGGGGTTGGTGGTGCTGCTGCCGGCTCTCATGTTGGTGCTTGCGGTGTTGGTGGCCAGCGTCTGGCTAGCCGGGGTGCCGCTGGCGGCCGCCGGTGGGTTGCTGGCGGCGGTGGCGTTAGCGGCCTTGGTCGCGCTGGGGCTGGCGGTGCTGCTGCTGGTCGCGGTGTGGTGTGCCCATTTTCGCGTGGCGGTGCTGCACTTCGATGATCACGAACGCAAGGGGACGCTGCGGGTCCACATTGACCTGACCGGGCGGGTGATGTTCGCCCACACCTGGGCCAAGATTCGCGGCCTGCGCCACCACGGGTTGGGCCTGTCTGCGGCGATCGAGCAGGGCGTGACGACCTACCTGACCATGGACGTGCGGGATTACCTGCTGGCCCAAGTGCAGGAGCAGCACGGGGTGGCGGTGGTTGACGCGATGCACCTGGCCGATGAAACCGCCTATCATTTTTCGCTGTAGTCAGTCGTAGGCGTTGCCGCCGTTGTGGCCGCCGACCAGCCCCGCCCGGGCGATGGCGGTGGCCCCTTGCAGCAGGCTGGTGGCGTACACCAGGCGGGTGAAGCCAAAGCGGGTGCGGATGTCGTCCAAGGCGCGGTTGAGGTCGGTGCGGTGCAGCTGGGTCCGCACGGGCTCAAGCAGGTTCAGCTGCTCGCCGACGTCGGGGGCCAGGTGGCCGGTGCTGACGGCGACGTTACGCACCACTTGGCCTTGCCAGGCCTTGCGAAACAGTCGCACCAAGGCGGCGGCCAGTGGCGCGTCCTGATTGGTCGGCGGAATGGTCGCGCTGTGGCTGAAGCCGCTGCGCTGCTCGGCCGCGCTTGCGGCGTAGGAGAAGCCGATGCTCAGGCTGATGCGACCGGCCTTGCGGTGGTGGTGGCGCAGCCTGGCCGCGACCTGCTGCGCGATTTCGGTGATCACCCGCTCGATCTCTTCTTGGGTGGCGTAATCGCGCGGTAGCACCTGCGAATTACCGATGCTTGGGGCGCGAACGCGAATGCGCCGCGCCAACTCGCTGCGGTCGACGCCCCAGGCCAGGGCGAACAGCTGGGTGCCGATGATGCCGAATTCGGCTTTCAAGGCGGCCGGCGGCAGGTGGGCGAGGTCGTACATGCTGGTGACACCGAGGCGCTTGAGGCGCTTGGCGGTGCGAGCCCCGATGCTCCACACCGCGTCCAACTCGGTGAGCGGCCAGATCCTGGCGGCGAAGGTGGCGTAGCTGAGCTCGCCGATCAAGTCGGGCGTGTGCTTGGCGAACAGATCCAGTGCCAGCTTGGCCTGAAGCGGATTCTCACCGATGCCGATGGTCAGATACAGCCCGAGCTCGCGGTGAACGGTGGCCTGAATGCGCTTGGCCACGGCGAGCGGCGAGGCGCCGAACAGCCGCCACGAGCGGGTGACGTCGAGCACGGACTCGTCGATGGAGTAAGGCCAGCAGTCGCCGGCCGCGGTGAAGCGCTGAAAAATGGTGTTGATGGCGAGATTGCGCTTGATGTAAAGGTTCACGCGCGGCGGCACCACGATCAGCGCGGGGTCCTGTGGCAAATCGCGTTGCCGGCTGACGTTGGCCTGCAGTCCGTAGTTCGCCTTGGCGGTCGGCGAGGTGGCCAGGATCAGGCCGCCGTTGGTGTTTTCCTGTTCGGACATCACCACCAGCGGCGTTTTGAGCGGATTCAGGTGACGCGCGACGCATTCGACCGAGGCGTAAAAGGACTTGTTATCGATCAAAAACACCACGCGGTGGGGTTCTTGGGCATACATGGGATCACCTCGCCCCTCATTATACAAACGTGTGTTCGCAAAAAGCAAGCGCGATGCCACCGGTGTCGTGCGGCCTTGCGGGGGCAAAACGCGCAAAAGGCCTTGCCGCGGGGTTGCGGCAAGGCCTTTTGGCGCGTCATACTGGGCGGCGGCAGGCTACTGCGCCGCGGCGGTTGGCTGCAGGTCTGGCGCCGCCCACCAGCTCGTGGCGGGATGGGCGGCGACCAGGTTGGTGTCGGTGGTCAGCACCAGCAGGCTGGTGTTGGTCTGGCGAACGGCGGTGGTGGCGGTGTCCATGAACAGGCGCTTCTCCTGCAGGGTCATGGACTGAGGAAAGTCTGCCATGAGCAGGAACTGACGCCCGGCGAACAGGCCGCGAAACAGCTGAACGTACAGGCTTTGCGCCGGCGTCAGATCCCGCGCCGGCTGGTCGAGGAACACGAGGTCGCGGCGCAAGGCGGCGGGAATCAGGGCGAACGACTGGGTCTGGCCGTTGATCAGCAGGTTGGCCTGGACGCTGAGGTAGGGAATGATGCCGGCGTCGGTTTCATCAATCAGGCCCAGCGCCTTCCGCGCCCCGTTGGCCAGGAATTGCTGGCTGTAAGTCCGGGTCGTGGTTTGCAGGGTGGCCTGGTCCGGTTGATAGATGAAGTAGAGATCCGCCGGGCTGAAGAGTTGGTGCAGTTGTGCTTGGAAGGCCTTGGCGGCGCGGTTGTGAAATAGTGGCATGGTGGCCCTCCTTTCTGGTGAGGGAAAACGCTAAGGTCTAAGGTTGGCTTCGCCGCAGGTGCCAACGCAGGCGCCCGAGGTGCAGCAGCCAGGCGCCGGCCTGACCGAAGGCGACGGCCCCGACGATGGCAATCAGGGTCCAGCCCTCACCGCTGAGGGCAAGCGCCGGCCGGGCCCCAGGCGCCTGGTTGGGCACGAGGAGGCCGGGACCGCTGAAGGTGGTGACATGGGAGTGCATCAGCGTCGTCAGGTCGCGTGAAATGGTGCCGGTCGCCAAAGTACCTTGCAGCTGGTCGGAAAAGCCGGCGCGGGTCAGCTGACTCAGCCAGCCGGCCGCGTTCGCCCCGAACAACAGGCATAGCAGCCAGACGGCCAGGAAGCCGGCGCCGGCGACAATCAGGCTTTCAAGCAGGTACTGAGCGAGAATCGCGCCGGTGCTTTTGCCCACCATCAGGTAGGCCAGGCTCTCCTGGCGCCGGCGCCTTGCAAACAGCAGGGCGAACAGGAAGCTGACCAGCGCGGTGGCGCCGATCAAAAGCCCCCAGGCCCAAAGTAGCTGCGAATCCAGCTGGCTGTAAGCCCGCTGGACGCCGCCGATCAGCTGACCGGCCTTAGTGACGGCGCTTGGCGTGAACTGCGCCAGCCGGTCGCCGAAGTTCTGGCGCATGTCAAGCCCCTGGGCGCGAACCGTGAGCATCAGGATGCTGACGGCACAAAGCAGGAGGCTCGCGACGAACTCGGCCAGGTAGGCGGCGCGGTGGTAGCGCAATGCACTGAAAGTTCGTTCGAGAAACCGCATGTCGTCACCTGCCTTGGCTGGCGGAGTCCCGCCGGATTAAAGGCTTTCGCCCTTTACAATAACGAGTATAGCCGCCAGGTTTGAAAAATATATGAACTTCCCCGGAAGAAACGCCCGGCGAAAGGACCACACCAAAAAGGCGCGTTTGTCAAAACGCGCCTTGGGGATGCGAAAGCGTGGCCAGGCGACCGCCTCAGTTGGTCAGAATGCTTGTGGCCTGGTTGCGAACCTTGGCCGGGAATTGGGTAATCACATCGCGGTTGCTTTGGACCTCGGGGGCATCGGTTTGGTAGTCGCCGATGCTGGGATGGGCCTGGTTTTGGCTGAACCAGGAGGTCGAGGCCTTGCCCTTCTTTTGCTCCACTTGCAGCATGTTGGCCAGGCTGCGGTTGAACGCGGCCTTGGCCGGGTTGACCGGGGTGAAGCCGCTTGGCACGTAGAAGCGCAACAGGTTCTTGGTGGCCAGCGTGTCGGATAGGGTCAGCTTGGTGTCGACGTCTTCTTGAATGGCCGCCAGCTTTTTTTGCAGCGCGGCGGTCGGGGTGACCACCGCCCCGGTGCCGTTCTTGTAGACGGTGCTGCCGAGCACCGTGTACTGCGGGGTCACGAAGTTGTGGTTGCGAAAGGCGACGACCTGATTGTGCTTGGGCGCCAGCAGGTCGGTCCCGAACTGCACGAAGTTGTGGGTGTCGACGCCGGCGAGGTGCAAGAGCGTCGGCAACACGTCGATTTCGCCGCCGTACGTGTGGTTGAGGCCGCCTTGTAGGCCCGGCATGTGGAAAATCAGCGGGACCCGCTGCAGGTTGGTGTCGTCAAAGGCGGTCCAGTCGGCCGCGGTGTCGCCGGTGGAATCGGAGGTGCTGGCCGTCAGAACGCTTGACAGCGTCTGGTTGCGGTCATTGGAGATGCCGTAGTGGTCGCCGTACATCATGACCAGACTGTTTTGCTCCAGGCCGCTTTGCTTGAGGTAGGTGAAGAACTCGCGCAAGGCGGCGTCCAGGTAATGGGCGGTGCGGAAGTAGCCGTTGATGTAAGGATCGGCCGTGCCGGCATCCGGAAAGTCGGTGTCCGAGTCGGCGATGTAAAACGGGTAGTGGTTGGTGGTCGTGATGATTTTGGCGTAAAACGGCTGCTGCAGGTGGGTCAGGTACTTGCTGGTCTCGGCGAACATCAGCTTGTCCTTGATCCCGTACTCGGTGGTGGTGCCGTCCTCGTGGTTGTAAAAGTCACCGTCGAAAAAGTAATCGTAGCCTAGGCTCTTGTAAGTGTTGCTGCGGTTCCAGAAGGTGCCGTTGCCGCCGTGGAACACCGCGCTGGTGTAGCCGGCGTATTGATCGAGCAGGGCCGGCGCGGCCTGGAAGGTGTTGTCGGTGCCGAGGCTTGAGAACAGCGAGCCGGTCGACAGGCCGAAGGTGCTGGTCTCAAGCATGTTTTCGGCGTCCGAGGTCTTGCCCAGGCCGACCTCGTGGTAGAAGTTGTCGAAGCTCAGCGTGTCCTTTTCCTTGACCAGCGAGTTCAAAAACGGCGTGACCTCCTGGCCGTCAATCTTGGCGCCGATCAGAAACTGCTGGAAGGATTCGAGGTGGATGATGATGATGTTCTTTCCCTTGGCCGCGCCAAAATAGCTTTGACTCGGCTTGGCGTAATGGGCCTTGGTGTAGGCCAGCACCTTGTCCATGTCGGCGCTGTCGGCGGTGGCGCGAACCTGATTGTTTTGCACCGTCTGAAAGGCGTCGTACACGGTGAACGGTGCCAGTCCTAGGTACTTGACGATGTAGTTGCGATCGAAGGTCCGGGTCAACAGCTGCGGCCGGTTCAACTCGCTGATGGTCATGTTGAGGCCAAACAGCGCGACGGCCACGGCAGACACCGCCTGCGGGACGTGGTAGGGCATTGGCCGCGCGTCGAAGCGCAGCCCAAAGTGCGGCCAGCGCAGCGGCTGGTGGTGGCTGTAGCGCCACAGGTTCCAGACGCCGTAGCCCAAAAAGCCAGCTAGGGCCACGAGAATGTCGACGCCAAACACCAGGTCCTGCCAGATGATCATGTTGACAAACGAGCCACCCAGGCCGGACGAGACGTTCTTGACGCTCATCACGGTGCCGACGGTCATGAAGTCGGAAAACTCGCGGTAGTACAAGACGTTGGTGAGCAGCAGTGTACACAGCAGGACGTAAATCACGCCGCCCAGCCAGTAGCCAACCTTGGCCCGGCGCGGGTACAGGCCCAAAGACAGCAGCGCAGCCGACGCCCCCAGCGGATTGAAGAACAAGATAATCTGCTGGAGAAGGCCCGTTGCGCCGAGCTTGAAGTCAACGTAGTAGGCGAACAGGGTCTTCAGCCAGATCAATATCAATAGTAGGCTTAAGAAGCCGAGGCGCGTGGAACGCATGCGCTTGATCAGGTTTTTCACGGTATCCTCCCGTTCGTAAAGGTTCCGTTTCATTGTACCCGTAACGCCTGAGGGGGGCAAACGAAATGAGACCCGGCCACCTTTTCGTAAGAATGCCTTAAACGGCGACGGAAGCCCCGGGCGGTCTGGTAGAATGAGTGGGCGATTGGAGGCGCTTATGCTTTTTTTGGGTCCGGTGTACCAAGTGGTCCGCGAACACTTGGAGGGCCGCATCAACCACTTTCCGTTGGTGCGGCTGATGATGTACAGCCTAGACAAAACCATCCTGTACCTGCTGGTGTTTTTGGCCCTGCGCTTGCTGTGGCGCGGCCTGCGGCACAAGCCGCTCGTGTTCGGCCACGAGCTGAAGGTGGCGGTGTTTGCCGGCTACGTGATTTTGCTGTTGATGCTGACGGTGTTTCGGCAGTGGTACTACCCGTGGCAGCTGCACTTTTACTTCAACCACCCGCTGGCAGACATCAACTGGCAGCCCCTGGTCGAGACGCTGAAGCTGCGCAACGGGGCATCGCAGCTGGACTTTTGGTACCAGTCCTTGGGCAACGTCGTGTGGTTCGTGCCGTTTGGCTACGGGCTGGCGGGGCTTTTGCGCAAGCCCCGGCTGTGGCGCGTGCTCTTGGCCGGTGTCGGCCTGTCGGTTGCGATTGAAGGGCTGCAGTTTCTGCTGTACAGCGGGGTGGCCGACATCGACGACCTGATTTTCAACACGGTCGGGGCCGTCTTAGGGTACGTCTTGTTCACGTTGATTCGCCGCTGAGTCCTGGCTCGGCGGTTTTTTGATGTCGAGTTTAAAATTTGACAGCTAAAATGACAGGGCTTACACTAGCTTCAGATGATTATCTTAGGACGGGGCGGCGGCTTTGATCACAGCCGCAGCACGACCACCGTCTATGGGGAACGGTCCGGGACATAAGCATTCCCAGTACCCCACTCATGCCATGCCGAACCAGGCAACAACGCCGACGTTTTCGTGCAACGGTCCCCTCCGATTGGGACCGACCACCAGGGTGTGGACCACCATCTTCCTGTCGCACAGTCCGGTGCCTACTCGCTTGCGAGGTAGCTGCGGTGCCGAACTGACAGGGGGCAAGCGCCACTGCAAGTCCGCTTGGGAACGAGCAAAACACCAGTAAGCAGGCCAAGGCCGCCGTGGGAGTCCCTCACGGTGGCTTCGGCGCGGTCGAGGCAGCCTGCTGCCTCGGCCTTTTTTGCGCAAACCGCAAAGTGGCCACATCGCCATTTTCATGCTACTTTGAAGCGGGTGAATTCAATAACGGCAGGCCGTGATTCTGAACCGACCAAATTTTCAGAAAAAAAGTAAGCCGGAAACGACTTTGTGAAAGCCACTTGGAAAAAGTGCGCGACACGCGCCGATTTCACAAAAAAATTGCCGAAACTTTTGCAAAAGTGGCCTTTTGCGCAAATCCCCACCCCCGGGCATTCGCCGCGAAGGGGGGCCCAGTGGTCGAGTCGTGCAACCGAATTCAGAATCCGTTTGCAGAAACATGACGCGGCCGCCCCGGGCTTGTGTTGAAAACGAAATCACGATAAAATAACTACTTGTGACTTTTGCAGAAAACAACCTGAGATGAAAAGAGGAAATTAAATGGCAATCATTATCGCGCTGATCCCGGCACTGGCCTGGGGATCAATCGGGCTTGTCAGTGCCAAATTGGGCGGTAACGCATACCAGCAGACGCTCGGCATGACGTTAGGGGCTTTGGTGTTCGGCATTGGGACGTGGCTGATCATGCGGCCGGTTCTCGACACGAAGGTCTGGGCGTTGGGGATTTTGTCCGGGCTGTTCTGGGCGCTGGGCCAAAGCCAGCAGTTCCAGACCATGAAGTACATCGGGGTGTCGATGACCGTGCCGATGTCCACCGGCATGCAGCTGGTTGCCAACACCTTGGCCGGGGCTTTGCTGTTCCACGAGTGGCAAAGCGGCAAGGACGTCGGCATGGGGCTTTTGGCCCTGTTGTTCCTGGTGCTTGGGGCAATTTTGACCTCCCGCAAGGAAAAAGACACCGCCGCGGCCGACACCAGGCTGGCCCAGGGGCTTAGGACCTTGCTCTTTTCGACGGCCGGTTACGCCGGCTACACGATTGTGGTCAACGCCGGCCACCTCGACGCCACGGCCGTGGTGCTGCCACAGGCGGTCGGCATGGTGATCGGGGCCCTGCTGTTTTCGATCGGCCACGACGCCTTCAACAAGGAAACCGGCAAGAACGTGCTGACCGGGGTCTTGTGGGGGACCGGGAACGTGTTCATGCTGATGGCCATGGCGCAGGTCGGCCTGGCGATTGCCTACTCGATGTCTCAGATGGGCATCGTGATTTCGACGTTCGGGGCGATTTTCCTGCTCGGCGAACGCAAGACCCACAAGGAAATGACCTGGATCGCCTGGGGCTCGCTTTTGATCATCGCCGGCGGGGTGGTCTTGGGCATGATGAAGTAGTCCGGTGCTATAATATGTAGAGGTGTTACCGACTGGTGACTTTTCACAATCGCGGTGGTACACCTTGCTTTTGGGTGAAAACATGCTTAAAGTTGAAACCGACTACTGAACAAATCTTAGGAGGAACAGATTCTTATGGCTCACATTTCATTTGATTCATCCAAGTTGGGCAAGTTCGTTCACGACAACGAGCTTGGTCAGATGCAGGCGCTGGTGACGGCGGCTGACACGGAACTGCGCGAAGGCACCGGTGCCGGCAACGATTTCCGCGGCTTCATCGACCTGCCCGTTGACTACGACAAGGACGAATTCGCCCGCATCAAGGCCGCGGCCAAAAAGATCCAGGCAGACTCCGAAGTGTTCGTTGCTATCGGCATCGGTGGCTCGTACCTGGGCGCCCGGGCGGCCATCGACTTCTTGTCCCACACCTTCCGCAACGCGGAACCTGGGCGCAAGCTGCCGGAGGTCTACTTCGCCGGCAACTCGATTTCCAGCTCCTACCTGTCCGACCTGCTGGACGTGATCGGCGACCGCGACTTCTCCTTGAACGTGATTTCCAAGTCCGGGACCACTACGGAGCCGTCCATCGCGTTCCGCGTCCTGAAGGCCAAGCTGATTGCCAAGTACGGCAAGGAAGCCGCCAAGGATCGCATTTTCGCCACCACCGACCGGGCCAAGGGTGCCTTGAAGGATGAATCCGATGCCGAGGGCTACGAAGAATTCGTTGTGCCGGATGACATCGGCGGCCGCTTCTCCGTGCTTTCTGCCGTTGGGCTTTTGCCAATCGCCGTTGCCGGTGGCGACATCGACCAGCTGATGCAGGGGGCCGCAGACGCCCGCACCGAGTACGCAAGCGCCGACCTCGCCAAGAACGAGGCCTACCAGTACGCGGCTTACCGCAACATTTTGTACCGCAAGGGCTACACCACCGAGCTGCTCGAAAACTACGAGCCGACGCTGCAGTACCTGGGCGAATGGTGGAAGCAGCTGATGGGCGAGTCCGAAGGCAAGGACCAAAAGGGCATCTACCCATCAAGCGCCAACTTCAGTACCGACCTGCACTCCCTGGGTCAGTACATCCAAGAAGGCCTGCGCAACCTGATGGAAACCGTCGTCTGGGTTGAGCAGCCGAACCACGACCTGACCATTCCGGCGGAGCCAGGCTCCCTGGACGGCCTGAACTACCTGGAAGGCCGCTCCATGAGCGAAGTCAACCGCAAGGCCTACGAAGGCGTTGTGCTGGCCCACACCGATGGCGGGGTGCCGGTGATGACCGTCTCCATTCCCAAGCAAGACGCCTACACGCTGGGCTACCTGATCTACTTCTTCGAGGCCGCGGTTTCCATCTCCGGCTACCTGAACGGCATCAACCCGTTCAACCAGCCAGGGGTCGAAGCCTACAAGAAGAACATGTTCGCCCTGCTTGGCCGTCCCGGCTACGAGGACATGACCAAGGAACTGAACGCTCGCCTGTAATCGGACGCGCGACAGGCACCTGCGCTGAAAAGCGTGGGTGCTTTTTTGTTGCTGCCGGTCTTGGGCCGGTGTTTTAGCGGTGATTCCAAAATGGGCGGCGTCGCCGGCCGGCTAGGGCGCCGCGCGGCCCCACAGCAGACCTTGCGTATCGGCCTGGCCAGTAAAAAAGCGCCGCGTGGCCGCGACGCTTGGTGAATCAGTTGGTGGTGCTGGTGCCGGTGGCGTAGTTGATGGTGTAGCCGTCTTCGACGTTGAAGATGTAGACGTTGAAGCGGATGGTGTTGTCGCCAACCGATTGGGCACGCATCTGAACGCCTCGGGCCACCAGCTCATGGCCGCGGTAGATCGGCCGCACCTGGTAGCGAACGTAGCGCTTGCTGCTGCCCTTGAGGTAGGTGGCGATGTCCATTTCATGCGCCAGCATCAGTGGGTTGTTCAAAGACTGAGTGCCGGTGATCAGGTTTTTGGGGTTGTTGTTCTCCCCGGAGAGCTGAAAGCCGATCAGGTGGCTGCGATTGTAAAGCCAGCCGTGGGCGGTGCGGCGGTTGTGCCAGCCGGTCGGATCCCAGGTCAGCGCCGTGCGATCGGTCGTCGGCATCAGGCTGGTGTTGAGCAGCGCGTCGGCCACCACCGCGCGGTTGTCGGCGTCCAGGTTCGCGTAACGCTCCCAGGCGCCGTGAGCGGTGCTAAGCTCGCTTGCGGCAAAGCCCGGGGCGTTGTTGTCCACGGTCAGCTCCTGGTCGCCGGCGTAGGATTTGGCCGCAAGTGCTGCGGGGCTGGTGGCGCCGCCGGCCGTGGCCTTCGTCTTGCTGCTGGCCTTGGCGCTGGTTGTGGCTTTGCTGCCGGCCTTGCTTGAGGCGGTGCTACTTGAGTCGGCCAGGTCGGCCTTGAGCGTCGCGATGTCTGCGGTGGTTTGGTGAATCTCTTGGTCGGTGTCGGCGATGGCCGCCTCAAGGCTGCTGTTGGCGGCCCGGGTGGCCTTGGTGCTAGATTGGAATTTGGTGTAGGCCGGATCGGCTTGTTTGGTCGGTGTCGCACTGCAGCCGGTCAAGAGCAGGAGTCCGGCCAAGAGGGCGAGTCGCGTCATTGTTTTTGTCATCAGCGTTTCGCCTTTCTGTAGCCGGCCGCTTGCGCCTCCGCCTCGGTGGCGAAGTAAACCGCGTTGGCCGAGTTCATGCGGTAGCTGGCCTGGCCCGGAACGTGGTAGATTTTCGAGTTCACGTTTCCGACAATGGTCTTGGCGGCGCCGGTGTCGAGGTTGCCTTGCTTGCGGCTGCCACCGGCGGCTTTGCGACTGGTCGTGGCCCGATTCGCAGCCGCGACGCGAGACGACGCCGCCCGGCTCGCCGCGGCCGCCTTAGCCTTGGCCGCTGCGGCCGCCTTAGCCTTGGCCGCTGCGGCCGCCTTAGCCTTGGCCGCTGCGGCTGCCTTGGCTTTGGCCGCTGCGGCTGCCTTGGCTTTGGCGAGCTTGTCGGCCTTTGCCTGCGCGACGCTTGACGCCTGGGCCGCAGCCTCATCGCGCTTTTCCTGCTCGGCCGCAAGCGCGGCCTTTTCCTTCTTGAGCTTGGCGGCCTTGGCCTGCTTTTTGGCGAGCGCCGCCGTCAGTGCCACCTTGGTTCGCTGCTGCTTGGCGGCCGCGGTTTTGGCCGCCTGCGTGATGTGCGGTGGCTCCGGTGCGGTGCTCGACGCGGCGCAGCCGGTGCCGGTGGCCACCAGCGCGGCAATCAGCAGGCCGACCAGGCCGCTGCGGCGCAACGTGTGTCGTTTCATCAATATTCCCCCCAATGAGTTGTCTCCACGGACCTCCTCATTATCCGGGAAGGACGGGCGGATTTCTAGGGCTGAAAGCATTTTCATCATTGTTTCTAAATTTTTCCGTTCGGCTTTGACCCCGCCTGAAGGCTGTGTTAGCGTTAGTTTAACGACTAATGAAAAAAGGTGAGCAGTATGTTAAACATCGGTGTGATTGGCCTGGGCAACATCGCCCAAAAGGCCTACCTTCCGGTTTACGCCCAGATGCAAGACCAGGTGCAGTGGTACCTGGAAAGCCGCGACCTGGCCAAGGTCACCCGGCTGGCCAATCAGTTTCACATGGTGGCGGCGGGGACCGACGTCGCCGCCCTCGATCAGCTGAGCCTCGACGCGGTGATGATTCATTCCGCCACGGCGGTTCACTACGAGCTGGTCAAGCACTTCCTGGCCCGCGGCGTCAATGTGTTCGTCGACAAGCCGCTGGCCACGACGCAGGCCCAGGTGACGGAGCTGTATTTATTGGCGGCCCAGCACCAAAAGCTGCTGACGGTTGGCTTCAACCGCCGCTTCGCCCCGCAGATTCAGGCCCTGGCGGCGCTTGCCGACAAGAACCTAGTGCAGGTGACGAAGAACCGCGCGGCCGATCCGCAGGCGCCGGAACACGCCATTTTCGATCTGTTGATTCACCCGCTGGACACGGCGCTTGCGCTGGCCGGCTTTCCCGAGGAACCCAAGGCACGGTACAGCCTGCACCTCAACGACCAGGGGCTGCTCGAGCAGGCTAGCGTGACCTTCACGGCCGCCGGCTTGCGCGGCACGGCCGCCATCAATCTGGTGGCCGGCAGCAACCTGGAGGAGGCGACGGTCGCCACCACGGCCGGCATTTCGCGGGTTCAAGACCTCAGCCGGCTGCAGGTTTACACTGGCAGCCAGGTGCGAACGACCCAGGCCCCGGACTGGCAACCGATGCTTGAGACGCGCGGCTTTGCGCCGATGATTCGAGCCTTTGTGGCGGCGGTTGCGCAATCCGCGACCAACCCGGTGGCACCACAAACAAGCCGCCTGACCCACACCATCCTCACGGACATGGTCAAGCAGCTGTAATGGGGCGGATGCCTTGTGTTGGGGTGGCCGCCGGCGTAGCCAGCGGTCGGCCGTTCAGAGCCGCTGGCCGCGGTTGGCGGCCAGGCCGACGATGCCGCTAGCCAGCGTCACCGCCCCGCACAGGAGGGTGACGCCGCCGGCAACCGTCGTGACGATTGCGGCGGCAAGCGATAGTTTTTTCATGTAGACCTCCGGGTTCTTTGACCGGGCAAACCCGTCGGCTTTTCCGAGCCGGCGGGTTTTTACGTGATTTTTACAAAACGTGCCTGAATTTTTACCTTACCGTGCAGAAAACGTTACATTGCGGCGCTATGGTGGGGGTGAAAATAGGAGGCGATGGCAATGCTGATGGGATGGCTGTTACTGGCGCTGGTGGGGCATGGCGTCACGCTGTGGGCGATGTGGGGCAGGGCCGACGCGCTGATTGCCAGGCACGGCGGCTCACGCTGATTATCAGGGCTTGATGTAGGCGTAGCCGGCGTGTTGGCGCAGGGCCAGCTCGAAGACGCCGGCAGCAACGACGGTCAGCCCGGGCTGAAGCGCCGCGGCGGTAATCGTGTGGCTTTTCATCGCGTTGGCGCAAACCGCCACGGTGACGCCGGCGGCCACCAGCGGGGCGAGGGGCTGGCCGCCGGCCTTGGTCGCACCGAGGACGGCCGGGCCGTTGATCAAAAGCTCAACTTGCCCCACGCTGCCTTGGGCGGCCGCGGCGGCGAGGTAGTTGGTCACGTTGCCCAGGGCGATGGGCCACTTGCTCGGCTCATCGAGGTGAAAAATGACGTTCATGTGAAGACTCCTCTCCAAAAAATCGGTGGTCACCGCAAGGCAAAGGTGAGATGACCTCACCGTTATCTTAGCGCAGCTGGAAGGCAGGGGCAATCGCGAGTCGCGAGACACGAAAAAACGGAAAGTCGCGATGACTTTCCGTTTTTTACTGCAGAACTACTGTTATCACCCGTACGGGAGTCGAACCCGTGATTCTTGGCTGAGAACCAAGCGTCTTAACCACTTGACCAACGGGCAATGAATGCGCCTCAAGCACAAAAACTACTATACCGGGTTTTGGTGCTGGCGTCAACCGTTCTGCCAAAAAAAGTTTTACCGGCCTAAAACTAGTACTGCCCAAGTGCCGCCTTGAGCTCGGTCAAGGCCGCCGTGCCGTTCAGGTCGCGGTAGGCTTGGTAGGCCTTGACCCAGTCGCCGGCCGCCACGGCCTCTCGCACCCCCGCCAGTGACTGGTTGGCAAACAGCAGGGCGGAAGCCGCTTTGGCCTGCTCGCTGGACGCGCCGGTGGTCTGCTTTAAGAGCGCCGCCATGGCCGATTGGTCACCGGCCGCCTTGACGATGGTGGCCATTTTGGTGGCCCTCAGGGTGCTGGCCGCGGTGTCCAGCCGGGCGTCGACGTCGGCGTTCCCGGTTTTTTGGGCCTCGATCTGCTTGACCAGTTCGTTTTTCACCGCCGTGTCGGCCGGGGTGTCGTTGCCCGTGGTGTTGCGCCAGGTGTTGTTGATGGTGGGGAAGGCGACGATGAACACGACCCCCAGCGCCACCAGCAGCAGCACGATGGCCATGACCACGCGCGGCCACCTTTTCTTTCGCTTCTTTCGCAATGCCTGTTGATGTTGTCGGCGCATCTGCTCACTCCCTTTGGACCCAAGATAACACGCAATTGTGACTTTTTTAAGGCCGCCGCGACCGGACCCCGATGTGAATGACGCGACTGAAGCGCAGGTAGGCGATGAAGTGAAAAATGACGCCGGCGACCAGCAGCAGGCCAGCCAGCGCGTTGGAGAAGCAGGTGGCGGCGGCAGAGGCTAGGTAAATCGCAACGCTGCGGGCCGGATCCAAGCGGATGCGGTTGTAGTGGCGCTCGATGCCCGTGAAGCTCTGCAGCTCGGGGTGGTGCTCGAGGTAGCGGTACACAATCAGAAACGACAGGGAAATCAAAAGCGCGACGGCATCGTAGACGATGAAGGCCAGCTGAATGTCTCGGGCGTCGCCGTTGGTCAGCGCCTCAATCAAAAGCACCATCGCGTAGTTGACCAGCGTGACCGTGAACAAAATGAAAAGGTTCAGGATGTTCAGCGTGCGGTTGGTGTGCTTTACGTACTGAAAGTAGTCGTGGTGAAACAGCCAGCTGGTGCCGACGTAAAAATACGACAGCATGTACATCGCAAACAGCGGCGCCTGCCGCGCCACGACCTGACCCAGCTGGCCCGGGTGAATCGTGGCCGGTTGAAACTCCAGAATCAAAATCGTCAGCAGAATCGCGAACACCCCGTCGCTCAGTGCATTGACCCGTGCCTTGCTCAATTGAATCCCTCCCGGTGGTCATGTGGCCCCATTATCGTTGTTTCCGCGGTGGAAGGCAAGCGTGAGGGCTCGCGGCACGAAAAAACCGCCTCGGCTGAAACCGAGACGGCTGGATGATTGGGTAGATAGGGATCGAACCTATGATTATGGATTCAGAGTCCACTGCGTTACCACTTCGCTACTACCCAATGACTTAACGAACGAGTATTAGTTTACGAGAAAATGGGGACGTTGTCAACGCCTGAGTCACACTTTCTCGATTTTTTTAAATCGGCGGTGCAAGAATAAAAAAATCCGCGCCAGCCGGCACGGAATGATTGGGTAGATAGGGATCGAACCTATGATTATGGATTCAGAGTCCACTGCGTTACCACTTCGCTACTACCCAATAACTTATCGAACGTTTATTAGTTTAGGTGAAAAAGGCGCGGCTGTCAACGCCTAACGCAAATTTTTTTCGGGCGGGTTCGGTTTTCTTTTCCCAGGTGAATGGCGTACACTAAAGTTACACTTTGGAAAAGAGGGGCTCACAAATGAAGAAAGAAACCGCCTGCACATCGATCTTAGTTGGGAAGGCCGCAAGCATTGATGGCAGCACCATGATCGCGCGCAACGATGACACCTTCCACGTGCTTGCACCGCACCGCTTTTACATGCACCCGGCTTGGCGGGGTGAGAAGGGGCTGAGCGTCAAGTCGCCGCTCAATGGCTTCACCGCACCGCTGCCGGAGAACGGCTACCGCTACAACGCGGTGCCAAACGTCGACACGGCCAAGCTCGGCGACTACGAGGAAAGCGGCATTAACGCCAAGAACGTGGCGATGTCGGCGACGGAAAGCACCTACGGCAACGAACGCACCCTGGCCTTTGACCCCTTGGTTGAAGACGGCCTGGATGAGGACTTGATCGTCAACATGACGCTGCCGTTCGTCGAGTCGGCCCGTCACGCCGTGGAGTACCTTGGTCAGCTGATCAAGCAGTACGGCTCGCCGGCCGGCAATTCCGTGCTTTTCTCCGACAAGGACAATGTCTGGTACATGGAAATCGTGACCGGGCACCACTGGGTTGCCCAGCGCATTCCCGATGATGCCTACGCGATTGCGGCCAACCAGGTGGCGATTCAGCAGGTGGACTTCGACGATGCGGACAACTTCATCTGGAGCGAGGGGATTCGTGAGTTCGTCGAGGATCACCACCTCAACCCGGACCAAAGCGGGTGGAACTTCCGCCACATTTTCGGCACGATGAACGAAAAGGATCGCCACTACAACACCCCACGGGTCTGGTACGGTCACCACATTTTGAACCCAGAGGTCCCGGAAGAGCCGGAATCCGCGGAGCTGCCGTTCATCATGCACACCGACCACAAGATTACGCGCGAGGACATTGCGCAGATTCTGGGCAGCCACTACAACGAGACCCGCTTTGATCCGTTCGGCCACGGGGCGGAGGCCGATCGCCTGCGCTACCGGCCGATTGGCTTGAACCGGACGCAAAACTCGCACATCCTGCAGCTGCGCGGCGATGCCGACTTCGGCCACGTCGCCATCATGTGGCTGAACCTCGGGATGCCGACGTACAGCCCGTACGTGCCGTTTTACTGCAACGCCGACGACACCGACCCAAGCTACGCCAACACCCCTGAGACGCTGACTTACGGTGCCGATTCGGCCTACTGGCTGCACCGCTCCTTGGGGGCGCTGGTTGAAGGCCACTACAGCAAGTTCATCCAGCAAAACCGCGACTACCTGACGGAGCTGTCCCGCCAGTTTCGGATTCACATCGCCGAAACCGATGCGGAGACCCAAGACCTCACCGGCCAGGCGCTGACCGACGCCCTGACTCAGGCCAACTACAAGATTGTCGCGCAGGTCAAGCAGGCCACCCAGCACCAGATCGAGAGTTTGCTGATGCAGAGCATGGAGCTGTCGCGGCTGACGTTCAACATGGACAAGAACCTGTAACCGCAGCTCGGACCCCCTCGCAAGAGGGGGTCTTTTTTTGCCCGGCCGCGCCAAAAAAGGCGCCACCTTCGACCCTGAATCGAAGGTGGCGCCTGAAAATTGTCTGTCGTCGCGATAATCGTTAGCACTGATAACACAAGACAAGGGATATTATAGCGTGTATGCGGTTTCCTGTCTAGTGTAATCGGATTCTTTTTTGCCGTCTGCGCCAGACCCACCAGCCGACCGCCCCGCCGGCAACCAGAAGCAGTGCGGCCAGCCGAGCCCAGGCCCAGGTCACGGCGGCAGCGGCCCCGCGACGTGCGTCTTGAGCCGCGGTGGTCGCCGATGCGACGCGGTGAGCGGTCACGAGCAGTCGCTTGGAGTTGATCATGTAAGGGGTGCAGGTCAAAAGCGTGACTAGTTCGCGTCCGGGCTCGATGCGCAGCGTGTCGGTTTGATCAGGTGCGACCACCAGGCGCCGCTCGACGGCGTAGGTGCGAGACGTGGTGCCAATCGTGACGACGAAGCGGTCACCAATCGTCAGCCGGTCGAGGTGGGTGAACAGCTCCTTACCCAGCAGGCCGTTGTGAGCGGCAATCACGGCGTGGGTGTTGGGATCGCCACTGGGAAAGCTGGTGCCCAGCACAATCACGGCGCCTTCTTGCAACAACGCCGGACTGCTAGTGTCAAACAGGGGAACAACCAGCGCCAGCTTTGGAATGGTGACCTGCCCGACCAGGTGGGTGGCCGCGGAACCGGCGTCTTGGCCCGTGGCGAACACGTCGACATTGGGCAGCAGATCCGTGGTGGCCAGCAGGCGATTTTGTGCCGTCTTCTCCGCCTTCTCGGCGGCGGCATTGGCCTGCAGCTGGGTTTGGGCCATGGTCAAGGCTTGCTGGGTCCAAAGCGCATTCACCGCCGGGGCCGCAAAGGCGATGGTGAGCAGCATGAGCCCGAGTGCAATCGCGAGGCGACCGCGCTTACGCCGACGCATGGCGACGGCGGTGCAGTCCCCAGCCGGTCAACAGGGTACCCGCAATCAGCAGCACCAGCAGGCTGAGGCCGCCGGTGGCCGGCAGAATGCCGGTGAGTGGCGTCTGAAACACCGTCTTCACCGCGTTTTCGGCGGTGCCGGGCCGACCGGATGCAACGGTGAACGGCGTGAGTGGCTCGACGAAGCGATAGCCGTCTGCCGCGGCAAGCTGCTCAAGCTGGTAGTCGCCGGCGGCCAGGCCGGTGACGGCGAAGCTGCCATCTGCCGCGGCGCTAAAGCTCGTGGCCGCCGCCGGGTCGCTGACCCAATTCAGCGTGGTGGCTGAGAACTTGGCGTATTGCGCGGGTGCGGTGCCGGTCTTAGCGACGACGAAGGCGCCACCGGCCACGCCGTCTTTTGAGAAGGGATTGATCGCGGCGAAGCGCTGACCACCGGTTTCAACCGCGGCGCTATCGGCGGTCAAAACGCTGGGCTCGCCGCTGCCGGCCCAGGTCACGGTCAGGGTGTTCGCGAGGTCGGCCGTGGGTTGCGGGTCAACGACCTGGCGTTGATAGGAGACGGTGATGGTCTGGCCGGCCAGCGCAGCCAGGGCGGCTTTGGCCGGTTGGGGCAGGGCGGCCAGTGTGATCGGCGTATCCAGCGAGAGCCAATCGGCCACAACGGGCTGGCCGGCGACCGTTACAGCGAGGCTGTCGGCCACAGCCTGGGTGCCGGCGGCCGACATTGCCGTGGCGACGGTCAGGCTGGCGAAGGTGCCTGAGGCGTTGGTGAGGCTTGCCGCGATGTCTGACGGAATGGTGAACTTCGCGGTGTAAGTCAATACTGCACCGCGGGGAACGCTGGCCACCAGGGCGGAATCGATCGGTTCTCCCGCGACGCTCACCGTCAGGCTGGCGCCGGTGCTCTTGGGATACAGCACGTAATCGCGGTCGGTGCCATCAAGCCCAAGCACCGTGGGTTGCGGTTTCAAAAGCCCCGTGGGACCGGCGGTTTGGGTGAAGAGATAAACACGGTCCAGGCTGTCTTGCGTGGTGGGCAGGTCCTTGAAGGTGATGGCATCGTCTTGCGCCGTCGCCGTGGCGACCGGGGTGTAGCCGACTCCCAGCTGCTCCCAATTGCTGGCGATGCTCGCCTGGGCAGCGGCGATGCTTTGATCACGGCTTTTTTCGTTGAACAAGGTGGTGATGTCGTAGGCACTGTACGTGACGCCTGCGACTGTCGGCAGCGCCGCTAGCTCGGACATGGCGGCACCGGTGTTAGGGACGTTCAGGTTGTCAATCACCTGCCGAGGGTGCAGCACCACCGTGGTGGCGGCCTGGGTCGGCTGCGGTGACTGAATGAGCCAGAGGCCAAAAATTGCCAGTAGTGCGAACCAGTACTTCTTCATGCGTGGTTCCTCCTTTGGATGAGACCCAAGCCGAGCAGCGACAGGCCGCCGAGAATAGCAAGGCCGCCAGTCCCACCGGTTGCGGGCAAAACGGGGGTCGAGGTCGAACTCGGGACTTGGGTTAAGCGCAACTGATTGGGCGCGGCGCCGGCGGTCAGGGTGGCCGCAACGCGCAACGCGCCGCGGCTGGTCACGCTGCCGTCTGCGTTAATTGTGAAGGTGCCGCTGGTTGTCCCGCTGGTGAGGACGTAGGTACCGGGGGTCAAATCAGCGAAGCTGTCGTCACTGGGCTCCAGAACCTGGCCGGCCTTGGTCAGCGTCGCCTTGGCCCAGTCGGCATCACCGGTGAGCGTGAAAGGTTTCAGTGATACGGTTAAGGCGGTAGGCAAGTCGATTGGATTCTGGATCAGCGTGTTTTTTTCCACGTCACCGGTCAGTGTGAGCGACTGGGTGTCACCAGTGAAGCCAGGCGGTGCCGCCGGGGTCACTTGATACTGGCCGGCCGGCAACTCAACGGTGAGTTGACCGTCAGTCGAATCAAATTCGCGGGTCAGTTGTCCATTACGGATGACGGTCACGGTGGCCGCGCCGCCGTTCGGGAGTTTGGGGACCTCCCAGCTCAGGGTGGTTAGCTTGGGGAGTAGCACGACAGTAACGCTGGGTTGAGTTAGCGCATTATCGATGGGGTCAGGCGTCATTTGGGTGGTGTAGTCGGGCATTCCGGCAGCGAGAACCTTGTACTGAACGGGTTGGGCGTTCACGTAACGTGTCAGGTCATTAGTCTTTGCGATGGTCGCAGAACTGAAGATGAGTGACGTTTCAACGTAGGTCGTCGCGCCCGGCTGGGTCGTCCTCAAGACGTATCTGGCGTCGGGCATCGGCAGTTGCCATTCGGTCAGTAGTGGCGAGATTGTGACCGTGATGTTGAGCGTCATCACGCTCGCCGTGCGTTTAGCCGCCACAGGCGCGTAGTACAGGGCCCAAGGTGCGGGTTGTGGAATCGTCAGTTCGGTGCCGGTGTTGATGAGGTGCAACAGATTGTCTTTGTATGGTGGTGTGACGTCAACCGTGTACGTGACACGAACGCCATCGCGGTAAGTCGGGGTGCTGGCAAGCGTGAGATCGGGCGCAGTTAGTGTTGACCCGACGGTGGTAAGCGTCGCGGCGCTGTAGCTCGGCGGCTGCCGTGGTTGCGTCACGCCGTTGGCATCGAGGCGAAACCAGGTCAAGGTCGGCGCCGTTACAGTGGCGCCGGTGATAATGTTGAAGGCCGGCGTCAGTTGGTCGTGCCAGGTCGCATTGATGATTGGTGCAAAGGCGGGGGCGAGTAGTTGGTTCACAGCGTTACGCAACGCGTCACTGTCAGACGCAATCAGCGTTTCGCCACCACCGCCGCTCAGCACAAAGGCATCGGCACCGTGCAGTGCAACCACATCGCGGCGAGGCAGTGGTGACGCAAGCATCGGGTCTTGTTCAAGCGGTTGAGCGGCGCTGGCGCCGTTCGTGATTGGTGGTCCCGCCCGAACGCCGGCTGTCACGTCTGTCAGCACGAGGATGCGCTTGGCTGCTAGGGGGCGAGCCCCGAGCGTTTCATTTTGCAGCAGCGCCGCCGCAACCTGAAAGGCACTGTCGACCGCCGGCGTCTGGTTGACTGGCAGGAAAATGGCCTTTAAGGCGGTCGGACTGGCCGTGAACGTCTGACCATCGCCGGCCGTCAGTCGGGTCGTGGTGAGTGTGTCGGCGGTGCTTTGCTGGCTGCTCAACACCGCAACTTGGTTGTTGGTTGTGGCAGTGAGCAGGCCATCGGCCACCTGAGTCAATGCTGTGGTCGCTAGTCCCCGGTTGGCGGGGCTGACCGCCACCACCAGCACAATGTCTTGCGGCCCGGTGGCAGCGATGGTGCCGGCTACGGTTTCGGTGGTGACCGTGAAGTGGGTGGGAGTCTGTTCGACAGTGCGACGAGTTAAGCCACTGCCGGTTGGTCCAGCGAACGTGTGGTAGGTTGTTGGCCCCAGCGAGGTGAGCGGAATACCCAGGCTCGCCTGCAGCGGCATGTTCCAGGGATTGACAATGCCGCTGGGCTTAATTGCCGCGAATGGATCGCCATCTGCCGCCCGAACCGGAAGCGGTGCGACCAGCCAAAGCCCGGCAGCAGCCGCGATGAGTCGTTGCCATCTTTTCGTCATGAGCACCTCCTTTGCCCGTCTCTAAAGATTACGCCGGCTCCCAACGGATACCCTCGCCACACTAAAAAAGACCCGTTGGAAGTGTGAGACTTCAAACTGGCGTGTCGCCAGGTTTGGCGTATAATCTGAAGAAAACGGAGGCGACACATGGAGATTCCTACAATCAATGCCTTGCTGCGCCCGGCCTGGCAGCACTTCATTCAATCGACAGATTACCGGCGGATTGTCACCGGCTACGGCGCGGATCAAATTGAGGCCGTGATTGCGCTGCTGGGCAACGCGCTGGCCGGGGTATCGCCGCGACCGCTTGCGCAGTGGCACGGCCGGGAGCTCTCCAAGGGCCTGGCGCGACTCGACCGCTTCCTCGCTTCGGCCGTAGTTGACGAAGAACCGGTGACCATTGCACTGGAAATTTCAGAATACTTTTTGTTGTTCGCCTGCCAGCAACGGCGCATAGCGGTTACCCCCGACGAGGTCATCGCCTTGTTCGACGAGCGTTTCGCAGCGCTGGCTGAGGCGACCGATGAGCCGGCGCTGCCCGGATCGCTTGACATTGCGGAAGGACCGGGGATGCCGGCGTTTCACGAAGCGACGTACCGCAAGCTCATGCAAGACGCCGAGGCGTGGACCGACCAGTTTCTCGCTACCCCTGGCGGCCCCAAAACGCCACTGCCGCCGGCGCTTTGCCAGCTGGCGCTGGTGACGTTGGTTGAGGCGGTGTACAAGTGGCACCGCAAGACGCCCAAGACCTGGACGCAGCAGGCGCTCAAGGCGACGATGATCACGTTGTATGGCTGCGAACTGCCGCTGGAGCCAGCCGTTTTGGCGGCGCTGACGCCGCTTGTGACAGACTTTTTGACATTTGGTGGGGCCCATGGCTGGCTAAAGGCGGCCACTGCGGCCAGTTGTTGCCGTGCCGTGGCCGCGGTGGCGCCTCAAACGCTGGAGGCGGCCGGGGACCCGACGCGTTGGCGCGAGAACAAGCGGATGCTGATTGCGATGGGGGAAAGCGGGATCGCGCCCGATGACGAGGCGGGACTGCGAGCATTCATGCTGGACTACGCCGAGCAGCAGGCGGTTCGCGCCGCGTGGCTTCAGCCGGGATTGACGCCATCACCCCTGGTTTTTGAACCAGACGCGCGGTACTTGCAGCTGGTCCATGTGACCGAGTGCGATGGTCGCCAGTGGCGCAAGGCCAATGCGACGCGAATGCACAACGCCGCGGTTGCGGTGGCTCGAGAGATCTGGAGCGATTCGGCCAATGCGCGGCTGCGGCGCCAGGTCGCCCAGGCGACCGCGGTGTTGACCGTGGCGGCCTGGTACGACGGGTTGTACGCCAGCGCCTTGCAGACGCCCAAGCGCTGGACCGCGGCGGCAGCGGCTCCGGTGCTGGCCGCATTGCAGAATCAGGGCGATTTTGCGGCGGGGCGGCTCATGCTGCAGGCGCTGATTCCGCACTTGGCCGCCGCCTCGGCACTGACACCGGAGCAGGCCGAAGCGCTGGCCGCGCTGCTGGTTTCAGATGAGGGCAACGTGCGATCGAAGGTCATCTCCCTGGCTGCCGCCCGAGCCGCCCGGGTAGGTGGATGATTGCGGCCAGCCAACAGCGGTGGGCAAAACAAAACCGGCACGTTCTCCGCGAGGGAAAACGTGCCGGTTTTGGTGTCGGCTGGGACGTCACAGCCAGAATCTGGCGCTAGTAGACGCGATCCGAGTCGCCGGTGGGACCGTCGGCGTCGGTGTTCGCGTTGTTATCGTAAACCTTGGTCATGGCCGGCACGGTTTGGCCCTTGCTGGTCGTGGTCTTCATGCCGGTAATCTTGTAGGTCGGATCACCGTAGTCGTCCTTGCCGGCGGACTTCACGGTCAAATCGCCGGTGAAGGTCTGAACGCGCTCGTCTTTTTCGGAATCGGTGTAATCGACAGTGTAGGTCATGTCGAAGGTCACGTCCCATTCGTCGGCATCCGTCCGGATCACCTTAACCGCGCGACCGCCGAAGCCGGAGTACGAGACATCGTCGCGCTTGGCGTAGCTGGTGCCGACGTCGTGGAAGAACTTGTAGGCGTTGTTGGACGTGTCGGTGAAGTAGTCGGCTAGGTCTGAATCGTTGGCCGAAGACAGGCTTTGCACCCCGCTCAAGACGTTGTAGACCATGTTGTCGGCGGTGTCCTCGTCCAGGGTACCGCTGCTGTTGAGCGTTACCTCTGCGTTGATGTTGGTACTGGTGTCGGCTTCATCCGCCGGATTGTACTTCTGGGTGGTGACGGTGCCGGACTTGAAGGCCTTGGTGACGAAGAACTTCAGCCCCTTGACGTAGACCACCGGCCCGATTTTGGCCGTGCCGTCCTTGATGGTGCCGAGCTTGTCGCCGTTGGTGTCGGTGACTTGGCCGCCTTCAAGATCCGAGGAGACGTCCAACTTCACCGTGTTGAAGTCAAAGGCCACCGGTGCTTGGTCGCCGTTGCTGTCGACAGTGACCAGCAGCTTGGCCGTCGTTTTGGTGCCCGCAACCTGGCCGGTGGCCGAGAAGCGGTACTGACCAGGCAGCAGTGGGCCGGCCTTGAGCGACTTGCTGCTGGCGCTGGTGGTGCCCAGGCGCTTGCCGTCCTGCAAAAGTGTGACGCCCTTGCGCCTGGATGTCAGCTCGACATAGGTCGGCGTGTCCGCCGCCAGCACGTACTTAGGGAAAAGCAGCCAGTGTTTGCCGCGCGTGGTGAGCTTCACGCCGTAACGCGAGGTGGCACCACTTTGCAGGGTGCGGGTGAAGTTGGCCAGGCGTTCCTTGTCGGCTCGCAGGTAGGTGACGAACGGCCCGACCGTGGCCTGGTTGAGATTCAACCCCGGGTCGGTGGTCGCCATCGCCTTGGCGAAGCTGGCCTTGCTGCCGCTGGTGACCGTGGTCATCAGGCGGCTGACCTGCCGCGCCGGCGCGTAGTAGGTTTTCAGGCCGAAGTAGCCGCCCAAAAGCACAACGGCGACGCCGATGCCGATGCCAAGCTTGATCTTGCCTTGGCGACTCATCGGCTTGGCCTGCTGGCTGCGCGTCGCGGTCGGGGTGGTTGGCGTGGTCGGGTGTGGGACCGGATTCGGGGTGGTCGCGGCCGGCTCGCTAGCCGGCTTTGGTGCGGCGGGTTGTGGCGCCGGGGTAGGCTTTGGCGTCTCAGCCTCGGCGGCTGCCTTTGGGGCCACTTTTGGTGTCAAATCGAAGCCGCAGTTGGGGCAAAAGCGGTCGTTGGCCGTGACCTTGGTGCCACAGTTGGGGCAAAACTGAGTGGCGGCACCGGCCCCGGTGTCGGCTTGAAGAAAGAACAATTGCGTCATGGAATCCTCCTAGAACAGGTGCTGCACCATGTCGACCAGCGAGCTGCCGAACACGGTGATGATGAGCAGGTTAACAATCGTCATGCCGACGTTGATCAAAACCAGGGTGTAAACGGGATCCATCCCACCCTTTTGCGGGGTACCCAAGGCAACCTGGTAGAAGGCGACGGTTTGGAAGACAAAGTTCAGGCTGATAATCAGCGCAATCACCGTGATGGTGGCGGCACCGGCGAAGAGGCCGAGCACGGCCGCGGCGAAGCTCAAAAAGACGCTGATACCCACGCGCTGCTGGTAGCGCGTCAGCAAGCCCCAGAAGTCGCTCGGTTGACCGGTGATGGCGCGGCGACCGAGAAAGGCGCCGAGAAAGAGCACGAAGTCAACGCAGGCCAGCAGAATGAACAGCCGAAAGCCCGCACCCCAGACTGCGCTGTTGGCGGTGCTGGAAACGGCACTGGACACGTTTTCACCGAAAATGTTGGCCGCTGAGCTAACCGTGTTGGCCGCCGAGAACATCGGCTTAACGATCGATACGGTGGTGAAAAAGGCGATGAGCAGCAAGGAGACCAGGCCGTAGTACCGGCCACCGGTGAGGTCGCTTGCGGTCGGCCGCTTGACGCTGGCAATCAGCCAGCTCCAGTAGTTGAGGCCGGCCTGCTTGGCGTTGGCCAGCGAATCGGATTGCGGCTGGGCCGGCTGTGGGGCAGGGGTTGGCTGCGGGGTCGGCTGTTGCGGTTGAGCCTGCTCTGGTTGAGCCTGCTCCGGTTGGGCCTGAACCGGTGTGGGTTCGGCCGGCTGCTGGGCGGCCTGTGCAAAGTTAAAGCCGCAGTTAGTGCAGAACTTGGCGCTTTCCTCTTGTTGGGCGCCGCATTGTGGACATGTTTTCATAGAATGACTTCCTTTCGTGGGACCGAATTTTCAAAATAATGACATTATAACATTTTAGATGATACGGCAAACCCGCCGTTACCGCAATCGTTGTGTGATAAAAAAACGCTTGCCGTCAATTTTTTTACCGCGCCGCGCCGCGTTGGCTTGTCGTACAAAATAGCACAGAACGGTCAAACTGTGTTAGAATGGGAACGCATTCAAGACTGGCATTGCCATTACTTTGAGGAGGCACACATGATTAAGATTCCAGGCGGTACGTATCAGATCGGCACTAACGACCGGACCAAGGGCTTTTTTCAGGACAACGAGACACCCAAGGTCACGGTGACCGTTCCAGACTTTGAAATCGGCGCAACGACGGTGACCAACACCGAATTCGCCGCCTTCGTCGCCGCCACGGGCTACAAGACGGACGCGGAACGCTTCGGTGACAGTTTCGTGTTCCACCTGCTGGCCAGCCCCGAGACCTTGACGGCCAGTCGCCCGGTGCCGGGGATGCCATGGTGGTTCGCGGTGGCCGGCGCGGATTGGGCCCATCCCTTCGGCCCCGACTCGGATGTGTCACAGCTAGGCGATCACCCGGTCGTTCACGTCTCGCGCGATGACGCGCTGGCCTACTGCCGCTGGGCTCAGGCGACATTGCCGACCGAGGTTGAGTGGGAGGTGGCGGCTCGCGGCGGCAGCACGAACGACCACTGGTACTGGGGGGATTCCTTGACCGCGGGGGACCAGTTTCACTGCAACACCTTCCAGGGGGACTTTCCCAACACGAACAGCGCCGCGGATGGCTTCGTCGGGACCGCACCGGTTCGCAGTTTTGAGCCCAACGGCTACGGCCTTTACCAGCCGATCGGCAACGTTTGGGAATGGTGCCTCAATCCGGCACGCATCCCGCTGACGAGCCTGGCGATGCTTTCGGCCAAGGATTTTGCGTCGATGGATCACCTGGCGCCGGACCAGGTCTTCGCCACCCGCGGGGGGTCATTCCTCTGCCACGAGTCGTACTGCAAACGATACCGGCTGAGTGCTCGCAACGGCGAGGCGGGGCAGTCCTCAGCGTCAAATCTCGGCTTCCGCTGCGTTCGGCATGCTCAAGACCGGGTGGCTGCTCCTGATGAGCAGGCGACGCGTCGGGCCCAGCCGATGGATTGCTGCCTGCCCCGTCGCTAGTACAGGACATGGATGCTTAATGATACAAAGAAGATAGATTGGGATGTGCCGTTGCCTGTGGTGGCGGCGTATACTGCACTTAGCGAATCGTGCAGGAATGAGCCTGCGGATTGCGAAAGGAGCGGGAAAATGAATCAGACTTTTCTTGATGTGTTAAAACATGAGGGGCCGGTCACAATCATTACGGTTAATGCAGCCCCGGCCCATGTGGTGAATACATGGATGTCATACGTGACGCTGCAAGACGGCGAGTTATGGATTCCGGCGGCCGGCATGCACAGCATCGAGGCCGATTTTCCAACGGACAACCGCGTCACCCTGACCTTTGGCAGCAAGGCCGTCACCGGAACGGTCGGCCCCGGCGCCGGGTTTCACGTCCATGGGCGGGGCCGCTTCGTCGCCTCGGGTCCGGCCTTTGACGCCAAGAAGGCGCAGTTCCCGTGGCTGACGCGGCTGCTGATTGTGACCATCGATGACGTTGAACAAAAAATCTAGCGACGGCAAAATGCCTCGCGTCACCGCAGTTGCGGTGGTGCGAGGCATTTGTTCACGCACGGCGAATCAAGGCGTCGATGTCTTGGTGCGTCAGCAGTCGCCGAGTCGCCCAGACGAAGGCCAGCCAGATTAGGCCGATGGTGATTGCCGCCGTGGCCAGGCCGAAGGTCGGCCACAGGTAGCCGGGGTGATCCGGGGTGCCTTGCCACAGCAGCATGCACAGGCCGTAGCTGACTCCGGCGCCCAACGTGCCACCGTAGAGCAGTCCCTGGCCCATCAAAAAGGCGTACTCCAGGCTCTTGACCGCGGTCAGCTGGCCCGGCGTCGTGCCGATTGACTGCATCATCGCGAGACTTTGGCGCGAGGCCATCAGATCGGCGAAGGTGTGATTGGCAATCGTTGCGAGGCTGACCAGCGCCAACAGGGCGACAAAGCCGCTCATCAACACCCGCATCATGGTGGTGATGGCGTAGGACTCTTGATCGGCCGCGACGGCGTCAATCACGTTGACGCCGCTGACGCGGGCCTTCACGGCGGCGGCAACCTGTTTGTGCGTGTTGGCGTCGCGCAGCTTGACGGCGGCGACGGTGGTGACATTGGTTGTCTTCAACCCGAGCTTTTGTTGCCAGTGTTTGAACTGCGCCCTTGAGATGAACAGGCCGACTTCACCGTTGGAATCCACCACCAGCGCCTCGGGCGTGTTCGCGCGGTGAGGCACGATGGTTGGCGAGACGGTCACGCTTTTTTTCGACACCGGGTCGCGCAGCGTGAGCGGTCGGTGGTAGCCGGCCGGTACGGTGGGGGTCATCACGGTGCGGCCCTTGCTGTCCTCGGTTTGCACCCGGGTGTTCACCAGCAGGGGTAGGGGGTGCCCGAGTTGGCGAGCCAGGGTTGCATCCACTGCGTAAATCGACAGGTCAAAGCCTTTCAAAAACAGCGGTCCCTGCTTGACGTCCAGGCCGAGGTGCTGAGCGACCAACTGCTGCTCGACGGCGCCGGTGGCCTGAAGCGTCCGACTCATCGCCTGCAGCTGGTTGCCACCGGTGGTTGCCGTGATGTCGGCGCCGTCGGTGGTGCCGTAATCGCGCAGGAAGTTGGCGCTGAAGCCGGTCAGGCCGACGAACAACGCGACGGTCACCACCAAAGTGACCATCATCGTCGCCTTACGGTCGGTGCGGCGGTAGTTGCGCAGGGCCAGCCGCAGCGTCGGCTGCTCGACGTGACGTAGCCAAAAACCGGGGCGCAACCGGCGCTTGGAGACCTTGGGTGAGGCCGCCTGGGCACGGATGGCCGCGATTGGGGAGACGCGGCTGGCTCGCCAGGCCGGCCGGGCGGCGGCGATGAGGGTCACGGCGGCCATGAAGACGGCGGCCACGGTGAGCGGCAGCCAGTCGACGGTCAGGTGCAGCGCAAAGGCGAAGTCGCTGTGGACGAACAGCCGGTTCAGCCAGCCCAGGGTCACCGCCATGCCGCCGATGCCAAAGCCAAAGCCCAGCAGCAGGGCCGGTGCCAAAAGCATCAGTGCTTCGCTCAGCACAATGTGGCGCAGCTGCTTGGGCGTGGTGCCAAGCGAGCGCAGCAGGCCGTAGCGGGTGCGGTAGGCCTGCACCGTCAAGTTGATGCTGGTGTAGATGAGCAGCAAGGCCGCCACACTGATCACGGCCAAAACCCCGGCCACCGTGCCGATGATAATCAGGCGCGTCTGCCGCTTGTTGGCCTCACCCATCACCGCCAAGGCGTCATCGTTCAGCTGATAGTGTGAGGCCGTCACGCCGGCCTTGGTTGCCAGGGCCGCCACGCGAGCCCGGGCGTTTTGGGTGGCGGTGAGGTCGGCCAATAGTCCGTAACGCCCCGCTGGCAACCGGGACTGCTGTTGAAGCAAGCCGCCGGTGGTCAGGTAACTGCGATTGTAAGGGCTCATCGTGCCGACCACGCGAATCCGCCGGCGTTGGCCGTTTTGTCTGATTGTCAGCCAGTCGCCAAGCTTCGCGTGGCCGCCCAGCCAGTTGTCGGCCAACAGCGCCTCTGTTGCGCGTCGCGGCAAACGGCCGCTGCTCAGCAGGGCGGGGCCCAGCTGCCGCATGGTCGCAGGGGTGACCACGACGGCCGGTAGCTTGTTTTTGCCCAGCCGCGCGGTACCGGTGGTGACGAACTGGTGCTGGTGAACCAGTTCGTTGGTGGCGGTCAGGGACCGGCGCTGCTTTTCGGTCAGGTCGCTGAAGCCGATCAGCGCCTGGGTCTGATCGCGCTGGTAGCTGAACAGGCTGCGCTGGGCGCTGCGCAGGCCGACTAAAGAGGCGACGGCGAGCGTGGCGGCGACGCCCATGGCCAGAATGGTCAGTAGGGTGCGAGCCGGCGTCTGCCGCAGGTTTTGCCAGCTGATTTTGGCAATGATCATGACTGCGCCTCCGTCAACCGGCCGTCCTCGATGGTCAAAACGCGCTGGGCCTGGGCGGCAATCTGCGGATCGTGGGTGATGACAATCACGGTTTGCCCCTGCTTGATGTTGGCGTAGTGCAGCAGGTCCATAATTTCCTGCGAGTTACGCTGGTCGAGGTTGCCGGTCGGTTCGTCGGCCAGCACGATTGCCGGCTGGTTAATCAGCGCCCGACCAATCGCCACGCGCTGTTGCTGGCCGCCCGACAGCTGACTCGGCAGGGCGTGGGCCTTGGCAGTCAACCCAAGGGCCGCCAGCATCTCGGTCAGCTCCGAGTCGGGGATGTGCTTGCCGTCCAGCTCGGCCGGCAGCGTGATGTTTTCACCCACCGTCAGTGTCGGCATCAGGTTGTAAAACTGGTAAATCAGCCCCACCTGGCGCCGGCGGAAAATCGCGAGTTGGGTTTCGTTCAGGCCGCCGAGGTCGGTGTCGTAAAGCGCGACGTGGCCCGTGGTCGGCCGATCGACGCCGCCGAGCATGTGCAGGAGCGTCGACTTGCCGGAGCCACTAGGGCCAACAATGGCGACGAATTCGCCGGCCTCGATGCGCAAAGACACGTCTTGCAGCGCCGGGCGTTCCTCACCGGGGTATGTTTTGGTCAGATCGGTTGCGGTTAAAATTGACATGATGAACACCTCCACGCTTAAGATACCGACCCCAAGTGACAGGCGGGTGACAGTCAGTGAAAAAGGGTGACGGTGGTCAAAACGCCGGGGTGCGTGTTCGCAAGCGTCACGCGCCCGTCTGCGGCGGCAATGACGCCATGCGCAATCGCCAGCCCAATGCCCAGGCTGTTGGGGACGCTTTGGCTGCCGCGGTAGAAGCGCTCAAAGACATGGGGCAGATCTGCGGCCGGCAGCGGCTCGCCGAAGTTTTGGATGGTGATCGTGGTACTCAGCGGTGTCTTAGTGGCGCCGACAATCAGGCGGCTGCCGGCCGGGGCGTGTTCCGCCGCGTTCTTCAGCAGGTTGATGAACGCCTCTTGCATCAGGCGCGGATTGACCTCGATCGTGAGTGCGGCCGGCACCTGCCAGACGACCTCCAGGTTGGCCTCGGCGATTTGGTGCAACAGGAAGTTCAGGCTCTGGCGCAGCAGTGCATCTAGGGAGACGCTTTGCCGGTTTTGGCTCAGCGTGTGGGTGTCGACTCGGGCCAGCAGAATCAGTTGTTCGACCAGGGCCTGAAGCCGCGCGTTTTGCTGGGCCAACTCCGCCGTGGTGCCGGTGTCTGCGGTGGCCAACAGCTCAATCAGGTTGGCCTGCGTGGCGATCGGGGTTCGCAGTTGGTGGGCGATGTCTTGAATCGCCACGGCGAGCTGGGCCCGGTCCTGGGCCAGGGCGGCCTTGGCCGCCGAATTTTGGCGAACGTAGTGGTACAAGTCGTTGTGAAGCGCCGAGAACAGGCCCTCGTCGTTTTGCGTCAGCGGGTAGCTCACCTCACCGCGAGCGGCCTGGTGAAGCTGCGTGGCGATCGCGTCAAGCGCCGCCAGCACATGGCGCAGCCAGCGGTTGCAGGCCCAGGCAATCGCCGCGACGGCGATTGCGCCCAAGGCCAAAAGCGGCAGCCGCGCCGCCGGGGCCAGCGCCGCGGCGACGCCGAAACCGCCGGCGGTGAGGCCGCTAAGCCCCAGCCCCAGCCACGCGATGGCCCGGGCCTCCGGGCGTGAGAAGGCATTAAGTCTCAATGAAATACCCCATTCCTCGGATCGTGCGAATCAGGGCCGGGTGAGCCGGATCCGCCTCCAACTTCTCCCGCAGGCGCTTGACGGTCACGGTCAGTGTGTTGTCCGACACCACCTGGTCGCGGGCATCCCAAATCACCGCCAGCAGCTGGGCCCGAGTCAGCAGCTGCCCCTGGTTTTGGGCAAAATACGCCACCAGACGCCACTCGGTGGCCGACAAGGCGATGACCTGACCGTCGCGCGACAGCTCGGCGCGGCTCAAGTTAACGGTCATGTCGCCCAGCGTCAGGGCGGTTGGCGGCACCAGCTTGGCCAGCCGGGCGGCCAACACGCGCAGGCTGACCGGCTTGACCACGTAGTCTTCGGCCAGCGCAAGCCCGGTCAGCTCGGCCTGCTCCGCATCGTTGGCGGTCAGCACCAGCACCTTGGCGGCCAAAAGCGGTCGCCACTGGGTGAGCCAGGCCAAGCCGTCGCCGTCCGGCAACGCGAGGTCCAAAATCACGGCGTCCGGTGGCCGGGCGGTGACCGCGGCGCTGGCGGCGGCTAGGGTACACACGCAGGTGACCCGGGCCACCGGGGCCAAGTACGTGGCGTAGCTGGCCGCCAGCGGCTGGGAATCTTCGACAATCAGCAGTTCCATCTGGTCCACCTCCTCAGGCTATCATAGCCCAGGCGACGGATTCGGTCACGCCAAACGCAATAAATGCAGTAAGGACTCACTCACACTGCTATAATAGGAGCATCGCAAGTCTTCTGTAGTAAGGTACGCCGGGCAACTGTGCTATAAAAAGCGCAAATGCGCCTGAAATGGGCAATCAGCTGTTCGTGAAAGCGTTTGTTTTGACGGCTTGAATGACGTACAATGGAGACGAAAATCAACTGGAGGCGACACTGTGAGCACACTAGAAATCAAGAACCTGCATGTCAAAGTCAAAGACGAGCCCGAACACCCGGAAATTCTGCGCGGCGTCAACCTCACCATCCGCACCGGGGAAATTCACGCGCTGATGGGGCCCAACGGCAACGGTAAGTCGACGATGGCCGAGACCATCATGGGCAACCCGCGCTACCAGGTGACCGAAGGCGACATTTTGCTCGACGGCCAAAGCCTGCTGGACCAAGGCGTGGATGTCCGGGCCCGGGCCGGGCTGTTTTTGGGGATGCAGTATCCCGCCGAAATCGCCGGGGTCACCAACGCCGAGTTCATTCGCGCCGCGGTCAACGCCAGGCGGTCGCAGGATGACCCGATTTCGATCATGAACTTTCTCAAGGAACTGGACCAGACCATGACGACGCTTGAGATGCCGGAGGACATGGCCGACCGCTACTTGAACCAGGGTTTTTCCGGTGGCGAAAAAAAGCGCAACGAAATCTTGCAGCTGATGATGATTAAGCCCAAGTTTGCGCTGCTTGACGAAATCGACTCCGGGCTTGACATCGACGCCTTGCGCATCGTGGCCAAGGGCGTCAACGCCCAACGGGGGCCGGAATTCGGTAGCCTGATCATCACGCACTACCAGCGGTTGCTCGATTACATCGTGCCCGACTTCGTGCATGTCATGAAAGACGGCGAGATCATCGAAACCGGCGGTGCCGAGCTGGCCAAGTCGCTTGAAAAAACCGGTTACACACACCTGAAGGCGGGTGAAGCCGATGCGTGAGCTGCCCAGCACCCCTAAAATTGCGCTGGCTCGGGCCCTGAAGAAGGCGCCGGCCGCGGCGGTGCCGGTTGGTGTGACCGCCGACGCGGCGGTCACGCGAACGTTCGGCCTGCAGGTGGCGCCGCAAGACGGTCTGGAGGACTGGCTGCAAGGCGCCGGTCAAACCGGCGTCACGCTGACGGTGCCGGCCGGCTACCAAGGCGAGCCCGTGTTCATCCAAGGCCCGGCCGAGGGCAGCGGCCTGGTGCATGTGGTGGTCGCGCCCGGGGCCACGGTGACGCTGCAGGATTCGTGGCAGGGTCGCGGCGAGCACCTGGCGATCGGGGTGTGGCTTGAAGTCGGTGAGGACGCGACGGTCAACTGGCTGACCTACGACGCGCTGGCGGCCGAGTCGGCCGTTGCGTTGCGCAAGGCGACGCTTGCCGCCGGTGCCAGCCTGAACTGGACGGTCGCCGGTTTCTCCCACAACTCAGGCGCCAGCCTCATCACCTGTGACCTGGTCGGCGAAGGCGCCCGGGCGACGGTTAACGTCGGCGTTTTGGCCAGCGGCAGTCAGCACCTGGGCTACACCACGCGCATGACCAACTACGGCCGCAAAACCGGTGGCCACATCAATCAACGCGGCGTCATCACCGGTGCCGCCCACCTGATTTTCAACGGCATCGGCCACATCGTGCAAGGGGCCCAAGGCGCCGATAACCAGCAGGAAAACCGGGTGCTGATGCTGGCGCAAGAGGCCAGGGGTGACGCCAACCCAATTCTCCTGATCGACGAAAACGACGTCACCGCCGGCCACGCCGCCAGCGTGACGCGCATCGACCAGGCCCAGCTGTACTACCTGATGAGTCGCGGCCTGAGCAAAGCCTTGGCCTCGCGCCTGGTGATTCGCGGATTCCTGGAGGCCGGTCTGGCCGAAATCAAGGATCCACAGCTGAAGCAGACGCTGTTTGACACAATCGATGAAACGCTGGTGAATGCAGATGCGTGAACAATTTCCATTTTTCAAGCGCCACCCCGACCTAGTTTACCTGGACTCGGCGGCGACCAGCCAGAAGCCACAGGCCGTGCTGGATGCGTTGAACGATTACTACGTGGACGCCAATGCCAACGTTCACCGCGGCCTGTACCAGCTGGCCTACAACACTACCGAGGGCTACGAGGCGGCAAGGGGGCAAGTCGCCCGGTTCCTGAACGCGAATCAGGCGTCAGAAATCGTGTTCACGCGCGGCACCACCGAGTCCTTGAACCTGGTGGCGTCAAGCTTCGGACCGCTGGTGGTGCGTGAAGGCGACGAGATTTTGGTCAGCGCCGCCGAGCACCACAGCAACTTCATTCCCTGGCAGCAGCTTGCGGCCACAACCGGGGCCCGGTTCGTCGTCGCGCCGGTGACGCCGCTTGGCGAAACCGATCCACAGGCGCTGGCCAAGTTGATCACGCCTAAGACCAAGATTTTGGCCGTCGCCCAAGTGACCAACGTCGCCGGTGGCCTGGTGCCGGTGCGGCAGCTGGCCGATGCGGTTCACGCTAATGGGGGCTTTGTCGTCGTCGATGGGGCCCAAAGCGCCCCGCACATGCCGGTCGATGTGCAGGCGATGGGGGCGGACTTCTTCGCCTTTTCCGGTCACAAAATTTACGGGCCGACCGGCATCGGCGCGTTGTACGGCCGGCAGGCGCTGCTCGAGCGGATGCCACCGGTGCAGTTCGGCGGTGAGATGATCGACTCGGTCACCGACGCGCAATCCACCTGGGCGGAGGTGCCGCTGAAGTTCGAGGCGGGAACGCCCAACATCGCCGGCGCCTTCGGGTTGGCCGCGGCCATCGAGTTCCTGCAGGCGCAGGACTGGTCAACGGTTCGCGCCAGGGAGGACCGGCTGGTGCGGCGACTGCGAGCGGGGCTTTCGGCGACGCCAGGGGTGACCGTGTACGGCTCGGCCAACAGCCTGGGCATCGTGTCGTTCAACCTGGCCGGGGTGCATCCGCACGATCTGGCGACGTTTTTGGATGAGCAGCAGATTGCCGTTCGGGCCGGTCACCACTGTGCCCAGCCACTGATGGCGCGGCTTGGGGTGCCGGCGACGGTTCGCGCCAGCTTCGGGCTTTACAACACGGCCGACGACTGCGACCGGCTGGCCGCCGCCGTCGCCGCGGCAAGGGGGTATTTTCTTGGCACTGACTAAACTCGATCAGCTCTATCGCCAGGTGATTCTGGACGAGGCGTATCACCCGCGCCACCACGGGACGTTGGCGGCGCCGACCCACCAGGTGACGGTCCGCAACCCAAGCTGCGGCGATGTCTTGACGCTGGCGCTCGAGGTGAAGGATGGCGTGATCAAGGACGCAGCCTTCTCCGGCAGCGGCTGCACGATTTCACAGGCCTCAGGCAGCCTGATGACCGACCGCATCATCGGCCAGACGCCGCAGCATGTGCTGAACCTGGTGGCGACCTTCTCCGACCTAGTGATCGACGGGCAGGTCAAAGACGAGGCGGCGCTGGGCGATGCGGCCATTCTCAAGGGCGTTCACCAATTCCCGGCCCGGGTCAAATGTGCGACCCTGGCCTGGAAGGCCGCGGCCCAGGCGCTGACGAAAGGAGCGGAACATGACTGAGACCAAAAACACCAAGAACAACGAGCAGGTGGCGGCGGCCGTCGATTTTCTGCCGGAAAGCAACCCGGCCGACTTCAAGGACGACATCGCGCCGGTGTTCACCACCGGCCGCGGCCTGACCGAAGACACCGTTCGCGCGATTTCCAAGGAGAAGCACGAGCCGCAGTGGATGCTGGATTATCGGCTCAAGGCCTATCACACCTACCTGCGGATGACGGATCCGGCGTTTGGCCCCGACCTGTCCGGCCTGGACCTGGCCAACATGCGCTACTTCCAAAAGGCGACGGATCGCACCTACCGCGACTGGGCGGATGTGCCGGACGACATCAAAAACACGTTCGACCGCCTCGGGGTGCCACAGGCCGAGCGCAAGTACCTGGCCGGCGCCTCGGCGCAGTACGAATCCGAGGTCGTGTACCACAACATGAAAGACGAGTTCGACAAGCTCGGCATCATTTTCATGGACATGGATTCGGCGCTGAAGGAGCATCCGGACCTCGTCAAGCAGTACTTCGGCACCTTGGTTCATCCCAACGACAACAAGTTCGCCGCCTTGAACTCGGCGGTCTGGTCCGGGGGCAGCTTCATCTACGTCCCGGCCGGCGTTCAAACCGACGTGCCGATTCAGTCGTACTTCCGGATCAACGCGGAAAACACCGGGCAGTTCGAACGCACCCTGATCATCGTCGGCCCCGGGGCTCATATTAATTACGTCGAGGGTTGCACGGCCCCGAGCTACTCCAGCGATTCGCTTCACGCCGCGGTGGTCGAGGTCTTCGTCCAAGACGACGCTTACTGCCGCTACACCACCATCCAAAACTGGTCCAAAAACGTCTACAGCCTTGAAACCAAACGGGCCCAGGCGCTTCAAAACGCGACCATGGAGTGGGTCGACGGCAACCTCGGCTCTAAAACCACGATGAAGTACCCCAGCGTCTACCTAGATGGGGCGGGGGCCCACGGCACGATGCTGTCCATCGCCGTCGCCGGCGCCGGCGTCGACCAAGACAACGGGGCGCGAATGATTCACAACGCACCGAACACCTCAAGCTCGATTGTCTCCAAATCCATCGCCAAAGACGGGGGTCGTGTCGATTACCGCGGCACCGTGCGGTTCACGGACAAGGCCGACAACGCCTTTTGCCACGTTGAGTGCGACACGATTCTGATGGATGAGCAAAGCAAGTCCGACACGATTCCGTACAACGAGATTCACAACCCGACGGTAGCGATGGAGCACGAGGCCAAGGTGTCCAAGGTCTCGGAGGCCCAGCTGTACTACCTGGAAAGTCGCGGCATTCCCGAAGCCAAGGCCACTGAGATGATTATCATGGGCTTCGTCGAGCCGTTCACCAAGGAACTGCCGATGGAATACGCGGTGGAGCTCAACCGCCTGATCGGCATGGAGATGGAAGGCAGCGTCGGCTGAGGCCGACGTGACGCGGCTAAGCGGTTCCAGCGGAGCTTGCTGTGCCACAATGTTGCCACCTAAATCTGAACTGCGACACAAACAGGCCCTGCATCGTTTCGATGCAGGGCCTGTTTGGGGATGGCGAGATGACGGTGGCTAAAAGTCCAGCGGGTCTTGACCGTCGCCCAGAATCCGGGCTTTTTGCTGGTCGTATTCGGCTTGGGTGATGGCGCCGTCGTCCAGCAGTGCCTTGAAGCGGCGAATCTGCTCAACCTTGGTCTGCTCCGCCGCCTCACGCTTGGCGGTCGCCGCCGCCTGTCGGGCTTCTTCGGCTGCCGCCGCTTTGGCCTTGGCCTGCTTTTGGTACACGTAATACCAGACGGCCGCGCCCAGCACCGCCAAGGCGACGAACACGTACCAGTAGGTGACCAGCAGGCTGATGGCAATGGCGGCGACGATTAAGGCGCCGCAGCCCCAGTTGGACTTAGTCTGCTTCATCGTGACCTCCTTGGGTTAAAAGCCGGCCTTGATGTAGCCGGCCGCGCTGAGTTTTTGACGCAGCTGCAGTACGGCGGTGTAGGTGGCCAGCACGTAGACCTTGTCTTCTTTGAAGCCGGCCACGGCGGTGATCACGTCGTCCAGGCTCGGCCGCTCAATCAGCTCGCTTTGGGGGACGCCTGCGACTTGCATGCGGAAGGCGACGTCTTTTTCCCGCTCGCCACCGACCAAGTAGGTCGTGGCCTGACCGCTTTGAACCAGCTGCTCGAAGTTGCCGTCCCATATCCAGCTGGTGTCGGTGCCGTCGGCGTAGTTGGCGTTGAGCAGCATGGCAAAGCCGAACGGCTCGGGCTGGCGCTGGATCATGTCCAGCACCTCGTTGAGGCCGACCGGGTTTTTGACCAGAATCAGCGTGATCTGCTTTTCGCCAATCGCGATTTCCTCCTGGCGGCCGAAGACCTGCTCGTCGTAGCTGAAGGCCTGGGTGACTTGCGTCGGGGTGATGCCGAATTCGGCGCCGACCGCGTAGGCGGCCAAGGCGTTGTAGATGTTATACGTGCCGCCGATGGCCAGCTGGTAGGGGTGCCCATCGATGGCAAAGGCCGAGCTGGTCGGGGTCTGCTCGGTGATCGCGGTCACCGTGTGGGCGAGCACCGGCCGCTTGAAGCCGCAGTTGGGGCAAAAGAAGTCGCCGAGGTTGGCGTAGGTCAACGCATGGTAGTGCAGGATGTGCTCGCACACCGGGCACAAGACGCCGTCGGTGTTCGGCGGGGCCACCGTGTCGGCGTTGTCGTCTTGGCCAAGGTCAAAGCCGAAGTAGCGCAGCGGGTTTTGCAGCTCGCGCGAGGAGAAAATCGGCGCGTCGCCGTTGGCCATCACCGTCGCGGTGGGATTGGCCCGGACACCGGCCAGAATCTTCTCGTAGGTGGTGTAGAATTCGCCGTAGCGGTCCATTTGGTCACGAAAGATGTTGGTCATCACGAAGGCCTTGGGGTGCAAGGCCCGGGCGACCGGGGCCACGTTGGCCTCGTCGACCTCAAGCACCGCCAGCGGCCGCTTGGCGCCGGCCACCGGCTGATGGGCGAAAAAGGCGGTGGTGATGCCCTGGACCATGTTGGAGCCGGTGGGGTTGGTCAAGACGTCTTGGTACTTTTGGCGCAGCACCTTGACAATCAGGTTGGTGGTCAGCGTCTTGCCGTTGGTGCCGGTGACGATGATCACGTCGCGGTCCTGCCCCAAGGCGTCCATGACGTTGGGGTCGATGCGCAGCGCCAGCTTGCCCGGAAACGAGCTGCCGCCGCCGCGGAATTTGTGGAGGTACCAGTAACTGAGCCGGCCCAGCGCAATCGCCAAGCGAGCCCTTACGGTGATTTTCATTGTTCAACGCGCCTTTCTGTCACACTATCTGGTTAATGATAACACACAAGGCCGCGGCGGTCGGCGAAAAAATCGCGGCCGCCGGTGTCAATTGCGCCGGTGATTCGTTATACTGGGAAGGGTATTTTCATAAAAAGGAGTGTGCAGGATGGCGCAGCTGTTTTTCCGGTACGGCGCGATGAACTCGGGCAAGTCGATCGAGATTTTGAAGGTGGCCCACAACTACGAGGAGCAAAACAAGCAGGTGATCATCTTGACCTCTGCGTTGGACGACCGCTCCGGGGTGGGGGTGGTGGCCTCGCGCATCGGCTTGAGCCGCCAAGCACATCCGATCGACGCGACCACCAACGTTTTTGAGCTGGTGAAGGCCCAAAACATCAACGCCGCCTGTGTGCTGATCGACGAGGCACAGTTCTTGCAAAAGCACCACGTGTTCGAATGCGCCCAGGTGGTCGATGAGCTGCACATTCCGGTGATGGCCTTTGGGCTGAAGAACGACTTTCGCAACGAGCTGTTCGAAGGCTCCAAGTACCTGCTGCTCTACGCCGACAAAATCGAGGAAATGAAGACCATCTGCTGGTTCTGCGCCAAAAAGGCGATCATGAACCTGCGCGTCCACGATCATCACCCGGTATACGCCGGCGAGCAAATTCAAATCGGTGGCAACGAGGCCTACTTCCCGGTGTGCCGCCACCACTACTACTTCCCGCCCGCGGACCTGCTGGGCGAGCAACCGACCAAATAAGGAGGAGCCATGGACAAGATTTTCGAACAATTAGACGGGCTGCTGGATCGCTACGACGAGCTGCAGGAGCTGATGTCCGACCCCGAGGTGCTGGCAGACACGAAGCGCTACCTGGCACTCTCTAAGGAAGAAGGCAGCATGCGGGAGGTCGTTGCCGCGTATCGCCAGTACAAGCAGGTGAAGTCGGACATCGACGAGGCCGACGAAATGCTGCGCGAAAGCCACGATCCGGACATGGAAGAGCTGGCCAAAGAAGACTTGGCCGAACTGCGGCCGCAAGTCGGCCAGCTGGAAGACCGAATCAAGATCTTGATGCTCCCGAAGGACCCCAACGACGACAAGAACATCATCATGGAGATTCGCGGCGCGGCCGGCGGCGACGAGGCCAGCCTGTTTGCCGCCGATCTGTTGAGCATGTACATGAAGTACGCCGAAAAGCAGGGTTGGACCACCGAGATCATCGACGAGAACCCCACCGAAGTCGGCGGCTACAAGGAAGTCTCCGTCCTCATTCAGGGCGACTCCGTTTACTCCAAGCTCAAGTACGAAAACGGCGCTCACCGCGTCCAGCGGGTGCCGGTGACCGAATCCGCCGGCCGGGTTCACACCAGCACCGCCACCGTCGGCGTGATGCCCGAGTACGATGAGGTCGACCTCGAAATTGACCCCAAGGACATTCGCACCGACGTCTACCGCTCCAGCGGTGCCGGTGGCCAGCACATTAACAAGACCAGCTCGGCGGTGCGGATGACCCATCTGCCGACTGGGATTGTCGTGACCATGCAAGATCAGCGCTCCCAGCAGCAAAACCGCGAAAAGGCGATGCAGATTCTGCGGGCCCGGGTCTACGACTTCTACGAAAGCCAAAACGCCTCCGAATACGCCGAGCAGCGCAAGACCGCCATCGGCTCGGGCGACCGCTCGGAGCGCATTCGCACCTACAACTACCCGCAAAACCGGGTGACCGACCACCGCATCGGCCTGACGCTCAACAAGCTGGACCGCATCATGAACGGCGAGCTCGATGACATCATTGCGGCCTTGATTGTGCAGGACCAAACCGCCAAGCTGGAATCGATCAATGACTAAGACTTACGATGAGGCGCTCCGCGGGGCGTCTTCTTTGCTCACCCAGGCGGGAATTGACCCGGATGGGGCCCGGTACGTGCTGGAGCTGCGCGGTAACTTCACGCCAAGCGGCCTGCGCCTGCACGGCCGCGACGCGATGCCCGAGACCCTGGCCGCCCAGTTCGACCAGGACCTGGCGCGGCTTTTGCGCCACGAGCCGGCGCAGTACATCGTCGGGCTGGCCCCGTTTTACGGCGACCTGTTTGCCGTCACGCCGGCGGTGTTGATTCCGCGCTTTGAAACCGAGGAGTTGGTGGCCTGGGCCGCAAGCGAGCAGCAGGAAGCGGCCACCGGGCTAGATTTGGGCACCGGCAGCGGCGCCATCGGGCTGACCCTGGCCAAGCAGCTGAAGGCGACGATGACCCTGAGCGACGTGTCGACGGCCGCCCTTGAAGTGGCGCAGCACAACGCCCAACGGCTCGACCGGTCCGTTCGCTTCGTTCAAAGCGACCTGTTTGCCAGTCTGGGGCGCTATGACTTCATCGTGGCCAACCTGCCGTACATCAGCCCGGCGGAGGTCGGGGTGATGGATCAAAGCACCCTGGCCTACGAGCCGCACCTGGCGCTGTTTGCCGAAGACTCGGGCCTGGCGCTGTTTGCCCGGTTCGCGCAGGACGTTGCGGCTCACCTGAACCCAGGCGGTGCGGTTTACCTCGAGTTCGGCTACCACCAAAAAAAGGCCCTGGCCGCGTTGTTCGGCCAGGCGCTGCCCGAGGCCCAGGTCACGTTTCGCCAGGACCTCGCCGGGTGGGACCGCATGGTTCGCCTGACCGGGCTTGACGAAACCAGCGATAAGGAGAGAGACAATGGAAACACAAGTGTTTGATAAGGATACCGTGGCCGAGGCCGCGGCACTGATCAAGGCAGGGGAAGTCGTGGCCTTTCCCACCGAAACCGTCTACGGGCTCGGGGCCGACGCCACCAGCCCGACGGCGGCGCTGAAGGTCTACGCGGCCAAGCACCGGCCGGCGGACAACCCGCTGATTGTGACGGTGGCCGGTCCCGAGATGGTCGCGCAGTATGCGACCATCACGCCTGAAGCCAAGCGGCTGATGGACGCGTTTTGGCCCGGGCCGTTGACCATCATCTTGAACATTCGGCCTAACGCCCTGTCGATGGTGGTGACCGGCGGCCTGCAGACCGCGGCCTTTCGGATGCCGCAAAACGCGTTGACGCGGCAGATGATCACGCTGGCCGGCCGGCCGATTGTCGGGCCTTCCGCCAATCTGTCGGGCAAGCCTTCCGGGACCCGGGTGGCACATGTGCTGCACGACTTTGACGGCGCCATCGCCGGCATTCTCGACGACGGGCCGACCAGCGTGGGGGTGGAGTCGACGGTGATCGACATGACGGTTCAGCCGCCGGCGATCCTGCGGCCTGGCGAGGTGACCCCGGACATGCTGGCCCCGATCATCGGCGAAGTGGCGACCGACCACCACAAAGTCGGGGCCAAGGAAACCCCCAAGGCCCCGGGGATGAAGTACAAGCACTACGCGCCAAGCGCCCAGGTGGTGGTTTTGGACCACCCGGCCGACCTGCAGGCGGCCTTGGCGTGGGCCAAGGCCCAAGGACAGCCCTTCGGTGTGATGGCCACCGACGACTTGCTGACGCAGGTGCCGGCCGCCGTGCCGAGTTACAGCCTGGGCGAAGACGTTCAAAGCGCCACCCACAACTTGTTTGCCGGGCTGCGCTGGTTTGACCTGCATCCCACCATCAAGCTGATTCTCGCGGAGGCCTTCGCCCAAGATGGCCTTGGCGCCGCTTACATGAACCGGCTGTTAAAATCCGCTGGCAATACGCACTTCCAACGCGACGGGAACTGAACCCTTTGCTATACTTAAGGCAATTCGAAGGGAGTGTCGCACATGGATTTTTTGAAGATCGATCCGGAAGTGTTCACCGCAATCCGGCAAGAAGAGGAACGCCAGCAGCAAAACATTGAATTGATCGCGTCAGAAAACATCGTGAGCCCGGCGGTGCGGGCGGCGCAAGGCAGTGTGCTCACCAACAAGTACTCCGAAGGCTACCCGGGCCACCGCTACTACGGTGGCAACACCTACATCGACCAGATTGAGCAACTGGCGATTGACCGGGCCAAGACCCTGTTTGGGGCCGAGTACGTCAACGTCCAGCCGCACTCGGGGTCGCAGGCCAACATGGCGGTTTACCGCGCGTTTTTGGAAGACGGTGACAAGGTCTTGGCGATGGATCTGACCGACGGCGGGCACCTGACCCACGGCGCGGCCGTGAACTTTTCCGGCCAGGAGTACCACTTCTACCACTACGCCTTGGATCCGGCGACCGGCCGGCTGGATTACGACGCGATTGAGGCGCAGGCCGAGGCGGTTCACCCGCGGCTGATCGTCGCCGGGGCGTCGGCCTACAGCCGCGAAATCGACTTTGCCAGGTTCCGCGACATCGCCGACCGCGTCGGCGCCTACCTGATGGTCGACATGGCCCACATCGCCGGGCTGGTGGCAGGGGGCGTCCACATGAGCCCGGTGCCATACGCCGATGTGGTCACGACCACGACGCACAAAACGCTGCGCGGTCCCCGCGGTGGCATGATTTTGGCCAAGAAGCAGTACGGCAAGGCGATCAACTCGGCCCTGTTCCCCGGCATTCAAGGTGGGCCGCTCGACCACGTGATCGCGGCCAAGGCCGTCGCGCTGGGCGAGGCCCTCAAGCCCGAGTTTGCGGACTACGCCAAGCAAATTGTCGCCAACATGCAGGCGATGTGTACCGGCTTTGCGGAAGATCCGCACCTCAAGATGATTTCCGGCGGCTCCGACAACCACATGGTGCTCTTGGACGTCACCGGCTACGGCGTCGTCGGCCGCGAGGTGCAGGACCTGCTGGATTCGGTGATGATCACCACCAACAAAAACCAGATTCCAGGCGAGCTCAACGGCCCGTTCAAGACCTCCGGCATTCGCGTCGGCACCGCGGCCATCACTACCCGCGGCTTCACGCCGGCTGACTGCAAGGAAGTCGCCCACCTGATCTCCCGCACCCTCCAAAATCGTGAAAATCCCGAAGTTTTGGCCCAGATTCGCCAATCAGTACTTGCGCTGACCGGCCGTCATCCTGTATCATAGACAAGGTTTTGGGCAGAAATGCCAATAACGCCAAGTTCCCAGATGGAACTTGGCGTTTGCCATAAATAAAGGAGGACCATTTGCACATGGGCAAATTTACGGTTTTGAACCACCCGCTGATTCAACACAAGCTGACGCTGATTCGCGACAAGAACGCCGGCACCAAGGAGTTCCGCGAGATCGCCAACGAGATCGCCGAGCTGATGGTGTACGAGATCACCCGCGACCTGCCGCTTGAAGATGTTGAAATCGAGACGCCGATGGGGAAGACGACGCAAAAGCAGCTTGCCGGCAAGAAGCTGGCCGTCGTGCCGATTCTGCGTGCCGGGTTGGGCATGGTCGACGGCGTGCTGCGCCTGATTCCCGCGGCCAAGGTCGGCCACATCGGGATGTACCGCGATGAAGAGACGCTTTTGCCGCACGAATACTTCGTGAAGATGCCGGCCGACATCGACCAGCGCGACTTGTTCATCGTCGACCCGATGCTCGCCACCGGTGGGAGTGCAAACATGGCCATCGAAGCGCTCAAAAAGCGCGGTGCCAAGTCCATGCGCCTCGTGGTGCTGGTTGCCGCGCCGGAAGGGGTCAAGGCCGTCCAGGATGCGCATCCGGACGTTGACATCTACGCCGCTGCGCTTGACGATCACCTGACTGACACCGGCTACATCTTCCCGGGCCTGGGCGATGCCGGCGACCGGCTCTTCGGCACCAAGTAACCACAGCGAAAAACGCCTGCTTGCAGGCGTTTTTTTTGTTGCCGTGAGCGGCTTGAACCAAAAGGACGCACCAAATCCGCCGGCGGGAAGTACCCCGGCGGCGGATCTGGGCATTGTGGTCAAGTGGGGGTCTACAAGGCGTTGGGTGGCCAGGCTCCTGTCCCACCACGACGCTGCAGCGCCGCGCTGGGGCCAAAACCAGGTCCCGCACCTGTCCGGCACCGGCTGGCAGCTTGTTGCCACTACCGCGCGGTGCCGCCGTCCCAGTTCCTGCAGATGGTGCCGCGGGGCTGGGGTCGTACCCGCCTAACTTAGGACTGCGCCGTGCGGTGACATCCACACGCCTGAGCAGGCGGTCGTGCTTTGGCTCTAAAACGGGTTACGCCGCCTGAGCCAGCACACCTTCCGGGCCTCCGGAACGGTTTGTTGTGCTGGCCGGTACGCGTCCCGGCCGCCTCTCCCGCCCGCAGCTACCTCCGTACTTGGAGTTGGACGTTTGATAATGCTGCAACCGGTTATCCACTACGATTAATGATTCCCGCCCAAGGTACGACGGGTTCCACTGATAGCATCGGACGGGGCCGGGCTGGGGCCTGGTCTGCGTGAGGTAGCGTGGCGCTTGCCACTGGATCGCCGCCGAAGAAGGGTTTGTCACGGTGGCCGGCCACCGACCCCTATCCTAGTGATCACTTGAATTTAGCTTAGCAGGTAAGCGGTTACCTGGCAACTTTTATGCTCGCAAGCGGCGCTTGCACGAGGCGACGCCGGTTGGCAAGTTGGAACCGGCATGTTATGGTGGAGCTGGGGCAACAGTTCCTACCATATTATAGGCTGCAAGGGGCTCGCCGCACGGATGTCAATGGCCGATAGACCCATTCTGGCCAAGTGGTACACACCGCCAGCACTGTTTGTTTCCCGCGTCGCGCAATTGCGGTCACGGACCGTTCGGATTTTGAAAAATTCGATGAAAAGTGCATGAGACCGGGACTGAAAATTCGCTGGTTTGTTTTGTTTTTTTGATTGAAAGGTGTTAAAGTGTTCAGTGTGTTTGTCGGATAGGTATCCGCCAATCCGCAATTAAGAAACATTGTGACACTGCACGCCGCCGCTTGACGTCCGTACATATTGGTGCCACCTTGCTTCGGTTAAGGAGGTGAATTCTGTGAACGAAAGTTATCCCACATTCGAACTCTTCGGACTGCGTTTCAACCCGGCCAACGACCTGGCGATTCTGGTGAGTGCGATTCTGGTGTTCCTCTTCGTCTTTGCCCTGTCGCGCAAGCCAACGCTTCGTCCCAACGGCAGGCAAAACGTATTGGAATACCTGATCGACTTCATCAATGGCATCGTCAAGCAGTCGATGCCTGGGAAGGAAGGCAGTCGTTTTGGTTTGTTCGCCTTCACGCTGTTCTTGTTCATCTTTGTGAACAACCAGATCGGCCTGATTTTTCAGGTCGATGTGGGCGGGAAGACCTGGTTCCGTTCCGCGACGGCCGATCCCATCATCACCATGAGTTTGGGCATGATGGTCATGGTGCTGTCGCACTTCTTCGGCGTGGTCTTCAACGGCATGAAGGGTTACCTGAAGGGATACGTTTCGCCGGTCCCGTTCCTGCTTCCGATCACCATCCTCGAGAACTTCACGAACTTCGTCACGCTGTCGATGCGTCTTTATGGGAACATCTTCGCGGGGGAAGTGCTGCTGCTTTTGATTAAACAGCTCGCGTTCTCGGGTCATGGCGCTGTCGGCGTTGTTTCATTCGTCGGCGCCTTCCTGGTCGAGATGATTTGGCAAGGGTTCTCAGTGTTCATTGGTACGATTCAAGCGTACATTTTTGTCACCTTAGCGACGGTATACACGTCTGAAAAGGTAGTTTCTGAATAATAGGAGGAAAAATCATGCAATACATCGCTGCTGCTATCGCCGCCGCCTTTGCCGCACTCGCTGCATCTTATGGTAACGGTCAAGTTATTTCCAAGACTCTTGAGGGTATGGCACGCCAGCCGGAAGCTTCCGGTTCCCTGCGTTCCACCATGTTCATCGGCGTCGGCATGATTGAAGCGGTGCCGATCATGGCGATCGTTATCGCGTTCATGCTGCTGAGCAAGTAAGACAACGCGGGCGACTTTGCCCGTGTCAATAGAAGGGAGTCTAAAATATGACTGCAGGCGATATGCTTTTCACCATCGTCACCTTCGCTGTCTTATTGGTACTTGTCGGGTTAGTGGCCTGGAAGCCGGTGACGGCGATTATGTTGGCGCGTCAAGAAAAGATCGAAGGCGATCTGGACTACGCGGACAACGCACGCAAGGAAGCCAAGGAATTGGCCGAAAAGCGCCAGGCCGAGCTGAAGAACTCCAAGGCCGATGCCGTTAAGATCGTCAACACGGCGAAGGAAAACGGCGAAAAGCAACGTCAGGAACTCGTCTCTGCCGCGAAGTCCGAGGCGGACACGCTGAAGCTCAACGCACACAAAGACATTGCCCAAGAGCGGCAAGATGCGCTGAACAACGCGAAGAATGACGTTGCGGATCTCTCCTTGGCGATTGCCAAGAAGATCATCGGCAAGGAATTGGATGCCGATACCCAGTCCGAGTTGATCGACTCGTACATCAAGGATTTAGGTGATGCCAATGGCAGTCACTGATCAGATGGTCGCACCGCGCTACGCCAAGGCCCTGTTTGAGGTTGCATCCGCAAACAACAGCCTGGAAGCGGTGCATGACGAGCTATTAGAACTCGCAACTGTTATCGACCAAAACCCAGACCTGCTTGCTGCCCTGGCAGGCAAGGACCTGGCGACGGCTCGAAAGGACGCCCTGCTTGCGCTTTTGAAGCGCGACTGCAGTGAGTTGGTCCAGAGCCTGATCGACGTGGTTTTTGTCAACGGTCGCATCGGCGGCCTGAGCCGCGTGATCGACGCCTTTGACCGCCGCTTCAACGAAGAAGCCGGCATCGTCAAGGCACAGGTCACCACGGCCCAGACGCTGAGCGAAGCGCAGGCACAGGCAATGCGACAAGCGATTGCTGTGAAGTTTGCGGCCAAGGATGTGGTGTTGACCCAGGTGGTCGACACACGCATCATCGGCGGCGTCAAGGTCGTGTCCGATGATCGCATCATCGATGGCACGATTGCGACGCGCCTCGGCAAGCTTCAAAAGCAGTTGCTCACCAATACGCAAAAGAGGTGAACCGGATGAGCATCAAGACTGAGGAAATCAGTTCTCTGATCAAAAAACAACTTGAAAGTTATCAAGATGACCTGAACGTCGAGGAAGTCGGCACCGTGACCTACGTCGGTGACGGGATCGCACGTGCGACCGGCCTCAAGAACGCGATGGCCAGTGAATTACTGGAATTCGCCAACGGCTCATACGGGATGGCCCAAAACCTTGAAAGTGATGATGTCGGCATCATCATTTTGGGGGATTTTGACAACATTCGTGAAGGCGACCAGGTCAAACGCACCGGTCGCATCATGGACGTTCCCGTAGGCGAGGCCATGATCGGGCGCGTCGTGAACGCGCTGGGTCAGCCGGTGGATGGCAAGGGCCCAATCGACACGACCAAGCACCGGCCGATCGAAGTGAAGGCCCCGGGCGTCATGCAGCGCAAGTCCGTCACGGAACCGCTGCAAACCGGGCTGAAGGCGATCGACTCGCTGGTCCCAATCGGCCGCGGTCAGCGTGAGCTGATCATCGGCGACCGCAAGACCGGTAAGACGTCGATTGCGATCGACACGATTATCAACCAAAAAGGTCAGGACATGATCTGCATCTACGTGGCCATCGGGCAAAAAGACTCGACGGTTCGCACGCAGGTCGAAACGCTGCGCAAGTACGGGGCGATGGATTACACCATCGTGCTGACCGCCGGCCCGTCCGAACCGGCGCCGATGCTTTACATCGCGCCTTACGCCGGTGCCGCCATGGGCGAGGAGTTCATGTACAACGGCAAGCACGTCCTGATTATCTACGATGATCTGACCAAGCAGGCGACCGCTTACCGTGAGCTGTCGCTGCTGCTGCGGCGGGCGCCAGGCCGTGAAGCCTACCCAGGTGACGTGTTCTACACGCACTCCCGTTTGCTGGAGCGTGCGGCCAAGCTCTCCGATGAGCTCGGTGGCGGGTCGATGACCGCGCTGCCGGTCATCGAAACCCAGGCCGGGGACATCTCCGCTTACATTCCGACCAACGTGATTTCGATCACCGACGGCCAGATTTTCCTGCAAAGCGACCTGTTTTACTCCGGCACCCGTCCCGCGATCGATGCCGGGCTGTCCGTCTCCCGTGTCGGGGGCGACGCCCAGATCAAGGCGATGAAGAAGGTTGCCGGGACGTTGCGTTTGGACCTCGCCTCATTCCGTGAGCTTGAGGCCTTCACGCAGTTCGGCTCCGATTTGGATGCCGCCACGCAGGCCAAGCTGAACCGCGGCCGCCGCACCGTTGAAGTGCTGAAGCAGCCGGTTCACAAGCCGCTGCCGGTGGCCAAGCAGGTGCTGATCCTTTACGCCCTGACCCATGGCTTCCTGGACACGGTCGGCATCGACGACATCGCGCGGTTCCAAGACGAGCTGTTCGATTACGCCGACAGCAACGGCGCCGACCTCTTGGCCCAGATTCGAGAAACCGGCAAGCTGCCGGACACCGCTAAGCTCGACGAGCTGATCAAGGGCTTTGCGGATGGTTTTGCTAGCAGCACCGACAAATAAGGAGGTGCGGCATGGCTGAATCATTAATGGACATCAAGCGCCAGATCGCTTCCACCAAGAAAACCGGGCAGATTACCCAGGCCATGCAGATGGTCTCGGGTTCTAAGCTCAGTCAGATTGAAAAGCGGTCCAGCGCCTACCAACTGTACGCCAACAAGGTGCGTGAAATCGTGACCCACCTTGCCGCCGCGCAGCTGCTCGAAATCGAGCGGCAGCAAAGCGAGGCGCTGCAGGCCGGGGCCGGTGTCTCGGCCGAGCGGCTGCAGGTGGCCAACCTCTTGGCGGAACGGCCGGTCAAAAAAACCGGCTACCTGGTGATCACATCCGATCGTGGCCTGGTGGGCGGGTACAACTCCACCATCTTGAAGGCCATGATGCAGATGTTCACCGACGACCACAAGGACAAAGACGACTTTGTCATCATGGCCGTCGGCGGCACCGGGGCCGACTTCTTCAAGAGCCGGGGTTTGAACCTGGCCTACGAGTACCGCGGCGTCTCGGACATCCCGACCTTCGATGAAGTGCGGGAGATTGTCAAGACGGCCGTGACGATGTTTGACAACGGCGTCTTCGACGAGTTGTACGTGTGCTACAACCACCACGTCAACTCGCTGACCTCTGCCTTCCGGGCAGAAAAGATGTTGCCGATCACTGACCTTGACGTCGCTGAGGTGGCAGATGCAAACATCGAGTACCTGACAGAGCCCGATCCAGACGCCGTGCTTGAGGCAATCTTGCCTCAGTACGCGGAGAGTCTGATTTTTGGCGCCATCATGGACGCCAAGACGGCCGAGCACGCGGCCTCCACCACCGCGATGAAAAGCGCGACCGACAACGCCAACGACCTGATTTCCCGTCTGTCCGTGACCTACAACCGGGCCCGCCAGGCGCAGATTACCACGGAAATCACCGAAATCGTCGGCGGTGCCAATGCACTGGCGTAAGGCCAGCGCGGCGGGTGACGCCTTTGCGCCGCTCGCATCAAATCACAACAGGGAAGGACGATTTCATTGAGTAATAGCTTAGGTAAAATCGTGCAAGTGATCGGCCCTGTTGTCGATGTCGAATTCCCGATTAACGATGATTTACCCGAAATCAACAACGCGCTGAACGTCGAGAAAGGGGACGGCAAACAGCTTGTGCTGGAAGTCGCCCTTGAGCTCGGCGACGGCGTGATGCGGACCATCGCCATGGACTCGACCGATGGGTTAGTGCGTGGGATGACGGCCACCGATACCGGTGGCTCCATCTCCGTTCCCGTCGGCAAGGACACACTTGGCCGGGTATTCAACGTTTTGGGGCAGACGATCGACAATGGTCCGGCATTCGGACCCGATCACCGGCGCGACGGCATCCACAAAGATGCCCCGGCCTTCGAGGACCTGAGCACAAGCTCCGAGATTCTCGAAACCGGGATCAAAGTCATCGACCTGCTTGAACCCTACCTGCGTGGGGGGAAAGTTGGGTTGTTCGGGGGTGCCGGGGTCGGCAAAACCGTTTTGATCCAGGAACTAATCCACAACATTGCCGAAGAGCACGGCGGCATCTCGGTCTTCACCGGGGTCGGCGAACGCACCCGTGAAGGGAACGACCTGTACTTCGAAATGAAGGAATCAGGCGTGCTCCAAAACACCGCCATGGTGTTCGGGCAGATGAACGAGCCGCCTGGTGCCCGGATGCGCGTCGCGCTGACCGGGCTGACGATTGCGGAGTACTTCCGCGACGTCGAAGGCCAAGACGTGCTGTTGTTCATCGACAACATCTTCCGCTTCACCCAGGCGGGTTCCGAAGTTTCCGCGCTGCTCGGCCGCATTCCGTCGGCCGTTGGTTACCAGCCAACGCTGGCCACCGAAATGGGCCAGCTGCAGGAGCGGATCACCTCGACCAAGAAGGGCTCCGTCACGTCGATTCAGGCGATTTACGTGCCTGCCGATGACTACACGGACCCGGCGCCGGCCACGACCTTCGCCCACTTGGACGCCACCACCAACCTGGAACGGCGCCTGACCGAGCAAGGCATCTACCCGGCCGTTGACCCGCTGGAGTCTTCCTCCAGTGCCTTGACGCCGGACATCGTCGGCGAGGAGCACTACAAAGTTGCGACCCGCGTTCAGCAAGTTCTGCAGCGCTACAAGGAGCTGCAAGACATCATCTCAATTCTTGGGATGGATGAGCTGTCCGACGACGAGAAAACCACCGTGGCCCGTGCCCGGCGGATTCAGTTCTTCCTGTCGCAATCCTTCAACGTGGCGGAACGCTTCACTGGCCTGCCAGGGAGCTACGTGCCGGTTGAAGAGACGGTCAAGGGCTTCAAGATGATCCTCGACGGCAAGATGGACGACTACCCGGAAGAAGCCTTCCGCCTGGTCGGCCGCATCGAAGACGTGGTCGAAAAGGCCAAGAGCCTGGGCTACGACCCTGAACAAGCACAAGGCGACACGCTGCAAGCGGCTGCGAACTAAGGAGGGGATTCTTCTTGGCTGAACAACCAAAAGTCATGCGGGTCAACATCGTGACCCCCAACGGGTTGGTGTACGATCACCACGCCAGCATGGTCATTGTCAAAACAACGACCGGCGACATGGGCATCATGGCCAACCACGAACCGATCGTCGCACCGCTGACGATCGGTGAGGTGCGGGTTCGCCGCACCGACAACCCGGGGCACGAAGACGAGATCGCGGTGAACGGCGGCTTCATGGAAGTCTCCGCCAACACCGCGTCGATCGTTGCGGATTCCGCGGAACGCGCCCGTGACATCGACCTGACTCGCGCCGAGGCGGCCCGGCAACGAGCGGAACGGCGCATCCAAGAGGCGAAAGCCCAAAAGGACAGCGACGATTTGCAACGCGCCCAGGTTGCCCTGCAACGCGCGATCAACCGGATTCACGTCAAAACCGGCAAATAATTCCAGGAAGACCTGCCACGCGGCAGGCCTTTTTGGCGTGGGGCGCAAGGCGCGGCCGCGACTCCTGAAGTTTTTCTCAAAGTCGCTGGCGGCCGCGCCACGGCGAGGGGCATTGACGTATCATGGCCTTAGACATTACACGACTGGGAGGTACCACATGTACGGAGGACTCGGCATCACCGCGGCGGTGACCATGCTTTCACACTTTGTTTTCATTCTGATCAGCTTTCGCCTGCTGACGGCGGTGCGGTTTGACAAGCTGCTTCGCCCCAATCACGTGCGGGAGAGCCAGCTGCTGATGGTTTTTGTCGCGATCGCCTTGGGCTTTGCGGTCAGCGAATTCTTCCTGTCGCTGCTGGGGGCGGCGCGGGATCTGCAGTATTTGCTGTAAGCGCGGCGAAGCTGTGGTATACTTTTGTGTTAGAAATCATTGAGGAGAGAAGAAGACAATGGCAAAAGACATTGGGATCGACCTGGGGACCGCGAACGTTCTCATCAACGTGAAGGGCAAGGGCATCGTGCTGAACGAGCCGTCCGTCGTTGCGATCGATACACACACGGGCAAGGTGCTGGCGGTGGGCACCGAGGCCTACAAGATGGTGGGTCGTACCCCCGGCAACATCCGCTCTATTCGCCCGCTCAAGGACGGCGTGATCGCCGATTTTGACATCACCGAGGCGATGCTTGAGTACTTCATCAACAAGCTGAACGTCAAGGGGTTCATGTCCAAGCCTAACATCTTGATCTGCGCCCCGACCAACATCACCTCGATTGAGCAAAAGGCGATTATTCAGGCCGCCGAAAAATCCGGCGGCAAGCGCGTTTACCTCGAGTTCGAGCCGAAGGTCGCCGCGGTCGGCGCTGGCCTGGACATCTTTCAGCCGCAGGGCAACATGGTGATCGACATCGGCGGTGGGACCTCCGACGTCGCCGTGCTGTCGATGGGCGAGATCGTCACCAGCCGCAGCCTGCGCCTGGCCGGCGACAAGATGGACTCGGCCATCGCCGCCTACGTCAAAAACAAGCACAAGCTCTTGATCGGTGAGCACACCGCCGAACAGCTGAAGATTCAGATCGGCGCCGTGTACGAGGCCGACCCGGAGGAGAAGATGGAGGTTCGCGGCCGCGACATCGCCACCGGCCTGCCGCGCGAGGTCGAGGTCACAAGCGCCGAGGTGCAAGAGGCGCTGAGCGACACGATGGCCGCGATTGTCAGCGCCGCTAAGGACGTCTTGGAGAAGACCCCGCCGGAGCTTTCGGCCGACATCATCGACCGCGGCGTCATGCTGACGGGCGGCGGCGCCCTGCTCAAGGGCATCAGCCACCTGTTTGCCGCCGAGCTCAAGGTGCCGGTGCTGTTGGCCGATGATCCGCTGGACGCCGTCGCACTGGGCACCGGCGTTTTGCTGGACAACATCGCGCATCACAAGCAGTACTGATTACCGGTAAAGGAGGGCAAGCGGTGAGCTCACAGTATGCAACACGCGTCTTGAAACACCTGCTGATCCTGGTGATCCTCGTGATTGCGGCGCTGGTCATCGGAGCCATGGTCGGCTACGCCATCGGCGGCGGCGACCCATGGGCGGTGCTTGCCCCTAGCACCTGGTCGCACATCCTCGATTTTCTGAGGTAGCGGCATGAAGAGATTGCTGATGGGGCTGGTGCGGGGGTACCAGCGCTTCATCTCGCCGCTTCTGCCGCCCAGCTGCCGCTATTACCCGACCTGTTCGACCTACATGATTCAGGCGTTGGTCAAGCACGGTGCCATCAAGGGGCTGATCATGGGCCTGGCGCGGATTCTGCGCTGCAACCCGTTCATTCGCGGTGGCCTGGATCCGGTACCCGACTTCTTCACGCTGCGGCGCAATCCGGATCCCGAGCGCAACATCGCCGAGGCCGATCAGTTCAACTTTCATCACTAGACAAGGAGCATTTCATGGCGAAGGAACAAAAAATCATGGTTCAACAAGAAGACGTGACCCGCAACGGCCACACGGTGTCGGTCCTGACCGTGGCCAAGAACGAAATCGGCTACGTTGAACCGATCGAAAACCGCTTCCTGGCGTACATCGCCGGGCAGACCAGCGCGAACCGGTTCAAGACGATGGACGACGCCGTTTCGTTTTTGATCTCGGAGTACCACTTGCACCACAGCTGAGTGGGGCAACCACCGCGCCGAGGCTCGCTTCGGCGCGGTTTTTTGTTTCGGACGATAACACGGGAGGCACAGATGGCACAAACGCGAACGCGCAAAAAAGAAGACCGAATCGACTACGGCATCATCCTGTCGGTGATGCTGCTGGCGCTGTTCGGCATGGCGGCGATTTACATGGCGGTGTCAAGCGACGCGTCGGCGCGACCGATGCGGGCGATGATCATGCAGGCGCTGTGGTACGTGATCGGCGGCGCCGGGATATTCTTCGTCATGCAGTTCGACGCCGAGCAGCTGTGGCGGGTGGCACCGCTGCTGTATGGCCTGGGCATTCTGCTGTTGATTGCCGTGCTGTTTCTTTACGATCCGGATGTGGCCAGAAATACGGGGGCTCACAGCTGGTTCAAGTTCGGCCCCGTGACCTTTCAGCCCTCCGAGGTGATGAAACCCGCCTACATCCTGATGTTGGCCCGGGTGGTGACCAACCACAACGTCGCGATGAAGCACAGCTGGGCCAATGACTGGCGGTTAATCGGCGAGATGCTGCTCTGGACGCTGCCGGTTTTGGTGCTGATGATCCTGCAAAAGGACTTCGGGACCTCGCTGGTGTTTGCGGCGATTTTCGCCGGGGTCGTGCTGGTGTCCGGCATCACTTGGCGCATCATCCTGCCGATTGGGCTGGGGGCGGCCGCCATCGGCACCGGCACGATTCTGCTGGTGATTGAGGACTGGGGCCGCAAGATTCTGTTGCACGTCGGCTTCAAGAACTACCAGTTCAAGCGCATCGATTCCTGGCTGGATCCGGCCGGCGCCACCAGCGGCTCGTCGTACCAGCTGTGGCAGTCGATGAAGGCGATCGGCTCCGGCGAGATGTTCGGCCGCGGCTTCAACAACCTGAAGGTCTCGGTGCCGGTGCGAGAGTCCGACATGGCCTTTTCCGCCATCGGCGAGGCGTTCGGGTTCATCGGCTGTGCGGCGCTGATTCTCCTGTACTTCCTTTTGATCTACCAGATGATTCGGGTGACCTTCGACACGCAAAACGAGTTTTACGCGTACATCGCGACCGGCGTCATCATGATGATCTTGTTTCACGTGTTTGAAAACATCGGGATGAACATCGGCTTGCTGCCCTTGACCGGGATTCCGTTGCCGTTTGTGTCGCAAGGGGGGTCGTTCCTGCTCGCGAACATGCTGTCGGTGGGGATGGTGCTGTCGATGCGCTTCCACCACCAGAGCTACATGTTCTCGCGGGAGGAAGAGTCATTCAAGTGAAGGGTGCCCAGGCCGTGGCCTGGGTGCTTTTTTTACGCCGCGGCGTGTGATACGATGCTTACGAAAGGCGGGAGAAGATGAGAAAAATTAGGGTTTGGGGACTGGCGCTGACGCTGACGGCGACGCTGGCGCTGACGGCCGTGCCGCGCCGCGCCGTGACGGCCGCAACGCCGAGCGACGCCCAGCTGGCGCAGGCCGTGGCCGACATGAGCCTGGACGAGCAGATCGGTCAATTGTTCATCGCCAGAAAGCCGGCGAGCGACGACACGACCGCCGCAGACGTGGCCAAGTACCACCTGGGCGGGTTGATCCTGTTTGGTACGGACATGGCCAAGCCGACGGCGAGCTTGAAGGCGGGGTTGGCGCGGTTTCAAAAGGCCGCGTCCCTGCCGCTTTTGATTGCGACGGACCAAGAAGGCGGCACGGTGTCGCGGCTCAACGATTCGCCGGCCTACCCGACGCGCTACCTGTCACCGCAGCAGGCCTTTGCCCAGGGCGGGTTGAACGCGGTGCTGGCGACGGCCACCGCCCAGGCCAAGCAGCTCAAGGCGCTCGGCATCAACTGGAACTACGCGCCGATTGCAGACGTCTCAAGCGATCCCAACAGCTTCATCTACGCGCGAACGCTGGGGCAAAGCGTTGACAGCACCGCAGCTTACATCCGCAAGGTGGTGCCGGCGATTCAAGGCACCGGCGTGGCAGCGACGCTGAAGCATTTTCCCGGCTACGGTTCGGCCGTCGACACCCACAAGCTATTTGCGACCGTGGACCGCACCAAGGCCCAGCTGATGAGCCACGAGCTGGTGCCGTTCAAGGCCGGGATTGAAGCCGGGGTCGATTCGATCATGGTCACGCACATCGTGATGCGCCAGATCGACGCCGACCTGCCGGCGTCGCTGTCGCCCAAGGTGATTACCGGGCTGCTGCGCCACGAGCTGGGCTTTGACGGGGTCATCATCACCGACGACTTGGCGATGGGCGCCATTCAGCAGTACGACGCCGCCCATGGCCTGAAGACCCCGGATGTGCTGGCGCTGAAGGCCGGCAACGACGCGATCATGGCCGACGACTACGCGGTCGGGATTCCGGCGATCAAGCAGGCCGTCCAAACCGGCGACGTGACCGCAGCGACGGTGCAACACGCCGTATTGCGTCTGCTGAAGCTCAAGCGCAAGCTGGGCCTGTTGACCACCGCCGATCTGCACCTCCCGACGCTGACGCTGGGCAAGCCGACGGTGAGCGGTAATACCGCCACGGTGGCCGGTCAGCTCACGGCCAAGGCGGCGGCCAGCCAAGGCGTTCAGGTTCGCCAGGGCACCAAGTTGCTTCGCCGCACCACAACCGACGAGCAGGGCCGCTTCACGCTGCGACTGCCGCTACGTGCGACGGCTCAGCACCTGACCGTCAGCGTGGTGCTTGGCACCAACGCCTCACGCGTGTTGGTGCCACAATCGCTCACGCTGCCGGCCAAGGCGAAAACCGCCGGCAGCAGCGCCAGCACCGCGCCAAGCAAGGCGGATTCGACAGCCGACACCAAGGCGACGGACAAGGCCAAGCCCCGCCACGCGGCTTGGTGGCCCTGGCTTGTGGCCGGCGTCGCCGTGGTTGCCGGCGGGGTCGGGGTCGCTTGGCGGTTGGCGCGACCGCGGGGGCGTCACCGCCGCTGAAACTTTTTTCCGGCCAAGGCTTGACACCGGCGGGAAAACTGAGTAATATCGAAGACAATTCAGAACGCAAACGAACGATGTGAGAGAGTAAGGCTGACACGACTGCACAGAAAACCCGGGTAGATGAGAGCGGGGTAGCAAGTCGGCACGAAGATGGCTCACGGATCGGTGCACCGAACCTTCGGGTAAGGCTGCAATGGCTGGCATCCATTATCTTGCACGCGGGTTGATTACGACCCGTTAGTGAGGGCAGACTCCCGGGAAGTCTGTCGAATTAGAATGGTACCGCGGGACACCGCTTCTAACTTTGGTTAGGAGCGGTGTTTTTGCGTCTTGGCCGACTGTTCTGAACACAATAGTTTGCAAAAATTGGGAGGATTCATCATGAAATTATGGAAAAAAGCAATTGTTGCATTGGCACTGGCACTGCCGGTATTCGGCCTCGCCGCGTGTGGTCAGTCGGCCGACAGTAAGACGGTCAAGGTTGGCATCATGAGCAACGACAAAGACATCTGGCAGGACATCCAAAAGCGCCTGAAGAAGCAGGACGTCAACATCAAGCTGGTCGAGTTCACCGACTACAATACGCCGAACCAGGCGCTGAACGACGGCGACGTGCAGCTCAACTCCTTCCAGACCATCTCCTTCATGGACACCTGGAACAAGAAGCACAACCAGACGATCACCAGCGTCGGGGCCACCTACATCGGCCCGATGCGTGCTTACTCCAACGACCTGAAGTCGCTGGCCGGCCTGAAGAAGGGTGACAAGGTCTCTGTTCCTAACGACGCCTCCAACGAAGGCCGCGCCTTGCAGCTGCTCGAGCAGTACGGGCTGATCAAGCTTAAGAGCGGCGTTGACGCCCCGACCATTCGCGACATCACCAGCAACAAGCTGGACTTGAAGTTCGTTGAGCTGGATGCGGCCCAGACCGCGCGGAACCTGAAGGACGTCGCCGCCTCGATCGTCAACAACGACATCGCCGCCGCCGCGAACCTGAACCCCAAAGACGCGATTTACGTTGAAAAGATCAACGCCAAGTCCAAGCCTTACGTCAATGTGATTGCGGCCAAGTCGGCCAAGGACAAGTCCAACAAGACCTACAAAAAGATCGTCAAGGCCTACCAAACCGCGGCCACTGCGAAGCTTCTGAAGAAGTACTACAAGAACTCGACCGAACCGGCCTGGAACTACAAGTTCTAATTAGCGAAAGCGAGGATCATCATGGCTGAAGCGATTATCACGCTCAATCAAATCGATGTGTTGTTCAAGGAAAAGGCCCGCAGCGTCCATGCGGTCGACCACGTGGATCTCACCGTCAACCGCGGCGACATCTACGGCATCGTCGGCTACTCCGGTGCCGGCAAGTCCACGCTGGTGCGGGTGATTAACCTGCTACAGCGGCCGACCGCCGGCCAGGTGACCGTCTTGGGTCAGGACATGCTGGCGCTTGACGCCAAGGCGCTGCGCGGTGAGCGCAAGCGCATCGGGATGATTTTCCAGCACTTCAACCTGATGAACTCCCGGACGGTGGCCGATAACGTGGCCTTTCCGCTGCGCGGCCACAAGAGCAAGGCCGAGATTCAGGCCAAGGTGGCGGAGCTGCTCGAGCTGGTCGGCCTGGCCGATCGCGCCGGCGCCTACCCGGCGGAGCTGTCAGGCGGCCAAAAGCAGCGCGTCGGCATCGCCCGGGCCCTGGCCTCGGATCCGGAGATTCTGATCTCGGATGAGGCGACCTCGGCGCTTGACCCCAAGACCACCAGCGCGATTTTGGACCTGCTGAAGACGCTGAACCAAAAGCTCGGCCTGACCATCGTCTTGATCACCCACGAAATGGAGGCGGTCAAGCAGATCTGCAACAAGGTCGCCGTGATGGACGACGGGCGGATCATCGAGCGCGGCGACCTGCTGGACATCTTCGCCAAGCCCGAGCAGAAGCTGACCAAAGACTTCATCGACACGACCCTGCAGCTGGACGCGGCCATCGCCGCGGTCAAGCAGCAGCCCGCGGTGGCCAACCTGCAGGCGCCGGACCGCCTGGTGCGGCTGACCTACCTCGGCGCCTCGACCGACCAGCCGCTGGTCGCAACGCTGTACAAGGACTTCAACGTCACCGCCAACATCTTGTTCGGTGACATTCAGATCCTTCAGGGGACGCCGTTTGGCAACCTGATTGTGGTGCTGAGCGGCACGGCGGAAGACATCGACCGGACCTTCGGCTATCTTGCGACCAACGACGTGACCGTGCAGGACTTGAACGAAAGGGAGGATGCCTAATGTCTCTGCTGAACAAAATTTTGCCGAACGTGATGCCCCTTTGGGGCGGTGATGGCGGCATTCTTCAGGCCATCTGGCAGACGCTTTACATGACCTTTTGGACCGCGGTGGTCTCCGGCATCCTCGGGCTGTTCCTCGGGTTCCTGCTGATTTTGACCGATGAGGGCGGCTTGTTGCCCAACCGACCGGTGTACTTCATTCTCGACAAGGTGGTCAACATCTTCCGCTCGATTCCCTTCATCATCCTGTTGGCCGTGGTCTACCCCTTGACCCGCCTGCTGGTCCACACCGGTATCGGCCCAACCGCGGCCCTGGTGCCGCTGATTCTCGGCACGGCACCGTTCTTCGCCCGGCAGGTCCAAAACGCGCTGTTGACCGTTGACCCCGGCGTGATTGAGGCGGCCCAGGCGATGGGCCTCGGTCCTTGGGCCATCGTCTTTCGCGTCTACCTGCGCGAAGGCGCATCCGAGCTGGTTCGCGTCGGCGTCTTGACCATCATCAGCGCGATTGGCTTGACCGCGATGGCCGGCGCGGTCGGCGGCGGCGGCCTGGGTAACATCGCCATCGCCATCGGCTACCAGCGCTACCAAAACGACGTCATCTGGACGGCGATGATCCTGATGCTGATCTTGGTGTTCGTCATTCAGTTCGTCGGCGACGTGATTGCGCGAAAGCTGCATCACTAAGCCGGTGAGGCAGGTCCGGGGACGGGCCTGCCTTTTTGCGTGACGCGGCGCCGGCAAAAATCAAGATTTTGGTAAAGCGGCTGGCGCAACCCGAGATTTCTGGTAGACTGAACTTGAACCGCCGCAAGCGGGGGAAAGGACGACTCACGTGAAGACAATCAAAGTAATGACGGTGTTCGGCACCAGACCGGAGGCCATCAAGATGGCACCGCTGTGCCTGGCCCTAGCCCAGCGGCCCGACCAGTTCACGCCGGTGACGGTGGTGACCGCGCAGCACCGCGAGATGCTCGATCAGGTGCTTGAAATCTTCAAGCTGACGCCGGATTACGACCTGAACATCATGCGCCAGCAGCAGAGCCTGGCGGAGATTACCAGCACCGTTTTGACCCAACTGCAGCCGATTCTGGCGGCCGAACGTCCGGACATCGTGCTGGTTCACGGCGACACCACGACGACCTTGGCCGCAAGCCTCGCCGCCTTTTACCAGCAGATTCCCGTCGGCCACGTCGAGGCCGGGCTTCGCACCTGGCATAAGTACGACCCGTACCCCGAGGAGATGAACCGCCAGCTGACGGATGTGCTGGCGGATCTGTACTTCGCCCCGACCGCGCAGTCCAAGCGCAACCTGCTGGCGGAGGGGCACGACGCAGCCAAAATTTACGTCACCGGCAACACGGCGATCGACGCGCTGCAGCAAACCGTGCGGCCCGACTACCACCACGCGGTGATGGACGAGCTGGACGCAAGCAAGCGCATGATCTTGGTGACCATGCACCGCCGCGAGAACCAAGGGGCGCCGATGGCCGGGGTGCTCAAGGCGATTCGCGCCGTGGTCGATGCGCATCCAGACGTCGAGGTTGTCTACCCGGTTCACCTGAGCCCCGCGGTGCAAAAAGTCGCCCATGCCGCCTTGGACGGGGATGCTCGCATCCACCTGATCGCGCCGCTTGACGTGGTGGACTTCCACAACCTCGCCGCCAAAAGCGACTTTATCATGACCGACTCCGGTGGGGTGCAGGAGGAGGCGCCGGCCCTGGGCAAGCCGGTTTTGGTGCTGCGCAACACCACTGAGCGGCCGGAAGGGGTCGCGGCGGGGACGCTCAAGCTGGTCGGGACCGATCCCGCGGCGGTCACCGCCGCGATGACCACGCTGTTGGATGACCCGGCGGCCTACGCCGCGATGGCTCAGGCCAAGAATCCTTACGGCGATGGGCAGGCGACGACGCGCATCCTGGCCGCCATCGCGCATCAGTTCGCCGGTGGCCCAGCCCCTCGGCCTTTCACGCCGGCCGCCCAGGCCTGAGCGAACTGACCCAAAACGTGCAAAAAGACGGCCCCCGCAACGTTGCGGAGGTCGTCTTTGGATTGTCATCGATTCGGTTAGAACAAGGCGCTGTCCTGTGCCGCCAAGTAGTCGTCTTCGACCTTCTTGTAGCTGCCGGGCTCGGTGGCCTCAAGCGCCGTGGCGATGGTGTCGGCCGCAGTTTTGTAGTCGTAGCGTCCGTACGCGGCCTTGGTTTCGGCCACGGCCTGGGCGATGTCTTCGTGGGTGGTCTTGTAACGGTTGGCGTACTGGAGCAGCTCCTCGGTCATGCCGGCCGCCTGAATCAACTCGCGGCTCTTTTGCTTGAGCGATTCGATGTCCTCGGCGCTTTGAATCAGCTGCTTGGCGATCGCATCCAGGTCGATTTTGACCTGGTTGAGGTCGTGATTCAGGTCGGCCACGGCCTTGGAGCAGGCGTTGAAGTAATCCAGGTAGGCCTTGGGCAGGCCGGGCAGGCCGTGGCGGGAGACCTCGTACTTGACGTCGCGCAGGTCCATCACGAACTGCGCGGCCTGCTTGGCGGCCTTCTCCTCGGTGGCCCGGAAGCCGCCGATGCTGGCGTTGATCGCCTGCTGCTTGAGCTCGATGTCCTTGAGGTCGCCGCGCATTTTGGCGAAGGTGGCGCTGGCCTCGGAATACACGGCCTGGTGGTCGGCCAGCCGGGCGCTTTCGGCCTCGAAAACCTTGGCCTGCTCATCGAGCTGCTGCTTCAGCCCATTAGCCTGCTTGAGCTCGTCGTGGTTGAGTTGGTAGGACTGGTTGATGTGATCTAGCTCGATCAAAAGGGCGTGGTTTTGCTTGTAGGCGTGGTTGATGAACTGGCGCAGGTCGCCTTGGGCCTTGTCGACGCTTTCCTTAGCGGTCAACTCTTTTTCCATCACGGCGTAAAGCGCGTCGATGCGATTGGCGATGGTTTCCGAGTTGGCGGTCAGCTCGGTCACCTCAAGCGACTCGATCTGCGTGGCGGCGGTGGTCACCTGGTCTTGAATCGCCTGCGCGGTGGCCGGCACATCCTCGGTGAACTGGAAGTGGCGCTGCGCAAGCTGCTCGTACCCGCGCGTGATTTCGGCCAGCTGTTGGGGGTACTCGTTGACCACGGCGTTGACCAAAGGCGGCAGGGATTTGACCTCCAGCTCGACCGAAGCGACGCTCAGCTTGAGCTTGCCCAGCTGCTTTTTGGCCAGGTCGTGGTCGCCGTCGCTGTTGGTTTGGTTAATCTCCGACAGCTGCGCCGCAATCGCCTGCAGCGCCGACTCCAGGGCCGGCAAGGCGTCGCCGTAAGCGAAGCTCTTGGCCAAAATGGTCTTTCGGGCGGCCTGGTAGCGTTCGCGCAGGTTCATCAAGAGCCGGCGGTTGTCGGCCTCGCTTTCCTGAATCGCCAGCAACGCCTGGCGAATCGCGTGCAGCCGCTTAGCCGAGTTCTCGCGCAGGTTGTCAATGGTGGCGAGGTCTTCTTTGACCGTGCTGAAGCGAAACTGCTTGTTGGCCTGCTCGACATCCAACAGCGCGGTTTGCAGATCGGTCAGCTCGCCTTCCGCCAGCTTCTGATACGCGGTTTGCTGCGCCTTGAACGCCGTTTCGCTGGCGCCGGTGAGCCCGAGCTGGGCAATGTTGCGAATCAAGCCGGTGACCTCGCCGCTGTCCAGCGTCGAAATGCGCGTGTCCAGGTTCTGGATGGCCCGGTTGTTCTTAATCTGAAAGGCCCAAAGCCCGAGCCCCACGATAATGATGATTGCTAGTACTGCGATTATGATCCACACCATGATTACACCTTCCACATCGCGCGACTTGCAATTTGCCGCCTTATCCACTAGAATTCTCGACAAACTAGTCTGCGCAAGTTCCTTGCCCCTAGTATCTCAAAAAGAACCTGAACATGAAAGGCTTTTAGCGGGAAAAAGGCCGGCATCTTGCGTTTTTTGAAAGGTGATAAGATGACAACACTCGATTCCATCGTTGTGGCGCAGGTGGATGCGCTGCTGGAGGGGGAACCCAACCCGGTGACCAACCTGGCCAACGCCAGCGCCCTTTTGTACAACACCATGGCCGACCTCAACTGGTGCGGTTTTTACCTCTATTCCAAGCAGACTCAGACCCTGGACCTCGGCCCGTTCCAAGGCCAGGTGGCCTGCATGCACATCAAGCCGGGCAGCGGGGTGGTGGGGACCAGCTTTGCCTCGGGCCAGTCGCTTCTGGTACCCGATGTTCACGCCTTTGCCGGGCACATCGCCTGTGACGCCGCCAGCAACTCGGAGGTCGTCGTGCCGGTGGTGGTCGACGGTACGTGCATCGGCATTTTGGACCTCGATTCGCCTTCCTTGAACCGCTTCACCGCGGCCGATCAGGAAGTCCTCACCGCCTTTGCCGCGGCGCTTGCAAAACACCTTGACGCCGCGGCCCTGGCTTTGGTATACTAGACCGCGAGTAATTTAATGCAGCGGCGAACGGCATGGTCGGCTCCAGTGGCGCAACTCCTTGTGAGAGAGCACAGTAACCCGGCTGCTAAGGTGAACGCTTAGCGTGACTGCCCGTGTGCTGAGTTCGCATTCATTAACTTACTCCAACAATCTTAATTCTTGGAGGAATTTCAATATGTCTCGTTATACTGGTCCTCGCTGGAAGCAGTCCCGCCGTCTCGGCCTGTCGCTTTCCGGCACTGGTAAGGAACTCGCGCGTCGTCCGTACGCCCCTGGTGACCACGGCAACAACCAACGCCGCAAGGTCTCTGAATACGGTCAGCAACTGACCGAAAAGCAGAAGCTGCGTTGGATGTACGGTCTGAACGAACGCCAATTCCAGAACCTGTTCATTCGCGCCGGCAAGATCAAGGAAGGCACCCACGGTGATAACTTCATGATCCTGCTCGAAACCCGTCTGGACAACCTGGTATTCCGTCTGGGTCTTGCGACCACGCGTCCGCAGGCTCGCCAGCTGGTCAACCACGGTCACATCACCGTGGATGGCAAGCGCGTTGACATTCCTTCTTACGAAGTCCGTCCTGGCCAAGTGATCGCCCTGCGCGAGCGCTCCCAGAACCTGGCAATTGTCAACGAAGCGCTCGAAAGCACGGTTTCCCGCCCTGCTTACGTGACCTTCGATGACAACAAGAAGGAAGGTTCCCTCGTTCGGCTGCCTCAGCGCGAAGAACTAGAACCAGATGTTGACGAAGCGCTGGTCGTTGAATACTACAACCAGAAGCTGTAATATTCAAGACCACCAACGTTGTCAACTCAACGTTTATCGGGCCTCTGCTGTTGCAGATTGTTGCAGAAGCTACAGTTTCGACAGCAGGTCCATTGCACGCCCATTCTGGGCGTGTTTTTTTTCTGGCATCAGCGAGATGTAGTAGTCCTGGGTAATGCTCAAGCTGGCATGACCCAGGTGCCTCGAAACGTAGGCTAAGTCGATACCTTGGCTGAACAGGAATGAGGCAAACGTGTCTCGTAAGCCGTGAAAAGTTGTGTGCCTGACCTTCGCTGCTTGCAACAGCGGCTCTAACCGCAGGGCGACACGATACCCGTAGGTTTCAAAAATGTAGCCGTCTGACTTTGGCTCGATTTGTTTGAGCAGTTCGAACACTTCCCGAGGCAGCGACAACGTGCGGTAGGCGTTCTTGGTTTTCAGCGTTTTGTCGCGCTTGACCCACGGGCTGCGTTGTTCTCGAACATGAATCCCGCAATCCGTTGGTTCCTCGAATAGGGAATCTGGGCGCAGGCCGAGGCACTCACCACGGCGTAAGCCTGTCAGTAGGGCAACTAGCACCAACACGCAAAACTCGTCTTCCTCGGCATGCTCCAGGCAGTATTGCTTCAGCGTTCGCATGTCGGTGATTGACAAGGCTACGTTTCGTTTTTCGGACACCTTGCCATGTGCTCTGATCAAGCTTGAGATGTCGTTGAGCAACAGGCCGTGCGCATACGCATATTTAAGCATGGCGCGAAGCGGGCGCACCATGTCACTGACCGTCTTTTGGGCATGAGTTTGCCCGTACTCATCCAGCATCTTTTGCAAGTATGTGTCGGTCACATCGCAGAGGCGGACGTCGTCGAACAGTTTACGAAAGGTCTGGCCGATTCTTCGATAGGACAGGTAGGACGTTTCCTTCAGTTCTCCTTTCTTGGCGAATTCGAGCCAGTAGTCATAGTAGTCCATCATCGGCGTTTGGCGGTCCACGAGATCCACACCGCCGGCCTTCTTCATCTCCAGCGTGTGCGCCCAAATTTGAGCGTCCTGCTTGTTCGAGAAAGACTTCGATAACCGATAAGTCTTTCCATTCTTGGTGAAGGCGACCTGCGTCAAAATACTTTTACCGCGTTTCATGAATGAAGCCATACTTGTTTTCCTCCTAAAAAAACTAAGCTGACCCCGTAAATACATGGGTTCAGCTTAGCATCCAATCTGCTTAATCGACAACCACAACTTAGTCGGCGAGGTGCAGGCGGACAAAGCTCGTCAGTTCTTCAACGGTGAAGCGTGCCTGTTTACCGATCATAGAGCAGCGAAAATCGCGATGACGGCGAAAGACTTTGTCGAAGGTCACCGGATCAATGCCAAGAAAATCTGCGGCTTGTTGCCGATTCAGCAGATAGGGGAGTTGCCTAGTATTCAGTTGTTCCATATTAATCTCACTCCTTATCTTCAACGAGGTTGTGTGAGATAATCAAGCCAGATAGGACGCATATCTTATCTGTGAAGGGTGACTACATGCTTTGGTCGGCGTGGTCATCCTTTTTTGATTGCTCACATTCAGGTTCTGATTCAAATAGGCCATTCTGCAGCTGGTCGGATTCAGTGGTGTACTGTGCAATCATCTTCTCGTGTTTTTCTGTTAGTGGCGCGTTGCGAATGGCGTTCATGGTCTGCTGATTGCCCCAGTAACCATCAATTTCATGCAGAACGCGTTGCATCGGTGCGACTTGCTTGTCAATCCAGGCACGAGTTCGATTCAGATCTAAGGGCTGAGGGGCCATGGTTAGGCGAAGCGGTTCGCGTCCTTGGCCGACGAACCTTTCCCAAGTCTTGTTGACCGGCCACTTCAATCGATCGGTGGGCCTAGCATCGACAAAACGCAGGTAGCGCTTGATGATGCCAAAGATTGTCCGCTCCTCATCCCGGTAGTTCAGCAGATCCTCCGCCGCTTTGGTCGCGCGGTCATTACTCAGACGGATTTCAAAGCGATTGTAGACGCCACTTGCAGAACGGGACTTCCGAGGATGTTTGCGCTGCTCGACGTCTTTTTCGTATAAGCAAAAATACAAATCACTTTTCTTTGAGCCGATATACAAGGTCGTTCCGGTTTCGTCATCGTCATCCTCGCCGTCCTCATGGTAGATCCGGCCAGACGTGATGCCCTCAAACTGGCGCATCACCGTGATACATTCATTATTTCGGATTTTTTGGATGAGCGCAGGGATGTCCAACATATCGACCATGTCGTTGACCGCCAAGTCGAATCGCTTCATGACGCCATGTGCTTCCATGCAGGTGGCAAGGAAGTCGTACCAAGTTTCTCCGCGGCCTAATAGCAAACTTTCAAACTGACGGCAGCCCTGGCCGCGCAGCTCTAACAATGTGCCCAGCTTGGGTTGCTGTGGGGATGAGGTATAAAGTTTAATCTCACCCAGAGATAGGGTGGTCTCATAGCCAAAGGGTGCTCGAGGTTCGGTCAGCAGGTGGTCGGTACTGAGGTGAAGCACGTCAAGCATAATCGAGCTCACCGCCTGGGTAGGAAAACGAATCCGGACATAATCAATCAACACGTGCAACTCGGGCTTGTCTGTCCAATTGTTCAACACCTTGTCTATATGCATCTGCAGGCCTCCGCTGCAAGGTGAACCGTTCTCAATGCGGCTTAAATGACGTTCTGTAATTCCAAGCCTTTTACAGAGTTGTAATTGCGTTAGTTTCAGGGTTAGGCGTCGTTTGCGCACTGAGTCACTCCAATGTTTCAATTGTCCTCCTGTCTGACCAGACCACGCGGAATCGTGTCTGGTCAAGGTTATTTGCATCAGTCAAAGGTTGAACCCGGTAATCAGGCCGATTGTCTTCAGTTACGACCCCCCTGTTAGTAAACGGGGGTCTTGGCGGCCGGCTACGCCGTCCGCCGCCATCGGCGCTCGCTTGCTTTCGCTTCGCACGCAGCGGCGCCGAGGCGAGCAGTCCGGCAACACTGATTGCGCTGCGTCGGGCTCGAAACCACGCGATAAGGCAATCTCCTCCCTTCATAATTTGGTGATACCTTTCATTGCTAAATAAGCGTAACAAGCTTGCCCCAATCTGTGAATACACGGTGAAACTCACCCAGAGATAGAGGGCTACCGCTTAAAAGTTGTGTCCCAGAAACCTGCCTTGTAAAATGAAATCGAGGTGATCACAATGATTGAAAACTTTGGTCCCAACGTAAAAAAATTTCGCCTAGCTCGCGGTATGACACAAAAGCAGCTGGCCGAAAAGGTGCATATCATTCCCAAAAGCATTTCAGAAATGGAACGAGGGGTCAGCTATACTTCGTTTGAAACCCTCGATCTATTAGCCGAAGCCCTTGATGTCACAGCCGCCGACTTATTTGGTTCGCCGGCAGAACAACATATTCATAGCGCTGGCGCGATACTGGATCGAATCGACGACTACCTGCCGAAACTAGAAAGGGTGGATCGACTAACGCGACGAATGGAAGATTTCAGTCCTCGCCAACTCGATCATCTAGCCGAAGAGCTTGAGATGATCTTCAAATACTTTGAACCTGATATTCACTACGACGAAGATGGCGAACCGGATCCTGAATTAGATGAAAACGGTCGGATTGTAACGCGTCCCTCACGATATCGGCGACTGCCAGTGAAACAGATTGACGAACTTTATGACAAAATCAAAGCGATACAAGAATTTCAGGACTCCCAAAACGAATAATCCTCACGAGAAACGATATTCTCAATATGCGGCACTCCATGTGGCACTCCCAAACGCTTCTGTCGCTTCAAATAGGATATGCTTCAAACATTAATTTCAAGTCGTCGTACAAAAATAGCTCACTTTCACCGTGAGCCAGTCATGTATAACAATATGATTAATTAATTACTTACGAAGCGTGAAAAACGCCAATCAGCATTGTCCGGCACCCGGTCCAGCATCGTTTTATATCTAGCCTAGGACATCAGCAGTATTCGAACTATCACAGTTCAATTAACCCGTCACGTAGCGCCGTTGCCACCGCCTCGGCGCGGGTAAACACGCCTAGTTGATTATAGATCTCCGTGAGGTGGGCCTTGATCGTTCGTTCACTTAAATGCAACGCGTTGGCGATGTCAATATTACGCAATCCTTCGGCCACCATTTTCAAGATTTGCTGGTTACGTTCATTGAGTTGCGGTTTCTCTTGCGCCGGCGCCGCGACTGCCTTGCCCATCAGAGAAGGCTCAACATAGACTTGGCCGTTGATGGCCCCTTGAATCGTCTTGACGATGGTGTCCTTGTCGGCGTCTTTGAGCATGAAGCCTTTGGCCCCTAGACGCAAGGCCTGTTGAATCGGCTCTTGGTCATCATACGTCGTCAACACCACCACCGGCAAGGCCGGGTGGGTCTGCGCCAACTCACGCAGCATTGCGATACCATCCATGTTCGGCATGCGAATGTCGGTCAATACCACGTCTGGCGCTAATTTTTCGACTTTAGCTAACCCGTCTTGGCCGTCAACGGCTGTACCGACGGCTTCCATACCTGGCGTGGTTTCCATGATCAGCGCCAGGCCAGTGCGTAATATCTGGTGATCGTCTACAATCAAAACGCGAATGCTCATAATTGCTCCTTCTTCGTTATTGGCATGGTCAAGGTTACGGTGGTGCCTTCGCCTGGGGTACTGACGACGGTCAACGCACCATCAAGCGCCGCAGCGCGCTCGTGCATACCTTGCATCCCGAAATGGCCGGACTTCTTCTTTACGACCGTGCCTTCACCGAAGTCGATTACCTGCAGTCTGAAAATGTCTTCAAACGACTCTCCGCGCACGATTGCCTGCTTGGTGTCGGTGTGCTTGACCACGTTAATCAGCACCTCTGACACAATACGGCTGATCTCGGTGAGCTGGGCACCGGAGTAATCCGGGATATAATTCATCTTGATCGACACCTCTAAGTGATAGTTCTTCATGAAGGCTTCGGCCAGCAGCTCCAGCCGCGCCGTTAAGCTCTGTTCCGAAGTCGCACGCAAGTCTGTCAACGTCAGTCGCGTGTCGCGCAAGGTGTCGCGCGCAATACCTGTGGCGCCTTGAATCACTTCAAGCGCTCGGTCATCTTTACCCGCCTGCATGAACGCCTGTGCTGCCTCCAGCTGCATAACCGTCCCAGCCAAACCTTGGGTCAAGGTGTCGTGCAGTTCACGCGCCACCCGCTGGCGCTCGGTGCGTACCGTCGATTCTTCCACCTGCGAGTAGGCAATTTTGAGTTCAGATACCAGGTCTTCGGCGCGTTGACGGGCGGCTTGTTGCTGCTGAAAAAAACGCCAGTAGGCCATCACCACAAGCAACATGAACAGCAGCCCGACCAATACCACGGCGCCTTGCAGCCAGCCGTTGAACGCAACATACGCCAGCCAGATCAATAAGCTGACCCCGGCCAGACACGCCAATACGCGGCGCGGCCGAGAATATAAGGTAATCATCTCAATGGCCATGACCGGGATTACCCCGAAAAACATCACGGGCATCTGATTACTCAAGGCAATGGTGGTGCTGAGGGTAAAGGCCAGCTGCGGCAGCAACAGCCACAGCCGGCCGCGGCGAATTAGCCAATCGCCAAACCACAGTAATACCTCTTCAGCCAACAAGCCGCCGACAATAATTTGCTCCTGCCAATCAACAGTGATGTCAACATAATGCGTTAGCCAACCGCTAGATAGCGTGATGTTCGTGATGGTGCGTGCCACATATAAGGCGGCAAAGCCGATGATTAACATGAACAACATCAATGGCAGGCGCAACACGTGATATGGGGTTTTCTTATTCATACAGCCATCCTCTGCTTTGAATGATACGCTCTTTCTTCGCAAAAAACGATGTGTCCATCGAAGACACATCGTCTTGTATTAAAGTGGCAAGTCCTTCTTGGCAAAGGCTGTGGTGCCGATACCAAAGGTCACAGCCGCGATACCACCCAGGGCGGCCAACTTGGGCAACCACTTGGAACCGGCGGCCAAGATGTTCTTGTAGTCGAATAGGCTAACGATGGTCAAGTGTTGAACATTTTCCAGCCCGGCCACACCGTAATCGGCAAAGGAACCGACGATGGCTAAGAGAATGAACAAGATGACCAGTAGGCCACCAGTGCCGAACGCGTACTTGGAAAGGTTGAAGATCCCGGAAGCAGCAAACATAATCCCGGCAAAGGCCAAGGCGACCATGAACGCGCCGAAGTTCAAGTTGAGCAGTGTCTGCGTCTTGAACCCGGCATCAGCGATGTTGTTAGCAATCACGGACACACCTGCCATCGCACCATAAGTGACGACGAGGCTCCCAACCATGTACACCAGCTGCGTGATTGCGACGGTAGTCCGGCGGATTGGCGCGGTGAGGATATAGGCCATCGAGCCTTGGTCGACTTGGCCGGCGAGTAACTTGTTACCGGAAATCACCACAAACAACGCGACCATCGTTGACGCCAGCATACCGTAGTACATTGGCCCGACTAAGGCTTGGGTCTGCTTCATCATGATCAGTTGGGCTAAGATGACGTTCATCACCAAGGTCACCAGTCCCCAGACGGCGAAGTTGGACTTAAAGGTTTGTTTCAGTAATGGAAAACTCATGATTTTATTTGCTCGCTTTCTTGTATACGAAACTGTATTACAGCTCCAGTTCCTTCTCGAAGTAGTTATCCAGCGTCTGCATCGCAAAACTGACGTCGGTAAGTTTGACTTCACCCAATAGTTGCAACAGCTTGTCTTCGTCGGTATTGGGCACCAACAGCACCACAGTGTTGTGTAGCGGGTCTTCGCGCACCAGCTCAAACTTGCTAGTCAACAGGCGCTCGAAACCGTCGTTCGTCGAAGCAACGATCGTCACCCGCTGGGCGGCGTGGATCTCGGCGAATTTTTCCTGGTCGAGCACGTCGATTACTTGGCCGTCTTTGAGGAACATGATGCGGTCACAAGTGCGCTCCAGCTCGTTGAACATATGACTACTCAAGAACACCGTGGTACCTTGCGCTTTGACTTGAAGGATCAAATCGATAAAGGCATCGCGCATCACGGGGTCTAAACCGGTGGTCGGCTCGTCTAGCAACAACAGCGGTGGTTTGGTCATAAACGCACACACCAGCGCGGTCTTCTGCTTCATGCCTTTACTCATGCGGCGCAAGTCGGCAGTGAGGTCGATCTTGAAGCGCTGGATCAGCTCATTGACGTATTCGTCCTTGTTGGCACGCAACAGAGCCAATTCGTTTTGCAAGAAAGTCGCTCCGGACTTGGTGTCGGGAAAGGCAATCTCGCCTGGCACATAGCCGATCAGCGGCTTGGTCTTGGCAGCCTTAGACCAGGCGTCCATACCACGAATCGCTGCATAACCTTCGCTTGGGTGAATGAACCCCATCAGCAGACGCATGGTGGTGGTTTTGCCCGCGCCGTTCTTGCCGACGATACCGACGACCTCGCCTTGCTGGATTGCCATGTTCATGCCATGCACGCCGCGATCGTGCTTGTAGTTCTTGGATAATTGCTTAGTTTCAACCATTGCTAACATTGTGTTCCTCCGTTAAATCGTTTTGAAGACCTTGTCGGTGCGGTAAAAGTTCATGAAGTAAGATTCAAGATCGAACTTGTCTTCAACCAGCTTCGTGATATGGCGACCTTTGATCTGGTTGGCGAAGAAGTCGCCAATCTCTGCCGCTTTGACCTTCACCTTCAAGCCACCTTTGCTCTTAGCGCCGCCGAGCTCGTTGGCCGCCAAGTCGCGGTCGTGCTCGGTGGCGAAGAACAGCTCGTAAGTCTTCACATCTTTGTTCTGGAGCTTATTGGCGTCGACTTGCGACACGATCTTGCCATCTTTGATGATGGCAATGCGGTCACAGGTTGCTTCGACTTCTGGGAAAATATGACTGGAAAGCAAGATGGTCTTGCCGCGACGCTTCTCAGACACCATGAACTGAATGAATTGCGCCTGCATCGCTGGATCAAGCCCGCTGGTCGGTTCATCAAGAATGAGGATCTCTGGGTCGGCCAGAAAGGCGGTGACTACCGCGAGCTTACGTTTGGTACCAAGGCTCATGCGCTTGGTATTGCCGCTAGGGTCGAGGTCAAACATTTCAAGCAGTTGGTTCAAGTATGTGTCATCTTTGACGCCGCGCATCTGTTGCATGGTCCGAATGAACTGCCAACCGCTGACGTTTTCTGGCAGCGCGATCTCCCCTGGCAAGTAGCCGATGTGCTTCATCACTTGGTTGTACTGGGTGGTGGCGTCCAGGCCAAGAACGCTGACCGAGCCGGACCCTGGCTTGGTGAAACCAGTAATGTGGCGAATGGTCGTGGTCTTGCCAGCGCCGTTAGGACCGAGGAATCCGAAAACTTCGCCGGGGTGAATCTCGAAGCTAACGTCGAAGATGCCGCGGCCGTGCCCAAAGTCCTTCGTGAGATGATCAACTTTTAATGCTGCTTGTGTCATGTTTGCCTCCTGTAATTAACTGATGAACCTAGCTTACCGTGAATCATGAATGCTGCCATCGTCTGAACGGGCAAACTTCGGTTGCCCGTTCGGGCAGTGTTGAAAGTCAGATATGACTAATTGCGAATGATTCGACCCAAGTTTGAACCATCAAAAAATCGCACGTCCGGAAGACGTACGACCTCTATACTTTATATTTACGGGTCAGCTCAGGTGTTGCACGTTGTTGCAGAAGTTATCAATTTATGTCGATTATCACAACGCGACGTCGAAGATGGTTCGTTAAATATACTGATTTGTCTAGATTTGTGTTGAACCAAGTTGATACTGTTTGCATCGTTACCACCAGAAGCTGTAATCGACTTTCCGAACACATCCGCTTGCGGGTGTGTTTTTTTGCGTGACGAGACAAAAAACGCCTGGCGACTGCCAGGCGTTCGTGAGGCTTGGAACGAATCGGGGACGACTAGCGACGTTTACCGATGCGGCGGCGCCGGAAGCTGAACAGGGCCAAAAGGCTCATGGTACCGGTCAGAGCTAGGCCGAGGAGGCTGAGCCGCGGTGCGGTTGTCTCGCCGGTTTGCGGCAAGGCGGCACTCGCGCTGTCGTTTTGTGGCGTGGGGTTTGCCGGTTGGCCATTAATCAGCGGTTGCGGCTGCATCGGCGACTGCGGAGAGACGTCGGGGCGGTCACCAGTTGAAGACGGCTTCGGGGCAGGCTTTGGCGTGACCGATGGGTTCGGTTTGGGTGTCGGTACCGGAATTGGGTCGGCCGGGTTGCGCAGGTATTGCACCACATCCTGAATGTTCGCATCATTCGCGGTGACGCTCAGCACTGCCACTTGCGGCGAGCGAGCCGTGTAGCCTGCGACGGCAGGGGCGTCGTAGGCCGCAAAGGCGGCCTGTGTCGGTTGCCAGTCACCGTAAACCACGGTGGCGCTGCCATCCGCGGCGTAGGTCACGGTGGCGGTGCGACTGAAGGCCACGGTCTGGATGACCGGCTGGGCCAGCTCCCGACCGGTGCGATCGACGAAGCGAATGGTGCGGGTGATGGTGCGGTTCAAATCGGCTTGGGCGACGCCAGCGGGATAGACCCGCGGGTCGTCTGAATTGGTTGGGTCAACTCGGTCGCCTGGGTTCTTCGGGTCGCCCGGTGCCACCGTGACGGTGGTGGCAAAGTAAGTCACGGTGATGGCGGCGTCGGGCGTGTCGGGGGCGACGGTGTTAGCCGCAACCGATTGGGTAAACGTGGTCAGCCCTGCTTGGGCGGGACTGAGGACCTCCGGCCACTCGGCATTCGCTGTTGTCCAGGCGGTGTAGGTCACGTCACCACTCAGGTCAATGGTGGCCTCGCGCGTGTAGGTGACAAGCTGAACCACGGTGTCGGCCACAACCTGGCCGTCAGCGTCGACGTAACGAATCGTGCGGGTGATGGTGCGGTTCAAGTCGGCCTGGCCAACGCCTTCGGGATACACGCGGTCATCATCTGGGTTAGCTGGATCGACCTTGTCGCCTGGATTCTTCGGCTCATTCGGCGTGACGGTGATGGTCGCCGGGTAGTACGTGACCCGCACACTTTGGCTCGGAGTGGCGAACGCGACCTTGGCTGCGGCAACCACGTTCGTGCGGGTGGCGAGCCCGGTAACCGCCGGACTGTCAGCCGCGGCCCAGGTGCCGTCGCTGGTTGTCCAGCCGGTGTAGACGACCCCCGCTGTCGGGTCCGTGGCGTTGACGCGGTTCAAGTCGACGGTCGCAATGCGCCAGTAGGTGACGGTTTGGATCACCGGCTCGGCCACCGCCTGGCCGAGCGCATCGACGTAGCGGATGGTGCGGGTGATCACGCGGGTCAGGTCGCTGGCGCTGACACCGGCCGGGTATTCCCGCGGATCAGCGGCGTCAGCCGTGACCTTGTCGCCTTGGTTCTTCGGGGCGGTTGGCACAACGGTCAAAATGGCCGGGTAGTAAGTGACCGTGACGGCTGTGCTTGCGGTTTGAACCGTGGGCCGCTGAGCCGCCACGACCAGGACATCGGGGATTCGCTCACTGAGGGCCGGGCTCGCCACGGCGGCCCAGGTGCCATCTGCCGTCGCCCAAGCCGTGTAGGTGATGCCGGCCAGCGGGTCGTTGGCGTCGATGCGCGTCAAATCGACGGTGGCCGAGCGGTAGTAAGCGACGGTTTGCGTGACGCTTGGGGCAATCTGGTTGCCACTGGCGTCGACATAATTGATTGTTCGCGTAATGGTCCGGTTCAGGTCGCTGGCGCTGACACCGGCCGGGTATTCCCGCGGATCAGCGGCGTCAGCCGTGACCTTATCGCCTTGGTTCTTCGGGGCGGTCGGTTGAACCGTCAAAATGGCCGGGTAGTAAGTAACGGTGACGGTTGTGCCGGCGGTTTCAGCTGTGGTTGTCTGAGCCCCCACGACTTTCGTGAAGGTGATTTGGCCAGTGAAGGTCGGGCTGTCGGCCGCGGCCCAGACGGCATCGCGGGTCGTCCAGTCCGTGTAAGTGATGCCGGCGCCTGGGTCATCCGCATCGATCAGGCTCAGATCAAGCACTGCGCTGCGCGTGTAGGTGACGGTCTGAATGACTGGCCGGGTAATCTGATTGCCGAGCTCATCCACGTAGCTGATGGTTCGCGTAATAGTGCGGTTCAAATCGGCCGTCGAGACGCCGGCCGGGTACACACGGTCGTCGTCCGGGTTGGTCGGGTCGACCTTGTCCCCGGGGTTTTGGGGCTGGTCCGGGGTAACCGTGATGATGGTTGCGCGGTAGGTGACGGTGACGGATGCATCGTTGGTATCCTGGTTGGTTTTGACCGCCGCTACCTCCGGCATGTCTGGCGTCAGGCCAACATGCGCTGGACTGGTCACTTGGGGCCACTCGGCGTCGGTGGTGGCCCATGGTGTATAGACAATTCCCGCAAGCGAGTCGGTTTCGTCGACTAGGTTCAGGTCCACGGTTGCCGAGCGGAAGTACTTGACTACCTGGGTCACGACGTCGCCGAGTTGGTTTCCATTGGCGTCGACGTAGGTGATGGTACGGCTGATGGTGCGGTTCAGGTCGCTTGCACTGACGCCGGCCGGGTACTCGCGCGAATCGGCCGGATCTTCGGGGGTCACCTTGTCGCCTTCGTTCTTCGGCGCCGTCGGCTGGACCGTCAAAATGGCCGGGTAGTAAATAACGGTGACGGTTTCATCGTCGGTGTCAGCGGTTGTCATCTGCGCCGCAACGGTTTTAACGAAGGTCACCTTGCCGGCGATGGTTGGACTTACAACAGCGGCCCAAGTCCCATCAGCCGTTGTCCAATCCGTGTAGGTGATTCCGGCTGCAGGATTGGCTGGGTCGACCAGATTCAGATCAATCATCGCACTGCGCGTGTAGGTTATAGACTGGGTCTGTGGCTGGGCAAGGCTGTTGCCCAGTTCATCGACGTAGCTGATTACCCGTGTCACTGCTCGCTTCAAGTCCGCGGCGGTCACTCCGGCCGGGTACTCACGGTTATCATTGGGGTCATCTGGGCTGACCTTGTCGCCTGGGTTCTTGGGATTGTCCGGTGAAACCGTGATAGTGGCCGGGAAGTAGACGACCGTGATTGTCGAGTCAACGGTAACAGGACTGGTTATGCGTGCCTCAACTTCCTTCATGTTCGGAATCATGCCAGTACGTGCCGGACTGGCGACCTGAGGCCATTCCGCATCAGTCGTCGACCATTGCGTGTAGGTGATGCCTGCGAGCGGGTCGCTTGCATCCATCAGATTCAAGTCGATTGTTGCCGAGCGGGTGTATTTGACTACTTGAGTCACAACGCCGCCGAGCTGGGTCCCATCAGCATTGACGTAGGTGATTGTCCGGGTGATTGTGCGATTGAGGTCGTCTGTGTCAACGCCAGCAGGGTAGACACGGTTATCATCCGAATTGCTTGGATCTACCGCCTCACCAGGTTGTTTGGGTGAATCTGGTGAGATTGTCAGGCCGGCAGGGTAGTAGGTGACGGTGATTGCCGCGTCGGCTGTGTCTTGCGTAGTCGTAACTGATCTAACTTCTGGTGCGTTGGGAATCAGTCCACTTCGCTCAGGTGTTTTGACCTGAGGCCATTCCGCATCGGTTGTCGACCATTGCGTGTAGGTGATGCCTGCGAGCGGGTCGCTTGCATCCACCCGATTCAAGTCGATTGTTGCCGAGCGGGTGTATTTGACTACTTGAGTCACAACGTCGCCGAGCTGGGTCCCATCAGCATTGACGTAGGTGATTGTCCGGGTGATTGTGCGATTGAGGTCGTCTGTGTCAACGCCAGCAGGGTAGACACGCTTATCATTTGGATCTGTCGCATCGACTGGAACATCTGCGGCTTGCGGCTCATCGGCGGTGATGGTGAGTAGGGATGGGTAATAGATTACGTTCACAATCGTAGTTGGCGTATCCACCGTGGTGGTTGCCACGTCGACTTGCTTGGTGAAGGTGATCCACGAGGAAATCGATGGACTGGTGACCGCCGGCCAGGTCTCATCGGCCGTAGTCCAGGCGCTGTAGGTGATGCCTGCGGTTGGGTCGGTCGCGCTGAGCTGATTCAGGTTAATCGTTGCACTGCGCGTGTAGGTGACAGGCTGGATAACGGTGCTGGCTGCGAGATCACCATTATTGGCCGAATAGTTGATGATACGGAAAATTGTTCGGTTCAAGTCCTTGGCGGTGACACCGGCTGGGTACTCACGGTTGTCATCGGGATTGGTCGACTCGATCGGATCACCGGGATTGTGCGGTGCGGTCGGTTCAACTGTGATAATCGCCGGGAAGTAGGTCACAACCACGGTTTCGTCGGTAGTGCTGGCGGAGGTGGCGCTTTCTGCAACGACTTTGGTGAAAGTCAGCATGTCGACCACACTTGGGCTGGTCGTCGCGGCCCATGTGGCATCCGTGCTCGTCCAGTCGGTGTAGGTGACACCGGCATTCAGATCAACCGTGGCCGCGCGGGTGTAAATCACTGGCTGAATGACGTCGGCGGCGACGGGCTGACCGGTTTCATCGACATACTTGATGGTGCGGGTGACAGTTTTGGTCAAATCCTGCTGCGAGACGCCTGCCGGGTACTCACGATCATCCTCGGGGTTGGTTGGATCTACCGCCTCACCTGGCTCTTTGGGATCAGCCGGGGTCACCGTGAGAATCGCCGGGTAGTAGAGCACGGTTACCGTTTCGTCGCTCGAGTCGTCTGAGGTGGTGAAGGCTGGCACCTGCTTGGGGGATGGCACGAGCTGTGGCACGTCAGGACTGGTCACAGACGACCAGATCGCATTCGCCGTGGTCCAGTCGCTGTAGCTCACGGCACCGGTGGCGAGGTTGACGGTCGCGTTGCGGGTGTAGGTGACGGTTTGCTGGTTTTGGGATGGAAAATCGGCCCGAACGCCGGCCAGCTGGTACTGGATGGTGCGGGTGACGGTGCGAACCAAGTCGCTTTGCGCCACGCCTTCCGGATACACTCGGTTGTCGTTCGGATCTTCAGGGTTAATCGCATCTCCTGGGTTCTTGGGCTGGTCAGGGGTGACCGTCACTTGGTCTGGGTAGTAGGAGACGTTTACCGCCACACTCGCTGTGTCTTCAGTCGTCGTGACGGCTTCGATGTCTGTGGAGTTGGCCAGTAGCCCCGGCAAAACCGGGCTTGTCAGCGCCGACCACTGGTCGTCTGTGCTTTGCCAGGGCGTATAGCTGACAACCGGGTCGCCAGCGCCGAAGGCAACGGTGGCATCGCGGGTGAACGTCACGGTCTGCACGACATCGGTCGCCACGGTATCGCCTGTCATACCATTGACAAAAGTGATGGTCCGGGTGATTGATCGCTTCAGCTCATTGGCCGCGACGCCTGCTGGATAGGTTCGGGAATCAGTCGGATCCTCGGAAACCTTGTCGCCCGGATTCTTGGGCGCATCAGACGTCACGGTCACTTGGTCTGGGTAGTACACCACCGTGACTGTCTCATCCGGTGTGTCGGCCGTGGTGGTGACGGCTACAACCGTGCTGGTTCCTGCAACCCAACCAACAAAATCGGGATTGGAGCGGGCCGGCCAGACGGCGTCGGTCGTCTGCCAGGGTTCGTAGCTGGTGACGCCGGTGCCTGTGCTGAAATTGACGCTTGCATCGCGGGTGTAGGCAATTTCCTGTGCAACAGTCCCCAAAACGGTGCCTTCTGTGGTGACGTACTTAATGGTCCGGGTCACCGTTTTGTTCAAATTAGTCTTACCGACGTCGGCGGGGTAGACGCGTGGATCGTCTGTCAGATTGCTGACCGGGGTGCCACCGTCCTGCGGCGCGGTGGCCGAGACTTCGGCGATGGCGGGGAAGTAGAGGACCATGGTTTGGACGTCGGCATCCGTAGCCGTCACAGTCAGAGCCTTAGTGGTGGCCCTGGCGGGAACCAGGTCTGGCACGACGGGGCTTGGGACCTCATCGAAGCTGGCATTGGCGGTCGTCCAATCGCTGTACACGAGCGTCGGGTTATCGCCGCGCCAGTCGACGGTTGCGCTGCGCGTGAAGGTGACCTCCTGATGCTCGGTCGCTGCGACGGGGTCACCGTCCAGGCCGACGAAGGTGATGGTGCGGCTGATTGTTCGCTTCAGATCACTGACGGTCAGGCCGTCTGGATAAACACGCGGGTCCTCATCATCGAGGCCAACCTTATCGCCTGGGGTCTTGGGATTATCGCTGGTCACCACTTCCACACTCGGGTAATAACGGATGTAGACCGTCACGTCATCACTCGTCTCGAAAACGCTTTGAGCTGGAATGGACGTCGGGCCGGCGACCATCCCTGGCTTGGCCGGGGCAAAGAATCCGCCCCACTGGATGTCGAGGACCCACCATTCGCTCTGGGTGATGGCCGGCGGCGTCTGGCCGAAATCAAGCACGCCACGCCGAACGAATCGTACCTCCTGCCGCGTGTCCTCGTTGAAGCTCTCCCCGGTGACCGCATTGATCAACACGATGGTGCGGGTCTTGGTCAGGTAGCTGTCGGCCGGAGTCATACCCTCGGGATACTTGCGGGGGTCGTCTGGGTTCGTCGAGACCGGGGTCCCGGCGTCTTTGGGGCCCTCGAAATTCACAATCTGCGGAAAGTAGGTGATGGTCACCGTTTCGTCGCCGGTATCCCCGGTCGTTGTCACGGCGGCAACCGTGGTTTGACTCGGGACCAATTCCTTGACAAGTGGTGCTGCCGCCTCGGACCACACCGGGTCGGCTGCGACCCAATTCGAATAGCTGACGGTGGGCGGATTGGTCAGAAAACTGACGGTGCCGATTCGGGTATACTTAACTTCTTGAACGACGTCTGGCGCCACCGTATCGCCGGCTTCATCGACGAAGTGAATCGTGCGGGTGACGGTTTTGGTTAAGTCGGTCGTTGTGACGCCGGCTGGATAATTCGGTGAAATTAAATGCAGGCTTGAAACCGGCGTGTTCGCCACCTTGGGTGTGACGGCCGTTGTCACGTCGTCGTTAGTGGCCAGCGGGGACACTTGAATCGTTGCCGGAAAGTAATAGATTGCGTCGATGGTGGTCACATTGGAAACACTGACACGTTCGGGGATTGCACGCCACTGTGCGACCAGGCCATCGATCACGGGAAAATCGCTGTGGCGCAGTGGCGGCCAAGAGTATATTGGCGAGTAGTCGAACGTTAGGTTCACGGTGTCTCCGGAAAGTGACGCCTGACTTGGAATCAGGACGTAATCGGTAAAACTGAATTGATCGAGATAGTTGCCACTTGCGTCGGTTTTCATGCCATCGCGCTGTATGATTTGATGTGTGACGTACTGGTAATACGGCACGGCGACGACACCGACTGACTGACCGCTTGGATTGTATTCTCGGACTGCCAGTGCCTTGGTCAGGTCAAGGTCAGGGTCAAGGCCTGCGAGGTCAAACGTCCAACTTCCATCACTGGCGACGGTTGTAGTCGCGAGTTCGCCACCTCGCCAAAGCTTGACGGTGTTGCCAGGGGTGGCGGTGCCGCTGATGACCTTGGCGTCCCAGGCAGGGGTGCCGGTGATCGTGGCGGAGTGCGTCGTAATCACTGGCGGGTCATCCGGTTCCTCGATGTCGGGTTCGATGTCGTTGACTGCCGCGAGTTTACCCGCAGTGGTGCTGGCCGCAGTAGTGACCGCACCTAGCAGCTTGGTTGAATCAGTTTTCGATTGCGCGTTCGGGCTGGCGGCAGCCGTTGGAGCGGCCACTTTTGGGCCGGCCGCTGTGGTGTCCGCAGCGGTTGGCACTGCGGGCTGATCGGATTCAAGTGTATCGGGCCCAGTCGTGTCGGTGGTTGTGTCGTCCGAGTCCGTTGCGGACGAGGTCGTCCCTGCCGTTGATTCGGTGGTGGTGGCTGGCGCATCGCCAGCGCCATCGCTTGGTTTTGCACCCGGTTCACCAGGGCCGGTTTCAGATGCGACTTGATCGGTCGCCGCGGTCTCGGCAGCGCCGGCGTCAGTCGGCTGTTCAGTCGTGGTTGACGTCTCCGGCGCCGGGGTGTCTTCGTTGACCGAGGAAACAGAGCTTCGCAGCGGGACGGTCGGTGTTTTGGCGGTCGCAGGCGCCGCAGTGGTCAAAGCAGGCGCCTCGCCTCCTTCGGCGCTCGCTGCGCCGACGCTGTGCGGTTTGGCCAGCCAAATCCCAAAGGCCGTGCCGGCGACCAACCAGAATTTGCCGGACTTGTAGAGCCTGAAGCGCAACTTGCGCTCGGTCGTGCTGTCTTTCAGGTGCGTCGATGAATGCCGTGACATAGTATTCCTCCTTAGAGAATTCAACCATACCAATGACTATCGATGACCGCCAATTGGCAGAATCAGCGATTATTCGTGAATGGTAGCATCGGTAAAATTAGCTGTCAAATTTCCGGCTTGACGGCCGGCGATGCAGGCGGTGTACGCGGCGTGAACCGCCTGCCGGTCGTTCGGTATATGCAGCATACCAATCAATTGATTGCCACCGCGACCTATTGGCGAGCGGCGCGACCAATGCGTTACTTGGCGCTAAGCTGGCTGCGGTGGGTGACCGTGACGATAAGCCGACTCGCCGGGCCAGCCCTGGTCGTCAGGCCGCTGCATCTTTGACTACCGCCGGCGGGGCCCTTTTGCTATAATGAGACGCAGTAGCTTACAATTTGGAAGGAACGACCCACATGATTTATTTTGATAACAGTGCAACCACCAAGGCGCTGCCGGCGGTGCTAGACACCTACCGCACCGTCTCGGAGGACTTTTACGGCAACCCCAGCAGCCTTCACGCCGTTGGCGGCAAGGCCGACGCGATGCTGCAAGGGGCCCGCAAGCAAATTGCCTCGCTGATGCAGGCCAAGCCCGACGAGATCTACTTCACCAGCTGCGGCACGGAGGGCGATAACTGGGTGATCAAGGGCACCGCCTTTGAGAAGCGCCAGTTCGGCCGGCACCTGATCACCACCGCCATTGAGCACCCCGCGGTCATCAACACGATGCACCAGCTCGAGCAGCTGGGCTTTGAGGTGACCTACCTCCCGGTTGACCACCGCGGCTTCATTGACCCCAACGACTTGAAAAATGCGCTGCGCGACGACACGATTCTGGTCTCCGTGATGGCGGTCAACAACGAGGTCGGCGCCAAGCAGCCGCTCGATGAGATTGCGGCGATTCTGGCCGACCATCCGAATGTTCACTTCCACGTCGATGCGGTTCAAGGCATCGGCAAGGGGTTGATGGCGACGCTGCGCAACCCGCGGATCGACTTCATCACGTTTTCCGGGCACAAGTTCCACGCGCCGCGCGGCACCGGCTTCGTCTACATGAAGGAAGGCCGCCACATCGCGCCGCTTCTGGCCGGTGGCGGCCAGGAGGACAACCAGCGCTCGGGCACCGAAAACACGCCGGCCATCGCGGCGATGGCCAAGGCTTTGCGGCTGCTGTTAACCGACGAGGACCAAAAGGTGGCGCATGAGCAGGCGATTCGCCGCCGCATCTACGAACACGTCGCCAAGTTCCCCAATGTCGTGATGTTCAGCCAGCTCACGCCGGACTTTGCGCCGCACATTTTGTGCTTTGCGCTGCCTGGGGTGCGTGGCGAGACCATCGTTCACGCCTTTGAGCAACACGACATCTACATCAGCACCACCAGTGCCTGCTCCAGCAAAAAGGGCACCGAGTCCAGCACCCTGGCGGCGATGCACGTGCCAAGCCAGATCGCGACCAGCGCGATTCGCGTCAGCCTGGACGACCAGAACACCTTGGCCGAGGCCGATGCCTTCAACGCGGCCTTCGATCAGGTTTACGCTGGCTTCGCCAAGCTTTTTGCCACCCCCCAACAATAGGAAGGAAGATACTGTGCAATACAGTGAAATCATGGTTCGCTACGGCGAGCTGTCAACCAAGGGTAAGAACCGTCAGGCCTTCATCGGCCGGCTGAACGGCAACGTCACCAAGGCCCTCCACGAGTTCCCGGCGCTGCGAATGCACCCCAAGCGTGACCGGCTGCACATTGACCTGAACGGCGAAGACGCCGACGCGGTCATGGCGCGGCTCGGGAAGGTCTTTGGTATCCAAAGCTTCTCGCCCTCCGTCGCAGTGGCCAAGGAAATGCCGGCGGTTCACGAAGCGGTGCTCGAGCTGATGGCGGCCACCGTCCCGACCGGGGCCTCGTACAAGGTTCAGACCAAGCGTTCGGACCACAACTTCGAGCTGGATACCAACGAGATGAATTTGAACCTCGGCGACATGCTGACCGACGCCCGGCCGGATCTGGTCGTCAAGATGAAGGACCCGGATTACGTGCTGCGCGTCGAGGTGCGGCGCGAGGCGATTTTTCTCTCGACCAAAACGGTCCTGGGCGCCGGCGGTTTGCCGGTCGGCACGGCCGGCAAGGGCGTGTTGATGCTCAGCGGTGGGATTGACTCGCCGGTGGCCGGCTACCTGGCCCTCAAGCGGGGGGTCGACATCGAAATGGTTCACTTCTTCTCGCCGCCTTACACCAGCGACCAGGCCCTGGCCAAGGCCAAGCAGCTGACCACCAAGCTAGCGCCTTACGTCGGCAGCATTCGCTTCATCCAGGTACCGTTCACGGAGATTCAAGAGACCATTAAGTCCAGCCTGCCGGAGGGCTACCTGATGACGATTCAGCGGCGGTTGATGCTGCGGCTGGCCGAGGCCATCGCCAAGCAGCAAGGGGCCCTCGCCATTTTCAACGGCGAATCGGTCGGTCAGGTCGCGTCGCAGACGCTTGAAAGCATGGTTGCAATCAACGACGTCACCACAATGCCGATCATCCGGCCGGTGGCGACGATGGACAAAAACGAGATTATCCGCGTGGCCGAAGACATCGACACCTACGCGCTGTCGATCATGCCGTTCGAGGATTGCTGCACGATTTTCGCTCCGCCGGCGCCCAAGACCAAGCCCAACTTGGATAAGGCCCGGTACTACGAGAGCAAGCTGGACGTCGAGGGGTTGATGGCCCGGGCCCTGGCCGGCATTCAGATCACCGAGATTCGCAGCTCCGACGAGTTCATGGCGCAAAATCAAGACGTCATCGCCGAACTGCTTTAAAGCCTTGTCAGACCCCGAAGCGCAATCGCTTCGGGGTCTTTGTGTGGGTCGCCAAGCCAATTGGGCTCAGACCGGAGTGGGACTGACGAACAAAAATCAGTGAAAATGCGGGTTGCAACCAGACTTTGTTTGCTCGTTCACAATCTTCGTGATAAACTATTAACTGAAAGCGGTAACAGTTATCACGAGGGGTGAAGACGTTGTTAAACACCAAGGCACAAGTCTCCAAGGCGACCGTTCGCAGAATTCCGTTGTACTACCGCGCGGTGCAGCAGCTCCAGCAGCAGGGCATCAGCCGCATCCGTTCGGACCGCCTTAGCGAGATTATTCACATTCCGTCTGCGACCATCCGCCGCGATTTTTCCAGCTTCGGGGAGCTGGGCAAAAGCGGCTACGGCTACTCGGTCGGCACCTTAGTCGACGAGTTCGGCAAGCTTTTGGACGTCCAAAGCCGCGAGGAGATGCTGCTAGTCGGGGTCGGTGGCCTCGGGGCGGCGCTGATGGAGAATAATTTCCGGCGCAACCCCGATTTGAACATCACCATGGCCTTTGATGCCGATCCGGCCAAGGTCGGGACGGTGGTCGCCGGCATTCCGGTCTACGACTTCGCAACCCTTCAAGAGCACCTGACCCCGGCGATGCACACCGCCATTCTGGCGGTGCCCAGCACGTCGCAGACCGCGGTGGTCAACGCGTTGGAGGCGGCCGGGGTGAACGCGATTCTCACCTTCGCCCCGCAGCCGGTGGTCTGTGAGCCGGGGACCACGATTCGCTACATCGATCTGACCTCGGAGCTTCAAAGCCTGCTGTACGTTGCCCACCAAAAGGGCGCCCACGAAAAGGCCCGGTGATTCCCGCGGTCGCAGGCGGCTGGCCGCCGGCGAGAACCGGGGCCGGGCCGGGGCGGTGTCGCGCGGTGGTTCGGCGCCTTGCGGTGAGAATCGCCGCCGGTACGGCCGGCGCCTGGTCAAATTTTCGTTGACGGCCGGCCAGCCGCTGGCCTATAATGCGGGTAACGCGTTGAACAAGAGGGTCGCGCGGTGACGTTTTCAGCGACAAGGCGGTCGGTGCAAGCCTTGACGTCACGCGCGATTGTAGCTTGCGAGCTGCCTTTTTGAACCGAGTAGGAAAGGCCGGGCCACGCCCGTTATCCGATAAGCTGGAGGGCGCTGGCCCTCAATTTAGGTGGCACCGCGAGCTGACTCGTCCTAGAACTGGGACGGGTCTTTTTTGTTTAGTCACGCAACACATGGAGGGACGTTCAATGAAAGAAGAACTGGCACCAAAATTCGACCCCAAGGCGGTTGAGGCGGGGCGCTACGAGAAGTGGCTGGAACAAGGCGTCTTCAAGCCGTCCGGCGACAAGTCGGCTAAACCATACAGCATCGTGATTCCGCCGCCGAATGTCACCGGCAAGCTGCACCTCGGCCACGCCTGGGACACGACGCTTCAGGACATGATTATTCGCCAAAAGCGGATGCAGGGCTTTGACACCCTGTGGCTGCCGGGGATGGACCACGCCGGCATCGCAACGCAGGCCAAGGTTGAGGCCAAGCTGCGCCAGGAAGGCATCACCCGCTACGACCTGGGTCGCGACGCGTTCGTCGACAAGGTCTGGGAGTGGAAAGATGAGTTCGCCGCCACCATCAAGAAGCAGTGGGGCAAAATGGGCCTGTCTTTGGACTACTCCCGCGAACGCTTCACGCTGGACGACGGGCTGAGCCAGGCGGTTCGCAAGGTCTTCGTCGACCTCTACAACAAGGGGTTGATTTACCGCGGTGAGTACATCGTCAACTGGGATCCCCAGGCTCGCACGGCGTTGTCCGACATCGAGGTGCTGCACCAAGACGACCAAGGCGCGTTTTACCACATGATCTACAAGTACGCCGATGGGACCCCAGGCGGCATTGAAATCGCCACGACCCGGCCGGAAACGATGTTCGGCGACACCGCGGTGGCGGTCAATGGCCACGACGCGCGGTACCAAGACGTGATCGGCAAGACCGTCATCGTGCCCGGGGTCGGGCGCGAGATTCCGATCATCGCCGATGAGCACGCCGATCCCGAGTTCGGCACCGGCGCGGTGAAAATCACCCCGGCGCATGACCCCAACGACTTTCAGGTCGGCAACCGCCACGACCTGCCGCGCATCAACTGCATGAACGACGACGGCACCATGAACGCCGTCGCCGGCAAGTACGCCGGCCAAGACCGCTTCGAGTGCCGCAAGAACCTGGTCAAGGACCTGCAGGCAAGCGGCGACTTGATCAAGATTGTGCCGATCGTCCACAGCGTCGGCCACTCCGAACGCACCGGCGTTCAGGTCGAGGCGCGGCTGTCGACCCAGTGGTTCGTCAAAATGGGGCCTTTGGCTGAGGCCGCGATCAAGAACCAGGCCACGGCCAACAAGATCACCTTCGTGCCGGAACGCTTCGAGCACACCTTCCTGAACTGGATGGCAAACATTCACGACTGGGTGATTTCGCGGCAGCTCTGGTGGGGCCACCGCATTCCGGCCTGGTACAACAAGCAGACCGGCGAGATGTACGTCGGCCTGGAGGCGCCTGAAGACGCCGAGAACTGGGAGCAAGACCCCGATGTCTTGGATACCTGGTTCAGTTCTGCCTTGTGGCCGTTTTCGACCATGGGCTGGCCGGACGAACAGGCGGCCGACTACCAGCGCTACTACCCGACCGACACGCTGGTCACTGGCTACGACATCATTCCGTTTTGGGTTGCGCGGATGATTTTCCAGGGCCTTGAGTTCACCGGCAAGCGGCCGTTCAAAAACGTCCTGCTGCACGGCTTGATTCGCGACGAGCAGGGCCGCAAGATGAGCAAGAGCCTGGGCAACGGCATCGACCCGATGGACGTCATCGAAAAATACGGCGCCGACGCGCTGCGGTGGTTCTTGATCAACGGCTCGACGCCGGGCCAAGACACGCGTTTTTCCTGGGACAAGATGGGGGCCAGCTGGAACTTCGTCAACAAGATCTGGAACATGTCCCGCTTCGTCTTGATGAACCTGGCCGACACCACTGCCGATCAAAAGCCCGATCCTGCGACCTTCGACCTGCCGGACCAGTGGCTGTTCGCCCGGTTGAACCAAACCGTCGCCAGCGTCACCGCCAAGTTCGACAGCTTCGAGTTCGGCGAGGCCGAGCGCGACTTGTACAACTTCATCTGGAACGAACTGGCCGATTGGTACATCGAAATGGCCAAGGAGGTCCTGACCGGTGACGACGAGGTGGCCAAGGCCGCCAAGCGCGTCAACCTGATGTACGTGCTGGATCAGGTGCTGCGCCTGATGCACCCGATTATGCCGTTCGTGACCGAGAAAATCTGGTTGACCATGCCGCACATCGGCGAGTCGATCGTGACGGCCAGCTACCCGGTGGTTCACCCCGAGTTCGACAACGACCAGGCGATCACCGACATGCAGGCGATCATCGAGCTGATCCGCGCGGTTCGCGGCATTCGCACCGAGGTCAACGCGCCGCTCAGCACCCCGCTTGACGTGCAGGTGCGGCTGCAGGACGCGGCCTTGGCGCCGCTGTTCACGGCCAACGCTGAGTTCATCGACCGCTTCGTTCACACGGCCGGCTTTGAGGTTGGCCCAGACCTTGAGGTGCCGACGCTTGCGGCGTCGGCCGTCATCTCCGGGGCCACGGTCTACGTGCCGCTGACCGAGCTGATCGACTTGGACGAGGAAATCGCCAAGCTGCAAAAAGAGGCCGGCAAGCTGACCCAAGAGATCACCCGCGTGACCAAGAAGCTGGGCAACCCAGGGTTTTTGGCCAAGGCCCCGGCGGCCGTGGTCGCCGAGCAAAAGGCCAAGCAGGCCGACTTTGAGGCCAAGCTGGCGGCCACCAATGCCCGCATCGCGGAGCTTCAGGCGGCCAAGTAGCGAGCCAGTACCAGCAGTTTTGCAGGCACCCGGCGCGAAATCGCGCCGGGTGTTTGGCGTGGGTGTGACGCGAGGCAAAATGCTTGACACCAAATTGGTCCGGTGTTAAGCTATCCGCGAATGATTATTCTTGTGCGGGGAGGCAGCATAAGGCCACAGCTGCTTTGTTATCCACCGCGCGGGGCACATCCTGCGGCTCGCACCGCAGCCCCCACCCATGCCAAGCCGCAGTGTATTGCCACACGGCTTTGAGCTCGAGAGTTTTAGTGCAACCCCGGAATCAAGCGAGGGGAAACCAGGGACCCGGATTCGCACCACCCACCGGCTGCAGGCCGGCCACCGCCACTCCCAAGCGAGTTAGCCGCGCGGATGACCGGAACCGGTGGGCGCAATGGCACCGCTTTGGTAAGACGAAGTCAGGAACGTAACCGAATCAGGCCAAGGCCACCGGACAGTGTGAGTTCGGTGGCTTCGCCGCGCCCGTCGCAACATGCGGCGGGTTTTTTTGATTTTAAGTTGACACCGTGTCACTTAATGCTATACTAGCTGAGTTGACACTGTGTCACTTTTTTGCGAGAAGCGGCCCAGGTGAGGCGTCGACCACACAGATGGAGGGGGATTATGGTTTCGACAACGTTCATGAACTTGGCCCAGCCCAAAAAGGCGCGGGTGACCCAGGCCCTGTTGCAGGAGTTCTCCGCGCATCCGCTGGCGGAGGCCCAGGTGGCCCGCATCGTGACTGCGGCCGGCATCGCGCGCGGGGCGTTTTACAAGTACTTCACGGACCTGACCGACGCGTATCAGTACCTGTTCGGCCAGGCCATGCGCGCGATTCACGCCGGGCTGCCAGGCCAAGGTAGCGCCGCCGATTACGTGGCGGCCACCCGGGCCTTTCTCGACAGCGTCCAGGACTCCGAGTACGGGGCCTTGATCCAGCAGCACTTTCGCGCCAATGAAAGCGTGCTGGGCAACCGGCCGTCGGCGCTTGCCGAGACCCCGAGCGCGTGGGCCGTGGCCGTGTTGTGCCACCAAACCATCAAGGACGTGATTTTGGCACCTGACACTCAGGCGGCGCGGCTACAGCAGCTTGCGGCCGCCGTCGCAAAGATTCGGAGATGACACGATGTTTTTAGCACTCAAGGAGCTGCGCAAGGAGAAGCTGCGCTCGGGGCTGATTATCGCCATGATTGTGCTGATCAGCTACCTGATTTTCATTTTGACCAGCCTGGCGCTGGGCTTGGCCCGGCAAAACACGGCGGCGCTGTCGTCGTGGGGCGTCGATAACGTGACGCTCAACGCTAACGCCAACGTGGACATGCGTCAGTCGCTTTTGACTAAGGCTCAAGCCGGCACCTTGTCTGCCGACGAGGCCTACATCGGCCAGGCGTCGGTGGTCGCCAAGGCCAAGGGTCACGCCAACGAAAGTGCCGTGTTCATTGGCCTGGACGCGACGCAGTTCGTGGCCAAGACCGTCAAGCTGACGGCCGGTCACAAGCCGCAGAATGCGCATCAGGTGGTGGCCGACACCGCCTTTGAGCAGGCCGGCTACAAGGTGGGCGACCAGGTCAAGCTCAACGCCGACAAAAAGGCCTACACAATCGTCGGCTTCACCGACAACGCCAAGATGAACATCGCGCCGGTGATTTACGGCCAACTCGCCGCCTGGCGAACGCTGAAGAACCTGATGCCCGGGCCGGTGGCCAGCGCGGTGGTGTCCAAGAACGCGGCATACAAGGCCAAGGACTCGGCGCTTCAAACCTACCAGCTGAAGACCTTCATCAACAAGCTGCCGGGGTATTCGGCCCAGAACATGACCTTCGAGCTGATGATCGGCTTTTTGATGGTGATTTCGTTGATCGTCATCGCGGTGTTCCTGTACATCTTGACCATGCAAAAGCTGCCGAACTACGCGGTGATGCGCGTTCAAGGGGTGCCAAGCGGGGTGCTGGTTCGCGCGACGCTGGCGCAATCGGTGCTACTGGTCGTGGCGGGGCTTGTCATCGGCACCTTGCTGACGGTGGTGACCGCCGTGGCGATGCCTGCGGCCGTGCCGATGGCGTTTGACGTGCCGGTGTTGGCCGGTGTCGCCGCGCTGCTGGTCGTGATGGCGCTGATCGGGGGCCTGATTCCGGTTCGTTCGGTCATCAAGGTCGATCCCATCAGCGTGATTGGAGGATAATATGGCAGTTTTAACACTTGAACACGTCGATCAGGTCTTCGGCCAGGGCAGCGCCCGGGTGCAGGTTCTGCACGACGTCTCCTTTGCCGCTGAAGCCGGCTCGCTCAGCCTGATCGTCGGCCCGTCCGGCTCGGGGAAAAGCACGTTTTTGACCATCGCCGGGGGGTTGTTGACCCCAACGGCCGGGGTGGTCACCGTGGCCGGGGAGGCCTACCAAAGTCGCAGCGCCAAGGCTCGCGAGCAGCTGCGGCTGACCACCATCGGGTTTGTGCTGCAGGCCTACCACTTGCTGCCGTACCTGACGGTGGCCGATCAGTTCAAGCTGGTCGATCGCATCAAGAAAACCGGCAACCTGTCGCGCCCCGCGCTAGCCGCGCTTTTGGCTCAGCTCGGCATCGCCGACCTGGTGGGCAAGTACCCGGCGGAGCTGTCGGGCGGCCAAAAGCAGCGCGTGGCCATCGCCCGGGCACTGTACCCGGATCCGGCCATTCTCCTGGCCGATGAGCCGACGGCGGCCTTGGACGGACCGCGGGTGCAGGTGGTCGGCCAACTGCTGGCCGAGCTCGCCCACACCCGCAACAAGGCGGTGGTGGTGGTCACCCACGATCAGCGCCTGATTCCGTTCGCCGACGCGGTGTTTGACATGACAGACGGCCGGCTGGCGCGGGTCTGATTACGGCCGTGACACGGTAATGTAATATTGTCATCTCTTTGTCATAAAGGTATAATGAAGCCGAGCGTTGGGCCGCGGCCCGAGCGTCAACCGCGCCAGGTTGACGCAAGTCGTGTTATAATATGCCCATTCCCGTCGCCCGGCGGGAGATTAAGCAAGGAGATGCCTCATGAAAAAACAACACGCAATCCTGATCGGCCTGGCCGCCGTTGTGGTCGTGGCCGGTGGCGCCTATGTCGCCCGCAGCCGCCACTACCAGGCGCGATTCCTGCCGAACACCACGGTTTTCGGCGTGGCGGTTGGCGGCAAAACCGTCGCCGCGGCCAACACCGCCGTGGTCAGTCATTTCAAAGGCGTCACCTACAAGCTGACCGAAGGCGGCCAAACCGTCGCCGAAGCCAGCGGGACGCAGCTGGGCTTGAAGCGTGATTTCAAGGCACAGCTCAAGAAGCTGTTGGCCAAGCAGAACCCTTGGGGCTTCAGCGCGGTGGTGCTGGCCGGCTCCGACAAGGCGGCGATGCTTGCGGTCGGCGAGGATCAGCAGATCGACCAGTACGCGACGACGCTTGCAGGCAAGCTCAACGGCTCGCGCAAGGCCCCGGTCGACGCCAAGGTGGTGGCGTCGGCCGACCGCTTCGAGATTCAGCCCGAAAAGGCCGGCACCCAGATCAGCGCCAAGCGGCTGAGCCAGGCCATCGTGGCCACGGTGACCAGCAACCGCACCGCAGTCGACCTCAAGACTACGTACGTTCAACCCAAAATCACCAAGCAGTCGGCTAGCCTGGTGAAGGCCAAGGCGAAGCTGCAGGCAATCAGCCAGCTTGACGCTAAGCTGACGATTCAAAACCACACGGTGACAATCCCCACCAAGACCCTGCACAAGTGGTTGAGCTACACCGACGGCAAAATCAGCGTCTCAAGCGCCGGCGTCAAGGCCTTCATTCAAGGAATCAACGCGCAGTACGGCACCTACACCAAGAGCCGGCAGTTCAAGTCGACCAAGCGCGGTACGGTGACGGTTCCCGCCGGCATCTACGGCTGGAGCATTCCAAGCGCCACGGAGACGCCCAAGGTGGTCGCCGAGATTCTGAAGGGCAAGGACTTCACCTACGCCCTGAGCCACGTCGGCACCGGCTACCACGCGGATGGTTCAGACATCGGCAACACCTACATCGAGGTCGACAAGGTCAATCAACACGAGTGGTACTACAAGGACGGCAAGTTGCTGATGGACACGGATGTCGTCACCGGCAAGCCGTCGACGCCGACGCCGAGTGGGGTGTTCGCCATCTGGAGCAAGCAGCGCAACGCGATTTTGCGCGGCGCGGATTACGCGACGCCGGTTTCTTACTGGATGCCAATCGACAACACCGGCGTCGGGCTGCACGACAGCTCGTGGCAAAAAAAATACGGCGGCGACTGGTACAAGGAACACGGCTCTCACGGCTGTGTCAACAACCCGCCATCCTTCATCGCCAAGCTCTACCCGGTGGTCGACACCGGCACCCCAGTCATTGTCTTTTGAGCATGCGGCACCCGGGCCTTGGCCTCGGTGCCGTTTTTTTGCGTCTGCAGCCGCGTCGAACCGGCGGGGTCCGAGCGGCGCCTTTTTGCGGTATACTGACTAAGACCCGGGCAAGCCCGGAATGCAACGGAAAAGGGGCAGGATATGACGACTTATTCACAGGCGGTGGCGGCGATTCACGCGCTGCCGCGATTGGCCAAAAGCGGCGGTCACGAGCGGATCACGGCACTGTTAGCGGCGCTGGGCGATCCGCAGCGCGGCCGGTACGTCCATGTGACCGGCACCAACGGGAAGGGCTCGGTCGCCAACGCCATCGCCCACATGCTGTCGGCCACCGGGCTGACGGTGGGGCTGTTCACCTCGCCGTTCATCATGCGCTTCAACGAACGGATTGCCATCGACGGGCAGCCGATTGCAGACGCTGACCTCGCTTTGGCCTACGACGCCGGGGCGGCGGCCCTGAAGCGGCTGCAGGCCCAACAGCCCGGCTTTGGGGTGACCGAGTTTGAGTTCATCACGGCCATCGCCTTTTGGTTCTTCGCCGAACAGCGCGTCGACGTCGCGGTGATTGAGGTCGGCATCGGCGGCGACACGGATTCCACCAACGTGATCGATCCGCTGGTCAGCGTGATCACAAGCGTTGGGCTGGACCACGCCAAGCTTTTGGGCAACACGCTGACCAGCGTGGCCACGCACAAGGCCGGCATCATCAAGCCCAACCGGCCGGTGGTGACTGCGGCGCTGCCGGCGGCCGCGGCGGCGGTGGTCGCGGCCCGGGCGCAGGCGACCGGCAGCCGGTGGCTGCTTGAAGACCGCGACTTTGCGGTCGGCCAGGCCAAGCTCGACGGCTGGGGGCAGCGCTTCGACTACCGCGACGCTGACGGGCGGCTGGGCGATTTGCGCATTCCCTTGGTCGGTCCCTACCAGGTGCAAAACGCCGGGGTGGCGATTCGGGCGGCCAAGCTGGCCGCTTCGGCGCTTGGGGTGCCGCTGCCGGCCGCGGCCGTTCGCCGCGGCTTGGCGCAAAGCACTTGGCCGGCGCGAATGGAGCAGCTTTCCGCCGACCCCTTGATCGTGATCGACGGTGCCCACAACCCACAGGGCATTCAGTCGCTGATTGACGCGCTGCACCAGGTGTTCGGCCGCGGCCCACTGACTTTGATCATCGGTGCGTTGGCCGATAAGGACGTCAAGACGATGCTTTCGCTGCTTGAACGCACTAGCTTTCGGTTGTGGCTGGTGCCGGTGCCGGACAATCCCCGCGCCACGGCGCTTGGCGACTACCCGGACCAGGCGCGGCTGGCGACGTTTGCCGACTGGCAGTCGGCCTTGGCCGCTCACCTAGCCGACTACCGCGACGAGCCGGTGGTAATCGCGGGATCCTTGTACCTGGCCGCCGCGGTGCGGCAGACCCTGTTGGCGTAATCTCTTGTAACGCGGTGTGAGACCGCGGGGAGGAGATTATGTTGCCGCGAGAGAAAATCCGCCAGTACGGCGCCGCCGCGCTGAGCGATGAGGAACTGGTGCAAGCGCTGTTGGGCTTTGGCAGCGCCGCGGTGCCGCTACACCAAACCGTGGCGGCGGTTTTGGCCGCTTACCCGCAGTTGCGCCAGCTGCGGGTGGCCGAAGTGGCCGAGCTGCAGGCACTGCCCGGGTTGGGCCTGGCCAAGGCCTGCGTGTTGAGTGCAGCCATTGAGCTGGGAATGCGGGTTCAGCGCCGCCAGGTCCTGCGGCAGGGGACCGCGGTGTCCAGCGCAACGCTTGGTGCGGCCATGGTGGCCCGGTTGGCCGGCCGGTCGCAAGAGGTGATCCACGCGATTTTCCTGGACGTTCAGCAGGCGGTGATCGGGGAGCGTGAGGTGGCCAGAGGCGGCCTGGACCGGGCCGTGGCCGACCCGCGGGTGGTGTTTCGCGCGGCGCTTTTGCTCAATGCCGCCGGGGTCGTGCTGGTTCACAACCACCCCAGCGGCCGCGCGACGCCCAGCGCCTTGGACGACGCGATGACCGACCGCTTCCAGGCGGCGGGGCTGGCGGTTGGGGTGCTATTGGTCGACCACCTAGTGATCGGCGGGGATAACTATTACTCGTATCACTTGGCTAAGAAGGTTTAAAATTTTACAAATATCCCCCGAATTGCGCGGGTTTTGGCCGGCCGACGTGTGGTCGGTGCGGCGAGTATGCTATAATGCAAAAGACCGAAAAACGGCAGTCACTTGAAGGAGAGAATATTTTGCTCGGATTAGGATCGAAAAATATCGGAATTGATCTTGGCACGGCCAACACCCTCGTGTACGTCGACGGTAAGGGAATCGTCACGCACGAGCCTTCCGTCGTCGCCAAGAATTCGCAAACAGACGAGATTATTGCCGTGGGTGAAGAGGCCCGGGCGATGATTGGCCGCACCCCGGCCAACATCAACGCCATCCGGCCGATGAAGGACGGCGTGATTGCGGATTACGACACCACCGCGGCGATGCTCAAGTACTTCATGGACAAGGCGCTGGGCGGCAAGAGCAATCACCCGCAGGTCATGATTTGCGTGCCAAGCGGAGTCACGGAAGTTGAAAAACGCGCCGTGATCGACGCGGCCAAGGTGGCCGGGGCCAAGGAGGCCTTCGTCATCGAAGAGCCTTACGCGGCGGCCATCGGCGCCGGCTTGCCGGTGATGGACCCGACCGGCAGCATGGTCGTGGACATCGGCGGTGGCACCACGGACGTCGCCACGATTTCTTTGGGTGGCATCGTGTCCAGCCGCTCGATTCGCATGGCCGGCGACAAGATTGACGAGGCCATCATCACCTACATTCGCCAGAACTTCAGCCTGCTGATCGGCGAACGCACGGCCGAGGACATCAAGATTCAGATTGGCTCCGCCTCCATCGAAAAGGCCAAGGACATCGACGCGATGACCATTCGCGGCCGCGACCTGCTGTCCGGGTTGCCCAAGACCATCGACGTCTCGGCGACCGACGTGGCCAGCGCCATCAACGAAATCGTGCTGGCCATCATCGACGCCATCAAGGAGACGCTCGAGGAGACCTCGCCGGAAATCGCGGCCGACGTCATCGACCACGGCATCGTGCTGACCGGCGGTGGGGCGATGCTCAAGAACCTGCCCGAGGTGATCTCAGATGCCACCAAGGTTCCGGTGTTCATCGCGCAGGATCCACTCGATTGCGTGGCCATCGGCACCGGCGAGTCGCTGAAGAACATCGACGTCCTCAAAAAACACTAAGCTGCGGGCCGGTGACAAAACACGACGTTTTGGACCGGCCCCTTTCGTTCAGTGACCGTCGCTCCCCGGGAGGTTAGGATGCAGAAGTTCTTTTCAAACAAAAAAATGATCGTGCTGATGATCGCCTTGCTGACCAGCCTGGGGCTGATCTTCACCTCGATCACGGTGCGTAACAACCGGGCGGCCCCACCGCTGATTCAGCAGATTGGCAACGACGTGGTCGGCATCGGCGGCCGTGTGGTGTCCGGGCCGGTGCGGCTGTTCAAGGGCGGGTTGGACGACATCAACCAGCTGTTGAACACGTTCCAGGAGAACAAGCGGCTCAAGGCGCAGATCGACGACCTGGCGCAGACCAAGGTGCGCAACCAGACGCTGACCCAGGAGAACAAGGCGCTCAAAAAGCAGCTGCAGCTCAATGCCACGTTGAGCGACTACACCCAGATTTCGGCCACCGTGATGTTGCGCTCGCCCAACGACTGGCGCAACATCTTGGTGATCAACAAGGGCTCAGGCGCAGGCGTCGCCAAGAACATGCCGGTGATGTCGGGTTCCGGACTGTTGGGGCGGGTGGTCGAAGTCGCCAAGACCAACGCCAAGGTTGAGCTTTTGTCGACCGACAACAAGGCGGCCGACCGCTTCGCCGCCCAGATTATCACCGGCAGCGGCAAAATCATCAACGGGGTGATCAGCGGCTACAGCGAGAAAAAAAACCAGCTGATCATGGACCAGATCGACACCAAGGAGAACCTCAAGAAGGGCCAGCGCGTCATGACCTCGGGGCTTGGCGGCAGCACCCCCAAGGGGCTGTTCATCGGCACGGTGGCTAGCGTCAAGCAGGATGACTTCGGCCTGGCCAACACGGTTTACCTGAAGCCGGCCGCCAACCTCGCAGACGCCAGCGTGGTCACCGTCATCGACCGCACGATCGGAGGGGACGGCAATGCTAACTGATCCCGTCTTCAAGGGTCACGGCTGGGTCGCCTTGGTGCTGGCCGTGGCGCTGTTGCTCGATGGCACCTTGGCCCAGGTTTTGGCCCAGTGGCTGATGGTGCCGGCCTTCACCGGGGTGCCGCAGCTGACCTTGATGGCCTTGGTGATGATTGCCCTAGTGCTGCCGGATGAGGCCTACATCGTTGCCATCGCGGCGGTCGTCGGCCTGATTGCAGACAGCTTTTACACCGGGATGCTCGGGGTCAACCTGTTGTTGTGGCCACTTTTAGTTTACGTGGTGCGGCAGATTGAGCCGCTGATCCCCAAAACCGCCTTGTACGTCGGCGCGGTGGTGATCTTGACGCTGATCACTTACATCGTGGCCAACTACTTCGTCGCGCGGTTTCTCGGCGCCACCAGCGTCGGCCTGATTCCCCTGATCGCGCGGCACGTCGGGCCCGGGTTGACGGTCAACCTAATCTTGTTTGCCCTCGTCTACGCCCCGCTGGCGCGGCTGCTGAAGTCGCTGCGCATTGCGGAACAAGACTGAGCGTACACAACGCCTCTTCGGCCCCGGCCGCAAGAGGCGTTGTTTGCTTCCCGGCGGCTTCGCCCCTTTGATTCGCGGAGGGCATACGCTATACTAGGGTAAATCAATTGTGTTTTCACGGTGTGGTCTCACGTGCCGCATTGCGTTGGCTGCTGCCTTGCGCCGGCCGCTGCAAGAAGGAGGAACAACATGGCTGAAGAACCTGAATTGACCCAAGCAGAGGTGTTTGACCTGTGCCGGGGGTACATGAACGACGAGCACCTCGCATTCGTCAAGAAAGCCTATGATTTTGCCGCATACGTTCACAAGGACCAGCGGCGCAAGTCCGGTGAGCCTTACATCATTCACCCGATTCAGGTGGCCGGTATTTTGGCCAAGCTGAAGATGGACCCGGTGACGGTGGCCTCCGGTTACCTGCACGATGTGGTGGAGGACACCAACATCACGCTGGGCGACATTCAAGAGGTATTCGGCGCCGAAACCGCGGTGATCGTCGATGGGCTGACCAAGCTGTCCAAGGTGACCTACGTCGCCCACAAGGACGAGCTGGCCGAGAACCACCGCAAGATGCTTCTGGCGATGGCCAAGGACATGCGCGTAATTTTGGTCAAGCTGGCCGACCGGCTGCACAACATGCGCACCCTGATGCACCTGCGGCCGGACAAGCAGCGGCGCATCGCCAACGAGACGCTTGAAATATACGCGCCACTGGCCGACCGGCTGGGGATTTCGGCCATCAAGTGGGAGCTTGAAGACCTCTCTTTGCGCTACCTCAACCCGCAGCAGTACTACCGGATTGCGCAGCTGATGAAGTCTAAGCGCGGCGAGCGGGAGGCCTACATCGATTCGGCCATTGTCGACATCAAAAAATCGCTGGCCGACCTCAACATCAGCTACGAGATTTACGGCCGCCCCAAGCACATTTACTCGATTTACAAGAAAATGCGCGACAAGCACAAGCAGTTCGACGAGCTGTACGACCTGCTGGCGGTGCGGGTGATCACTGAAACCATCAAGGACTGCTACGCAGTGCTCGGTGCCATTCACACCCAGTGGAAGCCGATGCCGGGCCGCTTCAAGGATTACATCGCCATGCCCAAGGCGAACATGTACCAGAGCCTGCACACCACGGTGATCGGGCCCAAGGGCAAGCCGCTTGAGGTGCAGATTCGGACGGCGGAGATGCACCACGTCGCCGAGTACGGCGTCGCGGCCCACTGGGCCTACAAGGAAGGTCAGACCCAAGAGGTTCAGTACGACAAAACCGGCAAGAAGCTCGACTTATTCCGCGAGATTCTGGAGATTCAAGACGAAAGCAGCGACGCCGCCGACTTCATGGAAAGCGTCAAGGGCGACATCTTCACCGACCGCGTCTACGTCTTCACGCCGCGCGGTGACGTTTACGAGCTCCCCAAAGGCGCCGGGCCGCTGGATTTTGCCTACTTGGTTCACACCGAGGTCGGCAATAAGAGTGTCGGCGCCAAGGTCAACGGCAAGATTGTGCCGCTGAACTACCAGCTCAAAAACGGCGACATCGTCGAAATGCTGACGAGCTCCGGCTCCAAGCCTTCCCGCGACTGGATTAACCTAGTCTACACGTCCCGGGCCCGCAACAAGATTCGCCGCTACTTCAAGCAAGAAGACAAGGGTGTCAACGCCGACAAGGGCCGCGACGCGTTGGAGCATGCGCTCACCGACATGGACCTTTCGCCGCGCGACTTCATGGGCGGCAAGCCGGCCATGGCGGCGCTCTTGCAGCGGCTGAACTTCACCACCGAAGACGAGCTGCTGTCGGCCATCGGCTACGGCGAGTACAGCCCCCGCGTCATCGCCAACCGCCTGACCGAAAAGGCACGGCGGGAGAAGGAGGCTGCGGACCAAAAGGAGCGCGAGGCCGCAATTTTGGCCGCCAACCAGAAGGTCACCACGGTGTCCAAGGAACGCAAGCCGACCAGCCGCACCGAGGAAGGCGTCGTCATCGAAGGCGTCGACAACCTGCTGGTTCACCTGGCCAAGTGCTGCAGCCCCGTGCCGGGTGACCCGATTGTCGGCTACGTGACCAAGGGCCGCGGCGTCACCATTCACCGCCAGGACTGCACCAACGTCGACATGTCCGATCCGGTCAACGCCGGCCGGCTGATCGACGTGCAGTGGCAGAACATGAACGATCAGACTCAGCTGTTCGACACCGACCTTGAGATCTACGGCTACAACCGCAACGGGCTGCTCAACGAGGTGCTGCAGACGCTCAACGCGCAGACCAAGAGTCTGACTAACATCAACGGCCGCGTCGATCACGACAAGATGGCGGACATCCACGTGACCGTGGGGATCCGCAACCTCGCTCACCTCGAGCGCATGATGGATGCGATCAAGAACGTGCCGGACATTTACGAAGTCAAGCGCAAGCAGGGATGACACTGGGGCCGCGGAAGCGGCCCTGTTTTTTGGAAAAAGGAGAGCGTATGAAAGCAGTTGTGCAACGCGTCAGCCAGGCGCAGGTGACCATCGATGGGGAGGTGTGTGGGCGCATCGACCGCGGCTTTGTGGTGTTGTTGGGCGTCGGGCCCAACGACACGCCGGCCGATGTGGATTACCTCGTAGCTAAGATCAGCAAGCTGCGGGTCTTCAGCGACCCGGCAGGCAAAATGAACTTGGCCCTCGCCCAGGTCGGCGGGGCGGTGCTGGCGATTTCCCAGTTCACGCTGTACGCCGACACCCGAAAGGGCAACCGCCCCAGTTTCACCGCCGCGGCTGCCCCGGCGCTTGGCGAGCAGCTGTACGATCTGTTCGTCGCTCGCATGCGGGCGACCAACCTGCAAGTGGCTACCGGCGTGTTCGGGGCCGACATGCAGGTCAGCCTGATCAACGACGGCCCGGTCACCATTTTATTCGACACGGAGGAACAACATGTTAACTGACGCAATCTGGGACCTGGACGGCACCCTCTACGACACCTACCCGAGCATCCTGAGTGCCTTGCACGAGACGCTGACCAAGCACGGGGTGGCGGTCGATCCCGCCGCGCTTTTGATCACCACCAAGAAAACCTCGGTTCACGCGGTGATTGAAGACTGTGCGGCGCAGCGCGGCTGGGATGCCGCCGCGATTTTTGCCGAGTACCACGATGTCGAGGTGCAGCGGGTGTTGGCCTGCAAGCCGTACCCCGAGGCCCAAGCGACGCTTGAGGCGGTGGTGGCCAAGGGCGGTCGTAACTTTCTGATGACCCACCGCGATAATTCGGCGTGGCAGCTTTTGGCCAACTCCGGCCTGCGCGACCTGTTCGCCGGTGGCGTGACGTCCGATCTGCACCTGGCGCGAAAGCCTAAGCCGGATGCGGTGTTGTACATTCTCGACCGCTGGCAGCTGCCGGCAACGACTGCCGCAATGATCGGGGATCGCAAGCTCGATATCGTCGCCGGGCAGGCGGCCGGGGTGGCCGGCATCTACTTTGATGTCGATGGTCTGGGGGATGCGCCGATGGCCGAGTACCACGTCGATCACCTGCACGAGATTCCGGCGCTTTTCGGTCGCTGACCGTCGAAACTAAAATAAACACCCGTCATGTCGATGACGGGTGTTTATTTTAATGCGGCTGTTTATTGGTGGTTACCGGCCTGGAAGTAGGCCTGCAGCCCCTGGACCACGGCGACGGCGACGCGCTGCTGGTAGGCGGGACTGGCGATCAGCTTGAAGTCCTTGTCGGTGTTGATGTAGCCCATTTCCATCAGGACGCTCGGCTGCTTGTTATCCCGCAGCACCTGGAAGTTGCCGTAAGCGGTGCCGCGGTTGGTCAGGCTCAGGGCCTTGCCCAGCGATTGGTTGAGGGCCAAGGCCAGCGGCTTGCTGGTGGTGGCGCTGAAGTAGTACGTGGTGAAGCCCGAGGCCTCGTTGGGGTTGGGGCTTGAGTCGAAGTGAATCGAGATGAAGGCGTCGGCGTGAGCGTTGTTGGAGGCGGTCGCGCGGGGTTCCAGGTCAACGAAGGTGTCCGCGTCGCGGGTGTAAATCACGTTGCTTCCTTGCGCGGAAAGGGCGGCGCCGATGGCCTTGGCCATGGCCAGCGTGTAGGTCTTTTCGTACTTCTTGCCGGTGGATTCGGCCCCGGCATCCTGACCACCGTGGCCAGGGTCGAGCACAATGGTGGCCTCGGCCAGGCTAGTGGCCGCCTTGGTGGTGCTGCTGCCAGGCGTGGTGACGGTCCAGCTCGCCACGTAACCGGACTTGCCGCCTGCGGTGCGAACGTGGTACCAGTCGCTGGTCTGGCTCAGCACCGTCAGCTTCGTCGCCTTGGCGAGCTTCTCAACGATCGGGGCGTTGATGCCGGCGGCCTGGCGCAGGTTTACGCTGATGTTGGTGGTGACGGTCAGGCTGCGGGTGGGGGCCGCGGCCTTTTTGACGTAGGTCTGCTTCGGGGCGGCCAGCGCCGTGGTTGCCCCGGTCAGCTGAACGGCGCTTGAGGTGACCCAGGCCGCCGTGTTGTGGTAGGCGATTTCGGTCCAGCTGCCTTCTTGGTACAGCACGTCAAGCGTGGTGCCGGCCTTCAGGGTCCCCAAGACCTTGGCGCTGGTTGTCGCGGTTTGACGAACGTTGACGGCCACCTTGGCCTTGGCGACGCTGGCCGTGCTGGTGCTGGCCTCGGTGTTCGCGACCAGCCAGCTGGCGACCCAGCCGATTTTGTTGCCGGCCAGTCGTACCTGGTACCAGGAATTCTCTTTTTTGAGCACGGTCAGCCGGGTACCGCTTTGAACCTGGCCCATGGCGGCGTAGGCAAGGCCGGGGCCCAGTCGCACGTTCAGCAGGTTGGCCCGAACGGTCAGCGTCTGGCTTGAAGCCAAAACGGTGCTGGTGGCGACGGACAAACCGATCAAGGCCGCGAAGGCGAGGATCAGCGGCCAGCGCTTGAGCTTGGGTTGTGACAATCTCATCATCCCTAACAATTTTTTGCTTTTGTTTCATTATACCAAGACCCCGCGGGAATTGCGCGACCTCCGGCAATTTTTGCCGGCCGCTTGACAAGTCTCGCAAAACCGTCTATCGTAGCTGTTAAATCAATGTGCCGATGACGAAGCAGGATAGGTCAACGTGAAGCGACCCGGGATGGTGAAAGCCGGGACCGACCGAAAAGACACTTCTGAGGCAGACGCGCTCCGGTTGCCACCGTTATGGCCGAGTTAAATCACAAGGTGGTACCGTGCGCTGCACCCTCGTCAAGAGGGGGCAGTGCTTTTTTTTCGCGTCCCGACACCTGAAGGAGGACAATTATGAGTTATCAACGACCAAAAGGCACCGCAGACATTCTGCCGGGCCAAAGCGAGCTGTGGCAGCGGGTGGAAAACCGTGCTCGTGACGTGCTCGAGCGCTACCGCTACCGCGAGGTGCGAACGCCGCTGTTCGAGAACCAGGAAGTCTTCACCCGCTCAAGCGGCGAAACCTCGGATATTGTGACCAAGGAGATGTACAACTTCGAGGACAAGGGCGGCCGGATGATGGCGCTGCGGCCGGAAGGCACCGCCGGCGTGGTTCGGGCTTACGTCGAAAACAAGCTGTTTGGCCCCGAGTTCGCCAAACCCTACAAGGTCTACTACATGGGCGCGATGTTTCGCTACGAGCGGCCCCAAAGCGGTCGCCAGCGTGAGTTCCACCAGATCGGCGTCGAAGCCTTTGGTGCCGACAGTCCGGCCTTAGACGCCGAGGTCATTGCCCTGGCGACGGACTTGCTCGCCGCGTTTGGCGCCAAGTCGTTGCGCGTGGCGCTGAACAGCTTGGGGGATCCCGAGTCCCGCGCCGCTTATCACCAGGCACTGATCGATTACCTAACGCCCTTTGAAGATCAGCTGTCCGAAGACTCCAAGGTTCGCTTGGTCAAAAACCCGCTGCGGGTGCTGGACTCCAAGGACAAGGGGGATCAGGCAATCGTCGCCAACGCCCCGAAGATTCTGGATTACCTGACGCCGAGTGCCCACGCGCATTTTGACACCGTACGCCAGCTGCTGGAGGACCTAGGCATCGACTACGTGGTCGACGCCGACATGGTGCGGGGGCTGGATTACTACAACCACACGATCTTTGAGGTGATGAGCAACGACCCGGTCTTTGGCGGCGGCTACACCACCATCATCGGCGGCGGCCGCTACAACGGCCTGGTTGAGGAGCTCGGCGGCCCCGAAACCCCGGGCATCGGCTTTGGGATGGGAATCGAGCGCCTGATGCTGTTGATGCAAGACCAGCAGGTTGAACCGAGCCTGCCGGCCTACATCGTGACGATCTCGGACGACGCCGTGGCGCCGGCCACGCGCCTGGCGCATGCGATTCGCCTGCAGGGCTTTGCCGTTGACCTGGACTACCTAGGTCGCAAGCCCAAGGCCCAGTTCAAGTCGGCCAACAAGGAAAACGCCCAGCTGGTGATGACGCTGGGTGAAACCGAGCTCGCCGACGGCACGGTGGCAATCAAGAACATGGCAACCGGCACCCAGCAGACGGTGCCGCAAGCCGACATCCTCAAGGACTTCAAGACGGTCTACGAGGCCATGATGGAGGAAGCAAAATGAGTAAGCGAAGTTTATACGCCGGCGACGTCACCGCCGAAAACATCGGCCAAACCGTGACTTTGAAGGGTTGGGTGCAAAAGCGCCGCAGCCTGGGCAACCTGATTTTCGTCGACCTGCGCGACCGCGCCGGCATTGTCCAGCTGGTGTTCTCCCAGGAATTCGGGGCGGACGCCCTGGCGGTGGCCAACCAGCTGCGTTCCGAGTACGTGATTGAGGTCACCGGCACGGTGCAAAAACGCGCCGCCGCCAACCCGAAGATCAAAACCGGCGAAATCGAAGTTGAGATCGCGACCGCCACGATTCTGAACAAGGCACAAACCCCGCCGTTTGAAATCGAGGATGGGGTCAACGCCGCGGAGGAAACCAAGCTGCGCTACCGTTACCTGGACCTGCGCCGACCGGAGATGCAGGCGGGCTTGATCACGCGAGCCAAAATCATGCAGGCGGCGCATCACTACTTCGACGACAACGGCTTTTTGGACATCGAGACCCCGACCTTGACCGCCAGCACCCCCGAAGGCGCCCGTGATTACTTGGTGCCGTCCCGTGTTTACCCCGGCAGCTTTTACGCGCTGCCGCAATCGCCACAGCTGTTCAAGCAGCTGTTGATGGGTGCCGGCTTCGACCGCTACTACCAGATCACCCGCTGCTACCGCGATGAGGATCTGCGCGGTGACCGCCAGCCGGAATTCACCCAGATCGACATGGAGACCAGCTTCCTGTCGGCCAAGGAGATTCAAGACATCATGGAGGGCTTGACGGCCCGCATCATGAAGGACGTGATGGGCATCACCGTCACCCTGCCGTTCGAGCGCATCGAGTGGCAGACGGCGATGGACAAGTACGGCTCGGACAAGCCAGACCTGCGCTTTGGCATGGAGATTCAGGACCTGTCGGCCTTCGTCGCCGACTCGGACTTCAAGGTCTTTCGGTCCGCGCTGGACAACGGTGGCCAGGTTCGCGCCATCGTCGCACCAGGGGCTGCGGCCGATTACTCCCGCAAAAAGATCGAGGCCCAACAGGAGTACATCAAGCGCTTCGGCGCCAAGGGTCTGGCTTGGCTGAAGGTGACCGATGACGGCATCAGCGGTCCGATTGCTAAGTTCTTCCCGGACGGCGCGGCCCTCACGACCAAACTGAACGCCAAGGCCGGCGACCTGATCTTGTTCGTCGCCGACTCCGCCAAGGTCGTGGCCGCAAGCCTCGGCTACCTGCGGAGCCACTTCGGCCACGAGCTCGGCCTGATTGACGAGTCCGCCTTCCACTTCTGCTGGATCACCAACTGGCCACTGTTCGAGTACGACGAAGGGATTCAGCGCTGGGTTTCGGCGCACCACCCGTTCACCATGCCGAACCCGGAGGACGTGGCGCTGCTTGACACCGATCCGCACAAGGCCCACGCCCAAAGCTACGACCTGGTGCTGAACGGCTACGAGCTGGGTTCCGGCTCGATTCGTATCCACGACCGCGAGATTCAGGAGAAAATGCTTCGTGCCCTGGGCTTCACGCCGGAACGGGCCGAAAAGGCGTTCGGCTTCCTGCTTGAGGCCTTGACCTACGGCTTCCCGCCGCACGGTGGCATGGCGATTGGGTTGGACCGGTTGGCGATGCTTTTGGCCGGTCGCGACAACATCCGCGATGTGATCGCCTTCCCGAAGAACAGCAAGGCCTCCGAGCCGATGACCAAGGCACCGACGCCGGTTGAGGACGCGCAGTTGGCCGAGCTTGGCATCCAGGTTCGCGCCGGGGTCGACGCCGAGGCTGCCCACGCCGGGGATGACGAGCTGACAGAGTAACCTGAAAAGGCCGTCTCGTTGACGGCCTTTTGCATATGCCGAAAGGAGATCTGCGCATGATACTTGACGAATTCGATCCTGCGGAGGGGCTTATCACGCCTTGGGCGACCGACTCAGAAACCAGTGAACCGGTTGCGGAAACCTTGATAATGCCGTTCAGCCAAGCGGTGGTATCGGCCGTGAGTCGGGCCGCGACGACCAGGCGAATCGGGACCCTGCACAGTCTGTCCGGCGATGTCTCGATATATTGGCACGCCGGGGTGACGGTGGTGCCGGCTGGCCTGGGGGCGCCGGTGGTCATCAGCCGCCTGGAGAAGATGATGGCATTGGGCGTCAAACGGGTAATCCTGTTTGGAACCTGTGGTGTGCTGGATCAGTCGCTCAAGACACATCAGGTCATTGTGCCAACCGCGGCCGTTCGCGATGAGGGCACCAGCTACCATTACGCGCCGGCGAGTTCGGAGATTGCCATGGCACCGACGCGGGTTGCCGAACTGCTCACGGCGCTTGAGGTGGAGGGCATTGACGCGGTCACGGCCAAAACCTGGAGTACCGATGCCTTCTTCCGCGAGACGGCGGCCAAAACCGCCAGACGCAAGGCGGCGGGTTGCCGGGTTGTCGACATGGAGGCGGCGGCCATTGCGGCCTGGGGCGCCTACCGCCGGGTTGCCACCTATCAATTCTTCACTGCCGCCGATCACCTTGATGCGGCTGCCGGACAGTGGCACGAGAGGCGGGCTGAACGTGCCGTGCCTGGTGCGGACTTTTTTGCACTGGCCTTGGCACTGGCCAATCGGCTTAAGTGAAGCTGCACAACTAGATTGTGTACGTGAAACCGATTGTGTATACTGAGGCTGAGGTGATGAACATGGACGACAAGGCAAAACGTATCGCGGCCCTGACGCCGCTTCAGCGCAGCGTGACCCAGGAAGGCGGCACCGAGCGGCCGTTTTCTGGGGAGTACGACGACTTCGATCAACCCGGCATCTACGTCGATGTGGTGTCCGGCGAGCCACTGTTCTCAAGCCTCGATAAGTACGATGCGAGGTGCGGCTGGCCGAGCTTCACCAAGCCGCTGGCCAAGCTGACCAACAGGCGCGACTCGCGCTTCGGGATGGAACGCACCGAGGTTCGCAGCGCGGCGGCCGACTCACACCTGGGCCACGTCTTCACGGACGGTCCCGCGGCTGCGGGCGGCCTGCGCTACTGCATCAACTCGGCGGCGCTGCGCTTCATCCCGGCGGCCGAACTTGAGGCGCAGGGGTACGGGGCCTACGCTTCCTTATTCAAATGACACGCGAAACGGGCTGATTAGCCCGTTTTTTTGTGCTTGACTTTCTTTCGGATGTAACTTATATTTTCCCTGTAATGGAAGATATATGTGACGGGAGGGACAGATGGACAATCGTGTGCGGGAGCTGCGCGTGACGCGTGGGCTGACCCAAAAGGAATTGGCGGAAGCGGTGGGCATTACCCGCCAGACCCTGAGCCTGATTGAGAAAGGGGCGTACAACCCCTCGTTGCGGTTGTGCATCGGGATCTGTCGGCAGCTAGGGCAGACGCTGGATGGCGTCTTTTGGGAGGATAAGGATGAAACGGATTAAAGACGAGCGGCTGATTCAGCGCAACCTGAAGAACATCAAGGCGGCCTTTGCGGTGGAGAATCTCTTCATCGCGGCGGTGCTCGGGGTGATGCTGTGGCGTGGTCAGGCGTACGACGACGTGATTTCGTACCGCCAGCCGCTGTTTGCGGCGCTGATGGTTGGCTGCTACACGGTGCTGATTTTGTCGGTGAACATCAGCACCCCGATGCAAGACGCGCCGCGGCAGTCCTGGCGTTTCTTGGCGGCGATTACCGCCGGGACCTGGTTGCTGGCCGGCGGCCTGTTCTTCGTCATCGCCGGTTTCACACACCCGGTGATCTGCGCTTTCGCCGGGCTGGCGGTCGCCGCGGTGGTCGGCGGCATTAATTGCTACGCCAACCACTTCCGCGACCGGTCCTGATTGCTAGGTGATCGTCACCGGCTGAAGCCAGCGAACCGCACCCCTTCTGCGGTTCGCCGCGTGATTTTGGCAGCGCCGCAAATCGCCGGCGTGTTATACTGAGTCTACCGAATAGGAGGATGACTTAGATGCAAGACATTGAGCGACTGATTCGCAGACACCAGAACTGGAGCCGGTTTTCCGCGGCGATTTTCTACAGTATCTGCGTGGCCATTGCGCTGAACATGTTCTGGGAGCCGGGCGGCGTCTTCGCCAGCGGCATCACCGGGGCTGCGCAGCTGCTGGCGACGGTCGTGCGGAAGTGGTTCGACCTGCCCGTCTTCGGGATGCGGACCACCGATCTATTCAGCACCGGGACGCTGCTGTTCCTGCTGAACGTGCCGCTGTTCGTTTTGGCCTGGCGCCAGATTGGGCATCGTTTCACGCTGTTCACGTTCCTTGCGGTCATCTTCTCGACCGTGTCGATTCGCCTGCTCGGCGTCGTGAAGCCTTTGACCACCGACCCGATTGTCTGCGGGATTTTCGGGGCCGTGGTCAACGGGCTGGGGACCGGCTTTGCGCTGCGCAACAACATCTCGACCGGTGGCCTTGACATCATCGGCATCGTTTGGCGCAAAAAAACCGGCACGACGGTTGGCTCCGTCAACATCGCCGTAAACATCGTGATCATTTTCCTCGCCGGTTTCGTCAATGGCTGGCCACACGCGCTTTACTCCGCCCTGGCCATCTTCATCAACGGCAAGGTGATGGACGCGCTGTACACGCGCCAGCAGCGGCTGCAAGTGATGATCGTCACGGAGCAGCAAAAAGCGGTGGTCAACGAGATTCAAAACACGCTGCGCCGCGGCATCACCATCGTCCACGACGCCGAAGGGGCTTTTCGCCACGAGGAAAAGACGATTCTGTTCACCATCATTTCCCGTGCGGAGATGTACGATCTCGAAAAGGCGATGCGCAAGGCCGATCCTTACGCCTTCGTCTCCATCACCGAGTCGGTGAAAATCATGGGCCACTTCTACGAGCCCAAGACAGATTGACGCCGCGTGAGTGTCCGATTCCGAAACAGTTGCCAGCCGGCAGCTGTTTTTTGGTACAATGGGGCGGAGGTGAGACAATGAAACATCGAGCGGCCACACACCGGTTTGCCAGCACTTGGCTGACGCGGTTTGAGGCGCATCACGCGACCAACACCCTGACTACACTGGCGCCGCAGCTGAAAGAGGCGCTGGTGACTAGCCCGTTCAAAATGGACGCCTACGCGCGAGTCAAGTACATGTACCCGGTAGCGCCGGCGTTGAACACCCTGGCTGGATTGACGGCCTATGCCGATCACATCGACGACGCGTTGAGTTTGGGCAACCTAATTTACTCCCAGTACGAGTGGGTCAGCCAGTGGGCGTGGGGTGGGTTAGAAACCGAAGACAACTATCAGTGGTTCGTCTTGGCCCTCGCAAGGCTTGAGGTCTTGAGTCGGCCGCTGGGGCCGCTTGCGGCCTTCACTTTGACCAGCGTCGCGACCGATTCGCCGAGTCAGCCGCTGCCGGCCGCGGCAGGGACACAGACGCTGAAGCTGACACCGAATACCGCGACGCTCACGAGCCAGCTGAGCGGCGGCGATTCCCGGTCGGAGACCGCCACCACACTTGTTGCCGAGGCAATGGACGCGTTGCTCCTGCGCCTGTCGCAATACTTTGACGACTATCAAGATCAGCTGGTGCCCGGCGACGGTTGGACGGCAGAGGTACACACCACCGGTGGCCAGACGCGGCGCTTTTATGGGCCGCTGAGCTGGACGCCGGCGCAACGACTGCTGTCCGATGCCATTCGCCTGGTGGTGAGTTTGCCTCACCTGTGGCTTTTCGACCGCGATCCCGACGTGCTGGTTAAGCTGAACGTTCAGTACGGTGAGGCGGCGCTTTTGACGCTGAAGCGCAATCAGGCCGCCATTTCGTATGTGTCCGAGACGCCTGCGACCTCGGTGGCCCTGACGGTGACCGGGTCGGCGGTGCCAGCGTTGCTGGATGAGCTGACCTTCGCCTTCGACCGCCCCCAACCGCGCCAGTCCCAGGCGGATCTGGTGGTCAACGCGACCTTTCGCTACTCGGGGATGAAGACGCTACGTGGGAACCTGGCGCTGGCCGATCAGCTCACTAACTGGCCAACGATTGCCTACAAAATCGGTCAGGTCCTGGCGGCCAATGCCCCGCTGATGCTGGACCCACGCATCTTCACGCGCCACCGCCCGGCCCCGGACGATCTGCTGTACTGCAAGGTCTTGTTTCACCACGATGGGCAGGCTTATAGCTACCGCACTAGCGATCCTAGTATAGCAGTTGGCGACAGGGTGCTTGTGCCGGTCGGAACCAACCAATCGGTGGGCACGATTGTGGCGATGGATTACTATGCTAAAGATCGCGTCCCGTATCCGCTGAGCAAGACCAAGGAAGTGCTGGGACTGGCGACGCCACGTGACTGGTTCATTCACGATGAGGAGGAAGACGATGACGACGACTGAGCTGTTGATTGGGGCCAATGTCTCGATGAAGGCGCCCAAAATGTTCCCCGGAGCGGTGGCCGAGGCCGTGTCATACGGTGCGACGACGCTGCAGTTTTACACCGGGGCCCCGCAAAACACGAGGCGCAAGCCCACCAGTGAGATGAAGATTCCCGAAGGGCTGGCCGCGATGCAGGCGGCCGGGCTGTCGCACCTGGTGATTCACGCGCCTTACATCGTCAATCTCGGTAACACCGCCAAGCCTGACAGCTTCGAGTTTGCGATTCAGTTCATGCAAGAAGAAATCGCCCGGGCCGACGCGCTGCATGCTTACGCGATGCCTTTCCACCCCGGGGCTCACGTCGGCGCCGGAGCAAAGGCTGGCATCGCCCAGATTGCCGCCGGTTTGAATCGCATTCTTAATGCCGACCAGACGGTGCTGGTGGCGCTTGAAACCATGGCCGGCAAGGGCACCGAGGTCGGGCGCAGCTTCGAGGAGCTGGCGGCCATTCTCGATCGCGTCTCGCGCAACGACAAGCTGGCCGTCACCATGGACACCTGTCACATGAGCGATGCCGGCTACCCGGTTAAGGATGACTTCGACGGGGTGCTCAACGACTTCGACCACATCATCGGCCTAGACAAGCTGGCGGTGGTGCATCTCAACGACTCCAAGAATCCACAAGGGGCGCATAAGGATCGCCACGCCAACATCGGGGCCGGCACCCTGGGCTTTGACTGCCTGAACGCCATCGCGCATCATCCCCAGCTCGCGGGCATTCCCAAAATTTTGGAGACGCCTTACGTCGGTACCGATAAGAAGCACCAGCTGCCACCCTACGGCGTTGAGCTAGGCTGGCTGCGCAGCGGGGCCTACCAGCCAAGCGCCTTGGCGACGCTGGCCGCCGCGGCCGATGCACAAGTCGACCGCGCCTAGCCCCGTGTACTCAAAAACTGGCCTGCAAGGCGCTTCGGCGTCTTGCAGGCCAGTTTTGGTTGTCTAGTGCTTGGCCGCATCGTCAAAGGCGTCCAGGCCCATACGTTCGAGGATTAGCATGGCGGTTTCTTCGATTGAGCGCTTCGCGGTGTTAATCACCATGCAGCCGAGCTTCTCGTACAGGTCGGCGGCAAACTTGAGCTCCGCGTCGACCTGGCCTCTTGCGGAGTAGGCGGTGTCCGGGTTCAACCCGTAGGCAATCATGCGCTCGCGGCGAAATTCCATCAACACCGACGCGTCGGTGGTCAGCCCGACGATTTTCTTCGGGTCAACCTTGTAGATCTCGGCCGGAATGTGGGCGTTGGGCACCAGCGGCAGGTTGGCGACTTTGAGGTTGCGGTTGGCCAAAAACAGCGACAGCGGCGTCTTGCTGGTGCGTGAAACCCCTAGCAGCACGATGTCGGCCTCTAAGAACCCCTTTGGATCCTTGCCGTCGTCGTAAAGGACGGCGAACTCCATGGCCGAGATGCGGTCAAAGTATTTTTCGTTCAGATCGTGAACCGCCCCGGCCACACCGCTGGGGGTGGCGCCGGTCAGATCACTGACGGCACCGACCATCGGCGTCATCACGTCGATGAAGGGCAGGTCGATCTGCTTGGCGTAGGTCTTGCCAAGCTTCGCCAGCCCCGGTGTGACCAGCGTGGCGATGACCACGCCGTTGTCTTGCTTGGCGGCGTCCAAGGTCGCCATCAGCTTGGGCTCGTCGTGGGTGAACGGGAAGCGCAGGTAGTGGGCGGTTTGGTCCCCGAACTGGGCGGCCACGGCTTGGGCCAGCTTCAGCCCGGTTTCGCCGATGGAGTCTGAGATAATGTAGTAATTCGTTTCTTGCGGCATGTCATTCCTCCGGTTGGGCACAGGACGCCCGAAATGTTAATGATAGCGTTATTTTAACACAAATGTGCGGCGGTTTGCCCGGCGGCGCCGCTGGCCGGCAATTTTTACTTAAAATGGCAAATTTTTTCGCGTGAATCGCAAGAAACTGGGAATGCCGTATTGACGCGTTTTTTCAAGTCCGATATAATGGTCAAGAACTGTTGGCAATGATATCTGTCGGTGGTTACACAGTGTCGGAGGGAGGGATATCATATGGCAAAGACGGTCGTTAAGAAAAACGAATCTCTCGATGATGCTCTTCGGCGCTTCAAGCGCACCGTATCCAAGTCAGGTACATTGGCCGAATACCGCAAGCGTGAGTTCTACGAAAAGCCAAGCGTTAAGCGGAAGCTGAAGTCAGAAGCAGCTCGCAAGCGCAAGAAGTTCTAATCAGCATCACCGGCCGGGGCCTGTCCCCGGCTTTTTTGTTTTGCCGGCCCGGCTCACCGGCCGCGGCGCAAAACTGCTATAATGGCAATGATCACAATCAGGAAAGGGTAATGACAATGGCAATGATGGACCAGTTGAACGCACAGATGAAAGACGCAATGAAGGCCAGGGACAAGCAGACGCTCAGCACCGTGCGGATGCTTAAGGCCGCGCTTCAAAACAAGCAGATCGCCAAGGGTGAGGCCCTGACGCCAGCCGAGGAAATCGCCGTGATGACCACCGAGCTCAAGCAGCGCAAGGAAAGTCTGGCGGAGTTCGCCGCGGCCGGCCGCGACGACCTGGTGACCCCACTTGAGGCCGAAATCAAGGTGGTTGAGGCCTACCTGCCCAAGCAGCTCGATGAGTCGGCGGTGGCCGACATTGTCGACCAGGTGATTGCAGAAGTCGGCGCCACCGGCAAGGGCGACTTCGGCAAGGTGATGAAGGCGCTGATGCCACGCGTGAAGGGCCAGGCCGACGGGGCATTGGTCAACAAGCTGGTCAAGGCCAAGCTGGGTTAAGCGGATTGAGGCAGGCGGATGCCTGCTTTTTTCGTCTCGCTGGCCGTCGGGAACGCCTAGGTTTATGATAGAATGAAAGCAGACTAGCGGTATTGGAGGCCATGTGTTGGCAACAGACACGACAGAAAAACTCATCACCCTTGCGGATGCGGATCAGGCGATTCAACTGGCCGGCATCAACGATCAGAACTTCAAGCTCATCGAAGAAGGCTTGGGCGTGCTGATCGCGCCGTTCGGCCAGGAGCTGCGAATCAGCGGCGACAACCGGGCGGCAAGCCTCGCCTTTCAGCTGCTTGGGCAGCTGATCGCGCTGTTGAACCGTGGCATCAGCGTTGCACCGCAGGATGTGGCGTCGGCCATCAACATGGCCAAGCGCGGAACGCTGGAATACTTCGCGGACATGTACGCGGAGACGCTGATTCGAGACGCCAAGGGGGCCCCAATCCGGGTCAAGAACTTCGGCCAGCGCCAGTACATTCAATCGGTTCGCCACAACGACATCACCTTCGGCATCGGCCCGGCCGGCACCGGGAAAACTTACCTGGCGGTGGTGATGGCGGTGGCGGCGCTGAAGGCCGGTGAGGTGGAGCGGCTGATCCTGACGCGCCCGGCGGTCGAGGCCGGCGAAAGCCTGGGCTTTTTGCCGGGTGATCTGAAGGAGAAAGTCGACCCGTACCTGCGACCGATTTACGATGCCTTGCATGCCGTGCTGGGCACCGAACACACCAACCGGCTACTGGACCGCGGCGTGATTGAAATCGCCCCGCTGGCCTACATGCGCGGCCGGACGCTGGACAACGCCTTTGCGATTCTGGACGAGGCGCAAAACACCACGCGCATGCAGATGAAGATGTTTTTGACCCGCCTGGGGTTCGGCTCCAAGATGATTGTCAACGGCGACATCACTCAGATCGACCTGCCCAACCACCAGGTGTCCGGGCTGATTGAGGCCCAGCAGATTCTGCAGGGGCTCGATCACGTCGGCTTTGCCACCTTCGCCGCAAGCGACGTGGTGCGGCACCCGGTTGTGGCCGAGATTATCCAGGCGTACGGGACACACGCACCTCAGGCTTAGACGACCCAGGAGGCAGGCACATGCACAAGCAAAAGCGCTACATGCGGCAATTCGGAACAGGCCTGATTGTGGCCCTGTTTGCGGTGGCAAGCTTCTTGATGCTGGTGTGGCAGGTGCTGCCGCAACCCTTGAGCATCAAGGAAAACTCGGTGGCGACGCAGACCATCATCGCGACGCAGACGGTGCAGGATGTGAAGCGTTCGAAGGAGGCCAAAACCGCGGCCAAAAACGCGGTCACGCCGGTCTACGCCTTCGACAACACCATCGCCGGCAAGCAGCAGGACGCGCTGAGCCGACTCAAAAAGGCGGTAGCCGCCACCGTGACCAGTGAGACCAGCAAGGCTCAGGCCAAGTCCGGCAGCTACAAGGCCCCGAGCCCGACGACCTTGCGCAAGGCCTTTCGCGAAAGCTACGCTAAGGCGGATTACCCGTACTTTTATCAGCTGAGCGATCGCTTCTACGAGCAGCTATTCGACCTGACGGCTAGCACCCGCACGGCGGTGTTCACGGCGGCGCAAGGCGTCGTCACCACCCAGATGGCCGGTAAACTCACACCGGACACGGTGACGGCAGCGGTGCAAAGCGCCAAGACCACGCTCAGGTTGACCAACCTGAGTAAAACGGCGCGGGGGCTGGCCGGGCAGTTGGTGACGGCGACCATCGTGCCCAATGAGCTGATCGACGCCACCCAGACCAAGGCTAAGAAGGCCGCGGCGGCTGCCGCGGTCAGCCCAGTGCTGATTATGCAAGGCCAGGTGATCGTCCAGGAAGGCCACCTGGTGGATGCCACGGCGATGCACCAGCTGGCGGTGCTGGGCCTGACCAAGGAACCTAAGCCGCTGGCGTTGATCGGCCTGATCGTGCTTGAGGTGGTTCAGGTGGTGGCGCTTTTGGCGCTGCTGCGGCTTTACCCGCTTCACGAACGGGTCAAAAACGCCGCGCTTTACACCGGCGTGATGTTGTTCATGCTCGCCGTGATGGCGGCGCTGCGCTTTGTCGCCACCACCGGGCAGCTCAACTTGACGCTGCTGTTGCCGGCGGCCTTTGCACCGCTGATTCTTCGCACCTTCATCGGGCGGCGCTTCGCGTTGCTCGCGGCCTTGATGCAGACGTTTTTCGCCTACTTCGCCTTTTACTCGACCACCGGCTACATCTTCACCGGTGGCACCGCGGTGGTGTACCTGACCACCGGGCTGTTGGCCGTGATGATCTCGCGGGTGCGGCTGAACGATGTGTTGGGCCGCGTCGCCTTTTGGGTCCTAGGGGTCAACTTCGCCCTGAACCTCAGCCTGCTGTTGATGCAAGGCGCGGATTTCATGCGCTCAAGCACTTGGCAGACCATCGGCTACACGCTGATCGGTCTGGTGCTGGGTTACGGGCTGGCCATCGGCGTCACTCCGTACCTTGAGATGCTGTGGCGCGACGACGCGATTTTCCGGCTCAACAAGCTGTCCAACCCGAACGACCCGCTGCTCAAGCAGCTGCTGGAAGAGGCGCCTGGCACCTATCACCACAGCATGATGGTGGCCAACCTTGCCGCCAACGCGGTGGCGGCGGTCGGCGGCCGGCAGATGCTGACGCGCGTGGCCTGTTACTACCACGACGTCGGCAAGCTGACGCGGCCGTTGTATTTCACCGAGAACATGCCGGCGGGGTTTGAGAGCCCGCACCACCAGCTGTCACCGCAGGAGTCGGCTGCGATTATTTTCGCCCATGTCCAAGACGGTGTGGCAATGCTGCAAAAGCGGCACATGCCGCAGTTCATCATCGATGTCTGTGCCCAGCACCACGGCACCACCCTGATGAAGTATTTCTACATCACCGCCAAAAACGCCGACCCGACGACGCAAGAGGCGGCTTTCCGCTACCCGGGGCCCAAGCCGCAGACGCTTGAGGCCGCCGTGGTGAACATCGCCGACACCTGTGAAGCGGCGGTGCGGTCGATGAAGCACCCGACCCCGGATGGCATCGCGACCTTCGTGCATAACATCATCAACGAGCGGGTGGTTGACGGCCAGTTCTCGGAGGCGCCGATCAGCATGGCGCAGTTCGCCGTGGTGGAACGCTCACTGGTGAACGGACTGGCCAGCACCTTTTACAACCGGATTGAATACCCCAAACTGAACAACGAAGACAAGGAGAACTAACTCATGGACCTAGAACTGATCGATGACGACAAGCGGCTCAACGCCGCTCACACCAAGTTGGTGGAAGACCTGGTGGCCTTTGCCGGCAAGGCGCTCGAGCTTAAGGACGACACGGAGATTGCCATCACCATTGTGTCCGACGAAGAGATCAACCGCATCAATCGCGAGTACCGCAAAACCGACCGGGTGACCGACGTCATCAGCTTTGCCATCGAGGAAGGCGACGAGGACCTGATTGGCTTCGACGACATTCCGCGCAACATCGGTGACCTGTTCATCGACCCAGACCAAGTAGCGCGTCAGGCGGTGGATTACGCCCACTCCTTTGAGCGCGAGCTGGGCTACACCGTCGTGCATGGCTTCTTGCACCTCAACGGCTACGATCACATCAAGCCGGAGGACGAGGCCGTCATGATCCCGCTTCAGGAAAAGATCCTGTCTGCCTATGGCCTCACCCGATAAACGCACGGCCAAAAACCACCACTGGGTGAGCTCCGCCAAGCATGCTTGGACGGGGCTTTCGGAAACCTTCCGCCACGAGGGTAACTTCAGGCGTGAGTCCGTCTTTGCACTGGTGGTCTTGGCCTGCGCCGCCATTTTCCGGGTCAGCCGGTTCGACTGGTTTGTCTTGATCCTGGCGATTCTACTCGTGTTTTTGGCTGAACTGTGGAACACTGTGATCGAAGCGGTGGTGGATCTGGTGGTCGACCACCGCTTCGACCTGCGAGCCAAGCGCATCAAGGACATGTCGGCCGGGGCCGTGCTGGTCGCGGCCATGATCGCGGTGATCTGCGGCGCCTATGTGTTTTTACCTGTGGCCTGGCGTCTTTTGGGTCATTAAGTCTAGTCATTGGAGGTAGACTATGCCTGATTTAATCGCGGCCGCAATCGCCCAGCGCGACTTGGCCTACGTGCCTTACTCCCACTTCAAGGTGGGGGCGGCGGTGCTGGCCAACGGGCGGGTGTTCACCGGCTGCAACATCGAAAACGCCAGCTACGGCTTGGCGATGTGTGCCGAACGCAACGCACTGTTTGCGGCCGTCGCCGCCGGCTGCACCGAGGTTACCGCCATTGCGGTCGTCGCCGATACCGCTGGCCCGGTTTCACCGTGCGGCGCCTGCCGCCAGGTGATGGCCGAGTTCATGGCGCCAGACGCCGCGGTGACCTTGGCCAACCTGGCCGGCGCCACCCAAGAAACCACCGTCGCCGAGCTGTTGCCCGGCGCATTCCTGAAAGGAGATTTGAACGCTTGACACATCACTCCGGCTTTGTTGCCATCATCGGACGCCCGAACGTGGGGAAGTCCACCTTCATGAACCGTATTTTGGGGGAAAAGATCGCCATCATGTCCCCCAAGGCGCAGACCACTCGCAATAAGATTAACGGCATCTACACCGAACCCGAGGCCCAGGTCGTGTTCGTCGACACCCCGGGTATTCACAAGCCCAAAAACGCCCTGGACGACTACATGGACACCGCGGCCTTGTCGACGCTGAATCAGGTCGACGCCGTGCTGTTCATGGTTGCCGCAGACGAGAAGAAGGGGCCGGGCGACCAATACATTCTGGATCAGCTGGCCCATGTTCACGTGCCGGTGTATTTGATTGTCAACAAAATCGACCTGGTTCACCCAGACGATCTGTTGCCTTACATCGCCGGCTTCAAGGAGGACCACGACTTCAAGGCGGTTTACCCGATTTCCGCCACCGAGGGCAACAACGTTGACGACCTGCTGCACGACTTGACCGCCGCCTTGCCGGAGGGGCCGCAGTACTACCCGGACGACCAGCTGACCGACCACCCTGAGTACTTCGTGGTCGGCGAGCTGATTCGCGAGCAGATCTTGCACCTGACCCACGACGAGATTCCGCATTCCGTAGCCGTTCAGGTCGAGCGGATGAAGGATCGCAGCGAAACCGGCAAGCTGCAAATTGAGGCCTACATCATCGTCGAGCGAGACGGGCAAAAGGCCATCGTGATCGGCAAGGGTGGGGCGATGCTCAAGCAGATTGGTACCCGCTCGCGGCGCGAAATCGAGGGCCTGTTGGGTGAGCGTGTCAACTTGAAGCTGTGGGTCCGGGTTCAAAAGAACTGGCGTGATAATAACGCCTACCTGAAGAGCCTGGGCTACAACAAAAAGGACCTGCGGTAATGTCCCGCGAGCTCGCCGAGTTCGCCGGGCTGGTGATTGCGCGGCACAATTACCGCGAATCCGACATGCTGGTCAAGCTGATGACCGACCGGTTCGGCAAGAAGATGTTCATGTTCAACCGGGCACGTAAGCCGGGGTTCAAAATGACAGCCGGGATTCTCCCGTTCACCCAAGGGACTTACGTCGGCACCATCAACCAAGACGGCCTGTCGTTCATGAGCACGGTCAAAGACGCTCGGCAGTTCATGACCATCGCTGGTGACATCGTGCTCAACGCCTACGCAACCTACGTGCTGGCGCTGATCGATCAGGCCTTTGAGGACGGCGAGCCGCTCGGGCGGTGGTACGATTTTGCGGCCACGGCCCTGGCCTTGATTGATGAAGGGCTGGATCCGGCCGTGATCACGAACATTGCCGAGGTGCAGCTGCTCGGGGCCTTCGGCGTTCAACCGGAGTGGCGCGGTTGCGTCCTGGATGGGCGCGACGACCTACCGCTGGACTTTTCCGAGCGGTACGGCGGGCTGCTGTGCCAGGATCACTGGCACTTGGACGCCTACCGCTTTCGGGTGCAGCCCAAGGCGCTGTACCTGCTGCGGCGCTTTTCGGTATTGGATCTTCACCAGCTGCACAATATCTCCGTCAGCGCGGCGACCAAGGTCGAGTTGCGCCGTGTGTTGGACCGCATTTACGCCGACATGGTCGGCGTGGTCCCTAAGGCCAAGCGCTTCTTGGATCAGATGCCCAAGTGGCAAGACCAACTGCCACCACGGGGTGAGTGAGACCAGGATTAAAAGCGGCCGGCGGCAGTGAGCTCAAGCTCGCTGCCGCCGGCCGTTTGCGCGTCAACCGCCAAGGGCTCAGGGCTGTTGGCGGTTGACGCGGGTCTTGATTCGGGCGAGGTTGTGCTGGTAATCTCGGGCGTAAAGCACGGCAAACAGCACATCCAGCAGGTACTCAAAGGCGGCTTGAGAGGCGAAGGTGCCGACTTTCATCAGGTCGTACTCCGGTTGGGCGGCAACGATGGTCTGCGTCGCCACTGCTCGCCCTGCGCTGTCGGCGTTGCCGGTGATCAGAAGCGTCGGGACGCCGCAATCGGCCAGGACGCGCAGGGTGGCCAGCTGGGAGTGGATGGCGCCGCCGTAGCTGATAAAAATTGCCAGGTCGTGTGCGGTCAGGCCGGCCACGGCCCAGGACTCATCCTGATACGCGCCGGCCAAAACGGCGAACTTGTTGAGTTTGGTCAGCTCGTTTTGAAAGCTGCGGGCCCGAATCTGGGAGTCGCCGACCGCAAAGAGAAACAACCGCTGGGCGGCCTGGATGCGGTCAACGGCCTGGTTCAACGCGGCTGCATCTAGCTGGGTGAGGGTGCGGCGAACCGTGGCGGTGGTGAGGTCGGCCAAGTTCTGGGCGATGGTCATGGCGGTGTCGCCGGTGCGGAAGGGAAAGTTCGCGTCGACCGGTCGCTGGGCCAAGAGGCGCTGAAGATTCTCGGTCTCAAGCGCCTTGCGCAGCGGGACGAAGCCGGTGTAGCCCAGCTTTTGGGCCAGCCGCACCACCGCGGAGTGGGACGCAAAGGTGGCCTGCGCCAGCTGCTGGATGGTCAGCGCTGCGGCGCGGTCCGGAGATTGGTGAATGAAAGCGGCGATGCGCTGCTCGGTGGGGGTCAGGTTCGCGGTGGTCAATAGACGACTCAGTAGGTTCATGTTGGACTCCTTTTTTTGAGCTAAGCATACCGCGGGTTGAACAAAATGTTCAAGCGTTAAGGCGTGTTCTGGCAACTTACTGAACATTGTGGCCAATCGGTGGCCAGACGATTGGCCACGTTGACCGAACATGCTAAAGTGAAGGGGCAAATACGAGAATGGAGGGTTCAGCATGGCTCAATTACCTGATGATTTTCTGTGGGGCGGCGCGGTGGCGGCGCATCAGCTGGAAGGCGGCTGGCAGGAAGGCGGCAAGGGCGTGTCTATTGCCGATGTGATGACCGCGGGGGCCAACGGGGTGCCGCGTGAGATTACGGCCGGGGTGCTGCCGGGCAAGAACTACCCCAATCACACCGCGATTGACTTTTACCACCACTACAAGGAAGACATCGCGCTGTTTGCGGAGATGGGCTTCAAGGCCTTTCGCACCTCGATTGCCTGGACGCGGATCTTCCCGAACGGCGACGAGGCGACGCCTAATGAGGCGGGGCTGCAGTTTTACGATGACGTGTTCGCAGAGTGTCACAAGTACGGCATCGAACCCGTCATCACGTTGTCGCACTTCGAGATGCCTTACCACCTGGTGACCGAGTACGGTGGGTGGCGCGACCGGCGGCTGATCGACTTGTTCGTGCGGTTCGCCAAGGTCTGCTTCACCCGCTACAAGGATTCGGTGCGTTACTGGATGACCTTCAACGAGATCAACAACCAGTGCAGCTACCAAAACGAGTTCGCGGTGGCCACCAACTCCGGCCTGCTTTTCCCGGCAGGCACCAGCCTCAAGGAGAAGGAGGCGGCGATGTATCAGGCCAGCCACTACGAGCTGGTGGCCTCGGCCGAAGCCGTGGCGGCGGGGCATGCGATTAATCCGAACTTCGAAATCGGTTGCATGGTCAACTTCACGCCGCAATATCCGGCAAGCGCTAAGCCGGAAGACATCCTGATGGCCGACAAGGCGATGCAAAAGCGCTTCTGGTGGAGCGACGTTCACGTGTTCGGCGCCTACCCGGATTACATGGAGGCCTTCTTCGCTCGCACCAGCATGCGGCCGGACATCACGGCTGCCGACCGGGCGGCCTTGGCCGCTGGCAAGGTGGATTACGTCGGCTTTTCTTACTACGCCTCCGGGACCGTGGCCTGGCAGGAAAGCAATCCGCATTACGACTTCAACGGGGAGAACGCCGCGGTGGCCAATCCGTTCCTCAAGACCTCGGATTGGGGCTGGCCGATCGATCCGGTGGGGCTGCGTTACAGCCTCAACTGGCTAGCGGAACGCTACCGCCTGCCGTTGATGATTGTCGAAAACGGCTTTGGCGCCTACGACAAGGTCGAAGCGGACGGCGCGATTCACGATCCGTACCGCATCGCTTACCTCAAGGCTCACATCGAGCAGATGATTCAGGCGGTGGCTGAAGACGGCGTTAAGCTTTGGGGCTACATGCCTTGGGGTTGTATCGACCTGGTTTCGGCGGGAACCGGCCAGATGGACAAGCGCTACGGCTTCATCTACGTCGACAAAAACGACGCCGGCGTCGGCACCCTGGCACGCAGCCGCAAGGATTCCTTCGCGTGGTACCAGCGCGTCATCGCCAGCAACGGAGCGGATCTGGGCTAATTGACGCAGGTTCGCGCCAGCGTCAGCACCTCGAATACGCACCCGAAGAAGCGCGGCGGCCGCCGCGCTTTTTTGCGTTAGGGGATACACCCCCAAAGTTGTCTCTTAGCGTGGCACGTGCTATATTGAAGCCACTTCAATTGTGAAATCAGGTGAGTCGATGTTACCTCTTATCGCTGTGGTCGCCGACGCCTTGGATGACGCCGCGCCGACGCTCAATCAACGCCTTGCCCCGTACGCACCGGCACCGCTGGTCGAGGCCGTGGTGGCCGCCGGCGGCCTGCCAATCATTTTGCCCCGGCCGGCCAGCGAAGTTGCCGCCGCGGCGCTGGCCGAGGCCTACCTCCCGCATATTGACGGGCTGATTCTGCCCGGCGGCCCGGATGTGGATCCCACCTATTACGGTGAGGAGCCGGTGGCGGCCATTGGCGCCACCGACCGCTTGCGCGACGCCTTTGAAATCCCGCTGATTCGGGCCACACTGGCTGCCGGTAAGCCGCTTTTGGGTGTTTGTCGCGGCCTGCAGGTGGCCTGTGTCGCCCTTGGCGGAACGCTTTACCAAGACCTTGCAACGCAAGACCCAGACTACCGCCTACGCCACGCGCAGGCCGCCCCGGGGGCCAATCCGACCCACCACGTGACGATCGCGCCCGCCAGTCGCTTGGCGGCGCTGGTCGGGACCGCCGGTTTCGTCAATTCGCGCCACCACCAAGCGGTGCGAACGCTGCCGACGGGGCTGCGAGTGGTAGCCCACGCCCAAGACGGTGTGATCGAGGCGGTGGAATCGGTGGCCAACGACCGCTTCTTGGCGGTGCAGTGGCACCCCGAGAACATGTGGCGAGCCCATCCCGAGCAGCTGACGCTGTTTAAGGACTTGATTGCGCGAGCGGAGACAAGCCGATGAAGGGGGGCAAGTGGGTCGCCTTACTGGCCTTGACGCTCGGGCTGGCCGGCTGCCGGCAGGCGAAGACGCTGACCGTGCAACCCGCAAGCACCGTGGCCGGCGGCACCAGCGTGATGATTGGCGGTACCGCCAAAGGGTACGCATACGTGCGCTATTCGAGTCCTGAGGTCAAGGGAACGGTCAAGGTCGCTGCCGGGCGTTTCACCATCCGCCTGCCCCAGGCGGTGGTCGCGCGAACACTGCGGCTGGTGGCCGGCAGCCAGATCAAGCAGGTGAAGGTGCCGGCCGCGACGGCGCTTGGGCCTTACCGCGCGGTGGCGACCAGCTACAACCAGGCGCTGTGGGGGACGTACCTCAGCCAGGATGAACGCGCCAAGCTCACGGCCGCGGCCAAGGCGGCTAAGCTCAAAACCACCCGGTCGGCGGCGCAACAGGCCGCATTCGACCGCGATCAGGCCGCAGCCAGCGCCATTGCCGCGGCGGCTAAGAAGGCCGCAAAATCCCACCAGTTGCCGACTGCGGTCACGGGCCAGAAGGTGGTAACCGCAACGGCCGGCGGTAAGGTGACGGCGAGCGTCGATGATGGTCAGCTACTGAGTCTGACCACTGTCGTCAAGCTCAACACGCTTGAAACCAGCATGGGTACCGGCGCTTTTGGCACCCAGCTGGGTCTTTTGACCACGGCGGTGGGGGCCAAGAGCAGCGCGGTCAGCGCGGGGCTTGCGGCGGCGGCCAAGGCACACGCCGCCAACCAGTCGCCCAAGCCGATTGTGAGCAACGGTGTGACCGTCAGCTTTGCCTATGGGAAGGCGACGCTGACCGTTTACATGAGTCGCGGGTAGCGGTCAGGTGGTGCCGGCTTGTCCTTGAGTCGCAGACGTTGTACAATGACACAAACGAATCGGACAGGAGGGAAAGTTGTGGCAAAGAAAAAGCACAGCCGCGCCAAAGTCTGGACCTTGCGCGTTTTGCTGACGCTGGGCCTATTGTTAGGCCTTGCAATGGTGTTCAACGAACAGATCAAGATGTTCGTGGTCAAGGAGATGTCGACCTCGACACTCAAGTCGGTGTCACGCAAGTCCATAGAGCAGAATCAAAAAAAGAAGGCCAATTTCGACTTCGACAGTGTTTCGGCGCTCGACCTTAAAACGGTGGCCAGCGCCACCATGGCCAGCAAGGACTCCATCGGGCTGATGGCCTACCCGGCGGTGAAGCTGAAGCTGCCGATTCTCAAGGGGCTCGACAACGACAACATGTCCGTCGGCGCGGCCACGATGAAGGCCAACGACGTGATGGGCAAGGGTAATTACGCGCTGGCCGGCCACGACATCACCTGGAATGGCCTGCTGTTCTCGGCGCTGGATTACGCCAAGAAGGGCGACAAAATTTACCTGACCGACCTCAAGCACGTGTTCGAGTACCGGGTGACCAAGAAGGTGTTGGTGGACATGTCTCAGGTGCAGTGGGTCGATGATGTGCCGGGCAAGAGGCTGATCACTTTGGTTACCTGCGAGATTGCGACCAAGAGCCGGCACGACCGCGTGATTGTTCGCGGCGAGTTCGTCAAGAAAACCAAGGTCACAAAGACCAACCTCAAGATGTTTGAGGACTGACCGCAACCGGCGCTTGGGCGCCGGTTTTTTGATGCTTGCGCGGCTGGTTGCGCTTACGGTATGCTGGTCCCAAAGGAGATGATTCGATGCGCATTGCACTGATTGCCCACGACGAGAAGAAACCCGAGATGAAGCGGCTAGTGACGGCTTACCGCGAGATTCTGGCCGGCCATCGGCTCTATGGGACGGGCCACACCGGCCGCATCGTGGCGGAGGCCACCGGTCTTGAGGTGACCTGCTTTCACTCCGGACCGCTGGGTGGCGACCAGGAAATCGGCGCCTTGATTGCTCAAAACGCGCTGGACTTGGTTATCTTTTTGCGCGATCCGCTGACGGCCCAGCCGCACGAGCCGGACGTCAACGCGCTGATTCGCCTCGCCGATGTTTACGCGGTGCCGTTGGCCACCAACCTGGGGGCGGCCGAGGTCCTGTTGCGGGGGTTGGACGCGGGGTTCGTCAACTTTCGCACCCTGGTGACCGGCGACACCACGAAGCACGAGGCCTACTGAACGCAAAAAAGGTCGCCTTGGGGGGGCGACCAGGGAAACACGTTTTGGGGAAACGTGCGGTGTTACAGTCAGTTTGGGAACATTTGGGGGATGTCCCTAATGTCATACTACACGTTGGCCCTGTTATTTTTGCGTCAGGTTTTGTAAATATGCTTTGGCAAATCTGCTTGTGACCCTTCAAGACGCTAGCCATCGGCGTTATCTTATCGGGACTGAATGCGCGACGCGATTGAGTGTTGCCGCCGGCTTTGCTACAATCGAGCTCAGAAACGGAGGGTCACACATGTTGAAAATCTGGCGAGTGCTGGTCACAGGCGCGGCGCTGTTGAGCCTGGCCGCCTGCAGCCCAAGGCCTCAGCAAGGCACCGAGGCGGCCTCGGGCCAGGCGAGCGTCAAGCGGCTGGCCTGGAACGCGACCAAGGCCAAGGAACTGACCCGGTTCGTCACGGCTTGGGGCAATCAGCAAGGATTCGTCTACCACCGCTACACCCAGGCCCAAAACGGGACCTATTACAGTGACGCCGCGGATATGCCCAACGCGCTGATTGACGGCAACCTGATTGCCTGGCGCAAGCCCGGTGCGTCCATCAAGGTGGCCTGGGTCAAGGGCAACCAGGCGACCGCCGACTACACGCTGCTGGCGGCTTATTGCAACGACAGCAACGCGGTGCTGGGCCAAAGCCAGCTGCTGCTCTTCACCATTCGTGCCGGTCAGCCACAGGTTTTGGCGACCAAGCAGGAGCGAAGCAACGCGGCCGGCACGACGGTTTTCACCCCGCCGGCCGACGCCGCATTGACCAAGGCGTTCAAGGACATCTGGCGGTCGGGGACGACCGCGGTGCCGGACGCCCCGGTGGCGCCGATCAAAGACATTCACGCCGCCACGGCAATTTTGCAACGGGCCAGCGTCGAGTTCGCCCCAACCAAGACCCCGATTCAGTGGAACACGGAGCGCATTGTGAACACGAGCGGGGGACCCTACCACCTGAACGTGACGCAACCAGACGGCTCGCTGACGGTGGCCTGCCTGGATGGCCTTCACGATCGCCTGCTGTACCGCCTGACGCCCCTGGCTTCGGGTCGGGTTCGCATCGAGGCCAGGTTCAGTACGGCGAGCGATTCGCGGCCGCTGAGCCAGCTGAGCGGGTACACAATCGCCCTCGACCGTTAAAATTATGAGAAAAGTATTGACGGCCGATGAGAATCGGACTATATTCTAGGCAATCGAACATTTCGTCTCAAACCGTTGAAGTGGAGATAACAACTGTTGTGCCCGTAAAGAGAGCGACCGATGCTGAGAGTGTCGCCGAACGCAGGCAGTTAAATGGACCACTGAGGGTCACCCCAAAAACCTGGATTACCGCGACCAGCCATTGGCTCCCGCGGGCGTCTTCGGGCCAGTCAGGGTGGACGTTTCGACACACGTCAGTTGCCGGGAGGGTGTTGGCCCTTCGCAAAGCGGGCGAGTACCTAGGTACTTGCCAATTGAGGTGGCACCGCGGAGAAATTCCGTCCTTGATCAGTCGTGAAGACTGGTCGGGGGCGGAATTTTTTTGCAATCAATCTGAGAAGGCGGTGAGAACAATGGTAGGCAAGCGATGGCGACGCCCGGCAGTCGGCGGCGGGAACTTGGCAAGGTGCAGCGGCACCAAGGAGCAAACGATGATTAACGACACAATTACGGCATTACTGGCTCACCACAACCTGAGCTTTGAACAGACGAAGGCCACCCATGACGAGCTGATGCAGGGGCAAGTCGACCCGCAGTTGATTGCCAGCTACCTCACGGCGATGGCGGCCAAGGGCCCGACGCCGATGGAGATTGCCGGGGCGGCGGCCTCGATGCGAGACAACGCGCTGGCCTTCACCCCGGCAGGTCCGGTCCTTGAAATCGTCGGCACCGGTGGCGACCACCACAACACCTTCAACATCTCGACCACCAGCCTGTTCGTGATTGCCGCGTCCGGCGTCAAGGTGGCTAAACACGGCAATCGCGCCGCCAGCTCCAAGAGCGGGGCCGCCGATGTCTTGGAGGCCTTGGGGTACGATATCCAGGCCACCCCGGCTCAAAGCGCGAGCCTGCTGGCGCGATACGACCTGTGCTTTCTTTTTGCCCAGCAGTACCACCGCGCGATGCGCTTCGTCGGGCCGACGCGCAAGGCGCTTGGCTTCCCCACAATCTTCAACCTGATTGGGCCGCTGAGCAATCCCGCCAAGCCAAGTACCGTGTTGCTCGGGGTCTACAAAGAGGCGCTGCTTGGGCCCATGGCCCAAGCCTTGGTTCAGCTGGGCGTGACCTCAGGCGCCGTGGTCCACGGCCAAGACGGGCTGGACGAGGTGACCGTGACCGGACCGACGCAAGCCGTGATGATCGACCACGGCAAGCTGACGCCGGCGGTGATCGATCCGCGGGATTACGGCCTCGCTTTGGCCACCCCGGCTGCTTTGACCGGTGGCACCCCGGCGCAAAACGCGACGATCACACGGGCCGTTTTGGCCAACCGCGCGACCGCGGCGCAGCGTGACGCCGTGGTGATGAACGCCGGCGTCGCCCTGTTTTTGGCCCACCGCAGTGCCAGCCTGGCCGCCGGCATCGCCCTGGCCCAGGCCACACTGGCCAGTGGCGCCGCTCAGCAGCGGTTGAATGACGTCTTGGCCGCCAATTCAAAGCAGGTGATCGCATGATTCTCGATGATTTAGTGGCCGCAACAAGGCGGCGCCTGGTCAACCACCAGGCGCTGGTGCCTCCGGTGGAGCTCGCCCAAGCCGCCCAGGCGCTGCCGGCCAAGGCGACGCCCGGCTTCACCGCCGCCTTGGCCGATCACTTCGGCCTGATAGCCGAAATCAAGCAGGCCTCGCCGTCCAAAGGGGTGATTGCCGGCGATTTTCCCTACCTGCGCATTGCCCAAGACTACGCGGCGGCCGGAGTCGACGCGATCAGCTGCCTGACCGAACCGGATTACTTCCACGGCTCGCTTGCGATTCTCAAGGCCGTGACGCAGGCGGTCACCACCCCGGTGCTGCGCAAGGATTTCGTCATCGACCGCTACATGATTGACGAGGCCAAGGTTGCGGGGGCCCGGCTGGTGCTCTTGATCGTGGCGATTCTCAGCGACGTCCAGTTGGCCGAGTACGCGGCCTACGCCGAGCGTCTGGGGCTGGAAGTGCTGATCGAATGCCACAACGAATCTGAAATCGCGCGGGCCCTGGCGCTTCACCCACGGCTGATCGGCATTAACAACCGCGACTTGACCACCTTCACGGTCGACCTGGCCACCTGCATCCGGCTGCGGCCGCTGGTGCCCAGCGGCGTGGCGGTGCTGGCCGAAAGCGGGATTCAAACGCCGGCCCAGCTGGCGCGGCTGCGCCGGGCCGGCCTCAACGGCGCCTTGATCGGCGAGACCTTGATGAGGGCTTCAGACCGTGGTGCCACCATCGCCGCCTTCAGGGAGGCGGTGCGGTGATGTCGGTGCAGGTGAAGGTGTGCGGCCTGATGACCGCCGCCGATGTGGCCGCGGTCAACGCCGCTCGGCCGGATTACGCCGGCTTCGTGCTGGCGCCGGGCCGCCATCGCGTCACGGTGGCCCAGTGCCGGGTACTGGCAGCCCAGCTGGCGCCAGGCATTGTGCCGGTGGCGGTGCTGTTGTCCCCGGATTCCCAGTTGATTGCCGGCCTGCGTGGCGTCGTGGCCGCGGTGCAGCTCCATCGCCCTTGCGGCGCCGCCGCGGTGGTGACGCTGCAGCGCCAAGGGTTTTTGGTGATGGCCCGAGTGACCGCCGCGGCGCCTGAGACGCCGGCGGATTACGCCTTGTGCGATGCCGGCGACGGGTCAGGGCAGGCGTTGGATTGGCAGGCCCTGCCAGCGACGAACCGGCCGCTGATGCTAGCTGGAGGACTGGCGGCCGACAATGTCGCCGCGGCGATTCGCCTGGCCAATCCGGCCGTGGTGGATGCCTCCAGCCGGCTGGAGCGGGCAGGGGGCAAGGACCCGGCGCTAGTCGCCGCGTTCGTGGCGGCGGCGCGTGAGGTTAAATGAAAGGAAGACTAAGATGACACAGACTATTGATAATCGCTTCGGCGAATTCGGGGGCCAGTACGTCCCGGAAACCCTGATGACGGCGCTTGATCAGCTGACGACGGCCTTCGAGGCGGCCAAGCAGGATCCCGAGTTTCAGGCCGAGTTCCACCGGCTTTTGAACGAATACGCCAACCGGCCGTCGCTTTTGTACTACGCCAAGCGGATGACCGAGACGCTTGGCGGCGCTAAAATCTACTTGAAGCGCGAGGACCTCAACCACACCGGCGCCCACAAGATCAACAACGTGATCGGCCAGGTGCTTTTGGCCCGGCGGCTGGGCAAAACGCGCCTGATTGCCGAAACCGGGGCCGGTCAGCACGGGGTGGCGACGGCGACCATCGCCGCGCTGTTCGGCATGGAATGCGAGGTCTTCATGGGTAAGGAGGACACCGAGCGCCAGCAGCTCAATGTGTACCGCATGCGGCTGCTCGGGGCCAAGGTCAACGCCGTCACCTCCGGCCAAGGCCTGCTCAAGGACGCGGTCAACGCGGCGTTGCAGGACTGGGCCGCACATCCAGACGATACGTTTTACGTCATCGGTTCGGCGATGGGCCCGGCCCCGTACCCGGCGATGGTTCACGAGTTCCAGTCGGTGATTTCCAAGGAATCCAAGGCGCAGTACCAGACCGTGGCCGGCAAGCTGCCGGACGCCATTGTCGCCTGCGTCGGCGGCGGTTCCAACGCGATTGGGAGTTTTGCGGCCTACCTGGACGACCCAAGCGTTCGCCTGTACGGCGTCGAGGCAGCGGGGCAAGGGGTTGCAAGCGGCAAAACCGCCGCGACGCTGGAGCTTGGCACCCCGGGGATTTTCCACGGCATGAAGTCCATTTTCCTCCAAAACCAGGAGGGGCAGATTGCCAAGGTCTACTCCATCTCCGCCGGGCTGGACTACCCGGGCATCGGTCCGGAACACGCGGCGCTTCAGGCCACCGGTCGCGCCGAGTACGTCGGCATCACCGATGAGGAGGCGGTCGCCGCCTTTGAGTTCATCGCCAAGCAGGAAGGCATCATCGCGGCCATCGAAAGCTGCCACGCCGTCGCCTACGTCCAAAAGCTGGCGCCGACCATGCGACCGGATCAGAGCATCATCTGCACGTTGTCGGGTCGCGGCGACAAGGATGTCGCATCGATTGCCAAGTACCGGGGGGAAGAAATCCATGAGTAAGTTACGCGAGGTATTCAAGAACCACAAGGCGTTCATTCCGTTCGTCACGGCCGGCGACCCAAGCGCCGCACGGACGGTGGCTTCGGTCGTCGCCTTGGCCGAGGCCGGCGCCGACATCGTCGAGCTGGGGGTGCCGTTCTCTGACCCTATCGCCGACGGGCCGGTGATTCAGGCGGCGGGGCTGCGAGCCTTCGCCGGTGGCATCACGGTCAACGGGGTATTTGACATCGTCGCCGAGATTCGCAAGCAGACGCAGGTCCCACTGGTCTTTTTGACCTACGCCAACCTGCCGTTCAAGTACGGCTACGACGCCTTTTGCAGGCGCTGCGCGGCACTCGGCGTGGCGGGGCTGGTGATTCCGGACCTGCCGGCCGAGGAGGCGGGAGAGATTCTACCATTCACCAAAAAGCACGGGCTGGACCTGATCCCGCTGGTCAGCCCGACCTCGGGTTCGCGCCTGGCGAAGCTTGTGACGGATGCGACCGGCTTCATCTACATCGTCTCGGCGCTGGGGGTGACTGGCCAACGCGCCGGCTTCGCGCAGAACCTGCCTGACTTAATCGCCGCACTGCGGCAGGTGACCGACGCACCGCTTTGCGTCGGCTTCGGGGTCCACACGCCGGAACAGGCGCGTGAATTGGCCGGCCTGGCCGACGGGGTGATTGTCGGCTCGGCCATCGTCGCCCAGGCTGCAGCGGCCGGTGACGACGCGCCGGCCGCCATCGCGGCCTACACCCGCGACATGGTCGCGGCGGTGCGTCAGGCCGAGGTCGACGCATAGGAACCGGCGCATTGCCAAGGCTTTTTACTTGTCAAAAAAACCGCGGTTACATTTACAATCCCGCGGTTTTCGTGTACACTGTGAAAAGTATGCAATACGAATTGCGAAAACTTATGTCGGAGGTACAGCATGGCTGCAAAATGGGAAAAGAAAGGCACCGTTACCGGTGTTTTGACCTTTGAAATCGAACAAGACCAAATTAAAGAAGGATTGGACAAGGCGTTCACCCGCGTCAAGAAGAACCTGAACGTACCGGGCTTCCGCAAGGGTCACGTGTCTCGCACCGTGTTCGACCGCATGTACGGCGAATCCGCGCTTTACGAAGACGCGCTGAACATCTTGCTGCCGGACAGCTACGAAGCTGCCATTGAGGAAGCCGGGATCGACCCAGTCGACCAGCCAAAGATCGACATCGAATCCATGGACGAAGGCAAGCCTTGGGTGATCACCGCCGAAGTCACCGTCAAGCCTGATGTTAAGCTGGGCGACTACAAGGGCGTGACCGTCGACAAGCAGGACCGCGACGTGGCCGATGCCGACGTTGACAAGGACCTCGAGGCCAAGCGTGAGGGCCAAGCAGAGCTTGTGCTCAAGGAAGACGCGGCCGCTGAAAAGGGCGACACCGTGACCATCGATTACGTCGGCACCGTCGACGGCACCGAGTTCGACGGCGGCTCCGCCAAGAACTACGCGCTTGAGCTGGGCTCCAACTCCTTCATTCCGGGCTTTGAAGACCAACTGATCGGTCACAAGGCCGGCGAAGATGTGATCGTCAAGGTCACCTTCCCTGAAGACTACCAAGCCAAAGACCTTGCCGGCAAGGAAGCCGAATTCAAGACCACGATTCACGAAGTCAAGAGCAAGGAACTGCCTGCGCTTGACGATGATTTTGCCAAGGACCTTGACGAAGACGTCGACACGCTGGCCGAACTCAAGCTGAAGATCAAGTCCGACCTGCAGCAAAAGAAGGTCGAGGCCGCCGAGGACGCGATTCAGGAGCAGGCCATCGCCAAGGCGGTTGACAACGCGACCATCGAAGAAGTGCCACAAGCGATGCTCGACACCGAAACCCAGAACCAGTACGATCAGTACATGGGCAACATGCAGCAGCAGGGTATCGACCCGAAGATGTACTTCCAGCTGACCGGCACCTCCGAAGACGACCTGAAGAAGCAGTTCGCCGCCAACGCCGAGACGCGCGTCAAGACCAACCTGGTGCTTGAGGCCATCGTCGCAGCGGAGAAGCTTGACGCCAGCGAAGACGAAGTCAACGCCGAGATCAAGGACCTGGCCGAAGAGTACAACATGGACGAAAAGGCCGTTCGCCGCGCCTTGTCCGATGACATGCTGAAGCACGACATCGGGGTCAAGAAGGCCATCAAGATTATCACCGACAGCGCCAAGGAAGTCGAAGCCGCCAAGGAAGACAAGGCTGCCAAAGAAGACTAATTGTGCGTAAACCCCTGTTGCGGCAGGGGTTTTTTCGTGGCGTTGCGACCGAGGCGGTGAAAGCCCTGCCAGGGTGAGCGTAAAAATTGACGACCACGATGGCAGGGCTTACACTGGCCTTGGATGATTATTCTAGGACAGGGAGGCGGCCAAAGGCCTTGGTCGCTGATACGTCCACTGCCCATGGGGAACGGTCCGGGAGATAAGCATTCCCAGTACCCCGCTCATACCAAGCCGAATCTGGCTTTCAACACACGTGTTTTCGCGTAACGGCGCCCACCTGCGGGCCCGAATACCAGGGTTGGACCACCACCCACGCGCAGTGTCACTGGCTCTCCTACTCGCATGCGAGGTAGCTGCGGAGGGGCTCGGCGCGTGGCTTGTTCCAGACGGCCGAAGACGGGCCGCAAACCGCCGGCAGTCTTCGACCGGCGCAACGAATCAGCACGAAGGGCCTAGGCCGGCGGCGAAATCCGCGCCGCTGGCTTCGGCGCGGCCGCCACAACACGCGTTGTTGTGGCGGTTTTTGACGTTCAGCACAAAAAACCGACCCGGTGGTGAGCCGGGTCGGCCAAGGCGGTGCGTCAGCGGCGCGGGGAACGGCGCTCGATTGGAATCAAAACGGGTTGGCGGCGCCTGGTGGCACCACCTGCGATAACGGTCATGGCGGCCAGCAGGCCAAGGACGCTCACGGCGCCGATCAAGAGCATTGTCATGTGGACTCATCCTTTCCGGTACAAGCTCAGTATGCCGGGGAAAGTTAGCGTTTTTGCGGGGATTTCGGTAAGCTTTGGTTAAGTCGGCCGCGGCCGGTTGGCCGAGCGCCGGCGATCACGGCGCGACGCGAGCCCGGGGCTTGCAGATGCCGTTGCTGTATGCTAGTCTGGATGAAGTCAATTAACGCGTCGCAACCGGCGCGTGCCTAAACAAAGGGGTGCTGAAACATGTTTGACAACGTTGAGACCACCGGCCCGGTGACCTGCTCGTTTTGCGGCAAGTCACAAGACCAGGTGAAAAAGATCGTTGCTGGCCCTGGTGTATATATTTGTAATGAATGTATCGACCTGTGCAAAGAGATCATCGATGAGGAATTCAAAGAAGATGCCGTTCAGGGCCAGCTGGAAGTGCCAAAGCCGGCCGAAATCCTGAAGATTTTGAACGATTACGTCATCGGGCAAGACGCCGCGAAGCGCGCCTTAGCCGTGGCGGTGTACAACCACTACAAGCGCGTCAACCAGATGGAAGTGGCCGAGGAAGGCGACACGGAGCTGCAAAAGTCCAACATCGCGCTGATCGGCCCGACCGGTTCCGGGAAGACCTTCCTGGCGCAAAGCTTGGCCCGGATTTTGAACGTGCCGTTCGCCATCGCCGATGCGACGACCTTAACCGAGGCCGGTTACGTTGGTGAAGACGTCGAAAACATCCTGCTGAAGCTGCTGCAAAACGCGGATTACGACGTGGAGCGGGCCGAAAAGGGCATCATCTACATCGACGAAATCGATAAGATTGCCAAGAAGTCCGAGAACGTCTCGATCACCCGCGATGTGTCGGGCGAAGGCGTGCAACAGGCGCTTTTGAAGATTCTTGAAGGCACCATCGCCAACGTGCCACCGCAGGGCGGCCGCAAGCACCCGCAACAGGAGTTCATCCAGATCGACACGACGAACATTTTGTTCATCGTCGGTGGGGCGTTCGACGGCATCGAGCAGATCGTCAAGAACCGGATGGGCGAAAAAACCATCGGCTTTGGCGCCAACTCCGACGAGGCCAAGGGCTACGACGAAAGCAAGTCCGTGATGCAGCAGATTGTGCCGGAAGACCTGATGAAGTTCGGGATCATCCCGGAATTCATCGGCCGCATTCCGATCATCGCCGCGCTGGAGAAGCTGACCGAAGATGACCTGGTGCGGATTTTGACCGAGCCGAAGAACGCCTTGGTCAAGCAGTACCAAAAGCTCTTGAGCCTGGATGACACGGCGCTTGAGTTCACGCCGGCCGCGTTGCACGCGATTGCCCACAAGGCGATCGAGCGCGACACCGGGGCGCGTGGCCTGCGCTCAATCATCGAAGCCGTGATGCAGGATCTGATGTTCGACCTGCCGAGCCGGCCGGAAGTCAAGAAGGCGGTGGTCACCAAGGCCGCCGTCGACGGCACCGGGGTCCCGGAGATGAAGCTCGAAAACGGGCGCAAGGCGTCTTAGTTGTAGCGAAGCCGCGCGTTTGGCGCGGCTTTTTTAATGCCGCGCCGGCCGGCGGTTTTCATCGTCCCGCCGGTCGCTTTTGTGTGCTACACTAAGGTGCAGTTAAGGAGGGAACCCCCGTGAAAGTGAACCATGTGGAATTAACCATCAGCGCCGCCAGCAAGACCCAGTACCCGGCCACCGGCTACCCGGAGATCACCTTCGTCGGCCGCAGCAACGTCGGCAAGTCCAGCCTGATCAACCGCCTGATCGACCGCAAGGCGATGGCGCGAACTTCCAGTGTGCCGGGTAAGACCCAGACCCTGAACTTCTACGACATCGAGTCGCAGCTGTACTTCGTCGATGTGCCGGGCTACGGCTACGCCAAGGTCTCCAAGGCCGCCCGGGCGAAGTTTGCGGCGATGATCGAGGAGTACCTGACCACGCGCAAGCCGTTGCGCGGTGCGGTGCTGCTGGTCGATGCGCGGCACGTGCCAAGCGAAGACGATGTCAGCATGTACCAGTACCTCAAGTACTTCAACCAGCCGGTGCTGGTGGTTGGCACTAAGGTGGACAAAACCAGTCGGGCCCGGCGAGCCCAGACGATTCACCAGATTGAAGCAACGCTTGACCTGAACCAAACCGACCAGCTGGTGCTGTTTTCCGCCGAAACTGGTGAAGGTAAGGATGCTGTTTGGGCGTGGCTGGAACACACCGCGGGACTGCCCGCTGGGGATTGATGGAGGACGATTGTGGAGCTGAATGATTATCAAACCAAGGCCAACAAGACGCTGGCCGGCAACGAGCACGTGTTGACCAACCTGACTCTGGGGTTGGCCTCGGACGGCGGCAAGGTCGTCGATTTGGTCAAGAAGTACACCTTCCAGGGTTACGATTTGGACAAAGACGAGCTGAAGGCCAACCTCGGCGACGTTTTGTGGTACCTGTCGCAGATTGCGCTGTGGGCAGACATTCCCTTCGACGAGGTGGCCAGCGCGAACCTGGAGACGCTCAAGGCCAAGTACCCGAACGCGAAACTGTAGCAAAAAATGGCTGTCACCCCACGCGGGGCGGCAGCCATTTTTTGCGGTCACTTCTTTGGTTTTTCCTTGGCGGTCTTCTCCGCCTTTTTGGGATCGGGGCCGGCCTTTTTCTCCTCGGCCGGGACGGTGGCGAACTTGTCGAACATTTCGCCCCAGTCGGTCTTTGTATTCACCTTTAATGCCATGAGCGCCACTCCTTTGCAGGTTCTGACCGCATTATAGCATGCTGCCCGGCGCCTGGCTAGCGCGACCACCGCAAAAAAGATTTGCATATTACTTGCATAAAAATAAATTACGGCGTATGATCTAATCAAGATAACACGCAGGCGTTGCACCCAAAAGCCTTGGCAGCGGCGCGTGACCCGGACCGGCAGCGGTCCCGCGAAAGGAAGTTAAGCATGAGCAAGCCATTAATTCAGATCGACCACCTCGTCAAGAAGTTCGGTGACAACGTGGTGTTGAACGATATTTCCGAAACCATCAACCAAGGGGACGTGATCGTCGTGATCGGCGCGTCCGGCGGCGGTAAGTCGACCTTCCTGCGAAGCCTGAACCTGCTGAACCAGCCGACCAGCGGCAGCATCACCTTCGAAGGCACGAACCTGGTGGGGCTGGGCGAAAAGCAGCTGGACTCGGTGCGGGAGAAAATGGGTATGGTATTCCAGCAGTTCAACCTGTTCCCGAACATGACGGTGCTTGAGAACATCAAGTTGGCGCCGATGAAGGTCAAGGCCGAAACCGAGGCGGCGGCCACCGCCAAGGCCAACGCGCTGCTGGATCAAGTCGGCCTGGCCGACAAGGCGGATGCCTACCCGGCCAGCCTGTCCGGCGGTCAAATGCAGCGGGTGGCCATCGCCCGGGCCTTGGCGATGGCACCCGATGTCATGCTGTTCGACGAGCCGACCTCGGCGCTTGACCCCGAAATGGTCGGCGAGGTGCTCAAGGTCATGCAGGACCTGGCCAAGTCCGGCATGACGATGGTGGTGGTCACCCACGAAATGGGCTTTGCCCGTGAGGTGGCCGATCAGGTCTGGTTCATGGACCAAGGCGTGATCGCCGAAAAAGGCACCCCGGAGCAGATTTTCACCGCACCCAAGGAGGCGCGGACCCAAGACTTCTTGAGCAAGGTGCTGGCCCAGTAAGCGAGTAGGCGCCCCTGCAGCGATGGCTGCGGGGGCTTTTTGCGCCCGCAGACGCAAAAAAAGCCGCGACTGCGGCTTTTTTCGGCACACGGTGTGGGGGCACCGCGTGCGACGACGAAATTTTTGGGGTGTAAGCAAATTAGTTTGTTTACGGTTTTAAGCATAACAGCTTTGGCCGCGAATCCACGTCAATCTTTGTAAATCTGGCTTGCAAAACGCGACGCGAGCGCCAAACGCGCGTGGCGCCGCCAAACGTGGTAAGCTTACGCCAAAGGAAGTGAGCGCGTGGATAACCTGAACGTCTTTCTTCGCCGGACCAAGGCCACTCAGCAGGTGGTGGCCTCAGCCATCGGCATCGCCCCGACGACCTTGCGCCGGGCCGTCACGGGCCAGGCGGTGGCGCCTCGCACCGCCGCGTTGATCGCGACGTTTTTGGCGCTGGCGCCTAAGGTCCAGCGCAGGCAGCTGCGCGAGGCCAAACACGCGGCTGCCGCTGCGGCCAAGGACGCGGCCAAGTCCAAGCGACCGGTCAAGCGGACCAAGCCCAAGCGCCAGATCGCATCCGGACCGCAGTCCCAGACGGCCCGGGCAGAGGCCAGAAAGCTCGCCCGGCGCAACGATCAAAAGCGGCTCAAGGCCAGGCTCAAGCGAACCGAGGCCGAAACCGCGCCGGTGGTGACGGCAACACACCGCACCGTGTTCATCGATGAAAGCTTCACCGGTGACGACCAGATGATTGTCTCGAGCATCACCGACGGGCCCCAGGTCGTGGCGGCGATGGCGGCGCAGTGGCCCGGGGGGACTTGGCGGCGCGGCATGGAGGTCAAAAGTGGGCGCATGACGCCGGCCACGCTGGCGCGGCAGTGCCTGAAGCTGGCCAAGGCCGGGGGCCACCCGACGGCGCTGTGGCTGGCGCAAGCGGGGGCGACGCCGCCAACCCCTTGGGCCAGCCTGTTTCCCTATGCCGTCGTGATGCTGTGGCACGCCCGGACGCTGCCAAGCGGTTCGCGGCTGGCGGTTGTTTTCGACGCCCGGTCGGACCTGATGACCACGGCCCGGCTGGACGCGCTGCAGACACTGGTTCACAACTTTTTGCTGCGCTACACCGGCCAGACCGTGGCGGTGGTGGTGAACGCCGACAACTCGCAGGATTGGCTTCAACTGCAGGCCGCCGACGAGGTGGCCGGGGCGGCGGGGCGGCTGTCCTTGCGGGAGCTGCAACACGCCGAGGTGACGCTTTTGATGTCGCGGCAGCTGCTGGCGATGCCGCTTTACCAGCTGTTTGCGACCGCGTTTGCCGCGGCCGAGCCGCCGCTTTGACCCGCAAAAAGACGATGCACAGCGCTGCATCGTCTTTTTTTGCGCGGTTATTGCGCGTTGTACTGGTCTTGAAGGCGGCGGTTGATGGCCTGCCAGACGCCCGGGTCGACCTTGAGTTCGGCGCGGTCGTAGGTCCACAGGCCATTGCACTCGTCTTCAACGTCTGAGACCTGGGTGTAAATCGCCACGGCCAGCCCCGCCTTGAGGTTCCCGAAGACCTTGGTCCGGTAAAGTTTTTGAATGGCCGCCGTCAGCGCGTCGGCGGTTTTGAACTGCTTGTAGCCGTATGGTCGCGCCGTGTCGGTGTGTCCAGGCACCGCCAGGGTGTAGCCGCCAAACTCAGTCAGCGCCTGAATGCGTCCCTTGGCGTCCGGCGTCACCCGGTAAGGTTTGTAGTAGCGGTGGGCGCTCTTGAAATCCCCACCGCCTTGGTCGTACCAGCCGGAGGCGTGATCCAAAAGCCGGGTGTGGTCGAGCTTGCGCAGCCGCCCGGCCGTGCGAAGCGCGTCGAACTGGCCCCAACCCTCGTTGAAAGGGACCCAGGTGCAGAGGCTGACGGTGTTTTTGAGCAGGGCAACCGTGGCGTCGAGGTCGCTCAGGTACCGCGCCCGGCCCCGCGCGTCGCCGCGACCGAGCCGTGCGTAGTCGTGGTCGTCCAGCGTCACGCCGAGGAAGGGCAGCTGGCGGATGACGAGGTCTTGGTAGGGGCCGCCGCCGGACACTAGGTCCTGCCAGACGAGGATGCCCAGTCGATCACAGTGGTAGTACCAGCGTAGCGGCTCGATTTTGATGTGCTTGCGCAGCATGTTGAAGCCCATGTTCTTGATGGCAGTCAGCTCCGCCACCATCGCCGCGTCGCTCGGGGCGGTGTAAAGCCCGTCTTGCCAGTAGCCTTGATCCAGCAGACCGGATTGGAAAAGCGGCTGGCCGTTGAGGAGAAAGGCGGCGTGGCCGTGCCGGTCCTTGCCTCGGGCAAAATCGCGCATCCCAAAGTAGCTTTGCACCAAGTCTTCGCCGGCCAAGAGCTCGAGGTCGTACAAAAACGGATCGCGCGGCGACCACAGCCTGGGCCGCGGCAGGGTCAACGTCAAGGTGGCCCGGTCGGTGGTGGCCTGGGCGACAATTGCGCCGGCCTGACGCACCGTCGCCGTGATCGCGGCGTGGCCCGGTTGGTTCAGCCGCACATTAACCTTAACGCTTTGGCTCGCAACCTGCGGCGTGATGGTCAAATCGGCGATGTAGACGGCCGGGGTGACCTCCAGCCACACCGTTTGCCAGATGCCGCTTTGGGCAGTGTACCAGATGTGGCCGCGATCTAGCTTTTGCTTGCCGTATGCCTCAAGGCCACGGTCGGAGCGGTCCTGAACCGCGACAATGAGCTCGATGGTGGGCGCGTCCGTCGGCAGCTCAATGGTGAAGGGCCAGTAACCGCCAAGGTGTTCGCCGACCGGTTGGCGGTTGACGAACACGCGGCAGAATTGGTCGACGGCCCCGAAATGCAGCAGCACGTGCTGACCCGCGCTGTGCCAAGGCAAGTCAACCGTGCGGCGGTACCACAGGGTCTCGTCCGGCTGAAGTTGGCGCGAGACGCCGGACAGCCGACTTTCCGGCGAGAAGGGTACGCAGATTTGGCCGTCGTAGGCCACCGGCTCCGCGGCCGTTGGGGTGATCGCGTAATCCCAAGCCCCGTTCAGACTCTGCCAGTTGGCGCGGCGCAGCTGTGGTCTGGGGTAGTCGAGTAGCGGCGCGGTTGGTGATTGCGCCGCTGCGTCGTGCGGTAATGATTGGGTCATTCAGGTCGCCTCCGAGACGCCGCCACACAGCGGCGGATGAGTTACCTCTATCGTAGACCACCGCCGGGAAATAGACAATTGCGAGCAGGAAATTTCGGTACGCCGCGATCACCGCCGCTGACGGCAGGCAAGGCTTGCACTTTAACCGACTCATGAATGTTAATGAACACCAGTTCATTGTCACTTGCAACGGCTGGCGTAACTCGCGTCGACGTGGTAAAATGCGTTCATTACCAAACGGATGTTTATCAATTAACACGACAAGGTGGCGAGCTTATGGACAGACGCGTAATCAAGACGCGCCGTGCAATCGAAAACGCCTACGTGGCGTTGCGCCGCGCCGCGGCCCCGGAGACCATCACGGTTGCCGCGGTCGCAGACTTGGCCGACATCGGCCGCGGTACGTTTTACCTGCATTACAAGGACTTGTCGGCGCTTGAGGCCAGCATCGTCGATCAGGTGGTCGACGCCTTGGTCAAGCAGTTCGAACCCGCCAGCATTCAGGCCATCGGTGGCAGCTACCAGAACTGGTTGACCACCTGCATCAGCTACCTGCAATCCCAGCGGCCGATTCTCGATTTGGTCAAAGACAGCGCCAACGAAAGCGCCGTGACCCGGCGCATCAAGCAGACCCTGGTTGCAAGCCTCAATTCGGCCTGGGACCTCAACCCGCTGGATGCCGACACGACCCTTGCGCTGAGCTACGCCGTCTCCGGGATGATCGGGTTGGTGGGGGATTGGCTGCAGGGCAGCTTGAGTGCCGATCAAGCCAGCGTGGTCGCCGCCTTGGATCAGCACCTGGTGGCCCTTGCCACGACTGTGAAAGGCGCTTGATGATGACCCCGATTCGCCTAATCGCCAGTGACTTGGACCAAACGCTTTTATTAAGCGACAAAACCCTGCCGGCCGGGACCTTCAGCCGCATTCGGCGGCTGGCGGAGGCCGGCATCGAGTTCGTCGCGGCCAGCGGCCGTGCGGTCTACACGCTGGAGGCGATGTTCGCTCCGGTGCTGGATTGCATGAGCTTGGTGGCGGAGAACGGGGCGGTAATCAAGCGGCACGGTGAGCTGCTTGCAACCAACCTGATGCAGCCCGAAGCCTACCGCGAGGTGGTGGCCAAAACCCGTGCCAGGGGCATCGGCATCCCCTTCGTCTGCAGCCTCGACGCGACACTGTTTGCGGAGGCGGACCGTGGCGTCGAAAACGACATGGCGCATTTCATCGCCAACATGGCGTTCGTGCCGGACCTGCTGGCGCTTGACATGCCTGTGCCCAAAACCACGGTGTACTTGGCCGCCGGCGACGCCTACGCGCAGGCAGCGGCCTTTTACCGGCCGCAGTTTCAGCCGCGCCTGGCCGTGACGGTCGGCGGTCCGACCTTCATCGACCTGATGGCACCCAAGGTCAACAAGGGGCGAGCCCTGAAGCAGCTGGGGGCGGCGCTTGGCATCCCCACGGCCGTGATGATGGCCTTCGGCGATACCGATAACGACATCGAAATGATGCAAACCGTGGGTTACGGGGTGCGGATGGCCAACGCCACCCCGAACATGGCGGCTTACACCGGTTTTCACACCGCCAGCAACGACGAGGCCGGGGTGCTTCAAGGCATCGACCTGGTGCTGGCTGGCCGCCTGCCGCAACGCGGGTGATTGAAACATGAAAATAGGCGCCTGCTTCCGATTGGGGAAGCAGGCGCCTATTCGTATCAGTCGTTGGCGGTACGGGTGGTCGGTGGCGTCAGCAGGTCCTTGAGGTAGCCCTGGGCTTCCTCAAGGGGGACTAGGTGCTGGTCCAGGAAAATCCACTCGAGAATCAGCAGCACGGTGTTGCTGTAGTGCTTGGCGACCAGGGCCACCGGCGTGACGGTATCTTGCAGCCGCAACCGCGTGACAATCAGGTCCTCGACCACGCCGGCGAAGTGGTGCAAAAAATTAGCCACCAGCTGGCTGTCCAGCGGGTTTTGCGCCACGATGGCCAACAACAACGGTTGATGGGCGCCAAACACGCGGTAGGCCTGGTTGAAAAGCTCGAGCAAGGCGCCGTCTTGGGGGTTTTTCTGAACGTCCGTCAGGTGAATCTCCTTGCTCAGGCAGTACCAGCAGTAGCCGATCAGGTCGTACTTGTCGTCGAAGTAGTTGTAAAACGTCGCCCGGGGGTAGTCGGCCAGTTGGCACAGCTCGTTGACCGTGATTTTTTCGAACGGCTTTTGCGCCAGCAGCCCGAACATTGCGTCACTGAACGCGCGTTGGGTGCGAATGATGCCGCGCGGCTGCTTGCGAGTCGGATCGTATTTCATGAAATCGCCTTCCTTTTGGACAATGCCTAGTCGTTTGTCTAAACTTGGTCAGGCATCCGGGTGTTGTCACTTGCTTCCTCACCGCGTCCACTTTATCATCGAAGTTGTGTTTTGACAACTGTCTAAGATTAGATAATTAACGCACCCAAAGGAATGTGATTTCAGTGAAGAAGTTTCGTGAAAAACAGTGGCCGGCCCTGATTGCCTGGCTCCTCATCGTGATCGTGGCCGTGGTCACGCTGCCCAACGTCTCGGCGCTGGTGCGCCAAAAAGGCGCGGTCACCCTGCCGGCCAGCGTTCAAAGCAGTGTCGCCGACCGGATTGCCAAAAAGGCCAACGGCAACAAGAACGTTCGCACGTACACCGCCGTTTTCAGCAACGGCAGCCACAAGCTGACCGCGGCGCAAAGCGAGCGAATCGATGCCGCCTTGACCGCGCTGCACAGCCAAAAGCACCTGAACGTGCAGACAGTGCTCGCGCCCAACGCCAACGCCCAGACCAAAAAGCAGCTGATTGCGGCGGATCGCACCACCCAACTGGCGCAGATCACCGTCAAGAAGACCGGCACGGTCAAGCCGCAGGTCGCGGCACTGACCCACCAGCTGAAGGTGGCCGGGGTCAAGACCTACGTGACCGGGGTCGACGCCTTGAATGACGACTTCTCCACCGTCACCGAGCGGGGGATCCAAAAAACCGAGGTGATCGCGATTGTCTTCATCTTCGTGGTCTTGATTCTGGTGTTCCGCTCGCCGATTGTGCCGGTGATCTCGCTTTTGAACGTCGGCGTGGCCTTCATCACCAGCCTGAGCATCGTGATGAACCTCGCGCAACACGCTGGTTTTCCGATTTCAAACTTCACGCAGGTCTTTTTGGTCGTGGTTTTGTTTGGGATTGGCACCGACTACAACATCTTGTTGTACGATTACTTCAAGGGTGAGCTGGCCAAGGGGCAATCGGCCCAAGACGCGATGCGCGCGACCAGGCACCACGGCGGTCGCACGGTCCTGTATTCCGGGGTCTCGGTCCTGATCGGCTTTTCCGTGCTGTGGCTGGCCAAGTTTTCCTTCTACCAAAGTGCGTCGGCCGTGGCCATCGGCGTCTTGGTGCTGCTGCCCGTCTTGCTCACGCTGAACATGTTCTTCATGGCCACGCTTGGTGAGCGGCTGTTTTGGCCGAGCAAGGTGGCCGGCGGCAGCACGAGCTCACGGCTGTGGCACGGCCTTTCCAAGGCCGCCTTGGCCAGGCCGGCGGTGATTTTGGCCGCGGTCTTCGCCCTGGCGGTGCCTTTTGCCGCCACCTTTGGCGCCGAGGAGAACTTCAATAGCGCCGACGAGCTGCCGAGCAGCTACCCGAGCAAGGCCGGCTACGTCGTCATTCAAAAGCACTTCTCCAAGGGAATGACCGCCCCGGCAACCATCTACATTCAAAGCCAGTCGCGCCTGGATACGCCGGCCAAGCTTGCGGCCATCGACGCGCTGACGCAGTACCTGCAAAAGGAGCCAGGGGTGAAAACCGTCGCGAGCGTCACCGAGCCGGGTGGCACCAAGATCACGGCGATGTACCTGAAGTCGCAGCTGGCCACCATCACCCAGGGGCTGGCCGCCTCGCAAAAGGGCCTGGCCCAGATCAAGGCCGGCCTGAGCGGGGCAACCACGCAGCTTGACGCCGCCAACCTCGGCGCAAGCGTCAAGCAGGTTCAGCAGCTAGCCGCTGGCACCCAGCAGCTGGCAAGCGGCGCTAAAACGCTGAACCGCGGCCTGGGAACCTACACGACCGGCGTTCAAAGCGCCAACGTCGCGGCCGGTCAGCTGGCCAGCGGGGCGACCAAGACCGCCGGCGGCGCCAAGGCGGTCGCAAGCGGCGGCCAGGCCGTGGTGAGCGGCGCCACCCAAGTTGCCAGCGGCGCCAAGACGGCGGCCGCCGGTGCCGGTCAAACCGCGACCGGCAGTGCGACACTGGCCGCTGGGGTGACCACCTTGACCCAGCAGCTACCGGCCCTCACCAGCAAGTTGACGCAGCTGCAAGCCGGTACCGGCACCATGAGCGCGGGGATGCAGACCCTTCAGTCCAAGGTGGATCAGCTGGCCAAGCTGGCCGATTCGATGTCTGCCATGATGCCGCTGATTACCGCGGCGACCAAGGGTCAGCTTTCCGCGGCGGCCATCACCGAGCTGCAAACCGCGGTGACCCAGTTGACCGCTGGGGCCCAAACGATGAACGACCAGGTGACCGCCTTCACGGCCACACTGCCAGCTTTGTCCGGCAAGGTCACGCAGCTGACCACCGGGACCCAGGCGCTGGCCACGGGGACGAAGAACCTGGCTGGCGGCACCAATCAGCTGGCCGCAGGTGCCACGCAGCTGGCGTCTGCCAACGCGCAGCTGGCGTCTGCGGGTACGCGGTTGGCTGCGGCCAACACCGTTTTGGCCAGCGGCCTCAACCAGGTCAGCACCGGGGCCGCCCAAGTGGCGACCGGGGCGCAAACGCTCGATGCCGGTGCGTCCCAGGTCGCCTCGGCTAACACCCAGCTGGCGCAAGGGGCCGGTCAGCTACACGCCGGCACCCAAAAGCTCGCCGGCAGCAGTCAGGCCCTGACCGCGGGGGCGCAGACGCTAGCCGCCGGCAACACCAAGGTCAACGCCGGGGTTCAGCAGATGAAGACCCAGATGTCCGGGTTGGTCGACCAGGTCGGTCAGCTTCAAGCCGGCCTGAAAACCGCGACCAAGGGACTGGGAACCCTTCAAGGCGGGAACAAGGCGATGCGCCAGTACCTCGGCGGCCTGCAAGGCTCCTACCTCGGTTCGGCTTTTTACTTGCCGCAGTCTAGCATCGACGCCAAGGCCTTTGCGCCGGCCCTGGCCGCCTACATGGCCGCGGGGCGCAAAATCACCACGCTGACCGTGGTGTTTACGGGCGACCCGAACTCGAGTGCCACCGACCGCCAGTTCACCACGCTGAAGCGTGACTTGAGTGCCGAGCTCAAGCACGGTAAGCTGGCAGGGGCCACGGTTGCCATCGGTGGTCAAACCGCCCAGGACCACGACCTGCGTCAGCTGGCCAACGGTGACTTCACCCGCACCGCGGCCATCATGGTGATCGGGATCGGCCTGGCCCTGATTGTGGTCACCCAGTCGCTTTTGCAGCCGCTGAACATCATCGGCACCTTGCTTGCGGCCTATGTCAGCGCGATGGGGCTGACCCGGCTGGTTTCCGCTCACGTGCTGGGTCGCGCCATGCTGACTTGGAACACGCCGTTTTTCACCTTCATCATGCTGATGGCCCTGGGGGTCGACTACAGCATCTTCTTGATGATTCGCTACAAGGATAACGCGGCCGAACCGGATCTGAAGTCGCGCATGCTGAAGGCGGCGACGGCCATTGGCGCCGTCGTTGTATCCGCCGCCATCATTTTGGGCGGAACGTTCGCGGCCCTAATGCCAAGCGGCGTCACCACCCTGATTCAGGTGGCCCTGGGCGTGATTTTCGGCCTAGTCATTCTGGTCATCGTCTTGCCGCTGACCATGTCGGCCTTAATCAGCCTGACCGATTGGCACGAGCGGCGGGAACACGCCATCCACTGATTCGCCGCGAAAAGTCGCCTTGACCGGCGACTTTTTTGGTATCATGGGCCTGATAGGGGGGAAAGCTGATGACAACAGTGGCAATCTTTTGCGGGGCGGCCTCGGGCAACCGGCCGGCCTACGTGGCGGCGGCGCGGCGGCTGGGCCGCTTCGTGGCGGCGCAGCACTGGACCATGGTATACGGCGGCAGCGGCAATGGCCTGATGGGGGCCGTGGCTGAGGCCGCACTGGGGGCAGGGGGCGACGTGATCGGCATCATGCCGCAGAACCTTTACGACCGCGGTGCGGCACTGCCAGGGCTCAAGCACCTCGACGTGGTGGCCGACATGTCGGTTCGCAAGCAGCGGATGCTGACGCTCGCGGATGGCTGCATCGCGCTGCCTGGCGGTCCGGGGACCCTGGAGGAAATGAGCCAGGCCTTTTCGTGGACGCGGATTGGGGATTTTGCCGGGCCCTGCGCCTTTTACGACGTTGGCGGCTACTGGCGGCACCTGGCCGCGATGCTCGACGACATGGTCGCCGCCGGGTTTTTGACCGCCACCGACCGCAGTAAACTCCTTTTTTCGCCCGACCTGACCGCCATCGCCGCCTTCATGGCCGCCTACGAGCCGCCGGCGGTTCGCCGCTACCGCTGAGCGGTGCTTGCCAACCAGGCGGCGTGTGGTATAATGAGAGACAAATAAATCGGTGCTGAGAAAAAGGGTGCCTGACAAGCGGCGTTCAGCGAGCAAGGGGGAGTGTAAGCCTTGCCGCCGCGCAGGTCACCGGCGTTTTCGAGCCAGCAAGCAAGCGCAAGGCCTCGGCCTTGAAGTAGGGTGGAACCGCGTGGAAGCGTCCCTATGTCAACTTTGGCATAGTGGCGTTTTTTTGTGCCACCGGCCGGCACCGGTAATCAAAGGAGAACACCATGACAGAGAAAATGAGCGTCCAAAAGATGATCCAGACGCTGCAAAACTTCTGGGCCGACAAGGGCTGCATGCTGATGCAGTCCTACGATACGGAGAAGGGGGCCGGGACCATGAGCCCGTACACCTTCCTTCGCGCCATCGGCCCCGAGCCTTGGGCCGCGGCTTACGTCGAGCCTTCCCGCCGCCCGGCCGATGGGCGCTACGGGGAAAACCCCAACCGCCTGTACCAACACCACCAGTTTCAGGTGGTGATGAAGCCAAGCCCAAAGGAAATTCAAAACTACTACTTGGACTCCCTTCGTGCCTTGGGCATCGAGCCTTTGGAACACGACATTCGCTTCGTCGAGGACAACTGGGAGAACCCATCGATGGGCTGCGCCGGTGTTGGTTGGGAGGTCTGGCTTGACGGCATGGAAGTCACCCAGTTCACCTACTTTCAGGTGGTGGGCGGCCTGACCGTGTCGCCGGTGACCTCCGAAATCACCTACGGGGTGGAGCGGTTGGCCTCTTACATCCAAGACGTCAACAACGTCTTTGATCTGGAATGGGGCGACGGGGTGCTTTACGGCGACATCTTCAAGGAGCCTGAGTACGAGCACAGCAAGTACAGCTTTGAAGAAAGCGACCAAGAGATGCTTTTGGGCTTCTTTGACGCCTACGAAAAGGAGGCCTGGCGCCTGATGGACCTTGGGCTGGTTCACCCGGCCTACGATTACATTCTCAAGTGCAGCCACACCTTCAACCTGCTGGACGCGCGTGGCGTCGTGTCGGTGACGGAACGCGCCGGCTACATGAACCGCATTCGCAAAATGGCCCACAAGGTGGCTCGGGCATTCGTCGCCGAGCGTGAGAAGCTCGGCTTCCCGCTGCTGAAGCACCAACAGGAGGTAAAATAATGGCTCACAACTATCTGTTAGAAATCGGCTTGGAGGACATGCCGGCCCATGTGGTCACCCCAAGCCTCAAGCAGCTGGCCGATAAGGCGGCGGCCTTTTTGAACGACAACCACCTCGCCTTCGACCGCATCGAGCAGTTCGCGACGCCGCGGCGCCTGGCGATTCTGGTGTCGGGGCTGGCCGCCAAGCAGGCCGATGTTGAAGAAGACGTGAAGGGCCCGGCCAGAAAAATTGCGCAGGACGCCGAGGGCAATTGGAGCAAGGCGGCCATCGGCTTCACCCGCGGTCAGGGCATGACCGTGGATGACATCACGTTCCGCGCGATCAAGGGCGTGGATTACGTCTACCTGCACAAGGCCATCGCCGGCAAGCCGGCCGCCGCACTGCTGCCGGGGCTGATCGACGTGGTCAAATCCTTGACCTTCCCGACGCGCATGAAGTGGGGGGCCAACGACTTCGAATACATTCGCCCGATTCACTGGCTGGTGTCGCTTCTGGACGACCAGGTGATTCCGATGCAGCTGCTGGACATTCAGGCCGGCCGCCGCACCGAAGGCCACCGCTTCTTGGGCGAGCCGGTTGAGCTGGCCACGGCCCAAGATTACGTGCCGGCGCTTTTGGCACAAAAGGTGATCGTCACCCCGGCCGACCGCAAGGCCAAAATCGCGGCGCAAATCGCCGCCATCGCCGAGGCCAACGACTGGACCATCGACTTGGATGCGGATCTGTTGGAAGAGGTCAACAACCTGGTGGAGTGGCCGACCGCCTTTGCCGGTCGCTTCGATGAGAAGTACCTCGCAATTCCCGAGGCGGTGTTGATCACCTCGATGAAGGACAACCAGCGCTACTTTTACGCCCGTGACGCTGCCGGGCGCATGGTCAACGCGTTCATCGGCGTTCGCAATGGCAACACCGAGTATTTAGACAACGTGATCGCCGGCAACGTCAAGGTGCTGACCGCCCGGCTGGAGGACGCCGCGTTCTTTTACGCCGAGGACCAAAAGAAGACGATTGCCGATTACGTCGCACGGCTTCAGACGGTCAGCTTCCACGACAAGATCGGCTCGATGGCCGCCAAGATGGCCCGAGTCAAGACAATTGCGGGGCTTTTGGCCGACCGCGTCGGTTTGGCCGAGGCCGACAAGGGACACCTGCTGCGTGCGGCCGAGATTTACAAGTTCGACCTCGTCACGGCGATGGTCGGTGAGTTCGCCGAGCTGCAAGGCGTGATGGGTCAGGTTTACGCAACGCTGGCCGGCGAAGATCCAGCCGTGGCCCTGGCCATCAAGGAGCACTACCAGCCGATTTCGGCCGACGGTGAGCTGCCGACCAGCACGGTGGGGACGTTGCTTGCGATCGCCGACAAGCTGGATTCCTTGATGAGCTTCTTTGCCGTCGACCTGATTCCAAGCGGCTCCAACGACCCGTATGCCCTGCGGCGCCAGGCCTTTGGCATTGTGCGGATGATTGCCGCACACCACTGGTCATTCCCGGTCACCGCGGTGCAACAGGCGGTGGTGACGGCACTTTCTGCCGCCGACCAAACCAGCGGCCTGGATTACGCCCACAACCAGGCTGCCCTGACCGACTTCATGCGCGACCGCGTCGCCCAGTACCTGTCTGCGACCACCAGCCGACACGACATCTTGGATGCCGTGGTCAACAGCACCACGGTCGATGTGGCGGGGATGATTGACGCCGCCGCCGTTTTGACCAAGCACCAGGATGACTCGGACAACAAGGCCGTGATGGAGGCGCTGGGCCGCGTTGTGCGGATCGCCGACAAGCAGCCGGTCAACGTCGCCGTCGACTCCGCCTTGTTCGAAAACAGCACCGAAAAGGCCCTGCACGATGCGATCAGCGCGGCCAAGAGCGGCTACGGCGATCAGCCAAGCGAGGCCAACTATCAGGCCCTGCGCGGCCTGACCCCGGCGATCACGGATTACTTCACCGAAACCATGATCATGGCCGATGACCCGGCCGTCCGGGCGAACCGCCTGTCCGAGCTGACCGGCCTAGCCGCGATGATTCACCAGTTCGGCGACGTCACCGCGGTGATCGTGAAGTAACCAGCCGGATTTGACACCCCGGGAAAAACGCGTATACTATAGCTTGTATTAGTGTGCGGTAAATCAAAAAACGAAAGTCGCATTTCTTCACAGAGGTGCGACTTTTTACCGCTAATCCGGCAATCGACCACAGACTGGGGGTGAGCGCATGGTGATGATCCCGAACGAAACGATCGATCAGGTCCGCAACACGGTCAACATCGCCGATTACATCGGCCAATACGTCAGCCTGCACAAGCAGGGCCAAAACCTGTTTGGCCTGTGCCCGTTCCAGCAGGAGAAGACGCCGAGCTTCTCGGTGTCCGAAAGCAAGCAGATTTTCCAGTGCTTTTCGTGTGGTCGCGGCGGCAACGTGTTCAAGTTCGCGATGGAACACGACCACCTGACCTTCCCGGAGGCGGTGGCCAAGGTCGCCGAGTTCGCCCATGTGCCGCTTGGTGTCACCATCGACGGGCCCAAGCGCCAGGAAAGCCAAGCCGTCACACGCCAAAAAGAAATCCTGAAGCTCGTCACCGAGCTGTGCCAGCACATGCTGATGGGGACCAAAAGCGGCGAGCCCGCCTTGGCCTACGCCACCAAGCGCGGGTTGAGCACGGCGACGCTTGAGCACTTTGCGGTGGGGTACTTGCCCAAGGACCGTACCTTGCTCAAGAGTTTCCTGGACAGCCACGACGTCGATTACGCCGAGCAACGGGCCTCGGGTCTGTTCGTCGAGGATCAGGAAGGCAAGTTGTACGACCGCTTCGTCGACCGCCTGATGTTTCCGCTGCGCGACGTTTACGGCGACGTGATTGGCTTTTCCGGTCGCCTGCTGAGCAAGGCCGAGGGCGTCGCCAAGTACCTGAACAGCCCGGAAACCGAGCTGTTCAACAAGCGTGACGTCTTGTTCAACCTCGACGCGGCTAAGGACGACTTCAAGCAGGCAGGCGGGGCCATTTTGTTTGAGGGCTTCATGGATGTCATCTCCGCTTACCAGGCTGGGGTGACCACCGGCATCGCCTCGATGGGAACCAGCCTGACCGCCGAGCAGGTTGAAATCATCGCCCGCCACACCAAGCGGCTGACCATCTGCTACGACGGCGATGCGCCGGGACAAAAGGCGGCGGATCGCGCCTTGAGCCTGGTTCGCCAGCACCCGCGGCTGGCAGTCGGCGTCGCGGTGCTGCCCGAGGGGCTGGACCCGGACGACTACATCCAGCAAAAAGGCGCGGCGGCCTTTCAAAAGCAGGTCGAACACACCGTCACGCCAATCGGCTTCAAGCTGACCTACCTGGCCGCGGGGCGCGACCTCACCTCCGATCAAGACAAGTTAGCCTACATCGACCAGGCCCTGCGCGAGGTGGCCGGGGAGGGCGACCCGGTGGCCCAGGCGGTGTATCTGACCCAGCTCAGCGAGCTGACCGGGGTGCCGACCAGTGCCTTGCAGCAGTCGCTGCAGGCGCAGGCCCCGCCGGTCAGCACCGCGGCGGCCCCGGTCGACTTCGGGCCACCGCCGCCGGAAGCAGCCGACTTCGCTGGTCCAACCGCGGCGCCTGCCGCTGCTCACTACGACCGCTACGAGTTGGCCCAGCGCCGGCTTTTGCAGATGGCCTGGCGCGATGCGGACCTGGCGCGGCGGCTGCACAATCAGGCCTTCCAGTTCCCGACGGCGCCTTACCAGGACCTGTTTGACGCCTGGCTGGCTTACGCGCATGGCACCGCGACGCCCAGCGTCGCGGGGTTCATCGACACGCTGGCACCACCGCTTGCGGCGGTGGTGTCCGGCATCGACATTGAGCCGCTGCCGGACGGGCCGGACTCGGTGGTCGATGAGCTGATCGACCTGGTCGGTACCGGCCGCAAGGTGGCCACGCTGGCGCAGGTCAAGCAGCGCCTGAGTCAGGCCCAAACGCTAGGCGACACGGCCCTAGTGCGTGAGCTGACCGTGCAGTACATTAATCTCAAAAAAACCGTGTGATCCAGTTGTTACCCAAGGCGCCGAACCTGCGCCGGCTAAGGAGGAACTTTAATGGCTGAAGAGACGACCAACAAAAAGTACCAAACCGCAGTAAAACAAATCATCAAGGATTACAAAGCCAAAAAACAGATTACCAACGAGGAGTTGGTGACCCAGATCGTCAAGCCATTCGCCCTCAAGAGTGAAGCCGTCGATGAACTGATGCAGAACATGGAGGACAATGGCATCTCCGTGGTCGACGCCAACGGTGACCCGTCCGAGCGCTCCTTGAAAAAGGAAAAGAACGTCTCCAAAAAAGAGTTGTCCGATATGTCCGCCCCGAGTGGCGTCAAGATCAACGACCCGGTTCGCATGTACCTCAAGGAAATCGGGCGCGTTTCGCTTTTGACCGCCGACGAAGAGGTCGCCCTGGCGCTTAAAATCGAGCAGGGCGATCAAGAGGCCAAGCAGCGGCTGGCCGAGGCCAACCTGCGCTTGGTGGTGTCCATCGCCAAGCGCTACGTCGGGCGGGGCATGCAGTTTTTGGACCTGATCCAAGAAGGCAACATGGGGCTGATGAAGGCCGTCGAGAAGTTCGACTACCGCAAGGGCTTCAAGTTCTCCACCTACGCGACCTGGTGGATTCGCCAGGCGATCACCCGCGCGATTGCCGACCAGGCCCGGACCATTCGCATTCCGGTTCACATGGTCGAAACCATCAACAAGCTGATCCGCATTCAGCGCCAGCTGCTCCAAGACCTCGGCCGCGAACCAACCCCCGAGGAAATCGGCGCGGAGATGGACATGCCGACGGACAAGGTGCGTGAGATTTTGAAGATTGCCCAAGAGCCGGTGTCGCTTGAGACCCCAATCGGGGAAGAGGACGACAGCCACTTGGGCGACTTCATCGAGGACCAAGACGCCACCAGCCCTGAGGACCACGCGAGCTACGAGCTGCTCAAGGAGCAGCTGGAATCCGTTTTGGACACCCTGACGGACCGCGAGGAGAACGTCTTGCGCCTGCGCTTTGGGCTGGACGACGGCCGCACCCGCACCCTTGAGGAGGTCGGCAAGGTCTTCGGTGTCACGCGCGAGCGGATTCGCCAGATCGAGGCCAAGGCGCTGCGTAAGCTGCGCCACCCGAGCCGCTCCAAGCAGCTCAAGGATTTCTTGGAATAACCACAAAAGGCGCCGGTCGGCGTCTTTTTGCGTGTCGTGGCCGCACGGGTCATGTATACTGGAAGCAGTTAAAGATGAGGAGCAAAACTGTCATGGAAAAAATTCACCTGTCCCCGCGGCTGCAGCACATCGCCAACTTCTTGGGCGACGGCCGGCGCATCGCCGACATCGGCACCGATCACGCCTACCTGCCGATTCAGCTGGCCCAGTCCGGGCTGATCGATTTTGCCGTCGCCTCGGATATCGGCGCCGGGCCGGTGGCGATTGCCAAGGCCAACGTGGCGGCCAACGGGTTGGAAGAGACGATTGAGGTGCGGCAGGCGGACGGCCTGGCGGGGCTCACCGCCGCCGATGGCATCGACACCATTTTTATCGCCGGCATGGGCGGCCTGCTGATTCAAGACATTTTGACCGCGGGGCTGGCCCAGCTCGACGGCACGGAGACGCTGGTGCTCGCGCCCAACCGCGACGACGAAACGGTGCGGACCTGGCTTGCGGCCCATGAGTTCGGCATCCTGGACGAGGACCTGCTGGAAGACGGCGGCCACGTCTACCCGATCATCGTGGCCGGCCAGACCAAGCCGGAGGTGCCATACACCAAGTCCGACCTGATCTTGGGACCGGTCCTGCGCAAGCGGCGCAGCCCGCTGTTTTTGAAGGAGCTGGATCACCGCATCGCAAAGACCCAAGCGGTGCTGGAAAGCCTGGCCCAGTCCAGCCAGGCGCTATCGGCGAAGAAGGAAGAAGAGACCAACCGGCTCGCCTTGTTCGAGGCCGAGCGTTAGGAGAGAGACATGCTGACAGGCCAAACGATTATTGACCGCCTCGAGCAGTTCGCCCCCAAGACCCTGGCGGTGCCAGGGGACCCGGTGGGCATTCAGATTGGGGACGCGACCGCCCCGGTTCACACGGTGATGGTGACGCTTGACGTGCGGCCGGAGGTGGTGGACGAGGCGATTGCCAAGAACGTGGACATGATTGTCGCCCACCACCCGGCGGTGTTTCGCCCGCTTCAAAACCTCGACTTCGCCGATCCGCAAAAGCGCATGTACGCGCGGCTGATCGAACACCACATTCTGGTTTACGCGGCTCACACCAACCTCGATCGGGCGACCGGCGGGATGAACGACTGGCTGGCCGCGGCGATGGGGCTGCAACACGTGCAGCCCTTCGTGGCCAGTGGCGATTTGGCGAACATGGGCCGCATCGGCGACCTGTTGCACCCGCAACCCCTGGGCGACTTTGCCCGTGAGCTCAAGCACGTGTTCGGCCTGCGCGGCCTGCGGGTCGTGGCCCTTGACCTGACCGTGCCGGTTGCCCGCGTGGCGGTTTTGGGCGGTGACGGGGGCAAGTGCTACTTGGATGCCTTGGCCGCCGGGGCCGATGTGTTCGTGACCGGTGACGTGTACTACCACACCGGCCACGACATGCTGGCGGCGGGACTGCCGGTGATCGATCCCGGCCACCACGTCGAATCGATCATGAAAGCGCAGGTGCGAGGGCTTTTGATCCAATGGGCCCAGGCCGCCAACTGGCCGGTGCAGGTGCTGGCGTCGCAGCTCAACACCGATCCCTTCACGTTTTGCTGAGCCCATTCAAAAGGCCGGTGCGAAGTCGCACCGGCCTTTTGAGTGGCTAGAGGTTGGGGTCGGTGGTGAAGTTCAACGGGCTGAGGTCCGTCGACCGCTCCAGCAGCCGCATGGTGAAGGCCTGCCAGGCCGTTTTGCTGATGGCGGCGCTGGCCGCGGTGGCCTGGGTCGCAAGCGTCGCCAAGGCGTCCTTGTCGCAGCCAACACTGGCCGCGTCGGTGGCGGCGATGTTGGCCAACAACTTGGCGTGGGTGGCCTGTTGGACGTTGTTCAAGTCATTGGCGAAGTACTTGAAGTGGGCGTCCATCAACACGCCGGCGAGCTTGTACTGCCAGTAGGCCGAATCGAGGCTAGCCGGCAGGGCCCCGCGCTGGTAGTCGGCCGGGGTGGTCGTGGTGCCGGCGAAAAACGGCACGAACTGACTTTGCGCGGCGACGCCCATCGCCGTCCAGTGAAGGTCGGCGATTTCGTAAGGCAGGTCCGGCCGCAGCTGCAGCACATGGGCCTCTTGCGTCCGGGCGAGGCTGATGGGGCGGAAGCGACGGTTGTGGGCGGCGCTTCTGTCGGCCGGGTCGAACTCGGTTTCCTCAAAGTGGGCGCTCAAAACGGCAAAGGCGTCGTCGACGAACAGCGGGTTGTCCGGCTGCAGGCAAAACGGCAGGTTGTCGTCCAGCGGCGTCGCCTCGCGTGACGGGCTGAGCCGGCGCTGGCCGTCCCAGACCCGGGCGGTGTTGTAGGTGTGATCGAACGGCCCGGTGGTGCCGAAAATGTGGCGGAAGTTGAAACTGGTGCCGCGTTCCCACAGGTGGTGTTCGGCGGCAAAGTCGAACAGGCCGGCGTCGTACAGGAAGTCCGGCGAATCCGGCAAGACGCGCTGAATCGCCAGCTGGTTGGCGACCACGGCGTAGCAGTCGTCGGGAATGCGCTGGGCGACCCAGTGGTGGCCGCTGCCGATTTCCATGTACCAGGCTTCATCGTGGTCGGCGAACAAGACGCCGTTGGCCTCACCGGTGCCGTGCTGGCTGACGATTTTGCCCAGGCGCAACACGCCTTCCTTGGCGGCGTGGATATAAGGCAGCACCACGGTCACCATCGCTTCTTCGATGATACCGGCGGCCACAAAGGGGTCGTGGGCCAGGACGCGCGGGTTGGCATAGGCGCTTTCCGTGGCGCTCATCGCCACGCCGGCCGCGTTGATGCCGGCCTCTTCAAACAGGCCGTACTGGTCGGTCCATTCCGGGGTCGCGGTGTACTTCAGGGCGCGAGTCGGCAGCGGCAGCGTGAAGCCGTTGTCCTTGGATGTGAACGTGCGGGGGGCGTCGTCGGTTCGCGCCGGGTGGACCACCACGTGCTTGGGCCAGGCCGCCTTGCTGTCCTCGTTGCGACCGATCATCACGCTGCCATCGGCGCTTGCGCCTTTGCCGATCAGAATGCTGGTACATGAACTGCGTGTCATGCAGATTCCTCCTTCAGTGTCGACCGGGTGTCCACGTTTTGTAGACACTCGGTCGGGGTCTGCCCTTATTGTAGCAAAAAGTTCCAAAGAAGGCTGTTAATTCCGCAACCCAGCGTGTATCCTAGGGGAGTTGGCGCATTTTCCGCTTGCGGCCAGACTATAAATCATAAATATTTGTCTATGAATCATAGACATAAAAGGAGTAATTCGCAATGGCGACACTTACCCGTTACGATGATCACGACACGCTGCGCCGGTTGGGGGTCGCGGTGGTTTCCGCGCTGCTGACGGCCATCGCCTTGAACTTCTTTCTCACCCCGGCACGGGTCTTTCAGGCCGGGGCCACCGGGGTTGCCCAGCTGATTTCAATTTTCCTGCAGGCCATCGGGGTGACCCACCACGACGTCACCGGCTGGTTCAACCTGCTTTTGAATCTGCCCTTGGCCTACCTCGGCTGGCGCAAGCTCGGGCGGGGCTTCACCGCCTTCAGCTTCTTGAACACCGTGATGATCTCGGTACTGGCGATTCTGCTGCCGGTGCATGCGTTGTCAACCAACCCCTTGATGAACGCGATTTTTGGCGGGGTGCTGACCGGCGCCGGCGTCGGCATCGCGCTGCGGTTCGGCTTTTCCACCGGCGGTCTGGACATCTTGTCGATGTACTTGGCCAAAACCACGCGCCGCACGGTCGGGGCCTTGCTGTTCACCATCAACTTCGCGATTGTGCTGGTCGCCGGCTTTGGCGTCCAGTGGGAAAGCGCCTTGTACACGATCATCTCGATTTACTGCATGACGCGGGTGGTCGACGCGATTCACACCTCCAACCAGAAAATCACGGCGATGATTGTGACGGAAAAGCAGGACGCGGTGGTCGCCGCCGTTCGGGCCCGGCTGATTCGCGGCATCACGGTGATGCCAAGCCGCGGCGGGTTTTTGGGGCGGCCGAACACCACCTTGATGATTGTGATCACGCGCTACGAGCTGTACGACCTCACGCAGGCGACGCTTGAGGCCGACCACGCCGCCTTCATCGATATCTTGAACACCGTCGACGTGGTCGGGGAGTTTTTGACCTCCGAGCAGCAAGACGCCAAGCGCAAGGCCGCGCTGAAGTAGCCCGGGCCGCGGGAAACCGCGGCCTTTTGCTTACCTGACGGCCGGCGAGGCAACTTGCTTGACGGCAAATTGGTCCAGTGTTAAGCTACATGCGAATGATTGTTCTTGTGCGGGGAGGCGGCCAAGGCCTTGGTTGCCGTAGTATCCACTGCGCGGGACTGCGCCAGCGGCTCGCACCAAGGCAACAGCCCCCACCCATGCCAAGCCGCAGTGTATTGCCACACGGCTTTGAGCTCGAGAGTTTTAGTGCAACCCCGGAATCAAGCGAGGGGAAACCAGGGACCCGGATTCGCACCACCCCACCGGCTGCAGGCCGGCCACCGCCACTCCCAGACGAGTTAGCCGCGCGGATGACCGGAACCGGTGGGCGCAATTGCACCACCACGGTCAGTAGAAGCCAGGAACGTAACCGAATCAGGCCAAGGCCACCGGAACCTGCGTCTCCGGTGGCTTCGGCGCGGCCGCCGCAACAATCGGGTCGCGGCGGTTTTGTCTGGCGGGTGCCAGTTGCGCCGATCGCGGTCGACCCTCGGCAAGTTTGCGGTAGTCATCCCCGGTTGAATGTGTGATAATAGAACCGTTATTAGCCTGCGTGGCGAACGAAAGGAAGACGACTATGCCTTTAGTACACATTGATCTGATTGCCGGCCGCAGCCCCGAGCAGCTGCGCCAGATGGTGGCCGACGTGACCACGGCGATTGCCAAGAACACCGGGGCCCCTAAGGAACACATCCACATTGTGCTCAACGAAATGGCGAAGGAACACTACGCAGTCGGCGGCGTGTTGAAGTCAGACGAGTAGGAGGGCCCATGGCAGAAGACACACAGACCCCGGAGGAAGCGGCCTACTTCGCCGACATGAAACAAAAAATCGTGGCGGCGCTTGAGTTGGTCATCGACCCCGAGCTTGGCATCGACATCATCAACCTCGGGCTGATTTACGGCGTCGACCTGGACGAGAATGGTCACTGCGACATCGAGATGACGCTGACCACGATGGGCTGCCCCTTGACGGACATCCTGGACGATAGCATTCACCACGCGCTTTTGGCCATCGATGGCATCGAGTCGGTTGACATTCACCTGGTGTGGTACCCGGCGTGGAGTCCGGACCGGATGACGCGCTACGCCAAAATGGCGCTGGGTATTCACTGATCAAGACCGCCGCTGGCGGCCTTTTTGCTGAGACCGAATGGGAGGCCCTATGGATTACTGGCAACACGTGACACAACTGGCGGCGACCTGTGACCAAAAGGCGCTGCAGGCGCAAGTCACCGCGATGCGCGACTGGCGCCGGGCGGTCCAGGCCCAGCGGCTGCCGCAGACCGCGCTGCCGCCGCTGGGCCTTGATCCCCTGACCTGGCTGGGGGAGCCCGAGGGCGTCGCGCGACGGCTGCAGGCATTCGATCACCTGGCCCGGCACTTTCGCCAGTACATCGCCTATCACTTCGGCATGTGGGCGTTCGTGCAGCGCGACTTTTTTGCCAGCTGGCAGGCGGCCTTTGGACCGATGCGCTACCTGGAGGTTGCGGCCGGCAACGGCTACGTCTCGCGTGGGCTGCAAGAGGTTGGCAACCAGGTAATCACCACGGACCCGCTGGCCTGGGTGAGCCACAACGTGACGGGTCAAACGCCGCTGGTGCCGCTGCAGCAAGCCGGGGCCAGCGCGGCCCTGTGGCGCTACGGCGACCAAGTCGACGCGGTGGTGATGGCGTGGTCGCCGGACAACGAGTGGAGCGACGCCAGCTTCCTGCTGACGCTGCGCCGGTCGTTTCCCCAGCTGCGCCTGTTTGTGATTGGCGAGCGGCGCGGCGCGACCAACAGCACGCTGTTTTGGCAGCTCGCGCAGTTCGTGCCGGACCGTCGGCTGCTGACCGTCAACCGCGCGCTGCCGCGGTTTGACGCGATCAACGAGCGGTTGTACCTGATGCGCTAGCCCAAAGGAGAAACTATGAAGCGATTCGTGATCATTGACCTGTTGTGGATCGGCCTGATTGTGCTGGCCGGCTGGACCTGGTCTTTGCACGACCAATCCGAATACGCTGACCGGCTGGACCACTACGGCCTGTCGGAGAACGCCTTGGTGGGGCACTCGGCCAAAACCACGACCGTGACCACGGCCGCCAAGCAGCTTGCGGCCGCCAACTTGGCCGACCTGCAGGTGCAGTTTCGCGTCAGTGCCAACCGCCGGCTGCTGTACGCCAACGGCGATTACGGCAGCCTGCCGCTTAGCTCGGGCCAGTGGTTCTCGGACGCCGATTTGCGCTCGGCACTGCCAGTGGTGGTGGTTGGCCAGGCCGTCAAGCCGCTGTACACAGGCAGCAGCCAGCAGTACCTCAAGGGCCAAGCCGGCTTCGTCCCGGTGCTTGGGGTGGTCGCGACCCGCGGTGCCAGTCCGCTCAACCGCGTGATTTTTCAAAACGCCAGCGGCCAGGCGACGCCGGCGGTCCGCTTGAGTCAAACCACCATTTACGTCGACGGCAAGCACCTGGCCGCCCAACGCGCCGCGCTGGGCAAGCTGCTGGGGGTGAGCTGGCACGCCTACACCTACGACACCACCGGCAACCGCTCCTGGTGGGCCGAGGTCGGCCTGACGATCCTGCGCAGCGTTGGCCTGGTGGCCGGTGCGGTGGTGCTGGCCGCCTTGGCCGCTCGACTGATGCACGTGGGGCTGCCGCAAGGACTGGACGCCACCATGCGCCAGCGCTACGCTCGCAGCCTCTTCACCCGGGCGCTTGGCCACAGCGCGATTGCCGCCGCCGCCGGGGTGGCGGGGTCGTGGTGGTGGTTTTACCTGACAGACAAGACTCGGATGCTGGGTTTTGCCGTGGCGCTTTGGGCCGTTGGGGCCCTTGCGCTGTGGTTTTGGACCCGGCACCAAGCACGAAAGGACGACGTAGATGACATTGCCTGAAGGCTTTGCAGCCAAGTACACGACACTTTTGGGGGCCAGCGCCCCGGCCTTTTTGGCAACATTCGCGCAACCGGTGCAGCACGGCTTCCGCGAAAACCCGCTGCGGCCCAAGGCGGCGCTTGAGGTCACCGGTCCCGCGATTCCCTGGAGTACCTGGGGGCATTACGGCAAGGTGGCGGGCCACGGCATCGACCACGTGGCCGGGTACGTCTACAGCCAGGAGCCAAGCGCCCAGTTCGTCGGCACCACGGTAGCGCCGCAACCGGGTGAGCGGGTGCTCGACTTGTGTGCGGCCCCAGGCGGCAAAACCACGCACCTGGCCAGCTTCATGCAAAACCAAGGCGTCCTGATTGCCAACGAGATTAACACGGGCCGCGCCAGGGTTTTGGCCTCCAACGTCGAGCGCTTCGGCCTGCAAAACGCCGTGGTCACCAACAATGACCCCGCGACCTTGGCCCAGGCGCTGCCGGGTTACTTCGACCGCATTCTAGTCGACGCCCCGTGCTCCGGGGAGGGGATGTTTCGCAAGGATCCCGACGCGATGCAGTACTGGCAGCCCGCTTACCCGGCGACCTGCGCGGCGCGGCAAAAGGAGATTCTGACCCAGGCCGACGCCATGCTGCGGCCGGGTGGTACCCTGGTTTACTCGACCTGTACCTTCGCCCCCGAAGAAGACGAGCAGATTGCGGCCTGGGCCGTCGCCACGCTGGGCTGGGCGCTTGAACCGATTGCCAAACCCGCCGGCATCGCCGATGGTCGCCCGGAATGGGCTAACGGCGATCCCAACCTGAAAAAAACCGCGCGGCTGTGGCCGCAGCGGTTGGCCGGCGAGGGGCATTTCGTGGCGAAATTCCGCAAGCCCGAGGGCGACGCGGGCCGCCCGGTCGGTCCGGCCCAACCGGGTCGGCTGAGTTCGGTCGACAAGGCGAGCTGGCAGGCGTTCGAACAGGCGAGCCTGACGACGCCTTTGGCCGATCGGCTGCTTTGGCCCTGGCGCGACCAGCTTTACGCGCTGCCGCTTGACGCGCCGGACCTGGCGCGGCTGCGCGTGATTCGCCCCGGGCTTCAGCTTGGCACCTTCAAGAAGAACCGCTTTGAGGCCAGCCACAGCCTGGCCACGGCGCTTGCGCCGCAGGCCTTTCGGTGCGTGGTGCCGGTCAGCGCCGCCGAATACGCCAGCTACTGCCACGGCGAGACGCTGGCGCGGCCTGGCCTGAGCGGCAAGCTGACGGTGCTTTTGACCCTGGACGACAAGGCCTTTGCCATCGGCAAGCTGGTCAACGGCACCATCAAAAACGCATTCCCCAAGGGGCTGCGCTTTTAACCCGCCAAAATGGCCCTCCCACAATCATCGTGGGAGGGCCATTTTGGCGTCACGGCAGCGGCAACTGGCGCTGTCTGGCGTAGCTTTCAAGCGTGGGGCTGAGGACCACCGGCACCCGGTTCAGGGCCTGCAGGTCGCTTGCCCCAAGCATCGCCAGCAGCGCCGGCAGCTGGGCCTGCCAGCTGCGCAGCCGGGCGATGGTCGCGGCCTGGCCGTCTTGAATCAGCCAGTGGAGGATTAGGCCGCTGATGCCCACGACGCTGGCGCCGAGGCGCAGGGCCTTGACGACGTCCAGCGGGGTGCGAATCCCACCGGTCGCAATCACCGCCATGCTGCTGCCCTGGGCCTCCAGCAGCGACTCCACGGTGGTCTGCCCAAAGTCCGTGAGGTAGGCGAGGTCGCGGTCGGGGCGCCTGGCGTTTTCGATGGTGACGAAGTTGGTGCCGCCCCGGCCGCCGAGGTCGACGACCTGAACGCCGATTCCGGCCAGCGCCGCCAGGGCCTCGCGGGTCATGCCAAAGCCGACCTCCTTGACCACCACTGGCACCGCGGCGCCTTCGACGAGGCGCTTTAGGTTGGCCAACCAGTGAAAGTCGCGGTCGCCTTCCGGCATGACCACTTCCTGGACGGTGTTCAGGTGAATCTCAATCGCATCGGCACCGACGGCGGCGACGGCCGCTTGAACCGCGGCCAAATCCGCTGTGGCCCCTAGGTTCGCCATGATGAAGGCGGTGGGGGCCTGCTCCCGCAGCACGGCGAAGGTGTCGACGAGGTCAGGTTCGCGCAGCGCCACGGACTGGGAGCCGCTGGCGATGGCCAGGTCACAGGCCTGTGCCACGGCGGCCAGCTGAGCGTTCAGCGCCTTGGTCTGAGTGGAGCCGCCGGTCATCGCGTTGATAAAAAACGGCCAGCGCCAGTTGAACAGGGCAGGCCGACACGAGACGTGTTCGACCGCCGTTTCGGGCAGCGGGTTGTGCAACAGCCGCACCTGATCGAAGCCGGCGGCGGCCGCCGGTGCGAAGTATTTTTCCGCCAAGAAGACGTGTTCGTCCTTGCGGTGTGATTGAACCGACTGGGTCATGTTAATCCTCCAAAACGGTGGCGGCCGGCCCCGGGCGGGTGGTCAACAGCCGCCCGGCAAACTGCGGGGTTAAGGCGGCGACCACGGCCGGGACGTGAGCGGCGAGCGTCAGCACCTTGACGTTGGGTCCGGCATCCATGGTGGCGTAGGCGGCAACGCCGGCCGCTCGCAGCTGCTGCACGGTCTGCCAGGCCGCCAAGGTTTCGGGCTGAAAGTAGGTGAACGCCGGGTCGCCGGCCATGATGGCGGCATGCATCTGCATCGCGCTTTGCTCGGTCAGCTCGCCGATGCGTTCAAAGTCGCTGGCGGCGAGTGCCTGAAGCATCCGCTCGCAAGCCTGCTGATTGTGTTCAACCCAGGCGGGGTAGTAGGGGCTGGTCGCCACGGTATTGGCCATCAGGCTGCGCGAGGCCTTGGCCTTGGCCTTGGCGGAGACCAGCACCACCACCATCGCCAGGTCCAGTTTGGGGGCAGGTAGCGCTTCGGCGAAGCTTGTGGCGTCATCGAAGCCGCGGTGCCAAATCGCCAGGCCGCCGAACAGGGAGCGGCTGGCCGACCCCGAACCGCGCCGCGCCAGCCGCGACAGCTCCCGCGGCGCCAGGCGCAGCCCGGCCGCGCGGCTGGCGGCCAGGGCCAAGGCGGCGTAGGCCGAGGCCGAGCTGGCCAGCCCGGCGGCCGTCGGCACGTGGTTGACCGAGCTGACGCTGGCGAACTGGTGGCGACCGGCCAGGTCACGCACTAAGTCGAGAAAAGGGGTGACCTTGGTGGTCGGCAGGATTGTCCCGTCCAGTGTGAAGCGGTCCTCACCAAGCGTTGGGTCGAAGGTCACGCGGGTGTCGGTGTAAAAGTCGGCCAGCGTCAGCGAGATGCTGCTGGTGTAAGGCAGGATTAGCCGGGCGTCTTTTTTGCCCCAGTACTTGATCAAGGCGATGTTGGTGTGGGCGCGAGCCAGTGTCATGCGGGTTCCTCGCTTTCGGCAAAATCGTGGCGCCAAGTCTGGGTCGCCCCGGTGGCCTGCAAGGCGGCCTCAATCCGCGCGGCGGCGGCCGGGGTGTCGGCCAGGGCAATCATGCAGCCGCCTTGGCCCGAGCCGGTCAGCTTGGCCCCCAGGGCCCCGGCGCCCTTGGCCGCTTGAATCAGGCGGTCCAACGCGGGGGCGCTGACGCCCAGCGCGGCCAGCTCACCTTGGGCGGTGTCAAGCGCCGCCCCAAGGCTTGGCAGGTCCGACTGGGCCAGCCCCAAGGCGGCCCGGCGAACCGCGGCGCCGATGGCGGAGAGATGCGCCGAACACTGGGCCGGCTGGGCCTTGCGCAGCGCCGCGACGGCGGCCACGGCGCGTTTGGTCTGGCCGAGCAGCCCGGTGTCGGCAATCACCAGGCTGCCAGCGGCCGGAAAGGCGATCGGCGTCGGCGCCTGACCCCGCACGAACCACTGCGGCACGACGGCGCTGGTGGTCGCCGCATCCAGGCCGCTAGGGTTGCCGTGGATCGCCTTTTCGGACACGGCGGCCCACTGCAAAAGCGTTGGTCGGGCCAAAGGCGTCGCAAAGGCCGCGTAAAACGCCCGGATGATGGCGGTGGCGGTGGCGGCGCTGGACCCCATGCCGCGCTCGGCCGGCAGCTGGCTTTGAATGGTCAGCTCAAACCCCTGGTTGGTCGCCTCAAAATGGGCCAAAAGCGCCGTGACCAGGGCCGCGATGCCGGCAAAGTCGGTGGCGGTCGAATCGCTCAAAGCCCCGGTGAAGTAGCTGGTGTGAATCAGCTGAGCGGCGTCATTGCGCGGCGTCAGCGAGGCGGTCAGGCGGATGGTCGGCACCGGCAAGGCGATGGCCGGCTGGCCGTACACGACGGCGTGTTCGCCGATCAGAATGATTTTGGCAAAACTGGTTCCTGTTGCAGAATTCAAGCGAATCGCTCCTTGCGCCGGCGGGACCGGCAGATTAACTTCTTATAATGATACCGCAAAGGCCCGGGTTCAACTAGGCACGTATGGTAAACTTAAGGCATTGTCAAATTCGACCCAGCAAGGAGTGAGTGACGATGGGGCTTCAGTTCATTCTCGGTACGGCGGCGCAGGATCACCACCGCGCGATCATCGCGGCCATCAAGGCCACCCGGGCCAAGGACCCGGCGGCCCACATTTTTTATTTGGTGCCCAACCACGTGAAGTTCGAGGCGGAGGTGGGGCTTTTGCAGGGACTGCGCGGCGACCGGGACGTGACCACCTACGCGCAGTTTGCCGTGCAGACCTTCTCAATTTCGCGCCTGGCGTGGTACTTTCTCAAAAACGACCCGGTCTATCAGCAGCCCCGCCTCGATGCGGCGGCCAACACCATGCTGGTCGCCCGGCTGTTGAGCGAGCACCAAAGCGAGCTGCGCGTGTATCCTGGTGAGGCCAAAAAGCCTGGCTTCATCGCGCAGCTGGCCAAGCAGCTCAGCGAGCTGACCCTGGGCCGCGTCACGGCGGCCGCCTTGGCCGACGCGATCCAAGGCCTCAGTCCGACCAGCCGCCAGGGGCGCAAGTTCGCCGACCTGGTGGTGCTGCTGGCCGCTTACGAGGCGGCTATCGGTCCTTACGTCACCACGCCGAGCCTGGTGACGGCCCTGACGCAGGCGCTTTCGCAGCGCGACTTGTCCCACACTTACTTTTTCCTCGAGCACTTCAATGACCTGTCGGCCACCGAGCGTGATCTGGTCAAAACGCTGGTGAGTTGCGCCCAAGAGGTGACCGTGGCCCTGGTTCTCGACCACGGGGTGTCAGAGGTGCCGGCGCCGCCTTACCTTTTCTTGCCGGCGGCGCGGCTTTACCGCGCCTTGGTCGACGCCGCTTTCGCCGCCAACCAGCCGGTGCGGCTGGACCGCCAGGCGCCGCCGCGTCAGCTTTCACCGGCCATGGCGGCGGTGGCCCAGTTTTGGGAAGACGACACCAACCTGGTGCCGCTGCCCAGTCCCGCCGCGCAGCCCAAGCCGGTGCCTGGGGTGACTTTGGCCGTGGCCAGCTCGCCGTTCGTCGAGCTACGAGCCGTCGCCACGCGCATCAACCAGCTGGTTCACCAAGGCAGCCGCTACCAGGACATGCTGGTGATCGCCCGGCACCTGGACCCGTACAAGGACCTGATCGCGCCGGTGTTTGAAAGCCTTGACGTGCCGGTGTTCGTGGACGTCGAACACCCGATGCAAGACCACCCGCTGATGACCCTGCTCGACAGCTTGTTTGCCGTGTGGCAGCACCACTTCCAGTACCAAGACATCATGCGGCTGCTTAGAACCGAGCTGCTGTTGCCAACCGGCGTGACCGTGGCCGACTTTCGGGCGGCGCTTGACGTCTGCGACAACCACCTGCTGCGAACCGGCATCGCCGGCAAGCTGTGGCTTTCAGACACCCCGTGGCTTTACTTTCAGCGCTACGCCGACCAGGACCGCACCGACAACGACCCGGTCAAAACTGCGCAGATCAACCTGATCAAGGATCTGGTGGCCAAGCAGGTCGCGCCGCTGTTCACGGCGCTTGCCGCCTGCACCGACGGGCGAGCGGCAGCCGCCAGCTTGTACGACTGGCTGATCCAAAGCGGGGTGCAGCACCGGCTGGCGGACTGGCGCCAGGCGGCCATTGACGCCGGCGACATCAGCGCCTCGACGGCCGGCGAGCAGGCCTGGGCCACCTTTGTCGGGCTGCTGGACGATTACGTCGCGCTGCTCGGCGATGCGGCCTTTGACCGCGACCAGTTCATCGCGCTCTTGACCGCCGGCATCACCGGGGCGACGTTCACTCAGATTCCCTCGACGCTCGATCAGGTCGTGGTGTCCGAAACCGCCTTGGCCCGGCAGGCGACCTTTGCGCATGTGTTCGTCATCGGCGCCACCAGCGGCGTGATGCCGGACACGCCGACGGACGCCGGGGTGCTGACGGCCGGCGACCGCGCGGTGCTTCAGGAGCGGCTGCCGGACGGCGCCTTTTTGCCGCAAACCGGGGCCGACACCACGCTGGGCGATCCGTTCGTCAACTACCTGGGCATGATGGCCGGGGCCGAGACGCTGACGGTCAGCTATCCCACTTACGCGGAGGACCAAAACCAGGCGTCGCCGTACCTCACGGCGATGCGTGCAAGGCTGGGCCTTTCGCTTGCATTTTGGAGCACGGTGACGCCGCAGACCGCAGTGGCTGAAGTGGCCGGCACCCCGCGGAGTTTGCTGACCGACTTCATCACCGTCGCCCGGCTGGCCCGTGACCAAAAAATCGCCGTGGCCCCAGGCTGGCAGGCGGTGTACGCCGCGCTGCGTCAAGACCCCAAGCTCGGCGCCTTGACCGCCCGGCTGGCGACCAGCATCGACTACCGCAACGCGGTGGGGACGCTTGACCCGCAGCTGGCCCAAAAACTCTACGGCGATCACCTGAAGCTGTCGGTGTCGCGGCTCGAGTCATTCTACCGCAATCCGTACGAGTACTTCCTGGCTTACGGGCTGAAGCTGGCCAAGCGGCCCGAGTTCGAGCTGACGCCGGCGGATTTGGGGACGCTGTACCACGATGTGATGGCGACCCTGGTGGCCGACTGGGAAGGGGCCGTGCCGGAAAACCCCAGCCTCGCCGAGATTGAAAAGGCGGTGGCGGCGCGGCTGCGTGACGATGTCACCACCATGCCGCAGTACCAAATTCTGCTGAGCTCAACGGCGATGCAGGCGGTTCAGGGCCGCATCGCGCGGATGCTGGTCGGGATGCTCAGCGCCGTCGCCGGTCAACTGAACCGCTCGGCGTTTCGCCCCCGGGCTACGGAGCTGAGCTTTGGGGCCCTCGACGCCCGAGCGGCCAGCCTGCCGCCCTTGGTGCTGCCGGTGACCACCGGTGGCACGATCAGCGTTCGCGGCAAGATCGACCGGCTGGACGAGGTCGCAGTTGACGGTCAGGATTACTTCCTGGTGGTCGATTACAAGTCCTCCGATCACGACTTTGACCCGCAAAAGGCCTTTTACGGCGTGTCGCTGCAGCTGTTGACCTACATCGACGCCTACCAAAGCGGTAGCAAGACGCAGGCGGCGCCGGCCGGTGGGGTATACATGATGTTCAAGCGGCCCAAGCTCGATTACCTGCCGGGCCAAGACGCCAGTGCCGCGCGGTTCAAAAAGCATCGCATGGCAGGGCTTTTGGTCCTGCCGGAGGATCAGGCTTCGGCCGTCAAGCTCGCGGTGGCGCTGGATCAAGACCTCGCGCATGGCGGCAAATCGGCCGTGGTGCCGATCGGTGTGACCGGCAAGCAGGCGATCGACGGCAGCTACAAGAAGTGGCTGACGCCGGCGGGACTCGCCGCGTTTTTGGCGCACAACCGCCGCATGATTCAGGCGGCGGCGGCCAAGATTCTGACCGGGACCATCGACCTGGCACCGATTCAATTCGACCAAGAAAGCACGGTGATCACCAACAGCGATTACCAGGCGATCATGCTGTTCGACCCGGCCACCGGCGTGGATTCGTACCACCACGTCGCGCGGCTGAGCCTGGGTGAGGTCTTAGCGCTTTTAGCAAAGGAGGACAACGATGGGATTCACGACTGATCAACTGGCGGCCATTCGCCTGCAAGGCAGCGACCTGCTGGTGTCGGCCAGCGCCGGCTCGGGCAAAACCGCCGTGCTGGTGCGGCGCATCGTCGAAATGGTGGTGGCCGGTGCCGATGTGACCCGGATGCTGATTGTGACCTTCACCAACGCGGCGACCGCGGAGATGAAACTCAAGATTCAGCAGGCCCTGAAGGCGGAGCTGACGGCACCAAGCGACCCGCTGACGGCAGCCCAGCGCCAGCACGTGGCCAACCAGGTCGCCAAGATGAACGCCGCGTCGATCATGACCCTCGACGCCTTTTCGCTGCAGGTGGTGCGGCAGTACTACTACGTGATCGACTTGGCGCCGGGCTTCCGCCAGCTAACGGATGACACCGAGGACCTGATGATTCAAAGCGCGGTGTGGGCCGATCTGCAGGAGACGCTTTACACCGGCCCGGACCAGGCGGCCTACGCCGATCTCGTGGACAACTTCACCAATTCACCGACCGGCACCGAGCTGCAAGACATCGTGGCCAACCTGGTGACCTTCGCCATGACCACCCCCGACCCCGCGGCCTGGCTGGCTAAGCTGCCGGCCGCCTACGACGAAGCCGGCACGGACCGCGCCGTGAGCCAGTGGATGTGGCCTGACACCGCAGCCCGGCTGGTCGCGGCGGCCGGGGAGCTCGAGGGGCTGCGCCGGCAAGTCGACCTGCCCGGCGGCGAGTTGGCGGCTTATGCGGGCAACCTGGCCGACACGCTCGATGTGTTGACCAACGCGATTGCCGAAGCACCTAGCAGCTACGCGGCGGCCCAGGCAGTGCTGGCCGGCATCAGCTGGCCCAAGTGGCCGACCGTTCGCAAGCTGACGCCGGACATGAAGGCCCTTAAAGACCAGGCCAAAAAAGACCGTGACCGGATCAAAAAGGCGGTCGAGGGCCTGAGTGCGGCCTATCTCATCACCCCGGCCGACCTGGCCCAGGCGCTGCCCAAGGCCCGAGCCATGGTGCAGCTTTTGAGTACCGTGGCCAGCCGGTACATGGGCGCCTTGGCCGCGGAAAAGGCGCGGCGGCAGGTGATGGGCTTTGCCGATGTCGCGCAGGCCGCCTTGCAGATTCTGACCGCCAAGGATCCGCAGACCGGTCAAACCGTGGCGGCCAGCTACCAGGCCGACTTTGATGCGGTGCTGGTCGACGAGTACCAAGACATCAACCAGCTGCAAGAGGCGCTGTTGGCGGCGGTCAGCCGCCAAAACCCGGGCAACCGGTTCATGGTCGGGGATGTCAAGCAGAGCATTTACGGCTTTCGGCTGGCCGACCCCACGCTGTTTTTGAGCAAGTACCACGACTTTGAAAGCGCCGTAGCCCCGGCCACGCCGGGCGTGGGGCGGCGCATCGACTTGACCAAGAACTTTCGCTCCAGCCAAAACGTGCTGGCCTTCACCAACCTGGTGTTCAGCCAGATCATGGACCGTCAGGTGGGGGCCATGGACTACGATAAGCCGGCGCAACTGGTTTTGGGCGATCCGGACAAGTACCGCGACTTTGCGCCGACCACCGAATTCTTGATTCATGAGACCCAGGCGGAGACCGCCGGTGACGATGACGACACCGAAGACGCGGCCGCATTGGACCGCGATCAGGCCGAGGCCCAAATGGTGGTCGCCCACATTCAGCAGATGGTACAAGACCCAAGCTACCAGCTGTACGACGCCGAGACCCACCAAACGCGCCGCATTCGCTACCAGGACATCACGCTTTTGGCCCGAGCCAGCAAGCAAAACGTCACGCTGCAAAGCGTGTTCGCCGCGGCCAACGTGCCGATTGTCATCGGCAACGCCAAGAATTATTTTAAGACCACCGAGCTGATGGTGATGCTGTCGCTTTTGCGGGTGATCGATAACCCGCTGCAGGAGATTCCGCTGGTGGCCGTGCTGCGGTCGCCTTTGGTTGGGCTCTCCGCCGACGCCTTGGCGCTGATTCGCCTGGCTCAGCCGCACGCAACCTTTGACGCGGCCCTGTTGACCTTCACCCAGCAAGCAGGCGGCACGGCCTTTGCCGCGGCGACCCGGCGCAAGTGCCAGGCCTTTTTGGCAGACCTTGAGGAGTACCGCGACTTTGCCCGGGAACACGCCTTGGTCGAGCTGATTTGGCACCTGTACGACCGCACCGGCTACCTGGATTTCGTCGGCGGCCTGCCCGGTGGCACCCAGCGCCAGGCCAACCTGCAGGCGTTGGCGTCTCGCGCCGCCAGCTACGAACAAGGCGGCTTCAAGGGCCTGTTTGCCTTCATCCACTTCATCGAGCTGATGCAAAAAAAGGCCAAGGACCTGGCCACGCCGGTCACGCTGGAGCCCGACGTCGACGCGGTGCGGTTGATGACCATTCACGCCAGCAAGGGGCTGCAGTTTCCGGTGGTGTTTTTGCTCAACACCGGCAAGCGAATGAACCAGCAGGACCTTCAGCAGGCGGTGATTGCCACCAAGGACGGGTTGGGTGTCAAGTGGCTGGATCCCGCCACCCGCGAAACCTATGTGCTGCCGCAGTTTGCGGCGGCCAAGGCGGCCAAGGCCGCCGATCTTCGCGCCGAGGAGATGCGCCTGCTTTACGTTGCCTTGACCCGTGCCGAGCAGCGGTTGGTGATCATCGGCTCCACGCCGGATCAGGCCAAGCTCAAGGAGCGCTGGGCCAAGTACGAAAGCGATTCGGCGCTGCTGCTGCCGGCGGGGCAACGGGCGGGGGCGCATTCCTACCTGGACTGGCTGGGGATGGCGATTGCCCGAACGCAATCGGTCTCGGACCATCCGCTGGCGGCCCTGGCGCCGTTCGAGACCCCGATCGATGTGCGGTTCATCAGCAAGGTTGAGCCGCCGCTTCAAGCGCCGACCGCCAAGCCGGCGCCGGCCGCCGCGGCCGCAACGCCTGGGACCTTGGCCGACTGGTTGGCCTTTACCTACCCGCACGAGCTAGCGACGCAGACCACGAGCTTTCAGACGGTGTCCGAAATCAAGCAGGCCTACGCCGATCCCACCCAGCAAGAGCTGTTGCAGGCCGCGGCGCAAACCGACGGTAACCGCTTTGTCGGCGAGTTTGCCAGTCCGAAGTTTCTGACCGCCACGCAGGCGGCCAGCGCCACGGCCATCGGCACCGCCACCCACCTGGTGCTGCAGCTGACGGATCTGAGCCAGGCCCAAGACGCGGCTCACCTGAGCGCCCTGATTGACCGGCTGGTGCAGGAAGGCAGCCTGGAGGCAGCGGTGGCCGAAAAAATTGCCGTGGCGCGGCTGGTCGCGTTTTTTGAGGGCGGTTTGGGCCAAGCCATCATTCAACACCGTCAGACCTTGCACCGCGAGGCGGCGTTCTCGCTGCTGCGGCCGGCCAACACGCTGTTTGCCGACATGCCCAACGAAACCGCCGACATCCTGGTCCACGGGATTATCGACGGCTACTACGCAAGCGGCGACGGCCTCACGCTGTTCGATTATAAAACGGACCACGTGACCCCAGACCTCACGCCGCTGATTGCGCGGTACCGCAGCCAGCTGGCGATGTACGCCGCGGCGTTGACCGCGGCCACGGGTCAGCCCGTAGTTCATCAGTACCTGGTGGCCCTGGCCACCGGGGCGGTGGTCGACCTGGCCGCGCAACCAGAGTAGAATGGAAGCAGACTTGAGAAAATTGGTGAGTGCATGACTTTTCCCTCCACATACGCCGTCATTGACCTGGAAACTACCGGCACCAGCGTCGACGAAGGCGATCGGATCATTCAGTTCGGCTGTGCCATCATGGCAGACGGCCAGATCATTCAAACCGTCTCGCAGCTGATTAATCCCGACCGGCCGGTGCCGGCGGCCATTCAGGCGCTGACCGGCATTCACCCGGCCGACCTGGTGGCGGCGCCGTACTTTGAAGACGTCGCCTACATGATTGAAAACCTGCTGGAAGGCAAGGTAATCGTCGCGCATAACGTCAATTTCGACTACCCGTTTTTAAGCGCCGAGCTCGCCCGGGTCGGCTCCCGGCCCCTGATTGGCCCGGCCATCGACACCGTGCAGCTGGCCCAGATTCTGGTCCCGACTGCGCCGAGTTTTCGGCTGGCCGACCTGACCCACGCACTGGGGATTCGCCACGACAACCCGCACCGCGCCGACTCCGACGCGGTGTCGACCGCCAAGCTCTTGTGGCAGTTGCGCGACCGCTTGCAGGCGCTGCCCAGCGTGACCCAAAAACAGCTGGCGCAGCTGGCCGGCAGCCTGATTCGCCAAACCGGCGACTGGCTGGCCGCACAGACGGTCCCAGGCGTTGCGCTGGCCGCCTCTCAGGTGCGGTGCGGCCGCTTCGTGCTACGCCGGCCGCAGCCGTTGCTTTCGCCCCTGGGGGCGGCGCCGGCCTACCCGGCAGGGGACGCGGCCAAGCGCAAGCTGCTGCGGCCCCAGTTGCGGTTCCGCAAGAGCCAGGCCAAGATGATGGATGCGATTTACGCCAATGCGACGACCGCCCAAAAACCCTTGATGATTGAGGCCGGCACCGGCCTTGGCAAAAGCCTTGGGTACCTGCTGCCATACGCGTATGTGGCAGACGCCGAGCACAAGCTGGTGGTGGCCACCTCGACCACGGTGTTGCAGGCGCAGCTGATGGCGACCATTCCGCAGGTGGCCGCGATGACTGGGCGAGAGCTACCGGCGGTGATGCTCAAAAGCGCGAGGCACTACCTCGACTTGCAGAAGCTGGATGTCAGCCTGCCGGCCGTCGACGACCGGCTTTCGCGGCTATTGCAGCTGCGCCTGATCGTCTGGCTGACGCAGACGCAAACCGGGGACCTCGACGAGCTGCACCTGACCACCTACAAGGCGCCGCTGTTCGCCCGGATTCGCCACACCGGTACCACCGATGCGGCCGCGGGGGACCCGTACGCGGCGGTCGACTTCTACCGCCTGCAGCAGCAGGCGGTGGCCGGTGCCTTCGTGGTGGTGACCAATCACGCCTACCTGTCGCGCCACTTTGACGCGTTGCGCTTCGCCAACCCGCCGTTTCTGGTGGTGGATGAGGCCCAGCACTTTGCCGACAACACCGCGGCGGCGTTCTCGCACCGATTAGCGCTACCGGCTTTGCGCATTCACCTCAACCACCTGCGCGGTCTGCTCGAGTGGCGTAACCACCGCGACTTGCAGCACCTATTTGCAGAAGACATCGCACGTGGCTACCAGCTGACCACGATGCGCCAGCAGATTGACAGCCTGCAGGAGCAGGTCGCCGACTTGCAGACCACGCTGTTTCACCACTTCTTCCGCCAGCCGCCGCTTGCGGCGGTGACCAAAATGCTGATGCCCGAGCAGGTCAGCTGGCTCAAGGCGGCACTGCTTCAGCCGCGGGAGCGGCTGGGCCGAGATCTAGCCGGGCTGATTGCGGCCTGCCGCCAGCTGAGCGGCGTCTACGCGGCGCGACCCGAGCGCTTTTTAACCTCGGATGCGGCGGTGTTTCAGGCCCTGGCCGGACTGACGGCGGCACTGAGTGCGATTCAGGCCGAGGTGGTCGCGCTGACGCCGGCGGTGTTGGACGCCAGCGCCGACGGGGTGACCTGCGTGACGCTTGAAACCGGGGCGGGGGCGATGGGCCTGGGCATGACCTGGGACCGCTTCCGCGTCGCCGAGCCGCTGCAGGCGGCGCTTGCGCATTTTTGTGCCCCCACGTTTGTCGGGGCGACGCTCACCGTCGATCGCGATTTTGGCTTTTTGACCCGCCAGCTGGGTTACCCCGCGTTACCCGAGGACCAGTGCCTGCGGCTGCGCAGCCCGTTTCGCTACAAGCGCCAGGCTGCTGTGGTGGCCGTGGCCGACGCCCCGAATGTGCAGGACCTCACGCCCGACGCCTACGCCGACTACTTGGCTCAGGCCATCGCCGCGCTTGCGGCCGGCGAGCACCAGACCATCGCCTTGTTCACGTCGCTTGCGGTGATTGCCGCGGTGTACCGGCGGCTGGCGGCGATGCCAATCGGTCGCGACAAGGAGGTCTTGGCCCAGGGCGTGACCGGTTCGGCGGAGAAAATCGCCAAGCGCTTCGCTTTGGGCCACAACAGTCTGCTGCTGGGGGCGGCCAGCTTCTTTGAGGGCATCGATTACCCGGCCAAGCAGCTGGAGATGGTCATTTTGACCCGGCTGCCATTTGATGCGCCGGACGCGCCGGTGACCAAGGCGCGTTACGTGGCGCTTCGTCAGGCCGGCCAAGACGCGTTCAAGGCCGACGCCTTGCCCAGGGCCACGCTGCGCTTTCGCCAAAGCTTCGGCCGCCTGATTCGCACCGAATCCGACCGCGGGGTGTTCGTGGTGCTGGACCCGCGCCTGACCACTACCGCTTACGGCCGCAAGCTCGCCAAGAGCTTGCCTAACCTGAAGCCGACCGTCTTGCCGCTGGCTTCGGCCGTTTTGCATAGCCGTGACTGGCTGACGCGCCAGGCGGCAACGGACTCAAGAAAGGAGGACGCCCATGCGTCCAGCTAATCGTCGTAGAATGTTTCGCCTGTTGCGCCTGATCGCCGGCATCGCGCTGTTGGCCGCCGTCGTGTTTGTGTGGACCAAAAGCGTCTCGCCGCTGCGGTCGGTTCGCGAGCAGGCCGCGGCCATCGCCAAGCGCCAGGCCAAGGTCACCACGGTGTCGCAGTTTTACTGGGACACGCAGCGCGACTCCTACCTGACCGTGGCCGGCACCACCACCGACCACCGCGCAGTGTACGTGGTCATCCGCCAAAAAACCGGTAAGGTCCACGTGCTGCGCCAATCCGCCGGCATCACCCGCCAGCAGGCGCTGGCCAAGGTCGCGGCCAGCTACGCGCCCAAGCGCATCTCAAGCATTGGCTTGAGCCGCCGGGCAAAGAAATTTGTCTGGGATATTGGCTATCGCACAAAGTCTGGTAAACTTGGGTATGTGACTTACGACTTTGCCACCGGTGAGGAGCTGGCAGCGATTCGTAACCTATAAGGGGAGACCCGATTGGAGTGACGCTTTTGCATTTAGCCAAACGAATTTTGAACGTCGCCCCCAGCGCGACGCTTGCGGTCAGTAACCTGGCCAAGGAGATGAAGGCGCGAGGGGAAACCGTGTTCGACTTGTCGATCGGCCAGCCGGACTTCACCACACCCGACTTCATCGACCAGGCGGCGGTCGCCGCGATCCAAAGCGGGGCGGCCAGCTTCTACACGCCGGCCGCCGGGCTGCCGGCGCTCAAAGACGCGATTGCGGCGCATGTGCTGGACCAAACCGGCGTGCGTTACAGCCCCAAGCAGCTGGTGGTGACCACCGGGGCGAAGCTGGCGCTGTATGGCCTGTTCCAGGTGCTGTTGGACCCCGGTGACGAGGTCTTGATTCCCGTTCCCGGGTGGGTCTCTTACGTCGAGCAGGTGCGCCTCGCCGGTGGGGTGCCACGCGCGGTGATGAGCAGCAGCCACTTCAAGGTCACCGTCGATGACCTCGAGGCGCAACGCACCAAACATACCCGCGCCGTCATCATCAACTCGCCGAGCAATCCGACCGGCGCCGTGTACACCAAGGCCGAGCTGACCTTGATCGGCAACTGGGCGCTGCGCCACGACATACTGGTGGTAGCCGATGACATCTACCGCGACCTGCTGTACAACGGGGCGACTTACACCTCCATTATCCAAATCGATCCGGCCATCACCGCCAACACGGTGCTGATCTCCGGAGCCTCTAAGTCCTACGCGATGACCGGCTGGCGCATTGGCTTTGCGGCCGGGCCGGAAAAGCTGATCGCCGCCATGACCAAGCTGCTGGGCCACGCGACCGGCAACCCAACCGCCGCCGCGCAGTACGCGGCCATCGCCGCGTTTTCAAGCGACGGCCAAAGCGTGGCCGCGATGCGCGACGCCTTTGAGGACCGGCTGAACACGGTTTACCCGCTGCTGCTTCAGGTGCCAGGCTTTGAGCTGCCGGACAAGCCACAAGGGGCCTTTTACCTCTTCCCGAACGTTCGCCGGGCGGCGACGTTGACCCACCACACGTCGGTCGACGATTTCGTAGCGGCACTTTTGGCCGAAACCGGCGTGGCGCTGGTGCCGGGCCGGGCGTTCGGCCTGCCGGATCACGCCAGGCTGAGCTACGCGGCGGCCAAGGCCGATTTGGTCGAGGCCATCAGCCGCATTCAGGCCTTCGTCGGCCAGAACTAGCATTTGCATCACTTTTCTAATGACACAGGGGGATAACATGACAGAACAGATTCGCATCATCGATGCCAAAGACCACGTCAACGAGGAAGTCAAAATCGGGGCGTGGCTGACCGACAAGCGCTCAAGCGGCAAGATTGCCTTCCTGCAACTGCGCGACGGCTCCGCCTTTTTCCAGGGCGTGGTGCTCAAAAACAAGGTCAGCGAGGCCGTTTTCCAGGCCGCCAAGGACATGCGCCAGGAAACGTCCATGTGGCTGACCGGCGAGATTCACGAAGACGCCCGCAGCCACTTCGGCTACGAAATCGAGGTTCACGACATCGAGGTCCTGGGTGGCGCCGATGACTACCCGATTACGCCTAAGGAGCACGGCATCGAGTTCCTGCTCGACCACCGTCACCTGTGGCTGCGGTCCAAGCGCCAGTTTGCGATTCAACAGATTCGCAACGAAATGATTCGCGCGACCTATGAGTTCTTCAACCAAGAAGGCTTCATCAAGATGGACGCGCCGATTCTTACCGGCTCCGCGCCGGAAGGGACCACCGAGCTGTTCGAAACCGAGTACTTCGATCGCCCGGCCTTCCTCAGCCAGTCCGGCCAGCTCTACGCCGAAGCCGGGGCGATGGCTTACGGCAAGGTGTTCACTTTCGGCCCGGTGTTCCGCGCCGAAAAGAGCAAGACCCGGCGGCACCTGACCGAGTTTTGGATGATTGAGCCCGAAATGGCCTTCACACACCAGGAGGAGAGCCTGCAGGTGCAGGAACGCTACATCGCCTTTTTGGTGCAAAGCGTGATTGACCACTGCGCCTATGACCTGAAGCTGCTGGACCGCGACGTTGAGACGCTCAGGAAGTACACCAAGCTGCCTTACCCGCGCATTCGCTACGATGAGGCGATTGAGATGCTGCAAAAGGCAGACTTTGACGTCAAGTGGGGCGAAGACTTCGGCTCACCGGAGGAGACCTACTTGTCCGATCAGTTCGAGCAGCCGGTTTTTGTCCTGAACTACCCGAAGGCGATCAAGCCGTTTTACATGCTGCCGGAGGAAGGCCGCGACGACACGTATGTCTGCGCCGACCTGCTGGCGCCGGAAGGGTACGGCGAAATCATCGGCGGCTCCGAGCGTGAAGTCGACTACGACAAGCTGAAGGCCGCCATCGAAGCCAAGGGGCTCGACTTGGCCGAGTACGAATGGTACCTTGACCTGCGCAAGTACGGCAGTGTGCCTCACGCCGGCTTCGGGCTGGGGCTGGAACGCGCGATCACCTGGATTTGCCACCTCGATCACCTGCGCGAGACCATTCCGTTCCCCCGCATGATCAACCGCATCAAGCCGTAAGCACACAAGAGACTGGGCGATCAGTCTCTTTTTGCACTGAGAAGGGAGTCACCATGCCTAATTTGACCGATTACCTGCAGGCCGGCAGCACCAGCGTGTCCGACGCCTTATTCGCGCGGTTCGCGCAGACCGAGCTGACCCACCGCGAGTTTGTCACCTACCTGTTTTTGCTGCAATGGGCCCAGCACCACACCGAGACGCCGGACCTGGCGGCGCTTGGGCAGGCGGCCAAGCTGCGGCCGCAGGAGGTGTTCGGGGTGATTCAAAGCCTGACGGATAAAAAGGCGATTCGGCGGCTCAATGCCACCGCTCGCGACGGCCGCCAGTTCGACCAGTACGACGTGACCCCGCTGTTGGCTCAGGTGCTGGCGCCGCTGGACCGCCAGGCTATCACGGCACAGGACCAGGCGAGCAAGACGGTGTTCAGCCAAATCGAGGTGGAGTTCGGCCGGCCACTGTCACCCATCGAGCAGCAGACCATCGGCGATTGGCTGACCGTTGACCACTACAAGCCAGAGATGATCCAACTGGCGCTGCGCGAGGCCGTGCTCAACCGGGTGTATTCGCTGCGCTACATGGATAAAATCCTGATTGGCTGGGAGCGGCGACACTTCACCACGCCGGCGGAGGTGCAGGCGGATAAGAACCGGCACCTGGGCTTGTAGGAGGTACGACATGGACGACAAACGCGCGGTGAAACTGTTGAACCTCGTGCTCGCGCTGTACCCTGGTGTTCCCCCGACGCTCAACGCCAAGACCCCATTTCAAATTCTGGTCGCCGTCTTGCTGTCGGCGCAAACCACCGATGTGGCCGTCAACGCGGTGACCCCACGGCTCTTTGCGGCCTACCCGGATGCCGCGGCGCTGGCGATGGCCACCCCGGCGGTCATCGAGCCTTACATCGACCGCCTGGGGCTTTACCACAACAAGGCCAAGTACCTGGTCGCCTTGAGCCAGGCGCTGGTGACCAGGTACGACGGCCAGGTCCCCGAGTCGACTAAGGCGCTGGTGGCCTTGCCTGGGGTCGGGCCCAAAACCGCCACGGTGGTGCGAACCGATGCCTTCAACATTCCCGGCGTCGCCGTGGACACCCACGTTTCGCGCATCATTCGCGGGTTTGGCATCGCACCGCCCAATGCGACCCCGCAGGCCATCCAGCGGCGTCTGGAGGGGCTGATGCCGCCTGCAACCTGGATCAACCTGCACCGCGCCCTGATTCGCCTGGGGCGGGAGTGGCTGACCGCCCGCAACCCCAAGCTACCACCGGGCCCGGCCTGGGCCGCCTTTGCGGCCGATTACAAGCCGGTTGCCCGCAAGTCCAAGGAGGGACCAACACATGCCTGATCAAATCGTTGACTCCAAGCGCCACGGCCACCGCGAGTCGTGGGATCACTACTTCATGAAACTGGCCGGCAACGTGGCCGAGCGGTCGACCTGCGAACGGGCGACGGTCGGTGCGGTTTTGGTGGTCGACCACCGCATCATTGCCACGGGCTACAACGGCAGCATCGCCGGGGATCCACATTGCGATACCGCTGGACACCTGATGCGCGACGGCCACTGCATCCGCACCCTGCATGCCGAGATGAACGCCATTTTGCAATGCGCTTTAAACGGCGTCTCGACCAAGGGCGCGACGGTTTACGTGACCTTCTTCCCGTGCCTGAACTGCACCAAGGCGCTGATTCAAGCTGGCATCACCGCCGTCTACTACCAATCGGCCTACCACAACGACCCCTACGCTCTGGAACTGCTGGCCGCGCATCACGTGGCCGTGGTTCAACTGACGCAGGAGTCGGCCTGACGCGCCGGCTTGGCCCATGCAAAAAGACCGTCCTCACACAAGGGGGGCGGTCTTTTGGCATGCGTTCTACTGGGTGGTGTGGCTTGATTCCGTCTTGCTTGGCGTTTCGGGCAGGCTGACGGAGTTGCTCGGTGACTCGGTCGCAGGCGTCGACCCGGCGTCACTCGCTCCGCTTGATTCGGAGTCACTGGAGCTGTCAACGCTGCTGGTGCTTGCGCTGCTTGAACTCGAGCTCAGGACGCTTGAACTGGTCGCGCTGCTGGTGGTCGCAACGCTTGAGCTGACCGAACTGGAGCTGGATGAGCTGACGGCCGGGGTGGTCGGGGCAAACCCGCGTACATAAAGCTCGCGGCTGCCGTTGACGGTTTTGGCAATGACGGACTCCGGCTTGACCCAATCCTTGTTGGGCAGACTCGAGGACGCGTAGGTCATCAGCACCTTGTAAATTTCCTTGGGAATCAGCTGCATGGCCGTCGTGACGCCGGCCGTATTGGCCTTGTCGTAACCCAGCCACACCGAGGCGACGCGGTAGCGGGTGTAGCCGACCATCCAGGAATCCTTGGCGGTGCCCTTCAAGGCGGCGTTGGCGGCCAACTCGTTGGCCGCGTAATCCGTGGTCCCGGTTTTGCCGGCCTGGTAAAGGCCACTGATCTGGGCGGCCATCCCGGTCCCCTTGGCGATTACACCCTTGAGCATGTCGGTCACCATGTAGGCGGTGCTGGACTTCATCGCCCGGGTGCCGGCGTTTTGAAAGGTGACCGAATCGCCGTCCGGGGTCACAACCTTTTTGACGTAGCTTGGCTTGTAGTACGTGCCGCCGTTGGCCAAGGCCCCGTAAGCGGCGGCCTCTTGCTCCGTGGTCACGGAGGCCCCGATGCCACTTGGGTAGACCTGCTGGTTGGCTGGCAGGGTGATACCCAGCCCCTTGATGAAGTTCAGAGACTTGGTCAGCCCCACGGCCTCAAGCGTCTTGATGGCGATGATGTTGCGGGACAGCTCCAGGCCGCGGCGAATCGTCATCGTGCCCATGTACTTGTGGTCGATGTCGTACAGCGGGGTGTTCGTGCCGGGATAGTTGTAAGGCGTGTCGGATTGCATGGTGGCCGTCGAGTAGTTCAGGTACTCGATGGCAGGCGCGTAGTCCATCAAAGGCTTCATCGTCGAGCCGTTGCTGCGGTCGTTTTGGGTCGCGCGGTTGTACGCCAGCCGGACGTTGCCGGTTTTGCGGCCGCCGATCTGGGCGACGACGGCACCGGTCTGCGGATTGGTCATCGTCACCGCCGTTTGAATCTTGTTGTCCGGGAAAACGACGTCTTGGCCGTCGTTTACAATTTCGTATAGCTTTTTTTGAACGTTGTAGTCTAGGTTAGTGTAAATCTTTAGGTTCTCGGCGTATGGATCGACGTGAAGCTTGGCCTTGACCTGCTTGATCACCTGGGTCAGGTAGGCATCGATCACCTTGTCGACCAAGGCGGTGTTGGTGATTTCACTTTTCTTCTTCAGGCCGGTGCTGATTGCCTCGGCCTTGGCCGTGGCCGCCTGGGCCTGGGTGATCTTGTTGTCGCGCAGCATCGCGTCGAGCACCGCGTTGCGGCGGGTCGTGGCCCGGGCCGGCGAGACATAGGGGTCGTAGCCGGAAGGGGACTGCGCCAGCCCGGCGATGAACGCGGTTTGGGCCAAGTCGAGCTGGCTCAGGCTTTTGCCGTAGTAGAACTGGGCTCCGGTGGCCATGCCCCGCTGGCCGTAATTCATGTAGACCTTGTTGATGTAAAACTCGAGAATCTGCTCCTTGGAGTAGCTGCGCTCGACCTTGACGGCCAACCAGGCCTCCTGGGCCTTGCGCCGCAGGGTCTGGTCGGAGACCTTGGTGGAGAACACCGACAGCTTGACCAGCTGCTGGGTCAAGGTGGAGCCACCTTGCAGCCCGGCGGTGTTGCCGGTCACCTTGGCCTTGAGGTTGGCAAAGGCCGCCCCGGCGATGCGAATCGGGTCGACCCCGAACTTCTCCTTATAAAAGCGCCGGTCCTCAATCGACACCACGGCGTCCTTGAGCCGCTGGGGAATCTTGTCGGCGGTCGCGTAGACGCGGTTTTCCACGCCCAGGTGCGTCAGCGCCTTGTTGTTGCTGGCGTAAAGCGTGGAGCCGCCGCCGCTCATCAGCTCGGTTTTGGTGATGGCCGGCGCGTCTTTGGCGTAGTAGGCGAACAGGCCGATGCCGGCGGCCAAGGCCACCACCACGGCCAGCGCCGCGAACTTGAAGAAGCGCAGCCAGCGGCCGCCGCGCTTCTTTGCTTTTTTAGCGGGTTTTTGGCGCCGCTTGGCCATTCTCGATGGGGCCTGATTAGCCATGTGTCTGTCCTTTCTTGGTTGCAATCAGCCAGTCGACACCGTCTAAGTACGGCACCGGTGGCTGCAGCTTGGGGTGAAGCTCGAAGCCGTGGGTCTCGATTTCTTTGAGTGGAATCGACTTGCGCCCATCGGCCAGGCTGGCCTGCCAGTAGCGGTTCAAGGCGCTGGCCGGGTACACGAACAGGCGGCGCAACGTGACGAAGCGAATCACCACAAAGCAGATGCCGGCCTGGGCCAGGCAGGCGTTGAAATGGGCGACCTGGTGCGGGTGGAAGTTCTTGAGCGGAAAGCTCTGCTTGTTTTTGGTTTCCTTGGCGTCAAAGTCCAGGTAGTAGCCCTGGTAGACCCCATTGTAGTCGGTGGTCGACGGCGTCTTGAAGTAGGCCTCTTTGACCACCGCCTGGGCGCGGCTGGGATAGTCGACCTTGACAATCTGAAGCGGCGTGGGTTTCTTGTACACCACCGCTTTGTTGGCGGCGCGGTAGAACTGGTTGCTTTGGTTCAGCTCGTCTTCAAGCGTCATGCCGCGGCCGCCGTAGGAAACGGGGCGCGGGGCCGCCGGTTGCGCGACGTCTTGGTATGGCTTACCATTAGGGTAGTGAATGGGCATGCGATCAACTCCTGGCCTTATTATAACAAGCCAGGGAGATTTGGCCTAATCGAATGGGAGGACGCGATGGGAACACGCCTGTGGTTGACCGGTTACCGGTCCTGGGAGCTGAACGCTTACGGCGATTCCGACCCCAAAATTACGGTGATTAAACTTGCCTTAAGAAACCAGCTCAAGGCGGCCCTGGACGACGGCCTGGAGTGGGTGATCACCGGTGGCGAGCAAGGCGTCGAGCAGTGGGGTGCTCAAGTCGCCGTCGGCCTTAAAAAGGACTATCCGGAGCTCAAGGTCGCGGTGATGCTGCCGTTTGCGGATTTTGGTCACCAGTGGAAGGAAGAGAACCAAGCGGCGCTGGCCACGCTGGTTCAGCAGGTCGATTTCTCCGCCAGCGTCTCCAGCCTACCGTACCAATCGCCCAAGCAGCTGTCCGGCTACACGCGCTTCATGGCTCAGCACACCGACGCCGCGCTTTTGGTGTTCGACCCGGACTTTGACGGCAAGCCGGCGTTTGCTTACCGGGCCGCCCAAGGCGAGGACCGGCGGCGGCCCTACCCGGTGCAGCTGATCAACATGCCCGATTTGGAGGAGGCCGCCCGGGCATACGGTGAACAGCAGGCGGCCGAACACGACCCATTCGATTCGTGAAGAAAGCACGGCAATGCCCATCTGACGCATTTTGGCATTTTCAAAGTCCCCTTGGTATGTTATGATGAACTCATCCTGTGTTAAGGAATCAACGAGGTGTTCGGTTATGGATAACAACAACGAGGCAACGCGCGACGTCCAGCTCGACCCGCAAGCCATTCTGGAGAAGAGCTTCAAAACCAAGATGCGCGGCTACGACGCCGCCGAGGTCGACGAGTTCCTGGATCAAGTGATCAAGGACTACGAGGCCTACCAAGGCGACGTCGACCGCTTGGAGGCGGACAACGCGCGGTTGCGCAGTCGCGTCGACGAGCTGACCAAGCAGCTGAACGTGTCGTCCAAAGTCGCTGCGGCCACGCCGCAGCAGCCGAACGCGACCGTGACCAACTACGACATCCTGAAGCGGCTCTCTAACTTGGAGCGCCACGTCTTCGGGAGCAAGTTGGCCGACGGCGGCACCAAGCCGACCGACGCCAGCGGCATCGATCGCTACTAATTCACGTCAACCCTTTGCAGATCACGAGTAATCGCGCCGGGTGTATGCCCGGTGAGGAAAGTCCATGCCCGCACAAGCTGCGATGCTTGTAGTGTTCGTGCCAGGCCCAATAAGCCTGGGTACCGGGTCAAACCGGTAACGGCGGTGTTCAGTGCTAAAGCTTCGGCCATGCACCTGCACCTGAAAGTGCCACAGAGACGATGCCGCCTGGAAACAGACGGACTGGAACGGGTAAACCCCGCGAGCGAGTAACCCAAACTTTGGTAGGGGCGGTAGGCCATGGGAATTGAACCGACGGCCTTCCAGCGAAAGCTGAGATAGATGATTACTGAAGGCGCCTTGGCCTGACAAGGTGCTGGAACAAAACATGGCTTATAGGGGTCTGCAAGCAGGCACAGTCCGGGTTTCCCGGGCTGTTTTTTTACGCCGGGGTGGTTCCCGAGACCGGGTGTTGGTACAATGAACTCAGCAAATTAAAAGGAGCCGATTATGCAACACAAACTGATGGCAACAATGGCGGCCGGGCTTGAGAGCCTGACCGCCCGTGAGCTGCAAGACCTGGGTTTTGCAACCACAACCGATAACGGCAAGGTCTTTTTCGAGGGTGACGACCGCGCCATCGCCACCGCCAACGTCTGGCTTCGCACGGCCGACCGCATCAAGATTATCGTCGGCCAGTTCAAGGCCACGACGTTCGACGACCTGTTCGAAGGCGTGCGGGCCTTGCCTTGGGACCGCTACCTGCCACTTGACGCCGAGTTTCCGGTGGCCGGGCGCAGCGTTCGGTCGACGCTGCACTCCGAACCCGACGTGCAGGCCATCACCAAAAAGGCGATTGTCAACAAGCTCGCCGAAGTCTACCACCGCCGCGGTCGCCTGCCGGAAACCGGCAACCTGTACCCACTGGAGGTCTCAATCCTCAAGGACGTCGCGACGTTGACCATCGACACCACTGGCCCATCCCTCTTCAAGCGCGGCTACCGCGTGGCCAAGGGCGAGGCGCCACTGAAGGAAAACTTCGCGGCGGCGCTGGTGATGCTGACGAACTGGCGCCCGGATATGCCGTTCGTCGATCCGACCACCGGTTCCGGCACCATTCCAATCGAGGCCGCCTTGATTGGGCTGAACCTCGCCCCGGGCCTCCACCGCCGCTTTGCCTTCGAGGACTTCGCCTTCTTTGATCCAGACGCGCTGGCCAGCGTCAAAGCCGCCGCGTTGGCGGCCGCCGACATGGACCGCGAGCTGGACATCACCGGCTACGACATCAACCAGGAGATGATTGAGATTGCGCGGCTGAACGCCCACGAGGCCGGACTCGGCCACCGCGTCGTGTTCAAACAGCTGGCGGTCAAGGACTTCAAGACCGACAAGCCCCGCGGCGTGATTGTCGCCAACCCGCCTTACGGTAAGCGCATGGGCGAGCTCGAAGCCGCCCGGCGGCTGTACGGCGAGATGGGCGATGCCTACCGTCGCCTCGACGGCTGGAGCAAGTACATCCTGACCGCCGACCTGGGCTTTGAAAAGGCATACGGCAACAAGGCGACAAAGCGCCGCAAGCTGTACAACGGCAGCCTGCGAACCGATTACTTCCAGTACTGGGGGAAGCGACCGGCACGATCTTAGACCGGCGTGCCGAGACATAGCCTCGGATTAGGTCGGTGCTTATAAATTGACGGCTGAGCTGGCGAGGCTTACACTGGCTTTGGATGATTATTCTAGGACAGGGGGGCGACCAAAGGCCTTGGTCACAGCACGCCCACTGCCCATGGGGAACGGTCCGGGACATAAGCATTCCCAGTACCCCGCTCATACCAAGCCGAATCTGGCTTTCAACACACGTGTTTTCGCGTAACGGCGCCCACCTGCGGGCCCGAATACCAGGGTTGGACCTCCACCCACCGGCTGTTTAGTGTACTGCCTACTCGCTTGCGAGGTAGCTGCGGCGGCGCATTGACCGGTGGCTTGTACCAAAACGCCTGCGCCGCAACCAACGCCGCGGCAGGGTGACTGAACGATGGCATCACACACAGCAAAAAGGCCAAGGCCGGCGGGGTTGCGTCTCCGCTGGCTTCGGCGCGGCCGCCGCAACCAACGCGTTGCGGCGGTTTTTTTGACTCTGTCGCGGCGTCAAATGTTAAGAATCATCTCGCAGTGACAAGAAGGGCTGATTTTTCGCCGCGGCTTCGTTATACTGGAGGTGTAATCGGTTTCAGCAAACAAAAGGAGGTTCATGCTCATGGGGCAACACACCACTGAGATTTTCGGCTTACTGGAGGATGCGTTACTGACCAAGCGGCCGGTCAAAATCCACACGATGGACAAGCGGACGCTTCACGGGGTGATTCAGGCGATCACCCCGGGCACGGTCAAGCCGTACGCCGAGCGCAGCACCGTTTTGATCGACACACAAAAGGGCGCCAAGCGCGTTCAGGAATACGCAATCACCAAGATTGCGTGGGCATGACCACAGTTGAATAAGCACACCGCGGCGGGGTCACCCGCCGTTTTTGTGGTGCAAAAGCCCAGGCGTTGCGCTACAATGATGAGTATATTAAATGCTGGTGAGAATCAGCGAAAGGGGTTCATTATGGCACAAGACACACCGCGTTACCAAGATGATCTGTACGAAGCCGTCAACGGCGAGTGGGAGAAAACGGCGGTCATCGCCCCGGACAAGTCCCGCACCGGGGGCTTCAGCGACCTGGCCGATGGGGTTGAAGACCAGCTGATGGCCGACTTCAAGGCCGTGGCCGATGGTAGCAAACCGGCACCTGATCCGTACTTTGCTCAGGCGGTCAAGCTGTACCAAAAAGCCTTGGACTTCACGACCCGAGACGCCGCTGGCATCAAGCCGGCGCTGGATCGCCTCGCGGTGTTGAACGCCACCAGCGACCTGGCCGCGTTCAACGCCAAGGCCGGTGACTTGGAGCTCAGCTTGTTCCCGCTGCCGTTTTCCGGCGGCGTTGAGCCCGACATGAAGGACACCAGCCGCAATTTGTATCAGATTTCCGGCCCCAGCACCATCTTGCCGGATACGACCTACTACGCGGAAGGCAACGAGCAGGGCCAAGCCCTGCTGAAGACCTGGACGGACATGAGCCAACAGGTGCTGGCCCAAACCGACCTCAGCGCGGCCGATCAGGCGACCTACCTGAAAGACGCGCTGAGCTTCGACCGCGAAATCGCCAAGCACGTCAAGAGCTCCGAGGAGTGGGCGGATTACCCAAAGGCCTACAACCCGCAGTCCTTCTCGGCGGTGGCCGCGCAGTTCGGCGCCTTCGACTTCGCTGCGTTTGTCGAAGAGGTGCTGCCGGCAAAGCCCGAGACCATCATCGTTCAAGACCCGCGCTTCCTGAAGGAGTTCACGCAGCTTTTCTCCGCGGCGACCTTTGATCAGTACAAGCACTGGGCTTATGTCACCGAGCTGATCAGCCTGACCGGCTACCTGAGCGAGGACCTGCGGCAGCTCGGCGGTACCTTCGGCCGGGCGCTGTCCGGTAGCCCAGAGGAGCCGAGCCAGATTAAGCACGCCTACCGCCTGGCCAACCGCTTCTTCTCCGAGCCAATCGGGATTTACTACGGTCAGACTTACTTCGGCGAAACCGCCAAGGCGGACGTGATTGCGCTGGTCGAGAAGATGATTGCAACCTACAAGCGCCGCTTGACCAACTCCAGCTGGTTGTCTGACTCCACCAAGGCCAAGGCCGTGGTGAAGCTCGACACCATGGTGCTTAAAATGGGATACCCGGACAAGGTGCAGGCGGTTTACGACCTGCTGAAGGTCGGCGATGGCGATCTGCTCAGCACCGCCATCGGACTTTCGACAACCCGCAACCAATACAACCTCGATCAGCTGACCCAACCGGTCGACCGCACGATTTGGGTGATGCCAGGGCACTTGGTCAACGCCTGCTACGATCCGTCGCGCAACGACATCACGTTCCCGGCCGCGATTTTGCAGGCGCCGTTCTACTCACTTGACCAAACTGCCAGCCAGAACCTCGGCGGCATCGGCGCGGTGATTGCGCATGAGATCTCGCACGGCTTCGACAACAACGGGGCCCAGTTCGACGAGTTCGGTAACCTCAAGGACTGGTGGCAGCCGGCCGATTACGCCCACTTTAAGGACCTGACCCAAGCGATGATCGACGAATTCGATGGCCTGGAAACTGAGGCCGGCAAGGCGAACGGTAAGCTGATCGTGTCCGAAAACATCGCGGATGCCGGCGGCCTGGCCGCGGCACTGGAAACGGCGCAGGGGCTGGAGGACTGCGATCTGCAGGCCTTCTTCATCAATTGGTCCCGCATCTGGCGGCAAAAGGCTCGCCTGGAGTTGCAAAAGATGTTCTTGGCCGTCGACGTTCACGCCCCGGCCAAGCTCCGTGCCAACGTGCAGCCGCAAAACCTCGAGGCCTGGTACCAGGCCTTCGATGTGAAGCCAGGGGACGGCATGTACCTGGCGCCGGACAAGCGCATCACAATTTGGTAAACCACGACAACGCAAACGGCCGTCTTCTTCGGAAGGCGGCCGTTTTTTGGCCCGTAAAACAAAAAAAGCCGCCACAAGGGCGGCACCAGGGTTCAGACGGCCAGCTGCTTCAGGGCCTCTGGTCGAAAGCCTGCGATCGGTTCAATGCCTGGGGCCTCAAGCACCGGCACGGCCTGGAAACCCTGGCCCTTCAGGTAGCTGATGTACTCCGGCTCGTCGTTGATGTTGTGTTCCGTGAACGGAATGTTGTGCGTCTTCAGGTAGTTCTTGGTCATGCGGCACTGGGGGCAGCCGTTCTTGGTGAATACGGTAATGTTGGACATGCGGGTCACTCTTTTCGCTTTTTCTAGTAGCCCAAGCATACAACGCCTGGTGGCGGCTGTCAATCCCATGCCCCAATATCTTGGGGTGACGGCGACGGAGGCAAAAAAACACGCGGCGCCCGGCCAAACCGCTATACTAGAGGTGGCCCAATCGCCACACAAAAAGGAGGAAGCGTTCATGAAGGCAGACAAGCACATGGATCAAGAAGCAATCATCGATATGAACGAGCAGCTGGTGGATTACGCAGGTAAGCACGGGCTGGCGGTACCGGATCTGGCCCAGGCCCTCGCTCAGGCGGCCACACCGGCGCTGACGGGGCTTGACGCCTTGCTCAAGGACGGTGGGGTCGGCCGCAAGATATACGAAGACGTCGCCCAAGGCTACTTGGTTGACCGCTACCACCTGGCCGGCAGCGAGCTGGAGGCGGCCCACAAGAAGCTGATCGAGGCGGCGGTTGGCTACCTGGGTCAACACACCGCACAGCTGGACAACTGGCAGCGTTAAAGAATCGGCGACAGTAGCCGTGAGCCATACTGCTTGAAGCGCAGCCAGTGGCCTTGCGCAGCAATCATGGCCGGGGTCAGGCGAACCGAGTTGGCCAAGTCGGCCTCAAAGATGCGGGTGAGCTGACCGGCCACGCCGCGGTCGTAGATGAAGGCGTTGGCCTCGAAGTTGAGCTTGAAGCTGCGAATGTCGAAGTTCGCACTGCCGACACTGGCGATTTTGCCGTCGACCACCACGGTTTTGGCGTGAAGAAAGCCTTTTTGGTAGTGGTAGATGCGGACCCCGAAGCGGCTGAGGTAGTTGGCGTAGTATTGCGTCGCCCGGAAAATGAAGGGGTGATCGGGCATGTCCGGAATCATCACTCGCACGTCGATGCCGGCCAAGGCGGCGGTGATTAAGGCATCGATCACCGTGTCGTCGGGAATCAGGTAGGGGGTCTGGATCCACACCGACTTGGCGGCGCTTGTAATCATCTTGACGTAACCGTACTTGATCTGCTGCCCCTTGCTCTCCGGGCCGCTGGCGACAATCTGCATCGCCACCTTGCCGGGGGCGGCCGCGTCGCTGGCCGGCGCCACCAGGTTGTAGGGCTCCTCCCGGGCGTGGTCAACCGTGGCGTTCCAGTCCATCAAAAACTGCACCTTCAGCGCCAAAACGGTGTTGCCGCTGACGCGCAGGTGCGTGTCGCGCCAAAAGCCGAACTTCGGCTTGCGTGAGACGTACTGGTCGCCGACGTTGAACCCGCCGATGTAGCCGATGCGATCATCCACCACCACGATTTTGCGGTGCAACCGGTAATTCAGGCGAAAGTCCAAGAACAGGTGACGGGAGGAAAAGTAGGTTTCCACCTGGCCGCCGGCCTCGGTGAGTGGCCGCCACCACTTGGCGCTGGCGCCTTGGCTGCCCCAGGCGTCGTACAGCACCAGCACCTTGACGCCTTGCTGTGCCTTTCGGACCAGCAGGCGCTGCAGCGCGTTGCCCAGTTCGTCGTTGTAAATGGTGTAGTACTCGACAAAGACGTGGTCGGTGGCGGCCTCAATGTCTTGGAACAAGGCGGCGAACTTGGCCGCCCCATCGGTGTAGATCCCTACGGCGTTGTCGCTGAGCAACGGCGCCCCGTCCGTGTTGAGAAACAGCGTGGTCAGCTCTTTGGACGCCTGCGACAAAGCGGCGGGTGGCAGGAGCTGATTTTTGTCGTTCTCGCGCTTTTGCAGCTGGACGAAGGCGTCGATCCCTTTGCGGTACTCGGCTTGGATCGCCTGCATCTTGCGGGCGGACAAGCCGCGACCGGCGAAGAGGTAGATGCCAAACCCAAGCACCGGCAAGAAGATGAGCACCAATAGCCAGGCCCAAGTGGTCGAAATGTCGCGCACCTCGCGTAGCACTGTGAAAATCGCGCCGGCCGTGTTCAGCACCAAGACGGCGACGACAAGCGTTGAAATAATCGACATGAGTTCCTCCCATTTTCGCGAAAAAGGTCTTTACTTACTATTTGTTAGCTGATACACTAAGGTCATTCGAAAAAAAGGAGCTCTCATTATGACTAACGACCTGTTGACCTTACTGAACCAACGCCGCACCATCTACGCCCTGGGCAAGGACGTCACCCTCGCCGACGACGAAATCGTGACTCTGGCCACCGACCTGATTCAGGCGACGCCATCCGCCTTCAACTCGCAGACGGTTCGTGCCGTCTTCCTGTTCGGCGCCAAGCACGACCAGCTGTGGGACATCGTGATCAAGCGCCTGAAGTCGGAAGTGCCGACCGAGGCCGCCTACGAGAACACCAAGAAGAAGATCAACAGCTTCAAGGCCGGACATGGGACAATCTTGTACTTCACCGACACCGCCAAGGTTCACCAGCTGGAGCAAGACTTCACCCTTTACGCCGACAACTTCGCCACCTGGGCGGAGCAAGCACAGGGGTCCAGCCAACTGAACGTCTGGACGGGGTTGGCCAACCACGGCATCGGCGCCTCGCTTCAGCACTACAACCCGCTGATCGACACGCTGGTTCAAGAGGCCTTCGACATTCCGGCCACCTGGCAGCTGCGGGCCGAAATGCCGTTCGGCTCCATCGAGGCCCCGGCCGGCGACAAGGACACGATGGCCAAGGCCGATCAGTTCAAGGTTTTGAAGTAATGCTTAGGCCGCGCTGCCGCGCGGCTTTTTTTGCGGTTCAGCTACAAATCACGCTCTGCTTGGCGCAGCCCTTGCTGGGCCAGGGCATGCGCGTGGTTTTGCCGGTCTGGAACCCACTGCCACAGCAGCAGGTCAAAGCGCGGCACCAGAGCCTCAAGCTGGGCTACGGCCGCCCCGTAGTGCTTGGCGTAGCGCTTGTCTAGCGCATCGATCACGATTTTGGCGTCGCTGTACAGCGTCACCGCCCCGGTTTGACCGGTTTCAATCAGCTGGGTCAGCCCGGTGATGGCGGCGCAAAATTCCGCCTCGTGGTTGGACATCACGCCGATGGCCGCGTGGTACTGGGTTGCCTGGCCGTTGACAACGGCGAGAATGCCAATGCCACTGGGACCGGGATTGCCCTTGGTCGCCGCATCTGTGTAGAGTTTGAGCATAAGACACCTTCCTTGCCCTCATTATACGCCAGTGTGGGAGGCGGCGGCCAATCGGCCTGACTGCGCCAATTCCGAACGCTGACGGCGGTGGCGAAGGGCGATGGCGCGTGTTACTATATAATCAAACAAGTGGCCAAGGAAGTGTTCGTGTGAGCGAAAAACGTTTTTGTGTCCAGCCGGATTGGCTGGACTTCAGCATTTTTTGGGCGCTGATTGTCAGCGGCGTCGCGTTGGCGGTGATCGTCCAAATGGAGATTGTCGGCTACGGCATTCCGCACCCGTTGCCGACCGTCATGCTGGTGCTGGTGTTGGTGCTGGCCGTCGCGCAGCTGCAACGAGCCCGGTTAATTGTCGGGCCCGACCGCATCACCGTGCGGCGGCTGTCGCCGGCCAACACGCTGCACTTCGCCCCGGCGGATCTGCAGGCGGTCACGACCACGCGCAACACGATCAGCCTGACCACGCGGCAGTACGGCTGCATCAAGCTGGTGCGACTGGGACGGGTGGCGCCGCTTGAGGCGGCACTTGAATCAGCGCTGGGCGGGGTCAGCCCGCGGAAAGGAGCCTCACATGTCTGACATTGAGATTGCACAGGAGAACGAACGCACCACCATGCGGCCGATTCAAGAAATCGGGGCGGCAGTTGGCCTACAGCCCGACGAGCTGGAACCGTACGGCCGGGCCAAGGCCAAGCTCAGCCTGGCGGCCCTGCGGCGGCTGCGCAACCAACCGCTGGGCAAGCTGGTCTTGGTGACCTCAATCAACCCGACGCCGGCCGGGGAAGGCAAGTCTACCGTCACCATCGGGCTGGGCGACGCCTTGAACCTGCGCGGCCAAAAGACGGTGATTGCGCTGCGCGAACCGTCGCTCGGACCGGTGATGGGTATGAAGGGCGGCGCGACCGGTGGCGGGTACTCGCAGGTGGTGCCGATGGAGGACATCAACCTGCACTTCACCGGCGACATGCATGCCCTGACCACTGCGGTCGACACGCTCGCCGCCTTGATCGATAACCACCTGCAACAGGGCAACGCCTTGAACCTCGACCCGCGCCGCATCACCTGGCGCCGGGTGCTTGACATCAACGACCGCGCCTTGCGCCACGTCACCATCGGCCAGGGGGGCCCAACCAACGGGGTGCCGCGCGAAACCGAGTTTGACATCACCGTCGCCAGCGAGCTGATGGCCGTTCTCTGCTTGGCCGAAGACATCAAGGACCTCAAGGCGCGAATCGGCCGCATCGTGATCGGCTACACCTACGATCGCACCCCGGTGACCGTCGCTGACCTCAACGTCACCGGCGCGATTGCGATGCTGCTCAAAGACGCGATCAAGCCAAACCTCGTGCAGACGCTAGCTCACACGCCGACTTTGATCCACGGCGGACCCTTTGCGAACATTGCGCACGGCTGCAACTCTGTTTTGGCCACCCGCACCGCGCTTGAGCTCGGCGACATCGCGCTGACCGAGGCCGGGTTCGGCGCCGACCTTGGGGCCGAGAAGTTCCTGGACATCAAGGTGCCGGTGCTGGGCAAAACCCCGGATGCAATCGTGATTGTCGCCACCGTTCGCGCCCTCAAGTACAACGGCGGCCAACCGCTCAAGACGCTGACCGAAGAGAATCGCACAGCGCTTGCGGCGGGCTTTGCCAACTTGGCTAAGCACGTCGCCAACATGAGGCGCTACCAGGTGCCCGTTTTGGTCGCCATCAACCGCTTTGCCACCGACACCGATGCGGAGCTGGCCGATCTAGTGGCCCTGTGCGAGCAGCTCGGTGTCCGGGCGGTCTCGGCCGATGTCTGGGGCCAAGGTGGCCAAGGCGCCTTGGCCCTGGCCGATGCGCTGACTACGGCACTACGAGAGCCTGCGACCTTCACGCCGCTTTACGATCCCGCCGCGGCGGTGAAGGACAAGATTGCGACGATTGTCACCCAAATTTACGGGGGTGCGGCGGTCAGCTACGATCACAAGGCGGAGTTGGCGATCAAGACCATCGTCAAAAACGGCTGGGCGAACTTGCCGATCTGCATGGCCAAGACCCAATACTCGCTGTCCGACGACCCCAAAGCCCTGGGGGCCCCGAGCGGCTTCACCATTCATGTGCGTGACATCACGCCGCGCCTGGGCGCCGGCTTCCTGGTGGTGATGACCGGTAGCGTCTTGACGATGCCCGGACTGCCCAAGGTCCCGGCGGCCATGCGCATGGATCTGTCCGATGACGGCGTTATTTCCGGCCTGTTCTGAGGCCGCGCTGGCTCAGGCAGCCGCCCAAGTGTTCCCGGCCACGCAGGGCTTCGTGCCGGGCCGCGGTCCCCAACAACCGCGCTTGATTCTGGTCGGTGAGGCCCCGGGAGAGACCGAGGTCGCATCCGGGCGTCCCTTCACCGGCCGGGCCGGCGCCAAGCTAGACCTGATGCTGGCCGCGCTGGGCCTGACCCGGGCAGACGTCTTCATCACCATGACCTTTCACCGCCGGCCGGTGCGACTCAAGGGGGCCAAGCTGGTCAACCGGCCGCCGACCAAGGCCGAAATGCTGGCCGATCCGCTGTTGGACTGGGACCTGGCGGCGCTACCCGAGCCGCCGGTGCTGTTGATGGGGAACACGGCGCTGTGGCGGCTGTATCACGGCCGCGTCAGCGACTGGCATGGGCGCGTGCTGACCGCTTCGCTCAGCCGCATTGTTGACGGCCAACTGGTCGCCGGGCCGGTCCGTCGCTTTGGCGTCGTCGCCCATCCGGCCGCCTTGCTATACCGCACTCAGACGCAGACCGAAACGCTGGCCGACTTGGTCGCGCTTCGGCAACCCTTACTGGAGGCAACGTTGTGATCGTTATTTACCTTGTTTTCGCCGCCGTCATGGTCGGCCTGGACCAGTGGGTCAAGGCCTGGGTGATCGCCCACCTCGCCATTGATCAGACGGTTCGCTTCATCCCCGGGGTGGTGTCGTTGACCCACATCAAAAACACCGGGGCCGCCTTTTCGATTCTGGAGGGCCAGCAGTGGTTCTTCTACCTGATCACGGTGGTGTCTTTGGGCATCGTCTGGTACCTGTGGAAGGATGCCGGCCGAAGCAAGTTCTACCAGATCGGGCTGGCGCTGATTTTGGCCGGAACCATCGGCAACGTGATCGATCGCCTGCGCTTCCAGGAGGTGACCGACATGTTTCAGCTGGACTTCATGAACTTTGCGATTTTCAACGTCGCCGACGCCTGCCTGACCGTCGGTGTGATCATGGTGATGATCTACCTGTTGTTCATTGAAGGGCGGCAGCGCCGATGACGACCTTCACCGTGACGGACCAAAGCGGCCGCCTGGATAAGGTCCTCGCGACGCAGCTGGCGGATCTGACGCGTTCGCAGGCCGCCAAGTGGCTGGATCAAGGTCACGTGACGGTCAACGGCCAGGTGGTTCCCGCCAAGTACAAGGTTCACCCAGGCGATGTGGTGGTCATCACACCACCGACGCCGGTGCCGCTTGAGGCGGTGGCCCAGACGATGGCCTTGGACATCGTCTACGAAGACGACACGGTGCTGGTGGTCAACAAGCCGCAGGGGCTGGTGGTTCACCCGGCGCCGGGCCATCCGGATCACACGCTGGTCAACGGCCTGCTGGCCCATGCGGATTTCTCCGCCATCAACGACGTGATTCGCCCGGGCATCGTTCACCGCATCGACAAAGACACCTCAGGGCTCTTGATGGTCGCCAAAACGCCGCAGGCTCAGCTGGCCCTGAGTAGCCAGCTCAAGGCCAAGACCACGATTCGCGAGTACTGGGCGATTGTTCACGGCCGCTTCGCCGAAACCAGCGGCACCATCGACGCGCCGCTTGGCCGCGACCCCAAGGACCGCAAGCGCCAGGCCGTGGTGGCCAACGGCCGTCACGCGGTCACGCACTTCACGGTTCTCGAGCAGTTTGCGCGTTACGCGCTGATCAAGTGTGTGCTTGAAACCGGACGCACCCACCAAATTCGCGTTCACATGGCCTACATCAACCACCCGGTGGCCGGCGACCCGCTGTACGCGCCGCGGGTGACGCTGCCCGGGGCTGGGCAGTTCCTTCACGCCCGAACGCTGGGGTTTGTGCATCCGGTCACCGGCAAGCTGATGACCTTCAGCCAGGAAGTGCCACCGCTTTTTGCCCGAACACTGGCCGATCTGCGAGCAGGCATTGACAAAACCACCAAGATACGCTAAAGTTAATCCAACTTAACAAGCACCTTTAACTAAGTCCAGAGAGGCTTAGAAGGTAACGGTCCCGCCGCGGCGGGAGACTAGGTTTCGACTCACGGTCGCCTTCTACACCCATACTGGATGCAGGAGGCGATTTTTTTTGCGCCGCGAGGGCTTTTGAAAGGATGGACAACATGGCAAAACAAGTGGTAGATGAGGTCACCATGCAACGCGCCTTGACGCGCATCACCTACGAGATCATCGAACAAAACAAGCAGCTGGACGCCTTGGTGCTGGTCGGCATCAAGACCCGCGGGATTTACCTGGCCAACCGCATTGCGGCGCGGCTCAACCAGTTGGAGGGCCTGCAGGTACCGGTGGGGGAGCTTGACATCCGCCTGTACCGCGACGACGTTCACAAGGCGGATTACCGCGAGCTGCCAGATGTGACGGGGAGCAAGCTGCCGGTCTCGATCACCGACAAGCACGTGATTTTGGTCGATGACGTGATTTTCACCGGCCGCACGATTCGCGCCGCCCTCGACGCCTTGATGGACCAGGGCCGCCCACAGAAAATTAGCCTGGCGGTGCTGGTCGACCGCGGCCACCGCGAGCTGCCGATTCGCCCGGACTTCGTGGGGAAGAACATCCCGACGTCACGGCACGAGGAAATCAACGTCGCGGTCAAGGAAATCGACGGCCACGACGGCATCAGCATCGGTCAATTGGAGGACTAAGCATGGCATACCGCAATGAAGACGCAGTTTTAGACATTCACGACCGGCCGAGTTTCGGCCACTGGGTTGGCTTGTCGATCCAGCACCTGTTTGCGATGTTCGGCTCGACGGTGCTGGTGCCGATCCTGGTCGGCCTGGACCCAAGCATCGCGCTGTTTTCAAGCGGGGTGGGGACGCTGATCTACATCCTGATCACCCGCGGTAAGATTCCGGCCTACATGGGCTCTAGCTTCTCGTTCATCATCGTGATGCAGTCGCTGATGAAGGGCTTCGGCTACCCGGCCATCGCCCAAGGCACCATCGCGGTCGGCTGCGTCTACCTGCTGGTCGCCCTGATTGTCAACTTTGCTGGCTCCGGCTGGATTGATAAGGCCCTGCCGCCCATCGTCGTCGGGCCAATCGTCATGGTGATCGGCCTGTCCTTGGCCGGCACCGCAGCCACCGACGCGACCATGCGTGCCGTCAGCGCCACCAAGAGCGTCTACGACCTGCGCCACTTCGCCGTCGCAATCATCACGCTGGCCGCCACCATCATCTACAACATGTACCTCAAGAAGTTCATCAGCCTGCTGCCGATCCTTCTGGGGCTGGTCACTGGCTACCTGGTCGCCATCGCCTTTGGCCTGGTCGACTTCACCCCGGTGGCCAACGCCGCCTGGTTCTCACTGCCGGCCTTCCAGATTCCGTTCATCAGCTACCACCCGCAATTCTACTGGGGCGCAATCATTTCCATGGCGCCAATCGCCTTTGTCACCATGACCGAACACATGGGTCACATCATGGTCCTCGATGAGATGACGCACCGCAACTTCTTCAAAGATCCGGGCCTCAACCACACGCTGGCCGGGGACGGGACCGCGTCGATCATCGCCGGCTTCGTTGGGGGGCCCCCGGTCACCTCGTACGGCGAAAACATCGGCGTGATGGCGATGACCCGCGTTCACAGCGTCTACGTGCTGGGCGGGGCGGCCTTTTTCGCCATCCTGTTCGCCTTCATCGGCAAGTTGTCGGCCCTGATTCACACCATCCCCAGTCCGGTGATCGGCGGCATTTCCTTCCTGCTGTTCGGGGTCATCGCCTCCAACGGCCTGAAGGTCCTGATTGACAACAAAACCGACTTCGGCAAGAAGCGCAACCTGATGATCGGCGCCACCATCTTGGTCATCGGCATCGGCAACGCGACGCTTCAGCTCGGCAAGTTCACCTTCAGCGGCTTGGCCTTGGCCACCGTCATCGGCATCATCTTGAACTTTGTCCTGCCGGAACACGCGGCCAACGAGGAGGCGTAACGTGACAACACTTCACGATTTTGTGTCGGCCGATCAGGTCACCCCGGTTCTGGCGGCGGCGCTGATCAGCCGGGCCCGTGAGCTCGAGGCCGGCGCAACGCCGCACCTGACCACGCCGTACTACGCGGCCAACCTGTTTTTTGAAAACAGCACCCGCACCCACACGAGCTTTGAGATGGCCGAACGCAGGCTCGGCATGACCACCTTGCCCTTCGACCCCAAGCAAAGCTCGGTCACCAAGGGCGAGACCCTGAGCGACACGCTTCGCACCCTGGCCGCCATCGGCGTTCAGGTGGCGGTCGTGCGGCACCCGGAAGACGCCTACTACGCGCCGCTTTTGGCCGAACACCTGCCACTGCACCTAATCAACGCCGGCGACGGCGCCGGTCAGCACCCGTCGCAGATGATGCTGGACCTGATGACCATTCAGGCCGAGTTCGGTCACTTCGCCGGCCTGAAGGTGGGCATCGTGGGGGACCTGAGCCATTCCCGCGTCGCGCATTCCGATATGACCATGCTGACCAAGCTCGGCGCGACTGTCATGTTCGGCGGCCCGGCCGAGTGGTACACCCCGGAGTTTGCGGCGGTGGGACCGCACCTCAGTATGGCCGAGCTGGTGCCGCAAGTCGACGTCTTGATGTTGCTGCGCGTTCAGCTGGAACGCCTGAGCGGGACCGAGAGCAGCGGCTTTGCCCCCGCGGCCTACCACGCCCAGTACGGACTCACCGAGGCGCTGTATCAGAAACTCGGCGACCAGGCGATCATCATGCACCCGGCGCCGGTCAACCGCGGCGTCGAGCTGGCCTCAAGCCTGGTGACGGCGCCCAAGAGCCGGATTTTCACGCAGATGCACAACGGGGTCTTCATGCGCATGGCCATGCTCGAGCTGGTTTGCGCCGGCGACTAACTTGTCACGCAGAAAGGAAGAACACATGAACACGTTAATCAAAAATGCGATTGTGGCCGACCGCCACATTTTCAAGGGCGACATCCTGATTCAGGATGGGCGCATCACCGCCTTGGGCGAACACCTGCCGACCCCGGTCGGGGCCAAGGTGATTGACGCCGCCGGGGCCACCGTGATGCCCGGCCTGGTGGATGTGCATGTACACTTCCGCGAACCCGGTTTCACCGCCAAGGAAACCATCCGCACCGGGGCGGCCGCGGCTGCTCACGGCGGCTTCACCACCGTCTGCGCCATGCCCAACCTGAACCCGGTCCCGGATAACGTCGCGACCTTGAGCCAACTGGTCGCCAAGAACCGCAGCGACGCGGCCATTCACGTCCAGCAGTTCGCCGCAATCACCAAGGGCTTAAAATCCACCGACCTACTGGATTACGCCGCGATGCACCAGGCTGGTGCGTTGGGCTTTTCCAACGATGGCGTGGGGGTCCAAGACGCGGCGACGATGTATCAGGCGATGAAAGGCGCCGCCGCGGTTGACGCCCCAATCGTTGCGCACATCGAAGACGCCGGGCTGGCCAACCACGGGGTGATCAATCAGGGGCCCAAGGCCAAGGCGCTGGGTCTGCCCGGCATCAACCACGTGAGCGAATCCGCCCAGCTGGCACGTGACCTCACGCTGGCCGAGGCCACCGGCGTTCACTACCACGCCTGCCACGTCTCCACCAAGCAAAGCGTCGAGCTGATTCGCGACGCCAAGGCGCGAGGCGTTCACGTCACCGCGGAGGCCACCCCGCACCACTTGCTGCTGGACGACGGCCACATTCCCGGCGACGACCCGATGTTCAAAATGAACCCGCCGTTGCGGTCCGAGGCCGACCGGCTGGCGCTGATGGATGGGCTGCGCGATGGCACCATCGACATGATTGCCACGGATCATGCGCCACACACTGCGGCGGAGAAAAGCGGCTCGTTTTTGACCGCGGCCTTTGGCATCGTGGGGCTGGAAACCGCCTTTGCGCTGCTTTACACCAGCTTCGTTCGCTCGGGCTGGTGCAGCCTGAAGGACCTGATCGGCTGGATGAGCACCAAGCCGGCCGATGCCTTCGGGCTCAGCGCCGGGCGCATTAGCATCGGGGCCCCGGCCGATTTGACCATCATGGACCTGGATACCGCCTACCAGATTGACCCGACGGCGTTCTTGTCGCTGGGCCACAACACACCGTTTGCCGGTCGCACGGTTTACGGCTCGGTGCTGTGGACGCTGGTTGACGGTGACGTGGCCTACCAAAAGGAGGACAAGGCGTGAAACGCTACTTAATTCTTGAAGACGGCAGCGTCTTTGCGGGTGAGGGCTTCGGTGCCCCAACCGTGACTACTGGCGAAATCGTGTTCAACACCGGCATGAGCGGCTACCAAGAAACCATCACCGATCAAAGCTACAACGGCCAGATCATCGCCTTCACCTACCCCCTGATCGGCAACGCCGGCATCAACCGCGACGACTACGAAAGCATCAATCCAACTACCAAGGGCGTGGTGGTGCGAGAGGTCGCTCGGGTGACCGGCAACTGGCGCTCCCAAATGAGCCTCGACGACTTCCTGCGCCGCAAGAAGATTCCCGGCATCGCAGGCATCGATACTCGGGCCTTGACCCGCATTCTGCGCGAGGCTGGGACCATGAAGGCCAGTATCGTCGATGCGGCCGACGACCACGCTTTCGATCAGCTTCGCGCCCTAGTGCTGCCTAAGAACCAGGTGGCCCAGGTCGCGACGACCAAGGCCTTTCCGGCGCCTGGCACCGGCAAGAACGTGGCGGTGATCGACTTTGGCCTCAAGCACAGCATCTTGCGCGAGCTGTCGCGTCGCGAGTGCAACCTGACCATTCTGCCACCGACCATCACGGCCGCGGAGATTTTGGACCTGAACCCAGATGGGGTGATGCTGACCAATGGCCCCGGCGACCCGAAGGACGTGCCAGGGGCGTTGGACATGATTCGCGGCATTCAGGGCAAGATTCCGCTGTTCGGTATCTGCCTGGGCCACCAGTTGTTTGCGCTGGCCAACGGCGCCGACACCTTCAAGATGAAGTACGGCCACCGCGGGTTCAACCACCCGGTGCGGGAAATCGCCACCGGCCGCATCGACTTCACCAGCCAAAACCACGGCTATGCGGTGGATCCCGCGAGCATCGACCCGGATGTGCTGCTGGTCACCCACGAGGAGATCAACGATCACACCGTCGAGGGACTGCGCCACCGGCTTTACCCGGCCTTTTCGGTGCAGTTTCACCCGGATGCGGCGCCTGGGCCTCACGACGCCGACCACTTGTTCGACGAGTTCATGGAAATGATGGAAGAAAACGCACGGAAGGGAGCCGCTCATGCCTAAACGCCAAGACATCAAGAAAATCCTCGTTTTGGGGTCCGGGCCAATCATCATCGGTCAGGCCGCCGAGTTCGACTACTCCGGCACCCAGGCCTGCCTAGCGCTGAAGGAGGAGGGCTACGAAGTCGTCCTGGTCAACTCCAACCCTGCGACCATCATGACCGACACCGAAATCGCCGATAAGGTCTACATCGAGCCGCTGACGGTGGAATTTGTCAGTCAGATTCTGCGCAAGGAACTACCGGATGCGATTTTGCCGACCATCGGTGGCCAGATTGGCCTCAACCTGGCGATGAGCCTGGCCAACGCCGGCATTCTCGACGAGCTGCACATCGAGCTTTTGGGCACGAAGCTGACCGCTATCGACCAGGCCGAGGACCGCGAGCTGTTCAAGAACCTGATGCAGTCGCTCCACGAGCCGATTCCGGAATCCACCATTGCCCACTCCTATGAGGAGGCGGCGGCCTTCGCCGAGTCAATCGGCTACCCGGTCATCGTGCGGCCGGCCTTCACGATGGGCGGCACCGGCGGCGGCATCGCCAAGACCGCGGCGGAGCTTGCGGTCATCTGCGACAATGGCCTGACCCTGAGTCCGGTTCACCAGGTGCTGATCGAGCGCTCAATCGCCGGCTACAAGGAAATCGAGTTCGAGGTGATGCGCGACGCAGCCGACAACGCGATTGTGGTCTGCAACATGGAAAACTTCGACCCGGTCGGCGTTCACACCGGTGATTCCGTGGTGTTCGCCCCGGTGCAGACGCTGACCGATAAGGAGGTGCAGATGCTACGCGACGCCAGCCTCCGCATCATCCGGGCCCTGAAGATCGAAGGCGGCTGCAACGTGCAGCTGGCGCTTGATCCCAATTCCTTCAAGTACTACGTGATCGAGGTCAACCCACGGGTGTCGCGGTCCTCCGCGCTGGCCAGTAAGGCGACCGGTTACCCGATTGCGAAGATGGCGGCCAAGATCGCGGTGGGGCTGACGCTTGACGAGATCAAAAACCCGATCACCGACGCCACCTTTGCCGCCTTTGAACCGATGCTCGATTACGTCGTCGCCAAAATTCCGCGGTTTCCCTTCGACAAGTTCGAATCCGGCGACCGCACCCTGGGCACCCAGATGAAGGCGACCGGTGAGGTGATGGCAATTGGCCGCACCATCGAAGAGGCACTGCTCAAGGCGGTGCGGGGCCTAGAAGTCGGGGCCGTCCACCTGTGGCGAGCCGGGGATGCTGAGCTAACGGACGATGCCCTGACCGCCAAAATCATCACACCCAACGACGAGCGGCTCTTCTACCTGGCCGAGGCCTTCCGCCGCGGCTACACGATTGAAGAGCTCGGCGAGCTGTCCGGCATCAACCCGTTCTTCTTGGACAAGCTGCTGCACATCACCGAGCTTGAACGCCAACTGGGTGAGACCCCCGACGACTTGGCCCTGCTGCGGGTGGCCAAGACCAACGGCTTTGCCGATCAAACCATCGCGGCGCTGTGGCACACCACGGCGGATGCCGTTCGCGCCACCCGCAAGAAGGCCGGGCTGGTGCCAGTTTACAAGATGGTCGACACCTGCGCCGGGGAATTCGAAAGCGCGACGCCGTACTTTTACAGCACCTACGAATCCGAAACCGAGTCCCACAAGGACGGTCGCCCGAGCGTCTTAGTCCTGGGCTCGGGCCCGATTCGCATCGGCCAAGGCGTTGAGTTCGACTACGCGACGGTGCATTCGGTCAAGGCGATTCAAAAGGCCGGGTTCGAGGCCATCATCATGAACTCCAACCCAGAGACCGTCTCGACGGACTTCTCGATTTCAGACAAGCTCTACTTTGAGCCGCTGACCCTCGAGGATGTGCTGAACGTGATCGACCTCGAGCAGCCGCAAGGCGTGATCGTGCAGTTCGGCGGCCAAACCGCCATCAACTTGGCGGCACCGCTGGCCGCTCACGGGGTCAAAATCCTGGGTACCAGCCTGGACGATCTCGATGCCGCCGAGGATCGCGACCGCTTCGATGCCATCATTCGCGAGCTGGCGATTCCCCAGCCGGTGGGCGCCACGGCGACCACGAAGGCGGAGGCCATCGCCATCGGCAATCGCATCGGTTACCCCGTTTTGGTGCGGCCGAGCTACGTGCTCGGCGGTCGGGCGATGGAAATCGTGCATAGCGAAGCGGAGCTGGCCGGGTACATCGACCGCGCCGTCTCCGTATCCAACGACCACCCGGTGCTGGTCGACCAGTACCTGGTCGGCACCGAATGCGAGGTCGACGCGATCACCGATGGCACCACCGTGGTGATTCCCGGCGTGATGGAGCACATCGAACGCGCCGGGGTTCACTCCGGCGACTCGATGGCGGTCTACCCACCACAGGACTTCGGCCAAGACATCCTGGATCAGATCGAAAAGGCCACGCTGGCCCTCGCCAAGGCGCTGCACTGCATCGGCATCATGAACATTCAGTTCATCGTCAACCAGGGCAAGGTCTACGTGATCGAGGTCAACCCACGCGCCAGCCGCACCGTGCCATTTTTGAGCAAGGTCACCGGCATCTCGATGGCGCAGCTGGCAACCCAGGCCATTTTGGGACAGTCACTGGCGGCGTTGGGCTTTAAGTCCGGCATTCAGCCGCTGCGGCCCGGGGTCCACGTCAAGGCGCCGGTCTTCAGCTTCTCCAAGCTCAACGCGGTGGATTCGATGCTCGGCCCCGAGATGAAGTCGACCGGCGAAGTGATGGGCTCGGATGCCACGCTTGAAAAGGCGCTGTACAAGGCCTTTGAGGCCAGCAACACCCACCTGCCGAGCTACGGCACCGCACTGTTCACGGTGGCCGATGCCGACAAGCCCGAGGCAGTGGCCCTGGCCAAGCGCTTCCGCGAGGTCGGCTACCAGATCACCGCGACCAGCGGCACCGCCGCCGCCCTTGAAAAGGCCGGCGTGCTGGTCACCACCATCGCCAAGCTCGGCGAAAGCGGCAAGAACGCGATTCTCGATGCGATTGCCGACCACAAGCTGCAGCTGGTCATCAACACCACCAGCGCGGATCGCGCCACCACCAGCGATGGCTACCGCATTCGCCAGGCCGCCATCGCGCATGGGGTGCCACTGATGACCAGCCTCGACACCGCCAGCGCCATCGTGCGGGTCCTGGAGTCTCGCGCCTTCACCACCAAGGCGTTGTAGCCGGTGCCGACACTTTGAAAGGAGTTCTCATGCCACCGATTATCGCGCTAGATTTTGCCACCGCCGACCAAGCTGTCGCCTTCGTGGCGCAGTTTCCGGCCGCGTCGCCGCTGTTTGTGAAGGTCGGAATGGAGGTGTATTACGCCGCCGGCCCGGCCATCATTCGCCAGCTGCAGGCCCAGCGGCCACTGCAGATTTTCCTGGACCTCAAGCTCCACGACATCCCGAACACCGTGGAAAAGGCCGCGGCCCAAATTGGCCGCCTGGGCGTGGCGATTACCACGGTTCACGCCGCCGGTGGCAGTCGCATGATTGCGGCGGCCAAGGCGGGGCTTAGGGCCGGCGCCGAAGCGGCCGGCGTCAAGCCACCGCGCCTGTTGGCCATCACTCACCTGACGTCGAGCAGCCAGGCAATGCTCACAAACGAGCTGTCGGTCGCCGTGCCGCTGCCCGATGCGGTTCAGCACCTGGCGGCGGTTGCCCAGGCCGCCGGTGCCGATGGGGTGGTCGCCAGTGCCCAGGAGGTGCCGCTGATCCGGGCGGTCACCGGCCCGGACTTTCTCATCGTCACCCCGGGTATTCGGCCGGCCAACGCCGCCAAAGGCGATCAGGTGCGGGTGGTCACCCCGGGGCAGGCCGCAGCGCTTGGCGCCAGCGCGATTGTTGTCGGCCGCCCGATTACCCAGGCGGCCGACCCGCTGGCCGCCTACAATCAGATCAATCAAGAATGGAGTCAAGCCTGATGGATTACGAAACACAAATTGCCAAGGATCTGCTTGAAATCGGGGCGGTCACACTCTCGCCGAACGCCCCGTTCACCTGGGCCAGCGGCCTCAAAAGCCCAATCTACACGGACAATCGCATCACCATTTCCTACCCGGCAGTGCGATCGCGCATCGCCGACGGCCTCGCCGCGACGATTCAGGCGGCCTTTCCCGAAGCGGCAGTAATCGGCGGGGTGGCCACCGCCGGCATTCCCCATGCGGCGCTGGTCGCAGAGCGGCTTAACCTGCCGATGGTTTACCTGCGCAGCAAGCCCAAGGACCACGGCCAGGGCAAACAGATCGAAGGGGCGTTCACCCCGGGCCAGAAGCTGGTGTTGATCGATGACCTGCTGAGCACCGGTGGTTCGGTGCTGAAGGCCGCCGCGGCGGCGACCAAGGAAGGGGCGAAGGTGATCGGCGTGGTCGCGATTTTCAGCTACCAACTGCCGGCCGCCACGACGAACTTCGCCGCGGCCAACATCCCGTTCACCACGCTGACGAATTACACCAGCCTGATTCACGCGGCCAAGGCCGCCGGCGACATCAGCGATGCGGAGCTCGCACTGCTGAAGGCCTGGCGTGAGGACCCGGCCGCCTGGGGCAGCCGCTAGCGCCAGCACAAAAATCCCGTCTCACAACAAAGGTGAGGCGGGATTTTTGATGGGCAAGTCATCAGTTCTGCCCTGGTCGCTGTCGTAAGCGGTCGACCAGCGCCGCGTCCGGCGTGACCGCCACCGTGCGTTGGCCTTCATAGACCACGAAGCCGGGCTTGGCCCCGTTGGGTTTGCGAATTTTTTTGACCTCGATCCAGTCAACCGGCACGTTCGCGCTGGCGCGGCTCTTGGAGAAGTAGGCGGCAAGGTTGGCGGCGGCCATCAGCGTCTCATCACTCGGATCGCTCGAGTCGATGATGACGTGTGAGCCCGGCACGTCCTTGGCGTGGAGCCAGATGTCGGTTTTCTTGGCCTTGCGCAGCGTCAGCTGGTCGTTTTGCAAATTGTTCTTGCCGACCCACAGCTTGGTGCCATCCGGCGCGTAAAACTCCTCAGGGGCCGCGACCTTGTGCTTGAGCGGCTTCTTGCCCTTTTTTTGGACCTTGAGGTAGCCACCGTCCTGCAATTCCTGGCGAATGTCATCAAGGTCCTTGGGGCTGGCCAGCTCGATTTGGGCCGCGATGCCTTGCAAGTAGTCCAGTTCGGCCTGGTTCTCCTTCATCTGCTGATTGACGAAGGCCACGGCGTTGCGCAACTTCTGATACTTGGCGAAGTACTTCTGCGCGTTTTGAGACGGCGACAGCTGGTTGGACAACGTGATGGTCAAAGGCTGCATGTCGTCATAGAAATTCGGCAGGGTGACCTCGGTCATGCCGCGGGTGACCTGCGCCAGGTAAGTGGTCAGCACCTCGCCGCGGATGCGGTAGTCGTCTTGCTTGGCACTTTCGGCAAGCGTCTTGGCCAGCTTTTTTTGCTTGCGCAGGTCCTTGTCAATCACGTTGTTGAGCACGTGAATCATGTTGCTGCCCTGGTTGTGGACCCGATCGTGTTCCGCCTTTTGGACGTAGAATTGATCTAGCATCGCCGACAGGGTCGGGTACGACCGCGCCGTACCGGCCAGCGTCCGGTAAGCGGTGGCCGTAAAGTTGACCCGCTCGCCAGTGGTGATTGTCGGCGTCGGCTTGTCGAAGCCAGCCAGAAAATCATTCCAGGCCGCATCGACATCCCCGGTCGCGGGGTGGGTGAGGCGTTCGGCCAACTCTGTCGCAGAATCGCCGGCCAGCCCCTGGTAGTGGCGCTGAAGCAGCTTGGCGAGCGGCAGGTCGGTAGTCTTCATCAGCTCACGGTAGCCGCGACTGATGTCTTGGAACGGATCGACCTTGTCCTGGCGCGGTGGTGCCACGTACTGGGCCCCTGGCATCAGCAGACGGTAGCGGTTTTGATCCGGACTGACGTGGCGAATCAGGTCCAAAATCCGGTTGGCATTGAGGTCCACCAGCGTGATGTTGGAGTGTCGCCCCATCAGATCAATCACCAGGCGCAAGCTCAGGTCATCGCCCAGCTCGTCACGAGCGGCAAAGTCCAGCTGTAACACCCGATCGTTAGCCACCTGAGCCAGGCGCTTCAGGGTGGCGGAGGCCAAGTACTTGCGCAGCGTCATGGTGAAGGTGGTCGGCACCGCCGGATTGGTGTAGGGAATTTGAGTGATCTGGACCCTGGCGTATTCCGGGTGAGCCGACAGCAAAAGCGGCCAGGTCTTGCGTTCCGCGCGAATGCCCAGAATCACCTCGTTGGCGTAGGGTTGGGTGATTTTGTTGACGCGGCCGCCGACCAACTTGGCCGCGAGCTCACGCGCCATCGCGTGAGTAAACATCCCATCGAATGACATAATTGCCTCCTTCGGATCGCCCCGAAGCGGGGCGTCATCATGCCTATTATTGTAACGTTTTTGCCGTGGCGGCGCAAAAGTCACCGGTTGCAGCCGGCCTTCGCGGTGAAAAATATTCAAAAATAGGGCGTTTCATGGTATGGTAAAAGCAGTAATTTTCGAAAAAAGGGTGAGACGATATGAAAATCGCGGTCGTTACGGACAGCACAGCCTACCTGACACCGGCACAGGTCCAGGAGTCGGGCGTGACCGTCGTCCCGATTCCGGTCATCTTGGATGGCAATGTATACGATGAGGGCAAGGACATCACCACCGCAGCGTTCTACGAAAAGCTGCGCAGCGCCAAAACCTTCCCCAACACCTCGCAGCCGCCGCTGGGTGAGATGCTCAAGCTCTACCAAAACCTCGCCAACGAGGGCTACGACACCATTTTGAGCATTCACCTGGCCAGCACCATCTCGGGCTTCGTGAACACGCTCAAGGGCGCGGCCAGCGAGATTCAAAACGCCAACGTGGTGGTTTACGACTCGCAGATCACCGTCATTTTGATGGGTGAGCTGGTGATGACGGCCGCTCGCATGGCCAAGGCCGGGGCGGACATCACGACCATCGTGGCCGCCTTGGACGACCTTCGCGCCACCATCGGCGAGTACTTCATCGTCAACGACTTGCAGAACCTGGTGCGAGGCGGTCGGCTGAGCAACGCGGCCGGCTTCATCGGGGGGATGCTGAAGATCAAGCCGCTTTTGACCTTCGACGACGATTCGCACAAGATTGTGGCCTTCGAGAAGATTCGCTCGCTCAAGAAGGCTTACGGCCGCGTCGAGGATTTGTTTGCGGCCGCGCTTGAAACGGTGAATTACCCGGTCAAGGCCTGGATTATCGACGCCAACGACCCGGAGGCCGGCGCGGCCTGGCTGGCCGAGATGCAGGCGCGGTTCCCGGACGTGAACTGGAGCCGCTCGTACTTCGGCCCGGTGATCGGCACCCACCTGGGGGAAAAGGCGATCGCGTTGGCCTGGATTCGCGACGCGGCACCACACAATTAATCGCGACTGCCTGGCGGCCGGCAGCTTCGGTCGGCGACGGCTGAGGCGGCCGGCCGCTTTTTGGCACGGCCACCACTCAAGATTGGCCAACTCCATCAGAAAGCGGTTCTTATATCGTCAGCTTTTTGTTATAGTAGTGTCGGACGGCACGTGTGCCGCCACGCTTGAGTTGGAGGCTTTGCCATGTTTATTGAGACACCGCAGCCGAGCGGTCGGATTCTGTCCAGCCGCGAGGTATACGCCGGACCGATTTTTTCAGTCCTGCAGCAGACAATCGACACCCCGGATGGACTGCGTGTGACGCGCGACCTGATTCGCCATGCCCAGGCCGTCGCCATGCTCGCAATCACGCCGGATGACCGGGTCTTGGTCAACCGCGAGTATCGCGTCGGCGTCAACCGCGAGTCTTTCGCCCTGCCGGCGGGGCTGATCAATGCCGGGGAAACGGTGCTGGCGGCCGCTCGCCGCGAGCTGCAAGAGGAAACCGGTTATCAGGCGCTCGACTTGTCGGAGCTGGTGGCCGTGCATTCCAGCGAGGGCATGACCGACGAACGCGTTCACTTGGTGCTTGCGACCATCGACCCGGAGCAAACCACGGCCAAGCACTTCGACCAAGACGAGTTCGTGCAAAGTGCCTTGGTGCCGCTTGAGGAAGTCAAGGCAGCGGTTCAAGCCGGTCAGATCACCAGCGCCCAAAGCGTCAGCGCTCTGAGTTACTACCTCGCTTTCATTCGCCACGACTAGATTGGAGACCGTCTTGAAAGACATCAAGTTCATCGCCACCGACATGGATCACACGCTCTTGACCGAAGCCGGGACATTACCGCCGCACTTTGGCGACTACCTGGACCGCCTGGAGGCCCTGGGCATTCAGTTTGCCATCGCTTCCGGTCGACCGCTTTACACGCTTCAAAACCTGTTTCCAGACCACAAAGACCGGTTGACGCTGATCTGCGACAACGGTGCGGTGGTCAGTCACCGCGGCCGCATCCTGGATAAGGTGCTGATGCCCCAGGCCGACTATCAAGACATCGCCGCCTTCGTCAAGTCTCACACGGATGGCCGGCCATTGGTGTGCGGTATCGACGCGGCGATTGCAGACGAGAAGGACCGCCAATACGCCACCGTCTACCAAGAGTTCTACCACAACCTCGCCTTCGTGCCGGACACGGCGGCCTGGACGGGCGAGGCCGACAAGGTCACCATTTACCTGCCCAACGGCGATGCCAGAGAGACATTCGACCAGCAGATCGCACCGCGCTACGGTGGCCGCTTCTCGGCCGCGGTATCGGGCCCGGTCTGGATTGACATCATGATGAAGGGCATCAACAAGGGGACGGCGATTCAGGCCATCGGGACCAAGCTCGGGATTGCGCCGAGTCAGATGATGGCGTTCGGTGACACTTTCAACGATGCGGAGATGTTGTCGACGGTGGGATACGGCTACTTGGTGGCTAACGCCCATCCGGACATGTCACGCTTTGCCAAGTATCGCACGGCCAGCAACGATGACTACGGCGTATTGAAGGTCTTGGATCAAGTCATCGCCGCCCAGTCCTAGGAGGCTGCCATGGAACTCTCTCACGTGACCATCGCGTTTGCCGATTATCTTGACTACAACAAGTACCTGCTACGGCACAACACTAACTGGCTCGTTCGCCTGTCGGAACGCGTCAGCCCCTACCTGGGCGTTTTACTGTTGCTGTTTGCCGGGCTGTTTCTTTGGAATCGGCGCTACCAAGAGGCGGCACTTTACGCCGGGCTGGGCATCGCCTCGCTGCTGGTCGGATTGCACCTCGTGCTGAAGTGGACGGCCAAACACGAGTTCAAGCGGCCTAAAAACGCCGAGATGTTCGCACCGCGAGACATGGTGCTCGACGCCACCGGTATTACGCTAACGACGCCGCACGGCCAAAGCCACACCGACTGGGCCGGCTACCTGAAGGTCGGCGAAACCCAGCGCGTGTTCGTGTTTCTGGTGGCCCACCGGCTGGCCCAGATCCTGCCCAAGGCCGGGCTGACGCCGGATCAGATTGCCCAGCTGCGCAATCTGATTGACGCCAACGTCGCAGACACCACGCTGATGAAGTAGGAGGTCACCATGCGGGACTTAACCGTATTCGCAACACAGCAACTACCACCTCTGGTCGCCGGGCAGGAGGTGGCTTTGGCCCTGCGCAAAAAAGGGGCGGCCGCGGCCGTCGTCGCCGACGCACAGCCGCTGGCCGTCGTCGTGACCTGGCGTTCGCGTCGTCACCCAACACTGTTGCGCTTCACCTGTGCCTGCACCGCGGCCGGCGAAAAATGGTCACCGACGCGTATTGCCGATGCAGTCGTTACGGCAGCGATTCAGGCGGCCAAGGCCGTTCGCGCCAAGGGCCTGCTCTTGACCACGGCGGCCACAACGCCACTGGTAGCCGCCATGGTCTCGCGCGGGTTGCGGCGCATCGCCACAATCTACCAGCCGCGCCTGAGCCTGGCCAACGTTGCCGTGCCGCAGACCGCACTGCCGGCAGGAGCCGAGCTGCTCAGCGCCGCGGGGTTGGCGCAGGCCCAGGTCCTGCAGGCCGCGCTACGCAGCCAGGCCCAGCTCACCTATGCGGCCCAACACCCGCTGGATCCGGTCAATCCGGCTGCGGTGGCTGCCTTAGCGCCAAAGCTTGCGGACCTGGTCGCCGACGTGCCGGTTGTGTTGCATGTCAACGGCGACCTCCGCGCGTTTTGCCTAGTCCATCCCGTCAATGACACCACTGCCAAGCTCGGCCTGGTGTGGGCCCAGACGCCCCGGGAGTTGACTGCGTTGGCTGAGCAAACGCTGAGCACCTTGGCCAGCCACTTCACTTGGCTGACCGGCGCGGTGTCGGATCTCGATCCCGCGGCCGTGCAGGTAGCCCGGCTACTGCGTCAGCCATTGGGTCCTGAAGTGGCAAAGTACGTCTTACTATTCTGACTCGCTTGGAAACCCGGCCGCTGCGCCGGGTTTTTCGTCGTGTCGCTCCATGATCATCTCAACCAGTGTTCCGAACGGGGTGGGGGACGTCACCCGCTCACCGCTTGGTACGAAACCGCAGTCGGCGTAGAGGTGTTGGGCCCCGTGGTTGGCCGCCAACACCACGAGGTAACAGGTCGGCTGAGTCAGCCGCGCCAAGGCACCTTGCAGCAGCCGGCGGCCAAGCCCTTGGCCCTGAAACTCGGGCAGCACGTAGAGGGAATACACCTCACCCTGGCCGGCTCGCGCTGGCCGCCGAGCGGGGCCGTATGCGCAAACACCAACGATTCGTCCGGTTGCGGTTTTGGCCAGCAGGGTGGTCTCAATCCGGGTCTCAGGGTGCCAGGTCGCCGGCGTCAGACTGGCGAGGTAGGCGGCCGGCACCAAATTTCGATAGCTCGTTCGCCAAGTCCGCCAGTATACGGCCGCGACGGCCTTGAAGTCATCGCTGGGGCAGGCAGGGGTAATTCGAAAAGCGTTCACAAGCGTCCCTTCTTTCCATTTTGCTAACATTATAATACAATTAGGGTCATGATAAATCCCAGTTGGCGGATTTATCATGACCCTGCAGTGTGCTTTTGAGAAGCAGGCGGTTGCCCAAACCACGACGCTCAGCGGATGAACCTTAGGAGATGGTAGACGATGGACATTCTTGAAAAGAATCTGCGGCGGTTGAGCGGTCGCCCGGATCCCTTGCATTTCACAGACAAGCAGGTCGCCTGGCTTCTCGCACACATCGGGGACCTCGACGGCGCGATTCGCGACGATTTGGTGTATCAGCTGCTGGCGCGAGGCTTCAATGCCGGCGGCTTCACGCCGGAGCAAAAAAGGACCATCGCGACCACGGCCACTGCCTCCTCGTGGCTGTTTGAAGGCATTGATGTGTTAGGGGGCCCCCGCGTGTTCACCCGTACCTTCACCGCGCTGCTGGGCCAGCTGATGCTGAGTGCAGACCACACCGCGCCTTTTTTGACCACGGCGCAGCGTGAAGTCTGGTTGACCTGGGCGCTGCGCTACCTCAGGTCCGAGCGCGATTGGCGGGCCTTCGTACCAGGCCACGGCTGGGCCCATGGCATCGCGCATGGCAGCGACTTGCTGGCCGCCGCCGTGGCGGTTCCCAGCAGCGGTGAGGCGTACGCTAAGGCCGCGCTGTTGGCCATCAACGACGTGCTGGACCGCCTGGTCGTGCCATTTGCGGCCGACGAGGAGGAACGCTTGGCGATGATTGTCGTGCAGGTCAACGCCCACTATCCCGAGGTAGTGGCACAGTATTTAGCCAAAACCGATGCCCGGCGGTGGGAGGCCATGGCGGCCAAAACCGAGACACCGACGGCCTACTACCAACTGTCTGCGTGGAAACGCATCTTACAGACGCTATTTTTCACCAGCGGCAACTTGCAGGCGCAGGTCACCCCGCTGATTCGCCATTACTTTAAGGCCAGCGGTTATCCCGTGGCCGCACAGGAGGACAAACCGTGACCCTCACCATCGCCCCGCTGACGCAGGCCAACGCACTGCGCATCGCCAATGAGTGGCATTACCCAGCCCCTTACGATTTTTACGACGCCGCGGCCGACGCCGAGGATTACGCCGAGTTGATTGATCCCGTGGCACGTGGGGATCAGTATTTCCAGGTCACCGATGCGGACACGCGGCTGATAGGCTTTTTTGCGCTGGCGGCAACGGACGACCCAACTGTCACCGAACTTGGGTTAGGCATGGCACCGAACCTGACCGGCCACGGTGGCGGTCAGGACTTTTTGAGGCAGGTTTTAACGGCGGTCCAGGCGCTCACGAACGCACAGACCGTGCTGCTGGATGTTGCGGCGTTTAACATTCGCGCCCAAAAAGTGTACCAGAAGGCCGGCTTCGTCGCTGTGAGAACGCACGACCAGCTGACCAACGGCGGCCACTACAAGTTCATCGAAATGCGCGGCCCGGCGAGGCCGCCCCAAGTGTGAAAATCAGCAACTGGCGGCGGACTTCGCAAACGGCATCGTTCCGTTACGATTCAACAATGTGCCAGGGTGCAAGCCGGGTCGCGCCAGCTCGGTACTAAGGGGATCGAGAGCGACGGGAGAGGGTGTGCATTCGGCGCTGCTTTTTTGCTCTCTTTCTAGTTAACATAATACATATTATGCGAAGTAACGTAATCGGACGAATTAAAAGGGGCTTCGCCGCCGAATTCAAATCCGCCGACTGCACAACCCTGCGTTTTCCGGCCAAAGCATGACAATAACTCATGCTCTGCATGACCTCCACGCCTGAGCAATTCTCAAGTAGCTGATCGACAATCTTTGGTTCGATGGCGGCTTCACCTCGTGTGTTGAGTTCTTTGTTGAGTTCAATTATTTTGGACTTTTTATGCTAAGCTGATCACATATCAACAAGCTCACATCAGCTCAGCAAGCTCACATCAGCTCAGCAAGCTCACATCAGCTCAGCAAGCTCACATCAGCTCAGCAAGCTCACATCAGCTCAGCAAGCTCACATCAGCTCAGCAAGCTCACATCAGCAAAACACGGTCCGAACGCTCATCGCATTCGGACCGTGTTTTGCTGATGTAGAATCTGTGAATCTGCCGACGTGTTAGCATGTCATCGCAAATACTCGATTATGAACAAACGTTCGCAGCCTGGCCTCAACCAAGCGCGGGTTGCCTAGTCGACGGATGAGAAGCTGGCAATCGTGTCTGCATCCAGGCGTCGAAGCAGCTCGTTGACCAGCTGGGTGGCAGCCTGGAAGTCACTCAGGGCCGTGTAATTGAAGGCCGTGTGCTCGTAGCGAACCGGAATCCCGACGACGATGGTCGGAATCCCTTTCCAGTAACCAATGGCTGCCCCATCCTGTCCCCCACCGGTGCGAACCGCCCGCGTGTATGGCAGGTGCAGCTCGTCGGCCAGGTCGGCGGTGAACTGCTGGAACTGTGGATTGGCGATGTAAGTGGTGTCCAAGTCGCGCAGCATCGGACCGCCCTTCATCCGCGTCTGGCTCAGCCAGTCGGGCTCGAACGTGTCATCCGCCGGAACGCCTTCATAGACAATGGCGAGGTCGGCCTCAACCTTCCGGGCCGTCACGTAAGCGCCGCGCAGCCCGACTTCCTCTTGCGTTGAAAGCCCCGCGACGACGTCCACGTTCAAGGTCTCACCATCCAGCGTCGCCAGGGTGTCGATCATGGCCGCCGTTCCGATGCGATCATCGAATGCCTTGCCGAAAAACATCCCGTGAGCGGCGTCAAACTGGCAATCCACCGCCGGGACGATTGGGCAGCCGGTATCAACACCGAAATCGTTGATGGTTTCCTCGCGGCTGGTGCTGCCGATGTCGACGGACATCTCGGCAATCTGCGGTACCGCGTTGCGTTCTGCGGCGGTCATGAAGTGCGGTGGCTTGGTCGCCACCACCCCGGGGATGTACTCGCCCCGCTTGTTGCGAACCAAGACACTCATCGCTGGCACGTTGGTCGGCACGAAACCCCCGAGCGTGACGAACTTCAAGAGACCGCTCGGCCGCACCGCCTGAACCAGCAGGCCGACCTCATCGGCATGGGCATCCAGCTGAATCACTGGTCGCTTGCCGGTGTTGCCGTGGCGCCGGGTGATTGCGTTGAACATGCCATCAATCGTCGTGTCCCCGTAATCGGCCACGGCGTCGCGGTACAGACGAATGACCGGCTGTTCGAAGCCGGAGGGGCCGAACGCATTGGACAGGTCCTGAATTAATTGAATCTGCTTGGTGGTTTCCATCGTCAATTTCTCCTTCTATTGGCCAAAAAAGCCCGTTTCCGGGCTTTCGGTGCGTCTACGCTTCGTAGGCCTTCTGCAGTGGTGGCACCACTTGCTTCTTGCGGGATACAACGCCCGGCAGCGCCAGGCGGTGAGCGGCGTCGAACTTGACGTCAAAGGCCGCCTCCAGCTTGTCGAGATCCGCCCCAAACGCCAGCCCAAGGGAGTTGGAGTTCAAAATGTCCGTGGCAATCAGAACAAAAGTGTCGTAGCCGTTCTTTTCGGCCTCGGCCTTCATCGTGGCTTCAATGGCTCCTTGACGTGCCTCGATTTCAGTGAGATCAACCACGTTGACCTGGCCGATGCGAACCGTTTTGCCCGCCATCGTGAAGCTCTTGGCGTCACCTTCGACAATGTCTAGGTCGGACTTAGCGGCCAGGTTCGTGCCGGCCTTGAGCATCGCCAACCCGTACGTCTGCAGGTCGATACCGGCAATCTTGGCCAGCTCTGGCAGAATCTGCCGTTCAAGCTTCGTGGTGGTTGGGCTCTTCAACAGCAAGGTGTCTGAGATGATACCGCTGGCCATCAGCCCTGCCAGCTGCGTCGCAATGGTGAAGTGCTTCTCTTGGAACAGCTCGTAGATAATCGAGTTGGTGCTGCCAACGGGTTCCGCCCGGTAGTACAGCGGTGCCGCGGTTTCGAAACCGGCGATGCGGTGGTGGTCAACCACGGCCGCAACGGTCACATCCTTGATGTCGGCGACGCTTTGCTGAGGCTCGTTGTGATCCACCAGCATCACGGTGTCGGTTTCGTTCGCCGCGGTTTTGATCACGCGCGGTGCCGTCTGTTTGAAGTAGTCCAGGACGAATTTCGTCTCGTCGTTCGGTTCGCCCAGTGCCACCGCCTCGACGTCGGTGTTACCGAGCTGACGCTGGAATTCAGCAAAGCTGATGGCACTCGTCAACGCGTCGGTGTCGGGGTTTTGGTGGCCAAAAATCAATGTCGTCATGTTTCGATCTCCCTTGTAATTGTCAGTTCTTACTCATTCAGTTTAACACGGTTCTCGGCCACCCGCGACAGGTAATCTTTGGTCTCCAAGTAGCGGTCAAAGCCCTCCAAAAACTGGGCAACCCGCGGGATTTCGTCCTTGCCCTTGCGGTAGACGAAGGCTAGCTCGAAGCTGATTGCCGGATCAAAGGCAACCGCGTAGGCGTGAATCTGCTCCTGATGCGCCTGGTAAAAGGAGTTTGGCAGTGCCGTGTTGACCCCGGTGCGGTTAAGAAACTGCGTGATCTGGTACGGCGTGGTGAACTGGGCGACGCACTGTGGGTAGTCGACCATCTGATTCTTGTAAGCTTCCTTGAGAATGTGGCTGAGGAAGTAGGACTCCGGGTACGTCACCCACGGGTTCTCGATGGTGTCGTTGAAGTGGACCCGCTTGCGCTTGGCCAGCTTCTCGCTGTGGTGCAAAAACAGCAGCTGCTCCTCAACGATGCGCCGCGACTCGTAAGGCTTCCAGTTTTTGATGGTGTCATCTGGCAGGTACATGATGGCCAGGTCGATTTGATTATTTTTGAGGTGTTCCCAAATTTCGTGGCGGGTCATGTTGAGCAATACCACCTGCACCTCGGGGTTGTCCAGGTAGTAATCGGAGATGAACCCGGTGAACGCGGAGTCTTCGACGGAAGCCAAAAGTCCGACGCGAATCACCCCCGTGTTGGCGTTGCTGGCCTGCTGAATCTCGTCGGTCGCCCGGTTGAGCACATCGTAAATGTTGTGCGTGGCCGCAAGCATTGTGCGGCCGGCGTCGCTGAGGTGCAGCTTCTTGCCGACAGAGTAGAAAAGCGGTGCCCCAACGGTTCGCTCCAGCTTCTTGATCTGCTGTGTCAATGCCGGCTGGGTGATGCCAAGGAGCTGCGCCGCCTGCGTGTAATTCATGGTTTCGGCAAGCTGGAGGAAATACGACAATGTCTTGGAAGAAAAAATGCTGTCCTGCTTAGTCTTCATCATTGGGCCCTCTTCTTGCGCGGTTCTCGCGCTTTTATTAAATGAAACTTCTCACTTAATAATAAGATAACTAAAAAGGAGACGCAACCTAAATTTGCGTCTCCTTATCATTTCTAAAAGTTGGATGGGCTTACTTTGCTGGACGCCAGCTCTTCCAGGCGGTGTAGTCGGCGGTGTGAAGCAGCGCCTCGGCGTTCTTAATCCGCGCCGCAGTCGGTGGCTCGATGCCCTCAAGCGGGTACGTGATGCCCAGCTCGTGGTACTTCTTGACCCCGAGCGTGTGGTACGGGAGCACCTCAACTTTTTGAATATTATTTAGCGTCTTGATGTAGTCCCCAAGCTCGGCGAGGTAGTGATCGTCGTCGGTGCGTTCCGGCACCAGAACGTGGCGAATCCACATGTCGCAGTGGTTAGCCGACATCCACTGAATCATATCCAGAATGTTCTCGTTGCCAAAGCCGGTCAGCTTCTTGTGCTCGGCCGAGTTGATGTGCTTGATGTCGACCAATGAAATGTCGGTGACGGCCATCAGCTGCTTGAACTTTGAGAACCACGGCTCACTGCGCGTGAACGGGTTGCCCGAGGTGTCGAGACACGTACTGATACCACGCGCCTTGGCCTTGGTGAACAGATCGAGCAGAAAATCAATCTGAACCAAGGACTCACCGCCAGAACAGGTCAACCCGCCGTCTTCACCCCAAAACGCGCGGTAGCGCTGGCAGTCGTCCAAGAGCTCGTCGGCGGTCATTTCGTCGCCGACACCGATGTTCCAAGTGTCGGGATTGTGGCAGTACTGGCAGCGCATCCGGCACCCTTGCAAGAAGATGACAAAGCGAATGCCAGGGCCATCGACGGAACCGAAGCTTTCGACGGAGTGAACGTACCCCTTGACCGGCCCCTCCGGTTCAAGTCCCACCTGATCCAAAATGTTCAGCGGATTGCTGTTATCGACTAATTTCATCGTTTGTCCTCCATTTCTGGTTGCCGCGGCGGCGGCCGGTTTTGACCACAAGCGGCAAGGCTTTGCCGCCTCTGGACAAAACGGGAGCCATGGGCTCCCGTTTCGCTAGTGCATGACTGTAACCGCTGACTACATCTCTTCGAAGAAGGTCCGGGAGATAACGTCGTCTTGCTGTTCCTTGGTCAGGTCTGCGAAGTAGACGCAGTAGCCGGACACCCGAACGGTCAAGGTTGGGTATTCTTCTGGGTGCTTCTGGGCATCGATCAAGGTTTCCTTGTTGAAGACGTTGATGTTCAGGTGCATGCCGTTGTTGGCCATGTAGCCGTCGATCATGTTGACCAAGTTGGTCTTGCGCGTCTCGTCGTCGTGGCCCAGCGTGTTCGGGGTCACACCGAACGTGTTGGAGATCCCATCGGTTGCGTAGTGGTACGGAATCTTCGCAGTGGACATCAGGGAAGCCAAGGCACCGTTCTTTTCAGCACCGTAAGCCGGGTTGGCACCAGGCGAGAACGGCAGGCCGCGCTTGCGGCCGTTAGGGGTCGTCCCGGTGTTCTTGCCGTAAACCACGTTGGAAGTGATGGTCAAAACAGAGGTGGACAGCTTAGCACCGTGGTACAGGTGGTGCGTGTTCATCTTGTTGTAGAAGTACTTGATTAGCCACTTGGCGATGTTGTCGGCACGGTCGTCGTTGTTACCGTAGCGTGGGTAGTCGTCGTTTTCAACTTCGAAGTCGACGGCAACGCCCTTTTCGTCACGGATTGGGTGAACCTTACCGTACTTGATCGCGGAGATGGAGTCAACGGCGTGGGAGAAGCCGGAGATCCCGGTGGCGAAGGTGTAGTCGAGGCGCGTGTTCTTCAGGGCGAGCTGAGCGGATTCGTAGTAGTACTTGTCGTGCATGTACTGAATCGCGTTCAGGGCGTTGACGTAAACGTCAGCCAGCCAGCCGGCCTGAATGTCGAACTTCTTCATGAATTCGTCGTAGTCGATCACGTCGGAGCTGATTGGCTCGGTTTCAGGACCAACTTGGGTCTCGCCGATTTCATCCATCCCGCCGTTGATGGCGTAAAGGATGGCCTTGGCCAGGTTAGCACGGGCACCGAAGAACTGAACGCCCCCGGCGATAGGCTGAGCGGAGACACAGCAAGCGATGCCGTAGTAGTCCGTTCCCCATTCGTTGCGCATCAGGTCATCGTTTTCGTACTGGATCGTGGAGCTCGTGATCGAAACCTCGGTCGCGTAACGCTTGAAGCCGGCCGGCAGCAGGTCGGACCAAAGCAACGTGATGTTCGGTTCCGGGGCGGCGCCCATGTTGTCAAGCGTCTTCAGGAAGCGGAACGCAGTCTTCGTGATGTGGTGACGACCGTCAAAGCCAACACCGCCCAGGGACAGCGTTGCCCAGATTGGGTCGCCGGAGAACAGGGAGTTGTACTCTTCGGTGCGGATGAAGCGAACCATGCGCAGCTTCATGACCAAGTGGTCGATGAATTCTTGCGCCTTCTCTTCGGTCAGCAGACCGCGCTTCATGTCGCGTTCGATGAAGGCATCGATGGTGGTATCGATGCGGCCGACGGACATCGCGGCACCGTTTTGGGTCTTAACGGCGGCCAGGTAGCCGAAGTAGATCCACTGGATGGCTTCCTGAGCGTTGGTCGCAGGCTTGGAGATGTCGTAGCCGTAGCTTGCGGCCATCTTCTTGATGTCATTCAGCGCCTTGTACTGATCGTTGATCTGTTCGCGCAGGCGAATGATATCATCGGTCATCTCACCGTCGCCGGTGTTGTTGAAGTCCTTGAACTTCTCGGCCATCAGCTTGTCGATCCCGTAGATGGCAATCCGTGGGAAGTCAGCAACGATGCGGCCACGCGCGTAAGCATCCGGCAGACCGGTGACGATCTTGTAGTGACGCGCCTTACGCATGTCAGGGGTGTAAACATCAAAGACCCCTTGGTTGTGCGTCTTGTGGTAGGCGGTGAAGATCTTGTGCATCTCAGGATCTGGCTTGTAGCCGTAAGCTTCAAGGGCATCTTCGGCCATGCGAATCCCACCGAATGGCATGAAGGCACGCTTGAGCGGCTTGTCGGTTTGCAGACCCACGATGGTTTCGAGGTCCTTGTTCAGGTAGCCAGGGCCGTGGCTGGTAATCGTGGCAACCACGTTGGTGTCGGCATCAAGCACGCCGCCAACTTCGCGTTCCTTCTTCTTCAGGTTCAGCACCTGGTTGTTGAGGGTCGTCGTTGCCTCGGTTGGGCCGGCGAGGAATGATTCGTCGCCGTTGTATTGGGTCAGGTTGTGCTGGATGAAATCGCGAACGTTGATCTCGTCCTGCCAGTCCCCACCGTTAAAGCCTTCCCAGTAGGTCTTGATGTCAGTCTTGTCTAACTGCTTCATCTGTGTAGCCTCCTAATGTTGATTTCATATCACAGATTTTACATTCTTAGTATAACACGTCACAGGTCTTATGCAAGCACTTTCTTTCCCGTCTTTTTGGGGCATGAATCGCTTTCGCCACAAGACGTTGACCCGATAGTTCGCTAAATAGTTCACAAATTCAGCGAAAAAAGATGTGCCCCTCGCCACTCGTGTAAGCGGTTGAGAGCACACTGTGTGATAGTACAGATTTGACGATTTCGTTATATAACAGAAAACGTTTTTCACAAAGACCGGCGGCGCCGCTCAGTCCGTTGGTGGGGTCGGTACCTGGGTTTGATGGACATAGACCGGCTTGCCATCAACGTCCGTGTCGATAACAAAAGAACCGTTGGAGTAACGGTCCCCTGCCGGATAATCGGCCGGGCGAATTTCACAGACTTGGTCGGTTGCGGTCAGGACCTGTAGCAGCGTGTCCGGCTTCACCTCACGCATGGCGACGATGCGGTGCGGATCGCGCTTGAGCTCGCGCAGAATCATCAGGCCGCGCCTTGCCCGGGTCCCCAACCCCATCTCCTTGAGCTTCATCTTCTTGAAGGCGCCGCGCTGGGTCACGATGCCGACCTCGGTTTGTTCGGGATCGTTGGCTAAAATGTAATTCACGACTTGGTCGCCGTCTTTGAGGTCCATGCTCTTGACACCGGTCGCCCGGGCCCCGATCAGGCTGACCTCGGCCAGCGGGAACTGCTGACCGTAGGCGCGATTGGTCGCCACAAAGACGGTCTGCTGGCTGTCCGGCGCCACGAAGTAGACATCTGTCACCGTCGCGGTCGTGGCCTTGAGCTTCATGGCCACCATCGGCCGGCTCTTGTAGTTGCGCTGCGGCTGCAGGTCGGCCAGGGCCACTTGCTTGATGTAGCCGTCGGTTGAGCCCAAGACGAAGTTGCCCGGTGTGTCCAGACTCTGGAGGCCAAAGGCGGCCACCACGTGCTCATTGGGGTCAATGCCGACGGTTTGACTCAGGTGCTCGCCGGCGTCTTTCCAGCGCTGGTCGGCGATTTCGTGAACCGGGCGGTAGACGACGTTGCCGGCGCTGGTGAAAATGTACAGGTGATCCAAGGTGCTCATTTCCTGTTCGAATAGCGAAAAGTCGTTGGCCTTGAGTCCGTTGTCGGCCGCGGCCACCGCCTGGAAGCTGCGCAGCGAGCTGCGCTTCAAGTAGCCGTCGCGCGACACCAGCACCATCACGCGCTCGTCTGCGACCACCACGGTGGTGTCGACCTCGAGGGTTTCGATTTCCGATTCGATGCTCGAGCTGCGGTCGTTGCCGTAAGTCTTGGCGATGGCGGCGAGCTCCTGTTCGATGACGGCGTCTCGGGCGGTTGGGTTGGCCAGGATTTCCTGGTACTCGGCGATTGACTTGGCCAGGGCCGCGGCCTCCGCCTCAAGCGCCGTGATGTCCGTGTTGGTCAGGCGGTAAAGCTGCAGGGACACAATGGCTTCCGCCTGGGCCACCGAAAAGTCGTACTGGGCGACCAAGTTCTTTTTGGCGTCGGCCTTGTCGGCGCTGTGGCGAATGGTGTGGATCACCTGATCCAGAATCGAGAGCATCTTGATCAAGCCGGCCACGATGTGCTGTCTGGCCTGGGCCTTTTGGAGGTCGAACTGGGTGCGACGGGTGATCACCTCGCGGCGGTGCTTGAGGTAAGCCTCAAGCATCGGTGCCAGCCCCAGCTGGCGAGGCTTCATGTCGGCGATGGCGACCATGTTGAAGGAGTAGTTGATCTGCAGGTCGGTGTTTTTGAACAGGTAGGTCAAAATCCCGTCGGCATTGGCCTCCTTCTTCAGCTCAATCACAACGGAGAGCCCGAAGCGGTCGGATTCGTCTCGGACCTCGGCGATGCCGTCGACCTTTTTGTTGAGGCGCAGCTCGTCGATTTTCTTGACCAGCAGCGCCTTGTTGACCTCGTAAGGCAGCTCGGTGATGACAATCTGCTGCTTGCCGCCGCGCAGGTCCTCGATGTGCGTCCGGGCCCGAACCACAATCTTGCCGCGGCCGGTTTCATAGGCCTGGCGAATGCCGGCCACGCCCTGGATGATGCCGCCGGTGGGAAAATCCGGGCCCTGAACGAATTTCATCAGGTCAGTGAGAGCGGCGTCTGGGTGCTTCATCAGGTACAACAAGGCGTTGATCACCTCGCGCAGGTTGTGCGGCGGAATCTCCGTCGCGTAGCCGGCCGAGATCCCGGTCGCACCGTTGACCAGCAGGTTGGGAAAGGCCGCTGGGAGCACCGTCGGCTCCTCGGTTGTGTCATCGAAGTTCAGTACCATGTCGACGGTGCCCTTGTCGATGTCTTTGAGCAGCTCACCGGCGATTTTGGACAGCCGGGCTTCAGTGTAACGCATGGCGGCCGGTGGATCACCATCCATTGAGCCGTTGTTGCCGTGCATCTCAATCAGCGGTTCGCGCAGCTTCCAGTCCTGAGACAGCCGCACCATCGCCTCGTAAATCGACGAGTCGCCGTGCGGGTGAAAGTTACCCATGACGTTCCCGACGGACTTGGCCGACTTGCGAAACCCCTTGTCAAAGGTGTTGCCATCCTGGTTCATCGCGTAAAGAATGCGCCGCTGCACGGGCTTGAGGCCGTCTCGCACATCGGGCAACGCGCGTTCTTGGATGATGTACTTCGAATAGCGGCCGAAGCGTTCGCCCATGACGTCTTCAAGCGTCATGTCTTGAATCTGGTTAGCCATGCTCACTTTCCTTTCTTCGACAGCTGCGATTTGATCTGCTTGACCCCGAACTGCATGTCGGTGTGATCGGCGGTCTTAGTCTCCATGATTGACCCGTCATCGTCCATGTCAAAATCGACGTTGGCCTCAATCCAGTCGCGCCGCGGCTCGACGCGATCGCCCATCAGGGTGGTGACGCGCCGCTCGGCCAAGGCGCCGTCTTCGACCCGCACCCGAATCAGGGTGCGCGTCTCCGGGTTCATCGTGGTTTCCCACAGCTGATCGGCGTTCATCTCGCCCAGCCCCTTGAAGCGCGTCAGAGTGTAACCCTTGCCCATCTTCTTGGTTTCTTTTTCCAGCTCCTCATCGGTCCAGGCGTAGGCAATCTTGACGCCTGCGCCCTTGCCTTTTTGCAGCCGGTACAAAGGTGGCAAGGCGATGTAGACCTTGCCGGCATCCATCAAGGGGCGCATGTAGCGGTAAAAGAAGGTCAGCAGCAGAATCTGGATGTGGGCCCCGTCGGTATCGGCATCGGTCATGATGATGACCTTGTCGTAGTTGGCGGCGGCCAGGTCGAACTCGGCGCCGACGCCGGCGCCGATGGTGTAAATCATCGTGTTGATCTCCTCGTTCTTCACGATGTCGGCCAGCTTGGCCTTTTGAGTGTTCAGTACTTTCCCCCGCAGCGGTAGGATGGCCTGGAACTTACGGTCGCGGCCTTGCTTGGCGGAGCCGCCGGCGGAATCCCCCTCGACGAGGTACAGCTCGTTTTTCTTGGCGTTCTTGCTTTGCGCCGGGGTTAGCTTGCCGGACAAAAGCCCCTGGTCCTTCTTCTTGCGCTTGCCGGTGCGGGAATCGTCTCGGGCCTTCCGCGCGGCCTCTCTGGCCTCTCTGGCCTTGATTGCCTTGCGCACCAGTTCCTGGGCGGCCTCGCCGCCTTCCATCAGCCAGAAACTCATTTTCTCGTAGATCACGGCGTCGACCACCGCGCGAGCCTGAGGGGTCCCGAGCTTGCCCTTGGTTTGACCCTCGAACTGCAGAATCTCTTCCGGAATCCGAACCGCCAGCACCGCGGCCAGCCCCTCTCGCACGTCGGAGCCCTCGAGGTTTTTGTCCTTGTCCTTGAGCAGGTTCACCTTCCGCGCGAAGTCATTGAAGGCCTTGGTCAAGGCGCTGCGCATCCCCGCCTCATGGGTGCCGCCGTCGCCGGTTCGCACGTTGTTGACGAAGCTGATGGTGTTTTCCGAGTAGCCGTCGTTATACTGGCCGGCAAAATCGACCACCACACCGTCTTTTTCGCCCTCGAAGTTGAACACCGGCGAGACGGTGTCGCGGTCCTCGTTGAGGTACTTGACGAAGCTGACCAGCCCGTCCGGGTAGTGGTAGGTCTCGACGCGACCGGTGCGTTCATCGGCCAGCGTAATCGCAATATTTTTGAGCAAAAAGGCCGACTCGCGCAGCCGCTCTGCCAGCGTGTCGAACGAGTAGGTCGTGGTGGTGAAAATGGTCGGGTCGGGCTTGAAGGTGACGGTCGTGCCGTTGGGCTCGTTGACCTTCCCTAGCTTCTCCAACCCACCGTCGGGATGGCCGCCGTTGATGAAGTGCTCGACAAAGGCCTGCTTGTCGCGGACCACCCGCACAGTCAGCCGCTCGCTCAGCGCGTTAACCACGCTTGAACCGACCCCGTGCAGGCCACCGGAGGTCTTGTAGGAATTCTGATCGAACTTCCCACCGGCGTGCAGCACCGTCAAGATCACCTCAATAGTCGGCTTGCCCGATGCGTGCATCCCCGTCGGCATGCCCCGCCCGTGGTCGACGACGGTAATCGAATTGTCTTGGTGGATGGTGACCTTGATGATGTCCCCAAAGCCTGCCAGCGCCTCGTCGACGGCATTGTCGACGATTTCGTATACCAGGTGGTGAAGGCCCCGTGCGTCGGTTGAGCCGATGTACATCCCCGGCCGCTTACGCACGGCTTCCAGGCCGTGCAGCACCTGGATCGATGAATCTGTGTAAGTGTCACTTGCTTTCGCCATGATGTGCTCCTTTTTGAATCTAACTCTCACTACAATACACCAGCCAACCGCCGGAATGAAAGCTTTTTTGCCGCCAGTGGCCGGTGGTCGTAACCCGAACGCCTGTTCAAGGCATCTATTCTACGCGTCATTTCGCCATCCGTCAAAAAATGGTAAACTGGAGGAACTGAGACGAAAGGAGTACCCCGATGGCTAACTTCCTCATCAAACCGACACTTGGGGGACCGCGGCTCTCGCTTCGAGCCTTCACCGCGGCCGATGCACCGCGAATGCTTGAGATTCTGAGCCAGCCCATGGTCAACCTTTACACCGGCGCCTTGAGTCACTGGCCCAAAGCCGCCGAACGCTTCGTGGCGAGTACCGAGGAGCGGCGGCGCATCACCGACTGGTACGCCACCCGCAGCCAGGCAGACGGTCGCCTCGACTGGGCGGTCGTCCTTGACGCGCAAGTGATCGGTGAGGTGGTCCTTAACCAGTACGACGCGGCGGCCAACAGCTGCAACCTGCGTGTGCTGATCGCCGATGACGCCACCGGACAAGGCAGTGGCTATGAGGCGCTGCACCTGGCCTGTGCTTACGCCTTTGGACCGCTTGGGTTGGCCGCTCTGACGCTTGACGCCTTTGACTTCAACCCCCGAGCCCAGCACGTCTACCACAAGCTGGGCTTTGTCGACACCGGGCGCATCGAAGGCGACCTGATGCTCGATGGCCACCCCCGGGCCAGCATCACAATGCGGCTTGACGCGGCCGTGTTCCACCAGAAAGGACCTGAATCATGAAACTTGCAATCTGTTTTGTCCTCGCCTACCTGATTGGCTCGATTCCAAGCGGCGTGTGGATTGGGCGCGGCTTCTTCCACAAGGATATTCGCGCCAGCGGGTCGCACAACATCGGCACCACTAACGCCTACCGAGTGCTTGGACCAATCGGGGGGACGGTGGTCTTGGCAATGGACATCCTGAAGGGGACGCTTGGGGCCAGCCTACCGGCGCTGTTTGGCATCACACCGCATTGGTGGGTGCTGCTCGTCGGGCTGGCCGCGGTATTCGGCCACGCGTTTTCGATTTTCATCGGCTTCAAGGGCGGCAAAGCCGTGGCCACCTCAGCCGGCATCTGCCTGGCCTACTCGCCGCTGTTTTTCGCCTTTGCCTGCGTCGTGTTCATCTCACTGGTGCTGCTCACCTCGATGGTCAGCATCGCCTCGACGCTGGGTATGGCCATCGTCACCATCGGCTCCTTGTTCATGCATGACTGGCCGCTGACGGTGGTCTGCTTTGGCATCTGGGTGCTGTTCATGATTCGTCACAAGGACAATTTCGCGCGAATCAAGGCCGGCAAGGAGAACATGGTGCCCTTCGGCCTCGGTCAGATCCTGCGACGCAGGCGTCAGGCCAAATAACCCAGCCACTAAAAAATCACCCCGCGGGGTGATTTTTTTGTTCAGTGAATCGTGATGTCGTAGCCGTGGTCGAAGGTCTCGCCCGGCGCCAGGCGGTTGATGCCCAGCTTGTCGGTCAGCTCCTGATTCGTGTCGGTGGTGTCAGCAATGCCCCACCAAGGCTCGAGACACACAAAGGTTGCGGCGTCGGTGTACGGGCTCCACACCCCCATGAACTGGGCGTCGGTGACGGTCAGGTCAACCCCGCGCGTGGTTTTCTCGGAGCGAATCGAGAAGGTGTTCTTACCGGTCAGCTGGTAAATCGCCGCGTCGTTCTTGAAGAACTCGCGGTCCAGCTGCAGGTTGGTGTCCGTGGCAGCCAGCGTCCGGTGGGCGTAATCGATGGCGCCGCCGGCCAGCGGAATCTGAACCCGGGACTTGCGTGGGGCAAAGGACAGGTAGTAATCGGTGAAGGCGGTGTCTTCGGTCATCGGCACCACAAAACCCGGGTGACCGCCGACGGAGAAGTACAGCGGTGCGTCTTGGGCCGGGTTTTGGACGTGATAGGCCACGCTCAGCGTGTTGTTTTCAAGCGTGAAGGTGATCTGAAACTTGAAGGCAAACGGGTAGATGGCGCGTGTCGTTGCCGTGTCGGTCAGCTCAAAGGTGACCCTTGTTTCGGTCTGGGCCACGACGGCGAAGGTCAGATCACGCGCAAAGCCGTGCTGCCCCATGTGGTATTCCTGGCCGGCGTAGCGATAGGTCTTGTCCTTCAAGGCCCCGACAATGGGAAAAAGCACCGGGGCGTGGCGCTGCCACACGGCCGGGTCGGCCTGCCAGATGTACTCGTGCTTGGCGTGGTTATCGACCAGGCTCACCAGCTCCGCCCCGTGCGGATCAAGCGTAGCGGTCAAAAAATCGTTCGTTAAGGTTACCATGATGATATCTTCCTTTGTGTGTAGGTCTAAGCCTCCAGGCGAACCGGGCGGCCGTGCCTCTCTTTTATACCATGACAGCGCTTTTCATTCAACCGGGCGGCCTCAGGCACCAAAAAACCGCCACCCGAAGGCGACGGTTCTGGCTTACAGGATGAAGCGGGTCATGTCCTTGTCGGCCGCAATGTTGCCGACCTTGTCGTTGACGTACTTCTCCGTCACGGTGATGTCCCCCATCTGCATGTCCGGACCCTCGTACAGCACGTCTTCGAGCAGCTTCTCGAGGATGGTGGCCAGCCGCCGGGCCCCGATGTTGTCAGTGTCGTGGTTGACGCGAATCGCAATGGCGGCGATGCGCTCGATCGCCTCCTTGGTGAAGGTCAGCTTCACCCCATCGGTGCGAATCAACGCGATGTACTGCTTGACCAAGGCGTTGTCCGGCTCGGTGAGAATGCGAACAAAATCGTCTTGCGTCAGGTCCTTGAGCTCGACGCGAATTGGAAAGCGGCCCTGCAGCTCGGCAATCAGGTCGGAAGGCTTGGCGGTGGCAAAGGCCCCGGAGCCGATGAACAGCACGTGGTCCGTGTTCAGCGGACCGTACTTGGTCGACACCTGAGAGCCTTCGACAATCGGCAAAATGTCGCGCTGAACGCCTTCGCGCGAGACCTCACCGGAGTTGTGCTTGTCGCCGGCGGCGATCTTATCGATTTCGTCGATGAAGATGATGCCGTTGTTCTCCGCCGCCTCAATCGCGTCGTGGTAAATGTCTGCGTGGTTAACCAGCTTATCGCTTTCCTCGCGGATGAAGACCTCACGCGCCTCCTTGACGGTCATCGTGCGTTCGACGCGCTTTTTGGGCATCATCGCGCCCAGCGTCTCGCTGAGGTCGATACCCATCTGGCCGTACATGTCGTTGCCGCCGTTGGGTTTTTTCTCATCGGCGACGGCGACGGTCAGCTCGCGGTCTTCAAGCAGCCCCCGGTCGAGCTGCTCGGCGACGGTCAGGCGCTGGTTGCGAATCTCGTCGGTTAGCTCCTCTTGCGGCGCCTGCGGCTGTGGATCCGCGCCGCTTTGAAGGTTTTGGAGCATGCTCATCATGTCGGCCATCGGGTTGGTCGACTTCTTTTCCTTCTTGATGGCCGGCACCAACAGCCGCACCAGCCGCTTGTTTGCCTCGCGCTCGGCGCGGCCGCGAACCTTGCTGAAGGCGGCCTGCTCCTGCATCGCCACCGCGACATCGGCGAGGTCACGCACCATCGACTCCACGTCGCGGCCGACGTAGCCGACCTCGGTGAACTTGGTGGCCTCGACCTTGACGAACGGCGCGTTGACAATTTTGGCCAACCGCCGGGCGATTTCGGTTTTACCGACCCCGGTGGGGCCGATCATCAGCAGGTTCTTCGGGGTGATGTCTTGTTGCATCTGGGCCGAAAGCTGCATGCGCCGGTAGCGGTTGTACAGCGCCACGGCGACGGCGCGTTTGGCCTCGCTTTGCCCGATGACGTACTGATCGAGTGCTTCGACAATCTGCTTGGGTGTTTTAGTCATAAGGGCCTCCTAGAAGGATTCGACGCGGATGTTGTGGTTGGTGAAAATGTCAATCGACCCCGCGATGTCGATGGCGGCCTTGGCGATGTCGGCGGCGGCCATGTCGGTGTGCTGAATCATGGCCATCGCCGCGGCCTGGGCGTAGTTACCACCGGAGCCGATTGCGACGACGTCATCATCGGGATCGATCACCTCGCCGGAGCCGGAGACCAAAAGCAGGTCGGACTCATCCATCACGATCATCATCGCCTCAAGCTTTTGAAGCGTCGGGTCCTTGCGCCAGTCCTGGGCCAGAGCGACTGCCGCGCGGCGCAGGTTGCCGGCGTGGTTCTCCAGCTTTTTTTCGAACCACTCCTGCAGGGTGAAGGCATCGGCGACGCCGCCGGCAAACCCAATCACAACTTTGCCGTCATAAATGCGCCGAACCTTCTGCGCGTTGCCCTTCATAATCACCTTCTCGCCGAGGGTGACCTGACCATCACCGGCGATGGCGGTGTGGCCGTTCTTGCGTACTGCTGCGATTGTTGTCATGTTTAGACTCCTTTTTGACCAAATTTGACTAATGCCTAGTTTAGCAGGCCGGCACGGGTTGTACCTCAGCCCCTGGCCCTAATTATGCTCGGTAAAGTGCTTCAGGTAATCCGCCTTGAGGTGGGCAGTGGTCATGTGCGTGTAAATCTGCGTGGTGGAAAGGCTGGCGTGACCCAAAAGCTCCTGGACGGTTCGCAGGTCGGCGCCGTGGTCGAGCATGTGGGTGGCAAAACTGTGCCGCAGCATGTGCGGGTGAATGCCGCCGGTCAGGCTGGTTTTTTGGACCACCTGATCCAGCACGTACTCGATGCCCCGAGACGTGATCGGGCGGCCGTGCTGGCTGACGAACACGCGGTCGTGAACCCGGTCGAGCTTGGCCATGAGCGTCGGCCGGCCGTCGTCCAGGTAGCGCAGCAAGGCCTTTTTGCAGTAGCCGCCGAAGGGCACGTAGCGGTCCTTGTTCCCCTTGCCGTGAACCAGCATCAGCTCAAGGTCAAAGTCCAGCTGATCCAGCGTGAGGTTGGCGCATTCGCTGACCCGGATGCCGGTGCCGTACAGCACCTCGAGCAGCGCCTGATTGCGCTGATCCAGCGGCGTCGGCCCGGCTACCGCGGCGAACAGCTCCTGAATCTCCGCCTCGTAGAAGAAATCGGGCAGGTGGTGGTGGCTCTTGCGCGTTTCCACCGCCTCGAAGGGGTCGACCTTGGCCTCACCCACCCGAATCAAGTAGCGGTAAAAACTGCGCAGGGATGACAGCTTCCGGGCCACGCTGGCCCGGGCCAAGTCGCGCTCGGCGAGGCTGCCGAGGTAGGTCTGCACATCCAGCTCGTCGACGGCGTTGAAGTTGGTGAAGCCGCCGTTAGCCTGCAGAAATTCTTGAAAATCGGTGATGTCTTCCTCGTAGGCCTTCTTGGTCTCCGCGGAGTACTGTCGCTCGACCAAAAGGTACTGCATGAATTGCTTGATCTGATCCATCGAACCCCTCCTTTCAGGTCAACGCAACAATCGGGTCAACGCAACGACGGGACCAAGCAGTTGCTTGGCCCCGTCAATCCGTTATTCCGTGAACGCGGCCAAGTCGGCCAACGCGCGGTTGGCCAGCGTCCGGTTGCGCTCACGCTTGTCCTTGATGCGCGTGGCAAGCGGCGGCATGATGCCGAAGTTCGCGTTCATCGGCTGGAAGTGAGCGGCGCTTGTGTGGGTGATGTAATGGGCCATCGAACCGATCGCCGTGGTTTCGGGGAACACCCGCGGAGTCAGGCCAAGCGCCAGCCGCGCCGCGTTTTGGCCGGCCAACAGACCGCTCGCGGCGGATTCGACGTAGCCTTCAACCCCGGTCATCTGGCCGGCAAAGAACAGTCCGGCCTGCTTAGTGCTTTCGTAGGTCGCGCGTAGCACCTCAGGCGAGTTCATGTACGTGTTGCGGTGCATGACGCCGTACCGCACGATCTCGGCGTTTTCAAGTCCCGGAATCATGCGAAACACACGCTTTTGCTCGCCCCACTTGAGGTGCGTCTGAAAGCCCACGATGTTGTACAGGCTGGCCGCCGCGTTGTCCTGGCGCAGCTGCACCACGGCATAGGGATCGCGCCCGGTCTTGGGATCGGCGAGCCCCACCGGCTTGAGCGGCCCAAAGAGCATGGTCCGAGGCCCACGCTGGGCCATCACCTCGATGGGCATGCACCCCTCAAACACGGTGAGGTCCTCGAAGCCGTGGCCAGTGGCGGCCTCGGCGGTGACCAAGGCCTCCTGGAAGGCGTAGAACTCGTCGCGCGTCATCGGGCAGTTCAGGTAAGCCGCCTCGCCGCGATCGTAGCGCGACTTCTTGTAGACCTTGGTCATGTCAATCGAGTTGGCGTCAAGAATCGGCGCCGCGGCGTCGAAGAAGTGCAGCCCCTCCGCCCCGTTCAGTGCCTGAATGCGCTCGGCCAAAGCGTCGGCCGTCAGCGGTCCGGTCGCGACCACCGTGATGCCGGCCGGAAAATCCGTGAGCTCTTCGGCCACCACGGTGATGCGGGGATGCTGCCGCAGCTTGGCCGTCACCAACTCGGCAAACGGCTCGCGGTCGACGGCCAAAGCGCCGCCGGCCGGCACCGCGGTCGCATCGGCGGCCTGCATGATGACGGAATTCAGGCGCCGCATCTCCTCTTTGAGCAACCCGACGGCGTTTTCCAGGCCGTTGGCGCGTAGGGAGTTGGTGCAAACCAGCTCCGCAAAGTTGGCGGTGTGATGCGCCGGCGTCGACTTGACCGGGCGCATCTCGTAAAGCGTGACGTCGACGCCGGCGTTGGCGATTTGCCACGCGGCCTCACTGCCGGCAAGCCCGGCGCCGATGACGTTGACTTTTGGCATGATTTCCTCCAATCGACTCGTCAGGCGAGTCGCTGTGATGGCCGGTGCGGCCTACTTTTGAACGGCTTCTTTGTAGTCGTTGTTCGGGCAGACGATCTGGCGGCCGCCGCGCAGCTTCTTTTCGACCAGGTAGTGGCCGCAAACCGGGCAATCGCGCCCGGCCGGCTTGTCCCAGGACACGAAGTCGCAGTCCGGGTAGCGGTCACAGCCGTAAAAGACGCGGTTGCGCTTGGACTTGCGCTCGACGATCTGACCCTTGCCGCACTTCGGGCAGACCACGCCGATTTCCTTGACGATGGCCTTGGTGTTGCGGCAATCCGGGAAGCGGGAGCAGGCGTAGAACTTGCCGAAGCGACCGAGCTTGATCACCATCGGGGCCCCGCAGATGTCGCAGTCAAAACCGGCGGGTTCGTCTTTGATCTGAATCTTCTTGATGCCTTCCTCGGCATGGGCAACTTCCTTGGCGAATGGCTTGTAGAACTGGTCGATGACCGGGACCCAGGCGACCTTGCCGGTTTCGATGCTGTCGAGCTCGCCTTCGACCTTGGCGGTGAACTTGATGTCGACGATGTCCGGGAAGAACTTGGTGATCAGGTCGTTGACGATTTCGCCAAGCTCGGTCGGCTCGAAGCGCTTGGCCGTGATCTTGACGTAGTAGCGCTTCTTGATGGTTTCGATGGTCGGGGCGTAGGTACTCGGCCGCCCGACGCCGTTTTCTTCAAGCGCCTTGACCAGGTTGGCCTCGGAGAACCGCGCTGGCGGCTGGGTGAAGTGCTGCGCCGGGTCGGTTTTGACCAACGTCGCCGCATCCCCCACCTCAAGCTCCGGCAGCAGGTTGTCCTTGGTGTCGGCGTCGCGGCTGGAGACGTACAGTTTGGTGAAGCCCTCGAACTTGGTCTGGCTGCCGTTGGCGCGGAAGGTGGCGGCGCCTTGCTGCAGCGTGACTTGAACGGTGTCGATCACCGCCGGGGTCATTTCGCTTGCGACAAAGCGGCTCCAAATCAGGCTGTAAAGCCGCATCTGGTCCTTGTCGAGCACCGGCTCGAGGCTCTTAGGCGTCCGGTTGGTGCTGGTCGGGCGAATCGCCTCGTGGGCGTCTTGGGCGCCTTCTTGCAGTTTGCCCTGGCGGATTTTGACCGCCGCGTAGGCCTCACCGTACTGCTCGTGGATGAAGTGCGAGGTCTCGGTCTTGGCGACGCTTGAGACCCGCGTCGAGTCGGTACGCATGTAGGTGATGAGCCCGACCGTGCCGAGCTTGCCGCCGAGGTTAATCCCTTCGTACAGCTGCTGGGCCAGCATCATGGTCTTACGCGCCGGGAAGCCCAGCTTGCGGTTGGCCTCCTGCTGCAGCGAGCTGGTGGTGAACGGCGGCGCCGGAAAGCGCTTGCGTTCCTTCTTGACCACGTTGGTGATGGCAAAAGGCTTGGCCTTGTCGATCTGTTGCAGTACGTCTTGCACCGCAGCGTTGTTCGGCAGGGCCGTCTTCTTGCCGTTCAGGCCGTAAAAGCTGGCGGCGAACTTCTTGCTAGCACCCTTCTTGAACTCGGCATCGAGGCTCCAGTACTCCTCTGGGGTGAAGGCGCGAATCTCGTTTTCGCGATCGATGATCAGCTTCAGCGCGACGGATTGCACCCGACCGGCGCTCAGGCCCTTCTTGACCTTCTTCCACAGAAGCGGGCTGATCGAGTAGCCGACCAACCGATCCAAGACGCGCCGCGCCTGCTGGGCGTCGACCAGGTTCATGTCGATGGCCCGCGGCGTTTTGAATGCGTTTTTGACCGCGTCCTTAGTGATTTCGTTGAAGACCACGCGGTTGTTGCCGGCCGGATCAAGCCCCAAAATGTGGCTGACGTGCCAGGCGATGGCCTCACCTTCACGGTCCGGATCGGCCGCGAGGTAGACGTGGTCGGCGCCCTTGGCGGCTTTCTTGAGGTTCTTAATCACATCACCCTTGCCGCGAATGGAGATGTATTTGGGTTCGTAGTCGTGATCAAAATCGATGCCCATCTGGCTTTTCGGCAGGTCCCGAATGTGCCCGAGTGAGGCGACGACCTTGTAATTGCGACCGAGGTACTTCTCGATCGTCTTAGCTTTTGCTGGCGATTCCACAATGACCAAATTCTTGGTGGCCATGTGTGCCCTCCTTTCAGTGAGCGAGCTGCTCGCAAACTGCTCAAGGCTTCGGCGCTTTCGCACCCGGCGTGTTTGAACACCCGCGGCTTTCGACCGCTCAAAAACACAGGCTATCATATTCTATCCGTTCGGACTTTGTCAAATCAATTGGCCGCTTTTCTACCTATGTTAAGGGTAAAATTGCAACTCCTCGAGCAAATCGGCGCCGGTTTGAACCAGCTTCGCCCCGGCCTGAATCAGCGCATTGGTACCCACGCCTTGCGCCTCGCCGACGCGGTTGGGCAGTGCAAAGACCTCGCGATTGTTTTGCAGCGCGTAATTGGCAGTGATCAGGCTGCCGGAATGGGCGGCCGCCTCGGTGACCAGCACCCCATGGGCCAGCCCGGCAATGATGCGATTACGCGCGACGAAGCGAAACGGCGCCGGCAACACGCCAAGCGGGTATTCGGAGACCAGAAGTCCCGCCTGGGCGATCGCGGCCTGCAGGCTGCGATTGGCCGCCGGGTAAACCTGATCCAGCCCGTTAGCTACCACCGCTACCGTCGGCCAGCCGCGGCTCAAAGCGTACTCGTGAGCGAAGCTGTCGGCCCCGGCGGCCAAGCCCGAGATAACGGTCAACGCCGGCAGCTCCCGGCCCAGCTCAACTAGGGCCTGGCGGGTGTAGCGGCCGGCCTGGCGGGAGCCGACCACCGCCAGGCTCAGCCGCGCCAGCACCGCCCAGTCGCCTTGGTAAAACAAGACCGCAGGCGGCTGATTGCTTTCGGCCAGTCGCGGCGGGTAGGCCGCATCCAGGCGCGTGACCATCGGTTGGGTGCGGTAGAGCGTGGCGGCCTGGTTACGCCACGCGTGATCCGCCCAGGCCTGCTGCAGCGGCGCCAGCGCCGCCACATCCGCCAGCTGTCGCGCATCGTCAAGCGCGGTCAGTCCCCTGTCCGCAATGGCCTCCCACAGTACCTGCTCGCTGGCCCACGCCTTGGTGTGCATCGCCAGGTGCCAGTGAACCAGCAGTTCTCGAATGTTCATCGTCCTTCCCCCTTTACCGGGAGATTACGCCAAAACGCGAAAAAACCGCCGGTAAGCGGCGGTTCAAGTCATGCTTGCAACGGTTCGGCTACAGCAGTCCAAGGCGTTTGACCTGGTCGCGAACCGGGGCGAAGCTGCGCCGGTGAATCGGCGTTACGCCGAGCGTCGCCAGCGCGGCGAGGTGCTTGGCAGTGCCGTAACCGTCGTTGTGAATCAGGTCGTAGCCGGGGTAGATGGCGTCGTACATGTGCATCAGGCGGTCTCGCACCACCTTGGCGACGATGCTGGCGGCGGCAATGCTGATGGAGTTGGCATCCCCCTTGATCAACTTGCGCTGACGCCAGCCGCCCGGCACGGTCATCGCGTCGACTAGCAGGTAATCCGGTCGCACCCGCAGGCTGGCCGCCGCCTCGCCCATGATGAGCTCAGTGGCGTGGTAAATGTTTTCGCGGTCAATGCGCGGGGCATCCGCCACGCCGAGGCTCACGGCCACCGCCTGCGAGACAATTTGCGGAAAAAGCACGGCGCGTTCATGCGCGGTCAGCTGCTTGGAGTCGTTGACCGGCAGCGCAAAATCGTGCGGCAGAATCACCGCGGCGGTGACCACCGGCCCAGCCAAGGGGCCGCGGCCGACCTCGTCGATGCCGGCGATGTGCGGGTAGCGCGGCCAAAGTTCGCGCTCAAAGCGACTGCGATTGTGCAAGGCCTGCGCCTGCTCTTGCGCCTTGGCTTGCCGCCTGTGGTACTGGACCAACAGCTGCTGGGCACCGGCTCGCGGATCCGCGGCCAGTGCCGCCAGCACCGCGTCGTCAACCGGCGTTGCCGCCAGCAGGTCCTTATAGGCCTTCAGCGTTGTCATCGGGCACCTCCAGCGTGAACGGACCGAACTTGCCCTGTCGCGCGTCGAAAATCACCCGTTCGGCCGCGCGGTTGTAGTTCTCGCCAAAGCCCAGCTTCTTGGCCAAAAGCACCATCAGATCAGGCGCCGCCAGCGTCATGTCGTCCGCCGTCAGTTGGTAGGCGCGACGCAGCTGGGCCGGGTAATGCGACTGGAAGAACTCAAGGCCGTACAACCCCACCGTGTCCTCTTGGAAAACCGAGTCGGCGATGGCGCCGGTCAGCGCGAGCTTTTGGCCAATCAGCTGGTCATCGAACTTCGGCCACAAGATGCCGGGGGTGTCCAGCAGTGCCAGGCTGTCATCAACCTTGAGCCACTGCTGGTTCTTAGTGACCCCGGGGCGATTGCCGACCACCGCGATGTTTTTTTTGACCAGGCGATTGAGCACCGTGGACTTGCCGACGTTGGGGATGCCGATGCACATCGCGCGAAGGCTTGGGTTGCGGATGCCCCGCGCCTTTTGCTTGGCCAGCTTGGCCGCCATCAGCTGCCGCGCCAGGGCCGAAATCTGGGTCAGCCGCTTGGCGTGTTGCGCGTCGATCGCAAGCGCGGCAAAGCCGAGGTCTTGGTAGTAACGCAGCCACCGCGCGGTCGCTTGGGGATCAGCCAGGTCCTGCTTGTTGAGAACCATAATGCGCGGCTTTTGGCCGATAATCTGATTCATCATCGGGTTGCGGCTGGCCTCTGGAATTCGGGCGTCGACGATTTCAAGTACGAGGTCGACCTGCTTGAGTTTTTTCTGGACTTGGTTGCGGGCCTTTGCCATGTGGCCGGGAAACCAATTGATAGTTGACATAATGTATTCCTTTCGCTGGGTGTGCAGATAAGACGGCCGCAGCGTGTTCCTAATGCGGCTCGTTACTTGCCAAGGCGCCGATCGCGCCTGGCAACGCTCATGAAAACAGCGCCGACTCGCGGCGCTGTGCATGGTCCCATTATAACGTAGACACTGCCGAGATGCCAATGCCGCCGAGGACTTGAGGCTTGGCCATCGCCCCTCTTCGACCGCGCTCGCCTGGCGTCTGCATCGATTGCCGCTTGCAGCGTGTTCAGGCCAAGGGTCATCGCGTCAATCATCGGGGTGAGCCGCCGATACATGGCGGAGTCTGTTGTATGCTTCGCCCACGCCACCGTGGTTTGGTGAATAAGCGATTGAATCAGCGCCAGACTGGCCTCAAGTCGGGACGCAGGCAGTTCGGGTTCGCCCTCGCCAACCAGTGCCGCAACGACCTGCAGGGCCGCGATGCGGTGCCGCAACAGCGTGGCCTGAGGCGAGCCTGGCATGAACTTCGGCTGCAGCCGTCGGCAGTTGGCGATGGTTGCCGCGCAACAGGTCAACGCGGCGGTTCGACTCGCTTGGGGTATGGGCATTGTTCCACCTAACGCGCAGCCAGAGCATGCTCGTGCAACGGTTGTGGCCTGATGCCTCGGCAAGCCGCCACGCCGAGTCGGTACTCGCGACTCGGTCGCCTGCACCCGCCATTCGACCGCGTCCCACCCCCACCGCGTCAGCAACTTGGCAACAATTGCGGCTTCAGATTATTGAAAAAAGTCTTTTGTAAAGGGCTTCCGCTGGCCGCCGTTATGTAGTAAGATTAGCACGATATATCAATAGGTTTATATACCTTTAAAAAAAGATAGCCGGCCGGCTACTAAGATAAATAGATTCAAGCAGGAGTTGCATATTCGTAACGGACGCCTGTTCGACCTCTAGGAATCTTGTTAATCGGCCGGTTTTTTGTTGCCTAATTTTCATCACTCATACCTACTTGGAGGAAGCAATCATGCCAGAAATCAACCAGAACGGCGAGACCGTCGTTAACGTCAAGAAGAGTCGCAAAGGCTCATGGATCGATAAGGATTTTGCCGCCAGCGTGTTCCTGTTCTTCATCAAGGGACACATTTCCGTGGACTACCGCGGGGTTCACATCACGGAGCAAAACACCATGCTCGGGGTCATCCCCGCCGGGCAAAACAAGCAGACCATTCCGCTGAACAACATCTCAGGCGCCTCAATCTCCACCGCCTACAAGGCCAGCCGCTTCTTTTGGGGCTTCATCATCGCCCTGGTCGGCCTGTTCACGCTGCCGTCTTCGCCCCTGCTCGGCATCATCCTCGCCGTCGTCGGCGCCGTCATGTTCGCCAACGGCATTTTGACCAAGCTATTCATCGAAAAAAGCGGCACGGCGTACGCCTTGAGCGTTCCGTTCTTCAACAAAGCCGATATCATCGCAGTTCAACAGGTCATCGAGCAGGCGCTTGAGGCCAATGCGGACAAGACCGACAACAGCCTGTACATGAAGCGGCTTAACGACGAGGACATGAGCGACGTGCAGTAGGCGGTCAGGCTTGACGCCAGCTTGCCGATTCGCAGATTGGCTCGGTGGCATCACTGTTTGTTTGACTACCCAAGTCCCCACATCAATCATCTGATCCCATCACGTCTCAGAAAGCGAGAAACTCTATGAAACGCAACAGTTGGCGTCGAATCATCGGCGCGGTGGCGTGCCTCGTCGTCGCCTTGCTAATGAGCGGCTGCGCAAGCAAGGACAAGACCAGCACTGCATCAAAATCCAGCACTAGCGTCAAGGCAAGCAGCATCAAGGCAAAATCACATTCAAAGAAAGCCAAAACGGTGAGTGAAAAGCCTAAAAAGCTAACCGCTGAAGAAGAGGCAAGAAAAAAGAAAAAAGAGGCCATCTTCAAAGGCATTACCCTTTCAATCACAGGAACAGAGAGCCGCCCTATGGCAGGCTGGAACAAACAGCAGCTTCTCACTAACATCGCGACCTACCTTTCAACTCAGTCCGGCGCTGACCCTGCGACGGTTCTGAAGGTCATCAACGTGAAAGTGACCGCCCAGAAAATTCCTAACGAAAAAATGACAGAGATGGAGCCCTCTTTCCGAGAGTTGCACTTTCCGGATATGTTTGCCAAGTACTACGACTCGGGAGTCTCACTGAGTGGTGAACAAAAAGGAGCCTTGGACCAGGTCGCCAACGACCTAGATAATCTCACCGTGGACTCGTCGGCGGCGAGCAAACAAGACCTCGGGTATAGCGAGGACGGATACCAAGTCGACTTAGTAGTTACCGATGAAACCGGATTCGGCGTCACACTCGAAAAGAACTTCGATAGCATGCCCAAAGCACAAGAACTGAACGTCAAAGCGCTGCTCAAGGACCACCTCTACGTACACATGACCGGCTGGGAGAACACGGAAGATACGATTAAGGGTGTCTACATCGATCAGGAAACCTCGGCAAAGATTTCCAGCCTGATTGGCACAACCGTCAGGCCAGGTGATGTGAACGCGCTGTGGGACGTCCGGCGCGAGAAGCTGGATTTCCGCGCAGGGGATACGGTCACTGTCGACTTCGACTCGCTTGCCCAAAAGCTGGCTGATCTGACACCAGACACGGCCAGCGTCACCTGGTACGGCGACGGTCAGGGACCTGCCAAGCTGAAGGCTGAATAGGGTCAGCGTTGCCAGCACTGCAACGCGAAAGGAGGTCAAGGTTGATGGCGGAACGTCCCTACACGAACCGCGGTGAATACCTCACCTATCAGTGCCTCAAGCAGCTGTCGCTCACCCATCCCGAAGACAAGCTCACCATTTTTGCCAATCTTTTCTTCAATCCAGTCGGCCAAGCAACTGTCCGCCAGGTCGATCACCTCATCACCAGTCACCGTGGGGTGTTCATACTCGAAACCAAGTACTGGGCAGGCACTATCTATCATCAAGTCTGCAATCAGCAACTCCAGGTTGAGTGCGAGAAGTTTTGGCCGCTGATCAAAGATGGTCTGCCGCCGGAAATTCGCGTTCTGTCTGGAACCACCCCATACACGCTAGTCGCCCAGCCGAACCGGCCACTCGCCGCCTACTACGGATTCGGCAACCCCGCAGAACAGGTTCGCACGGCTAAGACGCAGCTGCAAGGCGTACTCGGTCGGTATCTCAAAGTGCCGCCGTTCGTACATGGATTCGTTGTTTACGCTTATCCACGTGGTGCAGCCAACACCATCGTCGATTTGAACCAACGCCTGGACGCCGACGACCAGAATACCGCGGAACCAGAGGGTTTCACCAGTGTTGACGCATTCGCAGCGTTTTATGACCACCTGCCCGAAGGCGTGATGCAATACCAACGGCTGACGGCAATCAACACGTGTATCAAAAATCAGATTATTTCGTAACTCGTCAACAGCAAAAGGAGTGTTGCATCATGGAAATGGGTTCTATCGCCGACTGGCTGAACGTTGCAGCCACAGCCGGTGCGGCCATCGGCGCCTTCATTTTTGCGGCCCAGGCCAACAAGTCAGCGGAACGTCAGACCAACATCGCCGCCGATCAGGGCGAGATCACCAAGGCGCTGGCTGAGGCCGAGAATAAGCCGCTACTTAAATTCATCGTCACCGCCAACCTCGGTGACAACGGGAAAAAGGACGGTTACCGCATCGTCGCCGTCAACCACGGCAAGGCCCCGGCCGTTTTGAGCCTCCCCTTCTCATCGAAGGCATCGGCAGGACTCAGCAAGCAGTTGAACACGCTCCATATCCTCGACCTACCGCGGGGCAGTCAGGCTCCTGCAGACGGCGTGGTCATCAATTATCGCACCGACTTTGAGGCCGATGCGTCCGACCAAACGCCGGAGTCTAAGGGCAAGTATCCCATCGGCAGCTTCCAGACCGAATTTTGCAACAGCGTCGTCGTTATGCCCCAAGCACAGGTGCTGGTGTATGTGGCCGGCAAGGGGCTCGGTCACGTCATCCAGGACCTGTCCAAGCCGCTCGCCTTCCACTTCTACGAGGCAATCGAGAACCGGCACTATCTTGAGAGCTTCACGTTCAAAGCCGACGAAGGCATCACGCTGCAGGATCAAGGCTTCATTCGCGGTTAGTCTCCAGTTGCCTGTAACGTCCAGTCGAATCGTACATCGACCCGCTTGACCCGACACTTCAGCATTGAATTCCATTGTGCAAGGCCTCATCATGTCAGTGGTGGGGTCTTTGCTGTTGCCCGGCATCCCTTCGGACGTCTCGCCGCTTGCGCCCTGCGTATGGTATGATTGGTCGCGAAGGGAGGTGGCCGGAGTTGGTCAAGAAAAGCAAACACCAATCCAACGCGAACCGCAAGAAGCAAGAACAGCGCCGGGCCACCGCCAAGACGCGCGTGGCCCTGCAGCAGGTCCTCGCACACGGCCATTTCGTCAAATCGTCCAAGCCGCGGTAGCCACCGCGCGGCCTTGGCCGGGTTCACCGTATGCCTCGCGTCGCCGCGACGGCTGAAAGCCAAACCGCAGCGGTGCAATTGGCGTGGCGAAAGGCGTACAATGGAGGCGACTAAGAAAGGAGCCTTCACATGACCACTCAAGACACGTACCATCAGATTCTCCAGCAGGCCGAGCAGCTCGCGCTGGCGACCCTAACCGCAGACGGCAAGCCATCCGTCCGTATGGTCAACTTCCTCTTCGACCCGTCAAGCAATACCGTGTACGTCTGCACCGACCGTCACGCGCAAAAGGTCCAGGAGCTCGCAACGCACCCGACCGTCGCCTTCACCACCACCCCGACTGCGGTCGGCACGGTGCGAGTCAAAACCGCAACGGCCACGCTGGTCAATGACCGCAAGCCGGCGCTTTTGGCCGCGATGGACAAGAAGTACGCCAGCTTCAAGATGTTCGATCAGGCCGCTCGCGACAACATGTTTGCCTACGCCCTGACTTACCCCGAAGCCGATGTGTTCTTCCGCGGGAACACAACCCTGACATTCTGATACGACCGCAAAAGCCGACGCCGGCACCAACGACGCCGGCTTTTGTTTGCGCGGCGAGCGGCCCCGGTCGCGAAGGCCGCAACCGGCGGGACGTGCCACGTTGACCGCAGCCCGGGCAGCGCAGACTAGGCGAATTCTCGCCTCCCGGCTGCTAGCCGCCGTCACGACCGGTCACAAGCGCTTTCAAATCGGTGACGTGAATGCTATGCTAGCCTCAGTGTGTCAACACCACACAAGGAGGCAACCATGAGCAATTCCTATGATGACCCCGCGTTTTTCGCCGAGTACGCCAAAATGAGTCGCAGCCAAGACGGGCTCAAAGGCGCCGGTGAGTGGCCCGACTTCAAGCGGCTGCTGCCGTCCTTGGTCGGCAAGCGCGTCTTGGACCTGGGCTGCGGCTACGGCTGGCACTGCCGCTACGTGGCGGAGAACGGCGCCGCCAGCGTGATTGGCGTCGATAGCTCAAAACGCATGCTGGCCAAGGCCCGAAGCCAAACCGATGACGCAAGCATCACCTATGTGCAGGCAGACCTGGCAACCTTTGACCACCCGGCCGCTAGCTTTGACTTGGTGATTAGCTCGCTTGCGCTACATTACGTCGCCGACCTGACCGGGCTGATGGCGCGGATTGCGGCGATGCTTGCCCCTGGTGGCACCGTTTTGTTCACCATCGAACATCCCCTGTTCACCGCCGAGGGCCACGAGCAATGGGTTCAGACCATGGCCGGCGACGCGGTTTGGCCGGTCGACCGCTACTTCGACGAAGGGCTTCGCACCACCACGTTCCTAGGTCAGCCGGTGCCCAAGTACCACCACACGCTCCAGACAATCGTCGGCAGCGTATTGAGCGCCGGCCTGACGTTGAGAGACTTAGTGGAGCCGCAGGGCAGCAAGGCCGATCAGCGCGACCACGCGCCTTGGACCCGGGCACCGATGATGCTGATTATCCGCGCCGACAAGCGCTGATTGCGTGCAAAAGGCTGAGCAGATCGTTACTCGGCCTGTTTGTGTGGCCCGCATTCGCCGCCTTTGACTTCGCCGCAACGTGCCGCATTGGCCGAGGTGAAGTCTCTGACTATCCGAAGACACCACCACATTACGATTCCCTTTGATGCTCAAAACCGCCGATTCGCGCATCATCAAACCGTTAGTTTGGCGCAACCAATTCTATATTTTGGGCACATCAAAAAGCCCCTCGATTGAATTCGAGAGGCTCTGCGATGCGGGCAGATCAATTAGTCTAGCGGGGTGCCATCGACATCCAAACCAAGTGCCGCCAGCTTAGCCGCATATTCGGCTGCCATGGCGTCGCCGAACATCGTGCCCTTGAACTGCTTGTAGCTTGCGACCAGTTTCTGGACGTAGGCAGGATCCGCGGTTGTGGTGGTGGTTGTCGGCTTGGTCGTGCTGGTGTCAGTCGTCGACGTTGTGGTGGTCGCTGTCGAGGTGCCATCAATCTTGGTGCCATCAACGTTGTAGCCCAATTCCTTCAACTTGGCCGCAGCCGCGCGAGACTGCGCAGCCTGAGGGCCGAACGTGTCGTTCTTGTAGCGGTTGTAGGTCTCAACCAACCCTTGAATCGTCGCGTCAGAAACTGTCGCAGGCTTCGTGGTCGAGGTGGCCGGCTTGGTGGTGTCTGTCGGCTTAGTCGTCGTTGTCGGTGTTGTGGTCGTCGTGCCGGTTACCGGCGTCGTGGCCCCATCAATCTTGGTGCCATCGACGTTGTAACCTAATTCCTTCAGCTTTGCTGCTGCCGCTCGGGACTGCGCAGCCTGAGGACCGAACGTGTCGTCCTTGTAACGGTTGTAGGTGTCAATCAGCGCCTGAATCGTGGCGTCGGCTACCGCAGCCGGCTTGGTCGTCGTGGTGCCGGTCGTCGGCTTGGTCGTGTCCGTCGTTGGCTTGGTCGTGGTCGGCGAAGTCGTCGTGCCAGTAGAAGTGGCCGAACCGCTGACGAACTGGTTCAAAATTGCCGCAATTGAATCAATTTGTGACTGCGTCAAGTCGATGGACATCGTGTTGTGCATCGTCGCGATGTCTTTTTCAAAGCTCAGCAGTTGCGCTGCCCATTCCGCAAAGGTGTGACCCTTGATCTTGGTGGCAGGATCGCCAGTATAGGTCGGAACGGCGGGCTCATCGCGTGTACCCGTCGTCGGCTCGGTCGTGTCGCTGCCGGTCGTTGTGCCGGTAGAAGCCCCGGCGTCAGCATCCGCCGCCTCGTGCCCACCGGCAAACGTGAAGCCAAACTTGTAGCCGGCCTCGTATACTGCGCTGTACGCGTCTGAGGTCGTGAAAGCCTTTGCCGCTTTACCTGCCGCCGCGTCTGCCTGGCCAGCTGCAATACCCGCCTCTTCGGAGGTCGTGTCAGCATCGGTCGGGGTGGTGTCGGTTGGCGCAGTGGTGTTAGTATCCGTTTCGCCGCTCGTCGCTTCTGGACCCTTGGTGAATTCATAGCCGAACATGTAGGACTGCTTGTAGATAGCACTGTAGCCATCGCCATCGGTGAAGGTCTGCTCAGCCTTGCCGGCAGTCTTATCGGCGACACCGGCGGCTTGCCCAGCCTCAGCGGAGGTCTTGTCTGCACTGGCCGGCGTTGTCGTATCCGTTGGCGTCGCGGTATCAGTCGGCGTTGTCGTCTCAGCAGGATTAGTTGTGTCGGTTGGTGTTGTAGTCTCGGTAGGAGCGGTTGTATTAGCCGGCGTGGTATCCGTCGACGGGTCGGTGGTTTCGGCACTGCCGTTGACGTTGCTGCTAATCATTTCGTAAGCGGTCTTGTAGCCATTTTCAAAATCCTGACCGTACGCGTCACCGGTGGTGAAGGTCAAAGCTGGCTTGCCCGCCTTAGCATCAGCCTCACCCGCGGCCGCACCGGCCTCCAGGCTGGTTGTATCCGCACTAGGGTCAACAGGCGTCGTGCTATAGCCCGTTGGGGTCGTGCTGGTCGTGTCGACAGGTGCCGTCGTGTCGTCACCTGTCGTCTCAGTGGTCGTGGTGGTCGCCGCGGCACTACCATTACCATTAACGCCATTGCTAATCAACTCGTACGCTGCGGTGTACCCGTACTCAAACTGCGGACCGTACACATCACTGGTAGTAAAGACAAGCGAAGGCTTACCTGCGTTCGCATCAGCTTCACCTGCCGCCGCGCCGGCTTCCAGTGACGTGGTGTCTGTGACACTCGGCGTGGTCGTCTCAGCCGGCGTCGTGTCGGTAGGTGTCGTTTCTGCGGGTGTCGGGTCCGTTCCTGCAGGTTGATTTGCCGATGCATTACTTGCTGCGGTGGTCTCATACCCCAGCATGTAACCACGTACATACGAGGCACTCAAGCTCTTATCGTTGGACAAATCTTTTTCAGGTAAACCTGCTTCAGCATCGGCTTGCCCGGCATCCAAACCAGCCTGAAGATCTGCCGTCGGATCAACCGTAGCGGCCGTAGTCACGGTAGCGGCCTGAACACCGGTGCCCTGGCCCAGCGCCTGAACACCGAACAGCGTGACCGCAGCCAAGCCGGCCGCCAACCACATTTTGTGAGCCTTGTATAATTTCTTGGCGCCATTGTGCATTTTCATTCAAATACTCCCTTTCGTGAAGAAAATAAAAAGCCCGAACAAATCGATCAGATTTGGTCAGGCAGTTGTCTGGAAAAATCGGTCTCAAGAACGCTGTGTGAAAATGGCGTTGCTGAGGGTATGGTCAGAGTATCGATCTGGGTGGTCGAACGCGCCACTTGGCGTATGCCTGCGACAACCGGACGCAGCCAATCCCCCCAAAGGTTGCCTGTGTCACTAGTTGCCGGCGCTTCGACGCACGGGTTATGCTGATGAATGAATCCTCCCGAGTCGCGTTGCGTTAAAGATGGTCAGCGAAGCAAACCATCACGTCTAACAAGGATTATATGGCTAACATTCAGAAACGTCAAAATAAATTTTATATTCGGGAAAGAAAATACTAATGCTTCTTTAAGACGACGCCAGCCTCTTGGAAAGTACCGGCAAATCAGATTTGACCTGCTAGCTGTTGGATGTCGAAAACCGGATACTTCACCACAATTTTTGCTCAGACAACACACCCCCGCGAAAATGTGACAAAACCAACCGGGGACCACCCATCGACAGCACGGGCGTCAAGAAGCTAAAGGGGATCACCCCCGCATGCGCGGGGACCACGTGTCGCGCGCCGGTCGTCTGGACCCATCATGAGGATCACCCCCGCATGCGCGGGGACCACTCCTTTGGCAACGGCGTCGAGATGCTGGGCCAAGGATCACCCCCGCATGCGCGGGGACCACCGAGGAATACAGCTACCGCCAAAGCGTGTTCCGGGATCACCCCCGCATGCGCGGGGACCACATCCAGTCTGCTGTGTCCCAGTCGGCGCGCCAGGGATCACCCCCGCATGCGCGGGGACCACCATGCAAGGCGAGGACGCGGTGGAAGTCACCTAGGATCACCCCCGCATGCGCGGGGACCACACTAAACCAAACCCGCCAAATCGGCTTTGCCAATTCTTGCACTTGACTAATTTCATCAACTTCATTGACCAAAGCATGGGCATGAACTATGTTCATCCGCGCTGTTATTTGTCCCCGCAAACCGCCTCATCGCTTGAGCGGAATTACTCGGTCACTAAGACAATTGTATCAGGCCAAAGCAATAAGCCGTTCCGTGGCATCCGAACGGCCTCGAGCAAGCACAGACAAACCTGTCCCACAACACGCTGGCGCTAGACGACTGCTTGTGCTCCGGCCATCCAACGGCAATCGCGATCCAGCTCCCACACCGCTTGCAGATTTTCAACTAAGAGGTGAATTCATCGCTCGTTTTTTGCCAACCGTGCCTTGACGTCACCCCCGCGTATGGGGGGAATAAAACACGCGAAACCAAACACCGGATCACCCCGCATGCGCGGGGGGCGGCAGCTAACTTCAGAATTAACTATCTCAAACGTTCTCCGTTTTTACAATTTTAAACGCCCGGTCTCAATCAATTTCTTGGCTAAGGCCATGGTTGCCTCAGCATCCGCTAGGGCATCATGTGGATGCGCGTTTTCAATGCCGTATTTTGCAAGGACTGTGCCGAGTTTGTAGTTATCAAGAAATTTATCGTGGCGTTTGACCACCGGGGTCAAATCAACGCGCCGGCCGTCAAACGGCGGGATGCCCAGCATTCGGCATGCGGCCGCGAGGAACTTGTCGTCGAATGGCAGGTTGTACCCCACAATGGGATTCACCCCGATGAAATCGCGCAGGTCCGCTAAGGCAGCGCCAAGGCCGACGCCTTTTGCTTTCAGCTTGGATTCCGTCAGTCCGGTCAACTGGCGGATCATTGGGGACAGCGGGGTATCCGCCGCAATCAACCGGGAAAAAGCGGTCGTTGTGCCATCAGCACCCAGGCGAACCGCGCCAATGGCAATGATTTGGTCTTCCCCCGGCACCAGCCCGGAGGTTTCGAGGTCCAGCGTCACGAAGGGCCCAGCCTTCGCCGCGCTATCCGCGACGCGGCGATTTCGCGCCCCAAGCATTTTGGCCTGATGAAAATGCGCCGCGTCGCTAAAGCCGGGCTTGACGACGGGTGCCTCAGGCGCCGCCAGCCGCATCATCAAGGGCACACCATCGTAGTCAACCAACTGACGGTCGCGGCGAGTGGTCACGAACTGATAGCCCAGCTCGTTGCGGGCGCTGTACACCATGGTCGCTTCGCCGCTGCCGATGTCGCGGGTGATTCGAACCCACAGCTGATCGCGAACGCGAGCACTGACGCTGCCGACGTACACACCGGTTTGAACCTCCTGATACCAGCGGGTCAACACACCACGCAGCGCGGGCGGTACTTTGGAGAGGGTCACTACAATCATTGGCGATTCCCCCGTTCGTCCTCGAACTCGCGGTACGAGACCCCAAACTTCTGCAAGCCCAGTTTATCATCCCACAAGTTGACGATGTCGCCTTCACGCTCCGCGTCGGTTTGGCCCAACACGCGCTTGAGGTCGGCCACCATGCGCAGCATCAGCTTACCATCGACAAAAGCGTCCCGGACGGCCAGGCGTGTTTTGCGGCCGATATCGTCCCCCGGGACAAGCGTCGCCACCACCGAAAAAGCAATGGGAATGGTCACGTCGGCCTTGTAGAGGTCGGCGAAGTCGTACACGAAAGAGAGGTCATGGCCCGTATGAACGAAACCGAGCCCAGGTGAGGCGCCCAGGGCCACGATGACGCTGTAGGCCAGGCCATAAAGCGCGGCATGGGCGGCGGTCAGAGCCTGATTGATCGGTGTCCCCGCCTCAAAATCATCCGGATCGTAAGTGCGACCGGCCCACGCCACGCCTGTTTTGGCCGACGCGTCGCGATACACCTGCCGCACCCGCGCCCCTTCCTTGCCGCGCAACGCCGCCATGCTGAGCTTGCTGACATCCGTGTCGGGAAAACGCATCTGGTACATGCGCCGCGCCACCGCCAAGCGCGAGCGCTGATTGGAAACCAGTCGCGCCTGTGCCGCCAGCAAGGCGGCACTGTGATTCAACGCCCGACCATGTGCATACTGTCTGACGCCGCGTTCGCCGACCCAGACAACGCTGGCGCCGGAATCCCCAATCAGCTCCATCGCCCGGTGCGTGACTTCGACACCGGGACCGAGGAGCAAAACAGCCAGCATCGCGGCGGGAACAGCCACCACACCGCGCCGATCCGTCACGGTAATGGCGCTGTCTTGGCGGTTGAGCGCGGCGTGTTCAAGGTACAAAAAGCTGATGCGATCGCGTACCCGTCCAAGCTCGGTCAGGTCGGCATTCTTCGCACCAGCAATTTTGTGGCTCATTCAGTGACCTCCGGAATCACCGTCATCAGGCCCATTCCGTAAGCCTTCTCGCGACCAAGGCCGGTCGTCAGGGTCGTTTTGAACTGCTCGAGGTCGGTGATTTCAAGCCGGCCTTCGAATGTCACCCGGCTGATTCGCACCGCGTGACGGCGCTTGTGGCGCATGACGGGGTGGTCACGGCCGACGATGTCAAACTGCGGCCCATTCGTCCCCGCCAAAAGGGCAAAGCCAGCCGCCCCGGCCCGGTCCATCAACCACTGCCGCTGCTGCGCGACGGTGACGTGCGGGTACACTTTGCCACGCGCCTGGGGGTCGGTGCCGTCTTTGACTGCATGCGCTGGATTGGCGGTCAGGCGAAAGCGCAACTGCTGGCCTTGCTGCAACTGGGCCAGGAATGGTGCGTAATTTTTAACCTCGAGGCTACCGGCAACGCCGTAGCGAGCCAAGCCGACCGGGTCGGGCCGCTCGGCGCTCAACACAAGCAGGTACTCATGCCCTGCCAGCTCGTCCAGGCGCCACAAGTGGCGCGGGCGCGTTCCGGCCGCCACCGCCGCCGGGAAGCTTTGTTCAACCCAATCGTGAAAAGCGCCGAGGTGCGTCAGCGTCTGCAGACGCTGGCGGTCTCGCCAGTCAACTTCTACGCATGATAAGAACATCTCACTCCTCCTTCAGTGCGGCCAAGGCGTCATGCGCCGTCTCTTGCCCCGGCGCAATCGGATCGCGCAATGGCACCCGCAACGTCACCTCGCCCCGGAAGGTGAAGCGCCGATCGACTTGGGCGGCAGAGGTCAAGACGTCCTTCACCTGCCGCGTCCGGCCGGCCGGCACCAGCGCGGCATCCGCGAACAGCTCGGCCACGATGCCCTGGCGGTGTCGCCGCCGAAACCACGGCGCCGCCTGCCATGGCAGCTGCTGCAAAACCGTCACCGGATCCGCGTCAGCATGGACTGCGACCCGCAGCGGCCCCGCCGGCGGATCCGCGCGTCGCCCGAGGTAAAGCTGAAACCGAGGCCGCGTCAGCGCCAGTTGAAGCGCATCAATCAACTCATTGTCCTCGCTCCCCACTGCCGCCACAAACACGGCGTCTTGCAGGTAATCGCGGTACGTCACCTTGCGCGTGTTCGCTTTCCATTCCACGGTTTGGTAATCGGTGGTGAGAACGCCGGGTTGATCGACTCGCACCGCCAACAGAAGCTGGTTCAGCGCGATCAATCGCGGATCACTGCGGGTGTAGCCCAGCGCCGCGGCCAGCATCCCCACCACCGCGCTTTTGGTCGGGTGATCAAATGTCGTGCGGCGCAAAAACGCGGCCTCATTGCCGTACGACTGAAGCGGTGCGGTCAGCTCAAGCGTTAGGGTCTTCATCAGCGGTCACCTGTGAAAGTCCTTCCGACACCTGGGTCAACAGCGCATCGAGGTTGGCCACGCGGGTGCCAACGGTCGTGTCCGTGGTGGCGAGCACGAAGGTGGCCAGGGGGGCTTCAACGAACTGCTGCGCGTCCTGGTACGCCTTTTCAAGCGCCACCACGGACTTTTCGACGTACCCGTCACGGGTGGTGATTGGCTGCTCAAAGGCCGCTACCAGGTTGACCGGGGTGTCTTGGCGCAGCGTCACCGAGACGTAGCTTGGCAGGGTTTTGTTGGCGAAGCTGTTCTGCTTGCCACTGGGCATGGACAGCAGGAAGGCCTTGATGAAGGCCAAGGCGCCCTTTGTGGCAGTCGCCGCGCCGAGGTTGGCGACCAGCTCGCGGTAGTTCAGGTTGGCGTAGCGATACAGCGTGGCCGAATTGAACTCGACGGTGCCAAGCATCGCCGCACCGGCGTTGTCTTCGGGCTGCTCGTCGTCCATGGCGGTGAAGTAGTCGAACTCGGGGATGATTTCGTGCGTCGACAGCGCATGCGCGACCTGGGCCGAGCCTTCGACGTTGAGCTCGGGATTATCGGCCACCATGCGGCCGAACAGCGCGAGGTCCAGCGACTGATCGCCCTTGAGCACCACCTTGAGTTCCTTTTTGTCCAGCGTGTCGTGGGTCAGGGCGTAAGTCGCCAGCTTAACAAGCTGGCCGCGGCTGATCAAAAGCAGCGCCCCAGTCTGCAAATTCTTGTCCAGCTTCACCCCAGCCGCCGCGAACACGGCCGCCGCCAGGTCCTTGGCCTCGTCTTCTCCAAACGTCTCGGCCTGCGCCTGGATGGCCTCGGCCAAAAGCCGCGCCGCATCCTTGGTGCGGGTCCCCTGAAGGGCGGCCGGCAGCGCCTTGAAATCCTCGCGCATCGCGTGCTTCCACGCCTGTGAGGACACGCGAGCTCGGGTGACGCCGCCGTACTGCGCGGTTTTGGGGGCACCGGTGTCGTCGCGGTTCAGGTTGGAAGACGGCACGGTTTGTAGGACATGAATATCGAGGTACAGGTTCGCTTGCGTCATGATTAGTTCGCTCCTTTGACTTGTTCTGCCGTGTGATAGTAGGCCTGACCCCAGCGCAGCTTGACCCGGCTGGCCTGCTCGAAGCTGATCTGGTAGCTCGCGAGGTCGCCGGCCAGCTGAGCGTAGTCGATGGCCGGAATGACCTTGGTGCCCTTGAGAATCGCCACTAGGTGGGTCAAGCCATCAACCACACTGGCGAAGTTGCTGGCCCCAAGCACCGCCCGAACGCGCCGGTCCAGCGCTTCCGGGGAGCCAACGGTGGGCCGAGCGGCGCCAAGCGCCGCAAACAGCGACACGCCGACCGACTCGGTAGCAGCGGTCGGGTCTGCGCCGCGGCCGAGCGGCGCGAAGCCGCCGGTCACACGGCCCTGCTGCACCAAGGCAAACAGGCGCAGCGCGGTGAAAATCGCGGCCTCGCTGCTGGTCGGCTCACCGGTCCGGCTCAAAAGCGCCGCCGGCATCGCACTGAGCATCAGCGGCCACACCGCCTGAGCCCGCGGGCTAGCCAGCGAGCTCGCCCCGCGCAAACTGGCCAAAATGGCCCTGCTGCTGGAGCCGCCGGCCGCCAGCTGCGACAAGATGGCCGTGGCCGCTTGTTGTGTCGAATCACCCATTCGCGTTCCTCTTTTCTATGTTCAGGTCGCGCCGCACGGTGGCGGCCAAAATGTTGCGGGCAACGAATATGTTCATCACGCCGCGCTCGGTTTCGATGCCGCTCAGATCACGCGGGGTCGCCTGCTGCACGAACGCATCGGCGGTGGTCAACACCAGCCGCTGCAGGGTCTGGTACCACTCTCGAATTCGCGCCTCCCGGTCGTCTTGGTTGGTCAGGCTGGCCAACCAGTCCTTGAACGGCCCGTTGAGCCGGGCGTAAAACGCCGCCGAGTGCTTGGTGCCAAAGGCCGTGCGGTCCAGGTTGCGGATGGTCGCGACGTTGCTGAGAAAGGCCCAGTAATCGCGGCCGATCTGCTGGGTGGCGGCAATCGTGTCCTCGATTCGGCCCGGCCAAAAATCCCCATCGGTGCGATCGAACAAAACGGCCGCAGCGAGCGTCATGTCGTCTACCATCTCGGCCACCGGCGACTGTGAGGTCGCGTTGCCGTCGCTGATCAAGGCCACTGCGGCCAGCGTCAAGTGGCGCTCCCGGGCCAACAACTGTTGCTCTTGAAGCCGCCCCAGCCACTGCACCACACCGGGTTCGTGCATCGCCACCGCCGAGCTGGTTCGCACGTACTGCCCGAAGTTGCGCCACATCGCATACGCCATGTTGCGCTGACCGCGCGTGGCCGGGCGGTAAGTCTCAACCGCCGCCTTGTCGTCGCGGCGCCAAGTGGTCATTGGCTCGATGAACGCGTTGTCGCTGGCGTACATCGGCAACCCCGCCGCAAAAATCGTCGGTCGCCCTGCCGTGTCCCACTCGATGTGCAAAAGCCGACTCCAGGCGGTGTAAAGCGCCGCGACGTTATCCGGCAGGACTTGCTTGATGCGTTGCGCGACGTAAGCGTCAAGGGGCTGCTCCCACACCGGCTGCTCGCTGTGATAGACCTTCCCGTCGGTCAGCACCAGGTTCAACAGCAGCGTTTCGACCAGGTCCTGGCCCTTGGCGAACACCGGGTTCAGCCGGTACAGCCAGCCGGCCGGGGCGGCGAACTTCTCCGGGGTCTCAATCTTTGATTTGTCGGTTACGCCGGTGAAGTTCTGGTAGGTGATCACCCAGCGAACCAGCTCGGGCAAGGTCAGTGAATCCTTCCCCGCCCCACTTTTGGGTGCAAAAAGGGCCGGCGAGTTCGCGCTTTCGGACACCAGCCGGTTGATCTGCTTCAGGGCCACGGTGCCGGTGCCGGTGTGGATCTGCTTTTTGGCCGGGACCAAGGCGTCGTACTGCGCGGCGGTCACCTGGTAAAACGGGGTGGCGCCGAAGAAGTCGAACTGGGCCTCGTGCTGCGTCAGGTAATCTAGCGCCGCGCCGAACTGGCCTGTTTGGTGCAGGGTCTGCCAGGTCGCCAGCAGGTCGGCCGCCCAGCCGGAGGCGTCTGGATCAATGTCGTTCACCGCACCGGTCGTCGGGTCTAGGTCCAGCCAGTCGTATGGCTGCCCGGTGGCATCCACCCGTGAGTAAACCGTGTGCAGCAACGCCAATAGCAGCCGCAAGACGGCGAGGTCCTGCGCCGCCGTGTCGCCGGCCAGCCGATCGTAATCCTGCGGTCGGTCCAACAGCGTCGCCAGGCTGACCGTCTGCACCGTGCCGGTCGCCTTCGTCAGCACCTGAATCCAAGGATCACGCCGCAAATTAAAGGCAAGATGTGCCATTGACTCACTCCTTTTTTTGATAACTCAAGCCCAGCGCCGCATCGTACTGCAGCCGCCAGTCCCCAAGCGTCGCGGCCCCTTGCCCATCGAGCACCAGCGCCAACGCGCCGCGCAGCCACTTGTCGGCTTGCCAGTCTGGCACGGCTTCGCGCGTAGCCTCCTCCAGCGCGGTGATGGCCGCGCCAACATTCGGCGTGACGGCGTGCGGCAGCCGAATCAGCTGCGTCGCAACGGTCGCCGACGGACACCCTTCAAGCGGGCGCCCGTCGAGCAACTGAAGGCCGGCGGTGCCGCGGCGCAACAAAATCACCTCCAGTGTCTCTTGAATGTCGCGAACCGCGGCTTCCGCCTGGCGCACATCGCGGTCAACGTTTTGCTGCGAATCGGCCAGCCAGCCGTGCAGCGTCGCGGTTGGGTCCGCCGCCTCGAGTCGAAAGACCCGGGCCTTGGCCTCGGCCTGCTCGCGCCTGGTCTCAAACTCGGCCCGGGCCGCCGCCAGACCGGCAATGGCGGGGTCGCGCAGCGGATCGTACACCTCTTGAACCAGCTGCGAAATCTGATGCAGCAGCTGAATCGCCGCCTCGAGCGCCGCGTCGGTTCGCATCAGCAGGTACTGGCTGTAGATGGTCGCGTTGGCGTCACCGTAGTCGCCCAGCCCCTGGATGCCCATCACCACCACCTGCGGCCGGACAAGCGGCTTGGGCCGGGCGATGGCGTGGCGGTGCAGCCGACCGATGCGCTGCAGCAGCAGGTCCATGGGCGCGATGTCGGTGTACAAAATATCAAAGTCGATGTCCAGCGACTGCTCCAGCACCTGGGTCCCAATCACGATCAGCCGGGCTGGTCGGGTGGCGTTTTTGCCGATGAGCTGCTGGAGCTTGGCCTCAAGCCGCGCCCGGTCGGGGGCCAAAAAGGCCGAGTGCAACACCACCACCGGCACGTCACTCGGCGCGGCGGCGGCCAGCGCCTGGGCGCGACGCACCGTGTTGACGATGACGCCGGCCACCCCACCACCTGCGATGGCCGCCGCGACGTCTTGCATCGCCGCCGGCTCATCGGCCGGCTCGGCTAGGCGCCGCACGGACACGGTCAACGGCGCCTGATCCGAGGTCCCGCCGAACTGGGTGACCTGTCGCACCGTGCGACCATCGAGCAGCGTCAGCAGTGGGTAGGCGGCGGTGTTTGACCAATCCGCCGGCAGTTCGCTGAGATCGGCATGGCGCTCAAGCCGCTTGCCGAAGCGGCCGCGGTAGTAAGCGGCCAACAGCGCGTTGCGCCGCGCCTTAGGCAGCGTGGCAGACAGAATCACCACGGGCACTCGGTACGTCCCCAGCCACTCGACCGCCCGGTAGAGGTATTGGCCCATGTAAGCGTCGTAGGCGTGTACCTCGTCGAGCACGACGACCTTCTTGCTCAGCCCGAGGTGCTTGAGGGCCAGGTGCTTTTGCTTCAGCGCCATCACCAGCAAGTTATCGATGGTGCCGACGGTGTAGGCATCGAGTATGCGCTTTTTGCCGGAAAACCATTCATTGACGCTTACCGCGCCGGCGCCTTCCACGTTAGCCGCGGCGGGTAAGGCGCGAAACCGCGGATTGAACGCGGCCTTGCCGTGCATCAGTTCAAGCGATCGCACCGCTTCAACGCCTCCGGGCAGCTGCCCCAGCCAATCGGCCACGCGGTCGAACATCGCATTGGCCGTCGCCTGCGTGGGCAAGCCAAAAAACAGTCCGGTTTGCCCGCACTGATAGGCCAGCTGTTCGGCCGCCAGCAGGGCCGTCTCGGTTTTGCCAACCCCCATCGGCGCCTCGAGAATCACCAAACCAGGCGCCGCCGCCGCGGCAATCGCCTCGGTGACAGCGCGTTGCACCGGCCGCGGCGTGAAGCCCCACCGCTTCCGGTACGGGTCTTCAGCCAGCGTCACGGGTTCCGGCCTGAAGTCCTCGCCTAGGTACCAGTGCGTCATCGCCGCCTCGAAGCGCCCTTGCATGTCCAAATCGTCGAAGCCTTGGTCCAAGCCAATCAGCGGAAACAGCGGCGTCTGGTCGGCATCCCCCAGCGATTCACTGGAGGCCAGCCAGTCGGCCATGATTAAAAGGCCCTCCAACAGGACGGCCTGGGGCTGCGCCACCTGTGGCACGTCCGTCACGCTGGCGTAACCGGCTCGCTGCAGGGCACAGGCGATGAGATGTTTTTGAACGTTCTGCCAGGTCTGTTGGGTGGCGACGTCTTGGTCGGCCTGCCAGTAGTTTTTGGTGTACTTGCGGATCTGATCCCAAGGCGTTCGGTTGGCCGGTCGGCCATGGTGACCTCCGACAATCGCTGCGACGGCATCGGGAACACCGGCGCGTTCAAGCAGCGCCTCACCGGCCAAGGCATGCGGTGAGGCATTCGCGGCGGTCAACTCGCATTCAAGCCCGTTCAAATCGTGGAACCCGACCCGCAGCAGGCGCTCGATGAGCTCACCGTCCAGCGACTGATTACAATCGTAAGAACGCTTAGTCTGAAACACCGGGGTCGCCTTGCCGAGATCATGGGTGAAGCCCAAAAACTTGGCAAGCTGGGGACCGACGTCCTCGCCAAGATCCGCCGCGATAAATGCGCGCTGGCTGTCCGACAGCCAGTGCTGGTAAAGCCAGTTGATCACGCGCTCGGTGTCTTCGAGGTGGGCCAAAAGCGGCAGCCAAGCCTGCCGCCCGTCTTCCGTCCGCTTCTTGGCCCAGAGCGCCTGCTCCTGAGGTGTGTAGGTTGTCACTTCTGAAATCATGTTGAGCCTCCTCGATTATCGTATATTTTTATCATACGTCGATGAATCAGGAGGGCACAAATTTTAAGCGCAAGCGGTGCCAATATTTTTTCGAGTGTCAAGAAAGCCTATAAATGTCCGCATACGCAGGGAGCACCTAGAATGCCTAGAATGCCGCTAAAAAGGACGAGGATCACCCCCGCATGCGCGGGGAGCACCACCAAAAGCACATCAACCAACGGTCCCGGCGAGGATCACCCCCGCATACGCGGGGAGCACTTCGTCAGCTCAATCGGGCTCAGCGCCGACACGGGATCACCCCCGCATACGGGGGGAGCACTCATTGTTTTCCTCAGCCCAGGCCTCGTACTCGGGATCACCCCCGCATACGCGGGGAGCACTGTCAAACTTTCCGCTTTTGGTACGAACAATCAGGATCACCCCCGCATACGCGGGGAACACACGCCATCATTCAGTGGTTACAGTACAACGAGAGGATCACCCCCGCATACGCGGGGAACACCACATCTTTGCCCTGCCGCTGGACCCCGCCGAGGGATCACCCCCGCATACGCGGGGAACACCGGCGAGCTTTACCGTCCAACTCCCGCGCTGGAGGATCACCCCCGCATACGCGGGGAGCACAGACACCGCATTCCAGGCCCCGACTGTGATGGAGGATCACCCCCGCATACGCGGGGAGCACCTCTGATTTCGGCACAAATAATCATTCTGTGGAGGATCACCCCCGCATACGCGGGGAGCACCGGCTGCGCCGCGTTCCAGGCCCGCTTGAAAAAGGATCACCCCCGCATACGCGGGGAGCACTGATAGGTGTTGCCGTCCTGGTCGCTGGTGCCGGGATCACCCCCGCATACGCGGGGAGCACACTAAACAAATCCCGCCAGACCGGGATTTCTATATTCGCAACGGCTCATTTTACATCAACTCGTCATTCTTCCAAAATATACCAGACCGGTCGATTAGCCGTCAACGAAACGCAAAGAGGGCCTCGCCACCTACCAGCGGCGAAGCCCTCTTTGCGTTGACTCTAATGATTATTCCTCGACCCCAAGAATCAGCCGGATCTCCTCCGGCGTCAAGCTGGCCTTGTTCTCCGTGCCGCTCAGGATCTGGTCGACTAGGTCGCGCTTTTTGGCCTGGAGCTTGACGATCTGCTCCTCGATGGTGCCCTTGGTGATCAGGCGGTAGACGTCGACGGAGCGGGTCTGGCCGATGCGGTGGGCCCGGGCAATCGCCTGATCCTCGACCGCCGGGTTCCACCAGAGGTCGACCAAGATGACCATGTCGGCGCCGGTCAGGTTGAGGCCGGTGCCGCCGGCCTTCAGCGACACCAGGAAGAAGTTGCGCTTGCCGGCGTTGAAGGCATCGACCATCGTCAGCCGCTTGGCGGCCGGCGTGTCGCCAGTCAGCACGAAGGTCGGCAGATGCGCGGCGTCCAGGATGCCTTGAACCTGCGCCAGCATCTGGGTGAACTGGGAGAAAATCAGCACGTGCCGACCGCTGTCTGCGGCCTCTTTGACCAGCTCCGCCAGCTGCTCGAGCTTGCCCGAGCCGCCGGTGTAGCCCGGCACGAACAGCGCCGGGGTGTTGCACAACTGGCGCAACCGGGTCAGCCCCGCCAGGATCGCCAGCTTGTTGTGAACCAGCGCCTGGTTGCCCAGCCCTCGCACCTGGACTTGCATCTGCTGCAGCTGGGCCAGGTACACCGCCTTTTGCGGTCCGGTCATTTCGTTGGTCAGGTTGGTCTCGCTCAACGGTGGCAGGTCCTTGAGCACCGTCGCCTTCTCGCGGCGCAAGATGAATGGCTTGACGCGGATGGCGACCTCTTCTGGGGTCAGCTTCTTGAACGCCTGCAGGCTCGGCAGCAGGCCGGGCAAAATCAGCGTGAACAGCGCCCACAGCTCCTCGGGGCGGTTTTCAATCGGGGTGCCGGAGAGGCCGAACGTGTTTTGCGGGTGGAGCCGGCGCAGGGCCTGGCTGGTTTTGGCGCTGGCGTTCTTGACGAACTGCGCCTCGTCGAGCACCAAAAGCTGCAGTCGCAGGCCCTGGTACTCGGCGATGTCCAGCCGCACACTGTTGTAGCTGGCGATCAAGACGTCAGCGGTGCCGGCGGTCACGGTCGCCTTGCGCTGGGCCTTGGTGCCGTCGACCACGGCGACTTTCAGCCACGGCGCGAACTTGGCGAACTCCGCCTCCCAGTTGTACAAAAGCGACGCCGGGGCAACCACCAAAGACGGCCGGCCGGCCTCGACATGCGCGTTGACCAAGCTGATCATCTGAAGCGTTTTGCCCAGGCCCATCTCGTCGGCCAAAATACCGCCGAAGCCGTGGTGATAGAGCATCTCCAGCCACTTGACCCCGGTCACCTGGTACGGCCGAAGCGTCGCCTGGACCGGCCGGGTCGGCGCGGCCGGTGCGAAGGCCTCCGGGTGGGTGAGGTCTTGAACCAGCGTGGCAAACCGGGCGTCAAAGGCGGCCTTGTCCCCCAAGGCCGCCTGCACGGCCAGCGCCTGAGACGCCGGCACCGCGAGCTTGCCGTCCTGCCACTTGGCGGCCTGGCGAACCTTGGCCAACGCGGCGACGGTCGCCTTGAGCGGCCCGTCGACCAGCACTAGCCCCCCATCCGGTCGCGTCAGGTATGGCCGGGAGACATCCAGCTGGGCCAGCATCGCATCCACCGCCTGGGGGCTGACGCCCTTCAGCGAGAAGTTGATCGACAGCAACCCGTCGCGCGATTCGACCGCCACGGCCGGCGCCAGCGCCGCACCGTCTTGCAGCAGCGCGTCGACCGCCGGCGTGGTGGTCACCGTGCCGTTGTCCCTGAGGTTGGGCAGCTCGGCCACAAAGAAGCGGTAGGTCGCCTCGGCGTCTGCAAAGCGCTTGCGCCACAGGCCCTGGCGAAAGCTGAAGCCGAGCTCGCGCAGGTAGTCGTGGGCCTGGCGCTCGACTTCAGCCGTCGCACCAGGCAGCGTCAGGGTCAACAGCACGGTCCCCTTCGCGTAATCCAGCGAAAAGGCCGACGTCGGGGCCGCGGCCATCAGCGAACTCGGCGCCGAAATGGTCGCAAGCGGCGCGAGCATCGTCAAAAAATCGCGCAGCAAGGCCACCTCGCTGCGGCCAAACTCCAAGGTGCAGCTGTCGGCCTGCGGATCGTTTTGCAACACTTGGGTTACCAGGCGGTTGAAAGGCGCCAGCTGCGCCGCGGTCATCTGGTACAGGTGCTGCCCCCGCACCAGCAGGTGATCGGCGGCCAGCATCGCCTGGTAATCCAGCGTGAGCAGCAGCTCAAAGCCGGCCTTGGTCTGGCTCACCGTCGCCACCAGCACCCCGGCCTCAGGCGTCAGCGGCTGCAGGTCGGCACCGGGGTAGCTGGCCGCGTTACCCGTGTTCGGGTGGTAGTCGTAGCCGATGCGGCGCAACAGCGGCTCAAGCCGCGCAAAGGCGCCGGGCGCCAGCATCACGTAGCGGTGGTAGTTGTCGTTGTACTCCAGCATGTCGCGGTCCACCGGCGTGGCGGCGGCGAGCTCGGCCAACAGCGCCTGCTCGTCTTCGTTGAAGGCCGCCGGGCTCAACGCAAAGGCGTTGGTGTTGATGTAGTAAGTGCCTTGGCGGTTGTAGGTGGCCAAAAAGTCCTGCAGGTTGGGCACTAGGTTGAACCGGCCGACGGCGACGTCTTGAATCCGCAGCCGCACGAAAATGCGCGGCTCCCGCGTCCAATCGCGGGTGCGGCGGTTCATCAGCGCCACCGTGACCTCAAGCGCCAGCTGGTTGACGCTGACCGCGTCCGGGTCACGCAACCCCTTGAAGTAGCGGTGCGGCGTCACGCCCAGCGCGTCCAAGAAGGCACCGCCGCTTGAGCGCTTGCTGCGCCAGCCCGGCGTCGGCGTTTCGCCGGCCGGTCGCGGCATCAAGTCGGCGAGGCCGTCAGCCACGGCGGCCGCGATGCTCAGGCCGGCGTTTTTGAGCACCTGCACGACCGCGGCGATGTGGGCGCAGTAGCCATGCGCCTCAAAATCGGCGCAGTCGCAGTCGTCAAAGTAAGGATCGACGCCGACGCTGACCTCGTGAACCTGGCCGTCATCGACCGTGGCCATGACCAGCCCCGAATCCTGGGCGCCTTCGCCGACCACCCCGTTCAGCGCGACGCGGTGGTCGGCCGCCAGTTTGCGCCCGGCCGCCCACACCCCGCTTGGCATATAGCGATTCTCCATAGTTTGCTCCTCAGTTCAGTCTGGCCTAAGTGTAGCACATTTTGCCCGCCACGAAAAAAGCGCGTCGCCTAGGCGCCGCGCTACTTATCAGCGTAAACCCTGCCCTGCTGGGCGACGATTATCGCCACGCCCAAGCCGCCCAGAACCACCAGCGCGACCAGCGCACCCCACCAAGGCAGCGCCTGGCCCAACAGCCACCAGGTCGCCGGGCCGGCGACCAGCCAGAGGCCAAGCCACGCGCCGCCAAGCCTTGGCCAAAACCTGGCGATCACGGCGTTGGCCAAGAACATCACCAGGGCGAAGCCGAGAACCGCCCACCGCACGCTGGCAAAGCTGAGACTTGGCAGCGGCACCAGCACCAGGGCCGCGATGGCGCCCAGGTACAGCAGCACCCCACCGCACACGCGCCACTGGGTCGCGCGGCGCAGGTGGTTGAAGCCCAGGCCGCGAAACAGCCCGGCCACCGTGATGAACACCACCGGCAGCACCAGCAGCTGAACCGTGTCCCGCAGGTCGAGGCGCGACCCCAACGCGCGACCCAGCAGCGCCGAGGCCAGCACCAACAGCCCCAACGCGTTGACCAAAGGCCACAGCCGCAGCAGCCACTGCACCGGCGGCGCCGCCGGCAGCTCGGCCAAAATCGCGTCGGCCGCGGCCTGTGGATCGGCGCTGAAGTGGTCCTTGGCGCTGATGCCGGCCGCCTCCGCCTCCTGCATGTCGGCCAGCAGGTCGGCCGCGGTGTCCTCGATTGCCGCGCTGTCTTTGGTCCAGCGACTGCGCAGGTAGTTCAACAGCGTCTCCGCGTACATGCGGTTGAGTCCGTGCAGTTGCTGCAGCCGCTGATCATTGGCCCGAAATTGTGTCATCATGCCCCTCCTTGTCGTGCGTCGCCACCAACTTGCCCATCGCCGTCTTCAGCTGGCGCCACTGCGGCAAAAAGGCACGCAGCTGGGCCGCCCCGTGCGGCGTCAGTTGATAGTACTTGCGGTCCGGCCCCGTCGTCGAGGCGTGCCGCACCGCGTGAATCAGGCCGTTGCGCTGCAGCTTCAGGAGCAGCGGGTAAACGGTCCCCTCGGGAATCTTGCCGAACCCCGCGTCCGTCAGCTGCTCGAGCAGCGCGTAGCCGTACGTCTCACCCTGCGCGATGATCATCAGGATCGCGTTTTCCAGCGTTCCCTTGAGCAGCTGGCTTGAAATCTTAACCATGGCGATCCCCCTTTACCTTGCAAGGCAAAGTATACCCGCAGCTTGGTACTTTGTAAAGCAAAGTATGCGGCCATCATCGGCACCAACCCGCAAAAAAACGCACCAAATCCGGCGCGGGGAAGCCCGTACCGGACCTGATGCGTTGGGTGGTGCCGCCGGCCAATCGCCGGCGGCCGGACCGCGGCCTGCGCCGCCTGCCGGGCGTCGGCCCACGGTGGGCGAAACGCCAGGCTTGCGGTACAGGCGGGCGGTCGGGTCAACCACAACTGACCGGATACTGCCGGTGGTGCAAGGACGCGGCCTGTTGCCAGCACACACCACCCGGAACCGCCGGGCGACTTGCGGTGTGAGCGTGCTGGCCGGTGCGCGTGCCGGCCGTCTCTTGCGTCCGCAGCTGGCTCCGAGGAGTAGGACGCAAGGCGTGCGGCGACCGGGTCGAGAATCCGCTACCCTTAATGATTCCCGTCGGCGACTCGGCGGGTTCCGCTAATTCCATCAATGGAAGGGCTGGTGAAGCCTGGTCTGGGTGAGGCGACGTGGCGCTTGCCACCGGATCGTCTGCCGAAGTCCGCGGATTGCATCGACAACGCGTTTGCCGAACCACGGACCTGATGTCCATCTGAGGCTATCGTAACAGCTGCCAATTTGACCGTCAATTATTATGCTCGGCCGAGCAGATTTAGTTACAGATTGGGCATCAGCCGGTAAACTGAGACTCAGGAGGTGACCAACATGACAGAACCACCCTTGCTGACACTTGAGGGGCAGCTGATCCACGGCTACCAGGGAGCGCTCTTGCAACCGGACCTGACACCGCGCCGAGGCGATTGGCTGCTGCTGAACATCGACGCGCTGATACTGCGCGATCAAAGCCGCGTGACCTTTCCCCCGGAACCGCTCTACGTCGCGTTCAGCCTGGCCAAGGCGCCGGCCGGGTTGATGTGGGGGGCGGGTGATCGCGTGACCATCACCGGACGCATCGCCCGGTGGTCGCTGCCGACGCCAGGCGCCTTGCCCCAGGTGGCCCAGCTCAACCGCAAGGCCGCTCGGCTGATTGTCCAAAGAATCGACTCAACCATCCGCCACCTCGCGCCGCATGCGCCGCTCAGGCCGGCACTGAGCAAGTTGAGCGCCGACCTGCAACGCGACACGCTGGCCCTGGCGCAGCTGCCGGCCAGGCTCGCCGCCGCAGCGCGGGGCCACACCCCGGCCTTGAGTCGGCTGATCGCCCAGACGACCAAAATCCTGCGCGACGCGGCCAGCGCCGCCGACCGCCTCCTGACGCCTTGCGTCGTAATGCCGCAGCTGATCCGCGCAACCCGGGTGGACATCCTGCACGACGGGCCAGTCGCCTTCGGTCGGGTACTTGACCGCACGACGCTGACCGACCCGGCGGTGCAGCACCGGCTGTTTGCCGAATTTTTGGCCACGGCCACGGCGCTTCAGGACGCCAGGCGGTTGCCGGTTTTGCAGCTGCCGGTGACCAGGTGGCCAAAGCCCCCGACTGCCGGGGCCGGCCGCCGCGAACCGGTTGCCCGACGCCTTGGGCTTAGCCCCGCGGCAACCAGTGGCGGCCCGGCGATCGCCACCCGGGCGCCGCTTCCCACCAAGGCCGCGACGCTTACGCCCACCGACCCCGAGGCCGCGGTGCTGCACCCCACGCTGGAGCTGACGCTGGGATTGCCGCGACAGCTGCCGCTTTTGGCGGCCGACGGCACGGTACGGCTCACCCCAGTGGTGATGGCGCGAGTCGCGTGGGTGATCGAAGACGCTGCGGAGGCCGACGGCGGCGCCACCGTCAGCTTTCTCACCCGCGGTGCGGCCGTTGCCCTGCGGTTTGACGCCGGGTTCGCCGGCCTGACTGCCCACTACCGAGACACCTTGACCGTCACCGGCTCGCTTGACCAGGCGCAAAACCTGGATGCCGCCGCAGCCTCGACGCTTGAGCGGCGGCGCAAGCGCGTCTTGGCGGCGCTTGCCGCCACCCTGAAGGCCTGGCACGATACGACCCGCCGCGGGGATTGGGCACGTTTTGCCGCCTTGATCGCCCGGCTGCAAGCCGGGCGGCTGACCGCCGACGCCTTCTTTCGCCAGCAGGCGCGGCTGGTTGCACCGCCTGAGGCCGCCGGGTTTGCCACCTGCGAGGCGGCCGAGCGACAGCTTTGGCACGACTGGCAGGCCGCGCGACTGGCGGCGACCAGCCGGGTACTCGTCTTGCGAGACCTGACCGAAGCCGCGGTGAGCGACAGCGTGTTCATGGTCCCCGGCCGCCCAATCGACCGCACCCGCCTCGCGGACCCCCAGTACCGCGCCGAATTATTCCGCCAGTGGCAGGCGGAGGCGCGGCGGCTGAGCCAACGGCGGCGGCCCCACGCGTGAGGCCCGGCCGCGCCGCAGCCGGCGATTGGCACGAGGCGGCCGGGTTCCGGCGAAGTCGCCGACCGAAGACGCGGCACCGGCCAGGGTCCGCGACCGGCGACCCAGGTGCGGTGGTGCCGACTTTCCCGACCCCAAACGCCTGGCCGGACACCAAAAAGGTTCGCAGCGTTGGCCGCGAACCTTCTTTGGCGTTACTCCTTGCCGGCGGCCTTGATCGCCGTGTCCAGCATCGGGTCTTCGCCTTGGTACTTGGTGGCGAGCTTGGTCATCATGGCCGAAATCGTCTTGGTGTCGGCGGTGCCGGTGACGGCCAGCTTGTTGGCCGTCTGGAAGGCCTTGACCGCGGCCGCCGTGGTCGGGCCGTAGTAGCCGTTTTGACTCTTGGGGTCAAAACCTAGGGTCTTCAAGATCTGCTGCAGGGACTTGACGTCACCCTTTTGGTCGCCGACCTGCAGCTTGGTGGCCGAGATCATGCTGATCTTAGCGTAGGCCGGGTAATCGACCTTGATCGTCGGCTTCAGGCCCTTGTGGTGAATCCAGCTGCCATTGGGGGTCAGCCACTTGGCGATGGTCAGCTTGAGCTCGGCGCTGCTGCTCATCTGCGCCACGTTTTGGACCGTCCCCTTGCCGAAGCTCTTGACGCCGACCAAGGGCCCGCGGTTGTTTTGGTTCAGGGCCGCGGCCAAGATTTCGCTGGCGGAGGCGGAGTTGCCGTCGATCACGACGGCCAGCGGCTCGGTCACCTTGAAGCCCTTGTCGTAAGCCTTGTTGGCCTTGTAGACCTCGGTTTTGCCGGTGCGAGGCTTGACCTGAACGATGGTCTGACCGTCCTTCAGGCACATGGAGGCAATCTGAAGCGCCGCATCCAGCATGCCCCCGGGATTTTCGCGCAGGTCCAGGACAAAGCGGGTCGCGCCTTCCTTGCGCAGCGCCTTCACCGCCTTTTTGAACTGGGCGGCGGTCGGCTCCGAGAAGGTCGCCATCGTGATCACGCCGACTTGCTTGTTGGTCTTGGCCAAAGCGTAGGTCACCGTGTCGGTGGTGATTTTCGCGCGGGTCATCGTGAAGGTCAAATCCTTGCCGTCGCGCCGGACCACGACCTTGACCTTGGTGCCGATCTTGCCGCGAATCTTCGCGACGGCCTGGGTGACGTCGAGCTTTTCGACCGACTTGCCGTTGACCGAGATCAGCTGGTCGCCGACCTTCAGCCCCGCCTTTTTGGCCGGGGTGTCGGCCAGGATGCTTTCGATGGTCAGCTTGTTATCGCCTTGCTGAACGGTCGCGCCGATGCCGCCGAAGCTGGCGGAAATCGTGCTGTCGAGGTCGGTTTTGTCGCTGTTTTGCAGGTAAACCGAGTACGGGTCATCGAGGCTTGACAGCATGCCGTTGATCGCGCCGTTGGCCAGCTTGGTCGCGCTGACGTCTTGGTAGTAGTTGTTTTGAACCGTCGCGTAGGTCGCGAGCACCTTGTTGAAGCCGGCCGGCAGGGTCGCCTGGGTCGGGTTGGCCGAGTCGACGGTGCCGCGGGTCGCGTAACCCACGGCGGCGCCGCCGACCAGGGTCACGCTCATCCCCACCGCCATCAGCCATACCGGCACTTTAATTTTTGCCATGCTTGCCTCCTACGTGTTCGTGCGTCTGGTACATCGCGTAAGCGTCGTCGAAGACGCTCATCGCCGGCAGATAGTTGCCGTTGAGCTCCAGGTAGTTGGACAGTGCCTCGAAGTCGTCCTCCTGCTTTGGGAAGGCCTGATCGAGAAAGGCGTTTTGCGCGAAGTTGGCGATTTCGCCGTGGTCGTTGGGATTTCTCAGCGTCATCAGGTACTGGTAAAAAGATTGTCGCATGCGCTCTCCTATTCCTGCCAGTGGGCCTTGGTGAAGGCCGCGCGTTGGGCGTGTTCGGCAGCGTAGCGCCGCGGGTTACGCGCGTAAAACTGCTGGTGTTCGGGCTCCGCGGCGTAAAACGGTCCGGCGTCTTCGATCGTCGTGACGATGGGGTCGCTGAACCGGCCGCTGGCCGCAAGCGCCGCCTTGGACGCCGTGGCGATGGCGCGTTGTTCGGCGTCAGCGACGTAAATCACCGGCCGGTAATTGTCGCCGCGGTCTTGGAACTGCCCCATCGCGTCGGTCGGGTCGGTTTGCTGCCAGTAGATGTCGACCAGCTGGGCGTAGCTGATCACGCTCGGATCGAATGTGATTTGGACCGCCTCGGTGTGGCCGGTTTGGTGGCTTTTCACCTGCTCGTAGCTCGGGTTGGCGACGGTGCCACCGGTGTAGCCGGAGACCACGTTTTCAATACCCGGCTGCGCCTCGAAGGGTTGCACCATGCACCAAAAGCAGCCACCGGCAAAAATTGCAGTTTCAAGAGACATAAAATCAGGTCCTTTCTGAAGAGGGTGGAACCGCGCGAACTTAGCGGGACGGCTAGCCTAGCCGTGGCGCGTGGGGCCGGCACTTGGCCCCGGGTGACGCGGCGTAGCTAGCCGCTCCCGCGTTGCGCGGCGTAACCCGTTTAGAGGGTGGAATGCGGCGGATGCGCGGGACGGGTAGCGTGGCGCCGGCGCTTGAAGCGGGTTATGCTTCGAGCGCCGGTGCAAGCTAGCCGCTCCCGCGTTGCCGCAGGTAACCCATTTAGAGGGTGGAACCGCGCGAACTTAGCGGGACGGGTAGCCTAGCTGTGGCGCGTGGGGCCTACACTTGGCCCCGGGTGACGCGGCGTAGCTGGCCGCTCCCGCGTTGCGCGGCGGTCACCCGTTTAGCGGCTGGCACCGCCCCATCCCCGTCGCCTGCCTCACTTGGTCGGCAGGTACACCGCCAAATCCAGCTCGTCGTTGGGCAGATCCAGCTTGGTCGCGCGAATTTGCATCCCGTTTTCCATGCTGAATTTGTTCAATTCTAACACAATGGTCTCCTTCTTGCTATTCAGGCTGACCCACTTGGGGAGCTTGAACGCGCGGCCGGCGTAGCCCATCACGTAGCTAATCGGCACCGGCAGACTGCCGACGTTCAGGCTTCTGGCCTTGAGCTCGACGTTGCCGTTGGCCTGCACCAGCGGGTCGAACAGCAGCGAGAACTTGATTTTTTGGCCGAAGAACTTGAACGTGCCGGCCAGCACCGCCTGGTCGGCGACGGTCAGGCTGTATTTGACCGGGCTGCCTTTTTGAAAATCATTCAGGTAGTAGCTGACGATTTTGTTGACCTGACGCTTGGTCAGGCTGACCGTCAGCGCCGGGTCCGTCGCCTTGAGCGGGGTCACCTTGCTGGCCGGCGTCTCGTAAGGCGTCGCGACCTTGACGGCAAACCAGATGCCGGAGCCGACGATCAGGCCGATTAAGGTCAAGGCGACCAGCTGCCACCAGTTGAACTTGCCGCGCGGGGCCTTGGGTGCCCGGGGTGCCTTGACCTTCGGCTGCAACGGCTTTTTGCTGCGTTGACTGCGTGTTTTTGTTTCCATTAATTAGCCCACCATTTCTTTGTTGCCTGCATCTTCGCCCACAACTGCGACGTCATCTTCGCGTAACCCGCGTTGTTGGGGTGGAAGTGATCCTGGGTGAAAATCAGCGGGTTGGCGCTGCCGCTCAGGGCCTGCTTCAGGCTGCTTTTGGCCGCCTTGGTCGCCGTGGTGCCACCCTTGCTCAAGACGCTGTCGATGTCGACGTAATACGCGCCGTCAAGCGCCGCTAGCGTCTGTTGGGTCGCCTTGTTCCAAGTGGTGACGGAATCGGTCATCGCCGTCAGCTTGGGGAAGTAGACGTAAAACGGGTTGTAGATGCCAAAGACGTAAATCGGCGCCGTGTCGTTCAGGCCGCGCATCGTGGTGACCAGCTTCTTCAGGCGCTTTTGAAAGGCCGCGTTGCCCTGGGCGACGTCTTTGGCGCTCATGTCCAGAAAATGCGCCTGCAGCACGTGCATCAGGTCGTTGCCGCCGACGGTGACCGTCAACACATCGGCGGCCTTGATCGCCTGCTGCAGCTTGGGCTGCTTGTCGATACGCGCCTGAATCTGGCTGGAGGTGTCGCCGGTCACGCCGTAGTTTTGGGTGGTGACGGCGTAATCGCCGGTCGCCTGCAGGTCGGTTTTGATCAGCGCGACGTAGCCCCCCGCGTCGGTTTCGTCGCCGACCCCGTGGGTCAGCGAATCCCCGACCGCCGTCAGCTCAAGCTTCTTGACGGCGGTGGTCTGGCCGGCCAGCGTCACCTTGTGCGGCCGCGGCCCGAACAGCTGCCAGCCACCGAAGGCCAGCACCGCCACGGCGGCGACGAACAGCAGATTTTTGCCGAGGTTCTTCCAATTCACGGCGATCGTCCTTTCTCAGTCAATAGTAAAAGGCAGGGTCACCCCTGCCCCAATGCTTCTATTCTAATCCACGAAACCGATTTTGCCTAGGCAAGCACCCGGCTCAGTCCACGTAATACATGATGGCAAAGGCGCCGGCGCCGGTGTGGGTGGCGATCACCGGGTCGGTCGGCCGCAGCAGCAGCGGGACGTTCGGCAGCGCCGCCTCGATTTTGGCCGCGATGTCTTGGGCCAGCTCCAGGCCGCCGGCGTAGGAGATGCCGACCTCCTTGATGTTGGGAATCGTCCGCAGCTTGTCCACGAAGTCGTCGACGAAGCGGTGGATGGTCTTCATCCCCCGGCCTTTTTGCCGCGCGACCAGCTCGCCGCCGGTCACCTCAAGGATCACCTTGATGTTCAAAAGCGTCGACAGCATGCCGGACACCCGGCTGAGCCGGCCGCCCTTGACCAGGTTGTCGAGGTTGGACACGCCCATCATCAGCTTGGTGTGATCGCGCACCTCGGCCATCCGCGAGACGATGTCGGCAACCGATTGGCCGGCCTCAATCATCTTGGCCGCGGCGATCACCTGAAAGGCCATCGCGCGGTCGGTGAAGTCACAATCCACCACCGTCACCTTGCCGTGGCAGAGCTCGGCGGCCTGCCGCGCGGAGTTGACCGTGCCGGAGATCGCCTCGAGCATGTGAACGGCCAGCACCTCGGAGCCATCGGCGGTCAGCTTGTCGAAGACGTCTAAAAACGTGCCGATCGCCGGCTGCGAGGTCTTGGGCAGAGCCTGCGCCGCCGCCATCTTATCCATGAATTCAGCCCGGGTGATGGTCTCGCCGTCGATGTAGACGGTCGAGTCGATCATGATGGTCAAGGGGATGACGGTGATGTCGTACTGCTTGACTTCTTCGGGCGTCAGTTGAATCGAGGAATCGGTAACCAGTTTGATTTTGGACATGTCTCTGCCACGCTTTCTTAATAGGGTTCTTGACTCCACCAGTATAACAAAACCAGGCTTGCTTGTCAGTAACAGTTGACTTGGTTTTAAAAACTAGATGTCATTGTGTATCGTGTTTCCCCGTGGTATCATAAACTTGTTAAGGAAGGGAGTCTGTCAGATGCAACTCAACGCCAAGCCCCGCTCGCGCTACTACACATTCAACAATGAGATGATGAGTGCCGTCACCCACGCCTTCGCGCTGGGACTTTCGGTGGTCGGTACCGTCGCCTTGGCCTTTCGCGCCACGACGCCGCTGCGCCTCGCCACGTTTTTGGGTTTCGGCCTGGCGCTGATCGTGCTGTACACCGCCTCGACGATGTTTCACGGCCTGTACTTCACCAAGGCACGCAAGGTCCTGCAGGTGATCGACCACTCCGGCGTCTTCATCCTGATCGCCGGGTCGTACCTGCCCTACTGCCTGGTGGCGATCGGCGGCGGCCTGGGCATCGGCCTGTTGCTTGCCATCTGGGCCCTGTGCCTCGGCGGCATTTTGTACAAGGTCTTTTGGCTGGGCAAGCTGAAGTGGGCCGAAACCGCCATCTACGTGGTGCTCGGCTGGCTGTGCCTGATCGGCATGGCGCCTTTGTGGCAACACCTCGGCCCGGTCGGTTTCTGGCTGCTGGTGGCCGGCGGCGTCGCCTACACGTTCGGCGCGGTGCTCTACTCGCAAAAGCAGATTCCCTACATCCACGTCATCTGGCACCTGTTCGTGATCCTCGGTAGCGCCTTGATGTATGCCTCGATTTACCTGTTCGTCTGACAACGCTGACCAACTCAAAAATGGTCCGACCCACAATTGTGGCTCGGACCATTTTTGATTGGGACCAGCTACATTGCCGTCACCGCGCCTGCCGCACCCAGGTCTCGAAGGTGTGGGTCAAGGCCGGATCGGCGTCAACCACCGTCCGGGCGGCGACGCGGGTGAAGGCGTCCCAGTCAAGCGGCGGCATCACCACGTCGCCCAGGAAATCGCCGGCCAGCCGCGTCACCCATAGCGTGTCGACCACGCCAGCGAAGGCGGCGAACACCTGGGCGCCACCGGTCACCACCAGGTTTTGCGCCGGGTTCGCCTTGGCCAGCGCCAGCACGGCGGCGACGTCTTGGCAGACCACGGCGCCGGTTGCCTGGAAGCCTTTTTGGCGGGTCATCACCACATTGGTGCGGCCGGGCAGCGGCCGCTTGGGCAGCGCCTCCCAGGTGCTGCGCCCCATCACGGTCAGCTGGCCCAGCGTCTGGGCTTTGAAAAAGGCCAAGTCGTCGGGCAAATGCCACGGCAGCCGCCCGTCTCGGCCGATCACGCCGTTGGCCGCCTGGGCCCAAAGGAATGCAATCATGTCGTCTCCTCCTGTCACACCGCCACCGGCGCCTTGATCGCCGGGTGCGGGTCGTAGCCGTCAAGGTGAATGTCGGCCAGCTCAAAGTCCTCAAGCGCGGTGCGGCCGCCGGTCAACGTCAGCGTCGGCTCCGGGTGCGGGGTCCGGGTCAGCTGGGTGCGAACCTGTTCGACGTGATTCGCGTAGATATGCGCGTCGCCGAAGGTGTGGACGAACTCGCCGGGAACAAGCCCGGTGACGGCCGCCACCATCGCCAAAAGCAGCGCGTAGCTGGCGATGTTGAACGGCACCCCGAGAAACAGATCGCCGGAGCGCTGGTACAGCTGCAGCGACAGCTTGCCGTCGTTGACGTAGAACTGGTACAGCGTGTGGCACGGCGGCAGCGCCATGTGCGGCACGTCCTCCGGGTTCCAGGCCGAGACAATTAGCCGGCGGGAATCCGGCGTGGTGCGAATCGCCTCCACCACCTGGGCCAGCTGGTCCAGCGTTTCGCCGGTGCTGGTCTGCCAGGCTCGCCACTGCCGCCCGTACACCGGGCCGAGCTCACCGTACTTGGCGGCAAAATCGGCATCCGCCAAAATCCGCGCGGTGAAGGCCGCCATCTCCGCCTGGTACTGCGCGGCAAAATCGGCATCCAATAGCCGGCGTCGGCCGAAGTCGGTCATATCCGCGCCGCGGTAGTCCGGGCTCTGCACGAACCGCGCGAAGGCCCACTCGTCCCAGATGTGGTTGTGGTGGGCCAGCAGGTAGGCGATGTTGGTGTCGCCGTGCAAGAACCACAGCAGCTCGCTTTTGATCAAGCCAAAGGGCACGCGCTTGGTGGTCACAAGCGGAAAGCCCGCACTGAGGTCGAACCGCAGCTGGGCCCCAAAGACGCTGTAGGTCCCGGTGCCGGTGCGGTCTTCCTTGTAGTGGCCGTGGGTCAAAACATGGTCAAGCAAGTTGAGGTACGGCGTTTCGAGCATGGCGATCAATCCTCCACGTAGTCGTCAAGTTCCGCGAAGCGGTCAAACATCTGGTCGAGCTTAGTGTTCAGGTCGTCAATTTTTTGCTGCAAGTCACCCAGCTTCAGGTAGTCATCCCCGGGGACCTGGGCCATCTCGGCCTTCAAGGCCGAGATTTGGTCGTCGGTCGCGTCCATCTTGGCCTGCAGCTGCTTGTGCTCGATCTGCTCGGCGTAGGTCAGCTTGGTCTTGACCTTCGGCGCCGCGGGTGCGACCGGCGCCGGCGCGGCCTTCTTGGCGGTGGGTGCGGCGGCCTTCTTGCCGGCGGCCTTCAGGTAGTCGGTGAACAGCCCGACGTGGCGGTCGATCTGGCCCTGCCCCTGGAAAATCAAAAGGTGGTCGGCCACCTTGTCCAGGAAGTAGCGGTCGTGCGACACCGTGATCACGGTGCCCGGGAACTGGTCGAGGTAGTCCTCAAGCACCGTCAAGGTCGCGACGTCCAAGTCGTTGGTCGGCTCGTCCAAGAGCAGCACGTTGGGCTGTTGCATCAGGATTTTGAGCAGGTACAGGCGCCGTTTCTCCCCGCCGGACAGGCGCGAGATCAGATTGCCATGCATGCTGCGGGGAAACAGGAACTGCTCGAGCAGCTGGGCGACGGCGATGCGCTCGCCGTTGTCGGTGACCAGCTCCTCACCGGCCTCTTGCAGGTACTCGAGCACCCGCAAGCTGCCGTCCAGCTCCACGCTCAGCTGCGTGTAGTAGCCCAAGCGGACGGTTTCGCCGAGCTCGCACACGCCCGAGTCCAGCGGGAGCTTGCCGGCAATCACGTTCAGCAGGCTGGACTTGCCGGCGCCGTTGAGCCCGGTGATGCCGATGCGCTGGCCCGGCTGCACTAGCCAGTCGAAGTGCGAGAGAATCCGGTGATCGCCGAGCACCAGGCTGGCGTCGTGCATCTCGATGACCTTTTTGCCAAGCCGGGTACTTGCGACCTTCATCGCCACGGTGCCCGCACTCGCCGGGCGGCCCTGCATGTCGTCTTTGAGGTCGTTGAAGCGGTTGATTCGCGCCTGCTGCTTGGTCGACCGCGCCTGGGCGCCGGCGTGCATCCACGCCAGCTCCTGGCGGTACAGCTGCTGTTGCTTGTGGGCCGCGGCGGTGTCCTTGACGGTTTGCTCGGCCTTTTGACCGACGTAGGCCTCGTAGTTGCCGGTGTACTTGTAAAGCTGGCCTGCGTCCAGCTCCCAGATGCTGTTGGCGACGCGATCCAGGAAGTAGCGATCGTGGGTCACGACCAGCAAGGCGCCCTTGTAGCGACTGAGGTAGGACTCCAGCCAGTCGATGGAGTCAAAGTCCAGGTGGTTGGTCGGCTCGTCGAGAATCAAGAGGTCCGGCGACTCGATCAAAACCTGCGCCAGGCCGACGCGCTTTTGCTGGCCGCCCGAGAGGCTGCCGATCACCTGGTCGAGGTCCGTGATGTGCAGCTGGCTCAAAATGGTCTTGATGTCGGTGTCGGTGTTCCAGGCGTCCAGCTGGGTCATCCGGGCGTCGGCCTTGGTGTAGGCCACCTGCGTCGCCTCATCCAGCGGTTGCTTGGTGTAGGCGGCCAAGGCCCGGTTGTACTGGCGCAAGGCGTCGAAAACCGGTGAGCTACCGCCGTAAACCGCGTCCATGATTTTTTTGGTGGGATCCAGCGCCGGCACCTGGGCCAGGTAGCTGATGTGGTAGGTCTTGGGCGTCACCACGTCACCCGAATCGAACGGGTCGACGCCGGCCAGGCCGTTGAGCAGCGTGGTCTTGCCGGTGCCGTTGACGCCGATCAGGCCGATGCGGTCGCCTTCATTGATCAAAAAATCCAAGTGGCGAAACAATTGCTTGTCGCCGTACGCCTTGCTGATGGCGTCTGCAGTCAGAGTTTGCATAGTATCCCCAATCTTCTTATTGCTTCCATCATAACATGGAATTCCCGCCGCGGCGAAAAACAGGCGGCGAGTCGCCTCACCGCCTGCTCGCTCAGCTCAAAAACAGCCGCCGCGGCTTCTTTTTGTAGGTGAAGCCCTCGCCCAGCGCCTCGTGAACGTCCAAAATCGTGACGAAAGCCTTGGCGTCAAGCCCCTCGATGATGCGCTTGACCGCCGCGATTTCCGTCGGGGCCACCACCGCGTAGACCACGCGCTTGGGGTCTCTGGCAAAGCCGCCTTCCGCGTTCAGGTAGGTCACGCCGCGCTCCAGCTGGTCCATAATCGCCGCGGCGATCGGCTCGGCTTGGTCGGACACGACCAAGACCCCCTTGGCCGCATACGCGCCTTCCAGCGTGAAGTCGACGATGCGCGAGAAGACGTAGCTGGCAAGCAGCGTGTACATCATCAGCTCCAGGTTCAGGTAGGTCAACGACAAGGTCAGCACCAGCACGTCGAAGGCCAAAAGCGTTTTGCCCATCGGAATGCCGGTTTGCTTCTCCAAAATCCGGGCGATCACATCCGAGCCGCCGGTGGTGCCGCCGACGCGGTAAATCAAGCCAGAACCGATGCCGCCAAACAGCCCGGCCAAGACCCCGGCGATGAACAGGTCGTGGTGGATGTTCAGGCCGACCGGCAACCGCTGCCAGATCCACAGCCACCCCGACAGCATGCCGGTGCCGTAAATCGTGTAGGCCAAGGCGCGTTTGCCCAGGTACTTGTAACCGATGAAGATCAGTGGAATGTTCAAGATGATGGTGGAATACGCCGGATCCAGGTGCCACCAGTAGCGAATCAGCAGCGTGATGCCGGTGATGCCGCCCTCCGCCAGGTGATTTTCGATGTTCACCGTCACCAGGCCGAACGCGTACAAGGCGCAGCCCAGGCCGATCAAAACCAGATCCAACAGTATCCGTCGCGTTGTTTTAGTCATCTCGCACCTCCGAGTCTCCCCTTATCTTACCAGATTTTCAGACTGTGGTAGAATAATGTCAGACTAATGGAAAAGGTGATTGCATGCAGATCGATTTGACCCACCCCGAGTTTCAGGCCGCGATTCCCTTGATGCAGCGGATCGAGGCCGCAGGCTACGAGGCCTACTTCGTCGGCGGCGCGGTTCGCGACGCGATGCTCGGGCTGCCGCCACACGACGTGGACATCGCAAGCTCCGCCTACCCCGCGGAGATCAAGCAGATTTTTCCCAAAACGGTGGACACCGGCATTCAGCACGGCACGGTGATGGTGCTGTCGCACGGCAAGGGCTACGAGGTCACGACCTTTCGCACCGAGTCCGGCTACCAGGACTTCCGCCGTCCGGATCACGTCACCTTCGTGCGGTCGCTTGAAGAAGACCTGCGCCGACGCGACTTCACGGTCAACGCGCTGGCGGTTCGCCACGACGGCACGGTGGTCGACCTATTCGATGGGCTGACCGATCTGCACGACCACGTCCTGCGAGCCGTCGGTAACCCGCACGAACGCTTTCACGAAGACGCGCTGCGCATGATGCGGGCCGTGCGGTTTCAAAGCCAGCTGGGGTTTGCGATCGAACCGGCGACCCTGGCCGCGATCACCGACAACGCCCCGCTCTTGGCGCATGTCTCCGTCGAACGCATCGCAAGCGAGTTCACCCGCCTGATGCTGGGCCTGGATCGCCAGGCCGGGCTGACCAACTTCATCGCCACCGGGCTCTTCGCCCACACACCGCTGTTGGCCGACCAGCGCCGGGGCCTCGAACAACTCGCCGCCTTGCCCACCACGCCGCTGGTCGACCCGGCGGTGGCCTGGACCCTAATCGCCCACCTGCTGCAGCTGCCGGTGCGGCGCCTGATGAAAGCCTGGAAGCAGGCCAACGCGCTGGCCGACCAGGTGGCCCGGGCCGCCGATCTTTTGGCGGCGCTGCCGAACCCGACGCCTTGGCAGCTTTACGCCGCCGGGGCCGACGCCGTGCCGGTGGCCGCTACCGCATGGGCCATGCTCAACCCCGCCGAGACGGCCGAATCGCCGACTCAGGCCTACGCCGCCTTGCCAATTCACGCCAAAGACGAGCTGGCCGTCACCGGCGCCGACCTGATGGCCGCCGGCTTCACCCCGGGACCGCGCCTGGGCCGGGTGCTTCACGCGCTGGAGCAGGCCGTGGTGGCCGGCGAGCTCGCCAACACCTCAGAGGCATTGATGACGGCCGCGCAAAAGTAGTCATTTGAGCTCTTATGAACATTAGTCTTACAACGAACGCATGAACAAGAACAGCCCTTCGCGCGACCTAAGTGGTGGCGTGAAGGGCTGTTCATCGTGCCTGCGGCCGGCCGCCGCAGCGCTTTGAGTTGCTTAGTCGCGGTCGGCCAGCTCGTCGAGTCGCGCCTGCATCGCGTCGTCGTCCGGCACCAGGGCCAGGTAGCGCGTCAGGGCGGCCTTGAGCTCCGGCAAGGCGCCGGTCGACTGGAAGAAGTCAATCAGCTCGCGCAAAAAGTCGGGCGAGTCCTGGAAGTTGCGGAAGGCCAACAGGAAGTTCTCCCGGGCCTTGGCCACGTTGTCGAGCCGGTCGTAGCTCTTGGCCAGGTTCCAGTAGATCTGCGGGTCGACCTCGTCGGTGGCGTCGATGGCCTCCAAAAAATCGATGTTGGCTTGATCGTCCCCTTTAGCCAGCAGCAGGTTGCTCCACTCGAGCATCACCGTTTGGTTCTCCGGATCAAGCGCCCGGGCCCGGGTCAGGTACTGCTCGGCTAGCGCCAGCGCCGACTCGCGCAGCGCCAGCCGGGCTCCGGTCAAGTATAGATCGGGATTGGTGTCGTCGACCAACAGACCGCGTTGCACCGTGTCCAGCGCCGCGTCCAGCTGGTTGGCTTGCGTCTGGGCCTGGGCCAGCGGCAAGTAGGCGTTGGCGAAGCTGGCATCCGCGTCGATCAGCCGCGACAGCGTGTCGATGGCGCGTTGCGGGGCCTTGAGCTCCAGGTACAGGGTGCCGAGCTGAAAGGCGCTGTTGGGATCCAAGGCGCTGGCCTCGACCTCCTCAAAGGCCGCGACCGCCTCCTCGTACTGGCCGAGGTTGGCCAAGGTGGCGGCGTAGCGGGTCTGGATGCTGACGCCGGCCAGCTCATCCACGCCTTGGCTCAACAGCTGCGCGTAGGCCGCGCTGGCCAGCGCGTCCTTGCCCCAGGCGAAGTACAGCTCCCCCAACGCGAAGGTCACCACCGGTTCATCCGGCACCAGCCGGGCGGCGGCCAGAAGCTTTTGCTCGCTGACCTCGTACAGGCCCTGGGTCTGGTACACATCGGCCAGGGCCAAAAGCGCCTGCGGATAGTCGTCGCTGGCCGGGTCGATCTGGCTGAGCAGGCTGATCGCGCGGTCTGGCTCGCCGTTGGCCACGGCGATGTCGGCCAGGGCCGTTTTGACGTCGCCGAGGTCCGGGTACTTGCCCATCAGCTCCTCGTACAGCCGCTGGGCCTGGCCCGTGAAACCCAGGGCGTAAAGCTCACCGGCGAGGTTGTATTTTTGCTCGTCGTCGTCGTGTTTGAGCACCTGCTGGAACAGCTCGCGACTCTTTGCGATGTCGCCGGCCTCCAGCGCGTCTAGCATTTGTTGCGAATATGTCATCGAATCCTCCATGAGAGCGTGTGCGTCCGGCAACAAAAAAAGGCCGAGTAAAAACTCGGCCCCTTATGCCCCAGTAGGTTCAAGAGACTACTTGACAGCGTCCTTGAGTGCCTTACCTGGCTTGAATGCAGGAACTTTCGATGCTGGGATCTCAATTTCTGCACCAGTTTGCGGGTTGCGGCCCTTGCGAGCAGCGCGTTCGCGAACTTCGAAGTTACCAAAGCCGATCAGTTGAACCTTGTCGCCCTTTGCCAGAGCGTCTTGAATGGAACTGAACACTGCATCAACAGCGGCAGTCGCATCCTTCTTGGTCAAGCCAGTCGTACCAGAAACGCTTTCGATCAATTCTGCTTTGTTTGCCATGATCTTTCACCTCCGTATTTATTTAGGCCGAAGCCCAAACGACCCATTCGGGGATTCCCCAAGAATGAGGAAACAATGATAAACCCGTATCACTATTTCAATCCTAAATTTATCACACAAACCCCGCCGTATCAACCTTTTTGGCTAAAATTTAGCGTTGAATCGCAACCCGTTGAAAAATTCGATTGAAAAGTTGCGACCGCGGCCAAACCCCGGCGCGACGCCTATTTGCGACTGCGAGCCAGCAAGTGAATCGGCGTCCCCTCGAAGTCGAAGGTCTTGCGGAGCTGATTGATGAGAAAACGCTCATAAGAGAAGTGCAGCAGGTCCGGATCGTTCACGAAAACCACGAAGGTAGGCGGTTTTACTGCCACTTGGGTCATGTAGTAGATTCTCAAGCGCTTGCCATTTATCGTCGGCGTCGGCGTGACCGCCAAGGCGTCCATCAACACGTCGTTGAGCACCGCGCTTTGGATGCGCCGGTTCTGGTTTTCAGAAACTGTCTCGATCATCGCTGGCAGGTTGCGAAGGCGCTGCTTGGTCTTGGCCGAGACGAACACGATCGGCGCGTAGTCCAGGTACTGGAATTCGGCGCGAATGTGGGCCTCGAACTCCTGAAGGGTGTGGTTATCCTTTTCCTTGAGCGTGTCCCACTTGTTGACCACGATGATCACGCCGCGGCCGGCCTCGTGGGCGTAGCCTGCGACCTTTTTGTCCTGCTCGCGAATGCCTTCCTCAGCGTTGAGCACGACCAAGACGACATCCGAGCGGTCGATCGCGCGAAGGGCCCGCATCACGGCGTACTTCTCCGTGCTTTCGTAGACCTTGCCGCGCTTGCGAATGCCGGCGGTGTCGATCATCGTGAACTCCTGGCCACCGTGTTCGAACTTGGTGTCGATCGCATCGCGCGTGGTGCCTTCGATGTCGGACACGATCACCCGCTCGGTGCCGAGAATCGCGTTGACTAGGCTGGACTTGCCGACGTTGGGCCGGCCGATGAACGAGAACTTGATGCTGTCGTCCTCGACGTCCGTCCCTTCGTCCGGGAACGCGGCGAACACCGCGTCCAGCGCATCACCCAGGCCGATGCCATGGGTCCCGGACAGCGGGTACGGCTCGCCGAACCCCAGCGAGTAGAAGTCGTAGATGTCGTTGCGGCGTTCCGGGTTGTCGACCTTGTTGACGGCCAGCACCACCGGCTTGTCCGCACGATACAGGATCTGGGCAACCTTCTCGTCGGCCTCGGTGACCCCGGCCTCGACGCTGGTCAAAAACAGAATCACGTCGGCCTCGTCGATGGCGACTTCGGCCTGCTGGGTGATCTGGGTCAAAAACGGCTGATCGCCCATGTCGATCCCACCGGTATCGATCAAGGCGAACTCCTTGCCCAGCCATTCCGCCTTGCCGTAAATCCGGTCGCGGGTGACCCCCGGAGTGTCTTCGACAATCGACACCCGTTCGCCGAGAATCCGGTTGAAGATGGTCGACTTGCCGACGTTCGGACGGCCGACGATGGCTAATGTTGGCAGTACCATTGCGTCACTTCCTTTCATGCGTGCAGGGCTCGTTGAACGAGCCAAGGCTTGCGTCTCCCACTGCACGCAGCGATCGGGAACGCGTTTTGAAAAAACTGCCAAGACACAACAACGAGGGCGTGACCGCCGTCACGCCCCCGCCAGAGGTCAAAGCTTAGTCTTTGTTGTTGAAGTCCTTGAGGGCGTCGCCAAGCAGATCGCTCATGGAGAAGCCGGAATCATCCTGCTGGTATTCAGCCGGGATGGCGGTGTGTTCTTCACGACGGTTGTTGCGACGAGGACGATCGCCGTTGCCGCGGTTGTTGTTACCACGGCTAGGACGCTCTTCGCTCATGCCTTCCGGACGCTCCTGCAGTGCCTTGATCGACAGGGCCAGACGGTGCTGCTCTGGGTCGACGGACAGAACCTTGACGTCAACAGATTGGCCTTCCTTGAGCACTTCGTTCGGCGTGCCGATGTGTTCGTGGGAAATCTGGGAGATGTGAACCAGGCCTTCAACGCCAGGGAACACTTCGACGAACGCACCGAAGGACGTCAGACGACGCACGGTCCCGGTGAGAACGGCGCCTTCTGGGACACGGTCTTCGATGTCATCCCAAGGCTGTGGCAGGGTTGCCTTGATGGACAGGGAGATGCGGTCGCGATCCGGGTCAACGGCAAGGACTTTGACCTTGACGTCTTGGCCGACCTTGAGCACGTCGCTTGGCTTGTCAACGTGGTCAAAGGCGATTTCGGACACGTGAACCAGACCGTCAACGCCGCCGAGGTCAACGAAGGCACCGAAGTTGGTCAGACGGGCAACCTTGCCCTCGACCACGTCGCCAGGCTGAATCTTCGCGAAGATTTCCTGACGGGCTTCCTTCTTGTTGGCTTCAACAATGGCACGGTGGGAAAGAATCAGACGGTTGTCGTTAGGCTCAACTTCAACAATCTTGAATTCCAGCGTCTGGCCCTTGTACTGGGACAGGTCTTCGACGAAGTGGTCGGCCACCATGGAGGCAGGCACGAAGCCACGCACCCCGGCGCTGACAACCAGGCCGCCCTTAACGACGGAGGAAACTGGCGCGGTGATGGTCTCGCCGGCTTCCTGCTTGGCCTGGATGTCCTTCCAGATCTTTTGTGCTTCAAGGCGCTTCTTGGAAAGCAGGTACTGCCCGTTCTCCTTGTCCTTGCCGATCGTGGAAATCACGACCAGGTCGATCTCGTCGCCGACTTTAGCAACTGCCCGAATGTCATCGACTGGCTGAGCAGATAATTCTTTCAGAGGAACGACACCTTCAACCCCGGTGCCCTCGATCCCAACGATCAGTTGCTTGTCCTCAACGGCTAATACTTCACCTTTTACGGTGTCCCCAATGTGGACGGTTTCGACCTCTTTCAAGGCGTCCGCCATCGTTTGGGCGTTCTCGTTTGCTGCAGTGTTTTCACTCATGCCAAAAAATCCTCCTATACGACTGTCATACAAAGTCTATTGTACCTAACACAGCCGGAAATTACCAACTTTATTTGCGTTGCTCGCGACGTTTTTCTGCGGCGAGTTTCAGGATCTCCGCCACCTCTTCGTCGATGGTCATCGCGCTGGAGTCGATTCGCACCGCGTCTGCGGCCTCGCGCAACGGGCTGATGGCCCGCGTGGAGTCCTTGCGGTCGCGCTCTTGAATTTCGCGTTCCAGCACGTCAAGCGGCGTGTCGATGCCTTTTTCAACGTTTTCCTTGTGGCGGCGCTTGGCGCGTTCCGCCACGCTGGCCACCATGAAAATCTTGAGTTCGGCGTGTGGCAACACCGTGGTCCCGATGTCGCGGCCATCCATCACGATGTCTTCGGACTCGGCGATCGCTCGCTGCCGCGCCACCATTTCGGTGCGAACCTGCGGCAGCGCTGACACCTGGCTGACGTTGTTGGTCGTGATCGGCTCGCGAATTGCCAGCGTCACGTCCTCTCCGTCCATGAAAACCAGCTGGCCGTCCGGCGTCGGCTTGAAGGTGATGGTCAGGTCCTTGAGGTGGGCCATGATCGCGGCCTCGTCGCCGTAATCAAGCCCCAGGCGCGTGGCCATCACCGTGGCCGTGCGGTACATCGCGCCGGTGTCACAGTAGATGAAGCCCAGCTTTGAGGCGACCAGCTTGGCGATGGTGCTTTTCCCGGAACCCGCAGGCCCGTCGATTGCAATTTGCATCTCACAATTCTCCCTTTCGTGCTTGGCACAAAAATTGAGCCGTTCCCGGCTCAACTTTTGGCTCACTTAACTTTGACCGACTGGCCCGGGACCAGCGTTCCCTGGCCGTTGAGCGCGTAGAACTCAGCCAGCGTCATGCCGTGGTTCTTGGCGATGCGGTAAGGGTTGTCCCCCGCCTGCACCGTGTAGCTCCCGGAAGCGGTGGTTGAGCTCGAGCTGGTCGCACTGCTGGTGCTGGTGCTTGCGGCCGAGCTAGAGCTTTCGGCGACGCTGCTGGCGCTTTGGCTTGAGCTTGCGGCAACACTGCTACTCGAGCTGGCCGGCTTGCTGCTGCTGGTGCTTGCCGGCTTGCTGCTGGCGCTTTTGCTCGAGCTGGCCTTTTTCTTAGTCTTCTGCTTGCTTGACGTGGTCGCCTTGGACGAGCTTTCCACGGTGATGTGCATCGAGTCGTTGCCCGAGCCCGATGAATTCTGTGAAATCGCGGAAATCGTGATCGGTACGATCACGAAGGCGGCGATCAAGATCCAAACCACGTAGGTCAATACCGTGGTGCCGTGGTGCTTTTGGCGCGTGGCGACACGCGACAGGTTGCCGTCGTCGTCGCGGTCGTCTTCGAACTTCTTAGCCCACGGTTTGGTTGGGTCGTTAGATTGTGGGTCTTCTTGTTTTTTGGGCATAACGATCCTCCTTACTCAGCTTTCACCATTGTAACATAGAAGGCCCCGGTGACTAAGGCTTGATTCTAAAGATATTGGCAAATATTTCCCGCCAGGCACTCGGCTGTGGCAAAGGCGATGCGCTCGGCGCCACCTGCTGCAGCACCGCAGGCGTCACGGGGCCGCAGCAAAGGGCGTGATGGGCCACGGCCGGGGCGTCAAAATGCGCGACCAGCGCCGCGCGGTGGCAGCCGGTGGTGGTCAAAAACGCGGCCATCGCCGCACTCGCCTGGCCCCGTTCGGTCAGCCGCGCCGCCAAGCGCTGCGTCACCGCCGCCTCGTCGAAGCCGGCCTTGATGTAGGCCAGAATCAGGCTGACCTGCGGATCGTCGAAATCCTGGTAGGCATCCGGGTGCTTGAAGACGGTGTGAATCACCCCGGCCTCCGGCAGACTGCCGGCGAACTGGGCGGCCCGGGCCAGATCCCCCGGCGCCACCAGCACGACGCTGACCGCCAGGCCCCCGTCGCGGCCGGCGCGACCGATGCCTTGTGAGTACGCCTCAAGCGACTCCGGCACGTGCGTGTACACCACCAGCCGCACGTCGTTCTTGTCGATACCCATGCCAAAGGCGCTGGTGGCGCAGATCACGCGCATGCGATCGCCCATGAACTGGTGTTGAATCAAGTCACGCTGCTCCGGGTTAAGCCCCGCGTGGTAGTACGCGGCCTTGACCCCGGCCGCCACCAAGGCGGCGCTTGTCGCCTCGGCCTGGGCCTTGCTGTCAAAATACACAATGGTCGGCCCGGCGACGGCCGCCACCAGCGCCAGCAGCCGCCGGCGCTTGGCGGTGGGGTCAGCCACCTGCTCGACGCCCAAAAAAACGTTGGGCCGATCGACCGACGCGACGGCCAAGACCGGGTCGCGCAGCCCAAGCCCCTGCACAATGTCTTGCTGAACGCGCCGCGGCGCCGTTGCGGTCAGCGCCATGGTGCTGGCCGGGCGAATCCGGGCGATGGCCCCACCGAGCTTGAGGTAAGCCGGGCGAAAATCCGGACCCCACGCCGAGATGCAGTGGGCCTCATCGACCACGAACAGCGCAACGCCAAGCGCCGCCACCTTCGCCAGCACCGCCGGTTTCAAAAGCGTCTCCGGCGCCATGAACACCACGTGGTACTCCCCTAAGTGGGCCAGCACCCAGGCGTGATCTTGGGGGCTCAGCCGGCTGGACAGGGCAACCACGCGCTTGTCGCCGGCGGCCTGCAGCCGCGCCACCTGATCGGCCATCAGCGCCAACAGCGGTGACACCACCACGACCAGCCCCGGGTTCAGCCGGCTGGGTAGCTGGTAGCACAGCGTCTTGCCGCTGCCGGTCGGGAGCACCCCCAGCACATCGCGATGCGCCAGGGCCGCCTCAACCACCGCCTGCTGGCCGGGGCGAAAGTCCGGATAGCCAAAAGTCTCTTGAAGCACCTCTCGCAACTCACGCATGGGACCACCTCCCTTGCAGCTGTAGAATCTGAAACAAGCGAACGTGGAAGAAATCGGCGCCGTCAACCGTCGCCAAAAGCCTTCGGTAATCCTGCTCGTGCGGCTGAGCCAAGGCGTCAAAGGCCGCGGCAAGCGCCGGTTCAAAGAGGCTCGCCGGCGGCCGCCAGCCCAGAATAGTCGCGCCGAGCAGGTGCTCGTTGACCGTGCTTTCGCGCAGCCGCAGCCGCGCCTGGATCTCGGGCCGCGCCACCCCGGCGGCGGCCAGCTCGCAGGCCGCCTGATTGCTGGCGCTCAGCAGGCTGTGCGACCCGCCCCAAAGCGCTTGAAGCGCCGGCCATTCGGGGTGCGACGCAAGCGCGGCCGCCAGTTGACCGAGGGCCTCGCACCACTCCAGGCTCGCCTGAAGCCCCACCACGGTGGCCCCGCCGACGAAGCCGTGGCCGATCAGGTGGTTGGCCAACCGATCGGCGGTCGCCTGAGGCAGCGCGGCAAAGGCCGCGGTCAGCTCGCCAATCACGCTGTCCCAGTCGCCGTGCCAATCCTGAAACCAGCGCCGCACCGCCTGCTGCGTGGCCCAGTCATCGGCTGCCGGACGGTAGCGCCGGTTGCCAAACCGGGCCTCGGACACCGCCTGCACCGCCAGCACCAGCCGCCGCCCGAAGCCCTCAAGGTCCCAGTCGGCGCGGTAATGCGCCGGCAGCGGCAGCTCGCGCTGGGCCGCCGTCTGCACTGCCGGTCGCGCCAGCACCAGCCCCGAATCGGTCTTTTGCAAGGCACCTTGGGCCAGCAGCCGGGCGACCGCGGCTTGAAAATCGGTCCGGGCCAGCGTAGGGTAGAGCTGAAGCCACTGCAGCTGGTCGTGCTGCAGCGCCGCAAACAGCACCGAGATGGTTTTCTTCCCGATTAGCAGCAGGTAAACCGCGGTCGGCCGCCGCGGCGTGGCCGAGAAGAATTGAATGATGAGCGCGTCTAGCATGGCGACCTCCCGAGAAAGTGAGACTTCAAGATGACATTATACTACGGAAAAGTGGATCAAAGCGCCTGCATCGCCTGCGGCCGCTGCCAGCTGCTGGCCCCCAGGCTGTTTAGCTATGACGCGGAGGGCATCGCCAGCTTGATTCCGGACCACAACGCCGGCACCCATGAGCTGACGGCCAGCGAGCAGATTGCCTTCAAGCTGGCCTACCGCGGCTGCCCGACCGGCGCCATCAAGCGAGCCAACACGCCTTGGCCGCACGACTGAACATTTCGCCCAACTGACGCAAAAACGCCGCGCAATTCTGCGCGGCGTTTGTCATGTCTGCGGTTTAGGACAAGTGCGGCGTCTGGCTGGCGCGGCGCTGCTTTTCAAGCCACGGCATCAGCGCCTTGGCCAAGGCGAAGAAGACGGCCGAAACCACCACGCCCTTGATCAGGTTGAACGGCACCACGCCGATCAGCACGTACTTGAGCGTCGACATCCCCAAACTGAAGTTCATCACCGCCAGGTACATCGGCATGATGACCAGCCAGTTCAGGACGCTCATGATGACGGTCAGGCTCAGGGTGCCGGCAACCAGGCCCCCAATCTGACGGCCGAGCGAGTTCTTGTTTTTCATCATCGCGACCACTGGCCACATGAAGCCGACGCTGGCGATGAAGGACGCGCCGTCGCCGACCAGGTTGATCACCCCGCCGCCGGTCAGCACATAGTGCAGCAAGCTGCGAACAAAGGCGGTCATCACGCCGCCGACCGGCCCGTACAGCAGGCCACCCAGCAGCACAGTCAGATCCGACAAGTCGAGCTTAAGGAACGGAAAGGCCGGCAGAATCGGGAACTCCAAAAACATCTGGAGCACGAACCCAACCGCGGCCAACAACGCAACGCCAACCAACCGGTGCAACTTGGAACTGGACATAAGAATTCCTCCAATGGTTGCTTCAGAGGAGCAAAAAGACCCACTACCCCCGGGGATAATGAGTCTTCTCTTGAATTTCAGCATTCAAAATAAGCCCCATCTTCTTTATCTAGACTATACTATCGGTTCCGGAATCACACCGAATCGGCCGCGTTGCCGCGGGTCGTGGACTTTCACCACCGGTCGGGAATTGCACCCTGCCCCTGAAGACGAACCAGTTATTTAATTACGTACTAATTGTAACCAAACCGCCCGGTCGTGTCAACTACTTTTTGCGAGCGGTTTCACGCTTGCGCTTGGCCTGTGCCCAGCCCTCGCGACTCACCGGCTTCTTGCGCCGCGCCGCCGTCGCCTCGGGGCTTGCGGCCGCCGCCATATCACGCAGGGCGGTCAGCTCCGCCTGGCGCAACGGCCGGTGCTCACCTGAGACCAGCCCCTCGAGGTTCAAGGGGCCGTACTCGGTGCGAGACAGCTTCATCACCGGAAAGCCCAGCGTCTGAAACATCTTCTTGACCTGGTGGTTGATGCCTTGGTGAATGGTCAACGACACAATCGCGGTCTGCTTGTCCTTGTCGCTTGACATGATGTTGAAGCGAGCCGGCGCCAGCTTCTTGTGGTCGACCACCAGCCCGTCGCGCAGCGGCATCATCTGGGCGCGAGTCGGGATGCCTTGGACCTTGGCGACGTACTTCTTGTCGACCTTGAAGCTCGGGTGCATCAGCATGTTGGCGAACTCGCCGTCATTGGTCATGATCAGCAGCCCCGACGTGTCGTAGTCCAGCCGCCCCACCGGGTAGACGTGCTCACGCACATCGGCGAAGTAGTCGGTGACCACCGCGCGTTTTTTATCGTCGGTCACGGCGGTGATCACGCCGCGGGGTTTGTAGAACAGGAAGTAGCGCTTCTTCTCCTTGTTCAGCGGTACCCCGTCGACTTGAATCTCGTCTTTAGGCGTGACCTTCACGCCCATGGTGGTGACCACCTCACCGTTGACCATCACGTGGCCGGTGGCGATCAGTTCCTCGGCGTGGCGCCGTGACGCCACGCCGGCGTTGGCAATCACTTTTTGCAGTCGTTCAGCACTCAGTTCAGTCATCCGTTTCTCCTTTGTCAGTTGCCGGCAGCACCGCGTCAAAATCGGCGAACAGGTCCACCTCCTGCGGCGCCTGGGCCGCCTCAAGCGCCGGCAGGTCGTCCAGCGTGGTCAGCCCGAAGTAATCGAGGAAAAAAGGCGTGGTGGCGTAAAGAATCGGCCGCCCCGGTGCCTCCTTGCGCCCCGCCTCCTGAATCAGCCGCCGCGCCGCCAGCGTGGTCAGCGCCCCGCTGCTTTGGACCCCGCGGACCTCATCGATGTCAATGCGGGTGATTGGCTGCTGGTAGGCGATGATCGCCAGCACCTCAAGCGCCGCCTGCGACAGCCCCTGCGCCGGCGGTCCGGCGAAGTAGGCGTGCAGCAGGTCGCCGAACGCCGGCTTGGTCAGCAGGAAGAAGCGGTCATCGGCCTGCTGCAGCATTAGCCCGCGGTTGGGGTCTTCCTCTAGGCTTTGGGCCAGGTTGGCGAGCTGCTGGCGGGCCGCGGCCGGGCTGATGTTCAGCAGCTGGGCGAACTGGTCCAAGGCGACGCCGGCCGAACCGGCGGTGTACAAAATGGCTTCAAGCGCCGGTTGCATCAGGCGGCCTCCTTCAAGGTGACAATGATTGGGGCGAACGGCTCGGCCTGCTCGCAGACAATCTGCGCGTTTTTCATCAGTTCCAAAATGGCCATGAAGGTCGTCACCACCCCTTCGACCGTCCGCCTTTGCAGCAGCCGCTCGAAGCGGCAAGTGTGCCACTTGGCGAGGTCTTGCATCACCTCACCGAGCCGTTCGGTGACGGACACCGGCTCGGCCTCGATGTGGGCGATGGTCTGAGCCGTCGCCAGCTGCCGGGCCACCACCGCGGCCATCGCCTGGGTGAGGTCGCGCAGCTTGACCGCCCCGGGGGCCATCGGCACTTGAAAATCGGCGTCAGGCAGCGTTTCGGCCTTGGCGTAAGACTTCGCCCGGGCGCGTTCCAGCGCCTTGAAGCCGGCGGCGGCCTCTTGGTAAACCTGGTAGGTCAACAGCTGCGACACCAGATCCGCGCGGGGGTCGACGTAATCATCGGCCAGCTCGTCTTGCGCCTCCGGTTGCGGCAACAGCATCTGGCTTTTGAGCGCCATCAAGCTGGCGGCCATCACGAAATAATCGCCGGCCACATCAAGCCTGAGCTCCTGCATGTGGCGCAGGTAGTCCAGGTACTGGCTGGTGATGGCGGCGATTGGAATATCGTAAATGTCGACCTCGTTGGTGCGAATCAGGTGCCACAGCAGGTCCAGTGGCCCGGAAAAATCATCTAAGACCAGTGTCAGCGGCATGGCCGGCCTCTTTTCTCTGCTGGTTGAACCCGGCGACCAAAGGCGCGTTTTCAAGCGTCCCCATCAGCCGGCGCTCCGGGTACAAGGCGGCCAGGTCATCCAGCACCGCGTACTGGGTGGCCGTATCCCGCACGGCCGGTGACAGCGACAGGTGGCGGACCAAAGCGAAGTCGGTGCCAAGCTCGACGCCGACCACGCCTTCAAAATCGCCTCCGGCCGCCTCGCGGTAGAGGTACAGCACATGCGCGTTGTCCTCGGTGTAAAGCTTAAGCTCCGTCTTGAGGTGACCCATGTCCTTCAGATCCGGCTCAAAGGACAGGAAGCCCATCGCAATTTTGGAATAATCATTCTTGTATTTCGTCAGCATTGTACCCTCCACACGATGTCTACCGTCGCCCATTGAACCGGGCGTCTTTCTTGGATAAGATACCACAGGCGCCGGTCCCGGGCAAATTCGCTGTCCCGACTAAACCACGCCCCATCAGCCCCGCGGGTGGGTCTCGTGGTACACCGCGACGATTTTATGGTTGCTGAGGTGGGTGTATATCTGCGTGGTGCTGATGTCGCTGTGGCCCAAAAGCTCCTGGACCACGCGCAGATCCGCGCCGTTCTCCAGCAGGTGCGTGGCAAAGCTGTGGCGCAGCGTGTGTGGCGTCACGTTCTTCTTGATGCCAAGCGCCGCGATGTAGGCCTTGAGGTTCTTCCAGATGCCCTGGCGCGTCAGCGGCCGGCCGTGGAAGTTCACGAACACCGTCGCCGGCCGGGTCTTGACCGTCAGACTCGGTCTGGCGTCTTGCAGGTAACGCTGCACCCAGCCGGCGGCCTGGGAGCTGATCGGCACAATGCGCTCCTTGTCGCCCTTCCCGGTCACCTGAATCAGGTTCATGCTCAGGTGCAGCTGGTCCAGCCGGAGGTTGACCACCTCGGACACCCGCAGCCCAGTGGCGTACATCAGCTCAAAAATCGCGCGATCGCGTAGGCCAAGCGGCTTGCTCAGGTCCGGGGCGGCCATCAGCCGGTCGATTTCGGTGTTCGACAGCGTCGCCGGCAGGTGCTGGGCCGGCTTGGGCGAGTCGATCAGAACCATTGGGTCGGCCGCCACCACCGCCTCCTTGAGCAGGTAGCGGTAAAAGCGGCGCATCGCGGAGATCATGCGGCTCAGCGAGCTCGGCGCCTTTTGTGCGTTTTGGTCCCCTAAGAAGGCCTGAATCACCGTCAGCTCGCTGGGAAACGCGTCCAGCTGGGCGCTTTGCTCAAGCCACGCCTGAAACTCCCGCAGGTCCTGGCGGTAGCTGACCTGCGTCGTCTTGGCCAGCCCCCGCTCGACGTCCAGGTAATGAATGAAATCCGCAATCAGCTCGTCCAAGGTAACCTCCTACAACAGTTCGGTGACACCGTCGTGCTGGCGAATTTTCTTTGCCTTCATCAGGTGGCCCAACGCACGTTTGAACGCGGCCTTGCTGATGCCGAACGCCTGCTTGATCGCCTCCGGATCGCTTTTATCCGTGAACGGTATCCGGTGGTCCTGGCTGTGCTCTAAGACCGCCAGCACCATGCCGGCATCGTCGTCGATCGCCTCAAAGGCGCGCGGCTTGAGCGACAGGTTCAGCTCGCCGTCCTTCACGCCAATCACCCGGGCATGCACGACCTCGCCCAGCCGCGGCTCCACGTCGCGTTCCGCCGGGTGAATGAAGCCCAGGTAAAAATCATCGGTCAACACGTGGGTGCCGGCCATCTTGAGGCGGTACACCGTCGCCGTCACGTCCTGATTCATCAGCTCCGGCTTGGCGCGGTTGGCCACCGCCCGGATGATCGACTCATCCGCCAGGCTCCCCCACAGCCGGTGTTTCTTGTCGATCATCAGCTGCACCATCAGCCGGTCGCCGCGGTTGGGCCACAGGCGGGTCAGCTCCGGCAGCTGGTCCAAGGACACGACGATGTCCTTGTCCGGCAGGCCGATGTTGACGAACACCCCGAGGTCGCGCCGCACCTCAACCACCGTCCCGAAGGCGTAATGGTCGTGGCCGACCTTGGGCAGCTTGGTGGTCAACCGGGCGACGCCGTGCGTGTTCTCGTAGGCAAAACCGGACACGGCGGTGCCGACGGCCGGCGCTGCCTCAAACTCGGTGCGGTCGATTGCCATGGTCACCCCGTCGTACTGGGCGAAGACCTGTGTGTCATTGCTGTCCGTCACCGCGGCGGCGACGATTTGCCCGTTAAAGTTCATGTTTGCTCCTTTTGTGCCATGCACATTGCTTCCATATATGGTGTGTTACTTACCTGGAATCAGGTTGAACACCGTCAAAATCACGTAGGTCATGCCGCTGGCAATCACCGGCCCGGCTGCGATGCCGCGCAGCAGCACCACGCCGAGAATCGTGCCGAACACCAGGGCGACGGTCATCTCGGGGCTTTGCGCCAGCAGGCCGACCCCCTTGGCCGAAAGCACCGCGACCAGCACCCCCATCGCGATGGCAATCCAGCCGGCGGGGCTTTTCATCACGCGCATCAGCTCCTTGACCCCGATGTCGCCGGTAGCAATCGGCACCATGATGGCCGCGGAAATCACCGTGACCCCCCAATTGATGCCCTGAGCCTGCAGCAGCTTCAGGAACGGATGAAAGGCCGGGACCAGCTTCAGCACCAGCACAAACCCGACCCCGATCAAAAGCGCCTGGTTCTTGGCCAGCGCCGCTATGGCGAGCACCGCCAGCAGAAACAACCAACTCTCCATGTTCGACCTCCGTGTTTAGTCTTGTAACAGTGTAGCGGAGTTAACATAAAAAAGCAACCACCGCGGTGCCACCACACAAAAAGTGGCCGCCCACGGCGACCACTTTGACGACGCTTGCCCTCGGCTCACGCCGGCAGCGCCGGCTTGCCGAAGAAGTACCCCTGAAAGTACGCGACGCCGAGCTGCTGACCGTATTGCACATCGGCCGCGGTTTCGACCCCTTCCAGCACGAAGGTGATCGCGGCCTTTTGGGCGACGGCCGCCCAAAAGGCGACCCGCTCGCGAATGCGGCCCAATGACTCATGGCGCCTGAGGTTTTGCATCGCGAACTTCACCCCGTCGATGTATGGCAGGATCCGCTGCACCAGCTCGTAGCTGTTGTCCGAGCCGACGTCATCGATGAACACGCGAATGCCTGCGTCGCGGTACCGCGCCGTCACTCGGCGGATGGTGTTGAGGTCCGGTACGGTCGTGATCTCGACAATCAGCTCGCCGGGGCCGTAAGGGGCGGTGGCGAACCCGGCCAAGGCGTCGGCGGTGGCGGGATCGGAGAACTGTCCCAACGTCAAGTTGAGGGTCACCCGCGGCACCGGCGTGTGTTTCAGGGCCGCCGCAATCAGCGCAATCTGCTGCTCAACGCTGATGTCGAAGCGCTTAGGCAACAGCCACCGCGCCGCCGCCTGATCGTACTCGCGAAGCAACAGCTCCGCCCCCCAGGCCGTAGCCTTCTCTGCCGCCGCGGCCTGAATGCCCTGGGCGAAAAAGGCGAGGCGCGGTGTCTGATCGCTCGTCGCCACCCCGTCACCGCACATGCGGTCGCGACCCTGCTTCTTGCTCACCCGCAGGAAATCATCCGCCCGTTTGAGCACCGCATTGATGCTATCGTCCTGAACGCCGGCCACCGCGATGCCGGCCGACCAGCGCCACCGTTGCCTGCGGGGTGGCGTCCAGCAGCGCCAGCGTAAACTCGTCGCCGCCCGAGCGAAAGAAGCGGCCGTTAGGGGTCGTCGCGACCACGTCGTGCAAGACGTCTGCGAACTTGACCAAGGCGACGTTGCCACTCAAGAACCCGACGCTGCGACTGTAATCACCGAAGCGATCGACATCAAGCGCCACCACCGTCAGGCTCAAGCCAAGGTCTTGGGCGCGAACCAACAGCCGGGCCAGCTCGGCCTGATCGCGAGTGAACGCGGCGTCGCCGGTCAGCCGCTCGTAAGCCGCGACGCGCTGAAGGTCGGCGGTTTTCACGTCGGTGGCCAGCATTAGCCGGTTGGCCTCGCAGATGATGACAGACAACAGCGCGTAGGCCAGAAGCTCGCGCCCCCACCACCAACCGTCCCAGCTGCGCGGCTGCGTCAAATAAATCGTGCCGATGCCCCAGACGCCGACCGCCAGAATCGCCAGGTGATCCAAAAGCCGCGACTCATGCAGCCGCCGACGCTGCCAGTAACACCCCATCAGCAACGCTAGCCACACCAAATACGCGCCGACCACCCAACCGGACAGCGGGGCGGCGAAGCGCCAGACGTACATACCGGCGGCCACGGCCTGCACGGCGAGCGTGACCAGGTCCCCGACCTGCACCACGATGACGTACAGACAGACCAGCATCAGGTTCAGGAAGGCCCAGTGGTAGCCAAACACCGACATGACCGGGTCGACCTGAAACTGCAGGCCCTGAATCACGTAAAGCACCGCGAGGAAGCTCAGGCTGATCGCGCGAACCAACCCGCGCCGGTGCGACACGATGAACGGTGAAATCGCACGGTCATTGACCCAGTAAATCAAAGACGTGATGCCGACGGCGAGAAAAACGCTTAACAAGAATGTGATGCCAAAAGACAATGCAATCATGGTGCCTGACACGAATCCGACCTCCGCGAATTGGATTAAAGTGAGGAATGGCTCATTACTTCGCCACCTTAACCCAATCATTATAGCAGAGCCGCACCGCCGCGCAACGAGATTTTCCTCGATTGGCCTGACCGATTCGCAGTGGCCCGATCACCCGGCGGCACCAAAAACGCGGTTGCCAAGGTCATGCCTTGGCAACCGCGTTTTCGCACGGCATCAGTACTTGCCGTCGTCGCTGAACAGGTAATAAATTAGCATGCCCACGCCCAGCACCGCACAGCCGGCGCCGATGTATGGCACCACCTGGCCGAACCTCGTGGTGGTCATGATGATGGCCCCGCCGACAAAGAGGAAGCCACCCGCCTGTAAGTTTTTCATTTGCCACTCCTTTCGGTCGCTTTGACTCAATCATACCATCCGCCAGTCAGCGTTTTCAACGCCCGGCTCAATCACACAAAAACACCCGCCTTGCCGAAGCAAAGCGGGTGTTGCAATCAAGCTTAAAGCGCGTTGGTCGCACCCTTGTAGATGATCCCACGACGGGAATCCACGGTGATGACCTGGCCGTCGGTGATGGCGTCCAGGGCACCCTTGGCGCCGACCACCACAGGAATCCCCATGGCGATGCCGACAACCGCGGCGTGACTGGTCAAGCCGCCGTTTTCAACAACCAGCGCTGCGGCCTTTTCGATGGCCGGCAGGTAGTCCTTGTCGGTGGTCTTCACAACCAAGATGTCACCCTTTTGGGTCTTGGCGATGGCTTCCTGCGCGTTGGTGGCGATGACCGCCTTACCAACGGTGGAGTCGTCACCGACACCGGAGCCTTCGACCAGCTTGGAGCCGATCAGCTGAACCTTCATGACGTTGGTCGTGCCGGTTTCGCCAACCGGGACGCCGGCGGTGATCAGGATCAGATCGCCTTCCTCGGCGAAGCCCAACTCCTGGGCCTTCTTGGTCGCCAGGTCGAACATGTCATCGGTGGATTGAGGCGCCTCGGCGATGATTGGGTAAACGCCCCAGTTGATCATCAGACCGCGCTGCGTCTTTTCATCGAAGGTGATGGCCAAGATGTCAGCCTTTGGCCGGTACTTGGAGATCATGCGAGCCGTGAAGCCGGACTTGGTCGCCGCGACGATGGTCTTGACGCCAAGGTTGCGGGCCGTGTGGGCCACAGCCTGGCCGACGGACTCGGTGATGTTGGCGTTGGAGTAAGCCTTCAGTGCGAAAGCATCCTGGTCCTGCATCGCCTTTTCGGTGTACTCGTCGATCCGAGCCATTGCGGCAACGGATTCAACTGGGTACTCGCCGTTGGCGGATTCGCCGGACAGCATCGTCGCATCGGTGCCATCGAAGACGGCGTTGGCCACGTCGTTCACTTCGGTACGGGTCGGGCGTGGGTTCTCCTGCATGGAGTCCAGCATCTGAGTGGCCGTGATAACCGGCTTGCCCAGCGCGTTGCACTTCTTGATCAGGGCTTTTTGAACCAGCGGCACGTGTTCGAACGGAATCTCGACACCCATGTCGCCACGGGCAACCATCAGGCCATCGGAGACCTTGATGATGTCGTCGAAGTTGTCGATACCTTCTTGGGATTCAATCTTTGGGAAGATTTGGACGTTCAGGGCATCCTTTTCTTCGAGCAGTTCACGAATATCCAAGACGTCTTGCGGCTTACGAACGAAGGAAGCGGCGATGAAGTTGATGCCGTTGTCCAGGCCGAAGCGAATGTCATCGGCATCCTTTTCGGTGATCCCTGGCAGGTTGATGGCAACGCCTGGTGCGTTGACCCCTTTGCGGGAGCCCAGAACGCCATCGTTTTGAACGGTGGTGACCAGTTCGCGGTTAGCTTCGTCCTTTTCGGTGATCAAAACATCGATCAGACCGTCGTCAAACAGAACGTGACCACCGACGTGCGTGTCGTCGTACAGGCCTGGGTAGGTGACCGCAATCTTCTCGGGCGTGCCTTCAAGGCTGGCGTCCATGGAGATGCGAACCACATCGCCGGTGTGCATTTCGAACTTGCCGTTTGGCGTTGCCTGAACCGTGGTGCGGATTTCCGCACCCTTGGTGTCCAGCATGATGCCGACGGTCTTGCCGGTGATCTTTTCCGCCTCGTGAACCATGCCCATGCGCTCAAGGTGCTCGGCGTGGTCACCGTGGGAGAAGTTGAACCGGAAAACGTTAGCCCCCGCTTCGATCAGCTTTACGATAATGTCCGTGGTGTTACTTGCAGGTCCAAGCGTGCTAACGATCTTGGTCTTTTTCATGTATGAAATCGCTCCTTTGACAATTTTTTAAAACCGACTTTAACGTCAGAATTAACAGATTAGTAGGACAGGTCTTCCGCCAACTTGTAGAGGGAAACCTCTGTCTCGTGCTTCGAGTTGAACAGGTCGGTCATCGCGTGGTTGACCAACTGGTTGTTCTGGATGCCGATGGCCAGACCACCCTTACCCTGCATCAGCAGTTCAACGGCGTAGGCGCCCATCTTGGAGGCCAAGACGCGATCCTTGGCCGTCGGGCTGCCGCCGCGCTGGACGTGGCCCAGCACCGTGGCCCGGGTTTGGAAGTCGCCATACTGGTTAAGCTTGGCGGCGAACTCGTCGGCGTGCATCACGCCTTCGGCCAGCACGATGATCGCGTGCTTTTGGCCGCGTTCGCGGCTGGACTTCAGCTTGGCGGCCACGGCCTCGACGTCGAAGTCGTGTTCCGGAATGATGACATCGGCGGCACCACCGGCAACGCCGGCCCACAGTGCGATGTCACCGGCGCCACGACCCATGACCTCGACCACGAAGGTGCGTTCGTGGGAGGCGGCGGTGTCGGACAGCTTGTCGATGGCGTCAAGCGCGGTGTTGACCGCGGTGTCGAAGCCGATCGTGAAGTCGGTGTACGGAATGTCGTTGTCGATCGTGCCCGGCAGGCCGATCGCATTGTAACCATGCTCGGTCAGGCGCAGTGCCCCGTGGTAGGAGCCGTCGCCGCCGATGACAACCAGCGCATCGATGCCGAACTTGTTCAGCTGTTCGATGCCCTTGAGCTGGGTCTCTTCCTGCGCGAATTCAGGGTAACGCGCGGAGAAGAGCATCGTGCCACCACGGGAAATCATGTCGCTGACCGTTGCGGCTTCCATCTTGAAGATGTCGCCGGCAACCAGCCCTGCGAAACCGTAATTGATCCCGTAGACTTCGAGGCCTTCAGTAATCGCCTTGCGCGCAACGGCACGAACTGCGGCGTTCATGCCCGGTGCGTCGCCGCCACTGGTCATAATCCCAATGCGTTTCATCATTTCACCTCATGCGTTTTCTTTTAAGGACCATAACGGCCCCCAAATACTCGTTAAGCATATCACTTTTCAGAAAGAAAGTCCCGTCTTCACCCCGAGAATTTCGTTTTTTCCTAGTGACGTTTAACGTCTTGAAGCACCGCGTTGCCGGCGCCAATCAGCCCCTCGACCCCCGCCAGCAGGTCGGCATCCGGCGTCACCCAGTAGCGACGATCGAGCATCACGCTGTCGCGGGTTGCGGCCGACACCGTGATCACCGGCACCTGGCCGCGGCTGGATGTAAGCATTTTCAGCAAAGCTTGCTTGGCGTCTTGGTCAAGCGTCGGAGCCAACCGCAAAAACAACCGCTGACGCGGCGTCGCCGCCACTGCCGCGGCGGCCGGCTCGATGGCGCTGGCCAACAGTGCGATGCCGTCACGCGCCTCGGTGCGGCCCCTGACAAGCACCACCGTGTTGGCCTCAAGCGTCGCAATGGTCGGGTACAGCTTTGGAAACACCGTGACGGACAGCGTCCCACTACCGTCTTGCCCATCGATGAAGGCCATCTCTTGCCCCTTCTTGGTGCGAATGCGCTTGATGCGCCGCACCACCAGCACCACCGCCACGCTTTGCTCCGCTTCGAGGGCCGCCGCCGGGGTGAGCGCGACGAACGGCGCCAGTGCCTGGACGTAGCGATCCACCGGGTGGCCGGACAGGTAAACGCCGAGCACCGCGGCCTCCTGGTCCAGCCGCTCGGTCGCCGGCATCTCCGGCACCCGCACGAGCTTGGGTGCCAGCGCCGCGAACAGCCCGACGTCGTTGCCGGCCAGGCGAACCGAATCGATCAGCTCACCCAGATTGGCCTGAACCTGGGCCCGGTTGGCGTCGAAGCCGTCAAAGGCCCCGGCCTGGACGAACGGCGTGAAGGTCTCCGGCCGCAGCCATTTGGAATCCAGCCGCTGCATCAGATCGCGCAGGTCGGCAAAGGGCTTGGCCCCACGGGCCTCAAGGATTGCATCGACCAGATCGCGCCGCACCCCTTGAAGCGACAGCAGCCCGAAGCGCAGCCCATGGCCCTCCAGCCGGAACACGCGACCGGAGCGGTTGATGTCCGGGCCCAGGACCGGCACCTTGCGCGACTTGAGCTCCTGCACGTACTGGCGCAGCTTGCCGGTGTTGGCGAGGTTGGCGTTCATCAAGGCGGCGTAAAAGGCCGTCGGGTAATGCACCTTGATGTAGGCCAGCCAAAAAGCGATTTTGGAGTAGGCGACCGAGTGCGAGCGGTTGAACCCGTACTGCGCGAACCGCTCGATGTAGGCGTAAACCGTTTGGGCGACCATTTCTTCGTAGCCCTTTTGCCGAGCGCCGGCCATGAACTTCACCCGTTCGGCCTCAATCACAGCCTGCTTTTTCTTGGACATCGCCCGGCGCAGCAGGTCGGCTTCGCCAAGCGACAGGCCGCCCATGACGCTGGCCACCTGCATCACCTGCTCCTGGTAGACCAAAACCCCGTAGGTCGGCGCCAGAATTGGCGCCAAGGCGGCCGCCGGGTAGGTGATCGGCTGCTGCCCGTTTTTCCTGGCGATGTAGGTATCGATCTGCTCCATCGGCCCCGGTCGGTACAAGGCGTTGGTCGCAATCACGTCCTCAAAACGGCTCGGCCGCATCCGCCGTAGCACCGCGCGAATGCCGTTGGACTCGAACTGAAACACCCCCGAGGTGTCCCCACGTGCGAATAAGCGCAGCGTCTCTTGGTCGTCCAGCGGGATGGCCTTGGGGTCAAAGGGCTTGCCGGTCAGCTGCTGAATGGTCTTGGTGGCGTTGGCCAACAGCGTCAGGTTGCGCAGGCCCAAAAAGTCCATTTTGAGCAGTCCCAGGGCCTCGACGTCCCCCATCGGCACCTGCGTCTGGGCGATGCCGTCGCCGCCGTCTTGCAACGCGACCGTGTCGGTCAAGGGCTCTTCGGCCAGCACGATCCCAGCGGCGTGGGTCGAGTCGTGGCGCGGCAGCCCCTCAAGCGCCAACGCGGTGGTGAACAGCAGCCGATTTTGGTCGGCATCGGCCACCAAGTTGCGCAGCGGCAGCGACTGCTGGTAGGCCGCCTTCAGATCGATGTGAAACTGGTTGGGAATCGCCGCACTCCACTTGTTGGCGTCAAACTGGCTGAGGCCAAAGACCCGGGCGACGTCGCGCAGCGCCTGCTTGGCCCCAAAGGTGCCGAAGGTGATGATCTGCGCCATGTGGTCTTGCCCGTAGCGATCATGCACGTAGCGAATCAGCTCGCCGCGCCGGTTATCCGGAATGTCCAAGTCAATGTCCGGCATGTTGGCCCGAGCCGGATTCAAGAAGCGCTCGAACAGCAGGTTGTATTCGATTGGGTCGACCTCGGTGATCGCCAAAGCGTAAGCCACCAGGGCCCCGGCCGCCGATCCCCGCCCCGGGCCGGTCATGATACCGACCTCATGCGCGTGGTTCATCACGTCCCACACCACTAGGAAGTAGTCATCAAAACCCATTTCCGAAATCACGCCTAGCTCGTAATCCAGGCGCTTGCGGTAGTCGTCGGGCACCGCGGTCGCGAAGCGCTTGGCCAGCCCCGCGGTGGCCAAGCGCCTGAGGTAGGCCGCGGCAGGCTGCCCCCCCGGCACCGGGTAGTGCGGCAGCTGCGGCTCGCGAAAGGCAATCGTCGCGTCGGCGCGGTCGACCAGCGCCGCCAGGTTGGCCAGAGCCTGCTGTTGTCCGGCCGCCTCGAACGGTGCCGCCGCCATGGCCGGTGGCATCAGCCAGTCGCCCCCGGCGTCTTGCAGGGTCGGGTCGCGAAAGTTCAGCTGGGTGCCGGCGCCGATCGCCTGCATCACCTTTTGGGTGAACGCGTCGGTCGGGTCTTTGTAACAGACGCGGCTGAGCGCCAGCGGTTGCAGATCATGGGCCTGGGCGAAGGCCGGCAGCTCGGAGTCAAGCTGGTTGGGCTCAAGCCCCAGGTACAGGCTGGCCGGCCGCTTGGTCAAAAGCGCGTCAAACACCGCTGTGGCCGGTTGCTTCAGCGCCTGAAAGGCCTCACTTTGCAGGTAGCTGCCGGGCACGATGGCGGCGATGCCGGTCAACTCAGGCAGCGCGGCCAGATTCGGCGGCGTCTGCGCCAGCTTGATGGCACTGGACAGCCGCAGCAGCTGATGGTACCCCGCCGTGGTTTCGGCAATCAGCACCGCCTGGGCATCCGGCAGCTCAAGCCGCATCCCCAGCAGCGGCTTGAGCTTGGCCGCCTGGGCCTGCCGGTAAAAATCGACCACCCCGTACATCACGTTGACATCGGTCAGCGCAACGGCGGAGAAGCCACGTTCTTGGGCCGTCGCCACGATTTCCTTGACCGTGAGCGGCCCGTTGAGCAGCGTGAAGCTGCTTTGGACTTGTATGTGCGTGAACATCATTTCGCCACCTCAAGCCCATTATACCCGAACGACCCGCGCAACGCGAACAGGGGTTTGTGCCGGCGACGGTTGCTTTTTGGCCGCGACGTGTTAAGATAACTTAGAAAAGAGGGATGACTATGCGCTATTTTGTTACCATCGTCTGGGGTGCCCTGCTCGGCGAGGTCGTCGGCTTCCTGGTCAGTGCGCTGGCCGGCAACACCTTTGATCCCAAGACAAGCCTGATCGTCGGTTTGGTCTTTGCAGTCCTGCTTTTCCTGCTGCCACCGACCATGGCGTACTTCGATCCGGAAACCAGCAAAAGCAAAAAGGCGTAACCCAGCGGTTGCGCCTTTTTCATGCGGCCAAAAACCAAACACGGCGGCTGCCTTCATTGGGCAACCGCCGTGTTTGGCGTCACTTGGTGATGTAAACGTACAGGTCACTGGTCGAAAAGCCGACGTTGAACTTGACGCCGTTGGAGGTGATCGTCGCGATGGTCGTCGCGCTGCCATCGGCGTCCTTGGTCGCCTGGTTGAACTTGCTCAAAACCGTCTTGGCCTCGGCCCCGGTGGCACTGGCCAAAAGCGCAAACTGAGTGCCAAACGCGGTTTGGGCCGCCTTGTCCTTCAGCGCCTTGAGCGGCACGATGTCGGTGATGCCCAGCACCTGACCGTCTTGAACGTTCATGCGAACCGTGCCACCGTTGCCCTTGAGGACCTGCTTTAAGCCCTCAACGCTTGCCGGCAGCTGCTCGTCTTTGGTCGCGACCTTGGCGCGGGCCATCGCGGCCGCCACGTTTTGCCGCTGGGTCTCCACCGCCGCCTGCTGGGTCGGCGTGAGCTTGGTCACATCCGTCTTCTTGGCGTCGGTGGCGGCCTTCAGCTGTTTTTGAATGTCCTTGGGCAGAGCGGTGGCGATCACCGCTTGGTTGTAGGCCTTTTGAATCTTCTGGTAGTCGCCCAGCACCTTGGCGGCGTGGACCGTCACCTTGTGGGTCAGGTCACCGGCCTTCAGCGTCACGGTTTGCTCACTTGCCGTCATCGGCACGGTGATCACGAAGGCGTCACTGTTGACCTTGACCGTGCCAGGCTTGACCGCGCCGGTGTAACGGACGGTTTTGGCCCCCTTGGCCTCACCTTTGATTACCGCGACCATGCCGCTTTGCTTGTAGCTAGTTTTGGTGGTGGTCAGCGTCTTGCCGCAGCCGGCCAGCACAAGCGTTGCCATCGCCGCGGCCCCGAGCACTGCGAGTTTGGAAAAATGTGTCATCGAGATCCATCCTTTGGTATTGAGTTGTCCTAACCGTAACAAGTCGCGGCCCAAAACACAACCAAAAAGTGACTGGCTGTCACATCAGCCGATCACGCGGAAGTTCCCATCGGCCACCGCGTCAATCACCGGGTGGTCGCGCAGGTAATCGGCGATCAGCTCGGTCATGTCCTTTTGGTTCTCCCGCACGACCTTGCTGGCGTCTAACATCGCAAAATCCCCGCCGCCGGCCGCCCGGTACTGATTGACCGTCACCTCAAGCACCTGCGTCGGCCCGACCGGCCGGCCGTGGTAGGCCAGCTCGGTGACCCGACTGCCGACCGGCTTGGTGATGTCCAGCGTGTAGTCGATGCCGTGGTACATGTCGTAGTTGTAGTGTTGAGGCTTGGGTGAGGCGAAGCGCTCGGTGACCACCAGACGGCCGTCGACCAGGCTGAAGTACTCGGCGTCTTGCTCAAGCGCCGCCTTGAGGTCGGCGCCGCTCAGCGCCACGACCGCCAAGGTATTCGGGTAGATGTAGTTGGTGACCACATCGCGCATGGTGATCTGGCTGCCAAAGCCGCGGCCCTCGTTGTTGAACAAGGCGGTGCCGGCGATGTCGGTGCCGGTGGCGGCCATCTGCACCCGGTTGATCAGCTCGATGTACGGGTGTTCGTGGACCCGCGCGGCGAAGGGATCGGTGATGGTCATGTCGCCCCTGACTTGCCCAAGCGGCGCGTCCAGCCAGTCCTCAACCGCCGCGCTGGTGGCCGCGACGCTGTCCAGCACCGCCGGGTTCGCCGCAGCCTCAGCCGTCGCCGCCAGACTGGCCTGACCGTCGGTGACTTCAAACCCGCCCTCGGCCTTCGGCGAAAGCGTCAGCGTGATCACGCCGACATCCGCCCCGCGGTAGCCGGGCTGGGTCGTCGCCACCCCGTTGACCACCCCAGCTAACTCACGGTGCTGGTGGCCGGTGACCAAGGCGTCGACGCCCGGCACCTGGGTCAGCGCGTAGCCGACGTTCTCACCGGTCAAGGGCTCGGTCGGCTCGCCGGTTTCCAAATCGCGCTCGAATCCGCCGTGATAGGCGATTACCACGACATCCGCTAGCGCCCGCAGCCTTGGCACCCAGGCCTTGGCCACGCTCACCGCGTCTTGGAATTCCAGGTCGTGAATGTTGGCGGCCCCTTCCCAGTGTGGAATGTAGCTGGTAGTGAGCCCAAGCACCGCGACCTTGACGCCGGCCTTGTCAAACAGCTGGTAAGGCCGCCCGAACGCCGGCTCGCCGTGGTCCAAAATGTTGGCGCAAAGAATCGGGTAATCAAGCGTCGCCACCGCCTGAGCCAGGTAGTCGCGGCCGTAATTGAACTCGTGGTTGCCCAGTACCCCGGCGTCGTACCCCACCGTGTTGTAAGCCGCCGTTTCAAGTGCCGGTTGCGCCTTCACCCGCGCGGCGTAGTAGGCCAAGGGCGACCCCTGGACGAAGTCGCCGTTTTCGATGGTCAACACGGGGCCTTGGGCCTGGGCCTTGAGCCGGTCAATCACGGTCTTGGCCTTGCTCAGCGAGAACGGCAGGTCGAGGTCGCGCTGGACGTAGTTGGTCGGGGTGATGAAGCCGTGGGTGTCGCTGGTTGAAAGTATGGTCAGTTGCATGTTAGTCCTTCTTTTTTGTGGGTTGGGCCGGGGTCACCATCGCGGTCATCGCCTCGACCAGCATTTTTTGCAGCACGGCGTTGATGGCCAGGTAGACCATCGCGCTTTGGACGTTGGTAGTATCTTGGCGGTTGACCTTGTTGATCAACACCTCGCCGGTGAAATCGGAGTTCACCTGCTGCACAGCGCCGATGAACGCGAGGATGAAGGCGTCAAAGGCCTGCTGCTTCTCGCGCCCCTGCAGCTGGTAGTCGATGCCCGCGGCGATGGTGTCCAGCGCAAACACCGGCTTGAGCATCGCAATCACTAGGATGTTGGCCAGCTGGCCGCGGTGGTACTTCTTCTTCAAGGGGCTGGTGATCACCCCTTTTTTGACGTAGTTGTTCACCATCGTCGCGGTCAGCTCGTCCAGCCCCAGCGGCGTGACGATGTCGTTGACGTACTGCACCACCTGGTCCATGTACAGGTCGAACTGCGGCAGATCGGCCCAGCGCGGCAGGCTGGCCTGGCGCAGCCGGTTCAGGTACGCGGCAAAATTTTTCTCTTCTGGCATAGTGACCTCCTTGAGCCCTGATACCTTCAGTATACCACGAGAGCTGGTTGTGAAAACGATGTGCCGCGTGTTCGGCGCAAACAAATAGCTCTGTGCATGCACAGAGCCATCTGGGTTACGCGTTAGCGTCTGACTTCTTGTTGACCACTTGGGCGCCTTTGTAGAAGCCCTTTGGTGAAACATGGTGAGAAACGCGGTATTCGCCGGTCGTTGCGTCGAATTGCAGGTTAGGCACATTCAACTTGATGTGACCGCGGCGCATACGCTTCTTGGTTTTTGAAGTTCTGCGTGCTGGAACTGCCATGAGCGGAAAACCCCTTTGTATTAGATTTCTTTTCTACTATACCGGACATCTGAGAAAATGCAAGGCAAAATCCCTGTCCGATGCCTTGGGTAGCGGACTACCACAGCACCACCTATCTTACTAGAAAGTGGCCGTCAAGGCAAGACCTTAACAGCAAATTTTCGCCGTGACGCGGTTTGACGGGATTGCTTCGGTGTCACCGCCGGCCAATCCGGCAGCTACTCGCTGGCCTTGGCGCTGGTGAAGGTCAAACCCCCGTCCTTGACGCCGACGGTCACCGTGCTTTGCGGCAGCACCTTGCCGGCGATCAATTCCCGGGCCAGCGGCGTTTCCACCGCCGTGGTGATCAGCCGCTGCAGCGGCCGGGCCCCGTAAGCCGGCTGGTAGCCCTTGTGTGCCAGCCACTCCTGGGCCGCCGGCGTGACGGTCAGCGTGATGTCTTGAGCCGCCAGGCGGCTGCCCAGCTGGGCGAGGTCCTTGACCGCAATTTTTTCGACGTCGGCCAGCGTCAGCGGGTCGAACATCACGATGTCGTCGACGCGGTTGAGGAATTCCGGCTTGAAGTGGCCGCGAATCAGCTGCATCACCTGGTCGCGAACCGCGGGTTCGATGTGGCCGGCATCGGCCGCGCCGTCGAGCATCAGCTCGGAGCCGAGGTTGGAGGTCATGATGATGATGGTGTTCTTGAAGTCCACCGTGCGGCCCTGGCTGTCGGTCAGGCGACCGTCGTCCAGCACCTGCAGCAAGATGTTGAAGACATCCGGGTGGGCCTTTTCAATTTCGTCCAGCAGCACGATGGTGTAGGGGTTGCGCCGCACCGCCTCGGTCAGCTGGCCGCCTTCCTCGTAGCCGACGTAGCCCGGCGCCGCGCCGACCAGGCGCGACACCGAGATTTTGTCCATGTACTCGGACATGTCGATGCGAACCATGTGCTTTTCCGAGTCGAACAAGGCGTCGGCCAGCGCCTTGGCCAACTCGGTCTTCCCCACCCCGGTTGGGCCGAGGAACATGAAGCTGCCCAGCGGTCGGCTGGGGTCCTGTAGCCCGGCACGAGAGCGCAGCACCGCGTCGGCGACCGCCGCCACCGCGGTGTCTTGGCCGATCACGCGCTGGTGCAGGTGCTCGGCCAGGTGCAAAAGCTTCTCGCGGTCGCCTTCGACCAGCTTGGCCACCGGAATGCCGGTTTGCCGCGAGATCACGGCGGCGATTTCGTTTTCGGTCACGGATTCCTGAACCAGCCACTCGTCGGGGCGGTCGGCCTGCTCCATGTCCTTGAGCTCCTTTTCAAGCGCCGGAATGGTGCCGTGCTGAAGCCGGGCGGCCGCCTCCAGGTCGTATTTGGCCTGGGCTTCTTCCAGCTCGTGCTTGGCCTTGTCAATCTCCGCCTTCTTGTCGTTGACGGCGCTGATGTCGGCCTTTTCCGCCGCCCATTGCGCCTTGAGCTTGTTGGTCTCCTCCTTGAGGTCGGCCAACTCCGCCTGCAGCTGGGTCAACCGCTTTTGAGACGCCGCGTCGCTTTCCTTGCTCAGGGCCTGGGCCTCGATTTCAAGCTGCATCTGGCGTCTTTCGGCCACGTCCAGCTCCGTTGGGCGGGAGTTCATCTCCACGTTGATGTTGGCACTGGCCTCATCGACCAAGTCGATCGCCTTGTCCGGCAGGAAACGGTCGGTGATGTAGCGGTTGGACAAGGTCGCCGCGGCGACCAGGGCCGAATCGTGGATGCGAACGCCGTGGAAAATCTCGAAGCGTTCCTTCAAACCGCGTAGGATCGAGATGGTGTCTGCCACCGTCGGCTCCTGGACCAGCACCCGCTGGAAGCGCCGCTCCAGCGCCTTGTCTTTCTCGATGTTTTCGCGGTACTCGTCCAGCGTGGTGGCGCCGATCAGATGCAGTTCGCCTCGCGCCAGCATCGGCTTGAGCAGGTTACCGGCGCCCATCGCGCCTTCGGCCTTACCGGCGCCGACGATGGTGTGAATCTCGTCGATGAACAAGATGATCTGCCCCTCAGACGCCTTGACCTCCTTGAGCACGGCCTTGAGCCGCTCCTCAAACTCACCGCGGTACTTGGCGCCGGCCAAGAGACTGCCCATGTCCAGGCTGATGATGGTCTTGTTCTTCAGGTTGTCCGGCACGTCCTGACGCACGATGCGCTGGGCCAGCCCCTCGACGATCGCCGTTTTGCCGACGCCAGGCTCACCGATCAACACCGGGTTGTTCTTGGTCTTGCGCGACAGAATGCGAATGACGTTGCGAATCTCCTCGTCGCGGCCGATGATCGGGTCCATCTTGCCGGTTCGCGCCTCTTTGACCAAGTCGGAGCCGTATTTTTTGAGGCTTTGGTAATTGTTCTCCGCGGTTTTGCTGGTGACCTTCGCGCCGCCGCGAACCTTGGTCACCGCGTCAGTCAGCTTCTTGGCGGTCAGCCCGGATTGCGTCAGGTACTGGGTGATCGGCAGGTACTGCTGGTCAAAAAGCGCGAGCAACACTGCCTCCGTGGCGATGTAAGTGTCGCCCAGCTTCTCTTGGACCTTGCCGGCGTCTTGCAACAGCTGGTACAAAGTCGTGCTGAGCGATTGGCCGTAGCTGGTCGCCCCTTCCACCACCGGCAGGTCGTCCAGGGCCTTGTCGATCGCCGCGTTCAACCCGTCGAGGTTGACCCCGGCGTCCTTGAACAAGGTGCTGGCAAAGGCGTTGGGCTGCACCAGCGCCTTCATCAGGTGGGCCACGTCGATTTCCTGGTGGTGCCGCACCGCGGCAATTTGCTGGGCCGAGGCCAGCGCCTCACTGACGGCCTGGGTTAAGTTATCTGGATTCATGTTCATCCTCCTTTGGCATCGCAACCGCGGCCAGTGGCCGCCGATCGTCTGGGCTACCCCTTCATGATACGCGGTTGAAGGGCGTCGCCGCTACAGGGACATCTTACCAAGAAGGCATTGGTCAGTAAAGGTCAAAACGAGCCTGGGCGCAAAAATCGGTCGCAGGGCGGAGCCGGCGGCCGGCTTGACGACGCGACACCGGCGCCAAGCGGACGGCTTCGCCAAACGCTTCCGGCGCCATCCGTCAGCGCTTGGCCTCGCCGCCTTGGCGCCACCACCGCGGTCGCGGGACCAAAAAAGCCCCGCGATGCGGGGCTTTCTCACGGCAAGCTAGACTTGCTTACTTGGTGCCTGGGGCCGGTCGGTTGGCGTTGTCCGGCGCGGCATGACTTGCGGCCAGCTGGCGTCGCAGGTCTTCGATCTCCGCGTCCTTGGCCTTGGTGGCTGCGGCCACCTGGGTCTTCACGTCGGCCTCCAGCGCCTGATTGGTCTTGGTCAGGGCGGCCATTTCTTTTTTGGTCTTGGCGAGGCTGGCGGTCGACACCAGAAGCGTGACCAAGGCGCCGAGCAGCAGCGACACGACGATCACGACGATCAGCGGCCACTTGAAGGCGGCGCCGAAGAAGTTGACGGCCACCGGCTGGCCATTCAGCAGGGCGAAGATGATCACGATCAAGGCGATCACCAGCCCGACGATTAAGCGCTGTTGATTTTTCATTCGATTCGCCTACTTTCGGTTGAATAAGCCGCCGGCCAGCCAATCGCCGACGTGCGGGGCAAGCGTGTAGAAGTCGGCGGCCAGGCTCATCACCGCCGGCGCGTTGATCTCGCGAACCGGGTGGTTGAAGGCCCGCACGATTCGCGCGGCCAGCCGGTCGGGATCCAGCACGATCCAGTTGACCTTCGCCAGGTAGGCGTTGGCCTGGGCGACGTCGAAAAACGCGGTGTCGATCGGCCCCGGGCAGACGGTGGTCACCCGAACGCCGAACGGCCGCAACTCCAGGCGCAGCCCGTTGGAGTAGCCAACCACCGCGAACTTCGTGGCGGAGTACACCGCGGACTTTGGCGTCGCCATTTTGCCGGCCATGCTGGCGATGTTGACGATGTGGCCGCGGTGGCGTTCGATCATCCCCCGCCCGATCAGCTGCGTCATGTACATCGTGCCAAGCACGTTGACGCGCATCATGTGCTCGACCAGCCCCATGTCCGTCGCCAAGGCGTCCTCGAAGTGACCGAACCCTGCGGCGTTCACCAGCACGTCAACCGGCCCCACCTCCCGGGCGATACGGTTGACCACGGCCTCGATGCTAACCGGGTCGGCCACGTCGCAGACGTAGGCGTAGGCCGGCTGGCCGGACAGCGCAGTGGCCTGGGCCTGGGCCGCCACCAGTCGGTCGCGGCGCCGGGCGAGGAACACCACGGTGGCGCCGCGCTTAGCGGCGGCGAGCCCGATGGCGCGACCCAGGCCGCTGGAGCCGCCGGTGACGACGACGATCTGATTCAACAAGCTGAACATGTCAAGACTCCTTTTCAAAGGGGATGTCGATGGTCTCCAGGTCGCGAACGACGTGGGTCTGCGGAAAGACGCGCTGAGCGGATTTTTGAAGCTGCAGGGCGGCCTGGCCGACGTACCTGGCGGAGATGTGGTTCAAAAGCAGCCGCCCGACACCGGCCTCCTTGGCCATTTTGGCGGCCTGCAGGTTGGTGGTGTGGTAGTACTGCCGCGCCAGCTGGCTCTCATCCGGGCCAAAGGTCGCCTCGTGAACCATCACGGTGGCGCCCTTGGCCAGCGCCACCGTCGCCTGGGTCATGCGCGTGTCGCCGAAAATCGCGACGGTGCGGCCAGGCTGGGCGGCGCCGATGAAGTCGGTACCGGAAAAGCTGCGGCCGTCCGGTAGCGTGACGGTCTGCCCCGCCTTGAGCTTGCCGTACAGCGGCCCGTTGGGAATGCCGGCCGCTCGCACCTTGTCGATCAGCAGCTCGCCGGGATGCGGCAGCTCCTCGACCCGAAAGCCGAAGCTCGCCACCCGGTGGCTGAGGGCGGCGAAGCTGACCCGGAAGGTCGCGTCCTCAAGAATTGGCCCCGGCGTTTCCAGCAGCACGAAGTTCAGCTTGTACGGCAGTCTGGTCTGGGTGACCTGCAGGCTGGTTCGAACGAACCGCTCGATGCCGGCGGGGCCGTAGATGGTCAGCGGTTCCTCGCCGCCTTGGTTGGCACGGCTGGCCAAAAAGCCTGGCAGGCCGAAAATGTGGTCGCCGTGCAGGTGGGTGATGAAAATCTTGGTCACCTTGCGCGGCCGGATGTTGGTTTTCAGAATCTGGTGCTGGGTTCCCTCCCCGCAGTCGAACAGCCAGACCTCGTTGCGCTCGTCCAAAAGCTTCAAGGCCAGGCTCGACACGTTGCGGGTCTTGGAGGGCGAACCCGCCCCGGTTCCTAAGAATAATAGTTCCATTGACTTCTTCCTATCTATGCACCGCGGTGCGAACTACTCATTAGTTTACCACAAACAACCGGGGGATTGCGCGGCCCTGCGCAAAGAAGCGAGGCGCTGTCGCGCCTCGCTTCCAAGCTTAGTTGCTGGTTTTCAGATGCGCCATGATTTCCTTGGTCACAAAGGCGACGTAGTACTTGGCGCCTTCGGGGTTCGGGTGAACGAGGTCGTTGTAAAACCAGCTGCGGTGGTCCTTGCAGTAGCTTTGCCAGTCGATGACGGTCAGGTTCGCGTAGCGCTTGGTCGCGGCCTGCAGGGTCGCGTTGACCGTGTTTTGCCACGGCCTGGTCGGCACGTGAACGTTGATCCAAAACACCTGGCGCTGGCTGCCGATTGCCGCCATCATCTCCCCCATCTGGGCGGTGGTGAACGGGCCGTTGGTGCCAAGGCCGATCACCACCGTGCTGGCCAACGCCCCGGTTTGGGCGTAGCGCTTGACGATGTCCACGCTCTTGTACAGCTGGCGGGACACGCTGGCGTCGATGAAGGACTTGGGCATCAGCTTTTGCAGCGTCGGCTTGGCGTCAAGCATCACCGAGTCGCCAACCGCCGTCAGCGTGACGCCCTGCGCCTTGGTCAACGCATCTTGGCTGATACCGTACTTGACGAAGTCGCCGTTGACCCCGGGCTTGGCCGGCGCCTGGCTGCTTGAGGCCTTGCTACTGCTTGAGGCTTTGCTGCTCGTGGCCTGACTGCTGCTGGAGGCCTTGCTGCTGCTCGAGGCCTTTTTTTCGCTGGCCGCTTTTTTCGCGGCAGCAACGCGTTTGCGGGCTGCGGCCAGCTCCTTTTGCTGCTGGGCCTTGTCGGTCTCGTTGGCCCGCAGCTTCTTGGCCACCGCCGAATCGTTGGCCGTGTCCTTGACCCCAGGCGCCATGATCATCCCGACGGTCCCAAGCGCCAGAATCAGCGCGGCAACGCCGCAGACGATGCGGGTGCGGCGCAGCGCCAGCTTGGGGTTGACCAGCGCCTTGAGGCTGCCCCACAGGTGGCGGTAGTCCAGATGCGCCAGTGACTGCTCGATGAAGCGGTACGAGAGCTCCGAAATGGCCAGAATCAACAGCACCTCAAGCACCGGGTACAGCACCGGGTGGTCGGCGATGTTCTTAAAGCCGTTTTCCCAAAAAATCATCACGGGGAACTGGTACAAGTAGATGCCGTAGCTGCGCGAGCCGACCCAGTGAAACACCGGGTTGCTCAACAGCCGCCCCCACAAGGTGGCCGGCGAGGCGACCACCGCGATCAGCAGCACCGTCGCCAGGGTGAAGCCGAACATCCCGCCGAGGTAAAGCGTGCGGCCATCCGCGTCCAGGCTGAGCATCCCCCAAACCATCACGGCCGCCGCCGCGGTCCCGATCAGATCAAGCGCCAGCGCGGCGCGGCGGTTGAGGTGCCGCGCCAGGCGGGTCGAGGGCCAGACGAAGGCCAAGGCCGCACCGAGCATCAGGCCGAACAGCCGGGTGTCGGAGCCGTAGTACAGCCGGCTGGGATCGCCGGTCGGGTGCAGCAGCGCCAGAATGGCCATCCACACCCCACTCAAGGCCGCGATGCCCAGCGTGATCTGGAAGCGCCGCTCGGGCTTTTTGACCAACTTGATCAAAAGTAGGAACGCCAGCGGCCACAGCAGGTAGAACTGGCCCTCGATCGACAAGGTCCACAGGTGCGTGAACGGCGACTCATTGTTGGCGAACCGCGCGAAGTACGACTGGCCGTTGAAAATCTGCCACCAGTTGTAGGTGAAGGTCAGGTTGGCCAGCACGATTTTGTGAAAATTCAGCAGCAGATCCCGGGAAAACAGCACCATCCACGCCCCGGTGCCGAACAGCACCGCGACCAGCGCCGGGTACAGCCGCTTGGCGCGACGGGCCCAAAAGCTCGGCAGCGCCAGCCCCTCACCGGCGTCGTTGTGGCGAATGAAGCCGTCGGTGATCAGGTAACCAGAAATTGCCAGAAAGATGAGCACCCCCAGGTACCCACCGCGAAACAGCTCGGGCCGCAGGTGATACAAGATGACGCCGATCACGCCGATCGTCCGCATCCCGTCGAATCCCCCAATGTAGCGATGTTTTGCCTTCGCCATGTGGTCGCCTCCCACTCCTTGTGCCAACTATTCGACGAACTCGAAGGTGAAGTCGTCGATGGCCACCAGGTCGCCGGTTTGGGCGCCGGCCTCCCGCAGCGCGTCGTCGACGCCGATGCTGCGCAGCTGACGGGCGAAGCGAATCGCGCCGTCGTCGTGGTCCAGGTTGGCCATCTTGAACAGCCGCTCGACCTTCTCGCCGCTGAGGATGAAGGTGCCATCCGCGTCGCGGGTGACCTCAAGCTCGGTTGACTTCGGGGCGAACTGGTAAGTCGCGTTGGCCAGGGCCCGGGACTTCGGGGTGAAGACCGGGGCGGTGGCCAAGGCCGCCGCGGTGTCTTGCATCAAGGCGGCCACACCGTCGTGGGTGATGCTTGAAATCGCGTAGATCTGCGCCGGCTGCACCCCTTCTTCAATCAGCGCCGCCTTGAATGCGGCGAAGCGTTCCGCGGCGCCGGGCACGTCCATCTTGGTGGCGACCACCAGCTGCGGCCGGCTCAAAATGGTGTCGTCGTAGGTTTCAAGCTCGCGTCTGATCTGGTGGTAGTCGGTCAGCGGCTCGCGGCCGTTATCCGGATCCATTTCCACCAGGTGCAAAATCACGCGGGTGCGTTCGACGTGGCGCAGGAACTGGAACCCTAACCCTACGCCGGTGCTGGCGCCCTCAATCAGCCCGGGTAGATCCGCCATGACAAAGTCCGAGCCGTCCGGCAGCTGCACCATGCCGAGGTTGGGCACCAGGGTGGTGAACTGATAGGCCGCAATTTTGGGCTTGGCCTTGGTGACCACTGACAACAGCGTCGACTTGCCGACCGACGGGAAGCCGACCAGACCGACGTCGGCCAGCACCTTGAGCTCCAGCGTGACGAAGCGGTGCTGGCCCGGCTCGCCGTTCTCAGCGATTTCGGGCGCGGTGTTTTTCGGTGAGACGAAGTGCATGTTGCCGCGACCGCCGCGGCCGCCGCGGGCCACCACCAGGGTGGCGCCGGGTTCGGTCAGGTCGCCGACCTGCTCGTGGGTGTCGGCGTCGAACACGGTGGTCCCGGCCGGCACCGCCAGCCGCACGTCTTCGGCCCCGCGGCCGTACATCTGCTTGCCCTGCCCGTTGCCGCCGGCCTTGGCCTTGAAGTGGCGCTGGTAGCGGAAGTCCATCAGGGTCCGAAGCCCCGGGTCGACGTAAAAAATGATGGAGCCCCCCTTGCCGCCGTCGCCACCGGCCGGGCCGCCGAACGGAACGAATTTTTCATGCCGGAACGCGACCATTCCGTCGCCGCCCTTGCCGGCTTGCACCTCTACTGTGACTTGATCGACAAACATAATGTCCTCCTGCCTTCGTAACGTAATCTACCTATTATATTGATTCGCGCTGAAAACCGCAATGCAAACGCCGCTCTCATTATAACAATTTTTGCCCGGCCGTGCCGTGGAATTGGCTCTGGTCTCGGCGTTCGGTCGAGAAAGCGTTTTAATCCGATGCAACGCCATTTTGCCCTTTTGCTCGCCGCGGGATTAGCTTATGATTTAGCATGACGCTTTGTTTGAGCCACCGAAGGAGACACCATGAGCAATCACCACCTGCGCTACTTTTTGGAAATCATCACCATGCTAACCATCTGCGCCTTTGCTTGGCTGGCGCTTGCGCCGCAAACCGCAACGACCGCCCATTACCGCCTCGATGCCGGGCGAATCACCTACGACGGTCGCGCCTTCAAGGGCCAGTTCTCGGGCCAAGGCACCCTGCGTTTTCAAAACGGCGACCGCTACGTCGGCCGCTTCAAGGCGGGGCGCTTCAACGGTCGCGGCCGCTTCACCTCACACGCCGGCTGGCGCTACGTCGGCCACTTCAAGGCCGGACAGGTGACCGGCACCGGCAGTCTGACAACCGCACAACACACCTATCGGGGGACGTTCAAGAATGGTCAATTCACACGCACACAAGCACCTTCGGATTAACTGGTTCAGCCTGGTTCGCATCACCGGGCTGCTGCTGGTGCTCACCTACCACTTCTTCCCCCACGCCCTGGCCGGCGGCTTCATTGGCGTCGACGTGTTCTTCACCTTCTCGGGTTTTCTGATCACCAGCCTGATGATCGACGAATTCGCCAGCAGCCAGACTTTCGACCTGCTGGGCTTTTACCGGCGCCGCTTCTACCGAATTGTGCCGCCCCTAGTGCTGGCGGTGCTGGTGGTGATTCCCTTCACCGCCTTGGTCAGCCCGGACGTCATCACGGGCCTGGGCCGGCAGGTGGCCGCCGCCCTGGGTTTTGTCACCAATTACTTTGAAATCGCAACCGGCGGCAGCTACGAGACCAAGTTCATTCCCCACCTGTTCATCCACACCTGGTCTTTGGCCGTCGAGATGCATTTTTACCTGGTGTGGGGCGCCTTCGTCTTCTTGCTCACCCGCTTCATTCGCCGCGTCGGCGGCCGCCCCAGCGCGATGACCGTGTCGCTGCGCATGGGCCTGGCGCTGTTTGCCCTGGCCTTCGGCGGCGCCAGTGCGGTGTTGATGAACCTGCGGGCCCAGGGGCTGAGCGAGTACTCGCCGGTCTACTTCTCAAGCCTGACCCACGCCTTCCCGTTCTTCGTCGGGGCCTTGCTCGCCACCCTGACCGGCATCGCCAACCGCCCCTACTGGTTCGAGGCCTGGGGGCGGCGCATTCACGCCGTGCCGGCCGCCTTCATGATGCTGGTCGGCGCCTCGGGCCTGCTTGTGCTTGGGCTTTGGCTGCGCTTTGACGCGCTTGGCACCTACCAGTACGGCATGCTCTTGGCCGCCGGGCTGGCGGTCTTGATGATCGTCGGGGCCAGGCTCTTGCACGAGGCACTCGCCGGCCACCGCGAGCCTTGGCTGGTCACGTTTTTGGCTGACACCTCGTACAGCATGTACCTCTACCACTGGCCGCTCTTCGTGGTCTTCTCCCGCCTGTTGCCGACCTGGCAGGCAGCGCTTTTGACCGTCGTCTTGGGGCTGGTGTTTTCCAGCCTGTCCTATTACGTCATCGAGCCGGTGCTCGCCGGCCGCCCGGCCAGGCTCGGCGCCCTGCGACTATCCGGTCGCTACTTGGGCCTGCCGATCGGGGCGTTGGCCCTGGCGCTGGCCGTGGTGGCCGTGACCACCGTGCGGTTGGCGCCGGCTCGCTCCCAGCTTGAGCAAAGCCTGTGGGTGGGGAGTCTGTACCAGGACCGCGATCAGCTGGCCGACGCCAAGGCCCAGATTCTGGCCGTCAACGCCCCCAAGCCCAAGGCGGCCCCGGCGGCGCCGGTCAAGCCGACCGTCACCGACTACCGCGCCTACAACCACCACAGTCAGGCCGCCAAAAACAACATCCCGGCAGGCGTCTCGATCATCGGTGACTCGGTGACGCTGGGGACCCGCGAGTACCTCGGGTCCCATGTCGCAGGTTCCAGCATCGATGCGGCCGGCGATCGCACGATGAACCTGGCCTACGCGGTGATGATGGCGCAGCAAAAGGCCAACGCGCTGCGCGAGTTCGTCGTGATCTGCATCGGCACCAACGCGCTGGACGATTACGCCACCCAGATTGCCAAGGTGATCAAGGACCTCGCCCCGGGGCACAAGCTGATCTTCATGACACCGTACAACCGTGAGGCCGGGCCGACCTGGAATTCCACCAAGGTCGGCGAGCTCGAGCGCAAGCTACCGGCCAAGTACGATTGGATCACGGTCGCCGACTGGGAGCAGGTCGCCGGAAAGCACCCAGAGTTGTTCGCCGGCACCGATGGCGTTCACTTCGCCGGGCGGCGCCAAGGCGACATCCTTTACGCCCAGCTGGTGAACACCACCCTGATTCAGGCGGCCAAGCAGCCGGCCAAACCCTAACGCACGGTCAAGGTAGCCCCCGGGGCTGCCTTTTTGCGTGGTCGCGCCGCGGTCGGTCGACTGACGCAGCGATGACGGGTTGTGACCAGCCACGCAATCTTTTTGAACGTTTTTGAACGATTTTGCTTGCACGTGACGGGTTGTGGCGTATAATGAGCTTTGCGAGGTGATGGAAATGCTTACAGAAGAGCGGCAACGCTTCATCAAAGACTGCCTGACGCAGCAGGCGGTGGTCAAATCCAAGGAACTGATGACCGCGCTCCAGGCCTCCGAATCAACCATTCGCCGCGACCTAGCGGAGCTCGAGGCCGCCGGCGCCTTGCGCCGGATTCACGGTGGCGCCGAGCGGCTGGCCGAAAACGTGACGGAGGCCACTGTCCAGGAGAAGGCCGGCCAGGCGCTGATTGAAAAGCGCCTGATCGCCCAGGCCGCGGTCGCGCTGATTGCGCCGCACAGCACCATTTTCCTGGACGCCGGCACCACCACGGCGCAGCTGATTCCCTTGCTGCCGCCACTGGAGGTGACCGTGGTCACCTCGGGCGTCGACAACGCCAGTCAGCTGGCCGACTTCGGGGTCTCGGCCCTGATGCCCGGCGGCCGCATCAAGGCGGCCACCAAGGCCACCGTCGGCGCCGGTACCGTGGCCGCATTGGCCGACATGCACTTCGACCTCGCCTTTCTCGGCACCAACGGCGTTCACCCCAAGTACGGGCTCACCACCCCGGACGCCGAGGAGGCGCAGGTCAAGCAAACCGCCATCGCCCAGGCCAAAAGCACCATCATCTTGGCCGACCCCGCCAAGTTCGGTCAGGTCAGCTTCGCCAAGTTCGCGAAGCTGAGCGACAATCGCATCCTGACCACGCGGCTATCGGCCCTTGCCCCTTATTACGCAGATTACCCCAACATTAAGGAGGTCCCCCTTTGATCTACACGATCACTTTGAATCCCTCTATCGACTATGTCGTCACGCTCGATGCGCTTGACCTCGGCCTGGTGAACCGGCTGAGCTCGGCTACCAAGCTGCCCGGCGGCAAAGGCATCAACGTCAGCCGCATCCTCAAGGAACTGAACCAGCCGACCACGGCGCTGGGTTTTGTCGGCGGCTTCACCGGTCAGTTCATTCAGGCCCAGCTCAAGCACCGCGAGCTGGCCTGCGCCTTCACCACAATCGCGGCGGACACCCGCATCAACGTGAAGCTCAAGGCCCAGCAGGAAACCGAGCTCAACGCCCCCGGGCCGACGATTGCCCCCGCTGAAGTCGCGGCCTTTCGCGCCAACCTGCAGGCCAACCTGAAGCCAGGCGACGTGGTAGTGATGGCCGGCAGCCTCCCCAATGGCCTGCCCGAGACCTTCTACCGCGACCTGATTCCCATGATTCAGGCCGCCAAAGCCGAGTTCGTCATCGACACCACCGGCCAGGCGCTTTTGGACACGCTGGCGGATCACCCGCTGGTGGTCAAGCCCAACCACCACGAGCTGGCCGCGCTGTTCGGCGACGCCGAGTACACCAGCCTGCAAGACATCGTCACCGCCGGCCGCCGACTGCTAGACCTCGGGGCCCAGCACGTGCTGGTGTCCATGGCCGGCAAGGGGGCGCTGATGATCACCCCGACGAAGGCCTACCACGGCAACGTCGCCAAGGCCCCCGTGGTCAACTCGGTCGGCGCCGGCGACTCGATGCTGGCCGGTTTCACCGGGACGCTGGCCTCCGGCGGCGACGCCCTTGAGGCCTTCAAGTGGGGCCTCGCCTGCGGCAGCGCCACCGCCTTTTCCAAGGACCTGGCCGACCGGGCGACCATCGATCAGGTTTACCACACGATTGAAATGGAGGAAGTCTAAGCATGGACATCAAGGACCTACTGCTCAAAAACGTCATGATCATGGACCTCAAGGCCACGACCAAGGAAGCGGCGATCGATGAAATGGTCGCCAAGTACGCCAAGGAAGGCATCATCACCGACGCCGACTTGTACCGCGGCGATATTCTCAAGCGCGAGGCGGAATCCACCACCGGCATCGGCGAAGGCATCGCGATGCCCCACGCCAAAGACAGCGCCGTGACCCGGGCCACCGTGCTGTTCGCCAAAAGCGCGGCCGGTGTCGACTTCGCCTCCTTGGACGGTCAGCCGGTCAACCTGTTCTTCATGATCGCCGCCCCACAAGGCGCCAACAACACGCACCTGGCGGCCCTAGCCGCCCTGTCCTCGCTGTTGATCGACCCGCAGCTCGTCACCGCCTTGAAGGGGGCGAAGACGCCGGATGACGTCTTGCGGCTGTTCGGGGATGCCCAGGCGGCCAAGGAGGCCAAGGACCAAGCGGACGAAGCCGCGGCAGCCGCCAAGGAAGCCGCTCGCAACGCCGCGGCCACCCCGGCGGCCCGGCCGTTCGTCGTCGCCGTCACCGCCTGCCCCACCGGCATCGCCCACACCTACATGGCCGAGGCGGCCCTGAAGGAGCAGGCCGAGAAGATGGGCGTCGACATCAAGGTCGAAACCAACGGCTCGGAAGGCGTCAAGCACAAGCTGACCGCCCAAGACATCGCCCAGGCCGCGGGCGTCATCATCGCCGCCGACAAGAAGGTCGACATGCCGCGCTTTGACGGTAAGCCGCTTTTGAACCGCCCGGTGATCGACGGCATCAAGAAGCCAGAGGAGCTGATTTCAAAGGCCGTGGCGGCCGACGCGCCGATTTACCACGCCGCGGCCAGCTCCGCCCCGGCCGCCGAAGAAGCGGACCAAAAGAGCCTCTGGAGCCGGATCTACCAAGACCTGATGAACGGCGTGTCCAACATGCTGCCCTTCGTGGTCGGCGGTGGGATCATCATGGCGCTGTCGTTCATTTTCGAGAACGTGTTCGGCGCCAAGTCGATGGCCTTCACCTTCACCAACAACCTGGGCAATTACGCCTTCAGCTTCCTGGTGCCGGTCCTGGCCGCCTACATCGCGGTGTCCATCGGTGACCGCCCGGCCCTGATGCCCGGCTTCGTCGCCGGCTACATGGCCACCATCGCCAGCGCGTCGGTGGTTCACGCCCAAAACCCGGCCGGCTTCATCGGCGGGTTGGCCGCCGGCTTCATCGCCGGCTGGCTGATCGTCGGGCTCAAGCGCCTGTTTGCCGGCATGCCGCACTCGCTGGACGGGCTCAAGACCATCCTGGTTTACCCGGTGATCGGCCTGGCGCTGATGGGGTTGATCATGTTCTTCGTCGTCAACCCAATCTTCGCCGCGATCAACGGCGCCTTGATCAGCTTCCTGGAGAACATGGGCACCGGCAACGCCGTCTTGGTCGGCGTGATTCTGGCGGCCATGATGAGCATCGACATGGGCGGCCCCTTCAACAAGGCGGCCTACACCTTCGCCATCGGCATTTACCAGGCCAGCAACTTCACCGACGGCCGCTGGATGGCCGCGGTCATGATCGGCGGCATGATTCCGCCTTTGGCCATCGCGTTGGCCTCGACCTTCTTCCCGCAAAAGTTCACCAAGACCGAGCGCAACTCCGGCCTGTCTAACTACGTGCTGGGTCTGACCTTCATCACGGAAGGCGCGATTCCATTCGCCGCCACCGATCCCCTGCACGTCATCGGCAGCTCCGTCATCGGCTCGGCGATCGCCGGCGGCCTGACTCAGCTGTTCAAGGTCAACGTCCCGGCCCCGCACGGCGGCATCGTTGCCCTGGCCCTGACCGACCAGAAGCTTGGCTTCATCATCAGCCTGGTGGTCGGCGCCGTCATCGCCGGGGTGATCCTCGGCCTCTGGCGTCCGGTTGCCAAGGAAGACTGAACCAACTGACAATCCCGGCGGCTCGCCGGGATTTTTTGGTGGCACCGCTGCCCTTGCCGGCCGGGTCACCGCGAGCGGCCGACCGCCCCGGCGCGACCGCGAGCCATTTTACTGTTCACATTCCCCGCAAAGCGGGTATACTGGTATGGAAACTCACTGAAGGGAGCATCGCCTCTTGGATCCGATTCGTTACGAAAAGCTGGCCGACCACACCGAGGCCGGCCGCAAGTACTTCATTGAACACTGGCTGTCAGACACCCTGATCGTCTCGGCCGGCGATTACCACTTCGACGACCTGAACGGCCTGATCGCCCTGGAAGGCGAAACCGTCGTCGGGCTGATCACCTACGCCGTTCACGGCAACGCGATGGCGATTGTCAGCCTCAACAGCGTCAGAAACGGCCGCGGCGTCGGCAAGCACCTGCTCCACATGGCCGAAAACCGCGCCAAGATGCTGGGGCTGACCGTGATGGACGTCTCCGTCATGAACGACAACCTGCAGGCTCTGGGGTTCTTCCAGCGCCAGGGCTACCGCCTCAACAAGATCCTGCGCGGGTCCGTCGACATCGCCCGGCAGCGCAAGCCCGAGATTCCAAGCCTCGGCAGCAACGACATCCCGCTGCACGACGAGGTGCTGATGGCCAAGCGCTTGGTGCTGCCGCGAACGGAGGCTCCGGCCCAGCCCGAAAACTGATGCACAGCCCAAAAAGCACCGTCCGACCTTGGGCCAGACGGTGCTTTTTGAGTGCAAATGGTCACTGCGCCTGCAGCGACACCTTGATCGCCTGGGCCACCGGCTTGGCGATGCCCAGCGCCTGAATGTCTTCGACCGATGCGTCCTTGATGTGGTTGACCGTCTTGAACTCGCGCAACAACTTGGTGCGGGTTCGCGGCCCCACGCCCTTGATCGTCTCCAGACGGCTGGCCAGTGAGTTCTTGTTGCGCAGCTGGCGGTGGAAGGTGATGGCGAAGCGGTGAACCTCCTCTTGAATGCGCTCGAGCAGGTAGAAGCCCTGCGACTGCGGATCGAGGTCCAGCGGCTCGTCGCGGTCGCCAAACAGCAGCGCCGCCGTCTTGTGCTTGTTGTTTTTGACCATGCCGGCGACCGGAATATCCAGGTTCAGCTCGTTTTCCAGCACGTCCTTGGCCGCGTTCATCTCGATCGCCCCGCCGTCCATCAGGATCAGATCCGGCAGCGGCGCGTGTTCCTTCAGCAAGCGGGTGTAGCGGCGGCGAATCACCTCGCGGGTGTTTTGATCCTCGTTGGCGGAGTGGTCGCCTTGGTCTTGGGCCAGCTTGTACTTGCGGTAGTTGGTTTTTTCCGCCTGGCCGTTGACGAACTGCACCATCGCCGACACCGGCTCCGCGCCTTGGATGTGGCTGTGATCGAAGGCCTCCATCACGTGGCCGAACGGCAGCCCCAGCGCCTCAAAAATCTCGCGCTGGGCGCCGACGGTCGTGCGGTTGTCCAGCTCCATCAGCCGGAACTTCTCGTCCAGCTTGATGCGTGCGTTCTTGTGGGCCAGCGCCATCAAAGACCGTTTTTCGCCGCGCTGCGGGGTTCGCACCGGCACCTCGATCACCGACTCCAGCACCGCGTTGTTCACACCGGCCGGCACCAGCACCTCCTTGGGCCGCACGTTGTTCTTGCGGTCGTAAAACTGCAGGATGAAGGACTCAAACTCCTCTTCGGCGGAGTTGACGATGGGAAACAGCCGCGACTCGCGCTTCATCAGCCGGGCCTGGCGGATGAAGAAGATTTGAATCGAAATCCAACCCTTGTCCATGTAGAAATTGAAGATGTCGCGCTGGGTCTTGTCCGTCGAGATGATTTTTTGCTTCTCGACCGTCACGTCGATATAGTGCAGCTGGTCGCGCAGCTCGGCGGCCCGTTCGAACTCCAGCCCGGCGGCGGCCTTGTTCATCGCCTGGGTCAGGTGCTGCGTGACCTTGCCAGTGTTGCCATCCAAGAAGCTCTTGATCTTGGTGATCTGCGCGGCGTATTCCGCCTCGGGGACCGTTCGCCAGCAGGCCCCGAGGCACTGGCCCATGTGGTAGTACAGGCACGGCCGGCCCTGAAAGCCGTTGCAGCGGCGCAGCGGGTACACCTTCTCCAGGAAGTGCATGGTCTCTTGGGCGGCGTAGACATTGGGGTAAGGGCCGAAGTAGTAGGCCCCGTCCTTCTTGATGTCGCCGGTGATCTCGAGCTTGGGGTCGCGCTCGTTGGTGATCTTGATGTACGGGTAGCCGGTGCCCTTCTTCAGCTTGATGTTGTAGTAGGGCTGCCACTTTTGAATCAGCGTGATTTCAAGGAGGAAGGCCTCCTTGTCGGAACTCGTGACGATGTAATCAAAATCGGCAATTTCCGCCACCAGCCGGGCGGTTTTGCCGTCGTGGCTGGACTTGAAGTAAGACCGCACCCGGTTCTTCAGGTTCTTGGCCTTGCCGACGTAGATGATCTTGCCCATCACGTCCTTCATCTGGTAGCAGCCGGGCAGGTCGGGCAACAGTGCCAGCTTGTGTTCAATGTGTTCTGAGGCCACAATGCCCCTCCTCTCGAAACAAACGTTCGCTTACTATTGTACAAAGGGTGCTGACCAAACGCAAGCGACGCCGCCGGGCCTAATCAAAAAGCCGCCGCATCGCCCGCGACGGCCGCGCCGAAGCCACCGCGAAGCAATTGCGCGGTGGCTGCGGCCTTGTTTTGCTAGATTGCGCCGGCGCGGTGGCCGGTTGACGGCCGCCGCGACTGCTCGAAGCAGCCCGGTGCAAGCCACTGGTCAGTGGCCCGCCGCAGCTACCTCGCGTTGCGAGTAGGCGGGCCATAATTGCGGCCGGTGGGTGGTGGTCCACACCCTGGTGGTCGGTCCCAATCGGAGGGGACCGTTGCGCGAAAACGTCGACGTTGTTGCCTGGTTCGGCATGGCATGGGTGGGGGTACTGGGAATGCTTATGTCCCGGACCTTCCCCCTAAGCAGAAGAGTTGCAAGCGCTGCGGCCGCGGCGCTTTCTCTGCCCGTTGACAATCATCTGAGCCTAGTGTAAGCCCTACCACGTGAGCCGTCAACTTTGACGCTCACGCAAAAAAACACCCCCGTGTGGGAGTGTTCTTGTGGCACTGCGTTATTAGTCGAGGATTTCGGAAACAACGCCGGCGCCGACGGTACGGCCACCTTCACGAACGGTGAACTTGGTACCCTTTTCGATCGCGACAGGGCTGATCATGTCGACTTCGAAGGTCACGTTATCGCCAGGCATAACCATTTCTACGCCTTCTGGCAATTCGATAACGCCGGTAACGTCCGTCGTGTGGAAGTAGAACTGAGGACGGTAGTTGGAGAAGAACGGCGTGTGACGGCCGCCTTCTTCCTTGCTCAGGACATAAACTTCGCCCTTGAACTTGGAGTGGGTCTGGATCGAACCCGGCTTAGCCAGGACTTGCCCACGCTCAACCTGGTCGCGGCCAACGCCACGAAGCAGGACACCGACGTTATCGCCGGCTTCGCCCAGGTCAAGGGTCTTGCGGAACATTTCAAGGCCGGTAACGGTGGACTTGATAACTTCTTCCTTCAGACCAACGATGGAAACTTCGTCGCCGATCTTAACCGTCCCACGATCGATACGACCGGAAGCAACGGTCCCACGACCGGTGATGGTGAAGACGTCTTCAACAGGCATCAAGAAAGGCTTGTCGGTGTCACGAACTGGGGTTGGGATGTATTCATCAACCGTGTCCATGAGTTCCATGATAACCTTTTCCTGTTCTGGGTCGCCTTCAAGGGCCTTGAGGGCAGAACCGCGGATAACAGGAATGTCGTCACCAGGGAAATCGTATTCGGACAGCAGTTCACGAACTTCCATCTCCACGAGGTCGGTCAGTTCTTCGTCGTCAACCAGGTCGGTCTTGTTGAGGAAGACGATCAGGTAGTCAACACCAACCTGGCGAGCCAAGAGGATGTGTTCGCGGGTCTGTGGCATTGGGCCATCAGTGGCCGCAACAACCAAGATCGCACCATCCATCTGAGCCGCACCGGTGATCATGTTCTTAACGTAGTCCGCGTGCCCTGGCGCATCGATGTGAGCGTAGTGGCGCTTTTCGGTCTCGTATTCAACGTGGGCGGTGTTGATGGTGATACCACGTTCCTTTTCTTCAGGGGCAGCATCGATGGATGCGTAGTCTTGCGCCTTGGCAAGGCCCTTTTCGGAAAGTACCTTGGTGATAGCCGCGGTCAGAGTGGTCTTACCGTGGTCAACGTGCCCGATCGTACCAATGTTTACGTGGGGCTTAGTGCGTTCATAGTGTTCTTTTTCAGCCATGAAAAAACGAACCTCCTGTATATTTTCGTAAAGACGCAAAGTCTAAACCCTGCAATCCTTTACGTTCTAGTGTACTACATTTAAGCCGAAATACCAAAGGAATATTTTGGCTGGAAATGAATTCCGAAAATGATTATATCGAGAATCCCGGGCTTTGTAAACCTGGAACGTCAACTTTTTTCCCTTTACACCAAAATCCCGTCATTTCGCCATATTCACGAGTTCTGCGGTCTGTGCCTGCAGCCAGTTGAATAACGCATGCTCCGCCTCGGTCACCGCCGCCCCCGACTTGTTCAGGTAGCTTTGGGCAAAGTGCTTGGGATCGGGAATCGCCCGGTCGACGAACGGGTACAAGTACCCCAGCTCAAACCGCAGCACCTCCACGGTCGCCCGCATCAGCTCCGGATCGTTCAGCCCGATCTCAAGTTGAATGTGATTGAGCACCTGCAGCAGCGTCTGGTCGTTCAGCACGCCGGGCAGCCGGCTTGGCACCACCGTACCTTGGGTCTGATAGCCGGTGACGGTCACCGGCGTCTCATCCCCCACCGCCGTCAGCGCGTCGAGCAGGCTGATGCGAATCGCCGGGTGAACATCGGGGTCGGTCAAGTTAGGCTGGGCGGCCTCAATCATCACCGAACGCGGCAGCCGGCCGAGGTCGGCGATGGCCAGCTCCTGCTCGTGCGGGGCGAACCCGCCGAGGTGGCGCAGCTTCTTGGCCAGCGTGTCGATGACCGGGCCGTTTTGCGCCAAGTCGGCCTGCTCGGCGGCCTCGATGCGCAGTTTGAGGGCGTCTTGGCCGGCTGCGACGTGGTGCAACACCGCCCAGGCGAAGCGGTAATCCGGCAGGGCCAGCAAAATGTCGTACAACAGGTCCGTGTCCGTAGCCGTGGCCAGAAAATCCTCCATGAACTGGCTGGCGTAAGGCACCGCCCCCTTGGCATCCCCCAGGCCCAAAAGCGCCTGGGTCAGGGGCTTGGCCACCTCGAACACCGGGGTTTTCTTGAACGCCTTTTCCAGGTGTGGCACGGCGCTTGCGAAGTTTTGCTTCTTCAGTGCGGTCAGGCCCAGGGTGAGGTGGCGATCGCTGTTATTTGGCATTGTGACTACTTTTCCCATCATGTCCTCCAGTGAGACCCAAAAAACGGCACCCTGCGGTGTCGTTGTGGGCGATTATTGCCGCTTGGCGCTGTTTTGATTGACTTCCATGATCACCGGCAGAATCACCGGCCGCCGCTTGGTCTGCTCGAACAGGAAGCGACTCAGATCGTCTCTGACGCTTTGCTTGAGGGTGCTCCAGTCGAATTCCTTGTTGTCCAGGCTCTTTTGGACCGTGCCGGCCACCAGGTCGGCGGATTCGGTCATCAGGTCCTTGGCGGTCTTCATGTAGACGAAGCCGCGGCTTTGAATCTTCGGCTTGGCCACGATGCGCTTTTTCTTGCGGTCGATGGTGACCACCGCGATGAAAATGCCGTCCTCGGCCAACATCTTGCGGTCGCGCAAGACGATGTTGCCGATGTCACCGACCCCGATGCCATCGATCATGGTGTTGCCGGCGTCGACGTGCCCGGCGTTGTGCATCTTGCCCTTCTCGTAGCTCAAAATGTCGCCGATGTTGGGAATCAGGATGTTCTCGCTAGGAATCCCGGTTTCCTGCGCGATTTCGGCGTGAGCGGCCAGCAGGCGGTACTCGCCTTGCACCGGAATCACGAAGCGCGGCCGCAGCAGGTTCAGCATCAGCTGCAGATCCGCCTTGTTGGCGTGGCCCGAGGCGTGCAGGTCGTCGGACACCGCCTTGACCTCGCCGCCTGCGCGGTAGATCATGTCGCGGGTCTTGGCCGCCATGGTTTCCATCGCGTGGGAAATCGAGGTGGTGATGAACACCAAGTCGCCTTCGTGAATGTGAACCAGGCGGTGCTTGTTGGTGGCCATGCGCTGCAGCGACTTCAGCGGTTCGCCCATGCGGCCGGTTTCGAGAATCACCACCTGGCTGTCATCCAGAGTCCGTAGTTCCTTGGTGGTCGCCAGAATGTCCGGGTTCGGCAGCGCGATGTCGTTCAGGCGAATCGCCGTTTTGACCACGCGCTCCACCTCGCGGCCGGTCAAAACCACGCGCCGGTTAGTAGCGGCCGCGGCGTTCAGCACCTGCTGGATGCGCTCGATGTTGGAAGCCACGCTGGCCACCACGATGCGGCCGGTGTGGTACTTGAAGGCCTCTTGAATGTAGTTGTAAATCTCGTGTTCACTGGCGTTTTGGTACGGCGATTCCGCGTTGGCGGAGTCGGACAAAAGCGCCAGCACCTTGCGATCGCCAATCTTGGCCAGGCGCGACAAATCGGATGCGTACTGCGGTGCCGCGCTTTGGTCGAACTTGAAGTCGCCGGTGTAGACAATCGCCCCGCTCGGCGTTTCGATCACGATGCCCAAGGCGCCGGGAATGCTGTGGGTCGTCGGGAAGAACGACACCTTGATTTTGCCGAACTGGACGACGGACTTGGCCGTCACCTCGTGGAAGTCCTTGAACTTCTTGGCGGCCGGCGTGGTCATGTTGAGCTTGGCCAAGGCGATGGTCAGCTCGGAGCCAAAAACCGGCACCGGGTGGTCGACGAGGAAGTACGGCAGGGCCCCCACCGCGTCGGCGTGGCCGTGCGACAGGAAAATCCCCTCGATGCGATCCGCGTTCTCCTCCAAGTAGGTCAGATCGGGAATCACAATGTCGATGCCCAGCAGCTCGTTGTCGGGATACTTCAGCCCGAAATCACATACAAAAATTCGGTCGTCCACTTCGATTGCGTACATGTTCTTGCCGTTCTCACGTACACCACCGAGGGCGACCACCTTGATTTTACTCATGGGTTCACCTCTGGTTGATATTTAGGTTTTTCGCCAAGTCTTGGCACGAATAAATCCTTTTACCAGTGTACCACACCCCGCCCGGTCTTGCACCCAGGCTGCGGTTGCCAACGGCCGGTGCAACCCCCAACCTGGGGCTCGCACCGGCCGCGGTGGCTGGCGTTCAACTGCCAATCAAGCCTGAGCCAGCTTCCATTCCAGAAGCGGCGTGTAAAAGCGCTGGTACCCCGCCTGATTCAGGTGGGTGCCGTCGCCGTCGTGCGGGGTCTTGGCGCTATTGTACGAGTAGCGCTTGGCCTGCGCCTTCAGGCACGTGTTGATCTGCCCCTCGCGGTAGACATCGACCACCGGAATCGCCCACTTGGCACAGGCCGCCCGGGCCGCCTGGTGCAGCTGCTCTTGGACCTGGGCATCGACCGTCGGCATCCGGTGCGGGGCGACGAAAAAGGCCGGCGTGTCCGGGTACTTGTCGCGCAGGGTCCAAAGCACCAACTGAAAGGCGCCTAGGTAAGTGTTGGCATCGAAGGCGGCGGGGTCAAAGCCGGCCGCCAGCGTCCCCACCTGCCGAAGCGTTGGCACGTAGCTGGCCCCGTCGTTGGTCAACCCGTCAAATACGATCAGGTCCGGGGCCAACGCCGGCGCCGCTCGCAGCTGCCGGGCGACGTCGGCCACGTCGTTGTCGCTGGGCCAGGTGTGATCCGTCGGCCGCGTCGGCACCACGGTCGCGCCGTTTTCGGCAAACTTGGTGTAGTGCATGTGGTGCTTGGCCGCCAGGTCGTCGAGCAGCCCGTAATCCAGCTCGTGACCGCGAATCAGCGAGTCACCAAACCCGTACAGTGTTGCGCCTTCAAGCAACATGGGGCGCCTCCTTGAGGGTGACGTCGATCACCACCGGGAAGTGATCCGAGGCGTAATGGCCATCGGCCGTCGCCGTCGCGTCGATGGCGTAGCGGTCGACACGCACCGCCTGGGTGACGAACCAGTAGTCGATGCGCTTGGTCACCAGATCCGGTCGCGCCCGGAACTGCCCGTTGTCCTGGAAGGTGCCGGGGTACGGCATGTCCCGGTGCTTGGCCACCAGCTGCGCGTCCTCAAGCACCGCCACGGCCTTTTGGTACGCCAGATCCACGGGCTCGGCGTTGAAGTCACCGGCCACAAGCAGCGCCTCCCCGGCCGCCAGCTGCGGCTTGAAGTAGGCCAGAAGCTGCGCCATGCCGGCCTCACGCGCCGGCTGCGACTGATCGTCCAGGTGCGTCACCACCGCGGTGAACACCCGGTTAGTCGCGCGTTCCCGCAGCCGGGCCCACTGAAACAGCCGGATGCTGCCGGCCCCTGGGAACTTGGTCGGCCGATCCGGCGTCGCCCCCAGCCACTGGTGGCCCTGGGCGATCAGCGCGAACTTCTCGGGCAAGTAAAACAGCCCGTTGAACTCGCCGGCGGCAATCCCGTCGTCGCGGGCGACGCCGACGAAGCGGTAGGCGGCCAGCGCCTGCTTCAGGGCCGCCAGCGGCTCGGCCAGCACCTCCTGCACCGCCAAGACGGCCGGCGCCTGGGCCTTGATGTTTGCAATGATGTGCGGTCGGCGCTGGGCCCAGCGCCACTGGCCGCCTTCGTCCTCTGGGTTGTCGTAACGAATGTTGTACGTCATGAATCTCATGTCTGTCCCTCGTTTCACCTTACTCACCGCGTTGCGGTCACCGTCTAGGATACGCTTTCACCGCAGACTTGACCACCCGGTTGGCCCGGTCAATTTCCCATACACGCAAAAAACCGCCGCTGCAAGAATTGCAGCGGCGGTTGCTGGTTTTTAACGACGCAGGCCAAGAGCCTTGATCAGGTCGCGGTAACGCGTGATGTCCTTGTTACGCAGGTAGCGAAGCAAGTTACGACGCTGACCGATCTTCTTCATCAGACCAACGTATGAGTGGTGGTCCTTCTTGTGAACGCCCAAGTGAGCGTTCAGGTTCTTGATGTCGGCGGTCAAAACGGCGATTTGGACCTCAGGTGAGCCAGTGTCGCCTTCGTGACGCGCAAACTTTGCGATGATTTCGTTCTTTTCAGTTTGAGAAACAGCCATGAGCTTATTTCCACCTTTCCTTAAATTGCCCGAAACTGCGGCAGACGACGGTGAACCGTCAGCGAAGTAGCGGGTTCAAAACTTGACCACGTCCCAGGCGCAAAGCCTGGTCATCCGAGGTCGCAACAAAAATCACGACCCCGGGTGATTACTTGGTCAAAAGTGCAGACAGGCGGCTCTTATCACGGCCGGCCTTGTTCTTGTGGATCAGGCCCTTGCTAGTGGCCATATCGATCGCACGAGCTGCTTCCTTGTACAGGTCCTGCTTGTTGTCAGCACCTGCCGCAGCAGCAACCTTGAACTTCTTGACCGTCGTGCGCAATGCGCTGACCTGAGCCGCGTTACGTTCGCGGTTTGCGGCCTGCGTCTTGACGCGCTTGATCGCAGATTTGATTTGTGGCATAGATGTCACCTCCGGGGATTGATCGGTTGTTTACACAACACAGAAGATATTATAGCGAAGCCCCCCCGCCATTGCAACTAAAAGTTGTCAAGGTCAGACCCTTGATAGCAGATGACGGTCGTGTCGAAGTACCGCTCCTGAAAGGCCACGGCCGCGATCACCGCGGCCGGCGTCAGCGGCCGGGCCGCCACCACCCACTTCGCCTCGCGATCATCGTGCCGGCAGATCACGGCTTGCACCCGGCCGCAGTAGCGCTCAAGCGGCCGCTTTGGCCCCAGCACATAGGCGTCTTGCGGCTGGCCATCGCCGCCCAGGGTGCCGGCGACGTAGCCGTAATTCACCGGGTAGCGCAGGGCCGGCCAGCGCGGATGGGTGCTACCCAGCGGCCGGTCCACCGACACGCTGACGCGCCGCCCCAACGGGCCAAGCGCCTGGGGCAACACCGCGGCCACCAGTCGCTGGCCCTGGGTCACCACCCGCAGCATCGCAGCGTCGGGCAGCGCCGCCCAAAACGCGGCGCCGTGGCCGGGCCAAGCCGCCTCAAGTAGCGTCGCCATCGCCGTGCCGTGGGCCCCGGCCGCGACCACGGCCGAAGGCGCAAGCGCCGCCGCAAAGGCGCGGTACCGCGCCTGGGTCTCCCGCAGCGTTTCCCCACCGGGAGCGGCAAAGTCAAAGTCGGCCCATTGCCGCTGGGCGTAGCCTTGAAAGTCCGCCAGCCAACCCGGCATCCGTCGCTCGCTCAGCCGCGAGTCCTGGCTCACCGGTAAGCCAAGCTGCGCCGCCAAGGGGGTAACGGTCTGCACCGCGCGTCGCAACGGGCTGGCGTAGACGGCCGTGTAAGGCGTCGCCGCAAGCACCGTGGCCAGGTGTTCGGCCTGCGCCACCCCAAGCGGTGTCAGCGGCCGCCTGGCGTCGTCATGCTCATGCACAGCGGGCTGGCCGTGGCGAATGAAGTCAATTCGGGCCATCACCCGCCCCCTAACGCCGTGCCTGGCCGCAGTAGCGCAGCACGAACAGCTCGAAGGCCAAGGCCTTGTCCATGCGGCCGGTTTTCATCGCCGCCTCCGTGTCGACCAGGCCGCTGTAGGCGCGTTGCAGCGCGGCGAGGCCGGTGTGTTGCACCGCCTGCAGCGCCAGCTTGACGCGGTACGGGTGAACCTTCAGGGTGCTGGCCAGGCTGCCTTGGCTGTAGCCTTTTTGCGCCAGAATGGCGACTTGCACCAGCAGCCGAAACTGCCCGACCAGCAGGCTGTTGAGGCGAATCGGTTCCTCTTTTTGCAGCAGCAGGTCGCGGTACAGCGCAATCGCCTGCGTCGCGTTACGCGCCACCACCGCAGACACCAGGTCAAAGACGCGATCCGTCAGCTGCTTGGGTACCAGCGCGTCGATGGCCGCCGCGTCCAGTGGCTTGCCCCCGGCCGCAAACACCGCCAGCTTAGGGAGCTCCCGTACCATCGCCGAGTAGTCCCCGCCGGCTCGCTGCACCAGCGCCTGGGAGGCCTCCGGGGTGATGGTGATGTGTTGGCTGCGCAAGGCGCGTTGGATCGCGGCCTGCGCCTCGCGCTGGTTCAAAGGCGCCGCGTCGACCACCAGCGCCTGCTTCTTGATTGCCTTGACCAGGCGCTTGCGCTCATCCAGCTTCGGGTAAGGCGCCACCAGCACCATGGTGGTGGACGCAACCGGCTTTTGGCAGTAAGCGGTCAGGCCGTCGAGGTCGTGGACCGGACCGCCCTTGGCCGACTCACCGGTCAAAAAGTACGGGTCGGTGATCACCACCTCGCGAAAGTCGCCGAAAAACGGCTGCGACGTCGCGTCGTCCAGCGCCACGGCCACCGGGGTCTGGCGCATGTCGTAGGCCGCGTAGTTCATGGTCTGCTGATCCGGTGGCACCAGCTGCCGCAGTGCCTGCAGCGTGCGGTCGCGTAACGCCTGCTCGGTGCCGAGCACCAGCACCAGTGGCGGTCGCGGCCCGGTTTTGAGTTGTTGAATCAGTTCATCGACTTGCATGGCTTGGTCCTTCCAAAAATGTGTAGAAGCGGTGGTTCTCGCGCCAGATCATGCCCGACTCCGCGGTGCTGAGCCAGGGGACGTGAGCGGCCGTCAGCCGGGCCAGGGTTTCGGGCGCCGGGTGGCCGTAACGGTTCGCGACCCCGGCGGAGATTAGGGCCGCCTGTGGCTGAATCTGGGCCAGAAACTCGGCGCTGGTCGAGGTCTTGGAGCCGTGGTGGCCGGCCTTCAAAAAATCGACGGCCAGTTTTTGGGGCATCAGCACGGTGCGTTCGACGGTTTCGTCGGCGTCGCCGGTCAACAGCCAATTCTCGTTATCTATCCTACCATAGATCACCAGCGAGTCGGCGTTTTTGTCCGTCAGGCTGGAGGTCTGCGGCGACACCACCCGCAGGTGAATCGCCCCCACCGCAAGCGTTGCCCCCGCCAGCACCTGCTTGGTCTGGCTCACCTCACCGGCCACCGCCTGAATCGTGGCGTCGGCCAGCGCCGCCGGGGTGGTGTAAAGCGTGGTCACCGGAATCAGGCTGGCCAGTAGCGGCGCATCCCCGACGTGATCGGCGTCCGGGTGGGTCAGGATTAAGGCGTCGAGCCGCGCCACCCCGCGAGCGTGCAGGTAGTTGACGATGGCGCGTTGGGCCGGCGGGTTGCTGCTGGTACCAAAGCCGCGGCCCCCGGTGTCGATCAGGACGGTGCCGCCCTTGAACGGCGCCTCGATCAAAATCGCGTCGCCCTGGCCGACGTCAAACACGGTCACCCGCCAGGCCGGATGAACGTTGGCGACCAGCCAGGCCATGACCACCCACACCACCAGGGGCCCCCACCGCCTCCGCCCCAGCCCGACCAAGACCGCCGCCACGCCGAGCACGGTCAGCCCGGCCGGCACGGCGCCAAAAATTACCTGACCCGGCAGCGTGCCGACCTGCATCAGGGCCGCCTCGCCGGCCTCAATCACCCGCTCCAACAGGGCGGTCAGCTGCGGCTGCGGCCAGATGGCCACCAGCACCAGGGCCGGCATCAGCCCCAGCTCAAACACGGGCATCAGTAGCCAGTTGAACCCGACCGTCAACAGGTGCAGGCGAAAGGTCTGCGCGATCACCACCGGCGTTGCGGCCAGCGCCATGTGCCAGGCGGTCGCCAGCCGCCCACCGGCGGTCAAAAGCAGCACCCCGCACAGCAGGTAGGTCAGCTGACCGCCGAAGGTGTGAAGCACCCAGGGCCGCCACAGCAGGTTCAGCATCAGCACCAGGCTGAAGCAATCCAGCTGCGTCAGCCGCCAGTGCAACCTGGCGTTGAGCAGCGCCACCACCCGCAGCCCGACCGCCCGGGTGATGCCGGCGCCAGGTGGAATCAGGATCAACAGGCTCGGCAGCAGGCCGATCAGGGCCCAGTCGACGCCTTCCTTGGGGAGGCGCAGGCGGTCGCTCAGCGCATACAAGGCCCCGATCAGGACGAACAGGTGCAGCCCGGACACCGAAAAAAGGTGGAAAATCCCCAGATCCGAGAAGGTCTGCCGCTGGGCGGCGAAATCCGCGTCGAGCTGGCCCAAAAGCAGCCCCTTGGCGTAGGCCGCGACCCGGTCTGGCAGCCGGTTGAGCCGCTGCACGAACTTCGCCTGCAGCCCGGCCAACCAATCCACCACCGTGTCAACCGGCAGTGGCCGCCACACAAGCGGCTGCGTCTCGCTTTGGTAGGCCAAGGCCGACTGGCGCCAGGCGAATTGCGCGTAGTCGAACTCGTATTGATTACGGGCCCCGCTCAGCCGCACCGGCGCCTTGGTCCAAGTCACAAGCGCCGGCGTGGTCAGCGCCTCAAGCGCCGCTGCCTGCACCGGCGTCACCGTGACCAGGCCGCTCATCGGCACCCCGTTTTGCGCCGTTCCCACATACCGCGCGGTACCCCCCTGAAGCGTCCAGCCGGTCGGCAGCACCCGCACCGCCCCCGCCGGCACCGGTGGGGCCAGCGTCTGCTGCCGCTGCCAGGCGCCAAGCACAAGCCCTAGCCCCGCCAACACCACCAAGGCACCGTTCGCAAAGCGCCAGGCCTTAAGCCCCGCCCAGCCGATCAGCAAAAGCCCCAGCCACCAGGGCTGCAGGAACACGAGCAGGCCACCGAGAAAGGCCGCCAGCCAAAACACCCCCTGCCGGTTCATGGGCCGACGGTGATCGACGGCGCCAGCGCCTCGAAGGTCTTGTCACCGATGCCGCTGACGTTCTTGATGTCTTCGATGGTCTTGAAGCCGCCGCTACTTTCGCGGTAGGCGATGATGTCGGCCGCCTTCTTGGGGCCGATGCCGCTGAGCGTCTCAAGCTCGGCTGCCGTCGCGGTGTTCAGGTTGACCAGGCCCTGGCCGCTGCTGGAAGCCGCCGTGGTGGCGCCTGGAGTGGGGCCTTGTTCCACGGCAACCGGCGGCGTCTCACCCACCGTCGGAATGTAGAGGCTCTCCTCATCCACCGCAATCTTGGCCAGGTTGACCTGTGTCACGTCGGCCTTGGCCGTCAACCCGCCGGCCGCCTTGACCACCGCGTCCCAGCGCGTGGTGCCAGTGATTGGGTACAGGCCGGGGTGAACCACCGCACCTTTGAGGTAGACGAACCCGGGGCCAGGCTGGCTGCTGGCGCTTGCGGCCGCGGTGGCCGGCTGACTGCTGCTCGCCACGCTTGCGCTGACCGCCGGCGCCGCTTCCGGGGCCGGTTGCGGCTGGCGGTTTTGCCACCACCAAAACGCCGCGCCGGCCAGCACCAACAGCGGCAGGTACCAGTAATCCTTGGCCCATTGCTTGACTTGCATCATCGCGCTCACCTCCTGTTCAAGAGATTACGCGCAAGGCGGCCGCTGACCCGCGCCAGCAAAAAAAGCTTCCACCGCTGGGGGGAAGCTTTGGGACTGATCACGATTTAGTCGCGGCTGGTCAGGTAATCGACCGCGTCTTGCAGGTGCTTCACCGGCACCACCACCATGTGGCTGCCGATCGCCTTGGCCGCCTTCTTGGCGACCGCGTAGTTGTTTTGGTAGGTCGGGTCGGCCTTGAGAATCGCCTTGGTCGCCGGTTGATCCGGGGCGAAAAAGACCTTGGCCCCTTCCTTGTTGGCGATCACGACCTTCTTGTCGATGCCGCCGATCTGCCCGACCGTACCATCGGCTTCGATGGTACCGGTGCCGGCCACGTTTTGACCCTGACGCAGCTTTTGGTGCGTGATCAGCGTGTAGGTTTCAAGGGCGAACATCAGCCCGGCGCTGGGACCGCCGATCGCGCCGGCGTCGATGGTCACCTTGGGCGTCGAGCTGACCGTGGTGTGCTCAGTCAGCGTGATACCGATGCCGGCCTGCTTGGTGTTGGGCAGCTGCATCAGCTTGGCCGTCGCCTGGTGCGAGCGGCCGTCGCGCAGGTAGGTCAGCGTCAGCTTGGCGCCGACCTTGCGCTTTTTGATTGCGGCGACGTAATCGGCGGCCGTCTGGTAGTGCTTGCCGTCCAGGGCGGTGATGGTGTCGCCCAGCTTCAGCTGGTTGCGAAACGGCGAGTCCTTGAGCAAAGACATCACGTAGATGCCGAGGTGGTTGACCACCACCTTGCGCTTGGCCTGCTTGAAGGCCGCCTGAATCGCGTTGTTGGCCGCGCTTTGGATGTCGTAGCGCTGCAGCAGCTCGTATTCGGCGCTTGAGTCGGCCCCCATCAGCTCGGTTTTGGACAGAATCTCCGAATACGGCTGGAACTTGCTCCAGACTAACACCGCCGGCGTGGCCGGGCCGATGATGCCAACGGTGGTCAGCATGTAGCTACCGGCCTCTTGGTCCTTGATGCCCTGTACGTTGACGTAGGGCTTGAGCGACTCGGCCGAGCCCGGCACCTCGACGTACTGGCCGGTCGGCACGAACAGGAAGGCCAAGACCGCCAACGCGGCGAGGCCGAACGCCCAAAACCGCCTGGTTCGCTTACGCATGTGGCTCACTTCCAAACTTCGCCTTCAAGGCCGCGTCGACATTCGCCGGCACCAGCGCGGAGACGTCGCCGCCAAAGGCCGCGACCTCCTTGATCAGGCTGGACGAAATGAAGCGGTAGCGTTTGTCGCCGAACAGCAGCACCGTTTCGATGTCCGGCGCCAGGTTGGCGTTCATGTCGGCGATGCCGCTTTCGTAGTTGTAATCGGCCGTGTTGCGAACCCCGCGGATCAAGGCGGTGGCGCCGATCGACTGCGCATAGGCGACGGTCAGCATCGCCGGTTGGGCCACCACCTGGACGTTGGGCAGCGCCGCGGTCGCGGCCTCAATCAGCGCGAGCTTCTCGGCCGCCGAAAACAGCGGCCGCTTGCTAGTGTTGGTCATTGCCGCAATCACCACGCGGTCGAACAGGCGGCTCGCCCGTTGCACCGTGTCGAGGTGGCCGTTGGTGAACGGATCAAAGCTGCCCGGGAACAATGCGATTCTTGCCATTTTGCCTCACTCGCTTCGCTTTAGAATCAAAACCTGTGCCACGCCGTACTTTTGCAGGCGCAGCTGCGCGTAGCCCGGGATGGTCGCCGGGTACGTCACATCAAGCCCGGTTTCAAGCAGCACCCGGCCGCCTGGGGCGAGCAGGCCCAGCTCCTGGATGGTGGCCAGCTGGGCCAGCACCTCTTGTTGGGCATACGGCGGGTCGGCCAAGATCAGGTCAAACCGCGCCTCGGCCGCGCCGAACTGCGCCAACGCGCGGTCGACCGGGGCCTTGAGGACGGTGAACCGCTCCGGCGCGTGGGTCAGCGCGACGTTTTCGCGAATCGTTTTGATCGCCGCGAACTGCTTGTCAACCAGCGTCGCATGCGCCATGCCGCGAGACACCGCCTCGATGCCCAAGGCCCCGGTGCCAGCGTATAGGTCCAAGGCAGAACCGCCAAAGAACTGCTGGCCCAGCATGTTGAACATGGATTCCTTGACCTTGTCGGCGGTCGGCCGGGTCTTGTCGCCGGGGACGGCGTTCAGCCGCCGACCGCGAAACTCGCCACTAATGATGCGCATGGGCTTCCCCCTTCGGTGCGTCGTCGTCTTCGTCGTCTTCCCCCGCCGCGAAGCTGGAATCGCCGGCGTATTCGGTTCGCAGCGCGGCCTGAGGCGATGGCACCGCGCTTTTGACAAAGCGCAGCTTCTCCACCTTGGCGATGGTGTCTGCCATCTTGTCTTCATCGAGGTACAAATACACGTATTTCATGCGCTTGGAAACGTACAAAACCGTGCCGTAGTGCCGCAGTGCCTTGATCTGCTTGAGTGAGTAAACCCAAACCACCAGGCCCTGCCGCGCCGTCACATCAAGCATGACTGAGCTCCTTTCGTTAATCGTGCCGGGCTACCCCTGGCTGGTTGGCTTCAAAGTCGCCAACAACTCCTGGCTTTGAACCAGGTCGCCGGCCGCCACGTACAGGTGGGTGACGGTGCCGGCGAACGGCGCATGCACCGTGGTTTCCATCTTCATCGCCTCGGTGACAAACATGGCGTCGCCGGCCTCAACCTGCTGACCCACCGCCACCGCGACGCTGAGGATGCGGCCACCCATCGGGGCCGGAATCTGGTTGGCGTCCGTCGGCTCGGCCAGCTGGTGGCCACCGGTGCTTTGCTTGGCGCTGGCATCCTTGACCTGCACCTCGCGCTTTTGCCCGTTGACCGTAAAGTACAGGGTTCGCAGACCGGCGGCGTCGGGCTCGCCAATCGCGTCCAGCTGCATGATGTACATGATGCCAGGCGCCACGGCGACGCGGATGCGCTCGCCGATGCGCATGCCCTGAAAGTAGGTCGGGCTGTCCAGCATGGTCACCGGCCCGTACACCGCCTGATTCTTCAGGTACTGCTTGAAGACGTCGGGGTACAAAATCGCCGACAGCACCTGCTCTTCGGTTGGATGCGCCAGACCGCCAAGCTTAAGGTCCTCACGCACCGCGGCGAAGTCGACGGGTGACGCCAGGCTGCCCGGCCGCACCGTCAGCGGGGCTTGACCCTTGAGGATTTTGGCCTGAAGCGCCTGGGGAAAGCCGCCGACCGGTTGGCCGAGGTCGCCCTTGAAAAAGGCCACCACCGATTCCGGAAAATCGAGGGTCTCACCGCGCTTGAGCACATCCGCTGGCGTCAGCTCGTTTTGCAGCAGGTAGAGGGCCATGTCGCCGACCACCTTGGACGACGGGGTCACCTTGATGATGTCGCCGAACAGGTCGTTGACCTGCTGGTACATGCGCTTGACCGCCTCAAAGTCCAACAACCCCATGCTCTTGGCCTGCTGCTGCAGGTTGGAGTACTGACCGCCCGGCATCTGCACGGCGTAGATGTCGGTCAAGGGCCCGGTCACGTTGCTGGCAAAATCGGCGTAGTAAGGCCGAATCGCCTGGAAGTACTGGTTCAAATGCTCGGCGCGCGCGATGTCCACCGCCGGCTGGCGCGGGGTGCCGGCCAGCGCGTAGTACAGGCTTTGCAGTGACGGTTGGCTGGTGGTGCCAGACATCGCCGACTGCGCGACGTCGACCACGTCGACGCCGGCGGCAACGGCCTGCACGTAGGTGGCCACGCCGTTGCCGGTGGTGTCGTGGGTGTGCAGGTGCAGCGGCACGTCGACGGCGTCTTTGAGCGCCGCCACCAAGGCGTAGGCCGCCTGGGGCTTGAGCAACCCCGCCATGTCCTTGATCGCCAGCATGTCGGCCCCGGCCGCGACCAGCTCCTGGGCCAAGTTGACGTAATAGGCCAGGTCGTACTTGGGGTGGGCGCTGCTCAAGATGTCCCCGGTGTAGCACATGGTGGCCTCCGCCAACTTGCCGGTAGCCTTGACGGCGTCGATCGAGTGCGTGAGCTGCGGCACCCAGTTCAGCGAATCAAAGATGCGGAACACGTCGATGCCGTTTTTGGCCGCGACTGCGATGAAGCGCCGAATCACGTTGTCCGGGTAGTTCTTGTAGCCCACCGCGTTACTGCCGCGAAACAGCATCTGCAACAGCGTGTTGGGTAACGCCTGGCGCAGCGCCTGCAGCCGCCGCCACGGGTCCTCGTTCAAGAAGCGGTAGGCGACATCGAAGGTCGCCCCGCCCCACGCCTCGACTGAAAACAGGTCGGGCAGCGCGTTTTGCATGTCCGGCGCCACCCGCAGCATGTCGCGGGTTCGCATCCGCGTGGCAAACAGGCTTTGATGCGCGTCGCGGAAGGTCGTGTCGGTCAACAGCACCCGCGGTTGATCGCGCAGCCAGGTCGTGACCGCCTGCGGCCCGCCTGCGGCCAGCAGCCGCACCAGGTTGGTCTGAGGGGCGGCCTTTGGAAACTGGAGGCGGTACTGCCAGTCCGGGTAGTACTTTTGGGCGTGGCGCTCAAGCCCGGGGAAGCCGTTGACCGTGATCTCGCCGACATAGGCGATCAGCTGGTCGGTTTTGGCTGCCTGAGGCTTGAGCTTGAACAGCGCCGGCGTGTTGTCGATGAAGGTGGTTTCGGCCAAGCCCTGCTGGAACACCGGGGCGGCCAGCACATTGACCAAAAACGGCAGGTTGGTCTTGACGCCGCTGATGCGAAACTCGCGCAAGGCGCGTTGCATCTTGGCCACGGCGCCGGCGAAGGTTGCCGAATGCACCGAGGTCTTGACCAACAGCGAGTCGTAGTACGGGCTGACCACGGCCCCGGCGTAAGCGTTGCCGACGTCCAGCCGCACCCCGTAGCCCCCTGGGCTGCGGTAGGTCTTGATGGTACCGGTGTCCGGCATGAAGTGGTTGGCAGGGTCCTCGGTGGTGATGCGGCACTGAATCGCCGCCCCGCGAGCCGACAGGTCGGCTTGCTCGGGCAGCTTCAGATCCGCAAAAAGGTCGGCGCCGGCCGCCACTCGCAGCTGGCTTTGGACCAAGTCGACATCCGTGATCAGCTCGGTGATGGTGTGCTCCACCTGGATGCGCGGGTTGACCTCGATGAAGTAGAACTGATCGCCTTCGACCAAAAACTCGACGGTGCCGGCGTTCTCGTAGTGGACACTGGTCATCAAGGCGACGGCGGCGTCACAGATGCGCTGGCGCAGCGCCGGGGCCAGGCCGACCGCCGGGGCAATTTCGATCACCTTTTGGTTGCGCCGCTGCACCGAGCAATCGCGCTCGAACAGGTGCAACAGGTGGTCGTGCCAGTCCCCCAGCACTTGGACCTCGATGTGCTTGGCGCTTTGGATGTATTTCTCCACGTACATGCGGTCGTCACCGAAGCTTGCGACCGCCTCGTTGACCGCGTTTTGGTACACGGCCGCGAGCTCGGCCTCCGAACGCACGATGCGCATGCCCTTGCCGCCGCCGCCGCTGGCCGCCTTGAGCATCACCGGGAAGCCGTGCTGGCGGGTGAAGGCCAGAATCTCCTGGTAGTCCTCGGTCGGCTCCGGGGTGCCGGGAATCGTGGCAAGCCCCGCGGCCTGGGCCGCCTTTTTGGCCGCGACCTTGTCACCGAACGTGTCGAGCAGCTCCGGCCGCGGCCCGACGAAGGTCAGCCCGGCGGCAATCACCTTCCGCGCGAACGCCGCGTTTTCGGACAGCAGGCCGTAGCCCGGGTGAATCGCATCCGCCCCGCTTTGCTTGGCGATGCGAATGATGTCATCGGCGTCGAGGTAAGCGGCGATCGGCGCCTTGCCCGCGCCGACCTGGTAGCTCTCTTGGGCCTTGAAGCGATGAATCGCCAGCTCGTCTTCCTTGGCAAAAATGCCGACTGTGGCGAGCCCGAGCTCCTCGGCGGCGCGGAAAATGCGAACGGCGATTTCGCCGCGGTTGGCAACCAATACTTTATGCATGCAAGGCCCCTGCTTTCTCTTTGGCTTTGTGCTCACTGGCACTGATGTTCAACATGATACCGACCGAGGCGGACAACACCAGCATCGACGAGCCCCCGTAAGAGATGAAGGGCAGCGTGACGCCGGTCACCGGCAACAGACCGGTCACCGCCCCGACGTTGAAAACGGTCTGAATCAGCATCATGGTCGCGATCCCGTACGCGATCAGCGCGTGGAAGTTGGTCTTGCTGCGGATGCCGACCAGGTAAAAGCGCATGATCAAAAAGAAAATCCCGAGCAGCACCAAGGCGGCGCCGATCAGCCCGAGCTCCTCGGCGACCACGGCGAGGATGAAGTCCGTGTACGGCTCGGGCAAGAAGCCGAGTTTTTGGCTGCTCATGCCCAGCCCCACCCCGAACAGGCCGCCGTGGTCGATTGCCAAAAGCGAGTTGACCACCTGATTGCCATCGGTCTTCGCCATTTGGAACGGGTGTAAGGCCGCAACCACGCGCCGCAGCTGGTAGTGCTCGCGCAACAGCTTAGCAGGAAAGGTGATGCGACTGGCCGCGAAGTAGGCGCCGGCGGCCAATGCCCCCGCCAGGCCGCTGATCCCGACCCCGTAGCGCAGCGAGATGCCGCTGGCAAACAGCATGACCGCGGCGATCACCGCCAGGATCATCGCACCGCCGGTGTCCGGCTCGACCAGCACTAAGACGATCAAGACGAAAACGAACAGCAAGGGTTTGCGCAGCTCCCGCACCTGAAAGTCGATACGGCGCATCTGGTCTTGGCGCATGGTGAACATGTGGGCCAGGTAGATGATCATGATCAGCTTGGCAAACTCGGTCGGCTGAATGTGGAAGCCGCCCACCGGAATCCAGGCACTGGCCCCGTTGATGGCCGAAGCCGGGTGCAGCAGACCATGCACAATCAGGTACACCAGGCTGCCGAACAGCGCGACGTTGGCCAACCACTGAAACGAAGGCCAGCGCAGCACACTCAGCTTGAGGTAATAAAACAGCCCGACCAACACCAGGCCGATGAGCACAAACACCAGCTGCTTGATCATCACCGCGTTTTGCGCCTGACCGTAGTGGGTCTGGATGTAATAGGCGCTGGCGGAATACACCATCACCAGCCCGGTCGCACACAAGAGCAGGTATGGCACTAAGATGTAGTAATCCAGGTAATGAAGCTTCTTAAGCACAGCACTCGCCCTTTCGCGGCAAAATGTACCATAATTCTACCACAGATTGCGCCGCCGTGCGGCCGGGCTTGCCGCGGTGGCCTTGACTCGACCACCAAAAAGCCGCCGTAGCCAAAACGCTACGGCGGCCGCGCCGAAGCCACCGGGCGGCTGAACGTCCGGTGGCCTGGGCCTTGTGCTGGTTGGTTGCAAGCCTCAGGTGGTCGCGAGGCCGCGGCTGGTCAAGTCGCGACCCCCTTGAAACAGGCCCCCGGTCAATGCCCCGCCGCAGCTACCTCGCAGCGCGAGTAGGCGGAACACTAAGCAATCGGGGGGTGGTGGTCCACACCCTGGTGGTCGGTCTCAAACGGAGGAGACCGTTGCGCGAAAACGTCGGCGTTGTTGCCTGGTTCGGCATGGCATGAGTGGGGTACTGGGAATGCTTATGTCCCGGACCGTTCCCCATAGACGGTGGTCGTGCTGCGGCTGTGATCAAAGCCGCCGCCCCGTCCTAAGATAATCATCTGAGTTTATCGTAAGCCCAGGCCTTGCCGCCGTCAACTTTAAAGCTCACAGTGCCGCTGCCCCGCGCCGCGGCGAGCGGCCACAAAAAAAGCCTCCCGCGGGAGACTTCTGGTAAACGCGATTACAGGTCCTTGGACATCTTGCGGCGCTTGTCGGCCTTTTGGCGCTCGCCGGTGTTCAGAATCTTCTTGCGCAGGCGAACGGAGGTCGGGGTGACTTCGCACAGCTCGTCTTCGTTCAGGAACTCGATGGATTCCTCGAGGCTGAGGTTCTTTGGGGTCTTGATGGCCGCGGCGTGGTCCTTACCAGCGGCACGGGTGTTGGTCAGGTTCTTCCCCTTGGTGGCGTTGACGGCGATGTCGTTGTCGCGGCTGTTTTCACCGACGATCATGCCTTCGTAAACCTCGACGCCGGCATCGATGAAGAGCTGGCCACGGTCTTCGATGCTTTGCAGCGAGTAGGTGGTCGCCTGCCCTGCGTTGATCGAGACCAAGGCGCCGGTGGTACGGCCTGGCTCCCAGTTCTTAACGACCGGCAGGTACTTTTCGAAGGTGTGGTTCATGATGCCGTAACCACCGGTGCTGGACAGGAACTCGGTCGAGTAGCCGATCAGGCCACGAGACGGCGCGAGGAAGGTCATGCGGGTCTGGCCGTTGCCTTCGTTCTCCATGTTTTGCATCTCGCCCTTGCGCTTGGACATGGCGTCGATGATGGTCCCGGTGTACTGCTCAGGCGTGTCGATCTGCACCTCTTCGAACGGCTCGCAGGTGACGCCGTCGATGTCGCGGTAAATCACTTCCGGCCGGCCGAGCTGAAGCTCGAAGCCGGCGCGGCGCATTTCCTCGACCAGAATCGACAGGTGCAGCTCGCCACGACCGGACACCATCCAGGCGCCGGCCTGATCGGTGTCGTCGACGCGCAGCGACACGTCGGTTTGCAGCTTGGAGCGCAGGTAGTCTTCCAGCTTGCGAGCGGTGACCTTGTCCCCTTCGCGGCCGGCGAACGGGCTGTCGTTTTGCAGGAACATCATCTGCAGTGTCGGCGGATCGATCCGCAGCACCGGCAGGGCCTCAGGGGTCGCGGCATCGGCGACGGTTTCACCGACGTAGATGTCGTCCATCCCGGACACGGCGATCAGGTCGCCGGCCTTGGCGGTTTGGACCTCGACGCGCTTGAGCCCGAAGAACCCGAACAGCTTGGTGACCCGGAAGTTCTTCTTGGTGCCGTCAAGCTTGAGCACGGACACGTTGTCGCCGACGGAAATCGTGCCGCGGAACACGCGGCCGATCCCGATGCGGCCCACGTAGTCGTTGTAATCCAGCATGGAAACCTGGAACTGCAGCGGCTCGTCGGTGTTGTCGACTGGCGCCGGAATGGTCTTCACGATGGTGTCGAACAGCGGCTGCATCGTGTGCTCCTGGTCGGCCGGGTCGTCGGAGTAGCTGGACGTCCCGTTCAGGGCACTGGCGTAGACAATCGGGAACTCAAGCTGGCTCTCGTCGGCCCCAAGGTCGATGAACAGTTCCAGCACTTCATCCACAACCTCTTCCGGCCGGGCGCCTGGGCGGTCGATCTTGTTGATCACCACGATCGGCGTCAGGTGCTGCTCCAAGGCCTTCTTCAAGACGAAGCGCGTCTGAGGCATGGTGCCTTCAAAGGCGTCGACGATGAGTAACACCCCATCGACCATCTTCATGATCCGTTCCACTTCGCCCCCGAAGTCCGCGTGCCCTGGGGTGTCCACGATGTTGATCGTGGTGTCGCCGTACTTGACGGCGGTGTTTTTGGACAGGATGGTGATCCCGCGTTCCTTTTCAATAGCGTTCGAATCCAAAGCGCGGTCCCCGATGGTCATGTGCTCTGGCAGGGTGTCGGATTGCTTCAGCATCTCGTTGACCAGCGTGGTCTTACCATGGTCGACGTGGGCAATGATCGCAATGTTCCGAATGTCGTCGCGTGTCTTCACGTGTATTAACTTCCTTTCAGCGTGCCTGTTTGATTACGGCATAAAAAAACGTGTCGAGTCGACACAGTCTTCGATAAAACATTATAGCACAGGTCAAAGCGCCTGTGACGGTTTTCTGAAAACTTTTTGGCGACCGCTACGGCCGCGCCATTGCGGCCACAATCGCGGCGTGGGCCTGCGGCATCGCCGCGACCACCAGGCCGGGCTGCAACAGGTCAAGCGCCGCCCCGTCAGGCCGGGTGACCCGCAGGCCGAACCCCGCGCCGATCGCGGCGCCGGCCGCGACGTCCCAAGGTTGCAAGTACGAGACGTAGCCGACCTGCTGGCCCATGGTGATGGCCGCAAAGGTCATGCCGGCGCTGCCGATCATCCGCGCCCCGGCGCTGGCCAACGCCAGCTCGCCCAGGTGCGACTGGTTGTGAATCGCCATGCGCGAGTTGACGCCGAGCAGGCCGGCCGCAAGCGGCAGGTCGCGCGGTGCCGGCTGTGGCACCCCGTTAACCGCAACCGGCCAGGCCGGGCCGCCGGTGATCAGCCGGTCTGCCATCACATCGAGAATGGCGCCGTACACCGCCACGCCGTCGACGTAGGCCCCGAGCATCACCGCGAAGTTGGCCCGTTGCTTGACGAAATTCATGGTGCCATCGATGGGATCCAGGAAGAACACCAGCCCGGCCAGCGTCTGCGGCCGCGCCAGGTGGCTCTCCTCGCCGACGATGGCCGCCTGCGGGTAGGCGGCCTGCAATTGTGCCACCAAAAACGCCTGGTTGGCGCGGTCGACGTTGGTCACCAGGTCGTTGCGGTTGGACTTGGTCGCCACGGTGAGCGGGGCCGCCATCGCGGCGAGAATTCGCTTGCGGCTTTGGTCGAGCCAGCCGACCACCTGCTGGTGAAGCGCGGCGACGTCCATCAGTCGACCCTCAGCTTGACGCGCTTGGCCGCCGTGTCGCGGGCCGCCCTCATCACCAGGTAAATCGAGTAGCCGGAGTTGGCCTCGAACTCTCGCCCCAGCTGGCGCTCGGTGCCCTTATCCGGCACCACCTGCTTGAAGCCAGAGTAAGCGGCCAGCAGGTTGGCGCGGTCGGCGCCCTTTTCGTAGGCGTCTTCCACAAGTGAGTAGAAGGTGGTGACCCGGACCATTTCGTCTGTGGTCCAGTCAAGGTCAAGCGGGTATTGGTAGTTAGGTTTCAAGATTGTTCTCCTTTAATCAGCTCACTAATCAGCTCACTCGATGGTGGCCAGCTTCGCCCGCACCGCCGCCTCGATGGCGACCAGCGCCTCTTGCTCGGCGTTGTCGCCGGTGACTGGGGCCAATAGCGTTACGCCGCGCGCATCGACCAGCATCGGCTGCGCCAGCGCCACCGGCCCCTCCGGCCGCTCGATCAGCGTGGTCACCGGGGCCAATAGCGCCTGGCCGGTCAAGGCGGCCAAAAGCCGCTCCACGGCGGCCGCCCACACCGAGGCGTCGGCCACTGCGGCAAAGGCGTCGCACACCCCCATGGCCTCGCGCATGATGGCACCGGCATCAAGGTCCTTCATCAGACTGAGCACCGGCGTGGTGCCGATGAACGCGCGGCTCCACAGCAGCGCGTAGTCCTGCTGCGTCCCCACCGCATAGGCGGTGACGGACTCGCGCGGCACGGTGAAGCGCGTGGCCAAGAAGCGCTCGAAGCAGGCGGTCAACGCCAAGGTGCCGATGCCAAAGACGTCCGTCTTCGGCAGCCCGGAAATGCGCTGGGCAAAATAGGTGCCGACCGCCGCCTCGCCGGTGGCGACCAGCACCACCCCGCCGAACCCCGCCGCCATGGCGGTGTTCAAGACGCGCCGCATCCGCGCGATGTTTTCAAGCCGTAGCTCGCCCTTGGCAGCGGCTTGGTAATCGGTGAAAATCAGCACGTCCGCCGCGGCCAGGCTCTTGCTGGTTGCCTTGCCAAAGGCGTTGGGGCCGATGGCGGCAAGCGCCACAAGCCTTGGCCACTCCAGCGCGGCCGCATCGGTCGCCTCAAGCGAAAGCGTCAGCGCCAGTGGGCTTTGAATCAGCCGCTCGCACACTCGAATCGTCGCGGTGCTTTGCCCGCACACCACCACTTTTTGCATGTTTGCCCCCTACCGGCCCAGCCAGAGCCGCCTGTGATAACCGAAGGATACCGCTTTTTGGCGCAAATGGCCAGCCGCAGCCACAAAAAAAGCGCCGGTGTGAGCCGACGCCAAAGGGTCATTGAATTAGGCGAAGCGCCACGAGACCGGGTCCTGGTTGTAGCGGAACGCCGCCTCTTGGGCGTCGTGGCGCGTGGTACCAACCAGGGTGATTTCGCGACCGAACGCCGCGAGCCGGGCGGGTTGCGGCCGGCGGGTCAACAGCGCCGCCTGCCGCGCCATCAGCGCCTGCGGCAGAACCGCTAAGCCGCCAAGCGCCGCGCGAATCGCACAGCCGAAGGCCAAGGCAGCAGCCAGCAGCCAGCCGCTAAGCGTTGCGAGCTGACCGGCAGCCGCGTCGCCTTGAACCAGCCGGGCCACCAGGCGGTCAGCGCCGACCGCCAGCACCCGAGCCTGCGCGCTGGCCACCGCACGGCTGCCGGCCGGGGCAACCCCGAAGGCCACCGGCTGGGCGGTGATCGTCAACAGTAGGCGCAGCCACAATGCTGGCTGGGCGCTGATTGCCCCGCTGACATCGACGGTCAGCCGGGTGCCAGCCTGAACCTGCACCACGTCGCCGACCACCAAGTCGCTGGCGGCGATAGGCCGAACCAGCCCGTCGCGGACCACCAGCACCTGCCGCGGCGCGTCGAGCGCGGCCAGCCAACGGGTGAGGCCCAGGTGGCCGAGGCCGGCCAAACCGGCGATCAGACCGGCCAGCGCCAACCCGATCAGCCCGTGGGCCAAGGCCGCCAAAAGCAGACCCAGCCCCAGCCCGAGCAACACGAGCGGGCGAAGTGCGAATGCCGGCGCCTGAATGCGGCCGCCGTGCTGCAACACTTGCTTTTGCTTGACCTCAAGCCGGGTCAAGCCGCTTTGTACTTGCATCAACATCGTCAATCTCCTCTCTTCGATCGGAGGTTTGGATGCCGCGTTTATCTATTATTTAATTGATGTGGCGGCACAATGTCAAACCTTCCGGGATCTGCATTGTCGGGATTACCACCATCGATCGCTGTTTGTTTCATGTACCCACCACCTTTCATTCACCGTCCGTTGCGCGCAAAAAAGCGCACACCAATTGGGTATGCGCGCGATTTGCATCCCAATCGTTTAGTTTTAGCACTATACGCCTAGAACAAAGTTCAGCTACGTTAGCGCAAGCCTTTGTAGACAAGCGCAGTTGACTCATTGGCATCTCTGGATGTTTCTGAGCAGCAGCATTGTTCGTATAGGAGCCTCACCTAACGGAAAGCACCGGATTTAACTACTTACTAATCATACGCAACTGGCGGCACGGTGTCAAGGCCCGGCCTTGCAGAATCTCTTTTTTGTTGCGGCGCGGTGTGGTAAGGTAATGAAGAATAACGAATTGGAGGTCTTGATCGTGTATCTCATGAAAGACATCACCCGCGACGGGGCCCCGGTGCTGCGCGAGCACGCGCAGCCGGTGGCCTTCCCGCTATCGGATGAGGACAAAAAACTCGCCAAAGACATGATGGACTACCTGGTCATCAGCCAAGACGAGAAGGAAAACGAAAAGTACAAGCTGCGCCCGGGCGTCGGTCTGGCCGCCCCTCAAGTCGGGGTGGGCAAGGCGATGGCTGCGGTGCTGGTGCCGGGGCCTGACGACGAGATCTTATTTAAGGAAGTGCTGATCAACCCCGTGATCATCAGCCACAGCGTCCAGGAAGCGGCGCTGTCGGAAGGCGAAGGTTGCTTGAGCGTGGACAAGGACGTCCCAGGCTACGTGGTACGGCACGATCGCATCACCATTCGCTACCAAAACCTCGCCGGTGAGACCAAGAAGGTGCGGCTCAAGAACTACCCGGCCATCGTGTGCCAGCACGAAATCGACCACCTCAACGGCATCTTGTTCTACGATCACATCGATAAGAAACAGCCCTTCCACATGAAACCCGAGGGCATCCTGATCGATTAACCGACACCAAAAAGGCGAGCCGCACCGGCTCGCCTTTTTTCGTGCCATCACACCCGCAGTACGTCTTCGACGTACTCGGCCGTCGCCTGGTTGACCAGGTAGGCAACATCGACGTGCAACAGCCCGTCCCGCAGCCAAAAATCGGTCACCACAAGCGCCGGTCCGCGGGTCGCGGCCTGCAACCCCGCCGTCGTCCCCGCCTGTGCCAGCGCCTGTGACAGCGCCTGGCGGGTCGGGGTCGAATCAGCGGCGATCATGACGTACTCGAAGGCCGCGATGCCGTGGCCCCACACGTCGGCCACCGGGGTGCTGGCCACCAGGGGCTCGTGCGGCCAGCCCAGCGCGGCCAGCGCCGCCGTCACCGCCGCGTCGCAGGCCTGCTGGCTGCGCGTCAAGAACAACCGCAAGGCCCGGCGCTTGCGAGCGGCGCGGTACCAGATTAACAAGGCCAAAAGGAGCACGACACCCACCGCCGCAATCAACCACCACATGTTAAGCCCCCCTTTTCTTTAGTATACCGCAGTGGCCGCCGCCGACACTAGCTGGCGGCGTTTCGGGCGTGGCGTCGGTGCCGCAATTATGATAAGATAGTCGTAACTGTTGAAGCCCCTTCAACATTTGACCGGTAAATCGCAAGAGACGCCGCATGCTTTGCGGAGTTTTTTGGCGTACACGAAAGGAGTCTACCATGATTTACAAAGTATTGTACCAAAAGGATATGGTCCGCAACCCCAAGCGGGAAACCACCGAAACGCTTTACCTCGAAGCGGATTCGGCCGCGGCCGCACGTGCGTTGGTGGAGGCCCACACGCCTTACAACATCGAATTCGTGCAGGAGCTTTCCGGCAAGTTCTTGGCCTTTGAGCAGCAAGAACCCGGCTTTGAGCTGACGGAGTTTTAGCCTCAATGAAACTTAACGTCAAAAACAACGAAACCGCCGTTTTTGCAATCGGCGGCCTAGGTGAAATCGGCAAGAACATGTACGGGGTTCAATTCCAAGACGAAATCATCGTCATCGACGCCGGGATCAAGTTCCCGGAAGACGACCTGCTCGGAATTGATTACGTGATCTCCGATTACTCCTACCTAGTGCAGAACCAAGATAAGATTCAGGCGCTGGTCATCACCCACGGGCACGAAGACCACATCGGCGGCATTCCCTACTTCCTCAAGCAGGTGCCGAACGTCCCGGTTTACGCCCCACCGCTGGCCGCGGCCTTGATTCGCGGGAAGCTGGAGGAGCACGGGCTACTGCGGACCACCGAGCTGCACGAACTCAAGGAAGACGCGGTGCTTAAGTTCCGCAAAATCACCGTCGACTTCTTCCGCACCACCCACAGTATTCCGGACACCCTGGGCGTCGCCGTTCACACGCCTCAAGGGGTGATCGTCGAAACCGGGGACTACAAGTTCGACCTGACCCCGGTTGGCGACCAGCCGGCGCCGAACCTGCAGAAAATGGCCCGGCTGGGCGAGGAAGGCGTCTTGCTGCTGATGTCCGACTCGACCAACGCGGAGATCCCGAACTTCACCAAGTCCGAGCGCTTCGTCGGCCACTCGATTCGCCACCTGTTCGACGGCATCGAAGGCCGCATCATTTTTGCCACCTTCGCCTCCAACATCTCGCGCATCGCCCAGGCCGCCCAGGCGGCGATGGACCACGGGCGCAAGATCGCGGTGTTCGGCCGCTCGATGGAAACCGCGATGGTCAACGGCCGCGAGCTCGGTTACCTAGACATTCCAGACGACGTGCTGATCGACAGCCACGAGCTCAACAAGATTCCGGCCGGTGAGGTCATGATTCTTTGCACCGGCTCGCAAGGCGAACCGATGGCGGCGCTGTCGCGCATCGCCAACGGCACCCACCGCCAGATCTCGATTCAGCCCGGCGACACCGTGATCTTCTCGTCCAACCCGATTCCGGGCAACACGGTCAGCGTGAACCACGTGATCAACGAGCTGGAAGAGGCCGGTGCGACCGTCATCCACGGTAAGGTCAACAACATCCACACCTCCGGCCACGGCGGTCAGGAGGAGCAAAAGCTGATGCTGCGCCTGATGAAGCCGAAGTTCTTCATGCCGATTCACGGTGAGTACCGGATGCTGAAGATTCACACCGAGCTGGCGCAGGAGTGCCACATCCCCGAAGACCACTGCTTCATCATGGACAACGGCGATGTGCTGGCCCTGGGCAAGGATTCCGCTCGCCGGGCCGGGCACTTCCCGGCCGCCGACGTCTACATCGACGGCTCCGGCATCGGTGACATCGGCAACGCGGTGATTCGCGACCGGCGCCTGTTGTCCGAGGAAGGCCTGGTCGTGGTGGTCGCCACCATCAACATGCAAAAGCAGGCCGTGCTGGCCGGCCCGGACCTCCTGTCGCGCGGTTTCATCTACATGCGCGAGTCCGGCGAGCTGATCAACTCCGCCCAGCGCCGCGTCTACCGCACCATCAAGACCACCTTCAAGCAAAACGAGAAGGTCACCGAGGGCATGCTCAAGGACGCGATCATCGCCAACCTGCAGGAGTTCCTGTTCGACAAGACGGAACGCCACCCTGTTATTTTACCGATGCTGATCACGCTGTGATTGTGAACCGAGACGCGACTCGCGCCTCGGTTTTTGGTTTTTATGCAGTATTCACCCGCGCGAAATCGCACGGGGCCGCAGGGATTTGGTTGTCTTATCCAAAAATGAGTGAAGACAGTCGCCACCCCTGTGAAAGGCCGGTAAATCAACGTTTGTTGGGGCAGTCCGTTGATTCAGAATTGGTCCCACTGTCATTCCCACTGTCTACTGTCTCGACGGCCCCAAGGTAGTCTGCCAGCTTCACAGCGGCGGCCTCACGTTGCTCGTTTGAGATGTGCGCGTAGACAGCGAGAGTCATGGTTGGTTTCGAGTGACCGGCGAGCCGTTGAACCGTCGAGATGTCCACGCCAGCGATCAATAGATTCGAGATGAAGCTGTGTCGCGCCTTGTGAGCAGAGATTCGTGGCGTAAGATTGTTTGCCTTGATGAGTGATGCAAGACGGCAAGCTGGTTTCTTGACGTCACACGGTTTGTCGTTGCCGCGAGGATTTGGGAACAACCACTGTTTGTCCAGGTCAACGATGATTCGCTTGTTGTGCAGTTTGTTGAGTAGCTTTGTCTTCCAAATGTTAAATGGGGCAACTGCCACCGCGTCCACAATCGGAATCATTCGAAAACCTGCCTGCGACTTGGGCAGGTTGATGTCAACCATCGACTGAGTGCGTCGAACTGACACATTCAGTTGCTTGTCGCTGACCACCTCGACGTCTGAGAACTTCAATGTGGTCAGTTCCCCTACCCGGAGCCCTGCCAAAAACAGAATCTTAAACATAAGCATTTCGTCTGGATGCTTGCGCACGTCGATTAGACTGGAAAGTGGTCGATCTGTTCACGCGTCCAATATTGAGAATCATCTTCAATCGGCGCCTTTTCCTGTCGTGGGAGTTTGACGCCGATTGTTGGGTCCACACGAATGTAAGCGTTGTCAAGAGTGAACCTAAACACACGACGGACAAAACCCCAATTTCCTTTGAAGGAGCTGGGTAACGTGTCTGTCGTGCTATTCAAGTATCGTTGAAGATCGGCCTTCTCAATCTGCCAATCGCCAATGACGTCGACGACGTTAATTTTTACTCGGCCAGCGGCTGCCCTTGCAGTGCTTGGTCGAACTGTTGGCGCCCACGCCTCAAGGTACTCATTGATAACTTGCTCGATTGTTCTCGACTTATTTTTGGTCAGCTGGTCACCGTTCTGAATGGTGAATTCCAGTTTAGTTGCCGCCAATCGGGCTTCATATTGCGACCTGAAACCCTGGCGGGTGCGGTAGAGTTTCTTCCCAGTCAGATGGTTAACGCCAGCATAAACCTGGATTTTCCAACGGGTTCCCTTTTGCGTGTCGTACTTTGTTATTGATGCCATAATTTTCTCCTTTTTTGATGTCCCGGCGGGCGACCCAAAATCGGAAATATGGCGATAGAGCTACTTAAGCACAAGTATCTGTGAGCCAAGATCTATTTGCTTTCGATCTGAAATAATCAACGCGAGTTTCACCCGAATTTCGTCCGACTCAGTCTCATTCTGAGCTCGTTGGAACGAAAGCGCAGCTAATATTTCAGTTAGCCGATCGTTCAACAATGTTTGAAGTCTCACACTAAGAATTTCGTACACTTTTGAACCGAAGTCGTTAATTGATGTCAGCTCAGCATGATAGTCGCTTTGAAGTCGTGAGTCCAAATCTGTCTCATTCTTCTCGAATGAAAAATCAAAATAGTAGATTCGCCGTTCCCCTTCAAAGGTCACCGCGATTTCGTACGGAGCTTTTCCATCAACAGCATTACTAAAAACTTCAGAAGACGTCTCAGCCTCTATTCGATATGGCGAGTATTCGAAAAACTCCTTTGGCGTCACGCGTAAGTAGTTGCATAACAGGTCAGTTGTATCGACGGAGATGTTTCCCATTGGCTTATTGACCAAGTTCGATACGGTGTTACGAGACAGTCCAGTGTCTTCGGTCACCTGCTTAATGGTTAGATTACGTTCAGTCAACAAAATTCCTAGACGATTTGCGAGCACTATAATCACCTCTTTCCGATTCCATTATACACATGCACATTAAAATTATCAAATGTGGTTGACACATCGTCTCGCACGACGTATCATGTTCTTGTCAGATGCACATTGAAATCATCATAGATTCAAAATATCGTGCAAAGGAAAGGAAAAATTGCAATGCAAGCAATTTCACAACAACCAAGCATCAGCATTCAGTTCCCCGGTCTCGAAGACCTAGTCACTCGCCTCGTGGATGAGCGTGTCGCCAAGCTGGCGTTCAACATCGATCCACAGCAACCGGAACCCGAATTCTTCACCCTTGGTGAAGCGGCCAAATACCTCAACGTTTGCCGCAACACTCTAATGAAGTACGTCCGTCAAGGCGACATCCGTGTCACGTTCGTGGGCACGACTAGGCGGATTAAGCGTTCAGAATTGGACGCCACACTGAAATCAAATACCATCTGAAATCTGCATAAAATTGAAGTAACATCGCACTGAAATCGTCCCGGCGGGCGACCTAAGACCAGAAATTACAACTTATAAAAGGAGAATTTTACCATGTCAAAAAAACGCAGCAAATACGGGCGGGAAGCCCTCAGAAAGTTAGGCACTAATGCACGTTTTCAATTCACGACCACCTTCGAGCGCTTTGGAAAGCGGTCTGGATGGGTGGGTGATGAAACCACGGTTTTATTTAGCAACGTTGAGCAGAACGGCAATATGGTCACCGACCACCTTTGGTTCACCTGCGGCAAGACTTGGTCCAATCTGGACCTCCATGAGGGCGATCAAGTTCAATTCATGGCTCGCGTCGCCAAGTACGAAAAGGGCTACAAGGGCAATCGTGAGCAAGTCTGGGACTACCACCCCATCGAAACGGACTACAAACTCGAACGTCCAACCAAGGCTGCCAAAATCACATCATCACAGGAGGGCTTCTAACATGTCAACTCAACCAACCATCAACGTCGTCAACTACGACGCCTTGTCCGACGTGATCTATAACCTGGAATTCGCCACCATCGTCATTCCACCTAACCTGCGGACCTCAGCCGGCCAACCGGTGGCCGAAATCCTGGGTCAGGCAATCACTGACCTCAAGGCGGCTATTGGCTTCACCTGGGACTACCAGGACGACAGTCCCCTGAAGTGGGACGACGATGAACAGGCTGAATGCCGCGACGATGTGTGCGTCGTTGACCGCTCCCTGCTTCTGTCCATGAGAAACGCCGTCACCACGCTCACGATGCTCTCTGAGTTTGTGCCTGACTTGGAGGACTAGCTATGAAGATAACTCTCGAGATCCTGGCCGAATCGGCCTATGACATCACACTTGGTGAACTTGCGATGGTCGAGGAGCGTGACAATGGCGACACCGTTATCCCAGTCGGGTTCGCCGCTCCCTGGGTGGCTGAACACTACCATGAATTCGCATCATTCTGCGAAATCGACTATCACACCGCCCAGTTATTCGCCTGGGTGGTCATCTCATCCGGCATGACACCCCATGAGATTGCTACAGCCCTGAGTCGGTGCATGAACGAACTCTACTGCACGTTGAGAGGCGCCCTCTGCTTGGACTTGGAGGCGGTCAACAATGCTTAACCTCATCCTGGCTCTCTACCTTTGGATCACCTCGCACGTCCTCACCATTGCCGCCCTGAGCATCGCCTTCGTTATTGGAGCCGCCTGGGAACACATCATGCAAGACACGAAAAAAGCCGCCAAGCGCGCCAACGTTTAACGGCCCAACTAATTGAATAGTTGAAGCTCACAACCTACGCCAATAGGTTAGAACCTTTGTATCTGCCCGATACAGGTTCATTGTACCACGTGAGCTCTGTTCTCGCTCATGCCCTGCGCGAGGTCGAATCAAAGTCAGGTGGTCAGCTAGAGCCGTCGCAATAGAATCCAGCCGGTGGTGAAGTCCAGTCAGCTCCCCCATCGTCATTCATGGGCGTCTACGGCCTTCCAGACTTAAAATGGTAAACGGTAGGGGTGGATCGTTCTGCGTGCAGAGATGCACGGGGGTACGTCCGGCCAATCGATGTAATCGCGGTGTTCACATGAGCTAGACCGCACGTCTAACAGACGAATCAACCTCAAGCTCGCATCGATGGTGTCCTGGGCAGAACTGGGGCTGAGAATGGATGTCTGGTAAGCGCGACGTGGTGACATGCACGTGAGCCGGGGCTGTAATGGAACGACGGCGAAAAGCCGTCTTACAGCTTGCCTTCTTGGCAGGGGGTAACTGACAGGAACCTCACAGCCCCTGGGCGTTGTAGCTGAGGACTATATGACGTATAGTGTGCCTATACAGAATGAGGTGTTAAACAATGACCGATGAGAAAGTGACACTTACGTACCCGGCTGTTTTCGACAACATCGACAACGACGGATTCTACACGGTAACCTTCCCAGATGTTCCCGATACAGTTACTCAGGGCGCATCGCTAGAAGACGCTGTTAGAGCAGCCCCCAACGCTTTGGCGGTTGTTCTACCAGACTATGCAGAGTACCCAACACCTTCTAGCTTTGAAGAGACAAAGGCCGCCAACCCAGGGCTAATAGTGCAGATGGTGTCCGTCACAGTGTCAGCAAAGTGAGCAGACAAAAACAGACCTCAGCCTAAGTTGAGGTCTGTTATTTTGCCCTACTCCGCCACTATGCAAGCGTCTCCATAGATGACACAGTCGTACTCAGTAGAATCAGAGGTGTCTTTGGTGATAACCCGCATGTTGAACAGGGCATCGTACTCACCCTTGTCTATTTCATCCTGGATGCTTGACAGTACAGCACTATACGCCTTGGCATACCCATTGCCAGCGTTTCCGAAGATTGAACCGAAAGTCATGGTTGCTGAGTAGGCATAATAGGCAGGCTTCAGAAACACAAAGCCGTCGGGGATAGAGTTTGCACTGATGATGTATTCCGCCGTATCAAACGAAAATTTAGCATTAGTAGAGGTAGGACGAGTCCGTTGTGCCTTCGGATCTGATGCTGTGGATTGTTGCTCTGCTGAGTCAGACGATGGTGGTTCTGGCACTGGCTCTACCGGTTTCGAATCATTGTCTACAGTTGTTTGTACTTGTTCAACTGACTCATGATGGTGCAGCTGTTTACCAGCATTTCGGCCCTCTCGTGCGCGTATATCTTCTTCCATCTCTAACTCCTCCTTTGTTTCATAGCTTATAATAGCATAAATTTTTGGAGAATAGACAAAAAAACCGCCTCTCATGTGAACGACGGTCCAATCATTGACCACACCACAGGCCAGTGTACTTATTTGGCGCTACGATATTTGGAGTTGATAGGCTACTTGCCTGCCAACTCCTTTTTCTATACCATTTAGTTTCCAGCACAAAAACAGGACACCACAAGGTTTCCTGTTCATCGTCCCGACCAAAGAATTCAGAAATGGAGTTTGTGTGATGTCCCTTACTAGTCAGTCTATCCGACTTGCCCTTGAAATTACAGACCCAAACATCATCTTTTACAAAGATGCCCAAATTGAAAAGGTTCATGACGCGGATGCCTTGCTCTATTATGCTAGGTTAATCACTCAACCAGCGCGCTGCCCACAATGCGGCTTTTGTGGGCAGATGGTGCGGTATGGTTTCAATCAAGTGTGCCTCGTGGTTCCAGGGTTTAGCTACCGACCAACGTACCTGAAACTTAGCTGCCAGCGATTCCGCTGCCAGCTTTGTGCATCTGTTTTTCAGAGCCAAACGAACTACGTTCAGCCCAACTGTGTGATTACCACGCCAGTTCGGCAGATGATTCTCTATGAGGCGCTGACCAATCATTCCTTAAGTGATATCGCACGCCGTTACCACGTGGCAGACAAGACCGTCCAGCGCGTTTTAGATGACGAAATCGCCCTTCACAACTTTAAACAAACAACTTGGCTACCAGATCACTTAGCCTTTGACGAATTCAAGGCAACCAACCAAATGAGTTTCATCTGGGCAGACAGTGATCAAGGTGAAATTGGGGCCATCTTGCCTTCCCGCACTTCATACCAGCTAACCAGATACTTCGAACAGTTTCCCCTCAAAGTACGTAAGCAGGTCAAGACTGTTTCGCTGGACTTAAACGCTGGATACATCAACCTAGTTCCGCGACTTTTTCCTAACGCGAAAGTCGTTGTGGATCGATTCCACATCGTTCAGATGGTCTCAACGGCACTTAATATG